>NZ_CP073343.1:1456963-2913926 GCF_024397855.1 Marinomonas rhizomae
ACAGTTGGAATCAGACGAAAATACCCGTTACGTGCGTACACCTTGGTCAAAAGTCGACGATGTTTTCTACGAAGCACGCGGTACAAGCTGGGCACTAATTCACATGCTAAAAGCCGTAGAAGTGGATTTTATTTATACCTTACAAGACAAAAATGCATTGGTAAGCTTGCGTCAAATCATTCGTGAATTGGAAGCAACCCAATCAAGTATTTGGTCACCGTTTATCTTAAATGGTAGTGGCTTTGGTGTATTGGCAAACCATTCCTTGGTTATGGCGTCCTACATTGCACGTGCTAACACCGCCATTATTGACTTACGTCGTTTGCTCGAACAAGGCTAGCGTATTCATGTCAACCAGTTACAGCAAGGGGATTCGTCTAGCCGAACTAGACGACGCCCCTGCAATATTAGACGTCTTTCAACACTGCGATCTTTTCTCCACCACTGGGCATCGACAAGATAACATTGGCTTGATCGATGTTATTGACTGGCTAGAAAGCGTCACTGACAAGCATCCAATGTTAGTCTTAGAAGAACAGGGCAACGTCATCGCTTGGTGCTCAGTCGAACCCTTCTATGGCTTGCCCTCTTTCGATTCCGCCTGTGAAATCAGTGTTTACGTCTCCCCAGATAGCCAAGGAAAAGGCATTGGTACACAACTACTTCAATACCTAGAAACCAACCGATCAACACTTGGTTTTACTCACCTTATCGCCTACATCTACGCCAGCAACCTCGACAGCCAAAGCTTCTTCACTCGTCAGGGGTTTGAGCAATGGGGATTGCTGCCGAATATTGCCCAGAATGAACAGATTAAAGAAGACGTGTTTTTGTTGGGAAGAGAGTTTTAGCTGTTTGGTTTTATCGAGTTCCTCCTTAAGTTCAGCTCCTTAGTACTTCATGTTTTATTCCCCTCTTTAATTTAGGAGAAAGTTGAGCGAGTAACTTTGTCTAGCGACATAAAAGTCACCAAAAAAAGAACTTTAGCTCCTGATTTATCGCGTGGAAATTCGATTATTCCCCTACGCCGCTTATATCGTAAGATATAGGTTGCAATATTTCCAAGTAGTTCTGAAATTCTATAACGTCATATAATTGGCATCCTACAAAAATAGAAACCAAAGCTGCAGCTGTGCAAGTGGGGATTGCAATGTACTCTCTAAAGTTTGTTGTTCGTTTTGTCTGACAAAACGAACAACAAACGGGTTATTAATATCTTTGTCTAATGAAAAGCTTTATTTTTGAAAAATAAAGCTTTCTGTTTCCAGCAATTTTTTGGTCCAGATATCATAGGCTTTTGGAAGTAAGTGGAGCCTATCACCTTCAAATAGGTTTTCTTTTATCTCTCCTTGCTTGTCCAGTAAAGTTGAGAATAAGTCAACGTACTGAGTATTCGGCCGCGTTTTAGCGAGACGTATTAATTGTTTGTTGGTTTGTTCTATGGTTGCCCGCATTTTCGAGCGAGTTGGGCTGCATTTGATGCTGATTAAAGTGACCGGAGTGCCAGGCAGGTGGCGATCTATTTTTTGGAGTAATTCAATATATAGATCGACTACTTTGTTGCTATCACAGTGGTTGCCAATATCATTGTCACCAGCATAAATAACCATAGAGCGTGGCTTATGTGGCAGGATGATACGTTCAAAGTAGTAGACACAAGCTTCTAATGTTGCACCACGAAACCCTAAGTTAATAGCGTTTTTGTCACGGAAGTTATGAGTGAAATCATGCCATAATCTAACAGTAGAGGAGCCATAAAATGCCACTGGCTGCTCTTTGTATTCTTGATAGGCTAGGTGGAACTCGAGTTCACGAACATCCGATTCGAACTCTACATCGATTTGATTCAAGCTCATTACATTAGAGAGATAGCCGTTTTTACCACTGAATATTGGGTATTGACGAATTTCTCGTGATAGCTCAACCGCTTCGTTAACATAACCCTTGTATTCTTCTTGGTAAGCCGCTAAAAATTGCGCTAAGGCTTTCTTATCCGTGTAATCTACTCTGCTGGACAGTTTAAATGCCGGTTTGATGATGACTGTATACAGGTTGTGATCGGCGCGTTTATCAAAGTTTGCTACCACAATCGGCACAATCCAAGGCTCTTCAGTTCCCATGGAGCCAGCGAGTTCAAAGGCGTGAGGTAAGAAGGCACCTGGAGATTGCTGCGTGCTAAAACTTTGTCCTTCAGGTGAAATCATTAGCGGGAAGTTCTTATTCAAAGTGTCTTGGGAGTTTTTGATAAATTCATCGTACTCAGGAGTATCTTTTGCTAGGTCCTCCCAGCTATTAATGAAGATATTTCCAAATCGCCCGTAAAAATCATCACGCCAGAATTCACTCTCTTTACTACGGCGAACAACACGTTGCCCTGAAATACCGTATTGTTTGTCAATGATCATTGAGCTAATAAATTGCGCATCCATAGAGAAGCGGAATCCGTTTGGTAAACGGTTAGTCGGTGAACCTAATAAGTGATTGTAAATAAACAGAGAGCCAGTTTTTTTAGGTAGGTTTTCCAGTCCTTTTACGACATAAGGTACTTGTTGGAAGGCTTGCTTAAAAAGCTCGGTACTTAAACGTCTAGCATCTAGTGCTGGTGTGTCTTTTGGTAAGCTGTTGATGGTGTCATAGACATTTTGTAGATGACGATAAAATGCATTTTCACGCTGTAAGTCTTTCAGAATATCCAAACACATACCAGAAATGGTTCTTTCTAACACGCAGCCAAAATGCAGGCATTTGTAAAGAACACCAAATGCTTCATCTGTGGTAATGGCACTTTTGAGCAATTCGCTGACTTTATACAGAGGAGAGCTAACGGGTAATAGTGCCGCGTTTTGGTCGATTACGTTGCTTACAGCTAGCACTTCATCGTTGGCGATTTGTGAAAGATAGCGCATTCTCGCGGCTAATAAATGAGCACCAATCAGCCAAATAAGGCGGTATAGGTATTTGATCGAAAATTTTGGGTTATCTTCGAATATTTCTAATAAATCATCCCGCTTGATAAAGAGAATGCTGCTGTCTCTAGAGGAGATGATGGAAGTGCGGTTTTTCATTTCTTTATTTTGGGTTGCCCAAGCCAAAACGGTTCCAGTTCGAGAGATGGTGCGAGTGGTAATAATATCGCCAGAGTCCGTTTGATAACTAATGACAACTTTGCCTTTAATTAGAATGTATAAGCCATTAGCAGGCTGATCTTGTTGGCTTAAAATGTCACCTTGATGCGCCAATAAAATCGACGATTTTTTGGCTAAAGCGTGTATTTCCGCTTGGGTGAAAGTTTCACAAAACGGTGCGTAGTTTAATAGACTGATAGCATCTTTTAGTGCATGAACTTGCGTTTCGGAGTCGATTAATGGGCGTGTTTCTTCAAAAGCCAATGATTCATTGGAAAAGAAAGGGTGCGTTTGATTTTGTACATTGGTGAGAACGGGTAAGGATTCTTGGTAAACAAATTGTAGAAATTGATTGGCGAAAGACAGATTGGCATCAAGAATTTTTTGTAACTCAAGAATGGGCCAATAGAGCAACTTGGAAGACTTGGTTGCTGTGAATGTAGTTGCATAGCGAGAAGGGTGGCGAAAAGCAGACCAGCCAATAGGAGAAAGAAGGTTGCTTATCATACCGACATTATAAGATTTACCAGTATCTTGCAGTGGAACCGAAATGGCCACTTCGCCTTCTAGAAGAAAATAGATATTCTGACCAATCTCAAATTGTTTTGCTAGGATGTCGCCAGCTTTGAGCGTTTTTACAGCCGCTAGATCCGTTAAGGAAGTGGCTAGCTCGGCATCAATGTCTGCCATAAAAGGAAATGCATTTATGTGTTTTGTAATGTCCATTTTTTTACCTCAAATCTGGTATTGCCCTAGTTTGGACGAGTTATCGTTACTGTCTCGCCTAAAAGTGCGTAGTCATCGCCACCTAGTCGTGCAAGAGGGTTGAGTTTTTCGTTATTGATGTAGATTCGAGCGTTTTCTTCAGTAACAAGATCTTCATCAACGTATAAGTCTGTTATTTCCAAATAAATGGCATTGAACGATGCATTGCCTAATGTATGCATGTCGAACAATTTGCAGTGCAGAGCGACTTTTGCTTCTTTAATTCTGGGTAAAGTGGCGGTGAAATCGGTAAGTGACAAACCGGTTGTAGGTAGTTCAGATTCACCATACGATAATGTCGCAGCACTTTGATTTACTGCATTAACCAGATCCCCATTCGGAACATGCAAAACACATTCCTTTTCTCTCACTAGGTTGTGTTTAGTGTCTTTGGCGACATCCGTCGTTTTGTTGCCAATTGAGACCATTAATAGGGCAGGATCAGAAGAGATAGGAGCAAAGTAAGAGAATGGGGCGAGGTTGAAGCTCTCGTTTTCATTTTTGGTCATGATCCACGCAATCGGGCGTGGTGTAATTGTCTGAGTGATCAGATGATAGCGCTGATTGCCGCTTAGTTGATCAAACTGGAAACGCATAGACTTCCCCGTCGTTATGAAACATTACTTGTTAAATTACTACAAATACCAATCCATTGTGAATCTTTGAATGGAAACTTATGAAATTTATTGTAAAAAGGCCGTTCAGGATAGGTGAAGCGATTATAAGAGCCAACTCAATATGTTATGAATTCCAGAAAGTAAAAACTAGAAGGCAGAAGGCTCTTAATTGGTAGGAGTGTTGTTTGTTTTTTTTAGGTCTTTAGATTAGTAGGCTTCAATGATGGCATTAAAAGCAATGACCACTCGATTTTTATCGCCGAAATAGGGCAAAGCGGAATGCTTCAAATAGGATGGAAAAATGATTACTTGTCCATCTTTGGGGGTGAAATCCCAAACACCATGACCTCCTAGATATGCCGTGCCTGGATCGGCATAATGTTCCGCATTGACTCTTGGATCATAAAAACGATTGAGACCACCATTGCCTTCAATATGGGCATCGCCGGGTTCTAAATAGTAAATACCGCACCAAGAGCAATTTGGGTGAGAGTGTGCATCATGGTAGCCGCCTTTTTGTGTGACATGATACCAAGACTCAATAATATGGGCGTCAGCTTCCATATCTTCAGGCCAAAAAGCTTGGTTCACGGATCCAGCAATTTCTAGAATCAGCTCTTCAAAAGTGCGTTTGGCTTCCATGATGTTGGCGTCAGCAAGATCCAGAAAATCCAATGTGCTTTCGTGTAGAGCGTGTTTTGCAGATGGTGCTATACGGCTTTCAATCGCAGTGCTTTGAGCTGCTTTTAGTTGATACACCGCAGCTAAAAGTGCCTCTTTTAAAAAATCATGGTCGGGCATTTGGGTGACAAACAGTGGTGTTGTCCAAACGTTTATTTCTTCGATGATTGCGCTGTTTGTCATGTTGTATGCCTACAAAAAGGTGAACAAGGATGTGAAAGGTTATGCGGGAATGTCTAATTCGGTCACAACAGGTTTGTAACCACAAAACATCATTACTAGGTTACGAAAGCCTGTTTCGTTATCTGGACCTTCTAACCCCTTGATGCTTTTATCAATAAGCGCTAGATAATTTTGCATGTAAGGCAGAGTCACTTTATTGTGACGTGACATGGCGCTTTCGTAAAAAGGGACTCGCTTATCCCATATTTTTTCACTTTGGCAGGCTTGTTTAAAGCTGGAAGATTGCATGCCTTGTAGTAAGTTAGCCAAGGCTTGAATTTCTCTATTGAATAGCCAAAGGATAATGTTGGGCTCGACGCCTTCGCCTAATAATTGATGTAGACAGTGCATGGCTTCTTTAGTTTTACCCATTAATAGTCGATCGCTTAAGTCATAAATAGAATAGCGACTACTATCAGCGACAGATTCAGCGACTTTTTCGGCATCAATCTGTACGCCTTGCCCATGCATTAGAGCGAGTTTTTCTAATTCTTGAGAAAGCGCTAGTAGGTTACCTTCTCCACGTTCACAAATCATGCTGGCAGCATCACGAGTCAGTGATAAATCTAATGCTTGAGCTCTTTGTTGTACCCAAGCAGGTAATCGATTCGCGTCTATTGGCCAGATTTGTACAAACACACCTTGTGATTCAAGCTGAGTGAACCACTTTGCTTTTTGAGTTCGAGCGTCAATTTTAGGCAAGGTGAGCAAGATGATGTTGTCTTCGCTCAGTGACTGGCCTAATTGTGCCAGTGCCTTGCTGTGCTTTTCGCCCATTTTATCTATTTGAATATCAAACAGACGGCGAGATGAAAACAAAGATAAGCTTTGGTTTTCGTTAATAACATCTTGCCAATCAAACTGAGCATCAGCCACGAAGCGTAAGCGCTCGTCAATATTATGTTGCTGGGCGGCTTTGCGAATAGTGTCTGCTGCTTCTTGGCACAATAAGACTTCGTCACCAGAAATAATATAAATAGGCGCTAAGCTTTTTTTTAGCTGTGCTGGTAGTTGGTCAGCTCTGACTTTCATTCTGAGACCTTGGCACTATTACTGTGCTCTCTAATACTTTGTTAAAAACAAACTCAAAATGCTCATTTATAACCCATAGATTCCGCTTTTTCGTTTGTTTTTGCCTCGTCTTGGCTTCGCTCGTGACATCGTGCAAAGGCCTCATTGTTTGCCTAAAAGTGATGAGAGTTATAATGGAGCATAACCAAGGTCATATGTTAATTGATTGGCTAGCTCTTCATTCATACTTTCGGTTTGGTCTTGGTTGTAGGAAAGCTTGGCGCTTTCTTCTGCATCCTGATTTGTCAGTATTTTTGTTGTACTGATGGTTCTTGGCCCATAAATGGCTCTGCCGTCGGTTTGGCGAATAAAGTAATGACTTGTTAAACGACGTTGTATTTGTGATATATCATTAGACGCATTACGAGCTAATTCAGTGTCAGCAGAAGTTATAGGATTAATTTTAAGATTATATGTCTCGATTGTAGCATCTGCTTCATTAATAATCTTAACACCAGCTCTTGTAAGCGCAATGCGGAGTGATCGATCAAAAGCTTCAGAACCACTGTTAGATGTTAATGTTAAAACTTTTAGTTTGGCTGGAATATCGACTTGTCCACGTAAATGGAACCCACAGGCGACAATGCTCATGGTTAGTAGCGCTAATAAAACGAGACGAGTAGTTTGTGTTAATGCGACTATCATATCCGTGATCTCTATTTTGTGTGAAGGAAAAGGGATGGTGTAACCATCCCTTTGTACGCCTCAATTAGTTGGCAACGATGTTGACCAAGCGACCTGGAACCACAATTACTTTACGCACGGTCTTGCCTTCAAGGAATTTGGCAACACTTGGGTGCGCAAGGGCTTCGGCTTCAATCGTTTTGTTATCTGCGCTAGCAGAAACCGTCAATTCAGCACGCTTTTTACCAAGTAATTGAACAACAATAGTAAGCTCGTCTTTGATCAAAGCGTCTTCGTCTAGCGTTGGCCAAGGTGTATTAACGATGTTGCCGTTGTGGCCAAGTTCAGCCCATAGCTGATGAGCTATGTGAGGTACGATAGGAGACAGCAATAATGTTGCCGCTTCTAGTGCTTCCTGAACGACGGCAAGACCTAATTCAGATGTGTCTTCGAATTTACTGATCTCGTTGCAAAGTTCCATCACTGCCGCGATCGCGGTATTGAATGTTTGACGGCGTTCAATATCGTCCGATACTTTCTGAATCGTTTCATGAGTTTTACGACGTAAGGCTTTTTGAGCGCCATTCAATTCAGCAACCTTAAGCTCGCCCGCTTTTCCAGCGTTGGTATGGCGGTAAGATAACGCCCATAAACGACGTAGGAAGCGTGAAGCACCATCCACACCTGCATCGTTCCATTCTAGTGATTGCTCTGGTGGCGCACTGAACATCATAAACAGACGAACGGTGTCAGCGCCGTATTTCTCAATCATTTCTTGAGGGTCTACTGTATTGCCTTTGGACTTAGACATCTTGGTGCCGTCTTTGTTTACCATGCCTTGCGTCAAAAGACGTTTGAATGGTTCATCAGAGTTAACAAGACCGGCATCGCGAAGCAACTTATGGAAGAAGCGTGAGTACAATAAGTGAAGGATAGCGTGCTCAACGCCACCAACGTATTGGTCAACCGGAAGCCAGTAGTTCGCTTCTTCTGTCAGCATGGCATCAGTAGAATCTGGGCAGCAGTAACGTGCAAAGTACCATGACGATTCCATGAATGTATCGAAGGTATCGGTTTCACGTTCCGCTTCTTCACCATTAAACATAATGGCAGAAAAATCAGGGTTATTTTTGATTGGAGAGTTAACACCGTCCATGACTACATCTGTAGGCAGCTCAACAGGAAGTTGATCCGCTGGAACTGGAACAACAGAGCCGTCTTTTAGGTTGATGGTCGGGATTGGTGTACCCCAGTAGCGTTGACGGCTAACACCCCAATCGCGTAGACGGTAGTTCACTTTTACTTCGCCTAATTCGTGTTTTACCATCCAAGCAGCAATCGCATCGAATGCTTCTTTGAATGCCAGACCGTCGAATTCGCCAGAGTTGCAAAGCACGCCTTTCTCAGTGAAAGCGGCTTTTTCTAGATCAACGACTTCGTCGCCAGCAGGCTGAACAACTTGTTTGATGGCTAGGTCGTATTTTTTCGCGAATTCAAAATCGCGTTGATCGTGAGCTGGCACCGACATTACAGCGCCTGAGCCGTATTCCATTAAGACAAAGTTCGCTGCGAAGACGGGAACAATATCGCCAGTTATTGGGTGAACCGCCTTGAAACCAGTGTCCATGCCTTTTTTCTCAACGGTGGCCATATCGGCTTCAGTTGTCGACATTAGTTTACTTTCAGCAATGAAGTTAGCTAGATCGGCATTTTTTTCGGCAGCTTCCAAAGAAAGTGGGTGCTGAGTCGCTACGGCAACGTAGGTTACCCCCATGATAGTATCTGGACGCGTCGTGTAAACCGATAGACGCTCGTCTTTGCCTTCTACAGCAAAGCTGAACTCTAGACCTTCTGAACGACCGATCCAGTTACGTTGCATGGCTTTTACTTTTTCTGGCCAGCCATCCAATTGATCAAGATCGTTTAATAACTCTTCTGCGTAATCTGTGATACGGATAAACCATTGTGAGATCTCTTTCTTCTCTACGGTTGTACCACAGCGCCAGCAACCGCCATCTTCTACTTGCTCGTTGGCTAATACAGTTTGATCATGCGGACACCAGTTAACCGCAGCGGTTTTCTTGTATGCTAAGCCTTTTTCGACCAATTGAGTGAAGAACCATTGTTCCCACTTGTAGTACTCTGGTGTACAAGTAGCGATTTCACGATCCCAGTCATAACCGAAACCAAGTTCTTTAAGTTGGCCTTTCATGTAGGCAATGTTTTCAGTCGTCCATTTTGCCGGAGCGGTTTTGTGTTTGATTGCTGCGTTTTCGGCAGGCAGGCCGAAAGCATCCCAACCCATTGGCTGTAGTACGTTTTTGCCTTGCATGCGCTGGTAGCGAGAAATAACATCGCCGATTGTGTAGTTACGAACGTGACCCATGTGTAGGCGACCACTTGGGTAAGGGAACATCGAAAGACAGTAGAACTTCTCTTTGTTGGAATCAGCGACGGCTTTGAAGACTTTGTTTTCGTCCCAAAAAGATTGAGCAGCTTGTTCGATTTGCTGCGGATTATATTGTTCTTGCATGATGTATTCTTATCCCGTGATCGACGAAAGGTTGGTAGACCTGTATTCTCTTTAATATAAAGAAGCCATTATAGCGGCATAGCTCAAGATAATGATGCAATAGCCAACAGAGTCTGAAAATATCCGCTATTTTATAGAGATGGAGCCCTAATTAGAAGGTGCATCTAGGAGGAGTTATGAAATCTATGAAAAAAGATTCGTCAAAAAGCACAATAGATTCCAATCTTGTTGAAGAAGCCCGTAAAACATTGCTTGGAGCAAAGGATTGGTTTTTAGAAGACGTCGCTCTGATGACGGCCTACTGGCATGATAAAATGGGTTACACCGAAGCATGGGTTGATGCAAATTGGCAGTATGTGCTTGAAGAAAGTCATGAATTGGTGGAAGAGCTTGATGAGAAAGAAGATACGGCGTTGTTGTGGTTGATTAATCACGCCAATAATAACCCTGTACCACTAGAAGAGTGTCATGTGGTCGGAACAGTGGTTGAGCCAGGAAGTTATCATTGTATGTCCTGTGGCCATGATAATGTGATCGAAACCAAGCAGGTATTAGCGCCCTGTGAAATTTGTCATTATGGTTTGATGTCGACTCATGATGATCAGGCTAATAAAACTGAGTAATTCATTGTTCATTGTTCATTGTTCCCACGCTCGGTCTCTGTTCCTGACTCGACTCTACCACCTACATCTCTGTAGGTGTCCTGCGTGGTAAAGCATAGCATGAGCCTTGGTATTCGGTTCTTAAAATAGAAAGAACTTGCGCCTGTTTCGCAAGCTCAACGCGTCAGCGTGAATCGAATTCCAAGGTTCATTTCTTTATTGGTTATCTGTTTTTACGTTTTAGAGCTAAGCCGCTTAAATAAGTAAACACCATACAAATCCCTAGTAACCAAAGCGTGGGCCAATAACCCCATTGCACATAAGGTGTGTTACCAGTAAAGGCTTTGGCCTCCGCTGTCA
The DNA here is from genome assembly GCF_024397855.1 of Marinomonas rhizomae. NCBI lineage: Bacteria > Pseudomonadati > Pseudomonadota > Gammaproteobacteria > Oceanospirillales > Oceanospirillaceae > Marinomonas > Marinomonas rhizomae. The sequence continues at coordinate 1,467,564 of NZ_CP073343.1, forward strand.
GTGTTGTTCTTTTAAACTGCGGTGCTTGCGCGACCACTTCGCCTTTTTCATTAATAAACGCTGTCACACCAGTATTGGTCGCACGAATAACATAGCGACCCGCTTCTTTTGCTCTAAACTGGGCGATTTGCAAATGTTGCCAAGGACCGAAAGATGTACCAAACCAACCATCATTACTAATGGTGATTAGAAAGTCACTGTCTCTTACCATGCGTCTTACTTGCTCTGCATAAACAATCTCATAGCAAATAAATGGAGCGATGCCCCATTCGCCGACTTGCAGTACAGGCTGATTGTCATCGCCGGATTTAAAGCTCGACATGGGCATACCGAACACATCTAAAATCGGGCCTATGTATTCTGCAAACGGAATGTATTCACCAAAGGGAACCAGTCGGCGTTTGTAGTAAAGACCAAAGCCATTTCCTGTCGCCCAGATCGCATTGTAGTAATTCTTCTTGTCTTCACTGAGATCAGGGATGCCAGTAATTAGCGTGGTATTCGTTTTTTCTAGCTCTTTACTAAAGCTAGTAAAATAAGGCTTTATTCTAGGGTAAGTATAGGTGACAGCCGTTTCAGGCCAGACGACTAACTCACTGCCTAAGTGTTCTATCGTTGCCTGTTGGTAATAGGCGAGAGATTTGCCTGCGGTCTCAGCGAGCCATTTTTCATCTTGTTTTACGTTGCCTTGTACTAACGTGGTTTTTAAGGTGCCTGTTTGGCTTACCCAAGAGACAGGGGAATAGTTTAAATAGGCCGAACCTAACCAGATAACCGACAATACGAAAATCAGCGCAAGCTGATTGCTTCGTCTTAATAGCAGACTGGCAAGCACGCTTGAGGTTAGTACAACACACGCACTGGTTAGCCAAATGCCACCAATAGGTAAAAGCTCAAATAACCAGGTGTTTTCAATCGCATAACCAGGTAATAACCAAGGAAACCCAGTAAACAGCGTACTTCTGGCAAATTCACCAAGCAATAAGCTGACTGTAACCCATAGGCTGGTAGGTATTTTTGGGAAACGTTGAGAGAGTTTCCACGCCCCCCATGCTGATAACGCCCAAAAAACGCAGAGTACAGCAACAAAGGCGAAAGTAATGAGTCCAGCAATGATACTACCAACTTGTCCGTATTCGGCAATGCTGACATATACCCAAGAAACACCTGCACCAAAAAAGCCTAACGCCACAGAGGTGCCACGCCAGCAGGCGGACTTGGCTGTTGTGCTGGTAAAAACGAGCAAGCTAAATACGGTTAAGCTAATAAAATAGCCTGGCCAAAAATGAAAAGGAGAGAAACTGGTGACGCCTAATGCGCCAGCAATAACGCCGATAAGGCCAATAACTAGAGGAGGGAGTTTGGATAGTTGAGCCACCAAGAGCGGCTCCCACCCCGTCTTGGTATGGGTTAAGTCGGGGTGAGATAGGGTCATATTAATCTTGTGTGTTGATGGTTGGTTTGGTGACTTGAATGGTTTTAACTCGGCGTCCATCAGACTTCACTACACGGAAATGGAAGTCGTTGAAGAAAAGCTCTTCATCACGTAATGGAACGTGGCCAAATTGTTGTACTAGTATTCCGCCGATAGTGTCGAATTCTTCTTCGTTGAGTTCAACTTTAAAGAACTCATTGAAGTCCTCAACTGGACACAATGCAGGTACAAGATACACGCCAGGTTCAGTGGTGACTTGAATGCCTTCCTCGTCAAGTTTGTCGGTTTCGTCTTCAATTTCACCAACAATCTGTTCCAGTACGTCTTCAATCGTTACTAAGCCAGAAACGCTGCCATATTCGTCTAGCACTAATGCCATGTGATAGCGCTTGGTACGAAAGTCATTCAGTAATACGTTGAGGCGTTTACTTTCAGGGATAAAGTTAGCAGGTCGTAGGCGCGCTAAAATATCCTCTATTGTCACAACGGTTTCTTTAAATAGAAGAGGTAATAAATCTTTGGCGAGTAGCACACCGAGAATTTCATCGGAGTCTTCGCCAACGACAGGGAATCGTGAGTGAGAAGAGTCTATTATTTTGCGGATTGACGTTTTAGGGTCATCTTCGGACTTAATGACCACCATTTGAGACGGTGGAATCATGATGTCACGTGCTTGAACTTCTGAAACTTCTAGTGCGCCTTCTACGATAGTGAAAGCATCACGATCAATAACATCGGATTTCACTGCGGCTTCTAGAAGTTTAACGATGTCGCCACGGCTGCGTGGTTCATCGTTGAATGCTTGGGTTAAACGTTCAAACCAAGATTTTTGTTGATCGTTGGATAAACTCGATCGGTCGTCACTCATTGGGGTGTTAACTCACTCTTTAATCAAATAAGGATCGGAAATAGATAGAGATGCTAATAGCTCGGTTTCTATCGATTCCATTTCATCTGCTTCATCATCATTTATATGATCATAGCCGCGTAAATGCAAGATGCCATGAATAGTCATATGTGCCCAATGATGGAACAACTCTTTATCTTGCTCTGCGGCTTCTTTTGCCACAATTTGAGTGCAGATGACCAAGTCGCCTAATAATGGAAGTTCTAACCCAGGAGGTGCCTCGAATGGGAAAGATAGGACGTTGGTAGGTTTGTCTTTACCACGATACTCATGATTGAGAGCGTGGCTTTCTTCTTCATCGACAATACGGATGGTTACTTCAAATTCTTCATCAGAGTCTGGAAGGGCCTTTTCGACCCAACGCTTAAAATCTGCTTCGCTTGGCAGATTCGCCGTATCTTCTGTCGCGATTTGTAGATCAAGTTCTAAGTACGCCATTATTGGCTACCTGCAGACTGTTCTGTCTGAGCGATTAAGCGAGCTTCAGTACGCGCTTTTTTTTCTGCTTCGACTTCTACGTCAAACTTGTCATAGGCTTCAACAATACGTTGAACCAGTGGGTGACGCACAACATCGGACGAGGCGAACTGAGTCACACTAATGCCATTTACGTCTTTCAGAACGTGCATCGCTTGCGCCAAACCTGAGGTTGTGCCACGAGGTAAATCGACCTGTGTGGTATCGCCTGTGATCACTGCGGTTGAGCCAAAACCAATGCGCGTTAGAAACATTTTCATTTGCTCGCGTGTGGTGTTTTGGCTTTCATCAAGAATGATGAAGGCGTTATTCAAGGTACGGCCACGCATGAAAGCAAGTGGTGCGATTTCGATGACATTTTTCTCAATCAGTTTATCGACCAATTCGAAACCAAGCATTTCGTACAAGGCATCATAAAGAGGGCGCAAGTAAGGGTCGATTTTTTGTGATAAATCACCTGGCAAGAACCCCAGTTTTTCACCGGCTTCCACCGCTGGACGAACCAACATAATACGTTCAACACGGTCGGCTTCGAGTGCTTCAACCGCACAAGCTACTGCCAAGTAGGTTTTACCTGTGCCAGCTGGACCGATGCCAAAGTTGATATCGTGTTTGCGAATCAGCTTAACGTAACCTTGTTGGTTTTTGCCTTTTGGCTTGATAAATGCCTTACGCGTTTTAATCACCAACTGATCGCCTTTCTCTCTTTTACTGCTAGTGAGCGATTCAATCGCAGACTCTTGCAGGTAAAGGTGAATCGTTTCTGGGGTGATGTTTGTATTCGCCAAAGCTTCGCGATAAAGGTTCTCTAGTAGCGTTTTTGTGGCTGCTACATGTTCAGAGTCTTCACCAGAAATGTCGAATAGTTCGCCGCGGTATTTAATAGAAACATCAAGTCGTTTTTCGATTAACTTGATGTTCTCGTCGAGTTGACCGCATAGTCCAACCAAAGCATCGGCTTCGGCAGGAACTAAACGGATTTGCTGAGTTGTCTGTGTGATTTCCAAGATTTACCTTTGATTATTGAAGTGCGCTTTTATTGTAATATAAAGTCAGAATCAAGTTCAGAGCTGACCAATTCACCCAATAGGGAGTTAGGGTAAGCATCTGTGATAACAACATCTGCGAATTTACCAATCAATTGTGGATCGAACGCACGGAAGTTTACAATCCGATTGTTTTCTGTTCGACCTTGAAGTTGCCCAGGATCACGAGGCGAATAGCCACTGATCAAAATACGCTGTACCTCACCGACCATAGACAAGCTAATGTCATAGGCTTGCTGGCTGATACGGCGTTGTAAAATAGCAAGACGCTCTTTTTTAACGTCTTCTGGCGTATCGTCTTCTAAATTAGAAGCCGGGGTGCCAGGTCTTTGACTGTATACAAAACTGAACGAGTGATCAAAGCCGATTTCTTGAATTAAATTCATTGTATCGACAAAGTCGTCATCCGTTTCGCCTGGGAAGCCAATGATAAAGTCAGAGGATAGGCTGATTCCAGGGCGCGCTGCTTTAATGCGGTTGATTTTATCAATGTAATATTGACGATCATGACCCCGCTTCATGGCACTCAGAATATTGTCCGCGCCACTTTGTACTGGTAAGTGTAAATGGCTTACTAGCTTAGGTTCATTGCGGAAGGCTTCGATCAAGCTATCGGTAAATTCAACAGGATGCGATGTAGTGAAACGAATACGTTCTACACCATCGATTTGTGCCACAGCGTGAATAATATCAGCAAGGTCTGCTTCATCACCCTCTACTGTTTCACCACGATATGCGTTGACATTCTGTCCTAATAAATGGATTTCACGAACGCCTTGTTCGGCCAGTTGTACTACTTCTTTTAAAATACTGTCAAAAGGACGACTCACTTCTTCGCCACGAGTGTAAGGCACAACACAGAATGTACAGTATTTACTACAGCCTTCCATGATGGAAACAAAGGCTTCAGCACCTTCAACGCGAGGCGCTGGCAAATGATCAAATTTTTCAATTTCAGGGAATGTCACGTCCGTTATCGGAATATGTTTTCCGGCTGCGTTCACCATATCAGGTAATTTATGCAGAGTCTGAGGTCCAAAAATCATATCGACATGCTTGGCGCGTTTACGGATAGCATCGCCTTCTTGGCTCGCTACGCAACCACCCACACCGATAACAAGGTTTGGGTTCTTTTGCTTAAGCTTTTTCCAACGGCCTAATTGGTGATAGACCTTGTCTTGTGCTTTTTCGCGTATAGAACAAGTATTTAGAAGCAGAACATCAGCTTCGTCTGCGTTGTCTGTGAGTTCCATTTCATGACTTTCGCCAAGTAAATCTGCCATACGAGATGAATCGTATTCGTTCATTTGACAGCCATGAGTCTGGATAAAAAGTTTTTTTGCCATGTAACGTATTAACCTAAAAATGAGTTCGTCTAACCGACTTTGGCGCTATTATATTGGGCTTTGCTTCCGAATCCCAGAGGTGTTCTGAATTCCCTTCATTTTATGTGAAAATAGTCACATTTTTTGCTACTGGAGCTTTTGTAAAAGACCAGTCACAATAGCAATATAATTCAAATTTTAGTATGGATGTATTTTGAGCCAATTTTCGCGTGTTCTTTTATTGTCGTTGCTGCTAAATAGCCACCTTTATGCAGAGAGTGACCTGTCAGGAGATGGGGAAGAGGTTGTTATGGCAACAAGCGATATGACAAACTTTGCTTTTGGGCTTGGTTATGGCTTGTTAGACGAAAAGTCACTGATGAACATTGACTTTAAAGTGAATATTCCGATCAACGATTATTTATCAACTCAGTTGCTGCTAAACAGCAACTATCTGATTACTGGGTCTTCAAAAAACAGCTTCGCACAATCTGAATTCTCTTCTAATTGGTTTTTAAGCAATGAATACGGGCGCTTAGGTCTGGGGCTTGGTGTGACTGAGATGGAGCCTATGGATGAAGCTCAAGATACGGAGCGCGATGTAATAGGGCAGTTTTTAGGTGAATTGTTTGTTGGTCCAGTTTCAGTGACGACAAACTACATATCATCAGATACCACATTAAGTAATGTGACCAGCTCTCGTATCGGTATTAGCTATTATTTCAATGAAGATCTACGTACCTCTTTATTCAGAGAAAAGTACAATGTGGACGAAATTGGCTGGCGTCTTGAAACGTATTTCCAGCCAAAAAAATATCTTCAGATGGGTAGTGTGGGCATCATTGCAAGAACCGGGAAAGATTACGATTATTTGGGTGTTGTCGCTTTGTATTATTTTGATTACGCTGTTTCTTTAAAACAACGTGAGCGGGAGTTCCATTAATATAATTTACGGCTTGGTTTTTTGCGCTTCGTTCATTTGATCGACGCTCCAAATTGTCCACCTAGGAAGCGGCTACGCTTAACTTGCTTTAAACGTTTGGACAATTGTGGCTTTCACTCGGCGGTTTTTTTCTCTGCCATCTCAGGTTGTATTGGTTGCAATAGGGGAAGCTTGCACTATTGCAGTGTTTTGCACCATCATTTTAAATTGTTCCACAAACCTACTGTGGGTATAGACTTTGAATGGGATGTAATAAATCCCTAAAAAATGACGTTGTTATTTCTTTAACATTGTAGTGATGTATTCCCATTCGCTTTGAGTAATTGGCATAACAGAAAGGCGACTGCCTTTCTTTGTTAATAGCATATCGACCAGTGCAGGGCTTTTCTTTAATTCTGCTAACGTCAAAATGGATGACCATTTTTCAACGAATTCCACATCGACCATAAACCAGCGAGGATCATCTGGTGTTGATTTAGCATCAAAGTATGCGCTATTTTTGTCCCAACTGGTGTGGTCTGGATAAGCACTTTTACAGACTTTGGTTGTTCCAACGATGCCTGCTGGAGTGCAGCTCGAGTGATAAAAAAATACTAAGTCACCTTCGTCCATCTCTTTCATGAAATTTCGGGCTTGGTAATTTCTTACGCCATCCCAAGACGAGCGCTTTAAGTGTTTTAAATCGTCGATGGAAAACGCATCTGGTTCAGATTTCATAAGCCAGTAATTTGGCATAAATACCTCGTTTGCATAATGAAACATACTCTATGTGCACGCTTACAATTATTCTAACTACAATAGGAAAGCGATGCTATAAATTGCCCGTTTTTTGAGCAGACTTAAATAGGCATCTCGATAGGTAGTTTGTTCCTTGCAATGGAAGATAAAAATGAGCCACTTTGCGTGTAAAGCGTTTTCAGCGTTGGAAAAAGAAATCAAGGATGACTTACTCGAATGCTATGTTGAAGCACAGCAAGAGATCGAAGAAACCATTAATAGTATCGAAGGTGATGGCTTTTCATTTGATAAATTAGACAAACTCTTTCGTTCTTTGCACAGCATGAAAGGAAATTGTTCTGTTTGCTTTCTTGATCCATTAGTTGGTGTGCTTCACAAGCTAGAGGAAATTGTCGATGGCATGCGTGGTGGATACATTCAATATCACCCTTTTTTAGGTGAACTCATTATTGTGGTGATTGAAAAAGTCTACAGTTTGCTTGAGCAAATTTATCAGTCCCATGTTGCAGAAGTTGCCCTGCGTGATCAATTGCAGCTTGGTTTAGATGAAATATATGCCGAAGAAGAGGATGGCAAACGCCCAGAAATGGCCGCGGCTTTGCTTCGACAATGTAATCAAACAGAGGAAGAGAAAGAAGAGCCTGTAGCCACGTCTGTCATTGTCAAAGTTGAATACACAGAAGAGCAAAAAAACGACATAGATTTATTTATTGGATTTAGCCAAAAGCTTCACCGCTTGTTGGGTTATTCATCAGAGCGTGGCGATCGTATTCTCAAGCTTTGCCAATTGATTAATGTTGAGTGCAAAACCCCGGTCGATCCTGCTCAACTGAGTGCGGCCGCTTATATGCATAACATGGGGATGGCGGTTATTTTGAATTGCAAAGACGATGAATCAAAACTGCTGGCAGAACAAAATCACCCGTTAGTTGGGGCTAAACTGCTCTCCAAGCATGAGGGTTGGGGAGAGGCTGTCGACATGGTGAAAGCGCATAAAGAACGTTTTGATGGAACGGGTTTTTCTGAGGGTTTGGTTGGCTCCTTAATCCCGCAAGGTGCGTTTATCTTATCTATGGCTGTTATGTTTATTGATATCGTTTGGGGGAAATCTGGTAGTGACTACAATAAAAGTGCCATGCGTGCCGTGCAAATGGTCAACTTTGAAAGTGGCAAAGGTTTTCCACCACATCTAATCGATTCTTTTAATGCCGCCATTCGAAAAGTGCTCGTTGCCAAAAGCAAATAGTAAAAGAAAGTAGCGTACCCCAAGCGGCCCTTGATAGCATGATGCTCTTTTTAAAGAGATAAGTTATCTGTTTTATGAATGCCGATTTGCTACCGCTCGTTTTCCATCCTCATTACAGTATTCCATTTCCGTCTGGGCATCGTTTTCCTATGCGTAAGTTTGGCTTGCTGGCCGAATCTTTAAGGGAGCAAGGGATTTTAACGGCGGAGAATGAATATTCCCCTGAACCATTGTCGCTTACCTTACTCATGTCGGCCCATCATAAAGAGTATGTGCAGCGTTTTATTCGTGGTGAGTTGAGTAAGCAAGAAGAAAAGGACATTGGTTTACCTTGGTCTGAATGGCTAGTTGAACGAACATTACGCGCTGTTTCTGGCACTATACTCACTAGCGAACTCGCGTTCGAACATGGCTTGGCTTGTCACCTTGCTGGTGGCACACATCATGCGCATCCTTCCCATGGTTCAGGTTTTTGTATATTCAATGATCTCGCTGTTGCCGCACTCGCTATGATCGAATCGGGTAGGGCAAAGAAAATACTTATCCTAGACTGTGATGTTCACCAAGGTGATGGCACCATCGCCTTCTTCAAAGACAAAACAGACATTATTCCTGTTTCTTGGCACTGCGAAGAAAACTACCCGCAAAAGAAACAAGCCGGAGGCATTAATATTGCTATCCCTAAAGGCGCCAACGACCACGAATACTTATCCATTCTACAAAACACCTTACCTGCGATACTTGCTGAACATCAGCCAGATTTTATTTTCTACGATGCGGGAGTCGACGTTCATCAAGACGACCGACTTGGCTACGTCAATCTAACTGACCAAGGCATATTAGAAAGAGATAAATACGTCATCGAAACTTGCGTAGCGCTCAAACTTCCTACCGCCTGCGTCATTGGTGGAGGCTACGATAGACAAGAAGAAAAAGTCGCATGGCGACATAGCTTGTTGCATCAAGCTGCGAATTTGGTTTGGAAGAAATATGTATTGTAGGTATTTTTTAGGAGTTCTTAGCTTTTTTTGTCAAGGACATGAGGTTTACAGGTTGGCTCTCCATTGTGATTGAAAAATTCAGAGGGCTGATTTAGGCCTTTCAGTTTCCATGATAGGATTTTCGCCACTATTCTAATGTTAATACTCAATGATGACCCTTTAAGATTCTCGGGAACGGGCGCCTTGGCAAACTTGCTCAGAATGTGGCCTTTGCTTTTGCCTAGATCAACATCACGTGTTTGCGCATTGTCCATGAAGTTATGAATTACCCCAATAAATGGACCACCGGCGCCAAACGTATTGCCGATTGGTGTGTTACAGCATTTGGTATACCAGCGATACATGCCTTTGGGGCTAAGCCTAACGCAGGCGACTTCTGACTTTCCTTCGGTAATCTTGAGAAAAGAAACAGGGATTTGAAATATATCTGTCCCGCCATATTGATCTAACATCTTTTCTTCCTGCCCTAGAAACTGAGCAAATGCTTGGCAGTCATCACAGCAACAAATAATCCTATTACCCATTTTTGAACTGATGGCAGAGGTTTTTCCTTTAACGGTTTCGCAAGCACATTTCAAATTTACTTCAAGCATTGGACTAAGCCTCCTTACTTGATTGAAGAGCATCATTCAGAGTGTAGCAGTGTTTTGGGTGTTATAAAGGGGCAGACTTGTTTAATTAGGTGTGAGTTCTTTAGCCTTACGAAACTAATTTTGAGTAGTTGTGCATAGCAATGCTGTGCGATATGATTTGTATATTAATGCACAGCAAGGAAGTGCGAATGTCATTAGAATTTAAACATAAATGGTTAGAATTATTTTACGAAGAAGATCAGCGTCACAGGTTGATACCTAAGAATATTGAAAATGCTCTCTATAGAAAGTTGGAAATTTTAGATGCGGCACTGACAGAGTCTGATTTACGGGTTCCTCCAGGTAATCGATTTGAGCATTTAGACGGTAATCTTCAAGGCTGGTGTTCGATACGAATTAATAAACAATATCGCTTAATTTTTCAGTGGAACCAAGGAATAGCTCTAAACACCTACCTTGACCCGCACAAATATTGAGGTACCAACATATGCGTAAAACAAAGCGTCGCCCAGTTAGCGTTGGCGAGATGCTCAAAATTGAGTTTCTTGAGCCGATGAACATTACCTCCAAAGCACTGGCTGATGCTATGGGAGTACATCGTAATACCGTAAGCAGCCTTATTAACGGTGGCGTGTTAACCGCACCAATCGCAATAAAGCTGGCAGCTGCCTTTGGCAATACACCAGAGTTTTGGTTAAACATTCAACACGCCGTCGACCTTTGGGATACACGAAACCGCTATCAAGAAGAGGCGAAACAGGTTAAGCCTTTGGTTGCCGTATTCAGGTGAAGTTTTTATATTACCCAGTTAATGGGCTATGTCATGTGAAATTTTATGAGAAGTCTCGGCCTAAAGAATGAAAGCTTCGCTTTCAGCGTCAGATCACGCCTCGTTCCTCGCCTCATCAGACCTACGATCTTTGGCTTTCATCACTTAATTCACTATGCAGTCAGTTCGACGCGACGAAGTTGCGCGACTTTATGGCGTTTCAGAGTCATTGTTTGATGATCTATCTCCCACCGAATAAAACAATCTATGCCTTACGATCTACATCGTCTTGATAAACCTGTATTAAACAAAATGAATGAGACGTTTGGGCGCTAGCAAAAAGTAACCCGCTCAGTAGAGCGGAAGAAAGCTGCAGCTAAGAGTCATTGAGAGGAAGCAAATATACTTTAAAAAACCAAAGAAATAACCCCTCCCTAACCCTCCCCTTGGAAGACATAAGGGGAGGGAATAAAGAAGGTTTTGCAGTTAAAAAGGACAAGCCGCGACGAACGCCACCCAGGCGTTTGTAAAGGGATGCCGAAACTCTAATCGATAAGCATGCAGTAACAACCTAGGGTCGTTCTGAAATGCTGGGTCGTAGAATTCATCACCAATTATTGAGTGCCCGAGGCTTTGCATGTGGACGCGAAGTTGGTGAGAGCGACCAGTAAATGGTACGAGTCGAACACGGGTAGTGTTCGACTCGTAGGCCATTTTTTCCCAGTAGGTAATGGAGTCTTTACTCCATTCGTCTGTACAGATGATTTGTCTGGGTCGGTTTGGCCAGTCACAGCGCAGTGGTTTTCGCACTTCGCCTTTGTCGCCTAAAAGATGACCGCGTAGTAACGCACGATATTCTTTTTTGACTTCTCTCTCACGAAAATGCGCGTACATGCGTTTTTGACATTCGTGAGTTTTCGCCACAAGGATTAGGCCTGAGGTGGCTTCGTCTAAGCGGTGAATAGCAAAGGCTTCGCCAAATAAACATTCTGCTCTATGCAAGATAGAGTCGAGCTTATCTGGGCCGCGACCGGGCACAGATAAGCAATTAGCAGGTTTATTTATGACGGCAAACCATTCATCTTCGTACAGTATCTCTAAGCGAGATAGTTCTAGACTCGGCACGGCATCCTGCACAGGATGTTATTCCGGCTTGGTCGTTAAGATGATGCGAATCGCATCCAAGCGGATTTGATGCTCGTCGATACGCGTCAAACCTTCTTGCATGTTGGTTTCCAGACGTTCTATGTCTTCGTCACGAATGGTGTCGTTGAAGGCTTTCAATTCCACTAAACGTTCGATTTCATTTTGGCAACGGTGTTGGTAAGACGTTTTCGCTGCGTGAACGATCGGGCGCGCTTGGTCTTGAGCATTCAACTGGTGCGCTTGCAGTACTTCAATAAGGTTTTTGCGTAAGGCGGCAACCCATTGTTCCGCGACTCGGTTTGGCACGCCTTTCAGTTTTTCTGCCCATTTATCGGCGGTAAATTGCTGATGGAGGAATTTACCGTTTGAGTCAGACAATTGCCACATTGGTGTCATTGGCAGTGATTGCGTCAATTTCAAACGTGGGTGAGCAGTCGCTTCGATGACGAACATACTTTCCACCAATACCGTGCCTTCTGGCAGTGCCGCGATTGGCAAGATAGCCGAAGTAAGCTTGCCAGAGTCAAAGCCTTGGACTTCATCCATAAGCATGGTGATCAGAGGGTGTTCCCATGTTGCGAACGCCACGTCTTCACGTTGGCTCGCTTGACGGCGATCAAGCATGAGCATTTTGCCTTCTTCTTCGATGCCTGGTAGAGCTTCTAGCATCATGTCGGTAGAAGGGCGCAAGAACCAAGCCGCACGATCAGGTTCATCATTCATGCAGTCTGCATAGATGTTAAAGGCGTGAGTGACTTGCTCAATATAATGGTGCAGTCCTTTTGTCGCTTGGTTGTTAATCTGATCGATTAACGCACGAGCTTGTTCCGGACGGCATGAACTCATTTCTAGCAGGCGATTACGGCCTTCTTCCATTTGCTTTAACAGGGCTTCATGGTAGATGTTGGCTTCTTTAAGAAGATCTGTGTCGTCGTCTTGGCCGTGTAAATAAGCATGCAAGCTGTCACCAAAGGCTTCTTCCACTTTGTCACCAGAACCGGTAGTGCGGCAGAATGCGTTTAGAGCGTGGTGATACCAGTTAAATAGGCGCTCTTGTACGCTTTGTTTGATGTATGGCACATGGATTTGTACGTCATTTAGTTGTCCAAGACGATCAAGACGACCAATGCGCTGTTCAAGTAAATCAGGGTGTTCTGGCAGATCGTACATGACGATGTGATGGCTGAACTGGAAGTTACGGCCTTCACTGCCGATTTCAGAACATACCAAAATTTGCGCACCGTCTTCGTCTGCGAAATAAGCCGCTGCACGATCTCGGTGGATAAGTGGCATTTGTTCATGGAAGTCAGCACTTTGGAAACCAGCGAAAGTCAGTTGGTCGTTGAGCCATTGCGCCATATCTGCACTGTGACAAATGACCAGTACTTTGTCTGCTTGGCATTCTAGAAATTCTTTTAACCAACCCCAGCGTGGGTCTTTTTCCCATAGTCCATCAGCAACGTCAGTTTCTGGTTGCACATGGTGGTTGGCAGACTCGAAGTGTTCATTGTTGTCTAAAGGGTAAGAATGCAAATAACGGTCAGGGAAGCCGCCAACTGCTGCTCGGGTGTTACGGAACATTTCTCGTCCCGTGCCATGACGGTCGATTAGCCAGCTAATGGCTTCTTTTGCGGCTTCAGTTTGCTCTGCACCTGATTTGCTTGTGAGTGCTTGGAACCATTCTTTAGCGCTAACTTCTTTTAGATAAGAACCAAACGCTGTATTCCAATCCAACGGCTCTGGTGCGCTGTCTTCTTGGCTGAATGGTAGCAAAGATTCAGCGAGTTCAGCGGCTTGCTTGAAGGCGTGTTGTTGCGCTTGATAATGCTCGAAATCATGGTAATGATCGGCGTCCAAAAGCTGTAAACGAGAGAAGTGCTCACGTTCGCCAGTTTGTTCTGGTGTTGCACTCAATAGCAATAGAGATTCTGTCTTAGCCGCTAAGCGTGCGACTACTTGATAACCAACACTCGGTGTTTCTGGGTGCCAAGCAAGGTGATGGACTTCGTCGACAATGACCATGTCCCACTCTGCATCAAGCATGTGTTGAGTGGCTTTTGGGTGTTGGCTCGCCCAATCGATTGGTGAGATAACAAATGGTTGTTGCTCAAATGGGTTGTCGTCACCGTCCATGAAGTCTTCGTAAACGGACTCATTGATTAGTGAAAATGGTTGGTGGAAACGGCGTAGCATTTCAATCAACCACTGATGCTGCAGGTTGGTTGGTGTCAAAATCAGAACACGTTTACAGAGACCGTTTAGTAGGCGTTGATGCAAGATCAGACCTGCTTCTAGCGTTTTACCCATCCCTACTTCGTCACACAACAGTGCTCGCGCTTTTGGACGGTTGGCAATGTCATGGGCAAGGTAGATCTGATGAGGCAGAAGTTCCGCTTTCAAGCCCATTAAACCGCGTACTGGCGATGCGGCATTGGCTGCTTGGTGTTCAAGCGTATGACGACGTAGGTCGAACCACATGCGACGAGCGGGCGACAGTGCCAATAAGGAGTCGAGTTCGTTCTTGTCGTTACGTGGGAATTGAATGATGGACTCTTCTAACCAATCATCGTCTTCGCTGATACGGTATTCGATCAGATCGTCAATTTCTTCTACTTCCAAGACGGTGAAGGTTTCATCTTGGAAATGCAGTTGATCGCCGACGGTTAACGTGCGTCGAACAAGACTGGTCTGGTCATTTGAGTATTGACGATCCGCTTCCGCATCTGGGAAATGTAAGGTGAAAGACTTGTTTTGCGTGTCTACTATCATGCCTACGCCGAGATCAGGCTCGTTGCGGCTACTCCATCTTTGTCCAGTTTGGTACATAGTTATGCGTTGTCCGGTTCAATTAAAGTTAAGCTACCTTGGCATAAATCCGTCAATGTGACTTTATGGTCAGGCCAAGTACGTTCTATAACAGCAAGGTCAATAACGATGCTGTCACTGTAAGTTTTGTTGGTTATTTCTATATCGCTCTGCTCTAGCCAATATTCAACCCTTCCCAATAAAGGGTAGGCGATTTTTAGCTGAACGGGGCTGCGTGGATACACATTTTCATATTCTGTTTGCGAAAGCGCTTCTTGCACGGCTTGGCTATAGGCTCTGACTAAGCCGCCAGCACCGAGTTTTACACCACCAAAAAAGCGCGTCACGACGACGGTAGTTTCCCCAAAATCGGAATGCTGTAACACATTTAACATGGGTTTACCTGCCGTGCCTTTCGGCTCGCCATCGTCACTTTGATCCCATAAATGCGCATTATTCGGCACACCTGCGATAAATGCCCAACAATGATGGTTAGCATCAGGATAACGCTGGCGCATTTCTTCGATAAAAGCCTTTGCCGCATCTCGTCCATTGGTACGGCACACGGTAGTGATGAACTGGCTATTTTTTATTTCTAGATCAAAGCGTTGCGTGTGTGTTGGGCTTAGGTAGTAATCCATGTAAACTTATCGAGACCTTAGCATGACTGCTGCGCGCGCCAATACAGTGTTAAAAATAGACTCAAAATGCTCATTTATAATTTATAAACTCCGCTTTTTCGTCTATTTTTGCCTCGTCTTGCCTTTGCTTGTGACGTCATGCAAATGCCTCACTTTGTTAAAAACAGACATTTAAAATAGCGAGTTTAAATTTATATGACAGATTGGCTTTCGCAATCAGTTTGGGTGTTATCGGGCTTTTGTATCGGCGCGATTCTTCTATCTGGTATTGCTGGCGGTATTGTACAGGCTATGCGCCGTCAGTGGCAGCATACACAAGAAAAAATGCAGCTACAAAATGAGGAATTACAGCGTCTTTTGGAGCAATCGAAAGATCAGATTCATTATTTGGAGAAAGAGTCGCTGACTTTGGAGCAACAATTTGCTGCTGCACAAAATGTCTGGCAAGAAAAAGAAGCGTTTTACCGTGAGCAAAAAAAGCAAAACGAAACCGAATTTAAGCAAATGGCTCACGAGATTATGAGTCAGCAGGGGCAACAATTAGCGAAAGAGAATGAACGTCAGTTAGGTTCTTTGCTAACGCCGCTTGGCTCGCAGATCCAAAAGTTTCAGGAAAGCGTAGAAAAGAGTTATCAGGAAGAAGCTCGTGAACGGTTTTCTTTGGTGAAAGAGATTAAAGGATTGCAGTTACTGAATCAGAAAATCAGTGATGATGCGGTGAGCTTAACCCATGCTTTAAAAGGTCAAAACAAGCTGCAAGGTGGTTGGGGGGAAGTGATTCTAGAGCGTATTTTAGAGCGCTCAGGACTAGAAAAGGGCCGTGAATACCAGACTCAAGCCTCTTATCAAACGGAAGAGGGCCGACGTTTGCAGCCAGACGTGGTAATTCATCTTCCTGAAGGTAAGCAGATCATTGTTGATTCTAAAATGGTGCTGATTAGTTATTTGGCTTATATGGAAGCGGAAACTGATGAAGACCGAAATAGAGCGTTAAAGCAGCATTTAGATGCAGTACGACGCCATATGAAAGAGCTAAGCGCCAAGAATTACCATGACCTGCCGGGCGTGACGTCACTGGATTTTGTGTTGTTGTTTATCCCAATTGAGGCGGCGTTTGGTTTGGCGTTACAGGGCGACAATGGGTTGTTCAGCGAAGCCTTTGAGCACAATATTATTATCGTCGGGCCGTCTAACTTGTTGGCAACCTTACGAACGATACAAAATATTTGGCGTAACGAAAAACAGAGTCAAAATGCCATTGAAATCGCTCGTCAGGCCGGTGCAATGTACGACAAGTTTTCAGGCTTTGTGCAAGATATGGATGACATAGGTAGCAAACTGGAAGCGGTGAGCCGTACTCACGATTCAGCCTTGAAGAAGTTAACCGCAGGGCGGGGGAATCTGGTTGCAAGGGCGGAGAAGTTGAAAATGATGGGGGCGAAGACGAGCAAGGCATTGCCAGTGGAGTATCTTAATGACGATACTCTCACGGACGAGCCTAGTAATTAGTCTTCTCTATTTATTCTTGAAAAGCCCAAAGCACGGTGGCTTTGTTGATATAGCTTGTTGTTTGTAGCTCCTGCAAAATTCTTGCTGTCAGTTGCGCTAGGTCGGCACCTTCGGGAGTGTTGGCCGAGTTAGCAATGATTTCTAAATCAAGTTTGTTGTTTAAATAGTGCAGGCGAGAGTTAGGGATATCCACATAGCCTGAATGCTGACGTAGTAAAAAGCCCAAATCTGCCAATATTTGATGGCGTGCTGGTAGTTTTAAGTGTGGCGGCTTTCCAGACTTGTGGGTGAAACTGTCTGTTTGAATCGTTTCATCAGTATCAATGTGTACCATCACATCCTCTACTTGAGAGTGCGCTTGTTTGATGGTGTAAGCCACTAGATCTCCAAGGTAATGTCCTTCACTGACGCTCGCATGGCTTGGTACATGGATATGCATATCTAGGTAAATTTTTCCTGCCATAGAGCGAGCTCGAACATCATGAGGCGCCATAACATGTTTTAGGCTGTTGGCGGTGTCTTTGATTTGCGCAATGAGCTTTGGATCGGGTGCTGTGTCTACCAGTTCCGCAAGGTTTTCCCACACCATACTGATGGCCATTTTGCCGATTAATAGGGCAACGACAATCGATGCGACCATATCTGCCCAGCCATACCCAAAGTAAACACCGA
Organism: Marinomonas rhizomae; assembly: GCF_024397855.1. Classification (NCBI taxonomy): domain Bacteria; kingdom Pseudomonadati; phylum Pseudomonadota; class Gammaproteobacteria; order Oceanospirillales; family Oceanospirillaceae; genus Marinomonas; species Marinomonas rhizomae. The sequence continues at coordinate 1,484,817 of NZ_CP073343.1, forward strand.
CTAGACCAATCAAAACAGCGACAGAAGAAAGGGCGTCGCTGCGGCTGTGCCATGCATTGGCGATCAACATTTTGCTGCCAATTTTGTCGCCAGCTTTTTTGGTGTAATGGAAAATAGCTTCTTTGACAGCGATGGTCGCCACTAAAGCCGCCAGACCGTACCAAGTTAACTGGGCTTGTGATTGTTCTGCGCTGAGGGCTTCATAGCCAATGCCAAAGGCAACAACAATAAGCACCATACCAAGAAAGACGGTTGTTAGGGTTTCAAAACGAAGGTGGCCGTAAGGGTGATTTTCATCTGGTCCTTGACGTGAGTTAGCCGATGCAAAATAGACAAAGACATCGGTAACTAAGTCGGATAATGAGTGAATACCATCTGCTATTAGGGCTTGGGATTGCGAAAAATACCCCGCTACTATTTTGGCTAAACCGAGTAGTGCGTCCCAAAAGGCTCCGACAAGGGTAACCTTTATCGCTATGTCCTGTTCTTGCTTCAGTTTTGTCATGAGGCTTTTTTGACCTGTTGTAGGGTTTGTTAATACGACGTTTGTTTAACGAGACCTTTGCACGACTGCTGTGTTCGCGAATTAGTGCAAAGGGGCCTTAACATCATTCATCTTACTTAATTTATCTTAAGTTTCTATTAACTGTTTGAGATTAAGTAGGAATTAATATTGGAGTTAATTGATATTTTTTTTGTATTTAGCTTCATTAATTGGGACAGATTATGCGTGTTTAAATTGGTGCATTTTGGATCTTTGTAGCAAGAGCGCCATGTAGTCTAGCTTACCCAATGTTCTCCCCAAGCTTATCCACGATATCTGTGGAAAAGGTTGGGGAGCTGAGAAAAGACGGGGTTCTAATTAATTTCAAACCATAAGCAATAAGAACTGAAAAACTCTCTCATGGTTAATGACATTAGGGAGAAGTTGGCGTCCATATCAGAAAGGCCGCCGCCTTGAGAGTCATTAAAAGCCGCTTCTTTTAATGCGTCATCAAATTTAATTTTGCGTAATGTTAGGTCGTCATGAAGTACGAAGCTTAGTTTATCTGTCCAACGTAGGCCTAGGTTTTTCACTGCCATGCCTTGCTGCAAATGACGTGTAACGTCTTCAGATAAAGGCTCTAGAGACTTAAAGCGAATTGTTGCTTTGTCTTCAGACGCGTCTTGGATTTCACATTCGTCACCGGTTTCTAGGCTAGCTGGCACTTCATTTTTTACTAGCCAATCCGTCATCAGTGATGACGGTGAAACCTGTGCTTGCAAAGGCGTCATTGGGAAGCTGCCAAGCGTCGTTTGCAAGTGCTTAAACAACTGTTCTGTCATGCTGGCGTTTGTGCTGTTGAGAACCAGTATTTTGGCTTGCAAATCAATGTATGCCCAGATGTCTGTGCGCTTAGAAAAGGCTTTCGGACGAAGAGTAAAAACCAATTCGTCTTTCATGTCGGATTTTTCTTTACGACCTACTTTGCGACCTTCAATCAATTCGATTTCAGCTACTTTGGCTTCCAGTTCTTCCCGTACCACGGCAGAAGGCAAAACTTTTTCTTCTTTACCTGCACGGAATAGCAAACAACGGTCACTTGCTAAGCTCCATTGTTCGCTGTTACGAATAAGTGGAAGCCAGCCGAAAGAGAACTCTTCTTGAGATCCGCACTCTTTTAATGGGAACTCAGGAATTTTGTCGATGAGTTCATTGGTATCTAGTGATTCGGTATCTTTTAGTTGGAATATCTGGGCGTTCTTGAACCACATAATTAGTCTCTCACGGCTTCTTTAAAGTGTTTTCGGCAGACGGACAAGTAGCGGTCGTTACCGCCTATTTCTACTTGCGCGCCTTCTTTAACAGGGGTTCCTTGTTCATTAAGTCGAATGACCATGGTGGCTTTGCTGCCACAATGACATACGGTTTTCAATTCAATTAACTTATCAGACCAAGCCAGTAAGGCTTGGCTGCCTTCGAACAGCTCTCCTTGAAAATCGGTGCGTATGCCAAAAGCGAGCACAGGAATGTGCTGTTTATCGACAATTTCAGATAACGCATAAACTTGTTCTTTGGTTAAGAATTGCGCTTCATCAATCAATATACAGCTTAATCTTTGCTGATTGATTTCATTTTGAATTAACGCAACAAGGTTGGTGTCGTTATCAAACAAGCAAGCTTCTGCAGATATGCCAATACGAGAAGCGATTTGCCCTGTTTCAAATCGGTCATCTATCGATGCTGTAAGAAGTAAAACCCGCATGCCTCGCTCTTGGTAGTTGTGAGCAGATTGCAGTAAAACGGTGGATTTTCCTGCGTTCATCGCGGAGTAATAAAAATACAGTTTGGCCATATCGAGTCTGTTTTTCTGTTTGCTGTTTAAAATGGCTGGCTAGTATAGCAAATCACTATCGTGAATGACCTTATTTTTTGGATCTTGTGTTTTTGGTTTTATCTAGGCTTTTGTTAATTTGCTGAGTTAGCCATTCAGCACGTTTTAATCCATTCATCTCGCAGAGTTTATCCAATTTGTCGATAAGGTCTTGTTCGATAATGAGCTCTAAGCGTTTTAGTCCTTGGGCTTTTTCTTTTTCTCGCTGCGCTCGTTTATTAATTTTGAGCTGGTCTTTTCGAGTAAGAGGTTGGGTGCGAGGACGGCCAGGGGCTTTGCCAAATAGGTCGATTGTATTCCGGTCGGATGACGCTTTTGCCATGGTGTAATGTTCGTATCAATGGATTAATGATTGAGGTGATGTATAAAAAAGAAGAACGAAAAACAGTAAACTACCGTTTTTCGTTCTTCTTATTTTATTTTCTAGTTTTGCGCTGTTTTGTTCTCAGCTTGTTTTTCGGCCATCTGGTTGGTGGCTATAAAGTCTAATAGAATTTCAGACGCTTCTTTTGCGTAAGTGTCTTCTTCGATAGGCTTTATATCATCAACCGATGTGAGTAGTTCGAGTCCTAGTGCTTTGCGTCGAGTATTTTCACGCTCTAGCTCGCTTTTTTTGTTGTCTTCTCTTTGTTGTATGCGTGTGCTTTCGCTCAAAGAGATGGTTTTATAGGTCTCAGCTTGCTTTTTGAACTCTTCAATTTGTCCATTGATTGCAATGAAATTAGGGTCTTTGGCCATTCTGGCCTCATGGCGTGGTTCTAAAATAGGTAAGTAAGCTGGCATATTCCAATAAATTGGGTAGCGAGTCTCGTGGATTTTATCCCAAGGTAAAGGGTTATCTAGTGCACTTTCTCCGATGGTTTTTTTATCGACCAAAGAAGGGAAGGCGATGTCTGGCATAACGCCTTTATGCTGGGTACTTTCACCAGAGACTCGATAGAATTTAGCCTGAGTCACTTTTAGTTGGCCCTTGTCCATGTCTTGTAATACTTGGACGGTGCCTTTACCAAAAGTTTGATCGCCAAGAATTAAGGCGCGTCCGTAATCTTGTAACGCGCCCGCTACGATTTCAGAAGCGGATGCGCTCATGCGGTTTACTAACACGGCCATTGGGCCGCTGTAAACAATCGCCGGATCAGAGTCGCCTAATGGTGTTACGCGTCCGCTTTGATCGCGAATTTGTACGGTTGGACCAGATGGAATAAACAATCCAGCTAGAGCATTGGCTTCTTGAAGTGAGCCACCACCGTTATTTCTTAAATCAAGAATCAGTGCTGAAATGTCTTCTTTACGAAGTTCTTCTATAAGTTTTTTTGTATCGCGAGTAGAGCTTTTATAGTTTTTGTCGCCAGCTTGGATGGCGGCAAAATCAGAATAAAAAGTTGGTAAGGTAATTACGCCAACTTTGTATTTTTGGCCATCACGCTCCACTTCAACGATTTCTTTTTTAGCCGATTGGTCTTCAAGTTTCACTTTTTTGCGCACAATGCTAATACGTTTGCTTGTCTGAGTGTCGCCTTTGCTAGGGGTTACTTCCAATACTACGGTAGTGTCTCTTTCGCCACGGATCATGTCGACAACATCGTCAAGGCGCATACCAACAACATCGATCATAGGTTTGCCTTCTTGGCCTACTGCAATAATTCGGTCGTTAGGGGCAAGCTCACTTTGAGTAGCGGCCGGGCCGCCAGGCACCAAGCGCACAACTTTTGTATAGTCGTCATCCATTTGCAAAACCGCACCAATGCCTTCTAGAGATAAACTCATATTAATATTAAAGGCTTCTGATGCACGTGGAGCAAAGTAACTGGTATGAGGGTCCAGTGCCGCGGTGATTGAGTTTGCGAAGGTTTGAAATACATCGACTGCGTTGGTTTGATCAACTCGTTTAATTTGATTTTTGTAGCTGCGCTCGAGAGTTGAGATGATTTTTTCTTCGCTTTCACCATTAAGCTTCATGGTCAGCGCGCGATTTTTAAGGCGCTTGCGCCAGTAGTCATCGAGCTCAGCTTCGGTTGTTGCCCATTTTTGGGTGTCTGGGTCTACGTTAAGCGTTTCATCAATTTCATAATTGAAAGCTTTAACCATCTCTGGCAAATGATCTTGCAGGTTTAGAAGTCGTTTTTCTAAGCGTTTAAGGTAAAGGTTGTAAATAGTGTAGGCAACGGTAGTGTCGCCGTCTCTCAATGCGTCGTCAAAGCTATCTCTATATTGCGATAGTTTGTCTATGTCGCTTTGTAGGAAAAAACTTTTGCTCGGGTCTAGGGCATCAATATAGTAATCGAAGGCTTTCTCGGAAATGGCATCATCAATGTGAGGTCTGTTATAATGAATGCCTTCAAGCATCTCAACGAGTTCTTTTGATACTTTGTCGTATTCATGAGGAGGCTGCAGCTCCTGATAAGCAGACGCGGGTGTTGAGGCAAAGGTATAGCCGGTTAAAAGGCAAAGCAAAAGGCGTTTATAGTTCATCCGGTATGGGCTCTCTCTGTCTATTTTATACGTCATTGGTAAAATCATATTAGACACTGGGCTGTAAGGCTAGCCAAAGTGTTAAAAAGTCACTTTTTTAAAGCATTCTGCTTATAGGACATTATGGAATTTTCAAATTTTAACGACTCTTTACTGTCATTTTTGCAATCTTCTCCGACCCCTTTTCATGCCACCGCTAGTATGCGCAGCGCCTTGCTAGCTGAGGGTTTTGCTGAGCTAGTAGAAGAAGATGATTGGGTGATAGAAGAGGGCGGAAAGTATTTTGTCACGCGCAATGAGTCCTCTTTAATCGCTTTTACAATGCCACAGCTTAATGTTAGCCAAAGTGGGTGGCGCATGATAGGAGGTCATACTGACAGCCCTTGTTTGAAATTGAAACCCAATGCGCAAGTTGATCGCTTTGGTTATCATCAGCTGGGTGTTGAAGTATACGGTGGTGTTTTGCTCCACACTTGGTTGGACCGAGATTTATCCATTGCGGGTCGTATCACACTGAAAACACAAGAAGGCGACATTGTGAGCCGTTTGGTGGACTTTAAAGACCCTATTGCCGTGGTGCCTAATTTGGCCATCCATTTGAATCGCCAAGCAAATGAAGGGTTTTCAGTGAACCCTCAAGAAGAAATTTTGCCAATCTTGTGTGGTGCAGAAAATGAGTTTGATCTGCATGAGTTGTTAAAATTTCAACTTAAGAAGCAGTATGCTGATTTGACCATTGATACGGTACTGGATTTTGAGCTGAGTTTGTACGATACACAACCCGCTGCTCTCGTTGGTTTGCACAAAGAGTACATCTGTTCAGCTCGATTAGATAACTTGCTAAGTTGTTTTGTTGGCTTGCGTGCTTTGCTGGATTCCGATCAACAGCGCCCTAGCTTGCTTATCTGTACTGATCATGAAGAGATTGGTAGCTTGTCCGCTTGTGGTGCAAATGGTCCATTTTTAGAAGATGTATTGCATCGTTTAACACCAGACCCAGAGCAATATGTTCAATCAATTCAGCGCTCTATGTTGGTGTCTGCTGATAATGCTCATGCTTTGCACCCTAACTATGCTCATAAGCACGATAAGAACCATGCGCCTTCTATTAATAAAGGTGCGGTTATTAAAGTAAATGCTAATCAACGTTATGCAACCAATAGCGAAACAGCCAGTATTTATCGTGATATTGCATCCGAAGAGAATTACGAAGTTCAGTGTTTTGTTGTGCGAAGTGATATGGCCTGCGGTAGTACGATAGGGCCAATTACGTCTGGCGAAATTGGTGTGCCAACGATTGATATCGGTTTGCCGACTTTTGGTATGCACTCGATTCGTGAATTAGCAGGCAGCCGAGATGCCTTTGGCTTGTATAAAGTTCTAGCTCGTTTCACCAAGCGAGAAAAGTTAATAGCCCGCTAAGTTAATCTGACTATTCGCTGGGAAATAAAAAAGCCGTAAAACAGTGTTTTACGGCTTTTTATTGGTCACTACAAAGGCTAGATTAGTTTTTAGCGACTAACCATTTGTCCAGCTCTTTGATCTTGTCTTCTGTAAGGTCACCAGTTGCTTCTAATAGGTTCAGTTTTTTCACCACGAAGTTGTATCGATACTGTTCGTAAGTGTTCTGAGCATCGAAGAGGTTAGACTGGGCATCCAATAGCTCAACAAGGTTACGTGTACCAACATCGTATCCAGCTTTTGTAGCTTCTAATGCGCTTGTGCGTGAGCGAATCAGTTGTTGCTGAGCATCTATTTGAGCTACTGCCGTTTGCAGGTCTAGATACAGGCTGCGGATGTTAAGCTCAATAGCTTGTAGCGAGCTAGCTCTTTGCTCCGTTGCTGATTCTGCTTGTGATGTTGCTTGTCTAACGGAAGCGTTAATTGCTCCACCACTGTATAGAGGGATACTAACGCCCAGTGCAACAGAAGCGTTATTTGTCACGCCATCCTGCATACTTGCTGGCGCGCCGTTGCCGTAGTCAGTGTCCTGTCTTGATAAAGAGCCTGTGATTTTTACGACCGGGGTACGGCCGCTGGCTTTTTGAATGTTTATATTGTTTTCAGCGCTCTTAACAGACAGATTTAGGATTTTTAAGTCTTTGTTGTCTATGCGTGCTTTAGCAATTAAAGAGTTCACTGTCATGTTAGGATCTAGACGAATAGGATAGTCTTTAGCCAGTTGAGGAATGACTTTAATTTCTTGTCCTGTTCTTTGATAAAGTGCTTTCTGCGCATAAGATACTTGTGAACGCGCACTTAGCTCTGTTACTCGAACAGAGTCATATTCTGCTTGGGCATCTTGTAAGTCTGTAATAGAGGCTAAGCCCACTTCGTATTGTTTTTTCGCACGATCTAGCTGACTTGCAGTACTTTTAACTAAGGCTTCTGTAGTTTGCAGCGTAGATTGTGCAATCAATAGGTTGAAGTATTCAGTTAACGTTTTAAGGGCTAGGTCTTCTTCAGCGTTGTTGTAACTAATGCCAGCACTTTCAGATTGTAGCTCTACCGCATCAACTCCATAGTTAAGAGCAGGTGAGTAAATTGGGTAATCTAAATTTAATGATAGGCTATTTGATGTGCTGTCAAAGTCAGCTGAAGGCGTATCTGTTTTATCATATCCAAGGTTACCGTTGAAGCTGATACTAGGATATAGATTACCTTTAGTAACGATTACACCTTCTTTTTGCGCTTGATAGGTCGCAGCGGCAGCTCGTAAACTTGGGTCATGTTGTTTTGCAAGTTTGTATACTTCGTAAATGCTTTCAGCATGGGCAGCTGTACTACTTAGAACGGCTGCAGCGATAAGTGATGGTATAATATGCTTTTTCATAGATCTCTGTGGGCTCGTATTATGAAATATAGTTATAATAGTACCTCAAGTTTCTTGCTTTCGGCAGTGCCTTTCTTGCTATATCTATTATGACTATTGACCATATCATAACGAAATATTTTAAATAGACTTTGAATGTGAAAAATTGATGCAAGCAAGGCTGCTTTTTAGTCTATATTTTTCACATTCTTCCGTTTTAGTTTTTTACATCTACTTTATAAGAAATCGTTTTTTTCGAATTTGCTTTTATTTCCCCTGCAATGATTACGCTATTTGCATTTATTGGAACCACGTCACTGCCTTCTAATACTTCCACAACGCCATTAGTGCTTTGTTCTATTGAATACTTCTGTGGTGTGTTTGAGTGGTTTTCAATGGTCGCTTCCCAAGCTTGAGTGTTAGGAAGTTTTTGAGAAGAGGCGCTAACCAAGGTTAAATAGCCTGTTAGGTCTTGGCTTTTATTGGTTGTAACATTCACTGAACGACCTTCACGAACGGTATCTAAGCGAACGGTATTGCCAGGAATAAGAAGGTCTCCTCTTTTCCAAAACGTCTTATATTCGCCTGGAAGTCCATTTTTCTGCAATGAAAAACTTAGGTTGTTATAGAAGTTTAAGTCGATTTTCCCCGAGTTGCTTCCATAAGTATAAAGCTTGGCTTTATGTGTTTGGCTATCAATTTTACTGTCGCTGCTTGGTAACGGAATTAAGGTGTTTGAGTATGGTGCAATTGATAATACAGCGCCACCAAGAGAGTAGCTTACTTCATTATCCTGATAGTTTACGTCTGGTCTATCGGCGCTCATTGCAAGTGAGCTACGTTCTGCTTTGAACATTTGAGGAGCAGCGCTTCGGGAATAGTGAAGTAGACTGTCTTGAATTTGAATCGTTGAGCTTGAATTGTTGTGGATAAGCGCTTGCTGGGAAACAGACACCTTATCGTTATCGAATATCAAGCTCAGTTGTGGGGTCCACGAAAGCTCATTAGTTTGATAGCTAACCTTGTAAGGTGCGGCTTTATTGGTGTCTGCTTGATCTTCAGGCTTTGCGTTTGCAGTATTTGAATTTTCTAGCGGAATTAAGTAGAAATCATCCATTGGTAATGTCATCGAGAATTCTTTGCTACTTAGCACAAAAGAACGAGTGTTTTGTTCGATTCTGGCGAGAGTGCCAGTATAATTTAAATCTCTTTGTTTGTGCTCTACTCTGACTTTTTTGTTTATTAAGTCAAACCAGTTGGCATTAATGTTGTTTTCTAAGTTAGTGATGGGGGCGAAATTATCTTGTAGCGGTAGCAGTGAGCCTGTGTTTGGAGTAAGACTTAATTGCTGACTAGTCTCCACGATTTGGCTGTTATCTAAACCGATTACAGCGTTTAAAGGAGTAGCAAAAGCGCTGTGAGCGGTTGCTCCTAAAAGAAGACTAAGGCAAAAATAGGCTGGTTGTTTGTTCATAACAGAATCCTTTTTTGGTTATAACAGTACGCAGGTTGTCGTGATGAATCTCCTCACATGGTAACCTATTCAATTCAAGTAAACGTCAAACAATGTAGCAAAAATAAGGGTTTGGAGTGGATAAAAAATTACTAATTATTGACGGATTGAATTTGATTCGACGACTCTATGCCGCACTCGAATCAGAGCAAGATTCCACTCGTCGCATTGAACGGACTCAAAGTATTGCTGTTGAAGCCTTAGCAAAGCTCACTGATCAATTTTCTCCCTCTTACGCTGTTGTTGTGTTTGATTCAAATGGCAAAACGTGGCGCCACCGAGTTTTTCCAGAATATAAGTTAGGTCGAGTTCCTATGGATGACACGTTACTCGACTCATTGCCTGATTTTGCAAAGGTATTTCGCTTCAATCATTTACCCTGTTTAAGGATAGATGGTTGGGAGGCTGATGATCTTATTGCGACGTTAGCGGTTAAGGCGGCGAGTAGGGATGTTAAATCTTATATTGTTTCAACAGATAAGGGTTTTACACAGTTGCTAGGGGATGATCGAATTCTTCAATATGATTATTTTGCTAAGTTGGGTTATGACAAAATATGGGTGCCAGGAAAATATGGAGTCGAGCCTGAGCAGCTGACCGATTATTGGGCTTTAGTCGGGGATACAACTAACCGAATTCCTGGTGTTAAGGGGATTGGACCGAAAACGGCGTTAAGTATTATTAGTTCGTTTCCAACAATCGAAGAGATTTATGCCAATCTACCGACTTTTTCAGAGCGTATTCAATCAATGTTGGCAGACGGGTATGAGCAGTGCTTGTTGTCTCGCTCATTGGTCGCTTTGAAAATAGATGTGGAAGTTGGCGTTCGACTTTCACAGCTTAGGTATATCAAAAGTAAAGTTGAGTGAATATCTAACTTCTAAGAAGAAAAGTTCAGTTTAACCCCTTACTCATATCCTATGAGACGCTTATAATAGCGGCATTTCAGACAACTAATAAACGAGATTTTTATGTCAGAGGTAAGAACACGTATTGCACCGTCTCCAACTGGTGATCCGCATGTAGGCACAGCTTATATTGCACTATTTAACATGGCTTTCGCACGTAAAATGGGCGGCAAGTTTATTTTACGTATTGAAGACACTGACCAAACTCGTAGTACGCCAGAATCTGAAAAAATGATTTTAGATGCGCTACGCTGGTTAGGTCTAGATTGGGCAGAAGGTCCAGATGTTGGTGGTGAATATGGTCCATACCGCCAAAGTGAAAGAGGCGATATTTACGGCCAATATGCTCAAGAATTGATTGATAAAGGGCATGCCTTTTATGCGTTCGAAACCACTGAAGAGTTGGATCAAATGCGTAATGAGCAAAAAGAGCAAGGCTTGCCACAAAAGTATGATGGTCGCGCTCTTAACCTGACAGCAGAAGAAGTACAGGCAAAGTTAGATGCCGGTGTTCCTTATGTTATTCGCATGAAAATTCCTGAAGAGGGCACATGTGTTGTTCAGGATATGCTTAGAGGCACAATCGAAATCGATTGGTCTCAAGTAGATATGCAAGTATTGTTAAAAGCAGATGGTATGCCTACTTACCATTTGGCCAATGTGGTTGATGATCATCTAATGAAAATTACCCATGTTATTCGCGGTGAAGAATGGATTAACTCTGCGCCTAAGCATATTTTGTTGTATCAATACTTTGGCTGGGACATGCCGACTTTATGTCATATGCCTTTGCTGCGTAATCCTGATAAGTCTAAATTATCAAAACGTAAAAACCCAACGAGTATTTTATATTATCAACGTATGGGTTATATGTCAGAAGCGGTAATCAACTACTTGGGTCGCATGGGCTGGTCCATGCCCGATGAGCGTGAAAAGTTCTCGTTAGACGAAATGATTGAGCATTTTGATATTCAGCGTGTTTCTTTGGGTGGCCCAGTTTTTGATGTTGAAAAATTGAGCTGGCTAAATGGCATGTGGATTCGTGAGAATTTGACCGCGGAAACCTTTGCACAAAAATACGTTGAATGGGCACTTAACCCTGAATATTTGATGAAGATTTTACCGCTGGTTATTCCTCGCGTTGAAACCTTTTCAGATGTGGCTGATGTGGCAGGTTTTTTCTTAAAAGGCATGTTGCCAATTACTAAGGAAGATTTCTCTTCTATTAAAATGGAACAAGACACACTTCGTAAGGCAATGCAGTTCGCATTATGGCGTTTAGAAGCATTGAGTAAGTGGGAAAAAGACGAAATCTTTAATGAAATGAAAACATTAGCTCAAGCAATGGAAGAGAAGCCAAAAGACTTTTTTGCACCATTATTTGTTGCTATTTCTGGAACGACAGCGTCTGTCTCTGTTTTTGATTCAATGGCGATTCTAGGGTCTGATATTTCTCGAGCTCGTATGCGCACGGCCGTGAATGTATTAGGTGGTCCTTCTAAGAAAGAAGCGAAACGCTGGGAAAAAGAATACGCTGATCTATAAGGGCAGTGTATTTTTTTGCTAATTAACAAAGTGGCAAAAAAATGATCCAAAAAAAACCGACTATCAAAGTCGGTTTTTTTATGTCGGGCGTTTTCTTGTTTAGATTAACGAGTAGTGAACATACTTGTTTTGTTATCTAAGCTACTAACCTGACTGTGAATGTCGCGGGTATTGCCTTCAATGCTATTAATATAGCTATTATCGCTTTGAAGTTGCTGTGCAATTTTGTCCATCTCTTCACTCATGTGTACAGCCGTTTTCGCCACTTCTTGAATAGAGCGCGCCATATCAATAGAAGATGCCGAACTTGTCTGGGCATTCCGTTCAATTTCACGAATTGCCAATTCTGCTTTCTCACTGAACTCTTCAATCGAATGCAAGCTTTCTTGGCCACTGTGCATAGTCTCGATTGCCGTTTGTGTAGAAGACTGAATCGTACTAACGATATCGGTGATTTTAGCCGTTGCATCGACTGTTTTTTCAGCAAGTGAACGAACTTCATCGGCAACAACCGAGAAGCCACGACCAGCTTCACCAGCACGCGCTGCTTCAATCGCGGCATTTAGTGCAAGAAGGTTAGTCTGGTTTGCTAGGTCATTGATCATACCGATAACGTTATCTATATCTTTAGACAATTGGCCGAGCTCGTTAAGTTGCTCACTTGTTTTGTTAACCACACTAATTGTGCTTGAAAGGTTTGATAGAGCACCTTTAATGGTTTCTGCGCCAACTTTAGCTGACTCATAAGTATGTTGAGATTGGCTACTTAGGTCCTCCGTTGTGCTGGAGATACTAGAAATAGTAGTAGAGATTTCCTCTGTAGCGGCCGCTAGAGAGTTTGTTTGCTCACTTACTGAGCGGTTGCTCTGTGCGATGTTAGTTACAGACGTATTGAGTTCAGTAACCATGTTATTAACGCCTTGGGTAGTGTCTACAACATCACCAATAACTGAGCCCAAGCCTGTCGTCATTTCGTTTACAGAGCTACATAAAGAGTCGAATTCATCGTTACGCTTTTTGTTTACATGTAAGCGAGCGGTCAGGTCACCGCTTTTCACTTTACCTAGGTCTTTAATGATTTGGTTTAGGGTGCTTTTTACACTACTACCAATGCCCATCATCATTAGAGCGGCAATGATAGCGACTACAATGCTTACAATGATAACGCTGATGCTAGCTTGTTGTGAGCTGGCCGAAGCTTGTTGGCGAGCTTCTAGTACGGCTTTTTCCATGTACTCAACGGCAGCTAGGCGTGTTTGAGCAAAGTTTGCTTTGCTTTCCAAAAACTGCGACTGCAAGCTTTTTAGTTGTTGGTTTTCTTTGTCGAAATTTTGAACCGCGGCGAAATACTGATTAATTACTTCACCGAAACGTTCTTCAAGACCAAAATTGGTAACACGCTTGTAGAATTTCTCATAGCGTTCCATGAAAGCTGTTTTATTTGCAGGAACAGGTTCAAAAATGAAGTTTTTTTCAGCTTCACGAACTGGCAAGAATTCTTGTTTTACCAAGCTTAGGAAAGAAATTTCTTCTGTTACCTTTTCACCTAACTGAGATATTGTACCTTTTAAGCCAGAAGAGCCATTAAAGCCTACTTTTTGTCTTTGGTTGACGAGCAGCTTTAAAATATCACTGTAACTTGCTAGGGAAGAGGTGATGTTGCTGATGTTTTTCTTCGCTTCTGGATCTTTAAGAATGTTCATGTCTTTTTCTAGAGTAACCATGAAATTTTCGTGGTTAGTGTTTAGTTGCTCTAGAAAACTTTCGTAAGAGCTATTATCAATACCAGATAGGGTCTCGTATTCTTCCATTAAGGTAATGACTAATGAGGCAAGATCTTTATCTACTGTGGTCAGACGATCAAATTTTGAAGATGAGGTTTCTTGAACATTCAATCCTTGTAAAGCAACAGCAGTTACAACAACGAATCCAAGAATAGCCGCAATCAATAATGAGAGTAACTTGGTACGAAAACTAAGGTTTGCCAACATATTATATCCTGCATTTTTTATTATAGATTGAACAAATAGACATTTGGTGAGTGTCATTGGCACTTCAACATTCACAGGTTTGTCTATTAAAGCATTACAAATGTTTACCTAATCATTCTATTTCTACTATGGCCTTATTTGCAATTAATTGACATAAAAATATGAATTTATCTTGTATAAAAGTGTTGTGTTTTGTTTATTTGCTGCATTTCAAAGTGCGTATCAATTAAAAATCATGGGGGCTGAGCCACACTTTGATTTTTTGATTGCCAAGATAGTAGATTTTGCCTGGGTAGCGGGCAATCCCACTAGAACTGAATTCAAATTTGTACGTTCTTTTGATTTTGATTGTTCCATGATGCCAAGTGGGTTTCCACTCATCACCGCCAACACTGTCTTCCAGTAGTTGCAAGTTTAGCGATTCGCAGTGTTTTTTTGCACTTATTAGAGCCTGCTCTCGTATGGATGTATTTCTCCACCAAGCGTAAATTACGGCAGAAATTAACAGCAGGATAACAATGTCTGAAAGTTGTAAGTTCATGAGTGCCAACTAAATTTTAATGAAGTTTTAACATCATAACGAATAGTGGCTAGAAGAAAATAGTTTATGGGAAGAAATACGTGGCTACCTCCAAGCAGGAGAGAAAGGAGAGGTAGCCACGGGGCTTCACGCTATATAGAGCAAGTCGTAAAATTATCTCATTGAGTAAAACAAAATTTGGGCATTCGGGGCAGCGAATGTGTGGGTAACCAAATTTTAGTCGTTAGTTTTAATCAAATGGCCAGTCAGGCGATAATTTAGGCGGCTTCTACTGCTCTCTCAGCGTAAAGTTGGATGACCCACTGCTCAATGCGTTGATCAGTGAGTTCAAACTGTTGATCTTCATCGATTGCCAAACCGACGAAGGATTCTTTGTTTTCAATGCAGGCCCTAGAGGCTTCAAATTCATAGCCTTCTGTGGACCATTGACCAATAAAGTTGGTGTTGGTTGGTAGAAGTTTTTCATACAGCCAACCTACCGCGTCGATAAAGTAGTCGCCATAGCCGAACTGGTCGCCTAGTCCGTATAGAGCAATAACAGTATCTTCAAGATCGAGTGTGGCTAAACTGTCTCCAATGTCTTCCCAGTCGGATTGAATACCTCCAAAATCCCAAGTCGGTATGCCTAAAATAAGCATGGGATACTGCTCTAGTTGGCTAAGCTCAATATCCTTGATATTGAATATATCTACTTGTTCACCAAGCTCTTCCCATTGTTTGGCAATCTTATGCCCAACTTCTTCTGTATTATTTGTATCTGTGCCGTAAATAAGGGCAATTGTTGATTGAGCCATGTTATGCCTTAACTTTTTAACATTTAGTGGATTTGTCCATACTGGTGACTACTGACACCAAAGTGTTGAACAAATGCGGCTTCGAACTGATCTTCAGAAAAACCGCTTTGAGCAACAATATGTGACTTAGCGCTAGGATCTTGTCTTAGTTGAGCTGCCGCAGATTTAATTCGGCTGCGAGTGCAGTAATGCTCAATGGATTGCTCAACGATAAGGTGAAAGCCAATGGCGAGAGCTTCGGTATTCAGTCCAACCTGTTGAGCTAGACGCTTGATATTTAATGTTTCGTGCTCCGGTGTTTCTATTAGGTTTTGTGCGTGGAAAAGTTTGCTCTGGCAATCTTCGCATTGTGATAAGTGACTAAGCATTTGTAATTGTTCGATTAGTGTAAATATGACCGAATAAAGGTGTCCAGCAAGGCTGATGGAATGACCTTTGTGCGCCAGTATTAACGCCATCGCTGATAGGGTTCTTTCTGTGACAGGAAGTTGGATGATTCCATTCTCATTACCCAATTTATCTCGCATAGTCCTAAAATGTTGAATAATTTGATCTTCCGTTTCGCCAAGTACGGCGGCCAGGTGTGCGGGGCTAATACGAGCTTGGATTAGGCTATGTTCATCACCTTGTTTCATTAGTAGATTGCCGCTTACGTTTTGTGGGCTATAAGATATTTGTACAGAGTTTATGTCTTTTGCTGTTTTTATTGGCCCTGTCCCTAAGAAAGAAAAGTAGATCCCAGGTTTTGCGTCTTCATAGATTGAAATGTCGTCATTGCTAAACAAATGTTGGTTAAGCAATTCTAGGTTTGGAAGTAAGGCGAGCAGTTTTTTATGGCCAGACAGGTGAGCGGCTAATTCTTCTTTAATATTTCCTGCTGTGTCATACACATCACGCATATTTAATTGCATCGTATGTCGCCTTCATTTTGATAATGGTTATCATTAAAGTTGTTTTTGCGCTTTGATGCAAGTGATTCTCATTAATTTTTTTATATGAGAATCACTTTTTTGATATTTTTATCTGATGTGTTGACGGAAGGGGTTAATCTAGATAGTCGGTTCTATTAAGTCCGTACTTTTGCATCTTTTGATTTAGTGTTCGTCGTGGTAGCTGAAGTTGCTCTAGGACAAGCTGGATGTTGCCTTTTTGTTGTCGAATGCTGGCTTCAATTAAACTGCGTTCAAACTCTTGCACCTTAACGCTAAGAGGAAGTGGTGTGATGGTATCTATGTCATCTTGAGCTTGGTAGCCAGCTAAGATTTTTGCAACGCTCGTATTGGGTTCGAGAGCATAACGTAGTGCGACGTTTCTAAGTTCGCGAACATTACCAGGCCAGCCATATAGCGTCAGTGTCTCATGGTCAATAGGGCTAAGCTGTCTTAAATCACCACCTCGTTCTTTAACTGCGATACGGCAGAAATGTTCAAAGAGTAGTGGAATGTCAGAACTTCTGTTACGCAAATCTGGGAGATGTATTTGCGAGACATTCAGCCGGAAGAATAAGTCTTGTCTGAAGTTTTCGAGAGTTTGTAGATCACTTTTTGCAGCGGCTACTACCCTTAAATCTAATTGAATCGTATTGTTGCTACCAACGCGTTCAAGTTGGTTTTCCTGTAATACACGCAATAGCTTTATTTGCATCGCCAGAGGCATGCTTTCTATTTCATCGAGAAATAAGGTTCCGCCACTGGCGTGTTCGAGCTTACCAATTCTTTGTTTGTTAGCGCTAGTGAACGCGCCAGCTTCGTGACCGAACAGCTCACTTTCAAAAAGTTCAGCAGGAATAGCGGCACAGTTTATAGCAACAAAGGGGCTGGAGCCTCTAGGGCTACAGTCATGTAGTGCCTTTGCGACTAATTCTTTGCCGCAGCCTGTTTTTCCATACACGATGACATGAGTGTCCATGCTTGCAAAGGTTCGAATCTGTTGTCTGACACGGACGATTTGTTCGTTTTTACCAATAATGGTTTCTTCTAGCCCATGTAAGTCACCAAGGTACTGAGATTGATTGGCATGCTGGAGTTGAACCGCTCTTAGTTGAATGGCTTTTTCGACCGTTTGCAGTAATCTGTTTGGATCGAAGGGCTTTTCGAGAAAATCAAACGCGCCATCGCGTAAAGCATTGACGGCGGTGTCGACATCTCCATGTCCCGTTATCAGAATAAATGGCAGTTCATGTTCTTTTGATAGACAGTCGCTCATTAGCGTTAAACCATCGATTGGCGTCATACGGATATCACTGACAATAATACAAGGCAATCCAACGCTAAACTGATCTATCAGCTCCTGAGCTTCTTGAAATTCTCTCACTTCATAGTTTGATAATCGTAACCATTGGGCCGTGGTCGAACGAACAATATCGTCGTCGTCAAGAAGCCAAATTTCAATGTGATTGCTGGTATTACTGTTTTCCATATTAGGCCTTTAACAGTGTTAAGCTGAATACGAGTCTTGAGTCATGGTCATGACTTGCTTTTAGAACGCCATTCATGTCTTTTGCTAGGTTTGCACTAATCGCAAGACCCAGTCCTAAGCCTTTTCCGATCGGTTTTGTTGTGAAAAAAGGTTCAAATATGTGTGTCAGCTGAGCGCTTTCTATACCTGGACCATTGTCTTGGTAGTTTATGGTTATTTTATCGCCATGTGTTTCTAAGAATATTGTAATGTTTGGTGTGATTTTTAGTTCGACACAAGCTTGAATTGAGTTACTGATCAAATTAGAAAATATGCGCTCTAACCGAGTTGGTTCAGCAATGACAGTGTCTAAATCATTAAATTCAATTTCCCACTGAACGTTTGCGATGTCCTCTCCAAGGCTTTCAATAGCTCGCTCTACGGAGCTCTTTATCGAGGTGGAGGCAAGCTGTTCTGGTCTTCGGTAGGCAAGTACCTTTAGCTCACTGGTCAGTTTTTGCATTCTTACAACAAGAGACTCTAGGTCGATGAGCGTTTTTAATGCTTGCTCTGAGTCCTGACGTTTAAGTAACAGCTCTGCGGTGTAGGCTAATGTTCTTATACCGGTTAGTGGTTGATTTAACTCATGAGCAATGGCAGTGGACATTTGTCCTATGGCGGCAAGTTTTTCCGTTCTCAATAGTTCTTTTTGCGCCGCTTCTAATGCTTTCGTTCGTTCCAGTACTCGCTCTTCCAAGCGGGTGTTTGCCTCTAGTAAGTTTAGCTCTGCCTTTTTTCGTTTACTAATATCGAGTAACGTCACTAGGTAACCTTGTGAATCACTCCATTTTAAAGAAGAGACTGAAAGTAGTGCTGGAAAAACTTGGCCGTTCTCTTTTTGCAGGACAACTTCTTGTTCTAGTAAATTCTCTTCGGATGGATTCCCCGAAACTTCTTGTGTTTGTAGGGATTTAATAAAAGCCAATGCGATTTGGTTCTCTGGGCTATCAGGTAAGTATTCATATAAATAATGGCTGTTAAGTTTGGTTCTTTCTCCGAAATAGCGTTGCCCCATTGGGTTGACGAAGGATATTTCACCGCGTTTTGTTAACTGCATCAACCCTACGTGAGTATTTTCAATCAGGACTCTCTGGCGCTGAGCACTATTAGCAATGAGGATTTCGTTCTCTAGTTTTGAGGCTATTTTCAAAGAACGTTCTCGTCGATAGAGCCAGAAAAGAAAAATCAGAGCAAAAATCCCAAGGCTAATGAAAGCGATATTTTGGGCTTTTTTATGGATGCCTTTTAAATTTGATAAGTAATGAATTTGCCATTGTAGATCATCTAAAGTGACATTTTGCAAAAGGTAGTTTTCATCGTTCAGGTGGTAAACTTTGGAGCGGGTATTATTGAGAAACTGCACATCTTTTGGGTCATCAAGCCAATTACTCACTAATAGTCGATTTAATTTACTGGCTAAAAATATAAGGCTGTTCTGATCTGTCATGACCACCAGATCATCGAGAAGATTCCATCGTTCAATCAAATCACTGACGTTAATTCGTACAGAAACAGCACCCGCTAAGCCAGCTTTTGTATACACAGGAGCCAGTACTAGGTGGGCTGACTTGTATTGCTTTGGATTGTAGCCAGAGACAAGGATGTATTCTCCTTGTTGTTCTCTAAGCACATTGCTCAAGTCTTGTTTGCTGAAGTAGTCGTCTAAATCGAAATTAGGTGATTGCTCACTGGATACTAAAAGCTCTCCTTGTGCCGACAAAATGAACCAGTCCTGCGTTTTAGATACATGTGTCAGATCTTCTAGATGTCGCTGTAATCGCGCTGTTAACACTGGATCTTTAGGGTTGTTCATAAAAGCCAGTAAGCTAGGGTTATCAGCAAGCGCATAGGGAAGAATGTGGTAGTTTTTTAATTCGCTGCGTAACTCAATTACGTAATCGAGTAGTTTGTCTTGGCCTTCTGAATGCTTATCTATAATCAGCGCCTGATAGGCAATAGTATTCACGCCAAAGAATAATAGAGTCAGTACGGAGCATCCGAAGGTAATAAAAAAAAGACGATGTTTACGGAATTGTGAAATCAAAGAGAGTCTCGCTAGCCTTTAATATATTTACCAGCTCTTAATCGGTTTAGATTAAATTCAAGCTGCGTAACAAAGTAACGCCAATACTGGTAGTAATCAAGGATGCGATGGTTGTTATAACGATGATGTTTGCCGCCAACGTAGAGTTGCCATTCATCGCCCTGACCATAATATAGCTTGCTGAAGCGGTTGGAGCTGAGGACATTAGGAATAATACGCCGAGTTCCATGCCGCGGTAGCCTAATAAATAGCCACCAAATGTCAGTATGAAAGGGATGAAAATAAGCTTACCAATGGATGCTAATATCGCACCTAGCATACCCTTCTTCAAAGACTTAAAGTTGAGTGATGCACCTGCACACAGCAATGCTAACGGTAGTGTCATTTGTGCAAAATAATCACCTGCTTTATAAAGCGTTGTAGGAAGTGATAGTCCCGTTAGTGTTGTAATAAAGGCTGCTAAGATGGCAATAATTAGAGGGTTTTTTGCTATGCCCTTTAGAATGCCTATCAAGCTTGCATTTGTTCCCAGTGCTCGACTAAGCCCAATGACAGAGAGGATGTTGAATAATATCGTGACGCCGCCTAGGTACACTGACGCTACAGAAAAAACATCATTTCCATAGGCATTTACGCAATAGGCCAAACCAATAATGCCCATATTTGAGCGGAAAGCGCCTTGAACCAAAACGGCGCGTTGTGCTTTATCCGACTCCCAAATAGACAATACTAGTTCTAGTGCAATATAAGTCACTGTGACCGCTATCATTGCATATAACACTAATGATAAATCGGTGTTTGATGAAATATCGCTTTTGGAAATGCTAATGAAGAGTAGAGCAGGAAGTGTAACGTTGAACACCAATTTGGATGCAACATCAATGAAGTTGTCATTGATGATTCGTATTCGGTATAGAATTACTCCTAATGCCAATATCAAAAATATTGGCATTGTTATAGAGAAAGAAAATACCAGTACATCCAAAAAATTGTTCAACGCCATTCCTTAGAGAAAGGTTTTACTGATCGTTGTTTTCGAAGCGATAGCCTGCGCCATAAACAGAATGGATAACGTTTAATTCAGGTGCCACAGCAGAGATTTTTTTACGCAATTTTTTGATATGGCTGTCAATAGTACGATCACTCACTACGCGGCTGTCAGCATAGATGCTTTTCATGATAAGGTCTCGGCCGAAAACGCGACCAGGTTCCTTGATAAGCAACTGAAGTAATTGAAACTCAACGGTTGTTAAGTCGATTAAATCGCCTTTGTAAGTCGCGCGCAGACGATCTACATCTAGGTCGAAGCCGTCTGTTCTTGGCGATTCTGCTTGATCTAGCTCCACACGGCGTAGGTTGGCTTTTACACGAGCAACAATCTCACGTGGGCTAAATGGTTTACATACATAGTCGTCTGCGCCCATTTCCAAACCAATCAAGCGATCGATTTCTTCGGCTTTTGCCGTCACCATGATGATGGGTACGCCGCTGAATTGACGAACTTGTTTACAGATTTCTACACCGTCTAAACCGGGTAGCATTAGATCTAACAGAACGATATCAACTTGGTTGTTTTTGATATAGTTAACAGCAATGTCACCACGGTCAAGGTGATGCGGTTCATAGCCTGCTTGTTCTAAGTAAGCTGTCATGAGTTCTGCTAGTTTTGGTTCGTCTTCAATAATCAGTACTTTGCTCATAATATTATTCGTTCCTGTTCGTTTAACGAGAGTAGTTTAAAGGGAATTCTACTTTTATTCCTAAGCCACCATCTGGGGAGTGATAAGCACTGATTGTGCCTTGATGTCCATCCACAATACTTGCGCAAATAGCAAGACCTAAACCTCGCCCGCCAGTTGCACGGTTTCTTGAATTTTCAACACGGAAGAACTGCTCAAAAATTCTGTTTTTATCATCATCGCTAACACCTGGGGCTGTGTCCTCAAAAAGAATAATAGCCTTTTTGTTCTTTTTGGAGAGCTTAACCGTCAGTTTCCCTGGTGCATTTGTGTATTTTAGCGAGTTATTCATCAGATTCGAAAAGAGTTGATGTAATCGATCTGAATCACCATTCATAACAATAGGGTTTTTCTGAGAATATTCAAACCCTAATTCTAAACCGCCTTCATTAAAAGGAAGCGTCATAGATTGAACAGTCTGTTCAATAATCTCATTTAGAGAGATATCTTCCATTTCATAACTCAAGTTACCCATATCATGCATTGATAATTGGTTTAAGTCATCAATTAGGCGTGCAATATGAAGGGTTTCTTGATGCAAGGAGGAGAGGCTTTCAGGCGTCATTTTAATAATGCCATCCTGCATTGCTTCTATTTCTCCTCTCAGAATAGCGACGGGTGTTCTTAACTCATGAGCCGTATCTGCAACCCAGCGTTTACGTGCTTCTCGTGTGTGCTCTAGAGTGCAAGCTAAGTTATTAAAGTCACAGCTAAGGCTGGCTAATTCATCGCCACCTTTTACCGATATGCGAGTTTCATATTTTCCTGCTGCCAGTTTCTTCGTGGCTTTTTGCATGGAAATGATAGGGCGACTTAGCCATTGAGCAAGCGGCCATGTTAATAGTGCTGCTATTGCCAACATGAAGGCGGATATGAGCAAAAACGCTTCGCCTTGTTGGCGAACAAATCGTAATGTTTGGTCTTGTACTAGCTCTCGTATAGAGCGTAAGCCAACGTAGCCGACAACTTTTTTATTTACAGTGACAGCGTGGGTCTCTGCGTCGGCAAAGCTCGTTTTACCTATTATTGGGTTTTCTTTGGCGTCAAATAATAGAAAACGTTGGCGGTAATACTGGGAGGGATAAATTAAATCTAAGTTAGGTGTGCTAGGTGGTGGAACCAAGTCGCGTAGGTTATCCACTTTCGCTTTATGCCACTCTTTTTCCATTCGGCTTTCTTGGACTAAAAAATACCAATCATCATAGTAAATGTAGAGGTTAGCTGTTCTGTTCGCCATTTGCTCTAGAAAATCGCGATCACGTTCCGTAGCGTAGGATACAAAGCCTCTATCAAAACTCCATTGAAATACTTGCCACATAGAAACAATGAGTAAAATATTACTTAAAACAAAAACTGCAAAAAGTTTATGTCGAATTTTTAACCCTTTGGTCATTGGCATAGCGAAGTTCAGAGTCCTATGGTGCATCCTGTTTATGTGTCATTCACAGGGATTAATGATGATCGATATGGCGTCGCAATGCTTTCTATATCGAGCGGGATTATTGGTCATTGTAATCGTCTGTTTACTATACATTTTTATTGTGAAAGCTGGCTACTTAGTTGGAGTGTAAATAATGAGGATTTCCAATAAAGAGTTTCCTTTAGTATCATGAATAGGTTTTGTCTTTTAGGTTCCTGTATGCCTGCTTTATTCGTGTTAAAAGGTCTGACTTCATTTAGTCTTATTGTCGTTAATACCTTGATTTGCTTTGCTCCAGTCATGTTATTGGCGTTGGTTAAATGTATTTTGCCGTTCGCATCGGCACGCGCCGTTTTAAATGTTGTATTGGATAATATCGCGACATTTTGGATCGGAGTGAATAACATCAACCAGCGGGTCCTGGGTGGCTCAGATATTTCTGTGTTGGGAAAGCACGATTTTGTATTGAATGATTGGTATATGGTGACGGCAAATCATCAATCTTGGGTGGATATTCTTATCTTGCAGCGCCTGTTTAACAGACGCATTCCTTTTATTAAGTTTTTTTTAAAGCGTGAGCTGATTTGGGTGCCTTTTATCGGTCTGGCTTGGTGGGCGTTAGAGTTTCCCTTCATGAAGCGTTACAGTCCTGCTTTGCTAAAAAAACGCCCTGAACTCAAAGGAAAAGATATTGAGATGACGAAAAGGGCGTGCGATAAGTTTCAGTACTTTCCTGTGTCTATTATGAACTTTTTGGAAGGGACTCGCTTTACACCTCAAAAGCATGATCAACAATCCAGTCAGTATAAACATCTCTTGACGCCTAAAGCGGGTGGTTTGTCGTTTGCGCTAAATGCAATGGATGGCAAGTTGCATCAGTTAATAGATGTCACCATTGTTTATTCAGACGGAATTCCGAGTTTTTTTGATTACCTTTGCGGGAAAGTGTCTAACATCAAAGTGCATATCCGAGTAATGCCTATTGATGATTCTTTGCTTGGAGACTATCAAAACGATGCGGAATATAGGGCGTACTTTCAGCAATGGGTGAATGTGCTTTGGCAGCAAAAAGACCAGCAGTTTGAAAGCTTGCTGCAAGCTGAGCCGAAAGATCATTGGTTGTAAATAGAAAATTTCTTTCTGTATCCTTCAATTAATCAAGAATTGTATCTTTTCACTTTTAATAAAATATCTGACCCTGTTTCTCTGCATTTAATTTGTCGAGGCGCTTGGTATGGATATTTCTCATTTATTGACTTCACACTCACGAAACATGGAAGCCTCTTTGGTTCGTGAGCTGCTGCATTACAGTCAACAGCCTGACATTCTATCTTTAGCGGGTGGTTTGCCTGATGAAAACTTGATGCCTGCCTACCCGGAGTTGGAGCGGCTAACTGACAGTCGTCAGTATGGCCCAAGCGAAGGTGAAAAAGAGCTTCGAGAGTGTATTTTATCTATTGTTGCAGAGCGGGGTATTGATGCATCGATAGGTAATGTGTTGGTAACCAACGGCTCGCAGCAAGGTTTGGATATTATTAGTCGTTTAATTTTAGACGAAAGCTCGACTATTCTAACTGAACAGCCAACGTATCTAGCCGCTTGTCAGGTATTTAAATTACAAGGCGCAAAGGTTCAAGATGTTTTGTCTGATGCGGAGGGGATGTCTGTCTCCGCTTTGCGTGATGCGATTGAGCAACATCAGCCGAAAGCGGTTTATTTGATTCCTAATTTTCAAAATCCTGCGGGACATTGTTATAGCTTGCAGCGCCGGCACGAGATTGCTGCCTTGCTTGATGAGAAAAACATATTACTCATAGAAGATGATCCATACCGTGATCTTTGTTATGACAATGTCGACCTTACACCAATTTCCACCTTGATAAAGCAAGCGCCTTGGTTGTACATGGGGAGTTTTTCTAAGGTTTTGTGGCCGGGGTTGCGTACTGGCTATATTGTTTCCTGTGAGGCTTTTTCTCTGTACTTGGTTAAAGTAAAGCAAGCCGTTGATCTTCATACCAACCGTCTTGGTCAGAGCGTGATTACCCAGTTCTTTAAGTCTGGACAATATCCGGATCACGTTATTAAGCTTCAAAAGGCCTATAAGGAAAAGCGAGATGTGATGGCGCAAGCTTTAAGTGTAGAGCTTGGCGATCTTGTTGTATTTTCGCTTCCAGCTGGTGGTATGTTCTTTTGGGTAAAGTTGCCCGACGGTGTTTCATCGCAACGAGTACTGACTGAGGCATTGAAGGATAAGGTATTGGTGCTGCCTGGAACGCCATTTTTTCCGTGTGAAAGTCCGCTTGATGATTCGTTCCTGCGGTTGAGTTTTGCGCGCGTCTCTCCGGCGCAAATCCAACAAGCCATTGTGGTGCTTGCTAAAGTCATTAGGCAGCTTACTTAGTTTGCTGAAGTCACTTGGAGTGACTAGCTATGTCTATATTGACTAGGTTTATTGCTTCAAGGCATTTTTGTTGTGTTAAGGCTGGCTTTTTATTGTATTTATGCTTGGCTAGCAGTTCCTTCTTTTTGGGCTACACGTTAGAATCTTACTTTTAAGACTGTATAGAATAGGAATATGTAATGGGCAGAGCCTTTCAAAACCGCAAAGAGTCCATGGCAAAAACGTCTGACCAGAAAGCCAAGGTTTACAGTAAATACGGCCGTGAGATTTATGTTTGCGCAAAATCCGGTGGTATCGACCCTAATGGTAATTTGGCACTACGTTCTCTGATTGACCGAGCTAAAAAAGATCAGGTGCCAACGCACGTTATCGACAAAGCGATTGATAAGGCGAAAGGTGGCGGTGGAGAAGACTTTGATACGGCTCGCTACGAAGGTTTTGGTCCTGGTAATACGATGGTTATCGTGGATTGTTTGTCAGATAACCCAAACCGTACTTTTGGTGATGTGCGTACTTGCTTTAACAAAGTGAAGTGCAAAATTGGTGGGCAGGGTAGTGTGAGTCACATGTTTGACCACAGTGCTATTTTTGTTTTTGCTGGCACGGATGAAGAAGCAGTATTAGAAGCCTTAATGATGGCGGATGTTGATGTAACCGATATCGAGCTAGAAGACGGTAAGGTGACAGTGTTTGCGCCTCATACAGATTACAGTAAAGCGAAAACGGCCATTACGGATGCGCTTGGCGACATTGAATTTGAAGTAGATGAAATTCAGTTTGTTGCTCAAAACACTATAGAAATTCAAGGTGAAGAGTTGGAACAGTTTGATCGCTTCTTGGATCTGTTGAATGACCTAGACGATGTGCAGCGTGTTTATCATAACGCTGAATAATAGAATGAGAGGCCTCAGTGATATTTTTCACTAAGGCCTTTTTTTATGTATGTTGATTAAAAATGACCAAGCCAAAACCTCAGTTAAAATCTCCCTGCGTTAATGTCTGTCTTCTCAATGATGAAGATGTTTGTGTCGGCTGTTATCGTACCGGTAAAGAAATCAGTCAGTGGGGAAGTATGAATAAAGCCTCTCAGCAGGCAGTGATGAAGAAGGTTCGTGAGCGAGAGGCTAAAAGCAGTTTTGTTTCTGGCTAGCGTTTTTTTTGCTGCTGTTAGTGTTATCCCTCTTCATTTTTGTTTTTCAGCTCTATCCATTGCGACATGTATTGTGTGCTTTTAAGGCTGTGGTGTCGCAGCATTAAACCCAAGAAGTGTTTTTTCCTCAGGCTGTCCTTTAGCTGAACGTGTAGCTTCAATCGATTGATTAATTTTGGCTCCCATTCTTCTGCTTGATAACGAGTTTGTAGGATTTTATTGCCATTTTTTTGCATCAGTAACCAGCTTTCTTTGTCCTCATAGAGGGAGGCAGCGGCATCAGCAAAGGTTTCTATGTCGTCGGTTATCACCCCGTTCCATGGGAATGCGCCATGCATAGATTCTGCACCAATGCTGGTGGTTATGCTTGGAGTACCTACTTGCATGGCTTCAACTAATTTGCCTTTAATGCCTGCGCCAAAGCGTAATGGCGCTAAGCAAAGTCGCGATTGTTGCATGACGGCTTGAGCGTCTTCAGCCCAGCCTTTCACTAAAAAGCCCTCTTTTGCATTGTGCAGCTGTGTGGCTTTTGGTGGCGGATAAGCGCCGTAAATATGCATCTCAGCTTTCGGTAAGCGTTTGCGGATTTTTGGCCATATCTCTGTTTTTAATTGTAGGACGGCATCCCAATTTGGCGCGTGACGAAAGTTGCCTATGCTAATAAAATGCTGGCGATCTTCGAAGCTCAGTAATTTGTCTGTGTTTTGTGGTTCTGGCAGCATAAAGGGGAGGTGTAATACGTGCGTTTCTGGCACGTGGAACTCATCGACCAGTAGTTTTGCTTCTACTTCAGAAATCATCAGGGTTAAATCGCAGCGATGGATGGCGGCGATTTCTCGAATGCCATGATCGCTATAAAGGTCTTCAACTGCAAAGTCTCGATTTTGTTTCAGCGCATTGTGTCTGGCTTGTCTTAGTGAGTGAAGGTCTTCCGTATTCAGGATTCGTAATGAGTCTGGACTGAACTTTTCTACACGCCAGCCAAATTGTTCTTCCATCATGAAGCGATCAAATATCACTATGTCTGGCTTTTTGTGTGCAATATAGTGATCAAATGATGCGCTATTGAGCTCAATATGCTCGGCTTCAATGCCCAGCAGGGAAAGGTCAGCCATGTGTTCTGTTTGCTGAGCGGGGCTCGCAAAAGAAATTTGCCATTGCTCTTTGTGAAAGCAGTTGAGTAATTGCATCATTCTACTGCCAGCAGCGGAAGAGTTTGGTTCTGGCCAGACGTAGCCGATGACGAGTAGGTGCACGGTGTTCTCTCAAGGTTTCAATGGTTTATTGGTTCTGAATTTTTAGCAGAATCAGGACATATTCGTTCGGCTATTGTATCATGGCAGGTAGATTTGTCTTGTCTGCCTCATTTGAAGGGATTGTCAGGCAAGACGTAAGCAAAACATGACGTTGAGAAGATATTATGATCATAAAACCAAAGATTCGCGGATTTATTTGTACAACAACGCATCCAGTAGGTTGTGAGCAAAACGTAAGAGATCAAATCGCTTTTACTAAAAGCAAAGGGGCGATTGAAAACGGTCCTAAAAAAGTACTCGTAATCGGTGCGTCAAGTGGCTATGGCTTGTCTTCTCGTATCGCTGCGGCGTTCGGTTCAGGTGCCGCAACAATTGGTGTTTTCTTCGAAAAACCAGGTACTGAGAAAAAAACCGGTACGGCAGGTTGGTACAATTCTGCGGCATTCGACAAAGTGGCCAAAGAAGAAGGCTTGTATTCTAAAAGCATCAATGGCGACGCTTTTTCAAACGAAGCGCGTGACACCGTTATTGATTTGATTAAGCAAGATCTTGGTCAAGTAGACATGGTGGTTTACTCACTGGCATCTCCGGTTCGTAAAATGCCTGAAACAGGTGAAGTTATTCGTTCAGTTCTTAAACCTATTGGTCAGCCTTACCGCTCCACTGCCATTGATACGAATAAAGATGTCATCATTGAAGCGGAAATTGAGCCAGCAACAGAAGAAGAGATTGAAGCGACTACAACCGTAATGGGTGGTCAAGATTGGGAGCTTTGGATGTCTGCTTTACAAGAGGCAGGTGTTTTGGCAGAGGGTGCTCGCACCGTAGCTTACTCTTACATTGGCTCTGATATCACTTGGCCGATTTATTGGCATGGTGCGCTTGGTAAAGCGAAAGAAGATTTAGATCGTGCCTCTGCAGCTATTGATTCTGAGTTAGCTAAAATCGGCGGTGGTGCGAATGTTGCCGTATTGAAATCGGTTGTTACTCAGGCGTCTTCAGCTATTCCAGTGATGCCTTTGTACTTGGCGATGGTCTTCAAAGTGATGCGTGAAAAAGGCATTCATGAAGGTTGTATGGATCAGATTTATCGCATGTTCTCTGAACGTTTGTACAACAACCACAATCCAGCAGAATTGACAGACGACAAAAATCGTTTGCGTTTGGATGATTGGGAATTGCGTGAAGACGTACAGCAAGCTTGTCGTGAGCTTTGGCCTCAGGTAAATGATGCTAACTTGTTTGCTGAGACAGACTACCAGCTTTATAAAGATGAGTTTTTGAAGTTGTTTGGTTTTGGTGTGGATGGTGTTGATTACGACGCTGAAGCAAATCCAGAAGCGGATTTTGAAGTCATTACTCTTTAGTTTTAATTAAAAGAGACAAAAAAGGAGTTCAAGTATTGCTTGGGCTCCTTTTTTTATGTGTTTTTATCTCTTATAGTGAATGGAGTCTTATTCTGGGGTGGTTATGAAATATTCATTTGGGTTACTTTTTGCAGTATCGCTATGCGCAGATGCTCAGACTATTGAGCGTCAGTCAGTTGATATTATCTATGGTAATCAGGTTATTCATACCGAGCATCAAATTGTTGTCAGTTCTCAAGAAGAAGTGGCGGTTATCCCGGCAGAAAAGGCAAAGATGACCTTAGGGCCAAATATTGTTATTACGGCTGATGGTAAAGGTCTGTCTTATTTGGAAGAAAATGCCATCGCGGAGCGCGAACAGGCGATTTACGATGAAGTAAATAAGCGAACCGAAGACGCGCCATTTACTGTGTTGTTTACAGGAAATATACCAGAAGATATTCAAGCTAAGCGTCTTCGCATGATGCCGGAGATTGGTATTTTTGGTGATCAGGTAAGAGCGGATGATACGTCTGAAGATAAAGTTCAGCCTGATGTTGGGGATTTTTCGCCCATTGGAAAAGGGGTTGAGCCGGCGGCTAACGGTGCGAAAGGGGCTCCTGCAACCGATCAGGAAAAGCTGGAGAAGCTGATCGGAGGGTGATTTATTCTCGTCATTATTCCATTTTAAAGATTAGGGGAGCGGCTAGGTGAGGTCTCTTTCCAATCTTGTTGGTCAATGAGTTCTTGTGGAAATGCTTTGTTGTGAATGATGATTTTTGTTGTATCTGTTGATTGAAGTTTGTGGTTGATAAAAGTCATAAAGTCCTCCCGATTAATTTTTTCTACGTTATTTATCCATTCTTTCCGCGTTAAAAAGTCAGGGTCTGGCTTCGCAATTTGATGCCATTCATTTAGTGCATTATCGCTTAAATTCTTTGCGCTCATTTTAAGGTCGCTTAGTAGGGCGTTCTTAGCTTGTAAAAAATCCTCTTCTGATACCTTGGGTAATCTAGTACGTTGCTCTTTTAGAAAATCCTCTATAGAGCGAATGATTGTTAGGGTGTCTTTGTCGGGCGATTGCACGAGAAGTCCTAATATTGGGGTATTACGCAGGCTTAGGTCCTGCGCGCCAACAATGTAGCCTAGCTGCTGATTGGTTCTTAGCTCTTGATAAAAAGGGCTACTGATTAATTTTTTGAGTATCGAAAAGTAGGCTTTTTGCGTAATGGCTTTTTTTGAGTGCTGTGCACTGGTGTCTATTAGTGCATATAAAACCACTTTGTCGTTACTCGTTGATTCGAACTGATAGTGGTATTTCTTTTGTGCACTGAGGGTTTTAGTTTCAATTTCTATTGGCTCACTGGGAGTGAGTCGACCTCTGAAGCGTTGATAAAGAGAGTCTGCAAGCTTTTTTGCTTGCTCTTTTGTTAGGTTGCCAGTGCTGTATCCAACGATATCAAAATGTTCTCGTGCTTTTTTTGTGTATCCCTGAAGGTCTTCTAGCGTAATGGTTGTTAATGCGTCTTCTAATTGTTTTGTGGTGAAGCTATTTTTTGTAATTAATGTTCGTAATGCACTGTTGGCGTTGCTGTAGGCTTGTCGACTTTTTTGGTTGCTTAAATCTTTTGCTAGTTGCGCTTTTGCTTGCTCAAATTGTTCTGGTGTTGGACGGAATAGAAATAGTTGATCGATTAGCCAAGTGACATAGGCGCTTTGCTTATCTGAATAGCCGCTGGTTCGCATTGTTGCGCCATTTACGTGAGGGTAAAACGCATAGCCCAATCCCGCCATATAGGGCGCATAAGTTGACTCGCTCACGCCGTCATTAAAAAGACGACTCCATAATTTATTGAGTAGGGTGTGTTTTGGCGTGTCAGCCGCATTGGCAAAGCGTATCCCTAAGAAATTCATTGCGGTGGGTTTGCCAAAACTTGAATCGGATTTGTTCCAGTAGGTGAAGCCCTCTTTTTGAAAAATAATGGAGGGGGTGGTGTCACTTTCATTGATTAAGCTTACTGACTCGGGGATGAAGGTGTTTTTTTCGGGTAGGGTGACTTTTGTGCTCTGCGCTGATTGGTTGATAATGTCTAAAAATAATTGACTGAAATAATTGTTGCTATAACGGCTCTGATACCAAGGTTCTGTTTGCCAAATTGGCTTTTTCTTTGCCCAGCTTTCGGGGAATTCGTTATTTGATGTTATTTGCACTAAAAGGTTTTCATCTGATAGTTGTTTCAAAAGATGACGGACTTGGCTTTCGTCTGCAGCGTATTCTAGTCGGTAACAACTCAAAATATTTTCGGGTGGCGTTTTTAACATTTTTGCAGATAGTGATCTGGCTAGGTTTTGGGGGTTAACGTAGCTTTGGTTGTTAAACATGAGGCGGCTAAGTTTTAGTCCCTCTTGTAGATACATTGGGTTGACTGGAGCGGATTTTAAGGTGCTAACAGTGGCGAAAAAATGTTTCGCTACCGTGTCTATTTTTCTTAGGCCTTCATCGGTCAGAGATATTCTGACGCTAAAAAGTGCATTATCACCGTAATCTGCGCTTGTGCTTGCGGATATGCCATTAATTAACCCTTCGGATTTAAGTGAAGCGTATAGTGATCCTTTGTTTTCATTGCCTAGAATGTAAGATAGATAGCGTGTTGGTTGAGTTTTATAGTTTTTGCTTTGGGCGTCTATTTGGTAATAAAAACTCAATGTGCTGTTATCAATTAATGAGCGCACGAACTGTATTTGCGGTTTGTTCTTTAACATTATTGCTGGGTAGTGCTGTTCTGGTTTAGGTGTTTTGCTTGGAATATCTGAAAAGTACTGGCGAGCAAGTATTGCTATTTGATTGTAGGGTAGGTTGGCTACCATCACTAGTGCCATGTTTTCGCTAAAATAGTTTTCCTCGTAGAGCTTGAGTAATTGCTTTCTTAGTGGGTTGTTTGGCCGGTCTTTGAGTGTGTCTAGACTGCCAACAGTAAAGTGGCTGTATGGATGCTCAGGATTTAGTAGTGTTTTCAATGCCTGATTGTTTCGTCTGCTTTCATCTTTCAGTTTGGCTTTGTATTCCGAATCGACTGCATTCTTTTCTCTTTGAGTGAGTGATTCGCTAAAAAGTGGCGAAGTAAAAAATTGTGAAAATCTATCCAGTGCACCTTCGTATGCAGTGGGTTTGATGTCAAAGTAGAAATTGGTTGTATCTGTGCTTGTGTAAGCGTTGTGAGAGCCGCCATGGTTATTGATATAGGACTGGTAGTTGCCAGCTTCTGGGTACTTTTTAGTGCCAAGAAAAAGCATGTGTTCTAAAAAGTGGGCGAGTCCCTGTTGGTTTTCTGGGTCCTGAAAGTTACCGACATTGACAGATAATGAAGCGGCAAATCGTTCGGCTTGAGGGTCACTTACTAATAATACTTTTAAGTTATTGGGTAATGTTATGAAGTGATAGTCATTTTTATCCGTGAGGCTTTTGTTGGGTATGTTGATGATTTGATTAACTGGCGTTTCTGGTGCGCTGTTGTTCGCTTGTAACTGTGCTGCTTGGTTGTTTTCTAGTGCTTCTTGAAGTGATGTGTTGCCTTGATTCATAGGGGGGGGGATTTCTTGTTGTGTGTTGTTTTCGGTTGGGTAATGGGTATCCGCTTGTATCGAAAAAGATGCAAGTGCAGCAAGTAAAACACAATGAGTGATGACTGTTTTTCTTATGTTGATCATGCCTTCAGACTAACTGAAGCATGTGGTGGGATGCAATGGGCTTATTTTTCGCCCATTGCTTTTGATGTTTGTTAGCTCTATTGAGCATCCAGTGATTGGCCGTTGACTGCAAGGCTGTCTTTGCCCATTAAATATAGGTAGATCGGCATAATATCGTCAGCGGTAGGGAGTGTATTTGGGTCTTCGTCTGGGTACGCGTTTGCTCGCATATTTGTTCTTGTTGCGCCTGGGTTGATCGCGTTCGTTCTAATGCTAGGGGATAGTTCTGCTAACTCGCTGGAAAAAAGCTGCATCATGGCTTCTGTTGCGAATTTTGATACGGCATAGGCGCCCCAGTTAGCCTTGGCCTTTCTTCCAACCCCAGAAGTGGTGAAAATAATAGACGCATTTTCAGCTTTCTGAAGTAGAGGTAGTAGGGCTTGGTTAAGCATGAGTTGGCTGGTGACATTAACTCGCATGACTTGCTCGAATAGCGTTGGATCGTAGGTTGCTATCGGTGCTCGATCACCTAGAAGGCTGGCGTTGTGTAGAATGCCGTCGAGATGTCCAAATTCGCTTTCTATGGTGTTAGCAAGCTCTATGTAGTCGTGTTCTGCAGCACCATCAAGATTTAGAGGTACGATAGCTGCTTGCGGGTAATGCTGCTTTTCGATGTAATCGTAAACGGCTTCCAGTTTTTTTGTGGTGCGGCCTAAAAGGATGATGGTTGCGCCGTGTTTGGCGTAGGTGATGGCGGCCGCTTTGCCTATTCCATCGCCTGCTCCAGTAACTAGGATTACCTTATCTTTAAGTAGTTGGCTTGGGGCTTGATAATCCAGCATATCTCCTCCTTATGCCTTATTTAGGCTTCGATTTTTTGAGTGTGCATCATGTAATTAACAGACACGTCTTCGTCGTTCAATTTGTACACTTTGGTGAAAGGGTTATAGGTCAAACCTGTCATATGTGACACTTCTAAACCAGCCAATCTTGCGTAGTTATTCAACTCTGCTGGCTGAATGAATTTGGCGTAGTCATGCGTTCCCTTCGGCAGCATTTTTAAAATGTATTCGGCGCCAACGATAGCAAAAAGATATGCTTTAGGGTTTCTGTTGATCGTAGAAAAGAATACGTGGCCGCCAGGCTTTACTAGTGTCATACAGGCTTTGATAACTGATGATGGGTCCGGCACGTGTTCTAACATTTCAAGGCAGGTGACAATATCGTATTGGCCAGCTTCTCGTTGTGCTATTTCTTCTGCCGTGATTTTTTCATAATCAATGTCGAGCTTGGATTCTTCTTTATGCAATTTTGCGACAGCAAGTGGGGCGTCACCCATGTCGATACCTTTGACGTTTGCACCAAGTTTTGCCATGGCTTCTGACAGTATGCCACCGCCACAACCGACATCGATGACTTTTTTGCCTTCTAGGCCGTCAGCTCGTTCATTTATATAGTTGGTGCGTAGCGGATTGATATCGTGTAGAGGTTTAAATTCGTTCTCAGTATCCCACCAGCGGCTTGCTAGCGCTTCAAATTTTGCAACTTCATTTAGGTCTACGTTGTTTTGTCGGGTGTTGGTCATTTTTTTTGTATCCATCTTTAATGTTGCTAAAGGCAGTGAGCTCGATGTATTGAACTGCGTAATATGTTTTATTGCCGTCTCTTGTGAGCTTGAACTAAAGTGCACTTTTTCTAGTATAGCGCCAACTAAAGGGGTGACCAATAGCAAACTTACTTTGTCCGATGAGACTGTTCAGTAGGCTGTTTCTGTAATTGCAATATAGAACAACAAAACATGCTCCTTGAAGGGGTGTTATTTATTTCCTTATGGTACAATGCGGCGCTTATAAAAAGATATTAGGGAGTCTTTTTGACTCCGAGGCATAAGGATCGATTGTATCTATGGGTGAATTAGCCAAAGAAATTATTCCCGTCAGTATCGAAAATGAACTTAAGGGATCCTACCTAGATTACGCAATGAGTGTAATTGTAGGTCGAGCATTACCTGATGTGCGAGACGGGTTAAAGCCTGTTCACCGTCGCGTTCTATTTGCGATGAATGAACTTAAAAATGATTGGAATAAACCGTACAAAAAATCGGCGCGTATCGTCGGTGATGTAATCGGTAAATATCACCCACATGGTGATTCTGCTGTATACGATACGATTGTTCGTATGGCGCAGCCTTTCTCAATGCGTTATACCTTGGTCGATGGACAAGGTAACTTCGGTTCTGTCGATGGTGACAGCGCTGCCGCAATGCGTTATACCGAAATCCGAATGGCGAAAATTTCTCATCATCTATTGATGGATTTAGAGAAAGAAACCGTCGACTTCGTGCCTAACTACGATGGAACGGAATTCATGCCAGAAGTATTGCCTGCGCGTGTTCCTGGGCTGTTAGTTAACGGTTCAGCGGGTATTGCGGTAGGTATGGCGACTAATATCCCTCCTCATAATCTCGGTGAGGTTATTGATGGCTGTCTTGCGGTTATTGATAACGCTGACATAACCATTGATGAACTGATCGATCATATACCTGGACCAGACTTCCCAACAGGGGCGTTTATTAATGGTCGCGCTGGTATTATTGAAGCTTACAAAACGGGTCGTGGTCGTATTTACATGCGTGCCCGTCACCATTTCGAAGATATGGAAAAAGGCAATCGCCAATCCATTGTGTTCACTGAAATTCCTTATCAGTTAAACAAAGCGAAAGTGATTGAGAAAATCGCTGAGCTAGTGAAAGAGAAAAAACTGGAAGGCATCAGTGAGCTGCGAGATGAATCTGACAAAGACGGTATGCGTATCGTTATAGAGTTGCGTCGCGGTGAAAACCCGGATGTTGTGGTGAATAATATTTTCACACAAACTCAATTGCAGTCTGTATTTGGTATTAATATGGTGGCCTTGGTTGATGGTCGCCCTCAGTTACTTAATATCAAACAAATTCTTGAATGCTTTGTTAAACATCGCCGTGAAGTGGTTACTCGTCGTACTATTTACGAACTTCGTAAAGCGCGTGAGCGTGGTCACATTCTTGAAGGTTTGGCGGTTTCACTAGCAAACATTGATCGCGTGATTGAGCTAATTCGTACATCGCCAACGTCTGCAGAAGCAAAAGAGAAAATTGTTAGCGAGTCTTGGGAGCCGGGTAATGTGGTTGCCATGCTTGAGCGTGCGGGTGCAGATGCATGTCGCCCTGATGATCTTGAGGCGGGTTACGGTTTTGTTGATGGTGCTTATCATTTGTCACCAGATCAGGCTCAAGCGATTTTGGACTTACGTCTACATCGTTTAACTGGTTTGGAACACGATAAATTATTGGGTGAGTATAAGTCTCTTATCGATTTAATTGGTGAGTTGTTAAATATTCTATCTAACCCAGATCGTTTGATGGAAGTGATTCGTGAAGAGCTAGAAGAAGTTCGAGACACTTTCGGTGATGCTCGTCGTACTGAGATCTTAACGTCTCGTCAGGATTTGACGATTGCAGATTTGATCGATGAAGCGCCAATGGTTGTGACGATTTCAAATACAGGCTATGCGAAATCTCAGCCATTGGTTGAGTATCAAGCGCAACGTCGTGGTGGTCGTGGCAAATCTTCTGCGAGCATGAAAGACGAAGATCACATTGATCATCTATTGGTTACTAGCAGTCATGACACCATCATGTTGTTCAGTAATCTTGGTAAGGTTTACTGGTTACGAGTGTTTGAAATTCCAGTGGCTAGCCGAAGTGCAAAAGGTCGTCCTATTGTTAACTTGTTGCCGCTGAGAGAAGGTGAATTTATCTCCGCACTATTGCCTTTGCCGGTTGTGGAGGCGATTGAAGCTGATGCAGAATCGGAAGATGATGTTGCGGATGATGCTATCGTTGAAGCAAGTAGCTATATCTTTATGGCGACAGCAAACGGAACGGTTAAGAAGACCGCGATGCAGCATTTTGCTCGTCCTCGCTCGACTGGTTTGATTGCCCTTAGCTTAGATGAAACAGATGAGTTGGTTGGCGTGTCTGTTACCAATGGCGAAAACGATATTATGTTGGTTTCTTCTTCTGGTAAAACTATTCGCTTTAAAGAGTCTGATGTTCGTGCAATGGGTCGTACTGCGGCAGGTGTTCGTGGTATTCGCTTAAATGAAGACGCTAAGGTTGTATCGCTTATCGTTCCTCAGGATGGTTCTGCTGTATTGATGGCTTGTGAAAATGGTTACGGCAAGCGAACTTTGGTAGAAGACTTCCCAGTGTATGGTCGTGGTGGTCAAGGTGTTATCGGTATTCAAGTGTCTGAGCGTAACGGCCCTGTTGTTGGTGCTGCTCAGGTTGACGAAACGGATGAGATTATTCTGATTACCGATCAAGGTACCTTGGTTCGTACTCGCGTGACAGAAGTGTCATGTCAAGGTCGGAATACTCAAGGTGTTACTTTGATTCGTTTGACCAACGATGAGCATTTGGTTGGCATTGAACGTGTTGTTGAAAATGATGAAGAAGATATTGAGATTGATGAGGCTGATGGTGCCATTGTCGATCAGCCGCCGAGTGAAGGCGACGAATCTCCTGATGTCCTTGAAGACGATACGGAATAGAAAATAAAGCGACGCACCTAGGTGCGTCGCTTTTGTTGTAGATCGTTCTTGTAAAGTAGTTCCTGAAAATACTAGAGGTAAATAAGCAGGATGAGCCGAGTATATAATTTTTGTTCTGGTCCAGCAGCGCTTCCTGAAGCGGTTTTGAAAAAAGCACAGGCGGAAATGCTGGATTGGCATGGTGCTGGTGTTTCTGTAATGGAAATGAGTCATCGTAGTTCTGAGTTCATGTCCATTCTTGCCTCGGCTAAGGCGCGTTTGGCGCGCTTGATGAATATTGGCGATGACTATGAAATTCTGTTTGTTCAAGGTGGCGCATCTACATTATTTGCTCAAATTCCTGCAAACTTGGTGAATGGTTTTGATTCTGCTTGCTTTTTGGATACTGGTGCTTGGTCTTCAAAGGCGATTAAAGAGGCTAAAAGATACACTAATGTAAATGTGGTGGGGTCTTCAAAAGAGCAGAATTACAGTACGGTTCCTGATTTTTCTTCTTTAAAGTTGGATGAGACTGCAGCCTATTTACATCTTTGCCCGAACGAGACGATTGGCGGTGTTGAGTTCTCTGATCTGCCAAAAACTAGTCTGCCTATCGTTGCGGATTTATCTTCAACGATTTTGTCTCGCAAAATTGATGTGAGTAAGTATGGATTGATTTACGCGGGCGCGCAGAAAAATGTTGGCCCTGCTGGTGTGGTTATCTGCATTATTCGTAAGGATTTGCTTGCTCGTAGTAGTGATGAATTACCATCGATTTGGAATTTTGCCAATTTGGCGGCGAATGATTCTATGATTAATACACCACCAACCTTTGCTATTTATTTGGCTGATTTGGTCTTTGAATGGTTGGAGGAGCAAGGTGGTGTTGAGGCGATTGAAGCCATTAATATTCGTAAGGCGCAGGCGCTTTACGACTACATTGACTCGAGTGATTTTTATTCAAATCCTGTTGATCCTGTCTATCGCTCTCGTATGAATGTGCCGTTTATTTTGGCGGATGAGTCTCTTGAATCTCTTTTCTTGCAAGAGTCCGAAGCGGCTGGCTTACGTACTTTAGCTGGCCATCGTTCTGTGGGCGGCATGCGGGCGAGCATATATAACGCAATGCCTATGGAAGGTATTGAGGCTTTGATTGATTTTATGCGTGGCTTCGAAAAGCGTCACGGGTAATACTTTTTAGAGACAACAACCTCTACGGATAATAAATAGCATGTCAAATTCTAAACAAGCGGTACCAGATACTCTGCCTTTGTTGCGTGATCGTATTGATTCTATTGATTCGCAAATACAACTGTTGATAAACGAGCGCGCAGCTTGCGCTCAAAAAGTGGCTGAAGTTAAGTTGGCTGAACAGGGTGGAGACGCGGTTGTCTTCTATCGTCCTGAGCGTGAGGCTCAAGTTTTACGCAGAGTGATGGAGCGTAACGAAGGGCCATTAGGTAACGAAGAGATGGCCAAAATCTTTCGTCAAGTCATGTCTTCATGCTTAGCGCTCGAAAAGCCAATGCGTATCGCATTCTTAGGTCCCGAAGGTACTTTTACACAGCAGGCAGCATTAAAACACTTTGGTAAATCTATCGTTAGTGCCCCAATGGCAGCTATTGATGAAGTGTTTCGCGAAGTTGAATCTGGCGCGGCTAATTATGGTGTTGTGCCGGTTGAGAATTCGACAGAAGGTGTTGTTAATCATACGTTAGACAGTTTCCGTGATTCACGTTTAAAAATATGTGGAGAGGTTGAAGAGCGTATTCACCACCATCTATTAGTGAGTCCGAATATCAACTCTGATGATGTGACGCATATATATTCACATCAGCAGTCTTTGGCGCAATGTCGTGCTTGGTTGGATCGTTATTGGCCACATGTAGAGCGTGTTGCTGTGAGCTCAAATGCGGAAGCAGCTCGTTTAGCTGCAGAGGCGGGCCGCAGCGGTCGAGCAATTGCGGCAATAGCCGGTGAGGTTGCTTGTGAATTGTATAGTTTGTTGAAGGTCTCTGCCAATATCGAAGATCGCCCGGACAATACAACGCGCTTTTTGATTGTTGGTAATCAGGATGTGCCGCCAAGTGGTAAAGATAAAACATCACTGTTAATTAGTGCGAAAAATGAACCAGGTGCTTTGTATCGGTTGCTTGAGGCTTTCGAGCGTCATGGTGTTGATATGACGCGTTTAGAAACTCGTCCTTCGTTAATGAGTCGTTGGGGTTATATATTCTATATCGACTTTGTTGGCCATCATTTGGATGATGAGTGTCGCGCCGTGATAGATGAGTTGCGTGAGCGCGCATCGGAAGTGAAGGTGTTGGGTTCCTATCCTGTGGCTGTGCTTTAGTAATTTATAAGAGTGATGTGTTTTGACTGGTGAAAGTGATTTTCAGGTGTCTGTTGATAAGGCGCCACAAGGAAAAAAGAAATTTGGCAATGTCATGATCATCGGTCTTGGCATGATAGGTGGGTCATTTGCTAAGGCGTTAAAAGAGCGTGGTTTAGCCACGTTATATGCTATTGATCGTCGAGAAGGAGAGTTGGCGTTAGGTGTTTCAACGGGGGTTATTGATTGCCCTGCTGAGATGTCCGCTGAGTTTGTTTCTAAAATGGACGT
Source organism: Marinomonas rhizomae (assembly GCF_024397855.1). Classification (NCBI taxonomy): domain Bacteria; kingdom Pseudomonadati; phylum Pseudomonadota; class Gammaproteobacteria; order Oceanospirillales; family Oceanospirillaceae; genus Marinomonas; species Marinomonas rhizomae. The sequence goes on from NZ_CP073343.1 coordinate 1,524,463, forward strand.
GATTGTTCTTGCTACTCCTGTGAGGGCGATGGAGTCTGTATTAACGGATCTTAAGCCTTTCTTGTCTGAAAGTACGTTGGTTACTGATGTGGGTTCCACCAAAGGGAGTGTGGTTGAAGCGGTTCGTCGCGTTTTCGGCTATGTACCTGCTAATTTTATTCCTGGTCATCCTATTGCGGGTGCTGAAAAAAGTGGTGTGCTTGCATCTAATTCACTGCTTTTTGAAAAGCACATGGCGATAGTAACGCCATTACCAGACAGTAATCCTGTTTTGCTTGATCGTCTTCATCGTCTCTGGCGTGCTGTTGGGGCGGATGTTGTGAGTATGGATGTTGATCATCACGACCACGTGCTGGCTTCTTCGAGTCATTTGCCGCACCTGCTTGCTTATACTTTGGTTGATGCGCTTGCTAACGGGGAGCGTAGTCAGGATATATTTAAATTTGCTGCTGGTGGTTTTCGTGACTTTACTCGGATTGCTTCAAGTGATCCTGTGATGTGGCGTGATGTCTTTATGGCCAATAAAGATGCCACCCTAGCTACATTAGATCACTTTACGGATCGTCTTGCTGATATGCGAGCTGCAATAGAGCAAGGTGATGGTGCCAGCATGTTTGGTGTTTTTACTCGTGCTAAGTCTGCGCGAGATCATTTTCTTCGATTGTTGGAGCAGCGTACAATTGGTTCTGCAAAAGAAGTTCGTCCTGTATCTGTTTCAGTCTTGCCCGCTTCTGCAATTAAAGGTGATATTTCTTTATTGGGTGACAAATCTTTGTCACATAAAGTGATTACAATAGCCGCGCTTTCTGAAGGGGTGAGTGAAATAAAGAACGTCGATCTGACTGGTGATGTGCGTATTACCATGCAGGCTTTTCGGGATATGGGTGTGGTGATTGAAGAGGCATCCGCTGATTATTTGCGTGTTCATGGTGTTGGGCTTCGTGGGTTAAAGGCGCCAATTGCGCCAATCAACGTGCATCAATCAAGAGAAAGTTTGTATTTGCTGTTGCCTGTTTTAGCTGGGCAGTCATTTCCAGTCTCTGTTGTCGCTGAAGAGAAGTTACTTAATCAATCGATGAGTGACTTGTTTTCTTTGGTGCGCAAAATGGGAGGGGATGTGGTCTCTGACGTGGCTGATTGTTTGCCTGTTAGTCTTGTGCCAAGAGGCTCGTCTAGTGCTTGTCTTGATTTAAAAGTAGGTACTGAGCGTTTGCGTATGTCGGCTTTCTTAGCGGCATTGTATTCGTCCGATGGTGGCTCAATTGCGACTGAATCGACACAATTGTCTCATTGTGAGGCGTTGTTGCGTCATTTTGGTGTGACTATCCTGGATCATGAGGGCGGTTTTAAAGTTGTTTCAGCGCCTCTAGTTGGTACGAATATTGTATTGTCTGGTGATGAATATGAGGCGGCTTGGTTGGTGTTATTAGCGAACTTGTTACCCGGTTCTGAATTATTTATTGAAAATGCTGGCTTGGATTTTGTGTCATTTGCATTTCTATCGTTTCTAAAGTCGATAGGTGCAGATGTTTCTATTCCTGAGTTGGGTGAGTTTGGTTTGTATGACGGTGGGCTTCAGGCTGGCTTTGCTGAGCTTAATTCGTTCGCTTTGACCCAAGAGCAGAGTTACCAGTTCAGAGATGAGTTACCTTTGTTATGTGTTGCTGCGGCTTATGCAAAGGGTGAAAGTTGTATCCAGGGTGTTGGCTCTCTGCCTTACTATTGTGAAGACAGGGTATTGGCCTTAGTAGATGCACTTAAGCATATGAAAATTGCTTGTGTTTACGAAAATGGTGATTTGCTTATTAAGGGTGGTCTCCCGTCTGGTGGTGAGTTGGATTGTGCTGGTGATGATAAATTGGCGCTTGCCATGTTGGCATTGGGGGCGCGAAGCCAGTCGGTTACAAAAGTGAATGATTGTCAAAAATTATTAGAAGAATTTAACGAGTTGGAGAGTGTTGCTGTGCAGTTAGGTTTTCACTGCACTGTTGCACAATAGTTTTTTAAGAGGAATAGTTATGATCAACCAAGGCCCAGTTATTACGATTGATGGTCCAAGTGGTGCAGGTAAAGGCACTGTAAGTCAATTAATCGCAGAAAAGCTGGGATGGCACATACTTGATAGTGGTGCTTTATATCGACTGCTTGCACTTGCTGTGTCGCATCACGGTATGTCTTCTGATGATGTTGAGACGTTAAAAGTCTTGGCTGAGCATTTAGATATACAGTTTGTGCAGTCAGAAGAAGGTAAAGTTGAAATTATTCTAGAGGGCGAAATTGTCACTCAGGCTATTCGAACTGAAGAAGTAGGAAATTGCGCGTCTAAATTGGCGGCCATTCCGGAAGTTCGTGAAGGCTTGTTGTTGCGTCAGCGCGCTTTTTCGCAGGCGCCTGGTTTGGTAGCGGATGGTCGTGATATGGGGACCGTGGTGTTTCCTTCGGCGCAGATTAAAATATTTTTAACGGCGTCGGCTGAAGAGCGTGCTAAGCGTCGTTCGCAGCAATTGCAGCAAAAAGGTGAAGCTGTTAATCTAGCAGAACTTGTAAAAACGATTAAGGAGCGAGACGAGCGTGATGCTAATAGAGCCATTGCTCCTCTTGTGCCTGCAGCAGGCGCGTTAGTTATAGATAGTACAGATTTGACGATAGAACAGGTTGTCGAGATGATTTTTGCTGAAACGGCAAAAGCTGGTCTTGTATAATCTGTTCTTTTTTGCGTCTACTTTTTTACATCTAGAATGTGCTAGAATAGATCAAATGTTATTCAAGTCGATAAAGGTGCCAGCAAGCTTTTATCGCATCATCCAAAAAAATTGACCCACATTTGCTGGCAATGTGGATATGGCCTAGTTCTTTATATGGGCCGACTATATAGGAAATACAATGACTCAAAGCTTCGCAGAACTGTTTGAAGAAAGCCTTTTAACCGTCGAAATGGCGCCAGGCTCAATTGTTACTGGTATCGTTGTTGATATTGACAGCGAGTGGGTAACTGTTCATGCAGGTCTTAAATCTGAAGGCGTAATTCCTCGTTCTCAGTTCCTAACGGATAGTGGTGAGTTTAACTTAAACATCGGTGACGAAGTTAAAGTTGCTCTTGATGCTGTTGAAGATGGTTTCGGTGAGACTAAATTGTCTCGTGAAAAAGCTAAACGTGCAGAAACTTGGTCTGTTCTTGAAAAAGCTTACGAAGAAAACGCCATTGTTCACGGTGTTATCAATGGTAAAGTCAAAGGTGGCTTCACAGTTGATATCGCTAATATCCGTGCTTTCTTGCCAGGCTCTTTAGTAGATGTTCGCCCAATTCGCGATACATCTCATTTGGAAGGTGTGGATCTAGAGTTCAAACTTATCAAGCTTGATCAAAAACGTAACAACGTTGTTGTTTCTCGTCGTGCCGTTATGGAAGCGACTAACAGCGCTGAACGCGAAACATTGCTTGCTTCTCTTGAAGAGGGTCAAGAAGTTAAAGGTATCGTTAAGAACCTTACTGACTACGGTGCTTTCGTTGATCTTGGTGGTGTTGATGGTCTTCTACACATCACTGACATGGCTTGGAAACGCATTAAGCACCCAAGCGAAATCATTGCTGTTGGCGATGAAATCGATGTTAAAGTTCTTAAATTCGACCGCGAGCGTAACCGTGTGTCTCTAGGTCTTAAGCAGTTGGGTGAAGATCCATGGGTTGCTATCAAAGCCCGTTACCCAGAAAACACTAAGGTAACTGCTAAAGTTACTAACTTGACTGATTACGGTTGCTTCGCTGAACTTGAAGAAGGCGTAGAAGGTCTAGTGCACGTTTCAGAAATGGATTGGACTAACAAAAACATTCACCCATCTAAAGTTGTTCAGATTGGTGATGAAGTTGAAGTTATGGTTCTTGATATTGACGAAGAGCGTCGTCGTATTTCTTTGGGTATCAAGCAGTGCACAATGAACCCATGGGAAGAATTCGCTACATCTTTCAATAAAGGCGACAAAATCTCTGGCGCAATCAAGTCTATCACTGACTTTGGTGTGTTCATTGGTCTTGACGGCGGTATTGACGGTCTTGTTCACCTATCTGACCTATCTTGGGACGAAACTGGTGAAGATGCAGTACGTCAATACAAGAAAGGCGATATGCTAGAAACAGTTGTATTGTCTATCGATGCTGAGCGTGAGCGTATTTCTCTAGGTGTTAAACAACTAGAAGAAGATCCGTTCCTAGCTTTCGTTGCTGAAAATGACAAAGGCACTATCGTTAACGGTACTGTCTCTGAAGTTGATGCGAAAGGTGCTGTAGTTGTTCTTGCTGAAGGCGTTGAAGCTACTTTGAAAGTATCTGAAATCAGCCGCGAGCGTATCGAAGATGCAACTACTGCATTGAAAGAAGGTGATAAAGTAGAAGCTGCGATCATTAACGTTGATCGTAAAGCACGTACTATCACTCTTTCTATCAAGCAGAAAGATGCTACTGAAGAGAAAGCTGCGTTGAAATCTCATTCTGAGAAGCAACAAGCAGAAACTAATGGTCCAACCACTATCGGTGATTTGATCAAAGCACAACTAGAAAACCAAAACTAAGTTTGGATTAATAGTTGTCATAAAAAGCGGACTTAGGTCCGCTTTTTTTTGGTCTTATTTTCTTGAATTTATTGACAGAAAAACTATACACAGAACATGTGGATAACCATGGGTATAGACTTGGTGTATGTTTTTTATCGCAGAGAGTTAAGCAGTTTTTCGGTGTCTTCTTCGTTCCAATTCTCTTTCTCTAGCAGCTCTTTGAGCGCTTTACTTTGCTGGGCGTTATGGAGGTTTTTTTGGAATTTGGCGTAATGGAAGTCTTTTATTAGACGTTCGTCGTGTTTTGAGCGATAAAGTGCTTGGTTTTGAGTGTTTTCTGTTCTCTCTTGGTTGAGTGAGTCAATTTTTTTGTAAGTATTTAAAAACTGCTTTTTATTCATCTCCCACTCTCTTATTTGCTTTCGATCCGAAGTATTTCAAAGTGATCGTTTCTTGCACACCACTTTATATTGATGTCCCAAAGCGTGATTCCATGCTCTCGATCAAGCTGTTCTGATAAATAGGAAGGTCTGGGGTCTTGTCCAACAACTTGTTTAATTAAAGTTGTTATTTCTCTTTTGTGCAAATTTTCGTAGTTTTCGCATTGAGACTTTGCCAGTTCTGAAAACAATACGGGCTTTATTTGCGCTTCTGCAGATGTTGGCGCAAATCCTCCTTTTGCTTCCGTGATGCTGTCTGCATAAGGTAGGTAAGGTTTTATATCAAGAACGGGGGTACCATCTAGCAAATCTGCGCCATGTAAATCAATGAATGTTTTTTTGTCTTCTTGGTAGATGCGTCCAATCTTCACTACTGACAGTCCTATCGGATTAGGCCTATGAGTTGAACGTGTGGCAAATACGCCTACTTTTTCTTTTCCACCTAGGCGTGGTGGTCGTATTTTTGCTTTCCAGTTCTCAGACATGCAAGCGTGAAAAACAAACTGGATCCAGATATGAGAGAAACCATCAAGTCCATCGAGAATATCTAGTCTGCTATAAGGAGGGATGAGCTCTAGGCGTGCAGTGGCTTCTGTGACCAGTCCTGGTTGTCGTGGTATGCCGAATTTTTCCTTGTAACACGAATGCACTATGCCGATGGTGTTAAGCGTAAAAGAATTGAGTGGCGACAATGTAAGATCCTTTCGTGACAATCTGAGCTAAATGAATAAAAATATTGTGATAGTATACTGTCTTGATGAAATAGGTCGCGGTTTATTTGACGATCTATTATTTGTTCTTCTTTACTTTTATTAGAGATTAAAAATGTCTTTAGAATCTTATATGAATCAAATTGGTCAGCAAGCTAGGGCGGCTTCTCGTCTTCTTGCGAAAGCATCTACGAAGCAAAAAAATATGGCACTGTTTGCTATGGCAGACGCTTTGGAAAATGCTCGACCTCGATTGATATCTGAAAACGCTAAGGATATGGAAAATGGCCGAGTTAAAGGCTTGGATTCAGCTTTACTAGATCGTTTGTTGCTTGATGATGCCCGAATTGACGGCATGATTGAGGGTTTAAAGCAGGTGGCGTCTTTGCCTGATCCAATCGGTGAAATATCAGATATGGTGTATTTGCCGTCAGGTATTCAGCGAGGCCAGATGCGCGTGCCTTTAGGGGTGATTGGCATTATTTATGAGTCTCGTCCAAATGTGACCATCGATGCGGCAAGTCTCTGTTTGAAATCTGGTAACGCCACTATTTTACGTGGCGGCTCAGAGGCATTTTATTCCAATCAAGCTATTGCTGAGGCTGTAACGGCAGGTGTCATCGCTGCTGGTTTGCCAGAGCATGCAGTGCAAGTTCTTAATACGACAGATCGTGAAGCGGTTGGCATGTTAATTTCTATGCCTGAGTTCGTTGATGTTATTGTCCCTCGTGGTGGCAAAGGTTTGATTGAGCGCATTAGTCAGGATGCGCGGGTTCCTGTAATCAAACACCTTGATGGTAATTGTCATGTCTATATTGATAGTGAGGCGGATCTTGAAAAGGCTTATGCTATTGCCATGAACGCTAAAACCCGCCGCTACGGTGTGTGTAATGCAATGGAGTCATTGCTGGTTCATTCTGCAATTGCTGGGGATATTTTGCCTAAGTTAGTGGCTGCTCTGCAGGAAAAAGGTGTGTCTCTGGTAGGTTGTGAGCAAGCTCGTGCTATTAGCTCTGTCATTGAAGCTGCATCAGAAGAAGATTGGTATACAGAGTATTTGGCCCCTAAGTTATCTATTAAGATTGTGTCTGATATGGATGAGGCGATTGCACACATCAATAAATATGGTTCTCATCATACGGACGCAATTGTTTCGCAGAACTATACAAAAACACGAGCGTTCATGACGGAAGTGGATTCTTCGTCAGTGATGGTGAATGCTTCAACATCTTTTGCTGATGGTTTTGAATATGGTTTTGGAGCTGAAATTGGTATTTCTACTGACAAAATTCATGCTCGTGGTCCTGTAGGATTGTTGGGGTTGACCAGTCAGAAGTATGTCGTACTTGGCGATGGTCATACTCGTGACAATTAGAGTTAAGGATAATGTAAAGACTTCTGGGTTGGCTATTATGGGTGGGACATTTGATCCTGTTCATAATGGCCACTTAAGAACAGCGGTTGAGATTTTAGATCGCTACCACTACTCCGCTTTGAGGTTAATACCTTGTTTTCAGCCTGTGCATAAAGATCGACCAAGTGTCTTGCCTCAGCAACGACTTGAAATGGCTAAGCTTGCAGTATCTGGTGATGCTCGATTGAGTGTCGATTCTCGTGAGATTGATAGGGAAGGTCCAAGTTATAGTATCGATACGTTGCGAGATCTTCGGAGCGAAATAGGTCCAGATGAATCACTCATTATGGTGCTAGGAATGGACAGCTTTTTATCCCTTCCAACTTGGCATAATTGGCAGCAGATAATCCAGTACGCTCACTTGTTGGTTGTGTCGCGACCTGGTTGGGAGCCTGACTTGATCTCTGAATTGAGCGGTTTTTGCGAAAACTATCGTGCCGCATCGTCGCATGAGTTACAATGCGCGCCCTCAGGGCGGGTCTGGTTCGAGACTCTCACTCCTTTGGGGATATCCTCTAGCATGATTAGGGCGTTGGCTCGTAAAAACGAGTCTATTGCTTATTTGTTGCCAGAACCAGTCCAAAACTATATAGAACAACATCAATTATATCGATAGGGTAACGTAATTATATGAGTCAGCTTAACCTCACAGCAGATCAAATTTTGGCTTTTGCTGTTGAAGCATTGGAAGATGTGAAAGGTGATAAGATCACAGTATTGAATGTAGGAAATCATACAGACATGATGGATTACATGGTGATCTGTACCGGTACTTCAAAGCGTCATGTTAATGCTTTGGGTCAAAATGTATTTGAACATTTAAAAGGTCAAGGTCTTCAGCCATTGGGTTCAGAAGGTCGTGGTATGGGGAGTGATTGGGTGTTGGTTGATTTACATGATGTTGTTGTGCATGTAATGACAGAAGAAGCTCGAGCTTTTTATGATCTTGAGAAGTTGTGGGATATTAAGCCAGAACAAATGTAAGGCTCTTTTAAATGCGTGTTCGTTTGATTGCTGTTGGTAATAAAATGCCAAAGTGGGTGACTGAGGGTTACGATGAGTATGCTAAACGCTTGCCAAAAGATTTTGCATTAGAGCTTGTCGAAATTCCAATGTCTCCTCGTGGAAAAAACACTGATATACCAAAAGCTATTCGTAAGGAAGGAGATAGTATGCTCGAAGCTATACCTTCTGGAGATAAAGTAATTGCAATGGAAGTTCTTGGTAAAGAGTGGTCTACCGATCAGTTGGCAGATCAGACCGAGCAGTGGCGAATGGATGGCTATAATGTGAGCTTGTTGGTGGGAGGTCCTGATGGTCTTGATCCAAGGTGTACCGCTCGAGCGGATCAAACTTGGTCTTTATCTCGTCTGACATTACCGCATCCTATGGTGAGAGTTATTTTGGCTGAGCAAATTTATCGTGCTTGGACGCTCATGAACAATCATCCGTATCATAGATAAGGTGATGAAGTGAGCCGTCGACATCAAAACTTCCGCAATTATCGTCAAGAACAGCGACTGACACAGCAGCGTGTTTTTGCTGCCGCTATTTTTGTTTTGCTGATGGCTATTGTGTTGATGGCTCGACTGTTTTATTTGCAGGTTATTGAGCATGAGTTATATCAAACCAAGGCAAATGATAACCGTGTTATGCTGGTTACAGAACCGCCGCCTAGAGGTTTGATATACGATCGTAACGGATTGGTGTTGGCTGATAATCGTCCTATTCACAGTTTAACTGTGATACCTGAACGGGTAGAAAGTTTTCCGAAGTTAAAGCAAATGCTTTCCGGCATTATCGATATTAGTGATGATGAGTGGGAAGATTTTGATGAAAGACGAAAAGAGTATCGCCGCCCTTATCAATCCCTTACTTTAAAATCTCAATTGACCGATGAAGAGTGGGCCAAGGTCTCTGTCGATTTGTATAAACTCGACGGTGTTCAGGTAGAAGCGCAATTAACGCGCTATTACCCTTATGGTGAGGCATTTGCTCATGCCATTGGTTATGTTGGCCGGATTACCTCAAAAGACTTAGAAACAGTCGATAAGTTGGCTTATCAAGGCGCTTTATTTATCGGTAAGACAGGTGTAGAAGGCTATTACGAAAAAACCTTATTTGGAGAAGCTGGTCTTAGCAAGGTTGAGGTGAATGCTCGTGGACGCATTATGTCGGAACTTGAGCGACAAAATCCAACGCCGGGTAAAGATCTCCACTTATATTTAGACGCCAGACTACAGCAATATGCCTACGATCTTTTGGGTGATTATACTGGCGCGGTTGTCGCAATTGATCCCACAACAGGTGGGATTCTCGCCCTGGTTTCTAAGCCTGGTTATGATCCTAACCTGTTTGTGCGCGGGATTTCTATTGATGATTATGCCAAATTACGCCAATCCAAAAAACTCCCTCTTTTTAACCGTGCTTTGCGTGGAGGTTATCCTCCAGCGTCAACGATTAAGCCTTTTATGGGGCTTGCTGGTTTAGAGTATGGGTTTTCGTCATGGACTGAACGGTATTTTGCGAAAGGCTATTATCAAATAAATCCAGACGGGCGTCGCTACCGAGACTGGAAACGGACAGGGCATGGTTGGATTAATTTAGAGCGTTCTATTATTGAGTCTGTTGATACCTATTATTATCAACTGGCTAATAAAATGGGAATTACTCCTATCCATAATTTTTTGACGCGTTTTGGGTTTGGTCAGACAACCTTGCTCGATTTGAATGGTGAGAGTCATGGCTTGTTGCCTTCTAATGAATGGAAAAAAGCCAAATACAAGGAGCCATGGTACCCTGGCGATTCAGTCAATGTAGGTATCGGGCAGGGCTTTATGGTGGCGACACCTCTGCAAATAGCTTCGGCTACCTCTGCTTTAGCCAGTAAAGGGCATTATTTTTACCCTCGTATGACGCAACTTGTGGGAGACAAAATCATTGAATTTCCAGATGGTCTTGGGGATGAGCACGATATTGTTTTGAAGGATCAGCGTAATTGGGGACGTATGATTGATGCTATGCGTAAAGTAATAACCGACTCGCATGGTACCGCAAGGCGTTTGCAAGGAACGGATTATGAAATCGCAGGGAAAACAGGGACCGGGCAAGTATTTAGTCTGCAAGAAGACCAAGAATACGATGCAGATTCCCTTGAAAAACGTTTGCATGACCATGCGTTATTTATAGGCTTTGCACCTGCTGGAAATCCGAAGATTTCAGTGTTTGCCATTTTTGAAAACGGTGGTAGTAGTTCGAAACCCGCGGATTTAACGAAAGCATTATTTGACGCTTATTTGCATGATGATTATCCGGCGCGTTATGACTATTTGAAAGGTGATAAAAATGACTGATAGCTTTTATCGCAGAGCGCTGTCTTTTACCAATGCTCGTTTGTGGAAACTGGTTCACGTTGATGTTTTGTTGATGGGGGCTTTGTTGTTACTGATCTGTGGAGGGCTTTTTATTCTGTACTCAGCCTCAGGGCAGAATGTAGCCATGGTCGAGCGGCAGGTATTTCGATTGGTTATAGGCTTGATGATTTGTGTAGCTTTAGCTCAATTACCCCCGAAATATATGCGACGAGCTTCACCTGCGTTGTTTATTTTTATTTCCGTTTTGCTGGTCTGCGTACTGTTGTTTGGTGTTGGAGCTAAAGGGGCACAGCGTTGGTTGGCTCTGCCAGGAGGTTTGCGCTTTCAGCCTTCAGAAATAATGAAAATTGTTATGCCCATGATGATTGCTTGGTATTTTTCCGATAAACAGTTACCTCCCAATTTTAAGCAAATATTGGCTGTTCTTGGATTAATTGTTTTACCTGTTTTGATGATTGCCAAGCAACCTGATTTGGGAACAGCTCTACTAGTTGCAGTATCGGGTGTTTTTGTTTTATTTCTTGCAGGGTTGGGATGGCGCTACATATTGGGCGCGACAGCATTAGCTCCTGCCGCTGCTTACACATTATGGCAATTTATGCATGATTATCAACGCCAACGAGTACTGACTTTTTTAAACCCTGAGAGCGATCCGCTTGGGTCTGGCTGGAATATCATTCAATCTAAAACGGCAATCGGTTCAGGTGGACTTTATGGAAAAGGTTTTTTACAGGGGACGCAGGCTCAGCTAGATTTTCTTCCTGAAAGCCATACTGACTTTATTATTGCGGTTCTTGCTGAGGAATTTGGCATGCTGGGCTGCGGTGTACTGATTTTAGCTTATTTTCTTGTGATTGCCCGGGGCCTATACATAGCGGCGTATGCAGAAGATAACTATGCGCGATTATTAGCGGGTAGTTTAACACTGACTTTTTTTGTGTACATGTTTGTAAATATTGGGATGGTGTCAGGTATTCTTCCTGTGGTTGGGGTACCCTTACCACTTGTCAGTTATGGTGGCACCTCTATTATTACCATCATGGCGACATTTGGGATTTTAATGTCAATACAAACACATAAAAGAGCAAGATGATGATTAAGCAAGCTACTTTGTTGTTTCTAGCGCTTGGTCTAACTGCGTGTAGTGGTATGGATCATTCTACATTACCTTCAAATTCGGGAGTCAGTGAGTCTCTACTTGAAGATATGCCCAAAGAATGGGCAGATTCCTATGCTGGGAATCCAGAGGTTCAAGTATTTATTAATAAGCTGGTTAGAGAGCATGCTTATGACAAAGGGCGCCTCGAGTTGGCTTTTTCTCATATAAAAGTGCGTCCTAAAGTGATTGAAAAATCAGATAACCAGCCTGAAGTCATTACGCCTTATTATGAGTATAAAACCCGTTTTGTGAATGAAGAAAGGGCAAAGCACGGTCGAGAGTTTGCAAAACGCAATGCAAAGTGGCTGCGAAAAGCAGAGCAAGAGTTTGGCGTAGAGCCTAATATCATAGTGGCTCTGATAGGTGTTGAAACCTATTACGGCCGTATTACTGGGTCAAAAGACGTTTTTACCTCCCTTACCACATTAGCATTTGATTACCCACGAAGAAAAGAATACTTCCAAAGCGAGTTAGAAGCCTATTTATTGCTTGCTCGCAAAGAAGGTTGGAACATTGGCGACACAAAAGGGTCATATAGTGGGGCGATGGGGATGGTGCAGTTTATGCCCAGCAACTATCAAAAATTGGCAATAGATTATGACAAAAACGGACATATCGATTTGTGGGGATCTGAGCCTGATGCGATTGGCAGTGTTGCAAATTACCTTAAGCATCATGGTTGGCAGCCTCGACAACCTTGGTTTGTAATGGCTTATGTTACCGATCCAGATTCAATGGTGGATTTCATCAACCGTGGCAGGGTGGCAAGTACGGAAATGACCGAATGGTCTGCGCTAAATGTACTTCCAACACAGCCATTTATACCTCAGAAAACAGGCTTGATAGGCTTACGAACAAGTCCGGAAGAGGTTTCTTATTGGCTCGCGTATGAAAACTTTTTCACCATTATGGATTACAACCCAAGTAGGCGATATGCCATGTCTGTATTGGAGCTCGCTGAGAGTATAGGAACCTATGAAAGTAATTAACATGCTGTTTGTTGCTGGCCTGAGTTTGCTGGTATTGAATGGGTGTATGAGTACGCGTCATGTTTTAGGAAAAGATGATGTGGATTATGAAAAAGCATCGGGTGGCGGTCGCTATTCTATTTTACAAGATCATGCACCTACTGGTGATATCAAGGTAGATCACCTTCCGGATCTTGTTCCGAAATGGGAGCCTAAAAGTCGTGGTGGTAACAAAAGTCCTTACGAAGTGTGGGGAAAAAAATATTGGGTAATGGATTCAGCACAAGGTTACGAGGCAGAGGGAACTGCGTCTTGGTATGGTAAAAAATTTCATGGGCATAAGACCTCAAATGGGGAAACATATGACATGTACAGTTTTTCTGCTGCTCATAAATCGCTGCCGTTACCTACCTATCTGAAAGTGACGAACCTTGATAATCAGCGTGCTGTTATTGTTAGAGTGAATGATAGAGGGCCGTTTCATGGTGATCGTTTAATCGATCTTTCCTACGCGGCTGCCGCACGACTTGATTATCATAAAAAAGGATTGGCGCGGGTTCGAATTGAGGCAATTACCCCTGCCCAAGGGCAGTCGTATAATCCACCTAAAGTCGCAGTTAAAAAGACGGTGAATCCGCCTGAAGCCTTACCTGATAAGGCATCGCCTATTTCCACTATAGAAACAAAAAGTGTTCCATCAGAGTTGGTTTTTTCTCATCTGCAAATTGGAGCTTTTAGCTCTGAGGAATCTGCAGACAAGCTTAAACAACGTCTTTTTGAGGCATATGATACGACGGTAAACGTTGTTATTAATAAACAAGATGATGGTCTATTTAAAGTTTTGGTTGGTCCTTTTGCTGATGCAGGGGAATTGGCTCAATGGCAGCAAAGGTTACAACAAGAAGGTTTCGGCAGCCCTGTGAGAGTTGCTTTAGTACCCTAGGTACGATTTGTTTGGGCTAGAGATTCTTAAAGGGCTCTAGTATCATTTGTTAACATTTTTTTAGAAGACGATATTTTTGAGTATGAAAAAACTCCTAGTTACTTTATCAGTTGTATTTTGTTTCGTGAGCAGCTCCGTTTTTGCTGCTCCTTCATTAATCCCAACGCCGCCACAATTGTCAGCGAGTAGTTACATTCTTATGGATGCATATACTGGCGATATTTTGGTTGAGCATAATGCTGATCAGGCTTTGCCTCCGGCAAGCCTAACGAAATTAATGACGGCTTATATTGTTGAATATGAGTTGGCTCGCGGAAATTTATCAATGGATGATATGGTTAATGTGAGCGAAAAAGCATGGAGAATGGAAGGTTCTCGTATGTTTATTCGAGAAGGAACACAAGTTAAGTTAGAAGACCTAATGCGCGGTATTATTATTCAATCTGGTAATGATGCAAGTGTTGCCGCCGCAGAGCATATTGCTGGCAGTGAGTCTGCTTTTGCTGACTTGATGAATCAACATGCTCAACTTCTTGGAATGAAAAATTCGCATTTCGTGAATGCAACCGGTTTTCCAGCAGAGGATCATTATTCTAGCGCCCACGATATAGCAAAATTGGCACGTGCGACTATTATACAGTTCCCAGAAAACTACAGTATGTATGCGGAAAAAGAGTTTACCTACAACAATATCCGTCAGCCAAACCGTAATAAATTGTTGTGGCGCGATAAAACGGTTGATGGTATGAAAACTGGTCACACTGAGGCCGCTGGCTTCTGTTTGGCTGCTTCTGCTGTTCGCAATGGTACCCGCTTAATTACGGTTGTTATGGGAACGAAATCAGATAATGCCCGTGCCGTTGAATCTCAAAAATTGTTGGATTACGGTTTCAGATACTATGAAACACGTAAGCTATATAGCCGTGGTCAGGTGGTGAATAATGCTCGTGTTTGGGGTGGTAGCCAGCCTAACGTAAAAGTAGGTTTTGCCGAAGATGTTTTGGTTACTATGCCTCGTCAACAAGGTGCGTCTATTCCAGCTACACTTGATATGCAGAAAGAAATTATGGCACCAATTGCTGTAGGCGATGTATTGGGTAAAATTGTGGTTGGCACTGAGGGTAATGTCTTAATAGAGCGCTCAGTAGTTGCACTAGAGGCAGTAGAAGAAGGTGGTTTCTTCAAGCGAATGTTTGATAAAATTAAACTCTTCTTTATGAACTTGTTTTAAGCGCTAATAGCGAGTGGTAGATTAAATTAATGGCACTAATTACAAAAAACGGTGATCAAGCTGAGAATGCAGTCGATGCACCTAAAATAGAGTTTCCTTGTGACAACTACGTTATCAAAGTGGTTTCACTCGACGTCGAGGGTATTCATACCGAGATAACAGAGCGATTGCTGGTTCATGCTCCAGAGATGGATGTCGCAGCAGAGAATATTAACCGCTCTAGTAAAGGGCGCTTTATTAGTTTTAGTTTTCGTATTGTGGCTCAAAGTGAAGATCAGCTATCGGCTTTACACCGTGACTTAATGTCGATTGAAGCCGTTAAGATGGTCATGTAAATGCAGCTAGACTTAATTTGCCGTGATTTGGGTGTGGTTGACTACGCTGAAACATGGGAGCGGATGAAGCAATTTACTCAAACTCGTTCAAAAGACGATGCTGATGAGATTTGGTTGTTAGAACACCCTTCCTTATTTACGCAAGGTCAAGCGGGTAAAGAAGAGCATCTTTTAGCTCCAGGCGATATTCCTGTTATTCAGGTCGACCGTGGTGGTCAGGTCACGTATCATGGGCCGGGGCAACTTGTTGCTTATGTAATGGTTGATTTAAAGCGTCTCGGAATAGGCGTTCGTGATTTGGTTAGTGTGCTAGAAAATTCAGTTGTTGGTGCTCTTGCGTCGAGCTCAATTGAAGCATATCCAAAGCCTGATGCGCCTGGTGTCTACGTGAATGAGCAAAAAATTGCATCACTGGGATTGCGTGTGCGTAGGGGCTGTTCATTTCATGGGCTTGCCTTAAACGTTGATATGGACCTCACCCCATTTAATCGTATTAACCCATGTGGCTATCAAGGCTTACAAATGGTTGATATGAAACGTCTTAATGAAGACGTTACTTTATCGAATGTAAAGGTTCAGTTGGCGAATCAGCTGGCTGAGCAGCTCGGATACAGTTATCCAGCTATCCAACAAGGGTGGAAATAGAATGACAGCAGAACGCAAACGCGTTGTTCAAGGGGAAAAGCTACGCGGTGCCGATAAAATGGCGCGTATTCCCGTTAAAATAGTTCCTACTGAAGAGATTCCGCGTAAGCCTGATTGGCTTCGTGTTCGTATGCCAGCTTCACCAGAAATTGCTCGCATCAAAGCAACTTTGCGTGAACATAAGTTGGCTTCGGTTTGTGAAGAGGCTAATTGCCCAAATCTAGGTGAATGTTTCAGCAATGGTACTGCCACTTTTATGATTATGGGTGAAATTTGTACTCGTCGTTGCCCTTTCTGTGATGTTGCACATGGTCGCCCAAATCCACTTAGCGCTGATGAGCCAAAAGAGTTGGCTGCCGCTATACGTGATATGAAGCTTAAATATGTGGTTATTACTTCCGTAGATCGTGATGATCTTCGTGATGGTGGTGCTCAGCACTTTGTGGATTGCATTACAGAGACGCGAGCAGAAAGTCCAAATATTGAAATCGAAACATTGGTACCAGACTTTCGTGGTCGTATGGAAGTGGCTATTGATACACTTTCAATTGCACCACCAGATGTCTTTAACCATAATTTGGAATCCATTCCGCGTTTATATCGCCAAGTAAGACCTGGATCTGATTACCAATGGTCATTAGATCTTTTGAAGAATTTTAAAGATCGTTGTCCTGATGTGCCAACTAAATCTGGTTTGATGGTTGGTATGGGTGAGACATTTGAAGAGATTGTTGAAGTTCTGAAAGACTTGCGAGCTCACAATGTTGATATGTTGACGATTGGTCAATATTTGCAGCCTTCTAAGCATCATTTCCCAATGGCGCGTTTTGTTCCGCCAGAAGAATTTGCACGCTATGAAGAAGTTGCAAAAGAGTTAGGCTTTAAGCATGCGGCGTGTGGGCCTTTGGTTCGCTCGTCTTACCACGCAGATAAGCAAGCACATGGCGAGCACGTTTCTTAATTTGTTCGTTAGTTAGATTGAAGCGGAGTTAAGATGTTTCTTAGCCCCGCTTTTTTTATTTGGGCGAAGGAAAAAAATATACCTGATTTTCATTATGGCGTACTTTTAATGAAAGTAGTGCAGGTGTTCGGTTATTTAGATTTTGGGAGATGATATGAAGCCTTGGTCAATTAAAGATTCGATGGAACTATATAATGTCAGCCATTGGAGTAGTGATTTTTTTTCAATCAATGACAAAGGACGTGTTATTGCGTTACCTGATAGGGAAAATAGTATTGATTTGACTGAGCTTTCAGTAGCACTCAAACAGCAAGGTATTCCTTATCCTTGTCTTGTGCGTTTTCCCAATATTCTTCACTCACGCATTGAAAAAATTACCAACTCGTTTCAGCAAGCTATTGATTATTACAACTATCAATCGAAATATGCCATTGTTTACCCTATTAAGGTAAACCAACAGCGTCGAGTGGTCGAAGAAATTGCAGCATGTCAGCCTGACAATGCTGCCACTGTTGGTTTGGAAGCCGGTAGTAAGCCAGAATTGATGGCTGTTTTGGCTATGCATAAAAACGCTGATGGCATTATTGTTTGTAATGGCTATAAAGATCGTGAGTTTATTCATCTTGCGCTCATGGCCGAAAAAATGGGACATCAAGTCTTTATTGTTGTTGAGAAGATGCATGAGCTTGATTGGATTTTAGAAGAAGCCGATAAGATCGGTGTTCAACCGCGTATCGGTATCCGTATTCGCTTGGCATCTACTTGTACAACCCATTGGGGTAACAGTGGTGGAGAAAAATCTAAATTTGGCCTGACTACATCCCAATTGTTACGTGCAATTGATCGTTTACGTGAATTAGATTTGTTGCATTGTCTTGAGTTGATCCACTTCCATTTAGGTTCACAAATAACGCGGATTCGCGATATTCAGAACAGCCTGAAAGAGTGTGCTCGTTATTACGCTGAACTTCATCAGATGGGCGTAAAGGTGGAGTGGGTTGATGTTGGTGGTGGTTTGGGAGTCGATTATGAAGGTACACGCTGCCAAAATGACTTTTCAGCAAACTACAGTATTGGTGAGTATGCTAATAATGTCGTGTTTGCCTTCCATAATGTGTGTGAGCAATACGAACTTCCTCACCCTAATTTGATTTCGGAATCTGGTCGAGCTGTGACGGCACATCATGCGATGATGATTGCAGATGTTTTTTCTCACGGCGCTGAGCTTTTACCGATTGAGGAGCCAGCAGAAAATAGTGAGCTAGAGTTGCAGCGTCTTTGGGCATCTTACCAAAGTTTAAAACGTGAGAGCCAAGAAGATAGTCGATCTTTGGTCGAGATTTATCATGATTTGCTCGATGACTTTAATGATAGTTTGGCCTTGTATAATCATGGTCAGCTTAATCTGTCACAAAGAGCACAAGCAGAAAACCTATTTTTATCAGCATGCCGAAACTTATTACCTCGCTTGGACAATCGAAATAGAGGCCATCGTGCGGTAATTGATGAACTTAACGAGCGTTTAGCTGAAAAGTTGTTTGTTAATTTATCCGTATTTCAGTCTATGCCTGATGCGTGGGGGATCGATCAATTGTTCCCTGTGTTGCCTTTGCAGGGATTGGATCAGGCGCCTTCTTTTAGAGGTAAAATCCAAGATGTTACCTGTGACTCTGATGGTTGTTTGTATAGCTATGTTGATGGTCAAGGTATTGAATCTTCTCTACCGTTACCTCCGCCGCCGCCAAAAGGTGAAGACTACTTAATGGGCTTTTTCTTGGTTGGTGCTTATCAAGAAACTCTAGGTGATTTGCATAACTTATTTGGTGACACTTGTTCCGTGGATGTTTATTTAACGGATGATGGCTTCAGAATTGACCATATATTAAAAGGCGACAGCGTTAAGGATGTGCTTAAGTACGTTAGTTATAATGAGCATGAGTTGATGAAGGGTTATCAAGATAAAGTAGCGGCAAGCCCACTTAGTCAAGAAGAACAAGTTACTTTACTAGCAACCTATAAAAAAGTACTTGAAGGTACGACGTACCTGACTCAGGTATAACTGAACCAGCGTGATAGCAACACAACCTATTTTGGAGATAGTTTAGTATGAGTAATGTAAAAGTGGCCTGCGTTCAAATGTCGGTCAGTACAGACTTTCAAGCAAACTTAGATAATGCGGTGGCACAAGTAAGAGAAGCCGCTGCAAATCAGGCTAATATTATTTTGTTACAAGAATTGTTTATGGGGCCATACTTTTGTATTGATCAAAAGCCTGCTTATTTCGACTGGGCGCAACCTGTAAGCGATTGTTTGGCAATTCAGACTATGAGTAAGCTTGCGAAAGAGCTAGGTGTGGTCTTGCCTATTAGCTTTTTTGAACGCGATGGTAATGTTTTCTATAACTCTTTGGTAATGATTGATGCCAATGGTGATGTCATGGATTTGTATCGTAAAACGCACATTCCAGATGGCCCTGGCTACCAAGAAAAGTATTACTTCACACCAGGTAATACTGGTGTGAAAGTTTGGGATACGCAGTTTGGTCGAATTGGCTGTGGTATCTGTTGGGATCAGTGGTTTCCAGAGTTAGCTCGTGAACTAGCACTAAAAGGGGCAGAACTTATTTTTTACCCTACAGCAATTGGCTCTGAACCGCCTTATCCGGAATGGGATTCTAAGGACCATTGGCAGCGGACCATGCAAGGGCATTCTGCCGCGAATATGGTGCCAGTTATTGCTGCAAACCGTATTGGACGAGAAGAAGGTGAAAATAGCTTTATCCAGTTCTATGGCTCTTCTTTTATGACTGATGAAATGGGTGCTATGAAGTGTGTGGCTGGTCGAGACGAAAGTACTATCTTGTATTCTGAGTATGATTTAGAGGCAATTCGTAAAGCGCGTCAATCATTTGGTTTGTTTCGTGATCGCCGTCCGGATCGATATCAAGCGATTACTGCTGGTGCCGGTATTACTTGGGGAAAGTAAGGTTAAAAGCAAAAAAGTGCCCGCATAAAGCGGGCACAAAGCTTTCCTTATCCTTATTGATACAAAGGGGGAATATCAACAAGGTAGATCTATTTGCACTTGGCTTTTGGAAGCCTAAAGTTAGCGTATAAAATAGTGCAAGGCTTGTGTTTTTAACACCCTGACGGCAATGTAAAGCGAATTAAGTGCTTTGATTACAAGGCTAAGTAGAAGCACATCCTCGTCAGTATAGATCTGTCCAGAACTTAGGTATTAACTATAGTATGAGATTTTAACTCTGGCCTGAACTTTAAATAGATGCGAGCATATTATGCTTCTGCGGCTAGTTAAAAGATCCACCTATTTATTTTAGAGAGTCGATGAACGTATTTAGTTCCCCTACAAAATTACCTTATTTTGCGATCATGTTGTCTAGTAAACTAATGTTGAATGACTTAACCTACCGCATTATGGCTGAAAAAATGCTCGAATTAGCGCAAGGCCAACCTGGCTACCTTGGTGCTGAATACGGTTCGGGAGAAATGGATCTGCTGATGACTTATTGGCAAACGCAGCAAGCGGCCGAGGATTGGTTGAACCATGATATGCAGCGTAGAACTTTATCCATTGGTGAAAGTTTTTGGTACGAAGAATATTCCTTAAAATTGTTCGAAGTGATGAAGGACATGTCATTTAAGTACTCTGATCAAGGTATACATGCTTCACGTTTCCCTCGGATTGTTACCGAAAGGGGCGTATTGAAAATATTAGACGAATCACAAGCCTCACTTTTGCATGATTATATCAATCAAGAAAAAGCCTTTCTTGCCCCATGGGAGCCTCTTAGAAACGATGGTTATTATTCCCTTGAAACGTGTCAATTGCGTGTTCGAGAAATGCGCCGAGACTTTTTAGAAGATAGAGGGGTTGTCCTTTGTTTTCTATCACCTAACGAAGATAGAATGCTCGCCTATACAAATTACTCAAACATTATTCGTGGCGTCTTTCAGGCATGCAACCTTGGCTATAGTTTGCGAGAAAGCGAGCAAGGTAAGGGGATTATGCTGGAAGTTTTGCAAGCTGGAATAGATTACCTTCATAAGGAGCAACATATTGATCGTATTCAGGCGAGTTATATGCCAAGAAATGCCCGAAGTGCAGCTGTGTTGAAGAAGCTAGGCTTTGATAAAGAAGGTGTTGCAAGGGATTATTTGAAAATTAATGGTCAATGGGAAGACCATATATTGACAGCATTAGTACTGCGTTGAAAGTGTTTTAGAGAGCTTCAGAGTTGGGCTTTGTAAGCAGTAATATTCGCCCTTTGGTATTTTGGGTTGTCATAACAGACAATATAGTTATGCTTTCGGCGCTTGGATTTAAAATTGCTCTAGGCTCTTTTGAGGCAATGACTTTACCGTAAATAGGGCAGGCTTTAGATTCTCTTTTGTTATTAGAAATAAATGCCTTGCCATTTAATGGTAGCAGATATTGAGTGGCTGATTTTTGATAATAAAGTGTTTCTTTGAATTGAGGTGGATAGAGTTCTAACGCAATTTGTCCTGCTTCCCCATCCCAAAGTGGCCATGTTTTAATTTGGCTTCTTCCTAATGTTGAATCTACTGTGCCCGAAGATATTTTTTTAAGCGAGTCGCTTAACTCTGTTTGACCTTTGTTTATGAGTCTAATTAAACACAGCTCGACTGTTGGGGTAAGCAAGGTGACGCTGTTTACCGTTTGCGCAGCTAGCCAAACTCCCTGATGTTGCTTGAGGACTGTTTCTTGTTCACAATTTTGCTGCGCGCTTTGTTGTAAGTATAATTCTCCTCTAATTAGAAAGAGGAAGGTATCAGCCTGATGGTGATAGAAACGGGTTGGTGTGTCGTTCTGAAACAGGTGTTCATGCGCAATAAAAAGATCATCTTGTTGATGAATGATTAAACGTTTACTGGACTCCCCAAGGCTATAGTTTATTGGGTCGAGTGTATTTTGATCAGATAAGTTCACCATCACGTACCTTTTTAATTATCGAACGTATTGAAACACGAGAATAGCGACCTTTCCATGATAATCTTACGATGAGTGTTGCAGTAAGTTGGGATGTTTCTTTATAGTTGAGCCCATATTAGTTTATGAAATCCGCATGCGCTGATAATTTGTCCATGCAAACGATTATAGAAGGAAAAATTCCTTGAGTGAGTTGTCAAATTTCGAGTCGAATGAAACCCTTTCATTAAAAGACTACACAGAAAAAGCGTACTTGAATTACTCCATGTACGTTATTTTGGATCGAGCCTTGCCGCATATCGGTGACGGTTTGAAGCCAGTTCAGCGTCGTATTATCTACGCGATGAGCGAGTTGGGGTTGAAGGCCACCGCCAAATATAAAAAATCGGCTCGTACTGTGGGTGATGTGCTAGGTAAATTCCATCCTCATGGTGACAGTGCGTGTTATGAAGCTATGGTGTTGATGGCTCAGCCTTTCTCATACCGTTATCCGCTTGTTGATGGTCAAGGTAACTGGGGTGCGCCAGATGACCCTAAATCTTTCGCGGCTATGCGTTACACCGAATCTCGTTTGTCAAAATACGCCGATGTCTTGTTAAGAGAAGTTAGCCAAGGCACGGTGGATTGGACACCTAATTTTGACGGTACATTGCAAGAGCCATCTGTTTTGCCATCTCGTCTGCCTAACTTATTGTTGAATGGTACGACGGGTATTGCCGTTGGTATGGCAACGGATATTCCGCCACATAATTTGCGTGAAATTGGCGGTGCTTGTATTCACCTGCTTAATAATCCAAACGCAGAATTAGATGATCTGCTTAATTATGTTCAGGGCCCTGACTTTCCAACGGGTGGTGAAATAATAACGCCAAAAAGTGACATAGTTAAATTGTATGAAACCGGCAAAGGGCAGATTAAAGCGCGAGCACGTTTTACAATAGAAGAAGGCGAAATTGTCGTTAACGAATTGCCTCACCAGGTATCCGGTAGCAAGATACTAGAGCAAATTGCTGCGCAGATGCAGGCGAAAAAATTGCCTATGGTGGTGGATTTACGAGATGAATCAGACCATGAAAATCCGACTCGATTAGTGATTGTTCCGAAATCAAATCGTGTCGATATTGACTCGGTTATGACGCATCTTTTTGCAACGACCGATCTTGAAAAGTCCTATCGCGTTAATATGAACGTGATTGGCTTGGACGGTTTGCCTCAAGTTAAGCCCCTAAAGAACTTTTTATCTGAATGGTTGCGCTTTCGTATCGATGTGGTTCGTCGTCGTTTGCAGTTCCGCCTTGATAAAGTGAATAACCGTTTGCATATTTTAGAAGGTTTGTTAATTGCCTACTTAAATATCGATGAAGTCATTGAAATCATTCGTACGGAAGAAAAACCCAAAGTAGAGCTGATAGCTCGATTTGGTTTGAGTGACACGCAAGCCGAATCTATCTTAGAGTTAAAATTACGTCATCTTGCCAAGCTTGAAGAAATGCGTATCAAGGGCGAGCAAGACGAGTTGGAAAAAGAGCGTAAGCAATTAGAAGCGCTATTGTCTTCTGATCGTAAGTTGAAAAAACTCATTACTGAAGAGATTCAAGAAGCGATTGATGATTTTGGTGATGATCGTCGTACACCCATTGTGGCTCGCAAAGAGGCTCAAGCTTTTAGTGAAGAAGATTTGCTGTCTAATGATCCCATTACGGTAGTTATATCTAAGCAAGGCTGGATCCGTGCTGCTAAAGGCCATGATATTGATGTGAATGGTTTGAGCTACAAATCTGGCGACGAGTTCTTGGTTAGTACCAAAGGGCGTTCGAACCAGACACTTGTTTTGCTTGCATCTAATGGACGAACCTATTCGATTAAAGCGCATACCTTACCTTCTGCTCGTGGACAAGGTGAGCCAATTACTGGTCGTATTTCATTGGAAAAAGACGCCACTATTGTCTCTGCTGTGTTGGATAGCGAAGAGGCTCATTACCTGATAGCAAGTGATGCGGGTTATGGTTTTGTTGCACAGCTAAAAGATCTATACGCTAAAAATAAAGCGGGTAAAGCGACCTTGTCATTACCAAAAGGTGCTCAAGTAATGGCGCCGGTTTTGGTTCAAGATCCGACATTAGGTCGTGTTGTTGCTATCTCTAATGAAGGTCGTATGTTAGCGTTTGATGTTGTTTCGCTACCGCAGATGGCGAAAGGTAAAGGTAATAAAATGCTGAGTATTCCAAGTGCTCGTGCTGCTGATAGAGAAGAGTTAGTTATTGCGTTGGCGTGTGTTCAGCCAAATGATCTCTTGACGGCGTATGCTGGAAAACGCTTTATTTCCTTTACGGAAAAAGATCTTGAAGAATATCTAGGTGAACGTGGTCGTCGAGGCTTGAAGCTACCGAGAGGGCTTCAGCGTATAGATAGTCTTGAAGTCAAAGTAGGTGAAGGTAAGGTGGCTAAAGCGGATGATCCACCAAGCCAAGATTTGTTTTAAAAACTAAACTAATGCTAGAGTCTAGGGTTATGCCCTAGACTTTCGTTTTTTTATGAATCAAGTTTTCTGTACTGCATTTGTCATGTGAAATGGACTTACTTGAAATAAGAGGAGAAGAATATGAAAGGTAGTAAAAAAGTAATTGATAGTTTGAATACTTTGTTAGCGAATGAGTTGGCAGCAATCGATCAGTATTTCATTCATTCACGTATGTATGAAGATTGGGGCTTGAGCAAGCTTTATGAGCGTCTTAATCATGAAATGGAAGAGGAAACACAGCACTCAGATTGGCTTATTAAGCGAATTTTGTTTTTGGAAGGCGTGCCATGCATGACAAAACGTCGTGACTTATTAATTGGCTCTGATGTGCACTCTATGATGAGCAATGATTTAACTCTAGAGCTAGAAGTGGTTACTTGTGTTCGCGAAGCGATTGCTGTGTGTGAATCTGAAGGCGATTATCAAACACGTGAGACCCTTGAAAAATTGTTGTTCGACACTGAAGAAGATCATGTTTATTGGTTGGAAAAACAGCTTGGTCTGATGGAAAAAATTGGCATGCAGAACTATTACCAATCGCAGATGGGTAACTAAGGAGAAGTGCTATGAAAGGGGATCGTGACGTAGTTACCAACCTTAATAAAGTATTGGCCAATGAATTGGTTGGTATTAACCAATATTTTCTTCATGCTCGCATGTTTAAAGATTTTGGTTTTAGCGCGCTTGATAAAGCAGATTACAAAACTTCCATTCAAAAAATGAAGAATGCAGATCGTTTGATTGAGCGCGTTTTGTTTTTAGAAGGTTTGCCGAACCTGCAAGACCTTGGTCGCCTGCGCATTGGTGAAAATAGCGAAGAAATGATTTCGGCTAACTTAGAGTTTGAATTGGATACTTTGCCAGCACTTAAGGCAGCAATTGACTTGTGTGAGCAGAAAAAAGACTTTATGAGTCGTGATACGCTGGAAAAAATATTAGAAGAGCAAGAAGAGCAAATTGATTGGCTTGAAACTCAGCAACACCTAATTGCCAGTTCTGGCATTGAAAATTACCTGCAATCTCAAATGTAATTCAATGCCGCAATTAAGCTACTTGAACTTGGGTTTCAGCAATTTTGATTAACTCACTGTTCAGTAGTTTTTTTGCGCACTGACAGCATTTTCCGCACTGACTACCAATGCTGTGCTCTTTATATAGCTCGCGCATTGTCGTCGCACCATCTTGAATGGACGCTTTGATTTCTTTGTCTGATACTCGGTTACAAATACAAACGTACATAAATGAAAATCACTCTCACTAATATTCTAATTATGAGATTCTATTTTTAATGTGAATGATTATCAATAGGTAAAAATTTATCTATTTGTGCGGTTTGATAGTTTTTATTAGAGGTTTGTAGATTGGCCGTGCTGATAAGGCTAAATAGCGGGTTTAACCTTATCAGCACTATTGGATTATAGCTCTTTTTCAGCGATGTCGGTCAGCACTTTGAGGAAAGATTCAGGGTCGTGAGCGCCATGAACCATGTATTTATCATTGATGACATAAGTAGGCACAGAATGGATATCCAAGCTGCGTAGGTGTTGTAGCTTCTTCTCAGTAAGAGTTTTCGCTTCAGCGCTGAGTGCGTATTCTATATCAGCTTTTTTCATGCCAATGTTAACCGCTACTTCTTCAAGAATACTATTTGATCCTATGTCTTTCCCGTCTGTGAAATAAGCGTGGAAAGCCGCTAAGACAAATGGTGTAGCTAATCCTGATTTACTCGCAGCAAGCACATATTGGTGGGCAAGCTTGGAGTTAGGGATGCGATCTTTTTCCGAAAAATTGAATTGAATACCCGCTTCAATACCGACTTGTTGAATGGCATGTGTGGCTTCATTTAGTTTTTCTGGGCTGCCAAAGCGCTCACCTAGATACGTTTCTCTATCAGCACCTTCTAACGGCATATCGGGATGCAGCTCAAAGGGCTGCCAGCGAATATCGATGCGGTAATCATCTCCCAATTGTTCAATTGCTTGTTTGAGGCGTGAGTAGCCCAAATAGCACCAAGGGCAAACGACATCTGAAATAATGTCGATACGCAGGTCGGCCATGTGTTCTCCTAAAGAATAATAAAGTTAAAGTGTTTAATTGACGCTTAGCGCAATGCATTGGCTGATTTCGGTATAAGAACGTCCGCTTTCTTTTTGCCAGTGATTAAATGCTGCTTGCGCGGCTTTCCACGCGGACTGAGTATCTCGTCCTGTAGTAATGATCTCATGTTGGCGTAAATAGCCCTCTACATCTCTTGTGAGCATGAAGGTGTCTTTGCCCATTGCTCTTAACGTGTAAGGGCCAGTGTTACCACCAAGACGAGCGCCATGTTTTTTTAAATAAGCCCATAAACCAATGATGTCGTCATTTGGCCAGTTGGCAACAAAGTTAGCGAATGAGCCATGAGTTGCCTGACACTCACTGATCATTAATGCATTTTCTCGAATCGTCATTACTTTGCCGAAATTACGAATAATACGTACGTCTTTGGCTTTTTCTTCCCACATTTCGTCATGGATAAGTAGCATTTTTTCAATGTCGAAGCCGAAAAAGACCGTTTCGAAACCGGGCCATTTGTTGCGAACTACTTGCCAATTGATGCCAGATTGAAAGACTTTCTGAGAGAAGGCTGCAAGCCATCTATCGTCACTGTGTTTGCTTAGTTGCGCCGCACTAAGTGGAACAGAGAGCATAGCGTCTAGGTGTTTTTTTCCACCATGGCGAAGGGCTGCGCGTTCATAAATGGATTGAAAGAGTTCGTAATTCATATTGGACTCCTATTTTGTGGCGCCCAGTTTATCATAAGCCTTGCTCTAGGGAAGGTGCGAATAAGTCTACTAAGCCTCAGTCTTTCAGAGAAATCGTCAAATAAGGCGCGACTCTGAAGGAATGTAGGTACCTTTCAAAGAGTCGCAACGATATGTGGTCTGTTACTTTTAATAGTAAACTCTGAAAGACCCGCATGCCTACATGGATGTAGGTAATAAGGGCAATGCAGGAGCAATTGCCGAGGGCATGTCCTAAAAGCCTGTATTCTTTGTTGAGCACCTCGAAAATAGAACCACTATTCACATTCGCTACTCGCCTCGAATAACAGGCTTTTATCCACATGCTGAGACAAGAGGACTTGTTCGCACCTTCCCTAGATAATGGCTGAGCAGATAACTTGTTTGGTATTTTAGTGATGGACGCTATGTGTTTGTCCTATAATGCCAATAAATGACCCTGTCGAGAGAAGTTGAATGACACACTTAAGCGTTAATCTGAATAAAATTGGTTTACTTCGAAATTCTCGTGGAAGAGATTACCCAAATTTGATTGATATGGCGGAGCGTACGCTTGAGCTGGGTGCGTTTGGTATTACCATTCACCCAAGACCTGATCAGCGTCATGCAACTTATCAAGATGCCCATGATTTGAAGGCACTATTAAAGCGTTTTCCTGGTGCTGAGTTAAATGTTGAAGGTTTTCCTGATGGGCAGTTCTTAGACGTAGTTTTAGAAGTGGAGCCGGATCAATGCACGTTAGTGCCTGATGACCCAAATCAACTAACGTCCGACCATGGCTGGAACATCGCCCGTGACCAAGATGCATTGCGTCCCGTTATTGCTAAACTCAAAGCAAAAGGTATACGTGTTGTTTTGTTTATGGACCCAGATCCTGAAAACATGGCGTTAGCGAAAGAGGTAGGTGCTGATCGTGTAGAACTTTATACAGAAGCCTATGCCAATGCGTTTGGTAAAGAAGGATTTGATGAGGTACTGGAAACCTATCAGCAAGCCGCACAAGCCGCATTAGATGTGGGTTTAGAAGTGAATGCTGGCCACGATTTAGATTTAAACAATGTTAAGGCTTTATGTGAGCAAGGTCGAATCATGGAAGTATCAATCGGCCATGCATTGACGGTTGAAGCATTGGATCTAGGCTGGAACAACGTGGTCAAAGCGTATCTTGAAAAATTGGCTTGAGAAGTTAGCGGCTAAGTAAGAAACTTGATTATGCAAAGTTCAAAAAGAACACGCTGTGATGATTGTCTCTTTTTGGCTGATCTGTGTATTTGTCAGTGGATACCAGCGCTTTCTACACGATTAAAAATCTTGGTTCTACAAGATCCGAAAGAAGCGCAACATGCAAAGAACACTGTATCATTGTTGTCTTTAGGCTTGTCTTCGGTGGAATGTATTTCGACAGCCAATCATGATGCGATGATACAGGTTTTTAGCCAAATAGATCCGGCCAAATGGCGTTTAGTGTTTCCATCGGATTCTGCTGAGTCTATTGAATCTATATGCGCTGACACGGCTTCTGAAATTGAGGGGTTGATTTTACTTGATGCTACTTGGCGTAAAGCCAAGAAGCTATATTTTACAGAGCCCTTATTGCATGCTTTTGGTGCCGTGTGCTTTTCGCAGCCGCCAGAAGGGCAATATCGTATTCGCAAGTCACCCAGTGCAGAATCCTTATCGACTCTGGAAGCTTGTGCTTATGCGATAGAGCAAGTTACTGGTGAAAATATGCAGCCACTACGAGAGTTTATGGTGGCTGCTCAAGAATGGCAGTGGCGCAGGCAGCCTTTGAGTCACCGACACCTTGATTAATAGTTATTCCGTTATGAGAAAAAGAGAGACTAGAAATTATTATGAGCAAACAAACTGAAATTGAAGCAGCGGTATTGCGTCGTCTTTTAAAGCATCTTGATGATAATAAGTCGGTGCAAAATATTGACCTGATGAACTTGGCTGGTTTTTGTCGTAACTGTTTAAGTAAATGGTATATGGCAGAGGCAGAGCAGCAGGGCGTAAAAGTGGATTACGATGAAGCACGTGAGTATGTATATGGCGAACCTTATGACACTTGGAAAGCCAAGTATCAGCCAGAAGCCACTGCAGAGCAGTTAGCTGCTTTTAATGCAAAGCCTAAATCTGACAAGTAACGTTATAGTGAAAAAACGATTCAGTTCGTTTCTTTCACACTTAAGAAGCACCAAGCGCCTTGCTTGTGTGCTTCTGATTATGTGCTTTTTGCCACACTTTTGGCTGTACGCTGATGTGTCTGATAAATATAGAAGACTAGCGAAGCAAGCGGGCTCAGTTTATGGGGCAAGTGCAGAAAAACGTATTTTAGCATGGCGAAAACTGATCGATGACTCCCGATCTTTACCTATTGTTGATCAACTCACTCAAGTAAATAGCTTTTTTAACCAGATGGAGTTTGTCGATGACATGACTTTGTGGGGGAAGGAAGACTATTGGGCAACACCTATTGAATTTTTAGGTATGCAAGCCGGAGATTGTGAAGATTTTACTATTGCCAAATATTTCACGCTTCGAGAACTTGGTGTACCGGATGAAAAGCTACGACTTGTGTATGTAAAAGCCTTAAAGCTTAACCAGCATCATATGGTATTGGCGTATTATCATAAACCAACTTCCATCCCTGTCTTGCTTGATAATCTTGATAAAGAATTAAAACCCGCGTCAAAGCGCAATGATCTTTTGCCTATTTATTCATTCAACGCAGAGAATTTGTGGCTTTCAAAAGAAAAAGGGCGCGGTGTATTGGTAGGTGGCTCATCAAGATTGAGCTTGTGGACAGATTTAAATGATCGTTTTAATACGATGACAAATTAGGAGAAATTGGATGACACTGTTCCGCCAATTAATGATGACGATTATTGCCATATTCTCATTGATGCTCGCCGTGGTAATGGGGATCAATTTTGATACGACAAAAGGGTATTTAGTCGGACAGCTGGAATCGACGACTCAAGACTCAGCCACCTCATTGAGTATGTCTGTGTCTGATTTTATGGCGCTGGAGGACTATGCATCAGTGGAAAGTAGCATTAACGCGGTGTTTGATAGTGGCTATTTTTCTGAGGTACGTATTCATGTATACGATACAGACAAAGACATCAGTCGCTCCAATGAGACAAAAATAGATGGTGTACCAACCTGGTTTATTGATCTGATCGACTTTAAAGTTCCAGTCGCCAAAGCGATTATTTCAAATGGTTGGAGTGAGCTTGGGCAAGTCTACATAACCGGCAGTGCTGGCTATGGCTATAACCAACTTTGGTTGGCTTCGCGTGATTTGCTGATCTCCTTTTTCGTGATTGGTGCGATAACACTTGTTGTTGGTAGTTTTGCTTTGCGCTATTTATTCCGTCCTTTGGCTGAGCTTGAAAAACAAGCTGAAGCGATTCAACAGCGTCGTTTTATTAAAACTATTGCCGTGCCTAAGACACGAGAGCTTAAGTCGGTTGTTTTATCTATGAACCGCATGGCAGAGAAATTAGAAAAAGAGTTCGCTTCGGAAGTTGAGACAGCCCAGTGGTTGCAAGCTAAAGCTTTTAAAGATCCTGTCAGTGGGTTAGGTAACCGACACTTTTTTGATAGTCAGATGAAATCCCACTTTGCAGAGCAAGAGCGCGGCATCGATGGTTTGGTGTTGATCAGTTTGGCCGACCTTGGGAAATTAAATAATGAACGTGGTTATGAATCTGCGGATATGTTTATTCAGTCTGCTGCTGACATTTTAACCCAAAAAGTGTCTACGCTTTCCTCTTTTTCTACCTTAGCGCGCTTATCTGGTGCGGACTTTGTTTTACTTATTCCTAATTTTGATCATAGGCAGCTAAGCAAAGTGGTTGACGATATCATGGTTGAGCTGATGGATTTGAATACGGCTAGCATAAGTTACTCTGCTGGGGTCGCAAATATTGGTGGGGTGACCATTGATGGATCGGCAGAGCGTTCAAATGCAATGTCTCAAGCGGATGCCGCTCTGCGTGAGGCAAAACGAGAAGGTGTCAATGTCAGCAAGGTGTTTGATCTTAACATGGGTCGAAATATGGCTATTAGCCGAACGGCTTGGAAAGACATATTAGAGTCCGCCATCTTGCGCAAATCGTTTAAGCTCAAGAAGCAAAGAATTACCACTTTGGATGAACCTTCAGTTGTGCTTCATGAAGAGGTCTTTATGGGCTTGGAGCATGCAGGTAAAGAGTATCATGCTGGGTATTTTATCGGTTTGGCTGAGCAGTTCGATTTAGGCAGTCAAATTGACCAAGTTATCATTAGCCGAGTAATCGAGCATATAAAATCGAGACAGCTTACGGTTCCATTAACGGTAAACCTTTCGGCTTCTTCATACGCTAAGCCAGCCTTTGTAGACTGGCTGAATAAAGCCTTAAGCCTTCTTAGCGCCGATGTTAAAAGAAAACTGATGTTTGAGATCTCAGAGCAAAGTGTTTTGATGGAAGAGGCTCAGGCTAATGAATTGGCGCAGATGTTGAAAACGCAGAATGTTTTATTTGGGATTGATAATGTAGGCAAGCAATTTTCAGCCTTTCAATACTTACAAACGCTAATGCCTGACTACGTAAAAGTAGATTCCTCTTATACGCGAATGGCGGCGGGCAAGGAGTCTGAGTCATTCTTTATGCACACCTTATGTAAGATGTTTAATAGCTTAAACATTGAAGTCATTGCGACAGGTGTGGAGAGCGAGAAACAATTGATTGCGCTTAAGCGTTTTGATGTGTTGGGTGGTCAAGGCTTCCTAATTGGACGTGCACAAGATATGTAGGCGTTATTGATACTTATCTTGTTTGAAAAACAACGGTGTTATTATATTAAAGTGTCTTCGCCGTCTCCTTCGACAAGATCATTGTCTGTCATCAAGCCTTCGTCATGGTTGCTATGTACGCCACGCACCCATTTTCTGCCAAGCAATTTTTTCTGCGCCGCTAGAGGCAGTTCGGTAAATTGTATCAGGCGCTTTTCGGTTAGAAGATCGACTAGGTCTTCTAATATCCGCATCATTTCACCATCAGAACTAGAAAGTATTTCTTGTGTACTGGCACTTGCTGTTGTGAATTTTTTTTCTAATATGCTAGCAACTGTCGGATCATTTGGTGCAACCAGTAGTTTGTACTCATCTGATTGAGATGTGGCTACATCAATAATTACACCATTGTCATTGACTTTTGCGTATAGCATGTTGATTTCCTTCTGTGTTTCAATTTGTACTAAGGCGATAAGTTCGCTTCACATATTACTTAATAAACACTATTCTAGACCATAATTAATAGCCTATTTGTTTATAAAAAAACAGATTTTCGGTAGTTTTAGGAGAATATAGAGTATGTCTGACTCTGGTCGTTCAGAACAGAACTCTTCGCAACCTTTAGAAAATGATTCGTATGAAGAGAATGAAATCACTAATGAATCAGACGAAGGAGAGGCGGACGTAAAAAATAAAGAGAGTTCTAAAGAGAATGTAGATCAGTGGAATACACAAGGCGCGTCTTTAGAGTACCCAAATCCGCTGTTGGACAGCTTAGTCTTGCTAAGTAAATACTTTCATAATCCTTATACTGCTGATGGTATTGCGGCTGGTTTACCTATTACCGACAATGCGATGACGCCAGAACTTTTCCAACGAGCCGCTAAACGTATTGGCATTAGCACTCGCTTTGTTAAGCGGTCCCTCTTAAAAATTCCGGATATGGTTATGCCGACGGTGTTGCTGCTAAAAGATCAGCAAGCCTGTATTTTGCTTGAATTGAATAAAAAGCAAGGCACCGCCACAATACTTCGTCCAGAATCGGGTGAAGGTGAAATTACACTCCCAATAGAGAAGCTTGCAGAATCTTGTACTGGCTATTGCTTCTTCGTTCGACCCTTGTATCAATTTGATAAACGCTCTGAAAAAAGTGATGAAAAAGAAAATAAAAAGGGTCATTGGTTTTGGGGAACCATTGCAGGTTCTTGGCGAATCTATCGAGACGTTTTTATCGCGTCCTTGTTAATCAATATTTTTGCCGTTGCCAGTCCTCTTTTTGTTATGAACGTCTATGATCGCGTTGTACCAAATAACGCGTTTGATACTCTTTGGGTGTTGGCCATCGGGGCGGCAGTAGTGTATTTATTTGACTTTTTATTGCGCACCTTACGGGCTTATTTCATCGATATTGCAGGTAAAAAGTCCGATATCTTGATCTCTGCGGCTATTTTTTCTCGGGTAAGTAACATTACTATGGCATCAAGACCCAAGTCTGTTGGGGCTTTTGCTAAGAACCTTCAAGAGTTTGAAAGTATTCGAGATTTTATTACGTCGGCATCGATCACCACTTTGGTTGATATTCCTTTTATGTTCTTGATTATTGGGGTGATTTGGTTAATTGGTGGCCCCGTTGGTTACATTCCTATTGTCACTATTGCCTTAATCGTTCTTTATAGTGTCATCATACAAATTCCTTTACGTCGCTCTATTGAAGAAGGGCAAAAGACGGCATCACAAAAAAATGCGGTTTTGATTGAGAGTTTGTACAACGCAGAAAGCGTAAAACTCAATAATGCGGAAGGTGTGATGCAGAAACAGTGGGAAAATGCGGTTGGCAATATTGCTGATTGGGGGGTGAAAACTCGTCAGTTGTCACAATCGTCTTCTTCTTTTGCCATGGTTGCTCAACAGTTAACAACTGTCATTATTGTTATTGTTGGGGTGTATCAAATATCGGAAGGCAATATGAGTATGGGGGCTTTAGTGGCGTCTGTGATGTTGACCGGAAGGGCGCTTGGCCCTATGGCACAAGTGGCCAGCTTAGCGACACGCTACAATCAAGCAAAGTCGGCTTTTACTTCTTTAAACGAAATTATGGCTTCCCCTGTTGAAAATCCTGATGACGTCAAATTTGTTCATCGACCAGTGTTTAAAGGGGACTTTCAATTTGAAGCGGTTAACTTCGCTTATCCTGAGCAAGAACAAGCTGCAGTCAGTGCTATTAATATTAATATTAAGCAAGGCGAAAAAGTCGCTATCATTGGTCGGATCGGATCAGGTAAATCGACTCTTGGTAAGTTAATGACCGGTCTTTATACACCGGATAGTGGTGCGATAAGAGTTGATGGAGTGGATTTACGTCAGGTAAATCCAACAGATCTACGTCGAAATATTGGGTCTGTTTCACAAGATGTAAATTTATTCTATGGCACTATCAAAGATAACATTGTCATGGGGGTTCCCTACATGGAAGACGACGCTGTTATTCGTGCCGCGGACTTATCAGGTGTATCTGAATTTGCGAATCGTAAGCCGAGCGGTTTAGACAGTATTGTCGGAGAGCGTGGTGCCTTGTTATCTGGAGGTCAGCGCCAAAGTATTGCTATTGCAAGGGCGTTGCTTTTTGATCCGCCAATTTTGATTTTGGATGAACCGACAGCGTCGATGGACAACACGACAGAAGCAAGGATGAAGCGTCGTTTAATTGAGGGAGTGAAAGACAAAACCCTTATCTTAATTACACACAAGGCCTCTATGCTAGATATGGTTGATCGTATTATCGTTATGGATAATGGTCGCTTAATTGCTGATGGTCCAAAAGCGCAAGTGCATGAAGCGCTTCGTCAAGGCAAGTTGAAGGTCAGTTAATAATGAGTAATAAAAATTCGATTTCACAAGATGATCTAGAGTACTTGACGGACCGAAATGCGGCCTTGATGTTGAAAACACCACGTGGTGGGAGAATTATCCTTTGGGTGGTTTTTATATTCGTTATTTCTGCATTGGTGTGGGCACATTATACAGCATTAGATGAAGTGACTGTGGGCGAAGGAAAAGTCATTCCCTCTAGTCAAGTGCAACAGATTCAAAACCTTGAAGGCGGTATTTTAAAAGAGATCAACGCCAAAGTAGGGCAAGTGGTGGAAAGTGGTCAGGTGTTGATGACGATCGAAAATACTGAAGCTTTGTCGTCATTGCGTGAGCAACAAGTCGAGTCTATTAATTTGAGGGTTCGTGCGACGCGTTTACAGGCAGAATCTTACGGTGTTAAACCAGAATTCGATCCGGAAATGATTAAAGAATATCCGCAAGTTGTAAATCGAGAGTTAGATTTATATAAAAACCGATTGGAGTCTTTGCGGACTAATCAGGTTAGCTTTCAACAGCAAATTGAACAAAAGAAACAAGAAATTGTTGAGTTACAGGCAAAATTAGACAATTTAAAGCAGAGCTACTCATTTTCTAAAGAAGAATTGGCATTAACTCGACCAGCCTTTGAGCAAGGTGCTGTCTCTCGGGTTGAATTGTTGCAGCTAGAGCGGCAGGTTAATCAGTTGCAAGGGGATTTGGAAGCGACTCAGTTAGCAATGCCGCGCGCTCGTTCAGCATTAAAAGAAGCTCAGAGTAAATTTGATGAAGCAGAAGCAAAATTTAGAGCGGATGCACAAGAAGATTTAACGGGTGTAAAAAGTAAGCTGGATCAGCTTCGTGAAAGCAACGTGTCTTTAGAGGATAAAGTATCAAGAACGCAAGTTCGTTCGCCAGTAAAAGGCATTGTAAAGCAGATTCAGATTAATACCGTTGGCGGTGTTATAAAACCAGGAATGAACTTACTTGAGATAGTGCCGATAGAAGATTCCCTATTGATTGAAGCAAAAGTTCGCCCAGAAAATATTGGTTTTATTAAGCCTGATCTGAGCGCTGTGGTGAAACTGTCAGCTTACGATTTTTCCATCTTTGGTGGATTACATGGGGTGGTTGAAAACATTAGTGCTGATACTATTCTTGATGAAGAAGGGAATAGCTTTTATTTAGTAAGGGTAAGAACAGATAAAAACTATTTAGGTACTAAAGCAGCGCCATTGCCGATCATTCCGGGTATGCAGGCGACAGTCGATATCATTACTGGTAAGAAAACACTGCTAGACTACTTACTGAAACCTATTCTAAAAGCAAAACAAAATGCGCTTCGTGAGCGGTAATTACAAAAATCTTTCTGGGCACAGTGCTTGGTTACAAATGTTAACAATGTGTTATCGTTTGCTGGTTAGAATGGTTCATCGCACTTGATAGAACGAGACTTACTTTGAAAACTTTGTGTTGGAATACAGACGATGCCGTATGGAAACATTGGAATCAAATAGTCAGTGTGAGCGATTCTTTGGTTCGAGTGAAAACATTAGAAGAGGTGCATCACGCGCTTGAAACTGCGTCCGGTTTCCAGTACTGCTTTATTTATTTGGAAGATATATCTTTACCTAAACAGGTTGAGGAAGTTGTTGCACTTTGCTCAGCCTTTCCAAACCAAAAGGTCATTGTCTTCCCTAATCAATCAAGCCAAGCCGCGGCATTAAGACTTTTCTCTGTTGGCGTTTGTGGCCAGTGTGCGCCTTATATTGGTCAAGAGCAGCTTTCTTTAGTGCTGTCTGTGGTTGATTCTGGTGAAATCTGGGGTGGAAAAGCCTTCATTCAGCAGCTCATTATGCAGCAATCTGCCGCACCAGAAGAAATTCACAACGATGAACTAGATGATTTATCTGAGCGTGAATTAAACGTTGCTCTGCATGTTGCAAGAGGATTATCGAACAAGCAAATCGCACTAGAAATGGACATTACTGAACGCACCGTCAAAGCCCATTTGACCTCTATTTTCAAGAAGACCAACACCAAAGATCGTTTGGCTTTAGCATTACTAGCACAGACTAGATACGCTGTGCATTAAATTGGATCATAGATATTAAACGTTTGCACTGATTCTGCTCGTAGAATCATAACCCACGTATTATTTATCTAGCTTATCACTTTCAAAGGCTCTATTTAGAGCCTTTTTTTGTATCTGAGCCTTGAGGATTAGTGTGTCTTAATGGCGCATATCTTGCATTTTTTCTGATTATCACTTTACGTTTTTAAGAGAATGCACCATGCCTGCGCCCCCAGAAAAAGAATTAACCGTGATGCTCGTTGATAATGAGCCAGCGAGAGCGGCCATTGTAGAGCAAGCTATGATTGATAGTGGCTATCGTGTCATTAGACGGTTAGAGAATGCTAAAAACCTGACAGAAGCGGTGGCAGAATTTCAACCAGATATGGTTATTATTGATATTGAGTCGCCGGATCGAGACATGTTAGAAAATATGTCTCGCCTCACTCAAGATAATCCTCGCCCAATTGTTATGTTTGCTGAACAGGACGACTCTAAGTATGTAGAGGCCGCTATTAGAGCAGGGGTGAGTGCTTATGTGGTTGATGGTGTGAATAGTGGCAGCGTTAAGGCATTATTGCAAGTTGCCATTGCAAGGTTTCGAGAGTTTCAGGCATTACGGTTAGAGTTAGAATCCGTAAAAAGCCAGCTTGAAGATCGGAAGCTCATAGATAAAGCAAAAGGACTGATAATGAAGCATCAACAATGTGATGAGCCTGCTGCCTATAAAGCGTTGAGAAAACTCGCGATGGATCGTAGTCAGCGTATGACTGATGTAGCTCGAAATATCATATCTGTGATGGAATTAATGGGAGGTTCAAAATGAACCTGATACAGCCAAATAATGTTATTCAAAATAGCGAACCTGTTCGTATCGGTTTTATCCCACTGATCGATTGTGCGCCTTTTGTGGTCGCTCAAGAGAAGGGTTTTTTTGCCAGTGAAGGTGTTAATGCTGTGCTTTCAAAAGAAGCGTCTTGGGCGAGTATTCGCGATAAAGTGGCGTTCAATTTGTTAGATGGTGCGCACATGTTGTCATCTATGCCGATCGCTGCTAGCTTAGGAATAGGCAGTATCAAAACGGCCATGCAAACCAGTTTTACTGTAAGCCATAATGGTAACGGTATTACTATTGGTAACTCTCTGTACGACCAGCTTCAACATTTTTCGGGCTCTTCTTTGG
This sequence comes from Marinomonas rhizomae, assembly GCF_024397855.1. Classification (NCBI taxonomy): domain Bacteria; kingdom Pseudomonadati; phylum Pseudomonadota; class Gammaproteobacteria; order Oceanospirillales; family Oceanospirillaceae; genus Marinomonas; species Marinomonas rhizomae. The sequence continues at coordinate 1,562,350 of NZ_CP073343.1, forward strand.
ACATCCGAACGGGTGTCGCCTTAAAAAGGCTAATAGAGAGTCGGGGTGATAAGGTCGCGCCGCTGCGTTTTGCGATGGTTTATCCCTATTCATCTCATAATTATCAGTTACGGGACTGGTTAAGTCGTGCTGGTATCAATCCAGATAAAGACGTTCAGATAGTGGTCATTCCTCCGGTAAAAATGGTTGATAATCTAAGGTGTGGCGACATAGATGGTTATTGTGTTGGTGAGCCATGGAACAGCTTAGCGGTTGAGCAAGGTGTTGGCCATATGCTGGTTACTGGCTATGAAATATGGGGAAGCACTCCAGAAAAAGTGTTTGGAGTAAATACTATTTGGGCCGAACAGAATCAAGCGCAACACCTTGCAATTATTCGAGCTTTAGAAAAAGCATGTCTGTGGGTTGATGAAGCAGAAAATCAAGCAGAACTACTTAGCATCTTGAGTCATCCCGATTATTTAAACTGTACTGTGCAACAGTTGGTATATGGGTTTGGCTCTATTAAGCCAAAGAGTCAGTTTGATTGGCCAATGGAAGCGTTTCAACGCTTTTCTGGTAGCGACATTAATAAGCCGCTACCTAGTTATGCATTATGGGTCATGGCTCAGATGCATCGTTGGCAACAGTTAGGCAATAATGTTTCCAAGCTTAACCAGTTAGCCGAGCAGATTTATCGTAAAGATCTTTATTATAACGCGCTTGGCTTGGTCGAAGACAAAAACACTATAGAGTGGCAGTTGCCAGAGGCTGACGAAGCTGCTTGGCTTTCTTTGGTGTCACATGGGAAGGTACGTTTACATCCAGAGGGGATCTTAAAGGGGTTTGAAACATTTGCGTAAAGCGTATCTGATGGTGTGATGTTTTAGTGCGCTGTGCAAGATAATTGGGCAAAAGTAAAGATTTTCAATATGTCGGTATTTAAAAAGCTGGGTTATAAAATACAAAAAATCATATAAATCAGTCGTTTGTTTTACTTGGCACATTGCGTGCTTTATAAATCACATAGAGATAAAGTATTTTTAAAAATGGTGAAATTGGCAACGATCGTTAATTGTCACCCACATTACTGAATATCCAAAGTCGGATTTTCTTTGAATGGCAAAGGCGCCTGCAAACACATGTTAATTGTGATTTGCATGCGCCTTTTTTGTTTTTCTACTTTTTGAAATGTATTTAGATGCGGAGTATGACAATGAACCTAAGATTTTTGAAAGCCTTAATTCCCCTTCCTAAAATGGGGGCTTCTGTACTGATGGGGTCTGCTCTTTTATCTGGCGTTGCTCATGCTGAAGTAGGTTATGCCGAAAAAGAAGAGCTTAAATTTGGTTTTATAAAGTTAACAGATATGGCGCCATTAGCGATTGCTTATGAGAAGGGCTATTTCGAAGACGAAGGTTTGTACGTCACTTTGGAAGCACAAGCTAATTGGAAAGTTCTGCTCGACCGAGTGATTGATGGTCAGTTGGATGGCGCTCATATGTTAGCGGGTCAGCCACTTGGCGCCACCATTGGATACGGAACGAAAGCTCATATAGTGACGGCTTTTAGTATGGATTTGAATGGTAACGGTATTACGGTTTCTAATGATGTTTGGGATGAAATGAAGAAAAATATTCCAAATGGTTCTGACGGCAATCCCGTTCACCCAATCAGTGCCAGTGCGTTAAAACCTGTGATTGACGGTTATAAAGCGCAGGGTAAGCCATTCAAAATGGGCATGGTATTTCCTGTTTCCACTCATAATTACGAGCTGCGTTATTGGCTGGCTGCTGGTGGCATTCATCCAGGTTATTACGCGCCAGCTCGAGGCGACACCAGTGGTCAAATTAACGCCGATGCTTTGTTGTCTGTGACACCGCCGCCACAAATGCCAGCCACCATGGAAGCGGGAACGATTTCCGGCTATTGCGTTGGTGAACCTTGGAATCAACAAGCCGTGTTTAAAGGCATTGGAGTACCAGTCATCACAGATTATGAAATCTGGAAGAATAACCCTGAGAAAGTCTTTGGTGTCAGCAGTGACTGGGCGGAAGAATATCCCAATACTCATATTCGTGTTGTAAAAGCCATGATTCGCGCAGCGAAATGGTTAGATGAAAACAACAACGCTAATCGTCCTGAAGCTGTAAAAATACTCTCTCGTAGCCAATATGTTGGTGCCGATTACGATGTTATTGCTAACAGTATGACTGGCACATTTGAGTATGAAAAAGGCGACAAGCGTGATATTCCCGATTTCAACGTCTTCTTCCGTCATCACGCCACTTATCCTTATTACAGTGATGCTATTTGGTATCTCACACAAATGCGTCGTTGGGGACAAATTTCCGAACCTAAGTCTGACGAATGGTTCATGAAGATCGCTAAAGATGTCTACCGTCCTGATATTTATGCGCAAGCGGCACAATCCCTATTAGAGGATGGTGTCATGTCGGCAGACGAGTTTCCTGATTTTGATAAAGAAGACGGCTTTAAACCACCTCAAAGCGATTTCATTGACGGTGTCATGTACGACGGTAAGCACCCAAACGATTATCTGAAACGATTTAAGATTGGTCTAAAAGGCGATGATCAGGTCTAAACCAAACAAGATTAAGTGAGAAAAAGATGATGATATCAAACATAACTATGGCTTCTTTAAAGGACAAGATCAGCGCCTTTTCTGTTAAGGGAATCCTGCTGCCCGTCTTCGGCATTCTTGTGTTTATCTTGTTATGGCAAGTTGGAGCAAGTCGAGTTCATACCTCTTTGGGAGAGTTTCCTGGTCCAGTTGTGGTGTATGAGCAATGGAATAGTCTCGTTGCAGAACATCAGAATGAACGGGTGAAGGCGGACAAGTTTTACGTCCGCCAAGAAGAGCGTATTGCAGAGCGTCAGGCTAAAGATCCTAGTTATGCTGGCATTATCCGGGATTACACTGGTAAGCCGACTTTCTTTGATCAAATATTTACCAGCTTGTACACCGTTCTAGCAGGGTTTGGTCTGGCCAGCCTTATTGCTATTCCTGTAGGGATTTTGATCGGCTTGAATCGTTCTGTTTACAGTGCTCTAAACCCAGTTATTCAGGTATTTAAACCGGTTTCTCCGTTAGCTTGGTTGCCTTTGGTCACCATGGTAGTGAGTGCGAGTTACGTGTCCGATGATCCTATGTTCTCGAAATCTTTTCTGACGTCTATGTTCACGGTCACCTTATGTTGTATGTGGCCAACCCTGATTAACACCGCGGTGGGTGTTGCGGCAGTCGAGAAAGACCTGCTTAACGTATCGAAAGTCTTGCGCCTTGGTTGGGTGACGCATGTGATGAAGATCGTCATCCCTTCAGCCATCCCTTTGATGTTCACCGGCCTGCGTTTGTCATTGGGTATCGCTTGGATGGTGTTGATTGCAGCGGAAATGTTGGCGCAAAACCCAGGGTTAGGGAAGTTTGTTTGGGACGAGTTCCAAAATGGTAGCTCGAACTCGTTGGGTCGAATTATGGTGGCGGTTCTGATGATTGGCTTTATCGGATATTTGTTGGACCGAGTGATGTTGGCATTCCAGCGCTTCGCATCTTGGGATAAGACACAGGTGCTTCGCTAAGAAGCGATAGCTCGAAAATAGATTAACTTAGAATGCGCTAATAGGAGAATACGATGACAACACATTTAGACATCAGCCATGTTTCTATTGAGTTTCCTACACCAAAAGGGCCTTTTAAAGCCCTTGATAATGTCAGCCTGAAAATACAGAAAGGCGAGTTTGTTTCTCTTATTGGACATTCTGGCTGTGGTAAATCGACTGTCCTTAATATCGTTGCTGGTTTGTATGACGCAACAGAAGGCGGCATTTTATTGGATGGTCGTGAAGTAAAAGGGCCGGGTCCAGAACGTGCGGTGGTTTTTCAAAACCATTCTTTGCTGCCTTGGTTAACTTCTTACCAAAATGTTGAATTGGCGGTAAAACAGGTTTTTCGTAAAACCAAATCAAAGAAAGAAATGCATGACTGGATCATGCATAACTTAGAGTTAGTACACATGACGCACGCAGCGGACAAACGCCCAGATGAAATCTCTGGCGGTATGAAACAGCGTGTTGGTATTGCTAGAGCCTTGGCGATGGAACCTAGTGTTTTACTGATGGATGAACCTTTCGGAGCATTGGATGCTTTGACTCGAGCGCACTTGCAAGACTCACTAATGGAAATCCAAAAAGACTTAAACAATACCGTGATTATGATTACTCATGATGTGGATGAAGCTGTGTTGTTGTCGGATCGTATTGTGATGATGACTAATGGCCCAGCAGCAACCGTAGGGGAAATTCTGCATGTTGATCTTGAGCGTCCTCGTGAACGTCTGGCCTTAGCGAATGACCCAAGGTACGTGGATTATCGGACCCAAGTGTTGACCTTCTTGTATGAAAAACAACGCAAAGTAGAGCCGATTCAAGCAGTTGCTAGAAATAAAAAATCGGCTACTAGCGCCAAGGTTGCCAATGCCTAGTCTTATCTCTCAGTCGGAGAAACGCCGTCTCGTCATTGTCGGTGCTGGTATGGCTGGCAGCAAGCTTGCGCATGACTTCGAAAAAGCGCATGGCGATGAGTACCAAATAGTTTTGATTGGTGAGGAATCCAGAGTTGGCTACAACAGAATCATGCTGTCTTCTTTGTTGGCGAATGATATTTCTGATACCGAAATGCCATTAGTCGATACACAGAAGATGCAAGAAGATGGCGTTGATATTGTGTCCAATGATCCCGCTATTAAGGTGGACTCGAAAAATAAAACGATCTTATTAGCCAGTGGAAAAAGCATTATATACGACCAATTAGTGCTAGCGACAGGCTCTCGGGCAAGTGTGTTGCCAATCCATGGTTCGTCTGCCCCCAATGTTATGGGTTTTCGTACTTGGGAAGATGTGGATGTCATGACACAACTGGAAGGCAGGCAACCTGTTTGTGTGATAGGTGGTGGCTTACTGGGTTTGGAAGCAGCAGTGGGTTTAGTGAAGCGTGGCCACAAGGTTGTGGTGTTTCATCGTTCTAATTGGTTGTTAAATCGTCAGCTAGATGAAGAATCAGCTGGGCTTTTGCTGAATAGACTTGAGCAAATGGGCATTGAGTTTCGTCTTGGTGAGTCACCAGAGTTTTTTTTACAAACAGATGATGGTCGAGTGTCTCATGTGGTTTGTCAAAATGGTGAGTCGCTGGCGGTTAATTTGGTCGTTATGGCGGCAGGAATTTCGCCAGAAATCGCTTTAGCTAAGGCGGCAGGATTGGCAACCAATCGAGCGATTTTAGTCGATAAGCAAATGCAAACTTCTCATGCTGATGTATTTGCGTTGGGGGAGTGTTGTGAATTTGATCAGCAAACCTTTGGTTTAGTTGCCCCTATTTGGACACAAATTAACGTTTTGATGAAGGTGTTGGTTGGAGAAGAGGCTGCGTTTGCCATAGAGCCTACACCGACCAAATTGAAAGTATCGGGCATCAATCTTTTTTCGGTCGGTAAGATTCAACCCTCAGAAGAAGACAGCTGCATCCTTTTCAAAGATGTTAGCGCAAATCATTACCGCAAACTGGTAGTCAACGATGGCTTACTGGTTGGCGCAATTCTATATGGCAACGTCGCCGATGGGAGCTGGTATTTCCAGCTTATTCAAAATAAGACCAATGTCTCTGACATACTTGATTTACTGGTATTTGGTGAAGCGTATTGCTGTCCTCAAGTGGCCTGAATTAAGCCGTTTTAGACGTTGCTAGCCGTTAGGCATATTACCAAAACAAGAGTTTCTGCAAGGGGAATAAAATGACTTCTACCGTGTCTTTTCTTAATACTAAACCTCATCTAGTGGTAATCGGTAATGGTATGGTTGGCCACCATTTTGTCGAGCAAATGATTGCCCAAGGAGGCCATGAAGCATTCCAAATTACGGTGTTTGGTGAAGAGTCGTACTTAGCCTATGACCGTGTGCATCTAAGTGAATATTTTACAGGCAAAGGTGCAGCGGATTTGGCCATGACAGATGGCTCTTTATATAGCGAACATGGTGTGCGTTATTTTATCAATAGTTTGGTGACCGAGATTGATCGTGAGGCTAAACAGCTAATATTGCAAAACGGTGAGTCATTATCTTATGAAAAGCTTGTTCTGGCGACGGGTTCTTACCCATTTGTTCCGCCCATTCCAGGCCATAAACGTGATAACACCTTTGTTTATCGTACTCTGGATGATTTGGATGCTATTAGAGCCTGTGCAAAAAAAGTGACACGAGGCACGGTGGTTGGCGGCGGTTTACTTGGATTGGAAGCGGCTAATGCACTTAAAAACCTTGGCTTGGAAACCAGTGTAGTGGAATTCGCACCGCGTTTAATGCCTGTTCAATTAGATGAAAAGGGTGGTACGGTTCTGAAAGAAATGATCGAAGGCCTAGATGTGAAGGTGTATACCGACACAGCGACGAAAGAGATTGTTGATGGAGAATCTGCTTTTCACCGAATGAATTTTGCTGATGGCTCTCACCTTGAAACCGACCTGATTTTGTTCTCTGCTGGTATTCGCCCGCAGGATGCGTTGGCTCATCAGTCCGGTTTAAGCGTGGGTGAGCGTGGTGGTATCAGTGTCAATAATCATTGCCAAACCAGTGATGAGGACATTTATGCCATTGGCGAATGTGCACTGTGGAATAATCGTATTTTTGGTTTGGTCGCACCGGGTTACGCGATGGCTAAATCTGCCGCTGGGCATTTGTTAGCAGATTTTTTAGGGCATGCTGGCGTGACTTTTACTGGCGCAGACATGAGCACTAAATTGAAGCTTTTAGGCTGCGATGTCGGTTCAGTTGGCGATGCACATGCTCAGTCTCAAGGTTGCAAAGTCTTTGTGTACCAAGATGAAATAAGTCAGAGCTACCGAAAAATGGTGGTCTCTGAAGATGGTAAAAAGCTATTAGGCGCTGTCTTGGTGGGTGACAACAGTTATTACGATACCTTGTTGCAATATTATCTCAATGCCATTGATTTACCGGAGCAAGCCCAAGCGCTTATCTTACCAGCGATGGGCGATGCCCCTGTTGGCTTAGGTGTGGATGCTTTGCCTGCGACAGCATCGATTTGTAGTTGCCATAATGTGTCCAAGCAGGATATTAACGACGCCGTTTGCAATGGGGCTTTGTCAGTCGGTGATGTGAAAGGTGTAACCAAAGCGGCAACGGGTTGCGGTGGTTGTGCGGCTTTATTGAAAAAAGTCGTCGATAACGAATTGTTGGCGTTGGGAGTCGAGGTCAGCACCGATATTTGTGAGCACTTTGCTTACACACGCCAAGATTTATACAACCTGGTTAAAATTGGCGAAATCAAAACTTTTAATGAGCTATTAAAAACACACGGCAAAGGTCACGGCTGTGAAATTTGCAAACCTGCTGTGGGCTCTATTCTTGCCAGTGTTTGGAATGATTATGTGTTGAAAAAAGAACACATTAGCTTGCAAGACACCAATGATCGCTTCCTTGCCAATATGCAAAAAGACGGAACTTACTCCATTGTGCCGCGTATTCCTGGCGGTGAAATTACCCCTGATAGATTGATTGTATTGGGCGAAGTGGCAAAAGAATACGGCTTATACACCAAGGTAACGGGTGGTCAACGTATCGATTTGTTTGGTGCTACTCTGCCGCAATTACCTGAAATTTGGGAAAAGTTAATTGCTGCGGGTTTTGAAACGGGGCAAGCCTACGGTAAATCTTTGCGAACGGTGAAATCATGTGTGGGCAGTACTTGGTGCCGTTATGGTGTGAATGACAGCATGAAGATGGCGATCGATCTGGAGAATCGTTACAAGGGATTGCGCTCGCCTCATAAAATAAAATTTGCGGTGTCTGGTTGTACGCGGGAATGCGCCGAAGCTCAGAGTAAAGACATTGGTGTAATCGCCACAGAAGGCGGTTGGAATCTATATGTGTGTGGTAATGGTGGTATGAAGCCACGCCACGGAGATTTGTTTGCCAAAGATTTGGACGATGAAACCTTGGTGAAATACATCGACCGGGTATTGATGTTTTACACCAAAACCGCGGATCGCTTGCAGCGTACTTCTGTTTGGATGGACGGTCTAGAGGGAGGATTGGACTATCTTAAAGAAGTAGTGATTAACGACAAATTAGGCTTATGCGCAGAACTTGAAGCGAGTATGCAGCACGTTGTAAATACCTTCCAGTGTGAATGGAAAACTACGTTGGACGATCCAGAAGCGATCAAAACTTTCCGCCAATTTGTGAATTATGAGGGCAGTGATAACAATGTGGTGTTTGTTGAAGAGCGCGATCAAATGCGTCCAGCAACCGAATCAGAAAAACAGCAATTAATTGCGAAGGTAGGTTAATACGATGACGATGCCATGGAAGTTAATTTGTAAACAAGAAGACTTGGTTGAAGGTGCTGGAGTCGCTGCTATGGTAAATGGCGAGCAAGTGGCGATTTTTTATATTCCTGAATCCGAGAATAAAGTATTTGCCATCGGAAATTGGGATCCTGTCGGCAAGGCGAATGTTTTGTCCCGAGGCCTAGTCGCCCATTTACAGGCGCAATGGGTAGTGGCCAGTCCTTTGTATAAGCAGCATTTCGTATTGTCATCGGGTCAATGTCTTGAAGAAACTGTTCAGGTGCCCCATTGGCCAGCCAAATTAGAAGACGGTAATGTATTTGTTGCGGCACACTAATCAAAAAGCGGCGCACCAAAATGATCTCTCTGCACTGTTTGAACGCTTCGTATCGCTGGTATTTTATAGCTTATTCGAAGAGAGTCAGTTGCAAGCCTAGCAAAGCTTAGTCATGGCCAGCTTAATGTGTTTTTTTAAAAGTTGGCTTACTAATTGCTTTATATAGATTACTGATGCACCGTAAACCGACGATGGCTTACACATAAAGCATACAGATATTACAAAAGGCAACGAGGCCCAATCACTTTTTTAGAAAAGTGATTGGGCCTTTTTTGTTTTTAAAAAAGTGAAAAGCGCGAGGTAGGTCCATGATGACAACAATGAAGACAGCAGCCAGCGTAAAAACGACCTGTCCATATTGCGGTGTTGGTTGTGGTGTAAATTTGACTCTTCCACATTCGGCAAGCGAAGCCGTTCCTCCTGTGTCTGGTGATGAGGGCCATCCCGCGAATTTTGGTCGTTTGTGTGTGAAAGGCAGCAGTCTTGCGCAAACGATCCAATCAGATGATCGTTTATTAACGCCCATGGTAGATGGTCAATCTGTCGCCTGGGGGGCAGCCATTGAAACAGTGAGCGCGAAAATTGCTCAAGTTGTAAGGGATCATGGCCCTGATGCCTTTGCTTTTTATCTTTCTGGGCAAATTTTGACAGAAGATTATTATGTTGCGAATAAACTGGCTAAGGGCTTTATTGGTACAGCCAACGTAGATACCAATTCTCGCTTGTGTATGGCGTCTGCTGTTGTCGGTTATAAACGTGCTTTTGGCTCGGACACTGTGCCTTGTAATTATGAAGATCTAGAGCTCTGCGATTTATTGATCATGGTTGGGTCGAACGCCGCATGGACACATCCGATTTTATATCAGCGCATTGCTGCTGCGAAAAAACAGCGGCCTAATATGAAAGTGGTGGTAATTGATCCAAGAGAAACGGCGACTTGTGATATTGCAGACCTGCATTTGGCAATTAAGCCTGGAAGCGACGCGGCGATTTTTTCCTTTTTATTAAGTGATTCTGTTCAGACTGGTATTTTGGATCAGGGCTTTGTTGCGAATCATACCAATGGATTTGAGGCTGCTTTAGTAGAGGCGAGCGAATCGACACCAAGCTTATCTTATACCGCAGACTTTTGCGGGATCAGTGAGCAGAATCTAGCTTGTTTAGCGAGCTGGTGGCGCGATATACCAAAGACAGTCACCTTTTACTCCCAAGGGGTGAATCAGTCTTCCTCTGGCGTTGATAAGTGCAATGCGATTATTAATTGTCATTTGGCGACGGGGCGTATTGGTAAAGAAGGTGCAGGGCCTTTTTCTATTACGGGTCAGCCGAACGCCATGGGTGGGCGAGAAGTCGGTGGTTTGGCCAATCAATTAGCCGCTCATATGGATTTTGCCACACCGGGCGCACAGGATTTGGTGCAGCGCTTTTGGCAAGCGCCGAATATGGCAACAAAGGACGGTTTAAAAGCTGTCGACTTATTTCAGGCCATGGAGGAAGGTAAGGTCAAAGTGGTGTGGATTATGTCGACTAATCCTATGGTGAGCTTACCTGATACCGCTCAAGTCCGACGTGCGCTGGAAAAATGCGAGCTTGTGATTGTCAGTGATTGCAAAGCGCATACTGATACAACCGCCATGGCGGATGTTCTATTTCCTGCGACGGGCTGGAGTGAAAAAGACGGTACGGTAACGAATTCAGAGCGACGTATTTCTCGCCAACGAGGTTTATTGCCTGCACCAGGTGAAGCCAAGCATGATTGGTGGGCAATCTGTGAAGTCGCAAAAAGTTTGGGCTTTCAATCGGCTTTTTCTTATCAAAATGTCTATGAAATTTTTGCTGAGCATGCGGCTTTGTCGGCGTTCGAAAATAATGGCAGGCGTGATTTTGATATCGGCCATTTTAGCCAGATAAGTAAGGCTGAATATGATGCTTTGACACCAGTGCAATGGCCTGTACCAAAAGGTCGACCAGAAGGCACCAAACGCATGTTTGAAGGTGGGCGTTTTTTTACCCCAGACGGCCGAGCACGATTTGTTGCGATCACACCAAGTTTGCCGAAGTATCAAGCTTCACAAGAATGGCCTTTTACCTTAAATACCGGACGAGTACGCGATCAGTGGCATACCATGACAAGAACCGGAGATGCAGCCTCTTTGGCTAAGCATACCGCGCAACCTTATGTGGAAATTCATCCCAAGGATGCGAAACGTCTTGGTATTAAAGATAAAGCCTTAGTGCGTCTTACTTCACCGTACGGAGAGGCTTTGCTAAAAGCTAAAGTGAGTGGGGCGGTTGTGCCAGATAATGTATTTGCCCCTATTCACTGGACGCAGCAATTTGCCAATGCGTCTGTGGTATCAAATCTTATCCCGCAAGTGGTTGATCCCTTATCAGGTCAACCGGAATCGAAACATGCTCAGGTTCAGCTCGAAGCGGTTAGTGATATTTGCTATGGCTTGCTTGTTTCGGCAGTGCCGCTTGTTTTATCAGAGTGCCTGTATTGGTGCCAAGTACCTTCTGAGCAAGGTTTTCACTACGAAGTAGTTTGGCCAAATGGGCAAACACTAGCTTCTTTGAAGGCAATATATATAGAGCAGAGTAAAGGTTTGGCAGAAAGGGTTGAGTGGTTGGAATATTCGAACCCCGTTACGCAGCAAATTCGATTGGCCAAGTTGATGGATCAAAAACTTACTTTGCTTATGTATTTGCATCCTCAGCCTGAATCCGTCATGGCGGATTGGCTTATTTCTAAATTAGAGATAAACACGTCGTTATCATTACAAGATCGTTTAGCTATTCTGGTGGGCTCTCCCGCTAATATGGAAGATAAAGGAGAGATCGTTTGTTCTTGCTACCAAGTTGGTAGTAAGCAGATTGAAAAGGCGATTGCGTCTGGTATTTGTTCCGTCGATGAATTAGGGGGCAAGCTAAAATGCGGTACCAATTGTGGTTCTTGCCTTCCTGAATTAAAGCGCTTTATTCCCACTGTGGCGGAGTTATCGGTATGACTGGCAGAGCAACTATTAGAAGGGTAATTAGAACGGCCAATGATTTTACCCAATATGTAAAAATTTTAGGGCGAGGCAAAAAGGGCGCACGCAGTTTGACGGTGGAAGAGGCTGAACATGCCATGAGTTTGATGCTGTCTGGTAAGGTAGCGCCAGAACAGTCTGGTGCATTCTGGATGTTGATTCGAATTCGTGAAGAGACAGTAGAAGAAACTGTTGGTTTTACCAAGGCGACAAGAGACTATTTGTCGAAGAAAGAATCATTGGGAATTAAGGTTGATTTGGATTGGCCTGCTTATGCTGGTAAGCGCAATGAGTTGCCTTGGTTTTTGCTGGCGGCGCTTGCACTTGCTAATACAGGGATCAAAATTGTGATGCATGGACATACGTTTGAAGGGGAAAATCGAATGTATGTAGAGCATGCTATTAATCAATTGGGCTTAGCTGTTTGTCATTCTAGGACTCAGTTAACACAAGAGCTTGAAGTTAGGTGTTTTGCTTATATGCCGTTGGCTGAAGTAGATAAAAAGTTAGGCGGCATGATGGATCTTAAGTACGTATTGGGTTTGCGCTCGCCTGTAAACACGGTTGTACGTATGATGAATCCATTTTCAGCTGATCATAGTGTGCATGGGGTGTTTCATCGTGGTTATGATCAGCTTCATCTTTCTGCTTGTGAGCAATTAGGTGATGCGTCGGTGTTGGTATTTCGTGGCGGCAATGGTGAAACAGAAGTGAATCCTGAGCGAGATGTCACCTTGGGTAAGTGGCAAAATGGCGTAGCCAGTTGGTCTGATTGGCCAAAAGCTGAACAAGAACATAAGCGCTTAAAAGACAATTTGGATTTGTCGCGATTGACGGATCATTGGCGTGGAGATCAACTTGATCAATTTGGCGAGCAAGCGGTTCGACAAACCATTGCGTCAGTTGCCGGACTTCTTTATGGTGTGACTTCCCATGAAGAGTGTCTTGTTTTGGCTGATGAAATTTGGGCCAAACGAGACAAAAGGTATTTTGATACTGTTTTGTAGAAGAGAAAGTAGTATGGCGTTTATATCTTTATCAGCAGCAGTGCTTGCTGGTGGAAAAGCAGAGCGAATGTCTCGTCAAGATAAAGGTTTGCTGTTTTTTCAGGATGAACCAATGGCGTTATCGGTAGCCCGAGCTTTGCAGCAAGTTGCTGAAAGAGTGTTTATCAATGCCAACCGAAATTTTGAAGCTTATGCAAAGCTTGGTTATGAAGTGGTTGCCGATGATCAAGATCATCAAGGGAAAGGGCCATTATCTGGCTTATTGACTTGTTTAGCTTTTGCGCAAACATCGCACCTAGTGATCTCTCCTTGCGATACGCCTCGTATTAGTAGTGCTGCATTTGTGAAGCTGACAGCAGCCTGTCGATTATCGCCAGAAAAAATTCATTATTTAAGTAATGCTGCTGATGCTCATCCTTTGCATGCCATCCTGCCTGTAGAGGCCACGCTTAATGCTTTGACGTCTTTTTTAGATAAGGAGCAGAGACATAGCGTTTTGAAATTTTATGAGGCGTTTGGCTGTCAATCAGTTGCTTGGGAGGACAGCTCCGAGTTGTTAAATGTTAATACGCCTGATGAGTTAGCTTAAACTTATCAATAATTGTTTTTAGGATTGGCTCATCGATTCAATGTCTAAGTGATAAGATTCGCCATCTTCTTTGTGCTCTAACTTGACCAATAAGTAGTCAAATTTTGGTGCAAACCAAAATGATGTCTTTTTGCCTTTTTCTAGATTGTCGGTTCGGATAATTTTAATCGCAGAAACTCGACCAAGTTTGGTGTTGATTGTTTCCATTTTATCGCGTTTGAAACGCCAGTTTTTAATATAGCCGCCGTCTGCGATCTGATAATCGAAGTCATTTTTACCCATTTTTAGATCTTGTCTAACTTGCAGTTGGATAGACAGTTTGTCTAATGTTTTTGGGTTGATTGAAAGGTTCCAAGGTTTGTCTTTGACATCATTTTGGACAAGGTGGTTTTCCCAATCAAACGTGAGTATCGCGCTTCTCTTTTTTCCTAGTGCTGAACTTTGGTATTCGTATTTTGTTGGAATGATTTGGTGGTCTTCAACGTAAAAAATGGATGACTCATTAAGTGAAGCAATCATGCTGTCTGCGGTAAATACAAATTGCCACAAATTGTCTGATTTTTGGGATAAGGTTTGTTTGCCTTCTACTTTTAGACTAATGCCTTTTTTCCAGATGGTACTGTAAACAGCGGAATAAGGTTTGAGGAAGGTTTTTTGAGATGTGGTTTCGGTGGCGTTTACCTTCATTGAGGAAAGAGAAAGTATGGGGATACTCATAAAAATGGCCATTAAAAACATTGGGGTTTTACGAGTTCTCATACTTTCTCCTACATCATGTTAGAGCTTTGTTATAAAGAATGCCGCTTTCAGGGAGGACATTGTTATCAAAAAAAGCCGTTCCGTCATGGAATGTTAATCTTTCTTCACTGAACCATTTTACAGCCAATGGATAGATAATATGTTCTAAAGAGTGAACTTTACTAGCTAAAGTTTCTGCTGTTTCTGTATGTGCGATTTCCGTGCTTGCTTGAAGGATAACGGCACCAGCATCCAGTTCAGGGCTAACGAAATGTACCGAAACCCCATGCTCTTTTTCGTTGGCATCAATTGCGCGCTGATGTGTGTTCAAACCTTTGTATTTTGGAAGCAAAGAGGGGTGAATGTTTAGCATTCTACCTTCAAAATGTTTCGCAAAAGTTTCAGTTAAAATACGCATGAATCCAGCAAGAACGACCAACTTTGGTTGGTATTGATCGATAAGTGCTTGTAGCTCAGCATCGAATTCTTCTCGGCTATCAAATGACTTATGGTTAAGAGTGTGCGTTGGTATACCCACCGCTTTAGCTCTTTCTAGGCCATAAGCTTCTGCTTTGTTACTAATAACAGCACAGATCTTGATATTAAGTAGTCCTTGCAAGCTTTGATCAATCAAAGCTTGCAAGTTGCTGCCGCTGCCAGAAATTAAGACAACGATAGGAAAACTCATGCCTGCGTCTCTAGATCAGAAATTAAAACATCTTTTCCGCTGTTACGAGGACAGATGTCACCAATGATCCAAGCGTTTTCGCCTTCAGCTTTTAGAATAGCAAGTGCTTCGTCTGCTTTTTCTGCATCGATAGACAGTACCATGCCGACACCACAGTTTAGAACACGGTACATTTCTTCTTGCTCAACATTTCCTTGTTCTTGCAGCCAATCGAACACAGCAGGGCGTTTCCAGCTGGCTGCATCGATACGAGCTGCAGCGTCTTCAGGAAGAACACGAGGAATATTTTCAAGTAAGCCGCCGCCAGTAATATGAGCTAGTGCGTTTACAGAAATGGATTCCATCAACTTGAGGATAGACTTCACGTAAATGCGAGTTGGCTCCATAAGAGCGTCTTTTAATGGTACGCCATCGATATCTTGATTTAGGTCTGCTTTGCTGACTTCAAGAATCTTACGAATAAGTGAATAGCCGTTTGAGTGAGGACCTGAAGAACCCAAAGCAATCAATTTGTCGCCAGCTTTTACATTGCTGCCGTCAATGATGCTTTCTTCTTCAACAACGCCCACACAGAAGCCTGCTAGGTCGTAATCACCGTCATGGTACATACCCGGCATTTCAGCTGTTTCACCACCAACAAGCGCGCAGCCTGCTTGTAGACAGCCTTCGCCAATACCAGTTACTACGTTTGCAGCAACGTCAACGTCTAGCTTGCCTGTTGCATAGTAATCTAGGAATAATAGTGGCTCAGCACCGGCTACTACTAGATCGTTAACGCACATTGCAACTAGGTCGATACCAATGGTGTCATGCTGGTTAAGGTCCATCGCTAGACGAAGCTTAGTGCCAACACCATCGGTGCCAGAAACAAGAATAGGGTTTTTGTATTTTGTTGGAAGGCGTGTCAAAGCACCAAATCCACCCAGACCACCCATTACTTCAGGGCGACGAGTTTTTTTGCTTACGCCTTTAATACGTTCAACAAGTTGATTGCCAGCGTTGATATCAACGCCTGCGTCTTTATAGCTAATGGATGGTTTATCCGACTTGGTCATTGCCTATGCCTTATCATGGTACGAGGAAAAAAAAGGCATTTTAGCATAGTGGCGCATTAGGGCTATGGTTCTTTGCAATTAAGACAGTAGAATAGGCAAATAAACGAAGGAAGGGTTATGAATTCTCGTATATTTTTACTACTAATTAGTGTTTTTTGTATTTCGTCAGCCAATGCCGTCCCTATTCAGGGACTTTATAGTGCTGAAATTAAATTGCCAGTAACACAATCTGAGGCGCAGATGCTAAATGAAGCATTTGGTTTGGCTGCTGAAAATGTGTTGGTTAAAGTCTCTGGTGATAAAAATGCCATTACAGGTGAGCTTTTAGAGCAAGCTAAGAAGAAGGCACCAACTTGGGTTGCGCAGCACTCTGTGGCTTCACTTAGTGAGTTGCTACCTTCTGATGATGGATTGGTTCCTGGTAAACAGGTAAAGGTGACCTTTTATCAAGCATCAATTGATGGTTTTTTATCACAAAATAATCTGCCTGTTTGGGGGGATAATCGACCTTCGGTCTTAGTTTGGTTAGTGGACGAAAATAATGGTGTTAGGTCTTTATCTGGCTCAAAAGCGCCTTCTGAAGCACTGAACTTATTAGCTCAATCAGCCGGCGAAATTGGTGTGCCCGTTTATGCGCCTCTGCTTGATGAGGTTGATAAACGAAGTCTTGCAGCATCCGATGTGTGGGGGTTCTTTGAAGACAGCATACTAAACGCTAGTAAACGTTATCAGACTGACTCTGTTGCCGCTTTAAGGGTTAGTACTTACGCAGGGCAGGTGAGTGGTAACTTGTTAGTACTACTGAAAAATGGTGAAACAGAGCGATTTGTTTTGCGAGGTGAAAATCTTAACGACTTAATTGATCAGGCTAGCTCTGATTTGGCAAAAGTATTTTCTTCTCGTTACGCTTCGGTGCGTAACAATAGTTCTGCCAGTAAGGTTAATGTGCAAGTGGTGGGCGTAACCAATTACAGTATTATGAATAAAGTTCAGTCTTATTTTGAAAGTATCGGTGTCGTTCGCGACGTTATGTTGGTTCGAGTTGTTGGTAATAAAGTAGAGTTTTCTATTGAGATTGATGGTGATAAACAGAAATTATTTAACAGTATATCCCTAAGCCGATTGCTGATTAATGCGCCGTTAAATGCTTTGGACCCAGATGCAAACCGTGTTACGTCTTACCAATATAGTGGAGTAAATTAAATGACAGATCTATTGGATGAAAAAGTTATAGAGCGAGATTTTTTTGCTCGTCCAGTGGAGGAGCAAAGCGATTTCTTGGCGCAAACTTGGTGTAATCACTGCATGGAAGTGGATTTAGGCATGATTAACCCTAAGGAGTTTGAGGGTAAGGATAGGGTGTGGATAGAAGGTGATTGCGTTAAGTGTGGTAATTCGACTGTAACTGAAATAGTCGAAGAGGATGAAGAGTAGCGCTTAGCTTTTATTTGAATAAGTTTTAACCAATAAAAACGCGCCCTTAGGCGCGTTTTTTTGTAATGCATTATTTCAATGTATTACTTTTTAGTTGGGTAATCGCGCTCTGGCTTACCTACATACAGCTGGCGAGGACGACCAATTTTGTATGGTCCACTGATCATCTCATTCCAGTGAGAGATCCAGCCGATAGTGCGGGACATAGCAAAAATCACCGTAAACATACTGGTTGGGATGCCAATTGCTTTCATGATGATGCCAGAGTAGAAGTCCACGTTAGGGTAAAGTTTACGCTCAACGAAGTAAGGGTCTTCTAGGGCAATTTGCTCAAGACGTTTTGCAATTTTTAGTAATGGGTCATTAGACTGGCCTAGTTCTTCCAATACTTGGTCGCAAGTTTCGCGCATTACTTTGGCGCGTGGATCAAAGTTCTTATAAACACGATGACCAAAGCCCATTAGTCGGAATGGGTCATTTTTGTCTTTTGCTTTCGCGATGTATTCATCGATGTTTTCAACATCACCGATCTCTTCAAGCATAGTCAACACAGCTTCGTTGGCGCCACCATGAGCAGGCCCCCAAAGTGTTGCAATACCTGCTGCAATACAAGCGAATGGGTTTGCGCCAGATGAACCGGCTAAACGCACTGTAGAAGTTGATGCATTCTGTTCATGATCTGCATGGAGAATAAAAATACGATCCATGGCTTTTGCGAAAACTGGGTTTACGACATAGTCTTCACATGGTGTGGCAAACATCATGTACAAAAAGTTTTCGGCATAAGATAGGTCGTTACGAGGGTACATAACAGGCTGATCTTTTGAATACTTGTAGCAGATTGCCGCCAATGTTGGCATTTTAGAAATTAGACGGAATGCGGCAATCTCACGATGCTTAGGATTATTGATATCCATGTGATCTTGGTAGAAAGCAGAAAGTGCACCAACTAGACCACACATGATTGCCATTGGGTGGGCGTCGTTTCGGAAGCCTTCAATGAACTTATGCATGGATTGGTTGACCATGGTGTGCTTACCAACCATTTTTTCAAAGTCTTCTTTTTCTGTTTTACTAGGAAGTTCCCCGTAAAGTAACAAATAGCATGTTTCTAGGTAGTCTGAATGCTCAGCAAGTTGAGCTATTGGGTAACCACGATGCAAAAGGATTCCTGCGTCGCCATCTATAAAGGTAATAGAGGACTCACAAGAGCCGGTAGACATAAACCCTGGATCGTATGTGAATGCACCGTTGGCACCTAAGCCTCGAACGTCTATAACATCAGTGCCTAAAGTACCTGAAAGAACAGGAAGTTCGATAGTTTTATCGATCCCATCCACTTTGAGTGTCGCTTTTTTATCAGCCATTTATGGTCTCCTTCGTATTCCGGTTCGGAGCTAATTAGTTGTATGTTTGACACTAACTGGCTCAGAAGGTGCGCAAAAAATACTGTCTCTAGGCTATAAAAGTCAATCTTGTTCACTTTCACCCTATTTACATAATGCTAGGTTATCTTGTAATTATCTGACAGAAACGTAATATTGAATAAAGTCAAATTTTTAATAAAACCGACTTATACAATTGAAAAATAAAGGTTTTATTTGTTTTCTCTAGTGTCAAAATATTGTAATTTTGTACCATTATTGTTTCGGCTTATGGTTACATTCATTTGATGAATGGCGACCATTAAAAACCTCTTGTTCAGTCTATTTGTCTTAATATTTTGGGGTGGTCTATAATTGCGCCTCAGACGATTTCATTGATTTGTTGATGCTAGTGGATAAAAGAAAGTCGCTTTTAAACATTTGTTTGCAAATCGATGAGATTTTCAAAGTAGGCCTATGACGTTGTTACCTTACTCTTTTTTAGGGTTTATGTAACCGCGTATAGACATTGGGTCGTGATTGACCATTCAATCGATAAAATGGTGTAAAAGTCGTGAATAAAAAGAGACCAGTCAACCTTGATATGTTAACCATATCTCAACCAGTCACAGCAATCGTGTCAATTCTTCACCGTATAACAGGAGTTATCCTTTTTGTAGGATTGGCCTTCTTGTTTTACGCGTTTGATCTTTCACTAGAGTCCCAGGAAGGATTTGATCAGGTAGTTAATGCATTACAAACTAACTTCCTTGTTCAATTTGTTATCTGGGGTGTAGTTTCTGCATTGATGTATCACTTCGTGGCAGGTGTTAAACACTTGTTTATGGATATGGGGTACTTTGAAGAATTGGAAAGCGGACGCAGTGCTGCAATCGCAAACATAGTCATTGCAGTTGTTCTAATCGTGTTAGCAGGAGTTTGGATATGGTAACTCAAATCACAAGTTTTGGTCGTTCGGGTTTATACGACTGGATGATGCAGCGTGTTTCTGCTGTTGTGTTGTCTTTATACACAATCTTTATTATCGGTTATTTGCTTCTAAATCCTGATCTTACATACGATCAGTGGAGTGCTTTATTTGAAGCTACTTGGATGCGCATCTTCAGCTTAATGGTGCTTTTGTCTATTGGTATGCACTCTTGGATCGGTTTGTGGTCCATTTCTACTGACTATATAAAAGCAACTGGTGCTCGTTTCTTCTTTCAATCTCTATGCGGTCTTGTAATGTTTATTTACATCGTATGGGGTGTTCAGGTTCTTTGGGGGCTTTAAGTAATGGCAAATATTCGTACTATTTCTTTTGATGCCATTGTTATCGGTGGCGGTGGCGCAGGTATGCGTGCAGCGCTTCAGTTAACTGAGTCTGGTTTAAATACCGCATGTGTTACGAAAGTATTTCCGACGCGTTCACATACAGTGTCTGCACAAGGTGGTATTACCTGTGCAATAGCAAGTGATGACCCGAATGATGATTGGCGCTGGCACATGTATGACACCGTAAAAGGGTCTGATTATATTGGTGACCAAGACGCTATTGAGTACATGTGTTCTGTAGGTCCTCAAGCTGTTTTTGAACTTGAGCACATGGGGTTACCATTCTCTCGTACAGAGCAAGGTCGTATTTACCAACGTCCATTCGGTGGACAGTCTAAAGACTTCGGTAAAGGCGGTCAGGCTGCGCGTACTTGTGCTGCTGCTGACCGTACAGGTCACGCTCTACTTCATACGCTGTATCAGGGTAACCTTAAAGGCGGCACGACATTCTTGAATGAATGGTATGCAACAGATCTTGTGAAAAACAGCGAAGGTGCGGTTGTCGGTGTTATTGCAATCTGTATCGAAGATGGTGAAACCGTTTACCTTAAAGCTAAGGCAACAGTTATCGCAACAGGCGGTGCTGGTCGTATTTACCAATCAACTACCAATGCTCACATCAATACAGGTGATGGCGTAGGTATGGCATTGCGTGCTGGTTTCCCAATGCAAGATATGGAAATGTGGCAATTTCACCCAACAGGTATCTACGGTGCTGGTACGCTTGTAACGGAAGGTTGTCGTGGTGAAGGTGGTTACCTAATTAATAAAGACGGCGAGCGTTTCATGGAGCGTTATGCTCCAAATGCGAAAGATCTTGCAGGTCGTGACGTTGTTGCCCGCTCAATGGTCCTAGAAATTTTGGAAGGCCGTGGATGTGGCCCTGATGGCGATCACGTGTTGCTAAAATTGGATCATTTGGGTGAAGAAACCTTGAATAAACGTCTTCCTGGTATTCTTGAGCTTTCACGTACTTTTGCTCACGTTGATCCAGTTAAAGAACCTATTCCAGTTATCCCTACTTGTCACTACATGATGGGTGGTATTCCAACCAACATCGGCGGTCAAGCTATTAAAATTAACGAAGCGGGCGAAGATATCATTATTGATGGTCTTTACGCTTGTGGTGAAGCGGCTTGTGTGTCTGTACACGGTGCAAATCGCCTTGGTGGCAACTCGCTACTTGATTTGGTTGTATTTGGGCGTGCTGTTGGTATTCAAGTTAAAAAATCTTTGGATGAAGGTTTTGAATCTTTAGACGCAGACGATACTAATGTTGAGAAAGCATTGGTTCGCTTGAATCGTTTAAATAACTCGACTGGTGGTGAAAGTGTGGCTGCTGTCCGTGCCGACCTTCAGCGTGTGATGCAGCTTTATTTCGGTGTGTTCCGTGATGGTGAGGCAATGCAAAAAGGTTTGGCTCAACTTCAAGAAATTCGTACACGTGTTGAAAACTTGCACCTTGAAGATAAGAGTCAAGCTTTTAATACTGCACGTATTGAGGCTCTTGAGTTGGAAAACCTATTGGAAGTTGCTGAAGCGACTGCTATTCCTGCTGAATTCCGTAAGGAAAGCCGCGGTGCGCATGCGCGTAATGACTTTACTGAACGTGACGATGAAAACTGGTTGAAGCACTCTTTGTTCCATCCAGCAGATAAGAAAGTGACTAAGCGTGATGTAAACTTTGCGCCAAAAACTATGGAAGCTTTCCCACCTAAAATTCGTTCATACTAAGGAGTTGTGTCAATGTTAGTTAGTATTTATCGCTACAATCCTGAGAAGGACGACGCTCCTTATATGCAGGATTACGAGATTGATTTGCCAGCAGGTAAAGACCTAATGGTGCTTGATGTTTTAAACTTGTTGAAGGCTCAAGACCCTAGTATTTCTTACCGCCGCTCATGCCGTGAAGGTGTATGTGGTTCTGATGGTATGAATATGTCAGGCAAAAACGGCTTGGCTTGCATTACGCCAGTTTCAGAAGCAGTTAAAAAAGGTAAGTTGGTGCTGCGTCCACTTCCTGGTTTGCCAGTGGTTCGTGATCTTGTTGTTGATATGGGGCAATTTTATAAACAGTATGAGAAGATTCGCCCATTCTTGATTAATGATGCGCCTGCACCAGCAATTGAACGCTTGCAAAGCCCTGAAGAGCGTGAAAAGCTTGATGGTCTTTACGAATGTATCTTGTGTGCTTGTTGTTCAACAGCTTGTCCTTCTTTCTGGTGGAATCCAGATAAGTTTGTTGGCCCATCTGGTTTGTTGCAAGCTTATCGTTTCTTGGCAGATAGTCGTGATACGGCAACCCAAGAACGCCTTAGCGATTTAGATGATCCATTCAGTGTCTTCCGTTGCCACGGTATCATGAACTGTGTAAACGTTTGTCCGAAAGGGTTAAATCCTACTAAGGCAATTGGTAATATTCGTACTATGCTTTTGCAGAGAGCGACCTAATAATGCTCCGAGTGATCCATTGTGGTATGTTGATGTGATCACCGAAAGTAGGCGGCTTGAATGTTGATTCAATGCCGCCATTTTTGCATATTCTAATATAGAGAATGCAACGAAAAGAATTTAAAATTCGATCTTTACGAGCAGGGATGTACAAAGAAAAACCACTAACTTAGTGATTAAGGATTCAGAGGGTTTTGTTTTATTAAAATGAAGCTTTCTTAGTGGTTTAGTATTGAACGTAAAAGGGCGAAAGTAGCTGGAAATAAACAAAAAATCGAGGCTTTAATAGCCTTACGGGCCTGATAAAATGATCGATCTTAATATAGATTGATACCGGGACCCCGGTAGCTGGCTCGAACATAAGGGTGATCGAGAATGCACGAAAGTTTAATGGAGTTGCTGTGGAGCACCTCTCATTTTTCAGGTGGAAACTTGGAATATGTTGAAGGGTTGTTTGAAAGCTACCTCGTCGATCCGAACTCTGTGTCGGAAGAATGGCGTAAATGTTTTGATCAATTGCCTCGCGTAAGTGAAGCGCAATCAACTGATCTTCCTCATTCAGTGATTCAAGAACAGTTTTTGCAAATCGGCAAGAATAAGTTCCGTTCAATGCCTGTTTCTACGGGTGTGGTAGCTAGTTCTGCACATGAGCAAAAACAAATTAATGTTTTGCAGTTGATTAATGCTTACCGCGTACGTGGGCATCAACATGCGACACTTGATCCACTTGGATTACAAAAACGAGAAAAAGTAGCTGACCTAGATATTGGTTATCACCAATTAACAGGTGCAGACTTAGATACCTCATTCAATGTAGGTTCTTTGTTCTTTAATAAAGAGTCTTTGAAATTAAGTGAGATTGTATCTGAGCTTGAAAAAACCTATTGCGGTAGCATTGGTTATGAATTTATGCACATTGTTGATACGCAAGAAAAAGCGTGGCTTCAACAGCGTGTAGAGTCTGTTCGCTCTCGTCCAGAATACTCACAAGAAACTCGTGAAAACCTACTTGAGCGTTTAACCGCAGCAGAAGGTTTGGAAAAGTATCTTGCTAGCCGTTACCCAGGCGCAAAACGTTTCGGCCTTGAAGGTGGCGAAAGCTTAATTCCTATGGTGAATGAGTTGATTCAACGTTCTGGCGCACTCGGTGCGAAAGAAGTTGTGATCGGTATGGCTCACCGTGGTCGTCTAAACGTACTAGTTAATACGCTAGGTAAAAACCCGAAGGACTTGTTTGATGAGTTTGAAGGTAAGAAGCTTGTTAATACTTCGGGCGACGTTAAGTACCACCAAGGTTTCTCTTCTAATGTGATGACGGCGGGTGGGGAAGTTCATATTGCTCTTTCTTTTAACCCATCGCATTTGGAAATTGTTTCTCCTGTTGTTGAAGGTTCCGTGCGTGCTCGCCAAGATCGCCGTAAAGATACAGCAGGTAAAACGGTTGTTCCGATTTCGATTCACGGTGATGCGGCTTTTGCTGGTCAAGGTGTGGTTATGGAGACATTCCAGATGTCCCAAACTCGCGCTTATCGTACTGGCGGTACCGTACATATTGTTATCAACAACCAAGTTGGTTTTACTACCAATCGTCAAGAAGATTCACGCTCTACTGAATATGCGACTGATGTTGCTAAAATCATTCAAGCGCCTATCTTTCACGTTAATGGCGATGATCCAGAAGCGGTATTGTTTGTTACTCAGCTAGCATTGGATTACCGTTATGAATTCGGCCGTGATGTTGTGATTGACATGGTTTGTTACCGTCGTCGTGGTCATAACGAAACGGATGAGCCTTCTGGTACTCAGCCACTGATGTACAGCGTTATTAGCAATTTGAAGACGACTCGTACTCTTTACTCTGAGCGTTTGATTGCTGAATCTGTCGTTACCCAAGAAAAATCAGATCAGATGGTCAGCGAAAACCGTGAAGATTTGGATAATGCTCGTCATGTTGCGAAGAGTCTTGTTCTTGAATCTCAAACTGGTTCATTTGTCGACTGGAAACCTTATCTTGGTGTTGAATGGACTGATGCTGGTGATACCACATATCCATTGGCTAAATTGCAGGAAGTCGCTCGCAAACTAACGACTGTTCCTGATGGTGTTGTGATTCAGCGCCAAGTTCAGAAGATTTACCAAGATCGCGACAAGATGACAGCAGGTGCTCTACCTCTAAACTGGGGTTACGCAGAAACATTGGCGTTTGCTACCTTGCTTGAGCAGGATTACCCGATTCGTATTACAGGTCAGGATTCTGGTCGTGGTACTTTCTCACATCGTCATGCGGTCATTCATAGCCAAAAAGATGGTAGTACTTATATTCCGCTGAAACATTTGTCTGAAGATCAGCCTACGTTGGATCTGTACGACTCTTATCTTTCAGAAGAAGCGGTATTGGCTTTTGAATATGGTTATGCAAGTACTTCACCGAAAGGTTTAGTTATTTGGGAAGCGCAGTTTGGTGACTTTGCTAACGGTGCGCAAGTTGTAATTGACCAATTTATCACCAGTGGTGAGCACAAGTGGGGTCGCCTATGTGGTTTGACCATGCTGTTGCCGCACGGTTATGAAGGTCAGGGACCTGAGCATTCATCAGCACGACTAGAGCGCTTCTTGCAGCTTTGTGCTGAATATAATATTCAGGTTTGTGTGCCAACAACACCGTCACAAATTTTCCATATTATTCGTCGTCAAGCGATTCGTCCTATGCGTCGTCCGCTTATCATCATGTCTCCGAAGAGTTTGCTACGTCATAAGCAGGCGATTTCGACACTAGAAGAGTTGGCGGAAGGAAGTTTCAAAACGGTACTGCCGGAATCATCTGAAACTGTCACTGCGGATAAAGTAAAACGTATTGTCCTGTGTAGCGGTAAGGTTTATTTCGACTTAATTAACCGTCGTGAAGAACTGCAAAAAGATGATGTTGCTGTAATACGTGTTGAGCAATTGTATCCGTTCCCATACGCAGATTTAGAGTCTGAGTTAGAACAGTACAAAAATGTTGAGAGCTTGGTATGGTGTCAAGAAGAGCCGAAAAACCAAGGTGCTTGGCATGCCAATCGTCACCGTATGAATCGAGTATTGGAAAAACTGTATCCTGAATTAAAAATCCGCTTTGCAGGTCGAATTTCGTCTGCTGCACCAGCGGCTGGTTACATGTCTATCCATGTTGAAGAACAAGAAGCGCTGGTCAACGACGCATTAGTTGGTTAGTACCATAGCCTGTCAAAGAGATAAGGGTATAAAATGAGCATTGAAATTAAAGCACCTACTTTTCCAGAATCTGTAGCAGACGGCACCGTTGCTACTTGGTACAAACAGCCAGGCGAAGCCTGTGCACGTGATGAGCATATTGTAGACATCGAGACTGATAAAGTTGTCTTGGAAGTTGTTGCTCCTGCTGATGGTGTGTTGAAAGAAATCCTAAAAGGTGAAGGCGACACTGTATTAAGTGACGAAGTATTGGCGATTTTTGAATCTGGAGCTTCGGCTTCTGAAGCGCCTGCTGAAAAAGCGGATGCTCCAGCTGAAAAGTCTGCAGCACCAGCTGCGGCTTCTTCAAAAGAGACGGTTCAGATTAAAACGCCAAGTTTCCCAGAATCAGTTGCCGATGGTACGGTTGCTACTTGGTACAAACAGCCAGGTGAAGCCTGTACTCGTGATGATCATATTGTCGATATCGAAACAGATAAAGTGGTTCTAGAAGTGGTTGCACCAGCTGATGGTGTGATTGGCGAAATCTTGAAAAACGAAGGCGATACCGTTCTTAGTGATGAGGTTCTAGCTAACTTCTTGGTTGGTGCTTCTGGTTCAGAAGCAGCACCTGCACAAGCTGAGTCTATTTCCGCTACAGAAGGTGATGAAGACGGTGTTGCAGGCCCTGCTGCTCGCAAAGCGCTTTCTGAAGCTGGCCTAACTGTTTCTCAAGTTAAGGGAACAGGCAAAGGTGGTCGCATCACTAAGGAAGACGTCGATGCGGCTGTTAAAGCAAAATCATCTGCTCCAGCTGCTGCTCCTGCTAAAGCCGCTTCTTCACCAGCTCCTAAGGCTGCTGCAGCGCCAATGGCTGCGTTAGGTGCAGATGGTCGCGTTGAAAAACGTGTTCCAATGACTCGTCTTCGCGCGACCATTGCTAAGCGCTTGGTAGAAGCTCAGCAGACAGCAGCTCTACTGACGACTTACAACGAAGTTAACATGGGTCCAATCATGGAGCTTCGTAAGAAATACAAAGATGAGTTTATCAAAGCTCATAACGGTACTAAGCTTGGTTTCATGTCTTTCTTCGTGAAAGCGGCAACTGAAGCACTTAAGCGCTTCCCAGCAGTAAACGCATCAATCGATGGTAATGATATGGTTTACCATGGCTACCAAGATATCGGTGTTGCTGTTTCTACTGATCGTGGTTTGATGGTTCCTGTTCTTCGTAACACTGAAGCAATGGGTCTAGCGGATATCGAGTCTGCAATCATGGATTTCGCACTTCGTGGCCGTGATGGCAAATTAGGTATGGATGACATGCAGGGCGGTACATTCACTATTACTAATGGTGGTACTTTCGGTTCTTTGCTATCTACGCCAATTATCAATCCACCACAAACAGGTATCTTGGGTATGCACAAAATCCAAGAGCGCCCAATGGCTGTTAATGGTCAAGTTGTAATTCAGCCAATGATGTATTTGGCCTTGTCTTATGACCACCGTATGATTGACGGCAAAGAAGCCGTACAATTTTTGGTAACAATCAAAGATTTGCTTGAAGACCCAGCGCGTCTTTTGCTTGAAATCTAAGTATTCGTACCAACTATTTTGTATGAATTGAATACTGGGTGGCACTGTATGTGCTGCTCAGTTTGACTGAATAATGGGACCTCTTATGTCTGATAAATTTGATGTTGTTGTAATTGGTGGCGGACCTGGCGGTTACGTAGCCGCTATCCGAGCTGCTCAGTTAGGTTTGAAAACAGCCTGTATCGAAAAATGGTTAGACAAAGACAACAAGCCTCGCCTTGGCGGTACTTGTTTGAACGTTGGCTGTATTCCTTCTAAAGCATTGCTAGACTCTTCTCAAAAATACCATGATGCAAAAGACACTTTTGGTGTGCACGGTATTAGCATGAAAGACGTTGCTATGAACGTTGATACTATGGTTGATCGTAAAGATAAAATCGTAGATCAATTGACTGGTGGTATCACTGGTTTGTTCAAAGCAAATGGCGTAACTAGCTTTGAAGGTTTCGGTAAAGTTCTAGCGAATAAAAAAGTAGAATTTACTGCACATGACGGCACTGTGACTGTTATTGAAACTGAAAACGTAATCCTAGCGACAGGTTCTGTGCCAGTTAACATTCCACCTGCGCCACGCACTGGTGATATCATCGTTGATAACGAAGGTGCACTTGATTTCCGCGTAGTACCAAAACGACTTGGCGTTATCGGTGCTGGTGTTATCGGTCTAGAGCTTGGTTCTGTATGGGCTCGTCTAGGTTCTGAGGTTGTTGTTCTTGAGGCTCAAGATTCTTTCTTAAGCCTTTGTGATCAAGATCTTGCGAAAGAAGCGGCTAAAATCTTCAAAAAACAGGATCTAGATATTCGTCTTGGTGCTCGTGTAACTGGTAGCCAAATCAATGGTGAAGAAGTTGAAGTTACATACCTTGATGCAAAGGGTGAAGAGCAAAAGCAAACATTCGACAAATTGATTGTTGCTGTTGGTCGTAAGCCATTCACTCAAGGTTGTTTCTCTGAAGATTCTGGCGTGAAGCTAGATGAGCGTGGTTTTGTCTTTGTTGACGAGCAGTGCCGTACTTCTGTACCAGGCGTTTTCGCTATTGGTGATATCGTTCGTGGTCCAATGTTGGCTCATAAAGCGTCAGAAGAAGGTGTGATGGTTGCAGATATTATTGCTGGCCATAAAGCACAAATGAATTATGACTGCATTCCTTCCGTTATTTATACTCACCCAGAACTAGCTTGGGTTGGTAAAAATGAGCAAGAGCTAAAAGCAGAAGGTGTTAAGTTTAAAGTGGGTAAATTCCCATTTGCAGCGTCTGGTCGTGCAATGGCGGCGAATGACACTGATGGTTTCGTTAAGATCATTGCTTGTGAAGAAACTGACCGTATTTTAGGTTGCCATATTATTGGTGGTCATGCGGCTGATTTGATCGCACAAGCGGTTATTGCAATGGAATTCGGTTCTACAGCAGAAGATATTGCTTTGACTGTCTTTGCTCACCCAACAGTAAGTGAAGCAGTACATGAAGCGGCGCTAGCGGTAGATAACCACGCGATCCATATCGCAAACCGTAAAAAGCGTTAATAAATTAGATTTGCCGGCTTCGAGCCGGCAATTTCTGTCTTAACGGGCAGAGCTTATGTCAACCATTCAGATGAGCGGAAGAATCAAATGAACTTACATGAATATCAGGCTAAACAGCTTTTTGCTGAATACGGCCTGCCAGTATCTACAGGGTACGCAGTAGACACGCCTGAAGCGGCAGTTGAAGCAGCGAAAAAAATTGGTGGTGATAAGTGGGTTGTTAAAGCTCAGGTTCACGCTGGTGGTCGCGGTAAAGCGGGCGGTGTAAAACTTGTTGATTCTTATGAAGAAGTTGCAGCTTTTACACAAAACTGGTTGGGCAAAAACCTAGTTACTTATCAAACAGATGCAAATGGTCAGCCTGTTGCTAAGATTCTTGTTGAATCATGCACTGACATTGCGAACGAATTGTACCTAGGTGCCGTTGTTGACCGTTCTACTCGTCGTGTTGTTTTCATGGCGTCTACAGAAGGCGGTGTTGAAATTGAGAAAGTGGCTGAAGAAACTCCAGAGCTAATCCACAAAGCGATCATCGATCCTCTAGTGGGTGCTCAGCCTTACCAAGCTCGTGAATTGGCATTTAAATTGGGCCTTAACCCAACTCAAATCAAGCAATTCACTAAAGTTTTCCTTGGTTTGTCTCAAATGTTCCACGACTACGATTTCGCACTTCTTGAAATCAACCCTCTTGTTATCACAGACGAAGGTAACCTTCACTGTCTAGATGGCAAAATCGGTATCGACAGCAATGCTGTTTACCGTCAGAAGAAAATGCAAGAGTTCCACGATCCATCTCAAGAAGATGAGCGTGAAGCACATGCTGCTAAATGGGAACTTAACTATGTAGCTCTAGACGGTAACGTTGGCTGCATGGTGAACGGTGCCGGCCTAGCAATGGGCACAATGGATATCGTTAACCTACATGGCGGCAAACCTGCTAACTTCCTAGATGTAGGCGGCGGTGCGACGAAAGAGCGTGTTGCTGAAGCATTCAAAATCATCCTTTCTGACAGCAATGTTAAAGCCGTATTGGTTAACATCTTTGGTGGTATCGTTCGTTGCGATATGATCGCTGAAGGTATTATTGGTGCTGTAGAACAAGTAGGTGTAGATGTGCCTGTTGTTGTTCGTCTTGAAGGTACTAACGCAGAGAAAGGCCGTGAAGTTCTAGCAAACTCTGGTCTAGACATCATCGCTGCAACAAGTCTAAAAGACGCAGCTGAACAAGTTGTTAAAGCTGCGGAGGGCAAATAATAATGTCTGTTTTAATTAATAAAGATACTAAAGTAATCTGTCAGGGTTTCACTGGCGGACAAGGTACGTTCCATTCTGAGCAAGCGATTGCTTACGGAACGAAAATGGTCGGTGGTGTTACTCCTGGTAAAGGTGGTCAAACTCACCTAGGTCTACCTGTTTTTAACACTGTTAAAGAAGCCGTTGAACAAACTGGTGCAGAAGCATCTGTTATCTACGTTCCGGCTCCTTTCTGCAAAGACTCTATCCTTGAAGCGGCTAATGCTGGTATCAAACTAATCGTTTGTATCACTGAAGGCGTTCCAACTCTTGACATGCTTGACTGTAAGGTTAAATGTGACGAGCTAGGTGTACGTCTAATCGGCCCTAACTGCCCAGGTGTTATCACACCAGGCGAATGTAAGATTGGTATCATGCCAGGTCACATTCATATGCCAGGTAAAGTAGGCATCGTATCTCGTTCTGGTACCTTGACTTATGAAGCTGTTAAGCAAACTACTGATGCTGGCTTCGGTCAATCTACTTGCGTAGGTATCGGTGGTGATCCAATCCCAGGTACTAACTTCATCGACGTATTGGAAATGTTCCAAAACGATCCACAAACTGAAGCGATCGTGATGATCGGTGAAATTGGTGGTACTGCTGAAGAAGAAGCGGCTGCTTACATCAAAGCAAACGTAACTAAGCCTGTTGTATCTTACATTGCTGGTGTAACTGCACCTGCTGGTAAACGTATGGGTCACGCTGGCGCGATCATTTCTGGCGGTAAAGGTACAGCTGACGAGAAATTCGCAGCACTACAAGACGCTGGTGTTAAGACTGTTCGCTCTCTAGCGGATATCGGTACTGCACTTAAAGAAATCACTGGCTGGTAAGCGAGTATTTTAAAGTGTGACTGATTATAAAATCCCTGCTTCGGCAGGGATTTTTTTTGCGCTATTGATATATAAATGGGTGAGAAAATGCGGTGTCCTTTTTGTTTGAATGATAATGGTTGCGAGCTTGATGAAAGCCAGACTTGTTGGTGTTTTAATGTCATAGTCCCTGAAGACATGATGGTGCTTATTCCAGTAAAGCAAAAAGGTGTTGTGTGTGTTTGTCAGCGATGCATCGAGTTTTATCGTACTGATAAGCTAGGCTTCTTAAAGAAGTTTGATTTAGATTAAAGTACTTCTGTTTTTACCCTTCTTTTCACTAGCGTATTAGTATTGAGTTGTGTTTTTAATCAATAATAAAAAAGGAATAAAGATAATGAGTGAAGCGCCAAAAATTTCAATTTATGACATTGTTGTGATTGGTGCCGGCATTGTTGGGCTTTCTACTGCGTGGCAGTTGCTTCAGCGTTATCCTAAATATCGTATCTTGCTCATCGAGAAGGAATCTGAGGTAGGCTTGCACCAAACGGGCCACAATTCTGGTGTAATACATGCGGGCGTCTATTACGCGCCGGGCAGCCTTAAAGCAGATTTTTGCCAGCGAGGTGCGAAAGCCACTAAAGCTTTCTGCCTTCAATACAATATCAAGTTCGATGAATGTGGCAAACTACTGGTCGCAACAAATATTGCTGAGCAAGAGCGTATGGAAGCTCTGTACTTACGCTGTCAAGAAAATAACTTAGAAGTACATAGGCTAGATCAAACACAGCTTAAAGAGCGTGAGCCGAATATAAAAGGCCTTGCTGCGCTTTACGTACCTTCTACTGGAATCGTGAGCTACCGAGAGATTTGTCAGAAGCTTGCCGAACTTTTTGTTGGTAAGGGGGGAGAGCTACGTTTAGGTACCGAGGTGGTTGGTCTTGATGAAACCCGCGAACGTGTGGCGATCACATTGAATAATGATGTTGTGAATACATCCTATTTGGTCAGCTGCAGTGGTTTGATGGCCGATCGGCTGACTAAGATGCTTAATATACCAACTGACTTTCAGATTATTCCATTTCGTGGTGAATACTATCGCTTGCCAACAAAACACAATCAGATTGTAAATCACCTTATTTATCCTATCCCTGATCCTGACTTACCATTTTTAGGGGTTCATTTGACTCGTATGATTGATGGGTCTGTGACGGTAGGTCCCAATGCCGTGCAAGGATGGAAGCGAGAGGGTTATGGTAAAATTAACATAAATCTTCGAGACGTGTTTGATATGGTCCGTTTTCCCGGTTTTTGGAAGCTGCTAAAAAGTCATTGGAAAACAGGGCTCATTGAGACTAAAAACTCTTGGTATAAACCGGGCTATTTAGCACAAGTACAGAAATACTGTGGTCTTGTTTCATTGGATGATTTACAAGAATACCCAGCGGGAATACGAGCTCAGGCAGTGATGAAAGATGGCAGCTTAGTGCACGATTTTTTATTTGCACAAAGTACTCGAACCTTACATGTATGTAATGCACCTTCTCCAGCAGCTACCAGTGCTTTTCCTATTGGTGCTTATATTATTGATAAACTGGATGAGCAGATTACATCCGTTCGTTAAGGAATAAAGTGTTTTATATTCCAATGGCTCACTTGATTGCTCGAATAATACTGTTAGCCGCTGTAGATAGGGCGGGGGGGGCTAGACGACACCGCCAAGCAATTATGTAGTATGCTGGGTGGTGTCATGATGTGTTCTAAATCTGTGCCGTTACGCAAGACCTTTAAGTATGAGTATATTCGCTTGTGAACAATCGATACGATGTTCACGGGCAGCTTGGTATTCTGGAGATCGATAACATTGAAGAGCCGTATCATAGCTATCAAACTCAAAGACTACGGCTCTATCTGGTGATCTGTCAAAGCCTTCGATGACAGTCAGATCTTCACCTCTTGATAGTAGCCTTGCACCATATTTTTTCAGCGCTTCAGGGGCAAGTGCCAAATAATCTTGATATTTTTCTTTGTCTTCGACTGTTACAAATGCAACCCAGTATCCTTTCATTCTCAATAGCCTTATTTTTATTTGATTAGAGTAAGCCTTTTTCGGTCAATACGACACGAGCAATTCGGAAGCATTCAACACCTTGTGGTACACCGCAATAAATGGCAATTGCATGAATAATGGCGCGGATTTCTTCTACACTGACGCCATTATTAATGGCGCCTTTTAGGTGAAGTTCCCATTCTTCCATTTTTCCTAATGCGGCAATCATGGTTAGATTCATCATTGAACGGGTCTTTGCTTCAATGGTTTCATCTCCCCAGCCAAAGCCCCAGCACCACTCGGTCATGGCTTCTTGAAATGGAAGGTTAAAAGCATCGGCTTTTGATAGGTTGTTTTCAACATATTCAGCGCCTAGTGTCGCTTTGCGCTTGCTAATTCCTAGTTCAAATAACTCTTTATTCATAGCTTGTTTCCTTGTTCAGTTTGCATGGCAATGTCGTAGGCTTCTTGTAAGTGGCGGGTACAAATCTCACCCGCTTTTTCCGCATCTTTTTCTTCCATCGCTTTGACGATATCAAATAGGTCTTTAGGGCCAGATGTTTTGCGACCCGTTGAGCTGAGGGTAAGAGCTCTTAACCTTGAAATGCGAGAGTTTAGTTGTTCAACCAGATCCCATGAAACATGCTTTTCAGCGGTCTTAAAAATGAGTTCATAGAAATCCTTAGTCATTTTTAGTCCTGTTTTTACATCATCATTAAGCAGGTAGTTCGCAATATCGTCATGAAGTAGATAGAGCTTTTCAATGATTTCTGGAGTGGCTTTTTGGCTACAGGCTTTTACGGCTGAACACTCAAGTAAGGTTCGAATTTCATAAATTTCTTTGACTTCCGCATTACTAATGGAAGCAACGATAAACCCCGCATTGGGAATGCCAACAACGAGCCTTTCGCTTTCAAGATGGCGAATGCATTCTCTGACGATGGTCCGGCTAACCCCCATGCTTTCACATAAGGTTCTTTCTACAAGCCTATCTCCAGGCTTCAATAGGTTGCTAGTGATGGCTCCCCTTAATGATTCCAGCGCATTTTCCTTTAGTGTTTTAGGGCGCTCAACTTTTTGCATCCAGTTTTCCTCTAACAATGTCCTAACAAAATTTTTAAAGATGGTAGCACATTTTTTGTTGCACCTAATAAGATAGTATGTTTACTATTGTGTCATATGGTATACCATATGACAAATTAAATGTTTCATTGTAGGAATGGATATGACTTTAGAAATTCGCAAAATCGTTAGTTTTGAAGAAGAGACACTGGTTGAAGGTTTTAAAGCAGCAGATACGCCTTTACGTATGTTCGCTGTTGCCGCTGTCATTAAAAACCCATGGGCTGGTAAGTATGTTGAAGACCTAAAACCAATCGTTCTAGAGTACGGCCCACAGCTTGGAAAATTATTAACGGATAGAATTTGTGAATTAGCTGGCGGCGCTGACAAGATAGAAGCCTTTGGTAAAGCGGCACTTGTTGGTCTTAATGGTGAGATCGAACATGCCTCCGCTCTTATTCATACCCTACATTTCGGTAATTTTTATCGAGAAGCGGTAGAAGCGAAATCCTTCTTATCGTTTACCAATACTCGTGGTCCTGCCAACGCGTCTATTTCTGTTCCTATGATGGATAAGAACGATGGCGGTAAGAGATCTCACTATTTGACACTGCAATTCAATATTAATGATGCACCAGGTGCCGATGAAGTTGTCGTTGTGTTGGGTGGTGCTACAGGCGGTAGACCGCATCATCGTATTGGTGACCGTTATCAAGAGTTGAAGGAGCTAGGGCATGACATTGAAAACCCTGCAGCGGTTTAAATCTCCGACAGGTCTTTCCTACGTGAAGCTAGGGCAAGGGCCATCCCTTGTTCTTATTCATGGAGTAGGGCTTAGGCTGGAAGCTTGGGTTAATCAATTAGAGACCTTGTCTAAAAACTATACCGTTTATGCTGTCGATATGCCTGGTCATGGAGAGAGTAATTTGATGAAAGAATGCACGGATATCTCTAAATACACAGATGTTATTGCCCGTTGGGTAAAAACAGAATTGAAGTCCTCTGTTGTTATGGTTGGTCATTCAATGGGGTCGATGATTGCGCTGAATTTTGCGATTCGATATTCAAAGCTTTGCTCTGGAGTGCTTGCTCTTAACTCGGTTTATCGTCGATCTGCAGAAGCTAAGAAAGCTGTTTTGGCGAGAGTTCAGCAAATTAAACATGACATTAACGCGCAAAATGTCACGAGTCCTGTGGCTCGTTGGTTTGATTATCCGGTTCAAGGCAATGATGTTGTCTACGCTGATTTGTGCTGCCAATGGCTTAGTCAGGCACCTTTAGATGGCTATCGACAAGCCTACGAAGTGTTTTGTCTAAACGATGGTCCAGCTGAAAGTGATCTGAATGCGCTTGAAGTACCTGCAATGTTTATTACCAGTCGTAATGACCCGAACTCTTTACCTTCTATGTCTGAGAATATGGCCGCTATTTGCCCTAAAGGTGAATCGTATGTTGTTGAAGATGCACGACATATGGCCCCGTTGACTCATTCAAATGAAATAAACCCGATTATGATTGATTTCGCCTCACGCTGCTTTATTCAATCAAAGGAGATGTCTTATGAGTAATTTTGACGTACGTGAACTCCGCAATGCATTTGGTTCCTTTATGACTGGAGTAACAATAGTGACTGCAGTAAGTAAAACCGGAGAAAAGGTAGGTTTTACTGCGAACTCATTTACGTCGGTATCCATGGATCCACCTTTGTTATTGGTATGTCCTGCTGTGCGCTTATCTAGCTACGATATTTTTGAGTCATGTGACCATTTCGCGGTGAGTGTTCTCGCGGAAGATCAGCAGCATGCTTCGAATACATTTGCGGGTTCTAAAGGGGATCGTTTTGCTGAGGTGGAATGGCATGCTAATGAGTTTGGAACACCATTGATTACGGGGGCAGTTGCACATTTTTCTTGCTCGTCATTTCAAAAAGTTGAAGCTGGTGATCACTTGCTGTTGATGGGCAAAGTTGAGCAGTTCTCAAGTAATGAAAAGTTTGGATTAGGCTATGCAAAAGGCGGTTACTTTAGCTTAGGCATGGAGCATAAGGCGGAAGAGATTGCTCATGATCAGTTCGCTCAAGTCGGAGCGTTATTGGAATGTAATGGCAAACTCTTACTTAAACAAACCGATCAAGGCTTTAGTTTACCGCAAGGCAAGATGCAGGCGGATATTTCCTCTCTTCAAACCCTAAAAAACATGCTTGTTTCGCTTGGTATCGAAGCGGAAGTAGGTCAGGTGTTTTCTGTGTATGAGAAGTCAACAGCGGGTAATTTTGTCGCTTTTTATCGTGCTGAGAGTGCCTCTGAAAATACGCCTGATGGTTATGAGTATGTAGCCATTGATGACTTGGCTGATGTGGCTTTTGCTTCTTCAGACTTAACCTCTATGGTGACACGTTTCGCTCAAGAAAAGCGTAATGGCGTTTTTCGCCTATACGTCGGTAATGAATTGGAAGGGGATGTACGATGAAGTTTTCACTTTTTGCTCATATGGAGCGGGTAGACGAACAACAGCGTCAGAAAGATCTTTATGATGAATTTATGTCGCTTTGTAAAATGGCGGATGAAGGCGGAATGACGACGGTTTGGACGGGTGAACACCACGGCATGGACTTTACTATTGCGCCAAACCCATTCTTGAATTTAATTGATATTTCTCATCAAACTAAAAATATTCGCTTGGGAACAGGAACTGTAGTGGCGCCATATTGGCACCCAATAAAGCTGGCGGGCGAAGCGGCGATGACAGACATCATCACTAAAGGCCGTCTTGAATTAGGTATTGCACGTGGTGCTTATTCTTTTGAGTACGAGCGTATGGTTCCAGGTGGAATGGACGCTTGGGGAGCCGGTGAGTGTTTACGAGAAATGGTACCTGCTATCAAGGGGTTATGGAAAGGGAATCACACACAAGAAAGTAAGCATTATAACTTTCCGAAAACCACGTCTTCACCAAAGCCATTAACACAAGACGGTCCTCCAATCTGGATTGCAGCGCGAGACATTAATAGCCATGAATTCGCTATTAGCCAAGACTGTAATGTGCAAGTAACTCCTCTTTGGCTGGGTTTAGAGGAAGTTGAAGGGCTTATCGAAAAGTACAACGAAGCCTGCACCAAGTTTGATCGTCGTACCAAAATTATGATTTTGCAGCATGCGTATGTCGCAAAGGATGAGATTGAAGCAGACAAAGCAGCGACTAAGTTGCATGAATTCTATTGTTATTTTGGCGCGTGGTTTAAGAATGAACGCCCAATTAATCAGGGATTGATTCAGTCTCTTACTCAAGAGGAAATTGATAATCACCCATTCTATAAAAAAGAAGCCATTAAAAACGATCTCATGATAGGCACTTCTGAACAGATTATTGAGCGTCTCAAGCATTATGAAGCACTTGGTTATGATGAATTTGCTTATTGGTCTGATTCCGGCATGACTCGTGAAGAAAAAGAAGCGTCTTTACGTCGCTTTATTGATGAAGTAATGCCAGCTTTTAAATAAGGAATAGGCTCATGTCTAATAAAAATAAATTACCGCACTTTAAGTTGCTTATTGATGGTGTCTGGACCGATGGTGCCAATGCTCGTTCTATGACAACAACGAACCCTGCAACGGGTGAAGCTTGGGCAACCTTTGCCATGGCGGAAGCCGAAGATGTTGATCGCGCCGTTAAAGCGGCACGCAATGCGCTTTCTAAGAAAGAATGGGGCGGATTAAGCCCGACGCAGCGTGGTGTTTTAATGCATAAGTTGGCTGATCTATTGGAGCAGCATTCAGAAGCATTAGGCGAAATTGAAACCACAGACAGTGGCAAGCTGGCTGCAGAAACACAGAGTCAAGCCAAATACGTAGCGAGCTATTACCGTTATTACGCCGGACTAGCCGACAAAATAGAAGGCCATACATTACCAATCGACAAGCCAGATATGCATGTCTTTACCAAGCCTGAACCGATCGGTGTGGTTGCTGCCGTCGTGCCTTGGAATGCGCAAATGTTTTTAACCGCTACTAAGTTGGCGCCTGCGTTAGCTGCAGGTTGTACGGTGATCATTAAAGCGTCAGAAGTTGCTCCAATTGCCATTTTAGAATTTGCTAAATTGATTGAAAAGGCAGGGTTTCCAAGTGGTGTTGTCTCTGTCATTACTGGGGATGCTGAAGGGTGTGCAATTCCACTGACATCCCATCCTGATATTGATCGTCTTGCTTTTACTGGTGGCCCAGAAACAGCAAAACATGTGGTTAGAAATACCGCAAACAACTTCGCCGTGACGTCATTAGAGTTAGGTGGTAAATCACCGATTTTAGTTTTTGATGATGCCAATATTGAAAGTGCTGCAAATGGCATTATCGCAGGAAATTTTGGTGCATCTGGCCAGTCTTGCGTTGCGGGTTCTCGTGTTTATGTTCAACGTGATATATACCCAAAAATTTTGGCGCGTTTGTTAGAAAAAGCCGCAGCTATTGTTGTTGGAAATCCTTTGAATGCGACAAGTCATATCGGTCCCTTGTGCACCTTGGCACAAGTTGAAGGCA
Organism: Marinomonas rhizomae; assembly: GCF_024397855.1. Classification (NCBI taxonomy): domain Bacteria; kingdom Pseudomonadati; phylum Pseudomonadota; class Gammaproteobacteria; order Oceanospirillales; family Oceanospirillaceae; genus Marinomonas; species Marinomonas rhizomae. The sequence goes on from NZ_CP073343.1 coordinate 1,600,805, forward strand.
TTGAGCGAGCGTTGGATAAAGCTAAAAATCAAGGCGGTAAAATTTTAACAGGAGGAACACGTCTAAAGGATCTTGGGTCTGATTATTATTTCGCACCCACTATCGTTGAGTGTCCGACTTACGATATTGAAACACTGCATGTCGAGCTATTTGGCCCTGTCTTATCTATCGCTTGTTTTGATTCGGAAGAAGAAGCGATTACGTTAGCAAATAACTCTGAGTTCGGGCTTGGATCAGGCCTTTTTACCGAGAATTTAGCTCGTGCGATGCGTGTTTCCCAACAAATTAAATCTGGTATCTGTTGGGTGAATACTTATCGGGCCGTTTCGCCCATGGCTCCTTTTGGCGGTGTTAACCAATCAGGCTATGGACGTGAAGCGGGTATTCAAGCTATTCAGGATTACATCAGGGTTCGTACCACTTGGATTAGTACATCAAGTGAACCTATGGGTAATCCATTTGTAATGCGATAAATACAGGTTATTTGTGCCTTTTAATTATCTTGAATCTGCATTTTAGCGAGTGGATGGTGTTTGTAATGAATCGAATTCGATTTGCAATGAATTCAAGCATTCATCGCCATGTGATTGCTAATAAATAGCTTCTAAAGATGTTAGAAAGAAAGCGCTGTAACAGCCTAAATCAATAAAAATAAACTCAAATATTATATTTGAAGGCTTATGCTTAGGAGTTGTAATGAAACCAAGCAGTACAGAACAAGATATGAGTCATAAGAGAATGCGCAACATTATGTCCTACGGTTCCATTTTGATGGTCGGGGCGTTTGTTCTCTTTTCGGTTTTAAATGTAAAGCTATCTAACGATATAGCTAATGGAATTAATCATTGGATCCAAACTAATATGAGTTGGTATTACATAGCGGTTGTCTGCTTTGTACTATTTTTCTCAGTATGGGTGGCATTCAGTCGCTACGGTAATATTCGTCTTGGTAGGGATGATGAGAAACCTGAATTCGGTTTTACCGCCTGGTTCTCAATGTTGTTTAGTTGTGCGATTGGTACTGGGCTATTGTTCTGGAGTATTGCAGAGCCTATTACCTATTTACAGGGCAATCCATTTTTGGATATGGAGCAGATACAACCTAATACGCTAGAAGCAGCACGAGTGGCATTGCGTATAACCATGTTTCATTGGGGACTTCACGGTTGGGCTGTTTATATTTTAGTGGGTCTTTGTTTAGCGTATTTTTGCTACCGAAGAGGGCTGCCGCTTACCGTCCGTTCTGGATTGTACCCGCTATTGGGCGATAGAATTTATGGTCCTATTGGTCATGCTGTCGATTTTTTGGCTATATTCAGCACGCTTTTCGGAACTGCTACTACGTTAGGTCTTGGGGTGTCGCAAATGAACGCCGGCCTGAATTATCTTTTTGGAATCGAAATATCTTCTACATCTCAGGTAATATTAATCGCCATTGTCTCGATTATAGCGACTATTTCCGCTATTTCAGGGGTAGGTAGAGGTATTCGAATATTGAGTATTTGGAATATTCGATTAAGCGTACTCGTCATTGCGTTTTTCGTTCTAGCTGGCCCTACGGTGTTTTTACTAAAAATGACCGTATCAGGTTTAGGTGACTATTTTACTAACTTCATTCCTATGGGGTTTTGGGTTGATACGGATCCTAATCGTCAATGGCAGAGCTGGTGGACAATATTTTACTGGGGCTGGTGGTTGTCTTGGGGCCCATTAGTTGGGATGTTCATTGCGCGTATTTCTCGTGGCCGCACTATTCGCCAGTTCCTATTGACTGCTTTAGTCATTCCTCCATTAGGCGGTTTTATTTGGATTATTGTGTTCGGTGGAACAGCTCTTCATATTCAGGTGCTTGGTGATGGTTCTCTAGCTAGCGTTGTGAATGACAATATTACATTGGCTTTGTACAGCACCATTGAGGCGATCAATGTGCCATCTTTAACGAATTTGGTGGCAGGTCTTACTACTTTCCTTATTGTTACATGGTTTGTGACCTCTGCGGATTCAGGAACCTTGGTCATTTGTACAATAGTGTCACTTGGTGATAAGAACCCATCTAAAGTGTTGCGTCTTGTTTGGGGGATCGGGCTTGGTGCTGTCTCAGCTATTCTATTGATTGCTGGTGGGTTGGACTCTTTAAAAACTGCGTCAATTATCGCCGCTTTACCTTTCTCTGTTGTTTTATTGTTTATGTGTTGGGCGTTGGTGAAAGGCTTGGCTGATGAAGCTAATGGCATCCGTTACAACCAAAATGATCTTGCAGGTAGTGGTTCTCAGGAAAAGTCTGTTTCTTCAAAAGAAGAGCTTGCGTCAAATTAAGCTATTTACTGAGGATGATTTCTCAATGGAGCAAATATGTTACAACAAAAATTAAAAGATCCTTCATTACTTAAATGCGCAGGATTTATCAATGGACAGTGGGTGCAAACCAAGACTGAAAAAGTATTTGAGGTGTTTAATCCATCGACTGGTGATGTGGTTGCCAATGTCGCGGATCTAGGGGTTAAAGAAACACAGCTGGCCATTGATGCTGCTCAAGCCGCTTTTGAAAAGTGGCGAGAAGTACCTGCCAAGCAAAGGTCTTCTCTTTTGCGTCGCTGGTTTGACCTTGTTATGGAGAATCAAGAAGATCTGGCTTTAATTATGACCTTTGAACAAGGGAAAGTGATTGCAGAGTCTCGTGGTGAAGTGGCTTATGGTGCTTCTTATATTGAATGGTTTGCTGAAGAAGCGAAACGTATCTATGGTGATATTCTTCCAAGCACTACCTCAGACCGACGTTCACTAGTGATTAAGCAAGCTGTCGGTGTGGTCGGCGCGATTACACCATGGAATTTTCCCAATGCTATGATCACTCGTAAAGTGGCTCCAGCATTAGCGGCAGGTTGCACGATTGTATTAAAGCCCGCATCTGAAACACCGCTTTCAGCCTTGGCATTGGCTGAATTGGCCGATCGAGCTGGTTTTCCAGCGGGTGTATTTAATGTCATAACAGGAACGGATTCAAAGGCGATTGGCGCAGAACTGACATCTAACCCTATTGTGAAAAAAATCACATTTACGGGCTCTACGGCAGTAGGCAAGATATTGATGGAACAATCTGCAAAAACCGTTAAGAAAACATCAATGGAGCTGGGTGGGAATGCACCTGTTTTGATATTCGAAGATGCTGACTTAGATAAAGCAGTTGAAGGTGCATTGATAGCGAAGTTTCGTAATGCAGGTCAGACTTGTATATGTGCCAATCGTATTTTGGTTCAGGACTCTATTTACGAAGAGTTTATCCGTCGTTTTACGGCACGTGTATCTGAGTTTGTACTGGGCGATGGACTCTCTTCTACTAGTACAATGGGACCTTTAATTACGAAAAAGGCGGTGGCTGGTGTTGTCTCTTTGGTGGATGATGCGGTAAGTCTCGGGGCGAAGGTTTGTATCGGGGGCAGTGTTGGCAGTAATGGAGATTATTTCTTTGAGCCAACAGTTCTTAGAGATTTAAGCGCTTCAATGCGTCTTGCCAAAGAAGAGGTGTTTGGTCCTGTCGCACCTGTGTTTAAGTTTAGTTCAGAGAAAGAAGCCGTTGCCATGGCTAATGATACTGAATTTGGACTTGCAGCTTATATGTACACTAAGGATCACGCACGTATCTGGCGTGTTGGTGAGGCGCTTGAGTACGGTATGGTGGGGATCAATGAAACTGCCATCAGTTCTGAAATGATACCTTTTGGTGGCGTAAAAGAATCAGGTCAGGGGCGCGAAGGTTCAAAATATGGACTAGAAGACTATTTAGAAATCAAATACTTGTGTATGGGGGATATCTGATAGGAATGGAGAATCCCCAAGCTAGTAGGCTTGGGGGATTCTCCATATTCAGCGTTAATAATTAATAGTGTTTTTAAGTGTATCTAGGCACTTTCGTAGTGTTACCTTTTTCGTCATATCCTACTATTTTCTGTATTTCATAAGTAAGCCCTGTTTGTTTAGTACGAAAGCATTGTGAAATAAAAATGATGAGGTTTGTGCTTTGTAGCTTATTCAAGCTAGAGTAAGAGAGTGCTAATCATTGATAAGGAATAAGTATGACAGGTTTGAAGAAAAATCGAGGCTTTACTCATTTAGCGCGAGGTGTTGCCGCTGCGCTGCTTATTACGCAAGTGACGGCATGTGGTACTTTGCTTTACCCTGAGCGTCGCGGTCAAACAAATGGTCAAATCGATGTCGGCGTCGCTGCATTGGATGCTATCGGCTTATTGTTTTTCTTTGTTCCTGGCGTTGTTGCATTTGGTGTGGACTTTATTACCGGTGCTATTTACTTACCTGGTGGTGGCATGGCAAGTTTAACCGAAGATGAGTTGAACTCGATTAAAAATGGTCCTGACTCAATAGATGTTGAAAAGTTTAAAACCTTAATAGCACAACGTAGCGATATTAAACTGCCAAAGGATGCTTACACAGATAAATTGAATGTGATGGCGATGTCTTCAACTCAATCTCTTAAAACCGCTATGAATATGTCTAACGAGCAAGTTGCTTCTGCTAAGGCCTATTAAATTATTAAACACAGTTAGCCGCTATTAAACTAGAAGGGTAGCGGTTAATTTATAAAGGGTTTGAGTCTTAAGCTGATGGATGCTGTCTTTCGTTTAGGGCTTACGTTAGCTCTTTAGGCATGCTTGATAAACCGTTTGTTGCATTGTTGTTAGGTCTTGGTTTTGCTTCAAGGTGACAAGTGTAGCGTTTGTTTTTAAAATGCCTTCCCAAATGTTGTCAGCAATGCTGATTGATTCTCCCTCTATTTGTATGATCAAGGCAACATCGTGCCTTCGAACAAGTGCAGATATTTCACTTGGTGAGAAAACGGTTGCACCGTGAACTTGAGTGCGATTATTCCAAGGTTCGTCATCAATAAATGCCGTGATTTCAATAGGTTGTTTCGAGCTTTTATTGTTGTCGATTAAGGATTTCGACAAAGAAAAACACAGGTAATCTATACCAATAAAAATAACTTTTTTGGGCGCGATTCTATACCTGAAAAATTGTTTTAATAGCTGCATTGCTTGAAACATGTCAGATCACACAGTCTTGGTGTAGCGTTGCTTAGGTCTGCCACCGGTTTTGTAATCTAATGCCATGCTGACTTGGCCTTGGGCCTCTAAGTATTCAAGATAGCGTCTGGCGGTAATGCGGCTGAGGTTAATGGCATCACCTATTTCTTCAGCTGTGAATGGGGCGTTCCCCATAGTATCAAGATGCTGAGTTAGTTTTTCTAGCGTGTTTTCATCAATGCCTTTTGGTGTTTTTCGAGTGCTGTCTATCGATGCGCTTTTTCTAAATAAAGCATCTATGTCTTGCTGATCTATTTTATCGTTTTTCGTTATCCGCTTTCTGAAGTCTAAATAATCGTCGAGGGCTTGCAGCACTCGTGACATTCGAATGGGCTTTACTAGGTAATCCATTACGCCTAGCTGGATGGCTTTTTCGATAGTGGCGGTTTCTCTTTCCGCTGTGGTCATCATAAAAGCGGCTCTGATGCCTTTGCTTTTTAAGGATGTTACTAAGTCGATGCCGCTACCATCGGGTAGGGAAATATCTACCATAATAAGTTCAGGGTCAAAAGCCTCTGCTTTTAGGTCTGCTTCTAGCATGCTTTCACAGACAGCGGCTACATAAAAATCTGAGTGTTGGTTGATGGTGTTTTCTAATACGTAGCTAGCACGTAGATCATCTTCCACTATCATGACCGGAATGCGATTCATCTTGTTAGCGCTCGTTTGTCTAAATAAATACTAAAAACAGTGGTATTCATCTCACTGCGTTCCCAATCAAGGCTGCCGTGATATTGATCGACAACCTTTTTCACTAAATAAAGCCCGATACCATGTTGTTCAGAGTTGTGCTTACTGCTGACACCAAAGTCCAAAATCCGACTTTCTAATTTTTCATCTACACCAGCTCCACTGTCTTCTATTTGAATCATGATGTGAGCATTACGATCACTAATATACAGCTTAACAAAAGGTGACGTAAGTAATCTGTTTGACCATGCGGCTAATAGGGCATTATCTATAAGGTTCCCTACCAATGTGACGAGGGCTTCATTAGTTGTGGAGGGATATCGACCAAGCTGACAATCGCTTTCAATAAGCATGTCGACTTTAAGGTCTTTAGCTTTGTTGTGTTTGGCGAAAATAAGGCCGGCTACCGCGCTATTTTCAATGGTTTTAATAATCTGTCTTAGCACGACTTGGTCGCCGTCACTTTCTTGTTGAAGAAATTCGATAGCATCCACATAGCGCTCTGCCTGTAACATACCTGACAAAACATTGAGATGGTTTGAATATTCATGGGTTTTAGCGCGTAATAAGTCCGCGTAGTTCTTTGTGGCGGTTAGTTCTTGTTCTAGTGATTTTTCTCCATGATCTGCAAAAAATACAATAACGTAACCCACATCACCATTTTTTACCTTTATTGGGTATAAGGTCGCGATGAATTCTAGCTTGCCTAAATTGAAACGGTTTTGCGTAATTTGCCCTTGAGCCTCTAGGGCAAAATGAGAAAGGCTTTGAGATTGATTGCTTAACGGCTTTCCGACAACCTGAGACGCACTGAGTACATTCATGGTTAACCATTCAATGGCCATACTATTGATCGCTGTAATGTTTTGCTCATGGTCAATGGCTACAATGCCGTCACGAATACTGTCTAAAATTAATTCGTGTTCTTTGAATTTCTGAACGATTTCTTCTGGCTCTAAGCTTAAAAAAGTCCGTTTTAGTTTTAGGATTAAAAAGCCAGCTATGACGATACCAAGAAGATACACAAAGCCGACTAGCAGTCCTGCTTCTTGCAAATGTTTGAAGATTAACTCGCTGGTGGGTTGGGACAGATAACCAATGCTAATGGCCCCAATGATTTGGCCATCTTTTCGGATGGTGACTGAATTTCGAATCGCTTGACCTAGCGTGCCAACGGCGACTTTTGTGTAATCCTTACCTTGCCTCAATGCTTGATAAATATCATCACCGACAAAGTGTTTACCCACTCTATTTAGTTCTGGGTGGCTTAAACGAATGGCGTCTTTATTCACCACAACGATATAAGATGCGTCGGTTTGAGCGCGAAGCATTTCTACGTAGGATTGAATATCATTGGCTTTATCTTGATTGCTTAACTCGACGGCCTGAATGACCTTTTCATTGTGCGCTATGACTCGGCCGAGTTCTAAGCCTCGTTGGCTAATGCTATCAAGATAGCTTTTTTGTAGGGAATAGCCCAGCACCACACCGACTGCCAGTACTATAAGAGTAATGGTGGAGAGAGTAATTAAGGCAAGATAAGACTTTAGAGTCATTCGCGTATCTGGATCAATAAAAGATGGAACGCGATTATACAGTATACGGAGATATCACTAAAGATTACGTAAAATTAGATTAGGGCTCTCTCGTTGGTTCGTTTTCTGGCTCTTGAGGTGACGTATCTAAAACGAATGAAGCACCTGGCGATGAATTATGTGCGGTGATTTTCCAGCCATGAATCGAAGCAATTTCCAAGCAAATAGCCAAACCTAAACCCGCGCCGTTAATTTTTTGTTTGGGAGCACGCCAAAATCTATTAAAGAGTAAAGCCATGTCTTGTTCGTCAATTCCTTGGCCATAATCTCGAACGCTCACTGTACTTTGTGTCATAGTTAAATCGATAGTGGTTCCGGCGGGAGAGTGATAAATGGCATTTTCAATGAGGTTTTTGAGCAGTATAAAAAGTGTACTTGCGTCTGCGTTGAGATGAAGGCTTTTGACATCATCAAGTATTTGAATGGAAGTGTCGTGTTTTTTGGCAAGACGTGATAAATAATGAGAGACATCATTGACCACATCAATAAGCGCTACTTTTTGAAAAGCATAATTGTGTGATTCACGAACTTCAGCCAGGTGCAATAATTGGTGAATTTGGCGTGAAATATGATCAACGTCTTCAAGCATTATATTTTTAGAGTTGACCCCTTCAAGCATTTCTATTTCGCCACGAATGAGTGATAAAGGTGTTTTTAATTCATGTGCTGCTGTTGCCAAAAATTCTTGCTGAACTTTATAGCCTTGCTCTAATCTCTCAAGCGTTGCATTGAAGGCGCTGATTAGCGGTACTAACTCGCTTGGCATTTCTATCATGGATAAGCGACCTTGAAGATTTTGGGGTGTTATCTTGGTCGCAATGTTAGAAGCCTCTCTTAACGGTCGTAACATGAAATGTATGGTAATTATGACTGCAAAGCTGACAATAAATAACGACAGTATAGAGACGAGTAAAACGGTTTTTGATATAGGCGATCTTTTTGTTATCTGAAATACTTCTAGAAGCCTTAGGCTTGTTGCTACTTGTATGTAATAGCCAGTATACATCGCACTCAAAGGCTCGTTAAGGGCATAGAAAAGCTTGTTATTATGGGTGAACGTGAAATAGCTTGTGTTTTTATTGTATGAAATATTGTCTGGAGCGAATGTTTTTGTGTGCGTCGTTGATGCTAATATAACTTCTCCTTGTGGATTGATAATTTGGTAAAAAAGATCCTCGCTTAATGTCTCATAAATCCATACCCAGTGCTCATCTTGGTTGTTTTTTTGTATGGAGAGTTCTGGTGCTCCCATGCTATTTGTGTAAATTTCATCGATTAAAAATTCTGCTTGTTCATTTAAAATATGATTAATAAGCAGATTAGGGTTCATGACAAATAAATAGCTGTAAATACCGCTGATTAATAATGTTAGTGCGGCAAAAAAAGTAATGATTAATCGATACTTGAGGCTGTGTTTAAAGCGATTTTTTAGAGACAGCATAACCAAGCCCTCGAGTGTTTGAGATGACTACCTGTGAGCCTAAGGTACTTAATTTTTTGCGTATTCTGTGTAGTGCGACATCTAACGCATTAGGAGTGACTGCTTGATTTAAGCCCCATGCTCCTTGTTCAAGCTTCGTTCGACTTATTGTTGTATCTGCAGACCGCATCAAAATGTATAGAATTTGAACTTCTGCAGTTGCGAGAGTGGCAGATTGAGTGCCGCATTTAAGCTGAGCGTTGTCTACGTCTAAGGTAATATCTTCATAAATGGGAGATAGGGGTTTTATAGCGGTAGGCCTTCGTAGCAGAGCCCGAACTCTGGCGACTAATTCATCCATGGCAAAAGGTTTTACAAGATAGTCATCTGCTCCTGTTTCCAAGCCTTCTATTCGATCATGTACAGCATTTCTGGCGGTTAATACGAGGCATGGGGTTGTTACGTTTCTTTGACGTAAGGTTTTAAGTAAGCTTAATCCATCCCCATCAGGAAGCCCTCTATCAAGTACGATTAAGCCATAATCTTGTGCTTCTAGGGCATGTTTTGCCATCGCTAAATTAGCGAAAATATCCAACTCGATACTGACCTTTTGTAATGCCGTTGATACCATTTGAGCTAGGCGAGCATTGTCTTCAACTAAGATGATTCGATTCATAAAAATAAACGACTAGGTAAAAATAAAAAACCTGCTTTATAACGAACGATGTCATAAAGCAGGGCTGTTCTTCTTTTTAGCTTCTATTTTTTGTCAAAGAAGCATTATTTAAAGCGATAAATGTAGCCTAGATAGGCCGCCGCTGTCGTCTTTTTATCGGTCAAGGGGCTATCTTCAACTTCATCACCGAATTGTTTTACACTAACATCTAATGCTAATGACTGCTGTTTATCTATAGCGTAATTGAAACGAACGCCAGCATCTAAAACTGTTGTAGATTTTCCATCGTATTGTGATCTGTTTGCATTTACTTCAGAGGATTTTACACCATAGTAATAGTTAACGTATTTATCGCTATACCATGTTGTGCCAATGCTCGGCTCGACTTGTAGGCGCTCACTAATGCTAAAGCCTTTTGAAATTGAAAAGGAGGCCTGTTGACCGTCGCTGTTGTTCATTGCGTCTACTAGAGCTTCAAGTTTTAAATCAAACATAGGGTTACTCCATGTCATTGCTGGACCAACCCAGAGACTAGAATCTCTGCTGTCCATGCCATCAAAAATATAAGAATCTGAGCTGTCATAACCATCACCGAGTCCATATTTACCGCGTATAGTAAAAGCGATGCTATTGGTCTCGGCGACTTTTAAATCTAACGTCGAACCCAGAAGATATATCCAAGAGTTATCAACCAACACTATTGGTATAGCTGCGAGGTCGCTATCTACTTCACGATATTCAGAACCACTAACGCCAGCGGCAATCCCTAACGCAACTGATGTTGTGCCATCTGCTAGCGCCTCCCCTGTTGTCAAAAGTGTCAATGCAAAAGATGCAAGGCTATATTTAAAAAATAGTCTATTTCGTTTTAATCGAGCATATATAATGGATTTTGTGTGTTTTTCTTTTGTTTTAGCCTTGTTTTTCATGTTTTCCTCAATTCTTGAAAGACGAATTTTTACTGTAAGTCGTAGAATATTACGGAACACTTACGAGCTTGTTTTTTAGAGTTATAATCTGAATTACTTTTACGGGCTTTCTGTCTTAGTCGTTCCATTATTGGAATTCTTGCTGTTTATAGGTGGCTCGCCTTTGAAGAAGGTTGTGATTTTTTTTCCTAAGCCATGCATATAGGTAAATACCACAGGGACAACAATTAGACTCAAGAGAGTAGAGGTGATTAACCCTCCAATAACAGCAATTGCCATGGGTTGTCGAAAGCTTGCATCAGCGCCTAAACCAATGGCAATCGGCAACATGCCGGCAATCATTGCCGCGGTGGTCATGATGATAGGTCTTGCTCTTTTATGACAGGCATCTAGCAAAGCGTCATGCATGGTTACCCCATGCTGTTTTATCGACATCACTGCATATTCCACAAGCAAAATAGAGTTCTTAGTGACTATGCCCATTAACATAATGAGCCCAATCATTGAGGGGATATCTAATTCGCTATCTGTTAACAATAAGGCGACAAAAGCACCACCTAAAGACAAAGGTATGGCAGATAAGATAGTTATTGGTTGTACCATATCTTTAAATAACAGGATAAGTACGCATAACACGCATAGTAAACCGGTTATGATAGCGGTACTAAAACCAGAACTGAGTTCGTTCATCAGTTCTGCGTCACCCGCTTCAGTGAGGTGTACGTTGTCAGGCAGTCCTTTGATGGTAGGTAACTCGTAAACAGCACTGACCACATCGCCTAATGCGCGTCCATTGAGTTTTGCATTGATGGTAATAAAGCGCTCACGATCATATCGATCTATTTGCGATGGCCCGCTTTCAAAGGAAAGGGAGGCCACACTGGAAAGAGGGATAAGGCGTCCGTCACGTCCTGGCACACGCAGATTATTCAGTGTCTCTATATCGAGTCGATGGCTGTCAGCCAACTGCACACGAATATAAACTTGTCGAGCATCTAAATTCAGTTTAGCAAGCTGAGAGTTGTAATCACCACTGGTCGCAATGCGGATCGTATCGCCAATGGCGGAAGTTGATACACCAAGTTCTGCAGCACGCTGTAAGTTGGGTCGCACAATGATTTCAGGGCGTTCTAAACTTGCTGTAGATTCAATGTTTGAAATGCCGCTTACACCACGTAATTCTTTTAAAAGACTGTCCGCATTGGCTTTAAGTGCAGCGTTGTCGTCACTGGCAAGAATGAGTGATAATTCTTGTCCTAGCCCACCACCGACAGAAAACCTTGCACCCGGTACATTAATTAAAACGCTACGTAAGGTTTTTTCAATCTCACTTTGTGTCGCTCGCTCACCGCGTTTTTTTAAAATCAATGTCAATTTACTCTTGCGGATATCACCACTTGAGTCTTCGCCACCGGCAACACCAACGGTTGTAAATACGTGGTCAATGCCAGCAACTTCCATGAGTGCTTTTCTCGCTTCCTCTGACTTTTCCAACGTTTTATTGAAGGCACTGCCTGGCGCGAGTTCAATATTAACACTGGTATAATTTGTGTTGGAGGCGGGCATAAGCCCGGTATTTAACAGTGGCACTAAGGAAATAGAGGCTGCAAAAAGCACAAAAGTAGCGATCAGTGTGGTAAGGCGATGGGCTAAAGTCCACTGCACAATAGACAAGTAAAGCGTCAGCAGTTTGCTTTGTTTTTTGTCTTTTTTATGTACTTTGGGTTTTAGTAAATAGGCGGCCATCATAGGCGTTAATAACCGCGCGACCAACAAGGATGACAACACGGCGACCACTGCCGTCCAGCCAAATTGTTTGAAGAACAGTCCTGTTACACCGCTCATCATGGCGGTTGGGGCGAATACCATAACAAGTGTCATGGTGGTTGCCATAACCGCTAAGGCGATTTCCGTAACAGCGTCTCCCGCTGCTTTCTTGATGTCTTTCCCCATGCTAGCGTGACGTTCGATATTTTCTATTTCAACAATGGCATCGTCTACTAGGATGCCAACAATGACTGCAAGCGCCAGTAAAGTTAAGGTATTTAATGAATAGTCGAGAAAGTAAATCGCGGTAAAAGTAGGGAGGATTGATAAAGGTAATGCGGTAGCAGCGATTAGTGTTGCGCGCCAGTCACGTAAAAACCACCAGACAATTAATATTGCGAGAAAGGCTCCTTCGAAAAGCATATTGATTGAACCTTTGTATTGCTCCTCCGTTTCAGAAACCTTGTCATAAACCAAAGTGAAGTCAACCGCGTCTTTAGCTTTTAGGTCTTCAAGTTCTTTCTTAATGCCTGCCGCGATTTTTGTCTCGTCAAAACCATTTGCTCGATAAACTTGAAAGCCCACGACGGCTTTGCCATCTAAAAGCGCTATTTGGCTGCGCTCTGCAGTTGTGTCCTTTACGTTGGCCACTTGGTCTAGTCGTAATTGACGGCCATCCGCCAATACAATCGAAAAGGCGTTCAATTCTGCCGCTGTTTTAACAGTTGATATGGTACGAACCGATTGCTCCGTATTTCCAAGCTGCATTCTGCCGCCAGATGATTCCAACTGCGCATTGCGAAGAGCTTGGGACACATCACTTGCTGTCGCGCCAAGTCCTGTTAACTTAGTTGGATCCAGTTCGATGTGTATTTCGCGCTGTACACCTCCGACCCGTTCGAAACGTCCTAGTCCTGGAACGCTTAGAACCCTTTTACTAATTGTATTGTCGACATACCAAGAGAGTGCCTCTTCATTCATATGTGGCGTACTGATTGCATAGGTAAGTAATGTGTCGGCATCTACTGTTTCAGCACTTACGGATGGTTCAAGTAAATCATCGGGTAAGTCAGAACGGATTCTATCCAACGCATTACGAGACTCAATTAATGCGTCAGAAAGTGATTTCTTTAACATGAATTCAACGCGGATACTGACTACTCCGTCGGAGATAGCTGTTTGTATGTGGCGCAAACTCGATAATGTCGCTAATGCATCCTCTGCTTTTCTAGCTACCTCAGTTTCAAGCTGGGCTGGTGCCGCGCCTGGCTGTGATAGTGTCACTAAAATAGTGGGTAATTGAACATCAGGTAATTCAGCGATAGGCAGTTGTTGGAAGCTTTTTATGCCTGCGATAGATAATAAAACAAACAGTAAAATGGTCGGAATAGGGTTACGAATAGACCAAGTAGCGAAATTTTCAGTCAACTTGCTCATAGTGTTTCCTGCTTTTGAGGTATTGCAGAGTCAGTGCTTGATGTGTTTTCACTTACTACTTTTACAATGTCGCCTTCACTAAGAAAGCCTGCTCCTTGATTTATGATGGTAGCCTCGGCCTTTATGTTACCTGTGACCTCGATAAAATCGCCTTGACGGCGTGCTACTTCGACAGGGCGTTGTATTACTTGCTGGGTTGCCGCAACCAGCTCAAACACATAGCTGCGGCCATCACGGATTACCACGCTGGCAGCGGGTACAACAAGTGCTGATGTTTTATTGAGTTGAAGCGTCCCAGTGGCAAACATGCCAGCACGAGCTTGGTTATTCGGCTCAATGGTCGCATACGCTGTGATCATGCGGTTCTGTGGGTTCATGGTGGGTGCAATCTGGCGTACGTAAGCTGTCGCCGTACTATTATTAGCAAGATCAAGTGTCACTTTTTGACCTATTGCTAGTTGCGTTGCTTGCATTGCGGTCAGTTGACCATGCCATTCAATGCGGTTGTCTCGAATGAGGCGGAACAGTTCTTGTCCCACTGAGCCTATAGCGCCAAGCGTCGCGGAGCGCGAGCTAATAACACCATCGTCAGGAGCAACGACATTGATATAACTTAATTGCAGCGTATTCGATGCGAGCTGAGCTTTAACCGCCGCTACTGCAGCGGCTGTGGTCTGTTTCTGGGTCTCGGCTTGTAACAAACTTTGTCTGCTGATGCCGCCTGTTTGGCTAAGGGCAAATGCTCTTTTGTAATCTACATAAGCTTGTGTCACTAAAGCGGATGCTTCATCAAGATTCGCTTTTAATAGGGTTCTTTCATTAATAAGGCTAGCGCTATCAAAGCGAGCAATGATTTGTCCCTTTGTTACTGAGTCACCCACATCGACCAATACGTCCACTAACCGTAATCCAGTAAGCTGAGCGCCAATGATAGCTTCCTGCCAAGCGACGATGTCTCCCGATGCTTGAAGACTGCTGTGCCATTCTAGTGAGCGTATTTTGGACGTCGTCACAGTGAGTGCCGCTTCTGCTTTTATGATGTTGTCAGATGCTTGAACTGGCGACGAAAAATACAGTGCTGCAACTAGACTACTGCTTGCCACTAGAGCGATAAGCAGTACGTTTTTGTGTGTTGAAATTTTTGTTGTCCCCCATCGGTTGGTGATACTCATTACGGTTATTCCTCTGTGCAGTTGTTAGGTAATAGTGGCTAATTAAAGGCTTAGGTTAATTCGTCAACTATTACCCAACACTTACAGGTATTTGCTTTAGTGTTCGATGGTGATGGTTTTTAAACTGCGGCGGGATTGTTCTTCCACTCTGGCAGTTTCTGATCGATAACCCAGAGCAATCACGACAGGGATAACAGCACCACGAGGGAGGTTGAGAAGTTTGCTTAATTTCGCTGAAGAAAAACCTTCCATTGGGCAAGAATCAATACCTTTTGCAGACGCGGAAAGCATTAACGTTTGTGCCGCAAAGGTTGCGTTTCTGGCAGCCCAATGACGACTACCTAAATGCCCAATTGGCAGTAAAGAAAGGCAAGGGCGCAACATCGATAGAAGTGAAACGATGGGTGTCCAGATCGGCAAGCCGCCAATCTTTAATATTTTGTCAAACTTGGTTAAATTTTTTCGATGATAGTCTTTTGACTTATCAGGCATGGTTGTAGAGCGGTCAATATTGGCAAGCTGCTCAACAATCGTGTCACGTGCAAAGTCTGTATTGGCAACAATGACAATAATTTCAGCAGCGGTTTGGGCGGCTTTTTGACCGTTACAAAACTCTGCTATTTTGGCTTTTTTGGCTGAATCTCTGATCCAGTGGAATTGATAGGGCTGAAGGTTAACGCTGGATGGAGCGAATTGTGCTTCGGTTAATATCGCGTAGATCTCGTCCTCGGAGATTGCTTTGTCACAAAAGTCTCTAATGGCCCTGCGTTGATGATTTATTGATTGGAAAGTGTCCCAATTTAGTTCGTTAGTTATGCTATTCATTTTGTTTCTCTTTTATGTAAGTTTAGTTTTTTGGTTAATTGAGTATCTGTTTT
Organism: Marinomonas rhizomae; assembly: GCF_024397855.1. Lineage (NCBI taxonomy): Bacteria > Pseudomonadati > Pseudomonadota > Gammaproteobacteria > Oceanospirillales > Oceanospirillaceae > Marinomonas > Marinomonas rhizomae. Next base: position 1,616,468 of record NZ_CP073343.1, read on the forward strand.
ATTGTTCATTCCCATGAATAAATAGTAAGTTATTACTTTAATTTTGAAAACTTGCATTCAGGAGCATGTTTTGAACAACAAGAAAGAGCCCTCAAAGTCGCGTAAAATGCCTGTACAGAAGCGTTCTAAGGCAACAGTGGATGCTATTATTCAAGCATCTACTTACATTTTGATGAAGTCAGGATGGGGCGGTTTTACGACAAACGCTATTGCAGAGCGCGCGGGTGTGAACATTAGTTCGTTGTACCAATTCTTTCCCAATAAAGAATCGATCGTTGCAGAATTGCAAAAACGGCATTCTGATGACATGCGTGCAGACTTGTTTGATACCCTTAGTAATTTGCCAGCTGGGCTTACTTTTAGAGAAGTACTTACGGAGATTATTGGCGTGCTTGTTAAAAAGCACCAAATGGAGCCCGAGGTTCACAAAGTTCTTAATACAGAGATTCCGTTTACAGTGAGGTCCGTTTTAGATGAAGCAACCGAATTACGTGATCAGCTGTTATTTATCTTAGAACCTCACATGGTGAATGTGCCAGACCCGAAATTGTCGATTTATATTATTGGTGTATCTATTGATGCGGTGATAAATGAAGTGATATCCAGTCGACCTCATATGCTCGGTGAAGCAGCCCTAACAACGGAGTTAGTGACTTTATTGGAGCGTTTTTTGGTTCGACCTGTTTAGTTGTAAGCTTGAACTGTAATTGTTTTAGAGAAGGGAGAGGCGGTAGATTTATTCAAGGAGTGATGGATTGAAGTCAAGGTTCTGATGACCCTGACTTCAATGTAATGTACTTTACGCGATAGCTTGAACCACTAGAGTCGCAAGAATCAGCATGAAGGCGCCGCCAATTCGAGAAGATATCTGTGCGAAAGGCATCAGTTCCATACGCTTACTCGCCGCAAGAACCGCTACGTCGCCTGTACCACCCATGTTAGCCATGCAAAGACCACCTGTGATAGCGGCTTCGATAGGGTAGAAGCCCATTAGCCAACCAATCAAACCTGCGCCAATTACCGCACCCAGTACTGTGATTAATACCAGTAAGAAGTACATAGGAGACAATGCGTTTAAGATCTGGTTTAAATCAGTATAAGCCACACCGATACCTACTAATAAAGCAGGGGTTAGGTTTCCTACGACAAACTTATACCAAGAGAAGGCAGCTTGCTCTAATGCTTTTGGCATGATGCCAGATACTTTGATGATCGCAATAGATAGGATCATTAGTGCATAAGTGTGCATGCTGATGTAATTTGATAGTAGGGTGCCAATGAAATACATACTAACAGCTAGTAATGCACCAACCCCTAAAGTTGTGACATTCAGCGATGATGTTTTTTGCTCTTCTTCCTCAGTAGTCTTTTGACCACGAATAAGTTGACCGTTACCTGTTAGGCTTGGTGCTATTTGACCCAGTTTGTGAAGTAAGCCCGCCATAACAATGGCAATGGCGTTACCTATAGCCAGTGCTGGTACCATTTGAGACATCAAGGTTTCAGAGTTCATGCCAGTCTTTCCAGACATGATCTCAACCAAAGGAACGGCACCAGCGCCCATGCCACCACCCATAATAGGGAGTGCAATCAACATAACCGAATCGTAAAAATCTTTACTTACTAACATGCCTACTAGACCCGTTAAGATACACGCAAAGAAAGCGGATCCTAAAATAACAGGAATGTATTTTAAGGCGGCTTTTTTAAGGGTTTGAGTATCCATTCCGAATATAGAGCCAGTCACAAGGCTTGCTACATAAAAAGCTAAGAAGCCACCGCTTTTCATGAAGGTCGTGACATTGCTTTCAGCGCTAGAAGGGAATAGGCCGCTGTGGAATAAGTAGGCCGAGCCGAAAATAACGACAATGGCACCGCCACCAAAAAACTGATTGATAATCGGTGTTCTATCACCAATGTAGTTAAGGATGAAGCCAACAATAACCATAATCCCTATGGCTCCTATCATTCCGCCTGGCATCATGCCTGCAAAGGTGGCTAATAAAATAGTGATAGCAGCAATAGCTAATATGATTTTACTAGTGCGTTGATCCTGCACCGTCATTACATCATTAGTGATCATTGTAGACTCTCTTTTTTTGCTTGTTTTGATTATGTGGCGCAGTCTACCAACCTTCGATCTAAGCGGAAGTTACTTTTCCTTTAATGAAACTAAAAAGCAGTTTTGAAACTTTAGTAAGAGGCGTTTTTGTGGGGTTTTGCACAATATTGGGTGTGTTCTGTCATGATGCTGCTTGCTGTGGGCCATTAAAACGCCGCTGTTAATTTATTAACAAGACGGCGTTATGTATTGAAACGTATGCAGTAAAAAGTGGATTAGTGGAGGTTGTTTTTTTCGTTATATGATTCAATCCACTGTGTCATGTTGTCAGCAGGCATGGGTCTAGCTATGAAGTATCCTTGTCCTCGTAGGCAGCCCATTTCAATAAGAGCTTGTTCGTGTTCCAAAGATTCAACGCCTTCCGCGATCAGGTGGTAGTTAAACGCTTTGCTTAACGCGACAATGCACATGACAATAGAGCGATCCTCTTGATTGGATAAAATATTTTGCACAAAGCTCTTATCGATTTTTAGCGTATTCAATGGCAATTGCTTTAAATAGCTGAGCGATGCATAACCAGTCCCGAAATCATCGAGTGCTATATGAACGCCTAATTCACAGCATGCTCTTACGACCTCTACAGCGTTGTTAATATCTTGAATTGACACGGTTTCTAAGACTTCAAGTTCCAATAAATTCGGATTGATGTCGGGAATACTTTTTAATAGCTGATTTAAGCGTGGAACGAACCCTTTACTGAGTAAGTGGGCAGGGGCAATGTTTACGCTAATCACTAGGTCGTTCTTCTGCCATAGTGCGTGTTGGCGTAGTGCCTCTTGAATCACCCATTCACCAATAAGAATTCCCGTACTTGGGTGTTCTAATACTTCTGAAAAGTCTCCCGGATGTAGGAAGCCCATAATAGGATGATTCCACCGAATTAGCGCTTCTACGCCGACTAATTGATGATTTAGCATATCTACTTGAGGTTGATAATAAAGCTCGAACTCACAATTTGTAATGCCTTTTTCCGCAGCTTGTAACATTGTTCTTCGTGCATATTGGCGACGTTCCTCATCTGGGTCAAAAAACAGAATGTTGTTGCATCCTAAGTTTTTAGCTTGGTACATGGTTTGATCGGCGCGACGAAGAATCGTATCGGCATCTAAGGCATCATCTGACACCAGAGCCACGCCAATACTCGCCGAAACTTGAACATGGCAGTCAAATTCATCCAGCTCAATTGGCGTATTGATTAGGTCAATAAGGCGATTCAGGAAGCCATTGCATTCTTCTCTACAAGATACATCTCGCAGTAATAAAACAAACTCGTCACCACCAATACGAGAAAGCGTATCGCTTTTACGCATTATCTGCTTTAGCCGGTTCGCAATAGTCACCAAAACATAATCGCCTGTACCATGGCCGTAATTGTCATTCACGGGTTTAAAATTGTCTAAATCCAGAAAGGCGACGGCTGCAGCGTCCTGATTGATGATGACTTGTTGTAAATTTTCGAGTAACAAGGGCCTGCTGGCTAAGCCTGTTAAGTTGTCATAATGTGCCATATCATGGAGCTTTTTTTCCAACTCTGCTCGATGAATAGAGCTAATGATGGCGCGAATAAGTTGTGGGCTTTGTAACTGGCTTTTTAGTAGGTAATCACTTGCGCCTAGTCGCATAGCTTCGGCAGCTACTTCTTCGTCTCCTAAGCCTGTTACCATAATCACAGCGCAATGGTTGGCCATCGTGGTTCGGATGTTATTCAGTAATGTTAGTCCAGAGCTTAACCCCAATCGATAGTCAACAATGACACAGTCATATTCGTCGCTACGGAGAAAGTCCATGGAGTCTTCTACCGAAGAGGCTTCCGATATAGTGGTTTCTATATCGGATTTAGATAACATTCTGCGTAAACGTTCGCGATCAACATCATCGTCGTCGACAATTAACAATTTAAGGGCGTGACCTTCAATGGCTTCTAGTACTTCCATGATACCTCCAGATTTAACGGTTTGGCTCGACAGCATTTCGATAGGCATCCATTAAGGCCGCGAGTTTTGCAAACTGAGGTCCGACGGCTGATTTGACCATGTAGCCTGCAACATTATTGTCATAAGCTCTTGTGCGATCATTGTCATCATTCGAGGTGGTCAGGATAAAAACAATGGTATCTTGAAGGGATGGATCCTCACGAACATACTCCAGAAACTCGAAACCATTCATGACGGGCATATTTAAATCTAGCAAAACCACATAGGGCGTGGTTAAAAATCGACTTGGATGCTCGTTTTTAAGAATTTCAATGGCTACTTTGCCGTGCTCTGCATAGACTAGGTTTATGTTTGGCGATACCTTCTTTAGGCTACGTGTAATTGATTCTGACGCAACATCGTCGTCTTCAACAACGAGTACGCTTAATTCGTTAATCATGAGTATCCCTCCTTAAGAATCGTGGCCACCATACATGAAAAGTGACGCCTCGCTGATGTTTATTGGCTTCAACACTGATACGTCCCCCGTGGGTTTCTACTAAACGACGGCTAACGGATAGACCAATTCCTGTTCCACTGCGCTCATTCGATGTAACGGTTTGAAATAAGCGAAAAATACGAGAGAACGCGGCTTCTGGAATACCTGGTCCATCATCGCAAATAGTAAAATGACAAAGGTTGTTTTCAGCGACACAGCCAATGGCAATAGAACCGGTATCTTGATCATGATGTTTTATGGCATTACTAATGAGATTACGCATCACGGTTTCAAGTGGTGTCCATGTTGAAGTGAAATGTTCTATATTAATGTTACGAGTAATCGTGATGCCGTCAGGCACTTCTAGTAACTCAAAAATATTATCGAATAGGCTATCGACGTTAATGTCTTGTGTGATGGATTCGGCTTTCCCAGCGCGGGCGTAAGTCAGCAGATTGTCAATGAGTTGCTCCATGCGTTGAATACGGACATTAATTCTGTCTAAATTCTTTGTTACATCTGGCAATGTGTCTGTCCCAAGGTCTTCCTTCACCCATTCTAATAAATCTGCAATACCACGTAGAGGAGAGCGTAAATCGTGAGATGCGACGTAGGTAAATTCTTCTAAATTGGTATTGGTTTCACGCAGCTCCTGTTCCAAGCGTTTGCGCTTGGTAATGTCTAATAAAGAAACCAGCACCATTTCATTGTTTTCTTCGTCTTCAAATGGGCTGAGCCCTATTTCAACAGGAAACTCGCGTCCATCTTTATGTAAGGCGGTAAGGTCTCGACCCACGCCCATCATTCTGGGGGTGGGGCTTTGGTGAAAGCTGTGACGTAAATGATCGTGATGCTTGCGATAACGTTGCGGAAGAAGCATTCCCATCGGCTGATTGATGAGTTCATCAGAGCTATAACCAAAAGACTGGCAGAGTGCGTTGTTAGTCAAACGAATAATGCCTTTAGCATCAATCACCAAGACGCCGTGGGGGGCATTCTGAATTGAGCGTTGGAACATGTTACTTGCTCGTTGCCTCGTTGTGAGGTCGATCAAGGTAGCTAAGACAAAAGTTAGTCCTTCTTGCTCTATGGGGTTTAAGCCAATTTCGATAGGAATGTGTTTACCATTTTTTCTTCGAGCATAAAGAGCTTGGCCTGCCCCCATTTGACGTTTACGAGGTGCACTAAAAAACTGCATCATTAGCTTTTTGTGATTTGCTTGAAATTCGGTAGGGAGTAAAAAATCAATACCTTGGCCTAATAGCTCCTCAGGTGAATAACCGAGCACTTCAGAAAGAGTACCATTGATAAAAAGAATTCTTGCGTCAGTACTCACCACCATAGCCGCCATGGGTAAGCAACTGACTAATTGTTGAAAAAAGGTATTATTAACTAACTTTTTGTTTTCTAAGTTATTGTTGCTTTCAGCGACTTCACTATGATCCATCATATATTCCAATAGTAAGAAAGACTCTATTTATAGATAGACTATGAATGTCAGAACGGCAATTGAACAGGTGATTAGATTTGTTAAAAAAAGTATCTATTACAATATGATGGCGTGAGTGAGTGTTAAGAACAAAAAATAACGATCTAGGTTGTCTATTTATCAGCCTAGGGGAGATTACATTTTAGTAATTTAGCAGGTCAAGGAAGGAGTCGTGATGAACTCAAGAGGGCTTATTTTTACCCTCTTAGCTACAGGGAAGCTGCACCGGATTGGTGCTAAAAAGGTAGCCATCAAAATTTGGGTCTTTATGTTCAGACAGCAACATTAAGGTATCTTTTACGTTTTCTAAATGACGCCACATCGCCATACGTGCTATATCCGGTTTCTTTTGTTGAATAGCAAGTAGAATGTTTTCATGATCGACTAACCATTGTTTGCGATAAGCTTGATCTTTGATGTGGGAATGAAGTTGTTTCCACATTGGGCTGTTTTCACGTCGTTCCCATAGGTTTTCAACTAGATCGACGAGTACGCTGTTTTGTGTCGCTTCAGCAATGGCTAAATGAAACAGTTTGTCGGCAGCATGATCTTGATCTGTTGAATCAATGTTTTGTTTTTCTAGCTCCAAGGCATCGCGCATTTTGATAATGTCTTTTTTAGTCGCTTGGGTAGCGGCAAATTCTGCTACGTGGCTTTCAAGCAGTTGTCTTGCTTGCATCATTTCAAAAGGGCCAACATCATCTTTGTCTAGAGATTCTTCAAATTTATCTGATGACTTAATGCTGGTTGGCTGCTTTAAAAGATAAATACCACTGCCCTTACGGACTTCAACGATCTCCATTAGTTCAAGCATAATTAATGCTTCACGAAGTAGTGTCCTGCTGACACCTAATTGCTCGGCAATGTCGCGCTCTGGAGGTAAGCGATCTCCAACCTTATATTCGCCTTGTCTAAGTTCCTCGTATAACTTAAGTCCCACCTCTTGGTATAGGCGCTTTGGTTTTACAAGAGTATTTATCATAGCTTTCTACTTTATTGAGCCAATTCGATGAAAAGAATAGAGATAGATGTGTTACAAGAAAATGTTCAAATAATGAGCGACTCTTATTCCAGCTACAGTGGCATTAACTACTGTAGCAATAATATAAGAGTCGCTTGATTTTGCTTATTTGTCGAGTGCTTTTATAGCTTTTACGTAAGGAGCAATAACAGGGTTTTGCTCGGCTTCCTTAAACATTGGAGCAACTGCTTTAATGAAGGGGTCTTTATCAACATCAATGATCTCTACACCCATTTTAGTTGCTTTTTTCAACTCTTCATCCGTGTATTCGCCCCAAATCTTTTTCATATAAGCGGTGGCATCTTTACCAGCGGCTAATACTGCTGCTTTGTTTTTATCAGACAGTTTTTCCCATGTTTTAGTGCTAATAACTAGCACATCAGGAATCATCGCGTGACCATCACGAGTGTAGTATTTAGCCACTTCACCATGACGATAAGTGGTAACAGCGCCAATGTTGTTTTCTGCACCATCAACAACGCGTTGTTGAAGAGCTGTATACAATTCACCGAATGGAAGTGGTGTAGGAGATGCACCCATCAGCTCCATCATTTTTATTGCGCTTGGGCTTGGTTGAACACGAATCTTCATGCCTTTCAAATCGGCAGGAGAGTGTACAGGCTTGGACGTATAAAAGTTACGAGATCCTGCATCAAAATAAGCAACACCAACAAAGCCGTATTTTGCAGAAGAGCGTAAAATTTTCTGACCAACGTCTTCGCTTTCTAATGCGCGATAGAAGTGCTCACGGTCTCTAAAAATATAAGGAATATTGAATGCGCCATAAGCTGGATCGAATGATTCAAGCTCACTAGCGTTTGATTTCGCCATGTCGAGCGCGCCACTTTGTAATAATTCTAAAGATTCGCGCTGAGTGCCTAATTGTCCATTTGGGTAGACGCGTACTTTTAAATCCCCATCGGACTTTTCTTTTACTTCATCAGCAAAGAATTTTAGTGCTTTATGAACAGGGGATTTTGTATCGCCATTATGACTAAGCTTAATTGTTTCAGCGAAGGTCATGGATGAAGTGCCCATTAATCCGCCTAGCAAAAGTGCAGAAGCTAAATTTAGCTTAGTTTTTTTGAAGTTTAACATTTTGTAAATCTCCGTTTTGGTATTTTTATAATGCTTTAGATTATCAAAGTGTGTGTGTGCGAATTGGCATAATTGCATGTGGGTTGTTTTTGGTCAACCAATTGAGTTCATTTAGTTGACCAAAATCTATGTTTGGTTCAATATGTCGTCGATTGGTGGAAGCTATTGTGGGCTTTTTATCCCTTCTGGAGGTGGAAAATGACGAAATTTATTCAAGTGGTAGACCGCATTCTATCGACTATTTGCGTGGCCCTGATGGTGACTCTAGTGGCTTGTGTGGTTTGGCAGGTTTTTTCTCGTTATGTTTTGAATGCGCCCAGTACGTCAACAGATGAAATGGCTCGATTTCTATTTATTTGGGTGGGTTTGTTAGGCGCAGCATTTACTTTAGGAAAGAAAAAACATTTGGCGATGGACTTTATGCTGCTGGCATTAGAGGGCCGAAAAAAGGTCATGCTGCAAATGGCAATTACCTTAATCGGTTTGTTTTTTGCCGTTGTAATTATGGTGTTTGGCGGTGGTTCTCTGGTGCTGAAAACACTCAGTAATGGGCAGCTTTCTCCTGTGTTAGGTTTGGAAATGGGCTGGGTCTATGCGGCAATACCGATCAGTGGTGCCTGCATGATTCTTTATCTATTACGAGATCTTTTTGCTCCAACACAAAATTAAAAATCTCTACATGCTAGACGGTAGCGTTTGTTCGTTACCTTATTTAGTGGTTTAAAATTCTAATAATAAGGATAAAAAAACGTGGAATGGTTAATTGCACTCGTTTTATTCGGTAGTTTTTTCACTATGTTGGTACTTGGTGTACCAATATCCTTTTCCATCGCGATTGCCTCGTTATTGTCTATTATGGTGTCGCTGCCTTTTGATGCTTCACTTTCTGTTGTTTCACAAAAGCTTGCCTCAGGGATGGACAGTTTCACCTTATTGGCCATTCCGTTCTTTATTCTAGCTGGCAATATAATGAACCGAGGTGGCTTGGCATTAAGGTTGATTGAATTTTCTAAATTGTTAGCTGGGCGTTTACCGGGTTCTTTGGGACATGTAAATGTGATTGCAAATATGCTTTTTGGATCGATTTCTGGTTCAGCGGTGGCGGCGGCCGCAGCCGTTGGCGGCACCATGGCCCCATTACAGAAAAAGAGTGGTTACGATCCTGTTTTTTCAACAGCCGTCAATATTACCTCCAGTCCTGCAGGTCTATTAATTCCACCTAGTAATGCCTTGATTGTTTACTCCCTTATTTCGGGCGGCACGTCTATTAGTGCACTGTTTCTTGGGGGTTATCTACCAGGGTTGTTGATGGGCGCTTGCGTCATGTTAGCTGTTGCTGTGGTGGCTAAAAAGAAAAACTACCCAGTATCCGAAAAAGTTTCTTTAGGCGAAGCTGGCATTGTCACCTTAAGAGCCTTGCCTAGTTTGGGGTTGATTGTGGTCATCATGGGGGGGATTATTGGTGGTGTCTTTACGGCCACGGAAGCCTCTGCGATCGCGGTTGTGTATTCTTTGCTACTAGCGCTAATTTATCGTGAAGTAACCATTAAGGATATGCCGAGCATTATTCTGGGTTCCATCATGACGGCTTCTATGATCATGCTATTGATTGGGGCATCTATGGCGATGGCTTGGGCGATGGCCAATGGAGACATTCCTTACGCCGTGAGTGATGCATTACTGGCCCTGTCTGATAATCCAATTATCATTTTGTTGATTATTAACTTAATTTTGCTTGTTGTCGGTATTTTCATGGATATGACACCAGCCTTGTTAATTTTCACGCCTATTTTCTTACCTATTGCGCAAGAGCTAGGAATCGATCCAGTTCACTTCGGCATCATCATTACGTTTAACTTATGTATTGGTATTTGTACTCCGCCTGTTGGCAGTGCCTTGTTTGTTGGCTGCTCTGTAAGTGGTGTGAAAATCGACCAAGTGATTAAGCCATTATTACCTATTTTTGCTTTGCTTCTAGTAGCGCTAATGGCGGTGACTTTTATTCCAGAAATTACTCTGTTTTTACCTTCTCTTTTGCTTGGGTACTAGTTTAGAAGCTTGCAAATTTTAACGATATTTGGAGATATATATTTATGAAGCCGATTAATAATTGGAAGCTTCTAGGTGTTGAAGGCAACCGTGTAGATGTTCAGTGTGACGATCGCCACGTATTACATTTTTTTGTTTTAGAATCCAACGTGATTCGTGTCTTACTGAAAAAGAACGACACATTACAGCTTGAAAATAGCTGGTGTGTTTCCCCTAATGACAGTGAAACTGGCTGGGAAGGGCGCGACCGTATGAGTACGGAAGGCTTTACTTGTCCAGAATTTAACGTGTCAGAGCAGGATGATCAGCTAAGTATTGCTTCTGCATCACTTCGAGTGACTCTGTCGAAACCATTGAAACTCACATGGGAATACGTCGACGCGTCCGGTGAATGGCAGTATCTTGCGGCAGACCGTCAAAGCGGCGCCTATATGTTGGGCGTACAAAGCAACGACATTCATCATTATATGGCGCGAGACCTGTCGGAAAAATACTACGGATTGGGCGAGAAAACCGGTGACCTGAATCGTCACGGTTCTCGCTACCAAATGCGTAATATCGATGCCATGGGTTACGATGCGAAAAACACCGATCCATTGTACAAGCATATTCCTTTTTACATCACGAAAACCGAGCAAGCGAGCTTCGGTATTTTCTACGATAACTTGTCAACCAGTTGGTTTGATTTAGGTAATGAGCTTGATAACTACCACGGTTATTACCGTAGTTACCACGCAGACGAAGGTGATCTAGATTTCTACTTCATGTACGGTGAAAAAGTCGTTGATGTAACCAAAACCTATGTGAACCTAACAGGCCGTACTATTTTTGGTCCTAAGTGGAGCCTTGGTTACAGCGGTTCCACCATGCTTTATACGGATGCGGAAAACGCTCAAGAGCAATTAGGCGACTTTATTAAGCATTGTGACAATCACAGTATGCCTTGTGATTCTTTCCAGCTTTCGTCTGGCTATACCTCGATTGGCAATAAGCGCTACGTCTTTAACTGGAACACCAGTAAGGTGCCAAACCCACTTAAATTGAGTGAAGACTTTCATCAAGCGGGTCTTAAACTAGCAGCCAACATCAAGCCTTGTTTACTGCAAGATCATCCACGTTTTGATGAAGTGGCGTCAGAGAATTTATTCATTCAAGATTCTGAATTCGATTCACCTGAATCTTCCCAGTTTTGGGATGACTCCGGCTCGCACCTAGATTTCACTAACCCAAAAACCATCCAATGGTGGAAAACGAATGTCACCGAGCAATTGCTTGAAAAGGGCATTGATTCCACTTGGAATGATAACAACGAATACGAAGTGTGGGACAGCAACGCTCGTTGTGTTGGCTTTGGCAAACAAACGCCAATCAAGCTGATTCGTCCATTGCAGCCATTGCTTATGATGCGTGCGTCTTTTGAAGCACAAACGGAATTTGCACCGACCTTGCGTCCGTATTTGATCTCTCGTTCTGGTTGCCCAGGCATGCAGCGCTATGTGCAAACATGGAGCGGTGATAATCGCACTAACTGGCAAACCTTGCGTTACAACACACGCATGGGTGTTGGTATGAACCTTTCTGGCTTGTACAACATGGGTCATGACGTTGGTGGATTCTCTGGTGATCGTCCAGATCCAGAATTGTTCGTACGTTGGGTGCAAAACGGTGTCATGCATCCTCGTTTCACTATTCACTCTTGGAACGATGATAAAACGGTTAACGAACCTTGGATGTACCCAGAAGTAACGCCGATTATTCGAGAAGCTATGACGCTTCGTTACCGTTTGATGCCTTATTTGTATGACCTGCTTTGGCAGGCACATAAACATCACGAGCCTATGCTACGTGCAACCTTCTTAGACCACGAAGACGATGCTCGTACTTATGAAGAAAGCGATGACTTCATGCTAGGTAAAGATCTATTGGTTGCGTCTGTCGTAGAGCAAGGACAGCGAACTCGTCCTGTATATTTGCCTGATAATGGCGAAGGTTGGTACGACTTTCACCGCAAAACTTGGTACGCGGGTGGACAAAACATCACTTTGTCAGCGGCACTAGAAGAGATTCCTCTGCTTGCTCGTGCTGGTAGTGTGATTCCTACTAGTCGTCGTATTGCTCATGTGGATGCAGAAAAAGACACACAACGACAGTTCCTGGTTTTTCCATTCAAAGGAGCAGGACAACGTGATTTATCCGTGTTTGATGACGACGGACTATCAACGGGTTATTTAGACGGCAAATACTTACAGCTGAATATGACGTTGAAATCCGATCTTGAACGTATCGACCTAACAGTATCCCGTGAAGGTGAATGGCAACCGGCTTACAACGAAGTACGTTTTGCCTTGCCAGAAAATGAGCTGCGTCCTTTCTATGTCAACGGCAAGCGAGTCGATGCGTCTCAAGCTGTTGCCCTAAGCGAAATGGCCTAAGCCGAGGAAATGACATGAAAAACTTTATGACAGAAGATTTTTTGCTGACCACAGAAACCGCTAAGCGCCTTTACCACGAGTATGCGGCCGAGCAACCAATCTACGACTACCATTGCCATTTGAGCCCTCAAGAAATCGCCGAAAATCGACGTTTTAGTGACCTTGGTGAAATCTGGCTAGAAGGCGATCATTACAAGTGGCGAGCGATGCGTGCCGCAGGCATTGAAGAACGCTTAATTACTGGTGACGCTAGCTTTAAAGAGAAATACCAAGCTTGGTCGAAAACCGTACCTCAGTGTATTGGCAACCCAATTTATCACTGGACGCACTTAGAATTGCGTCGTCCTTTTGGTGTCACTGATGTGTTGTTTTCACCGAAAACGGCCGATGCTATTTGGGACCAATGCAATGACATGCTGCAGCAACCTGAGTTTTCAGCGCGCGGCATCATGCAGCAAATGAACGTGAAAATGGTCGGCACTACAGATGATCCTGCGGACAACCTAGAGCATCATAAATTCATTGCCAATGACAGTAGTTTTGATATTGCGGTCACACCAAGCTGGCGTCCTGATCGTGCCTTTAAAGTCGATCATGTTGGCTTCAAAGATTATCTAAACAAGCTAGGCAAAGCGGCAGACATCAACATTGCACGCTTTAGTGATTTGATTGATGCCTTAGCGCAACGTCTTGAAGTATTTGATGCTCATGGCTGCCGCAGTGCTGATCACGGGATTGAAATCATGCGCTTCGCCAACGAGCCAAGCGAAGTAGAGCTGGATGCCATTCTGTCCAAACGCATTAATGAACAGCCGTTAACCGAGCTTGAAATCGCGCAATTCTCCAGCGCTGTGCAAGTTTGGCTAGGCAAGCAATACGCGAAAAGAGGTTGGGTCATGCAGCTGCACATTGGTGCCCGCCGCAATAACTCATCTCGAATGTTTAAGCTGATTGGCGGCGATTCTGGTTTTGATTCCATGGACGATGGTGCGTTTGCCGAGCCATTGTCGGGGTTCTTAGATGCGTTAGACCAAACTGATGAACTGCCTAAAACCATTTTGTATTGCTTAAATCCAATTCATAACGAAATGTTAGCGACGATGGCGGGCAATTTCCAAGGTGGCGGCGTAGCTGGTAAGGTGCAATTCGGCTCAGGCTGGTGGTTTAACGACCAACTAGATGGTATGCAGCGTCAACTTACGAGTGTGGCGCAAATGGGCTTGCTTAGCCAGTTTGTCGGCATGCTGACCGACTCCCGTAGCTTCTTGTCTTATACTCGACATGAATATTTCCGTCGCCTATTGTGCGAGATGATTGGTGGATGGGTTGAGCGCGGTGAAGCGCCAGCTGACATGGTGTTATTGGGTAAAATGGTGGAAGATATTTGTTCAGAAAATGCTAAAAAATACTTCGGCTTCTAAATAGACAAGGAATCATATGATTACCATAAAAACAACAAAGACCTTATACGCACCTGACAAGGTGGATGTTGGCATTATTCACATCGGCTTGGGCGCCTTTCATCGTGCACATCAAGCGGTTTATATAGAGAAAAACCTTAATCGACATCAAGGTGGCGATTGGGGGATTTGTGCGGTAAATATTCGCTCGAATAGCCAATTGGTCGATGAGCTGAAAGACAATGGTTGCCGCTATCATATTGCCGAATACCAAGACAGCCAGAACGTCGAGTTGCGCGAGATCAACGCGATTCGTGATGCACTATTTGCTGGTACTGATAAAGAGCCGTTGTTTGCCAAGCTCGTTTCGCCAAAAACCAAGATCGTGACCTTAACTGTCACTGAAAAAGGCTATTACTTGGCACCAGCGGATAAAACACTGCGCCAAGATGATCCAAGTATTCAGCACGATATACAGAACCCAACCGCGCCAAAAACCGCACCGGGAATCTTGGTTGAAGCCTTGTACCGCCGAAAAGAATCTGGTTTAGAACCATTCACTATCTTGTCATGTGACAACATGCCAGAGAATGGTCGTTTAACTCGCCAAGTGGTTTGTGATCTAGCCGCTCTGCGTTCGGCTGAACTGGCGCAATGGATTCAAGATAATGTGGCTTTTCCTAGCTCTATGGTCGACAGAATCGTACCAGCCATGTCGGATGATTCTCGTGAACGTTTACAGAAAGAGCTGCAATGCGACGATCAAAATGCCGTGATGTGTGAAGCCTTTAGCCAATGGGTAGTAGAAGACAACTTCCCACAAGGTCGTCCAGATTGGGAAAACGATGGTGTACAAATGGTGGAAGACGTTCATCCATTTGAAACCATGAAACTTCGTTTATTAAACGGCAGTCATTCTTTGTTGGCGTATGTTGGCTTAGCCGCTAAGCATAAAACCGTGGCACAAGCCGTTGCGGATGAAAAATTCGCTAACTTGATTCGTCACTATATGAGCTGTGAAGCTTCGCCAACGTTGGACTTGCCTGAAGAAGTGCAAGTGCAAACCTACATTGAAAGTCTGGTGAGCCGCTTTGCTAATGACAGTCTGCAGCATCAGTTGTCACAAATTGCGATGGATGGCTCACAGAAAATTCCTCAGCGCTGGTTAAATGGCGCGGAAGAACGTTTAGCGAAAGGGGCGAAACAGGACGACCTTAATGCGACAGCGTTAGGTGTAGCGGCATGGCTATTTTATGTTCGCGGTGCTGATCTAGAAGGTAATCAGCACAAGGTTGATGACCCAATGGCGCAAACACTAAGCGAACTCCATGCTCGTTGTTCTGACCCAGAAAGCTTGGTTAGCGAAGCCCTAAAACTCAACGATATTTTTTCAACAGAAATCAGCCAAAGCGAGATTTTTTCTAATGCTGTGCTGAGCGCATATCAAACAATTATTTCAAGCGGTGTTGCGGAATGTTTGTCATTCAATAGCAGACTATTAAATAACAACACAGCGAATTTCGGAGGATAGAATGGAACATACTTGGCGTTGGTTTGGACCAAATGATGAAACGACGTTGACGGACATTCGTCAAACAGGCGCGACGGGGGTTGTGACCGCGTTGCATGAAATCCCTAATGGCGACGTTTGGCCAGTAGAAGTGATTAAAGCACGTAAAGCCATGATCGAATCGCATTCACTGCGCTGGTCTGTGGTTGAAAGTGTGCCAGTGCACGAAGACATCAAAAAGCGTACTGGTAATTATCAAGAGTACATTCAAAACTACAAGCAAACCCTTCTGAACTTAGCGGAATGTGGTATCGATACGGTGTGCTACAACTTCATGCCAGTATTGGATTGGACGCGTACGGATTTGGATTATGAACTTCCAGATGGTTCTCGTGCATTGCGTTTTGATCAAACGGCGTTTGCTGCATTTGAACTCTATATTCTAGAGCGCAAAGGTGCAGAATCTGACTACAGTGATGAAGAAAAAGCGCAAGCGAAAGTTTTCATGGAAAACTTAAAAGAAGACGATAAAAACCGCTTGGTAGCGAACATCATTGCCGGTCTTCCTGGCTCAGAAGAGAGCTACACGATTGAGCAGTTCCGTTCTAAATTAGACGAATACGCTGGCATCGACAAAGACACACTTCGTGAACACCTGAAGTTGTTCTTAGAAGAAATTGTACCAGCAGCAGAGCAGGGCGGTTTGCGACTAGCGATTCACCCAGATGATCCACCACGTCCAATTCTTGGTTTACCACGCGTTGTCTCTGTCAAAGACGACATCGAATGGTTGCTTGGTGCAGTGCCAAGTCCTGTGAACGGTATTACTCTTTGTACTGGTTCTTACGGTGTGCGTGCAGACAACGACTTGGTCGACATGGTGCAACGTTTTGGTTCCAATATCTTCTTCACACATTTAAGATCCACCAAACGTGAAGAAGTGGCAGGCAGCTTTCATGAAGCGTCCCACCTTGGTGGTGATGTAGACATGGTTGGCGTAGTTCGCGCATTGCTTGTTGAAGAGAAAAAGCGTAACGACAACAACGCACCGAGCCTGATCCCAATGCGACCAGACCACGGTCATCAAATCCTGAATGACCTAGATAAAAACTCGAAACCGGGTTACTCGAAACTAGGCCGAATGAAAGGCTTGGCGGAAGTTCGTGGTTTAGAGTTGGGCCTTAAAAGTACGTTGTAAGCTAGCAAATTACCAAACTTAAATGCAAAAATGCCTTCTGTACCGACATGGGACAGAAGGCATTTTTTTCTGGTGAAAAATGAAAAAGAACTTTAGTATCAATAGATAAGCGTTTATGTCGTAGACCTTTTACTGAGAGTAGTTACACCATTTAACAGTGTGTTATTGGTAAATTGGAGCTGAAAAAATATGGCTATCAGTGAATTTGAGATAAAACGTACCGAATCTGAGCTAGAGAAGTATCTTGCTAAGCATCGTCCTCCTGCCCACATTAGACATCAATTAGATATTGGATACCGTATATCTGGACAAAGCGT
This sequence comes from Marinomonas rhizomae, assembly GCF_024397855.1. Lineage (NCBI taxonomy): Bacteria > Pseudomonadati > Pseudomonadota > Gammaproteobacteria > Oceanospirillales > Oceanospirillaceae > Marinomonas > Marinomonas rhizomae. Next base: position 1,633,516 of record NZ_CP073343.1, read on the forward strand.
AGAGTTATTTGAAATTCGACCGCATTGGAAGATAGCGGATTTAAAAATTGAAACGCCGGTTGCTAAAGCTACGTTTGTAAAAACGAAAGGTTATTGGAAGGTGTTTTGGATGCGCCAAGATCTGAAATGGCACAGATACGATGTAAACCACGAAGTCAGTAGAATAGAGGTTTTTTTGCAAATGGTAAGCGAGGATGAACACGCTTGCTTCTTCGGGTGAAAATGTCTAATCACGTATCAACACAGGTTAGTAATATCACCGATTATCTAGCGGGTTTCAGCATTGCTTATACGTTTATTGACAGAGTTTGAAACTGGCTAGTCCCTCTTGATAGACATTGTGCCGGTTGGAAAGGGGAGTAATGTGCGAAAATCAGACAGGCTGTTTCAGTTAACGAATATTCTGCGTAAGCATCAACCAATTACAGCGAAGCAGTTAGCCGAAAAGTTGATGGTGTCAGAAAGAACTATCTATCGCTATGTGGATGATTTGTCTTTATCTGGAATACCCGTTTATGGCGAGCCTGGTGTTGGGTATCGTTTGCTAGAGGGGTTCGAGCTACCCCCCTTACAATTGACGCCGAGTGAACTGGAGGCGTTGATTGCTGGCGTGAGTTTCACGGCGTCTTTGACTGGAAAGAAATTTGCAGCTTCAGCACATTCTTTATTGTCAAAAATTGAGGCAGCATTGCCTAAAAAATCAAAGATGATTTCTAGTGAAGATCGAGTGATTAGGATGCCTTTAAGGCACAGAGAATCTGAAGTCTATAAGGTATGGGGGGATATTCATTCAGCGATAGAATCAGGGTGCTGGCTGAATATTGGTTATAACTCACTTTCAGAAATCGCGACATCGAGAGTTGTATTTCCTTTAGGGTTATTTTACTGGGGGGGGCGATGGACATTAGGCGGTTGGTGCCAGCTGCGTGGTGACTACAGAGATTTTAGATTGGACCGCATAACTAAATTAAATCATTGTGAACATGCGAGTGCTTTGCCAGAAGATGTTTCTTTGTCTGCATACATTGAATTTAAAAGTGCGAAAATTGACTGACACAATGCTGTCAGTAGTGAAGCCTTAGAGTGGGTGCTTAACCCATAACTGAGGCACTGACATGATAAATAATAACAACATTGATAATATTGGCGGTATGGAGTTTGCGACCTTTAGGCTTAAAGAAGGCGTAACAGAAACCAGATTAGTAGAGCTATCACATCAAGTAGAAGCCGAATTTCTTAGTCAGCAAGAGGAGCTCATTCTTCATTTTTTGGTACGTGGAGCCGATGGCATCTATGCCGATGTGGCAATTGCCAGTTCGCAAGAAAAAGCGGAGGAGTATTGCCAGCAGTGGCTGAGCAACAAAGTGGCGCTACAATATTTAGAACATCTTGATAAAGAATCAGTCAATATGACCTTTTGGACAAGGGTTAATTAGTTATTTTGGCGCAGATGAAAATAGAAGTTAAGAGGCTGTAACAGATAGTCCTAAAATAGAGTTTACAGCGTTAATCAAAATAATGGATTAAAAAGACCAAGTGATGAAAAATCTCACTTGGTCTTTTTGTTTTACCCAAGTATTCACGAGTTAATGAATGGCAAGTAACCAGAATGGCTATCTGTACGCTAGTTTATTTTATGGAAAGGACGGTTATAGTCGAGTCTGGTTGGTCTCTGTAACGTATCTTGATCGTCGGCTCCAGTGTAGAGAGTGTCGTTCTTGATATAAACGATACTGTGTTCTTCAGGGTAGAAGTGGGCGCCATCATATCGCATAGTGCGACTATCGAATTCGGTGACGATTGTGCCATCACTCAGGATAACGCCGTTCCCCAATGTAAATTTGCTAAGTGATGTAGGGTTCGGGGCCCCTGGTAAGGGGCTAGTGCAGCCAGCATCAATGTAGTTTTTGATATCTGTGGTGAATTCACTACGACTGAAGGATACGATCACGATATCATAGTGCGCTTCACCTTCTACATGCCCGCATGGTTTTCTCCAAGAGCCTTCAAGGTCACTGGTCGTCACGGTGGCGTTATATACTTTTTCGGTGTCGTCAGCATTGTTTTCTGTATCGGTACCTTCGCTCTCGGTATCCTCGATTTCTGTAACAGGGTTTTTATCGCTGCCTTTGAAATAATTTCCAATTTTAGTATAGCTTTCATTACCTACGCAGCCAGCCATTAGTGCCGAAACTAGGCTTAACAATACAAGCTTTTCCATAGCGTTTTTTTCCTTACGATCTTGTTAGTTCTAAATGGGATTAAAATAGTCTCGCATAAGGCGAGCAGTAGTAACAAGCATTACAGCGGCTCGCTTTTTAATCAAATTTTACTTTGTCTGTTTTTAGCAAAGCGGCACTACTGGAGTTCACCAACTTGTCGTTCTTTCTTTCGATAAAGAAAACGTCTAAGTTTTCCTCTTTGGCGATTTTTGCACCTTCAACTGGACCAAGGCACAACATGGTGGTTGCCCATGCATCGCTTATTCTAGGATCAGTACCGAATACCGACGCCGAAACAAGGTCATGAGTGATTGGCTTGCCTGTGCTTGGGTTGATTATGTGCGAATACTCCACGCCATTATCGTCGAAGTGACGGTTATAAGTGCCTGACGTATCAAGCGTGACGCCTTCTTCGTTTTTCACTGTGATGACTTTATAGACTTTTGGTGCGCCGTCAGCAGAAGGAATAGGGCTTTGGATTGCGACTCGCCATTTGTCGCCATTTGGCTTGTGTCCTTTGATTTTCATATCGCCACCAAATTGCACCATGTAATTATCGTAGCCTTTGGATTCTAATTCATGACTTAACTTGCCAATGGTGTAGCCTTCGCCCATAGAAGAAAAATCAAGCTGCAAAAAAGGGCGAGTTTTGCGTACGCGCATATTTTCTTCGTCGACTTCTATCTTTTCTATCCCAAGTTCAGATTTTAGGGCGGTTAATTCCTCTGGTGTTGGTACGTGAAGTTTGTCGGTTTTAAAGCCCCATAAATCGAACAAAGGCCCTATAGTTGGATCGTAACAACCTTCTGATTTGGCGTGTATGTCTTGGGCGATTTGAACAAGCTCTACAAAATCCTGAGAGACGGGTTGCCAAGCCACAGAAGGGCTGCGGTTAAATTTGGAAATAAAAGAATCTGGACGATAGGTAGAAAGCTCTTTGTCTATTTGAGCAAGGGTATCGTTAAATGCGGTTTGAACCTCTGTGACAGGAACGGCGTCTTCAGACCAAAAACTGATTTGGTAAGTTGTGCCTTGGGCATAACCTTCAACCGTTTCCAGTTTTGGTGGCTCACTGCAACCCACTAAAAACGTTGTCATTAGAATAGTACTAAAGCCTGCAACCTTGGTTACGTTAAAACCAGATTTTATCGAAGTAGACATGTGATTTAAGCCTTATGAAAAGTAAATTCAGTAAGTTTACCAGTGGATTATGATCAACTCTATTAACCAGCTTATCATCCACACTTATGTGCATTTTGTTGTTCTACTTTTGTTTTCAAAGCTCTGGAAGAAGGCCATTTCTAACCGCACCGGGGGAGATGCCTGTCATTCGTTTGAAGGCCCTACTAAAAGATGCTGTTGAGCTATAGCCAAGGCGATCTGCGATTTCGTCAAGATTCAGGTTGTCTTGGCTGATCCATTGGCTTGCGAGTCGCATGCGCAGATTGCCTAGGTATTGCTGTGGTGTGGAGTGGGTTAATTCGGTAAAGCGCTCAGCAAAGACAGACCGTGAAACGCCCATTTCGGAAGCCATATCTGCTACCGACCATTGTCGACCTGGGTCATGGTGTAGGGCGGATAAAACCTGTGCCAATTTGGGGTCGCGCATGGCTTCAACCCAGCCACACACATCGCATCCAACTTCTACCCAACGACGTAAAATCGCAGCGGCCACGACATCGGCAAGCCTTGTTAAAATGACGCTATATCCAGGTCGTTTGGCCTTTAGTTCTTTGGTCATGACATCTAGAATAGCCGGGATTTGAGGGTCGTAATCGGGCACGGTTTCAATATGCATGACTTCGGGCTTCAAATGGGCTAGTGGATGAAGCCAGCCTAAGTTGAACTCCATCGCACAACTGAAAATATAGTTGTCTTTTGATCTACAGATTTCGGTATCACAAGCACGGATTTCAGAGGAGGCATCACACAGTGATACTTTTTCAAAGGCATCGATACTGACTAATGGCACGCCGTCTTCGCTATAAATATCGTGCGCTCCAGCACAAGGCAGCAATACAGCATCACCACAGGCAAGTTTGTGTACTGCACCACTCTTGGTTCGAAGTAATACTGAACCTTGGCCAATAAAATGAAAGTACGCCAATTTTGTATCGGCTCCTTCACCATATTTCAGGCCAAATGGCGCTGAAATTTCGACACGCCGATATTCAAGGCCTTTAAGACGAACACCGGACAGAAGCTCGTTCACCATGTCGTGTCGGCTTTCATTGAATTGGCTAGTGGGTAAAGAAGGTTGCATAATGCTCCGGACGAAATGGTATGAATTTAAGATATATTGGTATATATCGTCTGGCCTGTCCATATTATTCTTCTTTGCATATTGTTCGATAGGCAATGTACAAACATTTATATCTAGAGGATTTTCAATGACGAATACCGTAAATGAACCATCCATGCAGACAAAAGAAACACCTGCCTGGTGGGCTGTGATAGCCATGACGTTAGGGGTTTTTGGGTTGGTCACGGCAGAGTTTTTGCCTGCTAGCCTTCTTACTCCGATGGCGTCAGACCTTTCCATTACCGAAGGCATGGCTGGCCAAGCGGTTTCGGCTACTGCTATTTTGGCGGTTGTTGCCAGCCTTTTAACGGCTACCGTGACCCGCAGAATAGATCGTCGATACGTATTGCTGGGCTTCTCTGTGTTATTAATTATCTCAAGCGCTTTGGTTGCGCTTGCTCCGAACTTCTTCTTGCTGCTGGCTGGTCGGGTATTACTTGGTATCGCGCTTGGTGGTTTCTGGACTATGGCGGCCGCTGTTGTCATGCGCTTGGTTCCCGATAAAGACATTCCTCGTGCGCTGGCTATTATGTTTAGTGGGGTGTCGGCGGCGACGATTTTTGCGGCACCGCTTGGCAGTTACCTCGGTGGTACTATTGGCTGGCGTAATGTCTTTTGGCTTGTTGCTTTACTAGGTGTTCTGGTTCTTTTCGTCCAGCTTGCGACCTTACCGAAAATGCCTCCACGTGGGCGAGCGACATTGGGTACATTGATAGCAGTGATGAATCGACCTCGAATGAAGTTTGGCCTAATAATGTTGGTGCTGATTTTTACGGGACATTTCGCTTTATTCACATACGTACGACCCTTCCTTGAAAACGTAACAGGTGTGGCTACGGCGGGTATTTCTGGCATTTTGTTGGGCTTTGGCGTGGCGAACTTCATTGGGACTCACCTAGCCGGTGCGTTAATTGCGCGATCTCTGCGTCTTACTTTAACCCTTGCACCATTGATCATTGGCTTAGCTGGAATAGGGATGGTTAGCATTCAGGGCGCTATCGCTCCAACCGCTGTATTGGTAGCGATTTGGGGGATGGCGTTTGGTGGCGTGCCTGTTGGTTGGTCAACTTGGATTACACGTAGTGTGCCGGACGAAGCCGAAAGCGGTGGTGGGCTTTTAGTTGCGGCTATTCAGGTTGGGATTGCAACCGGTGCTGCCGCGGGCGGATTAGTGTTTGATACAAGTGGTGCGTTGGGTGTCTTTAGTATCGCTGCTTTGATACTTCTGGCGGCTTCCTTGTTTGTCTCAATCGGCTTGAGAACTAAGCCCTCGCCAGTCGCAAAAAACATTTGATTTAAACATCGTCTATCTATAAAAATCATTAGGCTAATGATTAAAGCACCCTGATTATATTGTTAATAGTCAGGGTGCTTTTTTATTCATTGGGTATTAGTGTTTAAAGGTAAGTCTATTAATAGCCGCAATCCGAGTGATGCCATTAGTAAACCTGTCACCCGTTCGATCCATATCTTAAAAATCATTACTTTTTGTTGGATGCTTGCTGACGTGAGTAAGCATGCGACCAGTGCAAACCAGAGAAAATGCGCTAAAGCGATATAAGCGCCATAGCCAAGCTCCATCAATAAAGAGGTATCAGCAGAAATAACTTGGCTAAACAAGGATACGATGAACAACATGGTTTTTGGGTTGAGTGCGTTACAGGCAAAACCAGACCAAAATGCAGAGTTGTGTCTAGTTACTTTGTTTTGAAGTGAGACTTTATTTTTTGATAGTTCTGATGTCTTTCTAGATTGTGAGTCAAAAACGATTGCTTTTATATCGGGCCATAGGGCAGAAATGCCTAGCCAAATAAGGTACATGGCGCCAAGGTAACGCAGCGTATTTATAACCCATATATTGTTGGCAAAGACCACACCCAGCCCTAAGAGCGTATAAGCCAAATGTACGCTAATAGCGGCACTTATTCCGAACGCGCATAAAATTCCCTCTTGTCGTCCTTTTAGTAATGAGGTTTTTGACACCATGGCAAAATCTGGCCCTGGGCTTATGACGGCCAATAGGGTGATGACAGCAACAGAATACAACTCAAATTGATCGATGTTTAACATGGTATGGTGCTCTTATCTGTGAAAAATAAGAGTATGATTTGGTCTAGGATTAAATAAAATCGATAATTACTGGTGAATATTGTGAGTAATAATCACGCAAAAAGGCGACTGCCTCCTTTGGGGGCTTTGACAGCGTTCGAAGCGGCAGCAAGACATCAAAGCTTCTCTCGCGCGGCACAGGAACTTCATTTAACCCACGGAGCAATTAGTCGAGCGGTAGCGCAAATAGAAGAGCGCATAGGCGTTGAGTTATTTGTGCGTCGTAATCGTCGGGTTTATCTCACCACCGCAGGGCAGCGATTGTTAAAAACAACGTCGGAAAGCCTAGATGCACTCAGTCATACCGTGGAAGAAATTCATCGGCATAATAGTGCGTCGCCATTCTTGACCGTATCTTGTGAGCCCAGTCTGGCAATGCGCTGGCTAATGCCACGACTAGGTGCGTTTAGAGAGCTGTGTCCTGGCCTAAATATCGACTTAAGGATGGCGGGTGGTTCGATTGATTTGCTGTCGGAGAATTGTGATATCGCTATTCGCCGCATGGATTTCAAAGTTAAGGCTGATTATCAAGTTACAAGGCTCTGTTCTGAATTGGCAGGCCCTGTTTGTTCTAAAGCCTATTGGGAAAGTGTGCAGCAAGACTTAAATAAAGCCAGCTGGTTACATAGTCGGACTCGGCCAAATGCTTGGGATGAATGGAAAAGTGCTTATGGTATGGAGAAAATGATTCCAAACAATGAGCAACACTTTGATCATTTCTTTTACACCTTACAGGCGGCGCAAGATCAACTCGGCATCGCTATCGGCTCTGCGCCTTTGGTTTCTGATGATCTAAAAATACAGCGTCTTATTGCGCCATTAGGCATGCAGCCGACAGGGTGTGATTACGCTTTATTAACCCTTGACGAACTAAACTCAGATCCCAGAATCGCGGCATTTTCTAATTGGTTGCTAGAGCAAGTTACTCGCTAGAGCGAATCTAAGCCTTGATGTATATTTTATCGACAGAGTATCGATGACTGTCGTTTTATAAGGAGTATTCTGCGTGCACAAGATTTTTGTATTTGGAACATTGAAAGAAGGCTTTCCTAACTTCAAAACAAATAAAGGCGTTCGTTATCGAGGCGATTTTGAAACCAAACAGGGTTATCCGTTATACCTAGTTGGTGAGCGATTTTCGCCTTGGCTAATATTGCAAGCAGGCAAAGGGAGCCCGGTGAAAGGGCAAGTGTTTGATGTGTCAGACGACATCTTGGCGCAAATGGATACACTGGAAAGAATCACGGCGACAGACGGTTATCGTAAAGTGAGTATCTCTGTGGTTTGTCTTGAATCAGGTGATGAAATAAACGTCTTAGTCTATGGCAAGCCGCCAGAAATGTTAAATGGCGCGAAAGTTATGCAAGAGCTAGCCGGAGAATATTTGCTTGAACATGCGGCTCTGTATCGTAGCCGCATGTCGGATTGAAGCGGTTATAAGACTTTTTGGGTAAAGTGGTCTATACATAAAGCGTGCTCTAATCTACATGGCGCACGTATTTGGGCTGTAATATTGAGACCAAAAAGACGGTGTTTTGGTATGCAGTTCGATCAAAAAAACGGCCGTGTTTGTAGGCTTATCTAAAGCCGCCAGCGCCCCTGTCGTAAATTGTCATTCGGTGGACGCTTCCAAGCATTAGGCTGGAAATCTTTATCTCTATTATCACGTTGAATGCGCCTCAGTTGGCTGAGGCGCTGCAATATTTTTTTAACCACACCACGATAATCGTTGAAGCGATTATTTATGTAAGGAGCTGATCTGATGCAGCATTATTCAGGCTTTGGGTTGTTAAAGCACAGTTTTAGCCATCACGAAAATTGGCAGCGGGTGTGGCGTAATCCAACCCCTAAAAAGAAATACGATGTGATCATCGTAGGTGGCGGCGGACACGGTTTAGCAACAGCTTACTATTTAGCAAAGCAGTTTGGTGTTACGAATGTAGCAGTCATTGAGAAAGGCTTTCTAGGTGGCGGTAATACGGCACGTAATACGACGATCGTTCGATCTAACTATCTATGGGACGAGTCTGCGCATTTGTATGAGCATGCGATGAAATTATGGGAAGGTCTATCTCAAGATCTTAACTACAATGTCATGTTCTCTCAACGCGGCTGTTTAAACCTAGGTCACACATTACAAGATATGCGTGACATTGAGCGTCGTGTAAATGCTAACCGTTTAAACGGTATTGATGGCGAAGTACTGGATGCGAAGCAAGTGAACGAAATCGTTCCAATTCTAGATTGCTCTGGTAATGCTCGTTACCCTGTTATGGGTGCTTCTTGGCAGCCGCGTGCGGGTGTTGCTCGTCACGATGCTGTAGCTTGGGGTTTTGCTCGTGGTGCGGACATGCACGGTGTTGATCTAATTCAACAAACTGAAGTCGTTGATTTTATCATTGAAGACGGCACAGTAACTGGCGTAAAAACGGATCGTTACGGCGATATTATGGCAGATAAAGTAGGTTGTGTTGTCGCAGGACATTCAGGCTATATGGCTGCAAAAGCAGGTTTTGCATTACCGCTTGAGTCACATCCTCTACAGGCATTAGTATCTGAACCGATCAAGCCAATCTTAGATACAGTAGTAATGTCTAACCATGTACATGGTTACGCATCACAGTCTGATAAAGGTGATTTGGTAATCGGTGCAGGCATCGACAGCTATGTTGGCTATGGTCAGCGTGGTTCTTACCCAACTATTGAGCATACTATACAGGCGATTGTGGAAATGTTCCCGATCTTCAGCCGTGTACGTATGAACCGTCAATGGGGTGGTATCGTTGATACATGTCCTGATGCATGTCCTATTATCTCTAAAACACCAGTGAAGAATTTATTTTTCAACTGTGGTTGGGGTACGGGTGGCTTTAAAGCAACACCTGGTTCTGGTCACGTATTTGCTGCTTCTTTGGCAAAAGGTGAAATGCATGAGATGGCGGCGCCATTCTCAATGTTCCGATTCCACAACGGCGCGCTTATCGATGAGCACGGCGCAGCTGGTGTAGCACACTAACGGGAGATTCAGTTCATGTTTTATATTTATTGCCCTTACTGTGGTGAACACCGCGAAGAAGAAGAGTTCCATAACCAAGGCCAAGCTCATATTGAGCGCCCAGCAGATCCTGATTCTTGCTCGGATGAAGAGTGGGGGAACTACATGTTCTTCCGTAAGAATCCTCGTGGTTTACATCATGAAATTTGGGTTCACGCGGCAGGCTGTCGTAAGTTCTTCAACGTTACTCGACACACAGTAACGTATGAAATTAAAGAAGTTTACAAAATGGGTGAGCAACCTAAAGTAGTTGCAGAGTAAGGGAGCGGATCATGTCTCAGAAAAATCGTCTACAAAACGGTGGCCGTATTGACCGTTCTCAGCCACTTACTTTTACCTATAATGGTAAGAAATTCGAAGGTTTCGCCGGTGATACTCTGGCGTCAGCTTTGTTAGCTAACGGTGTTGATATTATTGGCCGTAGTTTTAAATACAGCCGTCCTCGCGGTATCGTTGCAGCAGGCGCAGAAGAGCCAAATGCCATCATGCAGCTTGGTGCAACTGAAGCGACACAAGTTCCAAACGTAAGAGCGACACAGCAAGAGTTGTTCTCTGGTCTTGTATCAGGATCAACAAATGGCTGGCCAAGTGTTGATAACGATGTGATGGGCTTAGTTGGTAAATTTGGCGGCAAAATGATGCCTCCAGGTTTTTACTACAAAACCTTTATGTACCCTCAATCAATGTGGGAAACATATGAAAAAGTTATCCGTAAAGCCGCGGGTCTAGGTCGTTCACCTAATGAATACGATCCAGATATTTATGATAAAGTGAATCAACATGCTGATGTGGTTGTCGTTGGTGCCGGACCTTCAGGTCTGATCGCTGCATTGACTGCTGCGCGTGGTGGTGCTCGTGTCATTATCGCTGATGAGCAAAATGAATTCGGTGGAAGCCTTTTAAGTAGCAAAGAAAGCATTGACGGCAAGGCTGCACATGCTTGGATTGCTGATGTTGTTAAAGAGCTTGAAGCGAACGACAATGTCATGGTGCTTCCTCGCTCTACTGTTAATGGTTACCACGATCATAACTTCCTAACGATTCATGAACGTTTGACGGATCATATTGCTGATCGTGCACCAAATGGCCAAGTACGTCAGCGTTACCATCGTGTACGTACTAAATGGGTTATTCTGGCAACAGGAGCGCATGAACGTCCTCTAGTATTTGGTAATAATGATGTTCCTGGTTGTATGGTAGCGAATGCTATCTCTACCTACATTAATCGCTACGGTGTTGTGCCAGGTAAAGAACTTGTTCTAATGACAACCAATGACAACGCTTATCATACTGCTATCGATTGGCATGATGCTGGACGTAAAGTGCAAGCCATTGTTGATACTCGTCAAAACCCAGAAGGTGAGCTAGTTAAAGCAGCGCGTGATCGCGGCATTACAGTGATCGCTGGCTCTGCGGTTATTGATGTTCATGGCGGCAAGCGCGTTAACGGTGTTTCTGTTGCATCCATCAACGAAGACGGTTCTAAAATCACAGGTTCTGTTAAGAAACTGAGTGCGGATACTGTTGCTTCTTCTGGTGGTTGGAGTCCAGTTATTCACCTATCGTGTCATACTGGTTCTAAACCTGTCTGGAACGAAGATGTGCTTGGCTTCCTACCTGGTAAAACGGTACAGAAGCAACTTACTGCAGGTGCGATCAACGGTACTTTTAATACTGCTGGTGCTTTTGAAGAAGGTAAGAAGGCAGGTCTTGAGGCATTGTCTAATCTAGATCTTAACGCGGTTGAAGTGGCTATTCCGGCTACAACGGACGTGAAAGAATCTAAAGCAATGGCGTTGTTCCATGTGCCTCATACAAAACCAACGTCTCAAGCGCCTAAGCAATTCGTTGACTATCAAAACGACGTAACGGCTGCGGGTATTGAGCTTGCTTGTCGTGAAGGTTTTGAGTCGATTGAGCACGTTAAACGTTATACCGCAATGGGCTTTGGTACTGACCAAGGTAAATTGGGTAACATCAACGGTATGGCGGTTGCTGCGAAAATCCTGAATAAGTCTATTCCTGAAACGGGTACGACTATTTTCCGTCCAAACTATACACCAATTACTTTTGGTGCCATTGCTGGTCGTGATTGTGGTGCGTTGTTCGACCCAGAACGCTACAGTGCAATGCATAAATGGCATCTAGAGCACGGTGCGAAGTTTGAGGATGTGGGCCAGTGGAAACGTCCTTGGTACTTCCCTAAAGCGGGCGAGTCAATGCAGCAGTCACTTGACCGTGAGTGTTTAGCAACTCGTGAGTCTATTGGTATTCTTGATGCGTCTACACTTGGTAAAATTGACATCCAAGGTAAAGATGCCCGTGAATTCTTAGGTCGTATTTACTCTAATGCTTGGGCAAAATTGCCTGTCGGCAAGTGTCGTTATGGCTTGATGCTGAAAGAAGACGGCATGGTATTCGACGACGGTGTAACATCTTGCCTAGCAGAAAATCATTTCTTGATGACAACAACATCAGGTGGTGCGGCGACAGTGCTTAATTGGCTTGAGTTGTACCATCAAACAGAATGGCCTGAATTAGAAGTTTACTTCACTTCTGTTACTGACCATTGGGCAACCATGACTATCTCTGGTCCAAACAGCCGTAAGCTGCTTGAAGAATTGATCGACAGCGATGTTGATGTTTCTAAAGATAGCTTCAAGTTCATGGATTGGAAACCAATGACGGTTGCTGGTGTTCCAGCACGTGTGTTCCGTATCTCGTTCACTGGTGAGTTGTCTTTCGAGATCAACGTACAAGCCAACTACGGTATGCATGTATGGAAGAAGCTATTTGAACATGGTGAAAAGTACAATCTAACACCATACGGCACTGAAACAATGCACATTCTACGTGCTGAAAAAGGCTTTATTATCGCGGGTCAGGATACAGATGGTTCTGTACATCCATATGATCTAGGTATGGGCTGGGCTGTTTCTATGAATAAACCGTTTAGCTTTATCGGAAAGCGCGGTATGCAGCGTGAAGACTGTGTACGTGTAGAACGTAAGCAAATGGTTGGCATTAAAACAATCGATCCAAACGTAGTATTACCAGAAGGTGCTCAGGGTGTTTTTGACCCAACTGCGCCAATCCCAATGCCAATGGTTGGTCACGTATCATCCAGCTACTGGAGTGCGTGCTTAGGTCGATCTGTTGCTCTAGGCTTTGTGAAAGGTGGTTTAGATAAGATGGGTGAGAAAGTGTATTACCCACTTGCTGATGGCCGTATAGTTGAAGCTGAAATTTGCAGCCCAATTTTCCTAGATCCAAAAGGGGAACGTCAAAATGTCTGAAGTAAATAACGAAGCGGTAACGGTATCAGTAATGAATCAGTTACCTGATGCTTCAATTCAAGGCGAGTCACCACTATTTCACGCCGACTTAGCAAGTGTTGCTAAAAAGGGGCCAAAAACGGGTGGTGTTACGTTCAAAGAAGAAGCCTTGATGGGGCAGATTACGCTACGCTTAAATGCTGAAAATGCGGATCAATTAAGCGCAGCAGAAAAAGCTTTGGGTGTGGCACTACCAACTCAACCGCTAACGTCTGTCGTTGAAGGTGATGTGTCTGTTCGTTGGATTTCACCTGATGAGTGGTTGGTTGTTGTACCTGGTCTAAAGGCGTTTGAAGTAGAAACCGCTCTGCATGCAGAACTCAGCGGCCACTACCAAGTAGTCAATATTAGCGGTGGCTGGACAATCTATAAGCTATCTGGCGAGAATGTTGTCGATGTGTTGAAAAAATCAACTATTGTAGACGTGCATCCTAGTAAGTTCCCTGTCGGTAAAGTTGTCACAACAACGTTTGCTAAGAGTGGCGCTATTATTCGCCGTAGTGGTGAAAGTGAATTCGAATTAGTGGTTCGTCGTAGTTTTGCTGATTACTTGTGGTTATGGATTCAAGATGCGAGTCGAGAATACGGCCTAGTTGTTAAAGCGTAACTTTTTTCATCCACTTGTTTTATTTCAATACTTCGGTTGGCCACTCTTTGTGGCCAACCTTGTTTGAAGTAAAAGCTTAAGACAATAAGAGACTATTTTATGAAATCAAAAACCGCTCCTTGGATTTTTACCGCAAACTGCCCAAGTATAATCGGAACCGTTGATGTTGTTACTCGATACATGGCGGAAGCTGGTAACTATGTAGATGAAATTCATTCCTTTGATGACAGAGAATCTGGTCGATTTTTTATCCGTATTGAATTTTTGCCGCAACATGCTGATTTCAGTGAAGACGTATTTAAAGCAGATTTTGCAGAGCGTGCTGCTGAATTTTCGATGGAATGGTCTTTAACCGCACCAAACCACAAGCCAAAAGTGGCGATCATGGTGTCCAAGTACGATCATTGTTTGAATGATTTATTGTATCGCTTTCGTACTGGACAACTAAATATCGACGTTACTGTGATTATCTCCAATCATCCTGATTTAGAAGATTTGGCGAAATGGCACGGTATTCCATATTACCATTTGCCAATTACCGCAGAGACGAAGCTAGAACAAGAAGCGCAAGTTCGTGACTTAATCGAACAATATGATACCGAATTAGTGGTTTTAGCTCGTTACATGCAAGTGCTTTCCCCAAGCATGTGTGAATACTTAGATGGCCGTGCAATCAATATTCATCACTCCTTATTGCCAGGCTTTAAAGGTGCTCGTCCTTATCACCAAGCATGGGAGAAAGGCGTGAAAATGGTCGGTGCGACGGCGCATTATGTGAACAATGACCTCGATGAAGGTCCGATTATCTCTCAAGGTATTCAAGTTGTTAACCATGCTCACTACGCGGAAGATCTCATTGCCAAAGGCCAAGATATCGAACGTGTTACCTTGTTTAACGCTGTGAAATGCCACGTTGAAAAACGTGTTTTCTTGAATGGTAAGCGCACTGTTGTGTTTGGTGGCTAGTTAAGCTGTTATACACATAAGAAAACAGACAATGGGGAGATCATAGATGGTCTCCCCATTTTTATTTTTAAGTAACGGCCCATCAAAAAAACTGGTCTATTTTCCTATCCGCTGCGTATCATTTTAATTGAGTTCAATTTAATAGACACAAGAGGTCAATTTTGAGGGTAGCAAAAGTGTGTGTGGCACTGAGTTCTTTATTACTCGTTGCCTGTACTAAGGTTGGGTTAGGCGTTGCCAATTTACCTAATGCATTCAGTGATACCGAAACGACAAAAGATATTGCTTATGGCGCTGAGCCTTGGCAAAAATTAGATGTTTATGTCCCGCCTCATTCTTCGGGTCAATCTCTTCCTGTTGTTGTCTTCTTCTATGGTGGCAGCTGGAAGGATGGTTCAAAAGACATGTATCCCTTTGTCGGCGAAGCCTTTGCAAAACAGGGTTATATCACGGTCATTGCCGATTACAGCAAATATCCACAGGTGAAATTTCCGACCTTTGTTGAGGATGGTGCCAAAGCGGTTGCTTGGACCTATCGTCATATCGCCGAATATCAGGGCGACCCTAAACGCTTGTTTGTAGCGGGACATTCCGCTGGCGCGCATATTGGTGCCATGGTGACGGCGGATAAGCAATATTTGCAAGCCGAAGGCTTAACGTCGTCCATTATTAATGCCTTTGCGGGCTTATCTGGCCCCTATGATTTTGTGCCTTACGAAGACGACTATAAGGACATGTTTGGCCCACCTGCAAACTACCCAAACATGCAAGTAACCACGTTTATTGATGGCAAAGAGCCGCCAATGTTACTGCTTTGGGGTGCTGACGATACTATCGTAGGCAAAAGCAATATGGATAAGTTAATCGCAAAAATTCATGCTGAGCAGGGCAGCGTGGAAAGTAAAATCTACCAAGGTGTTGGCCATGCCGATATGGTCTCTAGTCTTGTGTGGTTTTTGAAAAGCAAAGCACCAATTTTAGATGACGTGACGGATTTCTTTCAGCGCCACGGTGCTAATGCGGAAAAAGTACAAGATTAAAGTGTACTGACATTTTGCTTGGTCAGGATAGCGTTGAAATCCTTTAACGGTCTTAGCGTAAACTCTTGTGGCAAAATGTCTGCTTTCTTTATGCGATCATAGCGAAAAATACGTACGTCGTTACGAAGGTGATCCCATGCCAACAGATACCATACGGGAAACCCAAGGTACAAATAATGGGCTTCAATCTCGCGCTGCGTTTCTTGGTCATGAAAGTCTTGATAAACAATAGACAGGCGTTGATTAAATAGAAAGGCTGTATGCAGGGTTTCAATGGTCGCGTTTGTTTCATGCTTTTTCATACTGAAAGACTGTAAAACGTCTGGTGATGCTTGTTCGCCAATGTGAATTCTCTGGCGTAGCTGGTGGATTTTTTCTTTTTGCTTAGACGAAAAAGAAGCCATCAGCTTATGACGAACGATATTAATATTCCCCATAAACAAGGTCGGTCCCATGCTTTCTGCAATGGCAAGGCTGATTAGTAAATCGATCATTTCTTGGTTTTCTAGCGATAGTCGCCCAACGCCCCAATTACGGTGAAGCTTGATACCACCGCCACGACCCTTGTCCGCTTCAATTGGCAATCCTCGTTCCCGTAAAATTCCAATGTCACGAAATAAGGTACGCTCGCTAATATTCAGTTCTGCCGCGATGATTTTGGTCGTGAGGGCGTCTTCTGATTTTAGAATGGCGGTTAATTGCTCTAATCTATCTAGGCGATCTTTGGCGTTGGCTCTATTCATGATTTTAATGTGACATAAAGTGTCATATATGTCGATATAGTGAATCTATTCTAAACAAGTCGATTTTATGGAGATTAAAATGAAGCAAATAACATTGGATGAAAAACGCATAGCGGGTTTAAGCGTACGAACCAATAATGTTAGCGAAATGCAACCAGAAACCGCAAAGATAGGCGCCTTACATCAAACCTTTGCACAGCAAGCCACAGTGAATTACGAAAAGGGCGCTTGTTTATATGGCGTATATTATCAGTATGAGTCTGACTACACAGGTGACTTCAACGTCTTAGTCGGCGCGGAACCGGATCATGTTTCATCAATGGCAGAGTTAGAACATGTTGACCTTCCTGCCGGCGAGTATCTGGTTTTTTCTGGCGAAGGGGAAATGCCGCAAGTGGTGATTGATGTGTGGGGAGAAATTTGGCGTTATTTTAGCAGTTCCGATTGTGTACATTACCGCGCTTACACGGCAGATTTTGAATCTTATACCAGTGAAAAAAGCGTCGACGTGTATATTGCTGTTAAGCCTTAAAAAATAGAGAAGCAGGTGGAATTAAATTAGATAAAAAACGCATACAAAAATTACTTAAATCCACATTACTTTTTTATAGCAAAGCGATAACCTCAATTTAAATGGTTTATAAATTTATTCGATATAAAAAGGGCTTAATGTGGATTTAGTTCGACTTATTTATACTAGCACCATTACCGAGCAATTTGAGGTGGAAGACATTGCCCGCATTCTTAAGTCTGCACGGATCAATAACAAAGCGCTCAATGTGACAGGCTTGTTGTCTTTTAACAGGCAGTTCTTTCTTCAATGTTTAGAAGGGACACGCCAAGACGTGAATCAGATTTATCATAAAATCGCGACGGATTCCCGCCATAAGAAGCCTGAAATAATCGGTTATCAAGAAATTTCACACAGGGAGTTCGATAGCTGGAATATGGGCTATCTACAAAATACAGAAAGCCTTCGTGAGCTATTTTACCAGCATACAAAAAGTATCAACTTCGACCCATATAACATGAATGGTGAGCGTGCTTTGTCTCTATTGCTGGATATCAGAGATGAGATAAAACGGGCTGAAGCGCAGTGAAACGCTAAGAAAAAACTCTCTATAATGCTTATGTAGCTATTGTCTTGCATAAGCAATTCTTATGAACATGATTCCTAATTCTTTTGCTGGAGTGTTTTTTACTCGTCGTTAAGTTTAGTATACTGGCCTCTTTTCCCGACACGATGTGAAGTAGCCGCAATGACAGCAAGCAGTATGACGGACACCAATTCCAGCTTAGATTTGGCCACTGAGTTAAAGGCCATTGTAGGAAATCAATATACTTTAACGGACGAAGACAAGACCAAACCTTACAGCCAAGGTTTTCGCCTTGGTGGTGGTAAGGCGTATGCGGTTGTTCGTCCTGGTAGCTTGGTTGAAATCTGGAAATGTCTGCAAGCCTGCGTAAAAGCGGACGTTATCGTTATTATGCAAGCGGCTAATACTGGCTTAACGGGTGGTTCAACACCTAATGGCGCGGACTATGATCGTCCTATCGTGATCATCAGCACCATGCGTATTGACGACATTCAGTTGCTTGACCAAGGTAAACAGATTGTTGGTTTTGCGGGGAGTACCTTATTTGGTTTAGAGGACACCCTAAAACCATACGGTCGTGAGCCTCATTCGGTTATTGGTTCTTCTTGTATTGGTGCCTCTATCGTAGGTGGTGTTTGTAACAACTCTGGTGGTGCCTTGGTGCAACGTGGCCCTGCGTACACAGAAATGTCCTTGTTTGCCCAAGTTACACAAGATGGCGAACTGCAATTGGTGAACAATTTAGGCATTGAGTTGGGAACGGATCCAGAAGAAATTCTGACCAACCTGCAAAACAAAACCTACCAAGAAAAAGACGTACAGTTCCCCGAAAAACGCGGTTCTGACAACGAATACCACGAGCGTATTCGTGACGTAGACGCAGACACCCCATCACGTTTCAATAACGATCCTCGTCGCTTGTACGAAGCATCTGGTTGTGCGGGTAAATTGGCGGTCTTTGCCGTGCGTATTGATACCTTCCCGATTCCAGAAAAGTACCAAGTTTTCTACATTGGCACTAATGATCCCGCGGTAATGGAGCAGATGCGCCGCGATATGTTGTCTACCTTTAAAAACCTGCCAGTGTCTGGTGAATACATGCACAGCAGCAGCTATGACATCAGTAAAAAATACGGCAAAGACAGCTACTTGGTAATCGATAAGCTTGGTACAAAATACATCCCGAAAATGTTTGCCCTGAAGCGCACGGTCGATCGTTGGGCTGGCAAACTGAAATTCATGCCGTCTAAATTCTCTGACATCATGATGCAATATGCGAGTCAGCTTTTCCCGAATCATCTACCGAAACGTATGGAAGATTTTCGTGAAAAATACGAGCATCACTGGATAGTGGAAACCAGCAACGACGGCGTAGCGGAAGCGCAAGCTTACCTAGATAAATTCTTCAAAGACAACGAAGGCGATTTCTTTGCTTGTACCAAACGTGAAGCTGACCAAGCCATCTTGCATCGCTTTGTGACTGGTGGAGCATTGACTCGTCTTCACATTATGAATAAGAAAAAACTGGGTTCTATCATGACCATCGACGTGGCGTTCCCACGTAATGAGCGCGATTGGTTTGAAGAGTTACCACAAGACATCGAAGAAAAAGTCGCGGTGAAAATGTACTACGGGCACTTCTTCTGTCACGTCATGCATCAAAACTACATCATGAAAAAAGGCGTCGACGCCAAAGCGGTGAAGAAGCAAATTCTATCCAGCTACGACGCTCGCGGTGCAGAATACCCAGCTGAGCATAACGTTGGTCATGAATACGTGGCGAAACCTGCATTGCGAGATTTTTACCAAAAATCTGATCCAACCAACAGCTTCAATTCTGGCATCGGCGGCACCAGTAAATTGAAAAACTGGCAAGAACTGAGCGACGAACACACAGGCTGTGGTTGCCATAAATAAGCTTTCTTAGAGCTTAATCGCAAAACTTAAAAAGCCGAGACGTTTCTTTTAAAGATATCTCGGCTTTATTGCTTCTTTACTTAACCATTGAGAATTGAGAGATTTCTATATCTTGTCCGTCAGGGAACTTTGCGTGTATTTCTAGCTTACCTCCCAATGCTTCAATATATTGATTCAATGTACTGATAAGGGCATCGGGACGATTTTCAATTTGAGAGATGTTTGGCTGAGCGATATTCATAAGACCTGCTAAATCTGCCTGATTTATGCCTCTTTTTTTTCTAACTTCTGCAAGAGACATCTCTGTAATGATGGCAACAGCTTTAGCTCTAGCTGCGGCTTGAACCTCTGGTTTAATTTTCTTCCGTAATTCGTTGATCGACTTAGCCATAACTAAACCTCCTATCTTGTGTTTTCTGAATCACTATTTTTCAAGTAATTTAAGAATTCTTTTTCAGCTAACGGAATATATCTATCATAAAAGGTCTTATCTTTTTTCCCATCTTTGCGGCCACCACATAACAATATGGCTTTTCTTGTTGGGTCAAAGGCATAAAAGACACGATAAGGTTTTCCTGCATGCTGAACTCTCAATTCTTTAAGATTCTTTACCTTATTTGTTCCTTTTATAGAGTCTGCATAGGGTCGTGCTAATTGAGGACCTTTAATCTCTAATACATCAACCATTGATAGCACGTCTTCTTGCTCTTTGTCCGTCAAGCCAAGAAACCATTGTTCGTATTCGTCGGTTATTAATATCTCCCAAATCATAAGCAATCCTTGCTGTCTTTATGATCAAAAAAATACGCTTTAACGTATATACTGTCAAGAGTATATTTTAAAAGCCTGAACTTGTTAGATTCGCTTATGAAGAGGGTTATGAGATAGTTTTTTGTCTATTCCCATTTATACCAATGTAATAAGATGACTAAAATGGATACCGTTCTGGTTAGCCAACACCACATAGGATGAAAACGACCATGTCCAACTACGACAAGTTAACGTCACACTACCAAACACTCAGCCATTTTAACCACGCTCAAGCCATGCTTGGCTGGGATGCTGCGGCGAACATGCCATCTGGCGGTAGCGAAGCGCGTTCCAATGCCATGGCGGAATTATCGGTTCACATTCATCGTTTATCGACACAACCTCAGCTTGAAGAATGGTTCGCTAACGCCGAGCAAGAATCCTTCAATACGGAACAAATAGCCACAGAACAAAGAGCCAGCCTTCGTGAAATGAAACGCCAATGGCAACAAGCGACCATGGTTCCAGAGGACTTAGTACAAGCCCAATCTATCGCGGGTTCCAAATGCGAACATGCGTGGCGCTCGCAACGCCAAGAAAACGATTGGACAGGCTTCGAAAAAAACTGGAAAGACGTTGTGGCCTTGTCTCGTGAAGAAGCACAAATTCGTGGCGAAGCACTTGGTCTTACACCTTATGATGCAATGCTCGATAAATACGAACCGGGCACCACAACCGCATCTCTTGATACCTTATTTACCGATGTGAAAACGTGGTTACCAGAACTGATTGAAAAGGTTTTGGAAAAGCAGAAATCTGAATCCATCCTATTGCCATCAGGTACTTTCTCTACCGCCACGCAAAAAGCCCTTGGCTTAGAAGTGATGAAGCTGCTGCAATTCGACTTTGATCGTGGTCGACTTGACCAGAGTGTGCATCCATTTTGTGGCGGTGTACCAAGCGATGTACGCATTACCACACGCTACGATGAAAAAGACTTTGTACAAGCCTTAATGGGCATCGTACACGAAACAGGGCACGCGCGTTATGAACAAGGTTTACCCAAAGCCTTTGCTGGATTACCAGTTGGCGAAGCTCGCTCCATGGGCATTCATGAATCTCAGTCGCTCTTCTTTGAAATGCAAATAGGGCGCAGCAAGCCGTTTATCTCCCACTTATCACGACTCTCTGCCGAAGCCTTCAACGCACACAGCGACCCAGTCTTTGCCGAAGACAACCTCTACAAAATCTACACTCAAGTGGAAAAAGGCTTTATTCGTGTGGACGCCGATGAGCTAACCTACCCAGCGCACGTCATCTTGCGTTACGAAATCGAACGCGACCTGATCAACGGCGTAATAGAACACACAGACGTACCGGCATTGTGGGATGAGAAAATGAAAGCCGCCCTTGGTATCTCCACCAAAGACAACTACAAAAACGGCTGCATGCAAGACATCCACTGGACAGACGGCGCCTTCGGCTATTTCCCAAGCTACACACTCGGTGCCATGTACGCCGCCCAATACAAAGCCACCATGATACAAAATGTCGACTTCGACGCTGCTATTCAAAGTGGCGACCTAAACCCAATCTTCCAATGGCTAAGCGACAACATCTGGTCACAAGCCTCGCTCCACACCACAGATGAACTCGTCAAACGCGCCACAGGCGAAACCCTAAACGCCGCACATTTTAGAAAACACCTAGAAGGGCGGTATTTGTAGCTTAATTAGGGTTAAAGAGGGAGATTTGTCATTTTAGCTTTCCCCGTTGGCGACTGGCCAAAAACTTTTTTAAAGGCATAACCAAATGCACTTTCGGATGCGTACCCTAATGATTCTGCAACAGTTGCTACTCTTTCTCCTGCAATAAGTTTTTTACGAGCAACTTGCATGCGCCACCTAATTAAATATTGAAGTGGTGGAATACCAACACTGGTTTTAAAGTGTTCTGAAAATGCTGACCGTGACATTCCTACTTCTTGAGCAAGACTTTCGACCGTCCATTTACGATCTATTTGGTTATGCATTAAGTGTAATGTAGCGGCTATTTTAGAATCTCCCAACGCACCAAGCCAACCAACTTGATTGTCTCTATGCGAATTATGTGATGAATAAGCCCTCAGAAATTGTATAAGCAATATTTCGGCTAAATATTGACGCATTAAATCAAAACCAAACTCCGACGTTTGTAGTTCTTGGTCAAGAGTTTCGATTGATCTTTTTAAGGTCAGTGCCGTTGTCTGGCTTGTGGGGATTAAGAAAAAGTGAGGTAAAGCGTCAATCAAGAGATCTGCATTCGCTTTATCTAGTTCGAAACTAGCAGCAAGCAATACAGTATCAGAACCGTTGTAATGCCCAACATTGGTATGTTGCCAATCAAATACACTGGCTGACTCCAGCGGAGGAAGTATAGGGTCGCTTGCAAGTGTGTAGGATGGAGAATGGCACAGTAAAAAAGTATCACCAACCGACATCCAGACAGGCGCTTTATCGGCCTGAATCATCCAGCAGCCCCCAGATAAAACCGTGACCAATTTTATAATGTCTCTTTGAGGCAGCCGAAAAGACCAATCCCCACCGGCTTCAAGTCGAGTGCAGCGAGTGGATTTCAAATCTACGACTGCAAAAATGTCTGTCAGTATATCGAGCATAATTTGGATGATTTAGATGAATAAATGGATTTATAAACTATATAGTATTTTCTATCTGTCTATATAGTCAATCACTTCCGTAAAATATGTTGAGAGGCTATCTAATGAGCATTGAAAATAAAGTTGTAGTTATTACTGGGGCAAGCAGTGGTATCGGTAGAGCAACCGCCATTATGCTGGCGAAACAAGGTGCTAAGTTGGTATTAGGAGCAAGAAGAGAAGCGCCTCTTAAGGAACTGGTTAATGAAATTTCCGCTTACTCTTCAGATGTGACTTATGTGTTAACCGATGTGAGGAATAGAAAGGATATGCAGTGCTTGGTTAATTTGGCCTGTTCGAGGTTTGGTCGGCTTGATGTGTTAATTGCTAACGCAGGTATTGGTCCAATATCTCCGATAGATGAATTGCGAGTTGAGGATTGGGAAGCGATGATAGATATCAATCTTAAAGGCTACCTTTATGGAATAGCGGCCGCCTTACCTATTTTTAGAAAACAAGAAACAGGTCATTTTGTCAGTATTATTTCTACATCAGGGCTTAGGGTTGTGGCTGGCCAAGCAGTGTATGCTGGAACAAAAAATGCTGTTCGAACGATTAATGAAGCGTTGCGCATAGAGGCAGGTGCAAACTTGAGAGTGACTGGTGTTTCACCTGGGTTCGTGAAAACACAGTTTACGGATTCAATGACAGATCCAGTCATGAAAGAGAAAGTCAAAGCTGCTATGGATATAATGGGTATATCGCCTGATGCTATTGCTAGAGCAATTATCTTTGCTATCGATCAACCAGATGATGTTGATGTGGGTGATATTGTTGTTCGTCCAACAGCGCAAGCTTAGAAGTTAATAAGCATTTGACCTAGACTCTTTGGGGTTTACTAAATATTAGTAGGCTAGATATAGGTTACAAATACCGAGTGTCATTGCGTTAATCCTGTAAGTTACTTTTAGCACGAGAGAGATGGTGCTTTCGGCTATTTTCCAAGCTACATATTAGGTGCTATGTACGCCGCCCAATAAAAAGCCACCATGACACTAAACGTCGACTTCGACGCCGCTATTCAAAGTGGCGACCTAAGCCCAATCTTCCAATGGCTAAGCGACAACATCTGGTCACAAGCCTCACTTCATACCACGGATGAATTAGTGAAGAGGGCGACAGGTGAAACACTGAATGCCGCGCATTTTAGAAAACACCTAGAAGGGCGGTACTTGTGGATATTAGGGTCAGATGAAAAATAGCTTTATTTTCATCTGACCCTAAATTCACTAAATTCAGTGCTCCAGAATTTTTTAGATAGTCATCAGTCATTTTTACATCCTTAGCGCTATGGTACAGGCCTCAATACGCGGGAAAATACAAAGCAGATCAACGTGAGTGGCCTTATTTAAGTCATCCTTAATAAGCGCAAACATTCGGAGCAATTTTCCGCTGCGCTTCAAATTGCCTGGTATTCCAGGTGTTAAAGCGCTATATCAGTAATACCTTAAAGACCGCTTTTGGCCGATAGCTGCAATTCATGGCTTTGTGATTGAGCCTCAAGGCTGTTCATTCAGCTGCTACTTGCTCATCGTAAAAGGCTATGCGAAGCCCGGGCCTGTCTTCGGAGAAGAGGATATTAAGGCGATAGCTTCGCCACCTGCCCTGTGTATCGCGAAGCGTGATGTCCATGTCCCCGACCCGGAGGACTTCGGAATCATCCCACCATTCCATAGCTTCTGGAATAGTTTGGAGAACCTCGTTGAGGACAGACTCTAGAATCGAGCTCTTACCGCCTGTCAGATAGTCATGGCGTGCCTTGAGCAGGACAAGCCTCGCGGCGAACTGCCAATCTTGAATCTTCTGCCGGTAGTGGTCAGAAAAGAAGACGATGCGGAGCATATTCGGTCGCGGCAATGCGAAGTCTTCAAACAGGATACTGGCCGCCTCGTTATAGGCCAGAACATCCCAAGAGCTGTTCATTATGTAGGCAACTTGATCGAGAGCATTGATCATCCTTACGAGTGACTGTGGAAGCTCGGCACTTTCAGTTCCATCCGCAAATGTCTCACGGCCAGCCAGTGCAAAAAGGTGCTCCCTTTCGGCTCGGTCGAGCCGCAGTCCTCGAGCCAATCGATGGAGGAAATCATCCGATACCGCTATGTCCCGCCCCTGCTCGAACCAGGTGTACCACGTCAAGCCGACACCAGCCAACGCAGAGACTTCCTCACGACGGAGGCCTCTGGTTCGACGGCGGCGCCCCTGCGGCAAGCCCAGCGATTCTGGAGAAGTGCGCTCGCGACATTGGCGGATGAAGTCCGACAGCGCCTGTCTGGCCGGCACGCGGGTTAAACGATCAGACTCCACTTTTCACCTCGCAAACCATCACTTTAGTAATAGTATAAAAGCCCCATTGTAACATAATAAATTGTGCGTAACATCTGGAGCATGACTAGTGAACAAAATACCAAAATACCAAAATAGAAAGGTTGAATGCCATGTTACTCTACCAGTTTCAAAAAGGGACGAACCCGCGACGCGTTATCATCTACCTGAACGAAAAAGGAATCGACATTCCGCGATACGAACTTGATTACACAGGAGGAGAGCACAGGTCGCACGAATACCTCGAAATCAATCCCAGCGGACGAGCCCCGACACTCGTTACAGATGAGGGGGTGCCGATCACAGACTCGGCCGCCATTGTCGAGTATCTGGAGGAGTTGTATCCCGACACGCCAATGATGGGGACGGATGCCATTTCTCGAGCGAAAATACGATCGCTTGAGCGCTTGGGTACTGATCTAGTGGTCCGCTCTCAGCTTTGGCTGTGGAACGTTACCCCATCCTTTCCTGCCAAGGAGCTATCGCCATCACTGGACGTTGCTACCAAGCTCTTTGGGTACGTCACCGAAATACTAGATGTTCTGGAGGCGACGATCGGAGATAACGAGTTCCTAGCAGGAGATAAGCCTACGATCGCGGATTGCACTGTATTTTCAATTTTTCAAACATGCCGGGAAAAGTTCGACCAACCCTTCGGCTCCGCTCATCCGCGCCTTGACGTCTGGTACAAGAAGTTTCGCCAACGGCCGAGCGCAGAATACTAAGAGAGGATAAGAGAGGATAAGAGAGGATATTAGGGTCAGATGAAAAATTAAGATATTTGGTATTTTTATCTGCCCCTAAATTTGATAATCAAGTCCAGAATAAAATTAAACCAAAGAAACACACTACCGCCAAACAACGCTGCAAAAAATACTGAGTAAGAATAGAACCATTTTTTCGTTATACTCTGATTTCTTTCCGGAAGTTAAGCGCTAAGTATAAGGAGGTTTTATGTATCTTGAATCCGAAGAGCAGCTTAGAGAACTCTATGGTTATCCAAAAGGGCGCGCTAAAGATAAGCAATTAACTTCCTTAGAGCGTCACTCCAGTAACTTTCTCGCGCATTCTCCGTTTGTGACAATTTCTACCTACGCTAGATCCGGTTCTGTTGATTGTTCTCCTCGTGGAGGAAATCCGGGTTTCGTGAAAATCATCAATGACAACTGCATTATTTTGCCCGATGGGAAAGGGAACAATCGGCTTGATAGCCTTGTTAATATCATTGAAACGGGTCAAATCGGGTGTTTGTTTTTGATTCCTGGTGTTGATGAAACGCTTCGAATTAACGGGCTTGCTCGTATTTCAACCTCGCCAGAATATTTAAGCTTGTTTTCTGACGACAGAAACCCACCCAAAACCTGTATTGAGATCACCATCAAAGAAGTGTTTTTGCATTGCGCTAAAGCGTTAATGCGTTCTGAACTTTGGTCTTTAAAGACGCAAATAGATAGGGTGGATTTTCCTACTATGGGGACGATGATTAATGATCAGCTATCCATAAAGGATGATCCCGAAGCACAAGAAGATATGATTGCTCGATACAAACGAGATTTATGATTTTTCAGTGTGGCGAGAATTACTGCCTAAAATACACATCAGCCACTGCTAAGAATTATTATCTTCTATATCCTTCCTGAGCTAAAATAGCGGCCTAATTCATACTTCAATACAAGAGATTTATAAATGACCGCATTTGATACCAAAGTGGAAGAGTTGATCGCTAAGCATCCCCATTTAACCAAGGATGAAGCCATCAAAATTGTTACTGAGAAAAATAATCGTAAGAAACAGAAGCGAAATGAAAGATCAAATAAAGGCAGTATGAACAAGGGCTAGAAATACGCTCGGGTTTGATGGTTAGGATCAGATGAAGAATAGGGTGGTTTTTCATCTAAATCCAAAGCAGCCAGTAAGGTCGATGCTAATAATGCTAACTAAGGGAATCTAATGAACAAGGCTGTCCAAATCCGCTTCGATGAATATCCAGAAAATGCTCGTATTCGCCTTGAAGAATTGCGAAGCCTTGTTTTTCGAATTGCTGCTGAGCTGGAGTTGGGCGATGTTCAAGAGTCTCTCAAATGGGGAGAGCCAAGTTATAGCGTCAAAATCGGCAGCCCGCTGAGAATGGACTGGAAGTCAAACTCACCGGACCATTATTATTTGTTCTTTCATTGCCAAACTAAGTTGGTTGATACCTTTAGAGAGTTGTATGGTGACGTGCTTGAGTTTCAAGGCAATAGAGCCATAGTGTTATCGTTATTTTCGCCTCTACCAGAAGCCACTATTAAGCACTGTTTAGAGCTGGCTTTAACCTATCACCAACGTAAACATTTGCCACTTCTCGGGGCGTGAAAGCTTCACATAACAAGTGACTTCTTATCTCACTTACAGCCATTTTCCACATATTAGACGCTATGTTTAATGCGCTTTTTCAAAAACTATAACCATTTTCATCTGCCTCAAAAGTTTTTATGCGTATACTAGCGGCTCATTTACCGGTTTAGGATCATATATGTCACTTCTGTTTGAAGAGCTGGACAGCCAAGAATCACCATTGGGTGAGATTTCCCTTCGTAAACGCCGCATTCCAGCCTTGGGCGATCGTGATATTTATGAAGTAAAACTCGGCGATGAGTTTTTGATGTCGAGTATGTTTGTCGCAGCGGAAGAGGCTTTGTCTACACTGGGCTTGGCGAAGGTGCAAGGCGAGCAGCTTAACGTCGTCGTGGGTGGTTTGGGTCTGGGTTATACTGCGGTTGCAGCATTGGCAGATGAGCGTATTGCCGAGCTATTGGTGGTGGATGCGTTAGAGACGGTGATTCATTGGCATCAACAAGAAATGGTGCCATTGGGGAAAGTGTTAAACGCTGACGCTCGTAATCGTTATGTATTAGGCAGCTTTTTTGACTTGGCTACAGCGCCTGATACCGGTTTTGATCCGCAGCATGCGGGTAAGAAGTTTGATGCGATTTTGTTAGACATTGACCATTCGCCAACCGAATATCTGAACCCTTCTAATGCTGGGTTTTATAGCACGGCGAACTTGTCTTTAATGGCGCAGCAGTTAGTTGATGGAGGCGTCTTTGCGATGTGGTCACAGAATCCACCGGAAGACGATTTTATCGCTTTATTGGCGACTGTGTTTGAAACAGTGGAATCTCACTTAGTGAAGTTTGAAAACCCTTTTCAGGGTGGCTTCGCTACCAACTCTGTTTACGTGTGCGAACGTCCGATTCGAAAAGCCTAATGGTTTTCAGTTGACTCTAAGGTTTTAGCAGATAAAAAAGGCCGATGTTATGAAAATAACATCGGCCTTTTTCATAATGAAACTTTAGTATTCTAACGCCATTTCAGCCATTTCAGCCATTTTCATGGTGTTTTCAAATGATGCGCAGCCAGCGATAAATAAGCCGTTATGACAGAACATGGCGTCGTCTAACCCAGTGACGTCTTGTAGTTCTTTGTCGGACAATCCGGCCCCATGGCGCAGGAAGTTTTTTGCGGTCTTCAAAGGAACTAAGCTCAACAGGGACGGTTTGTATGCGCCATTGCCCTGTTTGCGAAGGGTAAACCATAAACAATGCATCTTGTGATAGTCTAAGTACGGTGGTTTTCCACGGTGTGTATTGTTTTAATAAAAATTGGCTTTGATCTTTCTGTCTAAGCCAAGTTTGCGCATTTTTTCTGCGGTCAATAGTCAGTTAGGCGATAGCTGAGTCCAACCTTCTAATGGTTCAGCGATAATATTTAGAAACGAACTATGCTCAAAACATGTTGTGAGTTGTCTGCTGTGATTTATAAGGGAGTTAGAGTGTTGGCTCGACTTGATCGTATGTTCCTTAGTACAATATTTTCCCATTAGTCAGTGTGAAGTCTTTTTGAAATTAATTAAATTTCAGAAAGTTGAGAAGTGCTTACCTCATAGTCTTCTCTATACCGAATTGATGATTTTAATCGAATTAACCTACAGGCTTAGTTAATAAAAGGAATTTCAATGAGTAACAAAGTAATAAAGATACTTATATCTTGTATAACCTACCTGATATTTACATTTGATGTGTATGCAGAGCCTCTACTGTCACCTTATCCCAATGCAGAACTTCAGAAATCAGTTACTTTAGCGGGTGAAGAGACTCGCCTTTTAACAAAGTTTGATCCTACTGCAGAAAAGTCGCAACAATTTGAGTATAAAAAATTCATTGGAGATACAGCTCATTACTCTTATACGATAAAAAATGTTGCTTCGTTAAAAGTAACAAAAAATTATGAAAGTGCGTTAAGTGATGCCGGTTTTAAGGTGATTTATACATGCTCTTTAAGTGATTGCTATTCAGGAGATTCATATGATGGAAGTCGATTAATAGCTAAGAAATCGAGTTATTTTGAAGCAAGCAATCAGTTCCGACAACCGCACTATATTTTCGCTACAAAAGGAAGTGAACAGCTTGAAGCCGCAATTTCATTATTTGTCGGACAATATAAAAATAGCTCAAGAATTTTACTAACTACAGTGGATATCAAAGACATTGAAACAGGACTAGTCACTGCTGACTTTGATGCATTTAAAAAAAACAACGATATCAAAGTAACAAAACCTCCACGAAAAGATAAAGGGGGGTCGTCAGATCATCCGTTGATTAGTCGCTATCCTGGCAGTTATATTGAAGATTACAAGCAGGTTGATTATGAAGAATTTAGCATTCCTGTTGGTATTGTTGATACAAAAACGAAGACGATTCCAACGCTTGACGTTACCGGGGATTTAACCCAAATTACTTATGTAGTAAATAGGGTGTCGACGCTAAAAATTTATAATAATTATCTAAGTGCTTTAGTAAAAGAAGGATTTGAAACAGTATTCTCTTGTCAAAGGGATTCATGCAGTAATAATACTCGCAATAACAGAATCAGAGAGGATATTCAGAAATTAGGTGATAAACTGGCAGTACAACAAGCTTATAATTACTGGCGTCAGCCTCGATACCAAGTTATGAAAAGTACTGTTGAAGGGCAGACTACTTATGTAGCTTTTTTTATAGGAAACTATCAAGGTGACTCTCGTATTCAGCTTGTCGTAATGCGTACAGAGCCATTATTAACTGGATTGATAGAGACAAATAGCGATAAAGTGTTAGAGCAATTGGAGCAAAAAGGTAAAGCCTCAATCTATGGTGTGCTATTTGACTATGATAAAGCGGTCATAAAACCTGAATCTAAGCAATCGCTGGATGTTATTGCGCAAGTTCTGGAGAAAAATAAGGCATTGAGTTTGTACGTGGTTGGCCACACAGATGATAAAGGTTCAGCTGAGTATAATTTAGACCTATCTAAACGCCGAGCCGATGCAGTTGTTAAAGCGTTAATTGCTGATTATGGCATCTCTAAAACAAGGTTAATAGCTCAAGGAGTTGGTCCTTATTCTCCTGCAGCAACTAACAAAAACGAATTAGGCCGAGAGCTGAATCGACGAGTTGAGTTAGTTGAAATATTATCTGATTCTAAATGATCATATATATACATCCATATTAGCTAAATTACGCTAATATGGATGTTTTATTGATTTGATTAATGACTATTGCGATTAAAAGAGAATCAGAAAGTAGCATACAATCATTTCTTCAGGAGGGCGCTAAAGTATCGTATCAGAAGTGAATAGTTTAAATAGTCGCCCCTGAAAAACTCTCAACCTATTGAATCTAATGTGTTTTTATAAGGTAGTTAATACCTAAATCTTACGATAAATACGCCTTTAGACCTAAAAAGTTGCAGAATGGGTGAGTTTTATGAAACCTCGTCAGACAAAGATCGTCCCGCAAAAAGATTTGTTCCAACCTCAGCTCGTAGACATCATTAACCCCAATCATCCTTTAGTTTGACTGGCTAAGATCATTGATTGGAACCTGTTGGATAACGAATTGGGGGCACACTTCTCAACGGTTGGTGCAGCCGCGTTGCCAACACGTCTTATGGCGGGATTGCTGTATTTGCAGCACTTGCATAATTTGTCTGATGAGCTGGTGCTAGAGCAATGGCTTGAATCGCCTTATTATCAATATTTTTGCGGCGAAACCTTTTTCCAGCACGACTTCCCGTGCCATCCAACCAGTCTTGTTAAATGGCGAAAACGGTTAGGAGAAGAAGGCTGTGAATGGCTGCTTACCCAGACGATACAAGCAGGATTGAAACTAAAAGTCATCAAACCAGCGAGCCTAAAACGAGTCGTGGTAGACACCACGGTACAAGAAAAAAACATCACCTTCCCAACCGATGCCAAGCTCTACAACAAGGCTCGACAGCAGCTCACTCAGGTAGCCAAAGAACAAAACATCACGTTAAGACAAACCTACGACAAAGCCTGTCATGAGCTAATGCCAAAAATTGGACGCTATGGGCATGCCAAACAATATAAGCGGATGAGAAAAGCGATTAAGCAAGTCAAAGGCTTTTTAGGGAGAGTGTTGCGAGATATTGATAGACAAGTAAAACGACAGGGGTTAACACTCACCCAAAAACAGGAAGACACACTTAACCAAGCCTATCGATTACTAAAACAAACTCACCAGAGCAAAAACAAACTGTATAGCTTGCATGAACCTAATGTGGACTGCATATCCAAAGGCAAAGCGCATAAACGCTACGAATTTGGCGTGAAAGCAAGCATAACCGTGACAGCAAAAGAGTCCTTCATCGTGGGTGCAAGAAGCTATCCTGGTAATCCGTATGATGGACATACGTTGAAAGATCAACTTCAGCAAGTTGAAACCCTGACAGGAAAAAAACCGGAAACCTGTTTTGTTGACCGAGGATATAAAGGGTCGGGCGTGGAAGATATTAAAGTCTTGGTTGCAGGTCAAAAACGTGGTGTACCCAAGAAAGAGAAGCCATGGATGGGAAGACGAAACAGCGTAGAGCCCATCATAGGGCATCTCAAATCGGATGGAAAACTCAGACGATGCTTTTTAAAAGGTGTACTAGGCGATGCGATCAACGTGATCTTAAGTGCCTGTGGCCAGAACTTACGTAAGCTACTGAAGTGGCTTTATTGCGCCCCATATTTTGGAGCCTTTTTAAGGCGATTATGGCTGAAAATAACTTTTATACTGGAAAGACCCAAAAATAGCATGGCGTTTCTTGCTTGAAACGCCATTATTCAGGGGCGACTAAATAACTTATATTGAAAGGCTAAGGTTCATAAACCTGATACTTAGAATTCATCTAGTTTAAAAATACTGATGTCATGAAAAATACATTGGTCTTTTTTATATCAAATCTCTAATAATCTAACGCCATCTCTGCTATTTTTTTTGTGTTTTCAAAAGAGGCGCAGCCTGTGATATACAATCCATTTTGACTGAACATGGCATCGTCCAAACCGGTGTCGTCTTTCAGTTTTCACAGGAGCCTAGTCGACAGGCGCGTTTTGTGTGCACTTTGTAATAATTAGCTCATATGGAATGAGTGGAGCGTGCTGCCTTTAATGCAGCGGTAATTATCGTTTCATCGTGTTTGGGAGCAGCGTTGTTCCCTTTCTTTTGTCTCAATGATGGGGATCTGCCATTTTTATTTTTCCTGTTGGTGACTGGTTAAATACCTTTTTAAAAGCATAACCAAATGCGCTTTCGGATGCGTAACCTACTGATTCTGCAACCTCTGCAACTCTCTTTCCCGCAATAAGTTTTTTACGAGCAATTTGCATACGCCACCTACGTAAATATTGAAGTTGTGGGATTCCAACACATGTTTTAAAGTGTGCTGAAAATGCTGACCGAGACATGCCTATTGCTTGAACAAGACTGTCTACTGTACATTTATGGTCTATTTGGTTGTGCATTAAATGCAATGCCGCCGCTATCTTTGAATCCCCTAATGCTCCCAGCCAATTAACGGGGTTATCATTTTGTCTATTAAGCAATGAATAAGCCCTCAGAAATTGTATAAGCAATATTTCAGCCAAATGTTGGCGGATTAAATCAAAACCAAACTCAGGTGTTTGCAGTTCTTGATCAAGAGTCTCAATCGTATTTTTCAAGTTTTGTGCGGTAGGGTTACTCGTGGCAACGAGAAAAAAATCGGGTAAAGCATCAATTAAGAGACTCGCATTCTCAATATCCAGTTCGAAGTCGGCGGCAAGCAATACTGTCTCACAGCCATTGTAATGTCCAATATTGTTATGCTTCCAATCAAACACACTTGCCGACTCCAGCGGAGTAAGTTTTCGGTCACTTGTAAGTGTTTAGGATGGAGAGTGGCAAAGTAAAAAAGTGTCGCCAGCCGACATCCAAACCGGTGATTCATCAACCTGAACCATCCAACAGCCCCCAGATAAAACAGTTACTAATTTTATAATGTCTCTTTGGGGAGCCGGAAAGACCAGTCACCAAAGGCTTCAAGTCGAGTACAACGAGTGGACTTCAAATCCACAACTGAAAAATGTCTGTCAGTATATCAAGCATGGTTTGGACGATTTAGAAGAATAAATGGATTTATACGTTATATGGTATTTCTTGTTTACCAATATAGTCAATGACTTCCATAAAGCATATCTAGGAGCTATTTGATGAGCATTGCAAATAAAGTCGTTGTTATTACTGGAGCGAGCAGTGGTATTGGTAGGGCAACCGCAATTATGTTGGCAAAGCAAGGTGCAAAGTTGGTGTTGAGAGCAAGAAGAGAAGAGCCCCTTAAAGCACTGGTTAGTGAAATTTCTGCTTATTTTCCAGAAGTGACTTACATGGTGACCGACGTGAGTAAGAAAGAGGATATGGAGAGTTTGGTTAATTTGGCCTGTTCGACGTTTGGCCGACTGGATGTGTTAATTGCTAATGCAGGGGGGCCAATTTCTTCGATGGATAAACTGCTGGTCGAAGATTGGGAGGCGATGATAGACATAAACCTTAAAGGTTATCTTTATGGTGTTGCGGCGGCCTTGCCAGTTTTTAGAAAACAAGAAACCGGGCATTTTGTCAGTGTCATTTCTACAGCGGGGCTGCGGATTGTTGCTGGTCAAGGGGTGTATGCAGGGACAAAAAATACGGTTAGAACCATTAACGAAGCATTGCGCATAGAAGCGGGAGCAAACTTGAGAGTAACTGGTGTTTCCCCTGGTTTTGTAAAAACACAGTTTGCGGATTCCATGACAGATCATGCTACGCAAGAAAAAGTCAAAGCCGCTATGGATACGATGGGAATGTCGCCTGATGCTATTGCGAGAGCGACTGCCATTGATCAACCAGACGATGTTGACGTGGGTGATATTGTTGTTCGTCCAACAGCACAAGCTTAGAGGTTGATAAGCATTTGGCCTAGGTTCTGTAGGATTGACTAAAAATAGATTGTTTTTTTATCAGCCCCAATTTTCACAAGATAACAAACGACCGAAATGAAAACCATATTGAAGTGACCCCCAATAGTTGGACAACCAATATCGGGGGGGCTTTTTATGTCAAATCTCTAATATTCTAACGCCATTTTAGCCATTTTCATGGTGTTTTCAAATGACGCGCAGCCAGCGATAAATAAGCCGTTATGACAGAACATGGCGTCGTCTAACCCAGTGACGTCTTGTAGTTCTTTGTCGGACAATCCGGCCCATGGCGCAGGAAGTTTTTTGCGGTCTTCAAAGGAACCAAGCTCAACAGGGACGGTTTGTATGCGCCATTGCCCTGTTTGCGATGGGTAAACCATGAAAAGAGCGTCTTGCGATAATCTAAGTACGGTGGTTTTCCAAGGTGTGTATTTTTCTAACACGATGACTCTTGGGTCTTCGGCTTTTTCAATGGCGTTGGCGACGATGGTTTTTGCGTTTACGCCACCGCTAGCTGCTGCTATAAAGCGAGTCAAGATGCGTGATGCAAAGGTAACGGCTTCATCAAAACAGGCGTCGAAATCGCCTTCTTCTTGCCAAGTCGGGTTAAACATGGAAATGGTTTGACTGAGGCTAATACCTGTTTGCACGCCTTCTACGTGTCCACAATCGATGGCGTCGATGGTGGAGACAAGATTTTTATCTAATGAATTCGTAACTTCTTTGTCACCTGCGCATATTTCTAGACCGTACTTTTGCCAAATTAAACCAAAAGATGAGAATGGAATACCGTTTTCTCGTGCGCCTGCACCGCCTTTTTGGTGGTGGTCAAAACGGCCTTGTTCTGCGTCGTAAATACCACCTACGTCAAGCACTATGTCGGCTTCGGCCATGACGTCTAGGTTACGTGTGCGTATTATTTTTGCAGACGGAAAAAGGTGTTTAAGCGCCGCTACGGCAAATACGTCGTCTGCGTGAAAGTTGCCATTGTGCGTCGCGATTACTTGAACTTGTTCGGTCATTCTACAGTCTCTTTTATGGATATCATGTCACTTAACAGCACACAGGTACTAAAGGTCGGGATTTTACTGGTTTTTGGTAGAGGGTAACACCGTTGATTGTAACAGCATCGAAGACAGGCTTGGGGAAAACCTTAATAACCGTTTGAAACACTGAATTTGTAGGGAAAGGGAAAAGAGAGTCTAGGTGTTGTTTTGGTTGTTGTGTATGTATTGTTTAGCAATATAAATAGGACTATGATCCCTACAAACCTTACTGTATCGGCCTTTCCGTTATGTTTGAGGTAACTGATTTAGGCCTTCTAATGTAATTTTTAGCGGCCAGATTTTGTTAACGGGCTTAAACATGGAAGCCCCTGACCGTTCTAGGTATTGTCAAATATCATTGGTTAAGTATTACACGTAGAAGAGATTTTTATGGAAGAGTTATTCGCTCAATTTTGGCAAAATCATTCCAGTACTATTATTACGCTGGGTTATCGAATTGTATTGGCCATTGTTATATTTATCGCCAGTTCAGTTATTGCAAAAGCAGTTCGCAAGGCAATACTAAATACAAACTCTAAGCTGCATAAGCTGGATGCCACTCTGACGCCGATATTTTCAACCGTTGTCAGTTATGCGGTTTATGTGATTGGTGGTGTGTTTATTTTAGATATCTTTGGGGTTAATACTGCCAGTCTTATTGCTTTGGTTGGTGCGGCTGGTTTGGCTATCGGTTTAGCTCTGAAGGATACATTAAGCAATATTGCTGCCGGGATTATGTTGCTTATATTACGACCTTTCAAAGCTGGCGATTTTATTGAATTCGGCTCGACACAAGGCGTGGTGAAAGAAATTAATTTATTCACCTGCGTTTTTGAAACCGTTGATGGTTTATACATTGCTTCTCCAAATAGTGTCTTGTGGGGGAACAATATTAAGAACTTCACGCGCAATGGTAAGAGACGAATGGATATTGTTGTCGGTATATCTTATTCGGATTCGATTGATGTCGGTTTGTCTGTGTTGCAAAAAATTATCGAAACTGAGTCGCGACTCTTGGCGGAGCCTGTTCCTCAGACAATGGTGGTTTCCATGTTGGACAGCTCGGTGAATATTCAGCTTAGAGCTTGGGCAAATAATGATGATTATTGGCCGACGTACTGGGATTTAAACAAGCGAGTAAAAGAGTCGATAGAAGCCGCTGGCTTGACGATTCCGTTCCCTCAGCGAACCTTGCATGTGGTTAGTGAGCAGGGCGCTCGTGCGTTGAAAGAGACCAAGTGATCGTGATTTCATAAGGGTTGTAGTTTGTAATGTTAGCTACCCAAAAAAAGTGTTTTTTGGGTAGCTATGTTTTGTGTTGGCTTATTGCCAAATCTCCACTCGATTGCGGCCTTTGTCTTTGGCGCGATATAGCGCCTGGTCTGCCAGTCGAAGCAAGTCTGAATAGTTTTCTACCTGATGTGAAAATGCTACGCCCATGCTGACTGTCATTGTGAGATCAGCCGCTATACCACTATAGTCGTAGGTTTCAATACACTGACGTAGATTTTCACAATAAGCTGCCACATCGTCGTAGCTCATGCCTTTGACCATCAGCGTAAATTCTTCACCGCCCCAACGAGCAGCGTGTACTTTTTGATCATCAGCAAGACGCTTTAGTTGCTCGGCGAGTGCTTTTATCGCTTTGTCTCCGATCAAGTGAGAGTAATGGTCATTTATTCTTTTGAAGTGATCGATGTCCATAATAATCAAGGCAAGTGTGATATCTTTTGACTTTGCTCGAATGAATTTCTCGCTCAGCCATTGATCAAAAGCTCGACGATTCGGTAATCCTGTTAATTGGTCTTCATTGGCCTGGCGTTGAAAGTCTTCTGATTGTTGGCGCAAAGCATAAGTTTGTTTCTCAACCAGCGCTTTTAGTTTTAGCTCGCTTTGTTGTAGTCGGTGTAAGCGCCATTTTATGCCACTAGCCAACAGTATTAAAACCAAAATTACTAAGCCTATTTGTACTTCTAAACGCTGCCAAAAATGAGGTGAAATGGTGAATTCATATACCTCATCTGCATTATTCCAATCACTGTAAGGGTAACGCGCACTGACAAAAAACTGGTATTTACCTGGTGCTAAATTGGTGTATTCGGCAATCGTGTTCTTGCCTCTAGAAGCCCATTTTTCTTCAAAACCAGCTAACTTTGTTCGATATTCAATGCGGGACGACAGAATATATCCTAAGCCTGCATAGTTAAATGACACCCGATTTGTGCCCGCAGGTAAGATGTTTTCTTGATTGGCCGTTAGCTCGACGCCATCAGCTGTTATGGATTCTATGGCGATGGGTAAACGAGTGGTATTTTTTTGCGATACACTTGAGCTATCTATCATGGCAACGCCCTTAGCTGTGGCAAACCATAGTTTGCCATTTTCCATCGCCACAGCCGCAGGGTTAGATCCTCCATTTGCTTGTGCGCTGGCTAGCCCATCGCTTTCAGAGAAATGCTCAAAAGATATCTCTTTTTGTCTTCCTTCAGCGACGGCATGTGCTGCATAGTAATCGATTCTCCAAATGCCGCGATTACTAGTAAGCCAGAGACCGTTTGTACCGTCGTAAATGACTTGGAATAATTTATCGATAGGCAACCCCGAGCGTCGTCCTACCAAACCTAGTTGTTCATTTTGTTGGTTATAACGTATTAATCCGCGATCTGTGGCAATCCAGACGTAGCCTTTTTCCACCCAGAAGCCAAACGCATATTCAGCGTCCTCGAGAGTATGAATTGGCACACTTTTAAAGCCATTTTTGGTCAATTTAGCCACACCAACGCCCGTTCCAACCCAGATCTGGCCACGGTCATCTTCCGCCAATGCCATAATATAATTGTCAGGCAAGCCATTATATCGAGTAAGTACTTGTTGTTGTCCGGAAGCGTCTTGTTTAATCAGTCCATTGGTAGTGCCGATCCATAGATTCCCCTGAGAGTCTTCTAAAATAGATCTGACTTCATCACTGGGTAAGCCATTTTTATGATCCAACTGAGGTAATAGCCCGTGGTCTTTCCAAAGCATGAGACCATTGAGATAGGTGCCAACCCAAATTCCGCCGTCGCGGCGCTTGGCAAAACTAAGAACTGAAATAGGGTTGCTGTTATTAGGTAAGGCATTCCGGGCTATATTATTACTGATAATACTCAGTCCTTCACTTGAACCCACCAAAACGGACTTATCATCAATGTCGATAACGCTACGGACATAATCGCCTATGAGTCTATGTTTCTTGGTCCAAGTGCTAAAAGGCGCTTTACGTAAACGCATCAAGCCGTTATTAGTACCAATCCAAATGCTGCCTTCAAAATCCTGCAAGATTGATAGGACACGATTATTTGGTAAGCCAGATCGCGTATTGAGCCTTTCTAAATGATTATTCGTTAGTCTGATTAAGCCGTTTTTTATCGTACCTAACCAGAGGTTGTTTTCATCGTCTTCCACTAAAGTAGTAATAGCTTCTCCAGCTAGACTTGGGTGCAATAGCGTGGCGCTTTTATCGCTAATGAAGTAGGCACCTCTTTCTGTGGCCACTAATAGTTGACCATTATGTGTTTCCAGCATGGAATAAACGTGTAGGGTTGGTAAATTATATTGCGCTAACACTTCTAATTTACTTTGCCCATTTACCTGAAATAAACCTTTGTTTGTGGCTGCCCAAATTCGGCCTTTACTGTCTTCCAATAATTTATTAGCACTAATGTTTTGTAATATCCAAGCTTCCTCGCTCACAGCATTTTCAGTACTCGGCTTGGCTCGATGAAATACTCCCAAGCCTTCAACGGCTACCCAAAGGTCACCTGAGCGGTCTTTTATTAAATGGTTGATCATACTCGGAGCGGCAAAATGTGGCTGCCAAGTATTGTCTTTTCGATAGGTAATTCCGCCTTTGACGCCAGCAACCCACAAGCCATTATTGGTATCAGAAACCAAGGCACGAGTTCCGGAATCAAGAATACCTTTTTCTTTTGAGCGTTCATAAAAACGAAAATCACGGCCGTTATAGCGTGCAACGCCTTCCCAAGTTGCAAACCATAAATAACCGTCGGATGTTTGCGCTATGGCATTGATACTATTGTGCGGAAGTCCTTCGTGGGTTGACCAAACATCTTTGAAATAATCAGAAAGTGGAATAGAAGAGTTAGCATGAGCTAAATGAACCGCGCAGATCATCAGAATTCCCATTATCACTTTTGACGAATGGATAAGCGTCATTTTTCCCTCATACTTATAAAAATTAGTAACATCAAGTTTGCTTGTGCCCATTATTGAAATATATTTTTTAATAGGGGGCGCATTCATAGTTTTACTTTGCTAGTTTTACTATGAAATGAATGTTCATAATGGGTAATAACAAACTTTAGTAAATTGGCTGGATACTATCATAAAGCGTTTTACTGAAATGTTTCCAAATGTTACTGAGAGACGATAATGCCTTAAAACTAAGGGGTTAAGTCTAATTATCGACTGTGTTTTGTGTTGTTTTTGGTATTTTAGAGGGAGCTATAAATTCTGCTTATGGGTAGTGCTTGCAATAAAGGGAAAATATTGTAGTTATCTTTTAATAAATAACAGTAAAGACGAGTTTTAATGATCACCCATCTTTACTATTCGGATTAAAGAATTAGTAACATTTAGCGCCTTTGTTTTGTTGAATCAAGGATTCATAAATTGGCATATTTTGAGGTAAATTAGCTTGTAAGTTTTTAATGCGGTTAGCATTTGAGGGATGGGTAGATAGCAACTCAGGCGTTTTGCTTTCTCCGCCAGCACTCATATTGCGCCACAACTGAACGCTTTCGCGAGGGTCAAAGCCTGCTTTTGCCATGTATTCTAAACCAAGCAAATCGGCCTCAGACTCATGGGATCGGCTAAAAGGCAAAATAATACCGATTTGTGCTCCAAGACCCAGTGCTTGGAATATCGCGATTTTTTCTGGTGACTCTTCACCGCTTAATTGGTAACCCAGCGCTAAGGCTTGGCTGGTCGCTAACTGAGTTGAGACTCGTTCATTGCCGTGCCTTGCGATTACATGGGCTAACTCATGACCAACCACCGCGGCCAACTGAGATTGATTTTCTGCCACTTTTAATAAACCAGTATAAACGCCTACTTTGTAACCTGGCAGAGCAAACGCATTGACCTGATCATCGTTAAACAACACCACTTCCCAGTCTTGCTTGCGGTATTTATCTGGTAACACTGCAATCAATGAGTCCGCCACACATTGTACTTGCTCACGCAACTTTGCATCTGATGATGCTGGTGTTTCTTTCTTCATTTCCGTAAAAGACTGAACACCCATTTCATTCATCTGGCTATCAGGCAACACCGCAAACTGTTTACGGCCCGTCGGTGAAGAGCTACAACCCACCATTACAACCAACGTCGCCGCCAGAACTGCTTTAAAAGAAACCTTCATAAACACCATGATAAAACCGCCTTTAAAAAAACTGCCTAGACTGTTGAGCTTGACCGCCATTATAGAGAAGGGCTTTCACAAGAAGCAAATGGGGGCTTTTCCAAACCTAGTCATTGTAAGAACGAGATTTAAATGATAAAAATATTCCCATGAATCCTTTATTAAGTTTTTTTCAATACAGCGCCTCTACCACCACGACCGCAAGGTTGTTTGGAGGGTAGCTGCTATTTGATAAAAAAGCCCTCTGAGCGAATCGCCAGAGGGCTTTTTTATGTCTATACCTTGTTGTTCGCTCAGAGTATTTCACTAAAAATCTTTCGTTAGGAGAAAGGTATGAAAACTCATCGCGAACTTGCGGAACAACTCGATTTATTCCATTCAGAGCAACAAGCCCCAGGAATGCTATTTTGGCATCCCAATGGCTGGCATTTGTTTCAAAATATACAAGAGCACATGCGACGCTGTTATCGTCAATATGGCTTTAAAGAAGTGCGTACACCTCAGTTAATGAAAAAAGAGCTATGGCACATATCTGGTCATATGGATATGTACGCTCAAGATATGTTCTTTGGTAGCGAGCAAAATGGCGAGCAAGAATACGCTTTAAAACCTATGTCTTGTCCTGCTCATATATTGATGTATAAACGCGGCGTACACAGCTATCGAGACTTACCACTGAAGCTATTTGAATTTGGTCTAGTGCATCGTAACGAATCATCCGGTTCATTAAATGGTTGTCTAAGGCTTCGTCAGTTTACTCAAGATGATGCTCATGTTTTTTGTGCTTGGTCACAGGTGAAGCAGGAAGTTGGCCAGTTTCTTCAACGGGCAAAACAAATTTATAACGACTACGGCTATCAGGCGCTAGAAGTCAAAATTTCTACTCAACCAGAGAAAGCATTAGGTGACGATGCATCGTGGCGACGTGCGGAAGACATACTTAAAGAAGCCTGTCAGGCAGAAAATGTTCCCTTCGACATTCAAGTTGGAGAGGGCGCGTTTTACGGGCCAAAAATTGAGCTGGCATTACAAGATGCCGTGGGACGAATTTGGCAATGTGGAACAATACAACTGGACTTCAACTTACCAGATCGTTTCGAATTAGAGTTCGACAATGAACAGGGCAAAGCGGAGCAACCTATTATTCTACATCAAGCTGTTTATGGCTCGATTGAACGCTGGATTGGTATATTGCTCGAAGTCTCACAAGGTGTACTACCTGAATGGATTCACCCGCAACCCGTGGCATTAGTTTCAGTTAACGATTCTGTTTTAGATTACGCCAATCAGCTAAGAGC
This sequence comes from Marinomonas rhizomae, assembly GCF_024397855.1. NCBI lineage: Bacteria > Pseudomonadati > Pseudomonadota > Gammaproteobacteria > Oceanospirillales > Oceanospirillaceae > Marinomonas > Marinomonas rhizomae. Next base: position 1,675,752 of record NZ_CP073343.1, read on the forward strand.
AGAGCTAGAGCAACAAGGCATCAATGTCTCATGTGAATTTGGTGATCACTCGGTTGGGCGTAAAATTAAACGCAGTTTCGAACTGAAAATCCCCAACATTATCATAATAGGAGAGCAAGAAGCCCAAGCGGGAAAACTCACAATCCGCAGAGGCAAACACATTGAAATGATCAACAAGGAAGAACTGATTTCCTTCCTTAAAGCCAAACAAAATTTAAGATAAAAGGAGCAAATTATGACCAGCGAAACCAGATAGGCCGCCAAGCAATTGGCGGCCTTTTTCTTATTGGGTTGGTTAAACGTTGAAAGAATATCGCAGTGTTTGTTGTAGTTACATACTAAGCTTAGACTTTGTTAAAAAATGATGAACATGCGTAAACGCAAGAGAAAGACAAATGGATAAAAATACAAATGGATAAAAACACAAAAACCAGCACCGACAATGGCAAGCAACCAAATACCGACAAGGATACGAAACTGAAAACACTTCAAAGTCTTATTCAAGAGGGCATCGATAGTGGTGAAGTTGAGTATAGCTATGATGAATTGATGAAAGAAATGGATGGCGAATTTTAGGTGTTACTTGGAGTGTTGGGGGGCCAATCAAAAATAGGTTCTCATTACACCATTGATTAGCTACGAAGAAGTCAGTTCGACGCAACAGCGTTGCGCGACCTTATGGAGTTTCAGAGTCAGTTAAAAATATCCTTCCTAAAACAGCAAAAACAATCTATGCCTTACGGTATAAATCGTCTTGCTAAACATGTCATTAAATAAAATGAGTGAGACGTTTGGGCGAAAGCCAGATAAAGAGACCTTTTGGTTACTTTTGCGGATCTGGGCAAAAGTTACACGCCCAGCAGGGCGGAATAGACTTGCAGCTCAAAGCTATTGAGAAGAAACAAATATACTTGATTACCCAAAGATGCATCTTTCTCTTGGAAGATAAGAGTGGATAGGTACTGGATGAAATCCACAAAACCTCTGGCACTTCTTTCAAAAATCACTGTCTATTCACTACCGAGCGTATTTTTCCTTTATGATAGTCGCCATTAGAATTTGAATTAAACTTGGAACCAGACATTATGAGCAACACTCCCGAACACAAACCACGTCCAATGATTGACCTTATTGTGAGTGTCATCTTGCCATCGGTCATTTTAATGAAGTTGAGTGGTGAAGATAAGTTAGGTACGACCGGTGGTTTGATTGCCGCGCTGGCGTTTCCCCTAGGTTGGGGGATTTACGAGTTAATTAAGTACCGCAAGTTTAACTTTATCGCTTTGTTGGGTTTGGTGAGCGTATTGCTAACCGGCAGTATTGGCTTGTTTGAGTTGGACAATAAATGGTTAGCAATTAAAGAAGCGGCGATTCCTGCTGTCATTGGTATTGCCGTTTTGATCTCGACCTTTACGCCTTATCCCTTGGTGCGAGCAATGTTCTTCAATGCTGCGATCATGGATGTCGATACCATCAAGCAAAAGCTAGAAGAGAACAACAGTACCGCAATGTTCGAAAAGCGCTTAATGAAAGCCACATACTTTATCGCATGTTCTTTTGCCTTCTCTGCAACGATGAATTATGTCTTGGCGAAGTGGATCGTCACCAGCCCAGCGGGTACGGAAGCGTTTAATGAAGAACTAGGTCAAATGACTTTATACAGCTACCCAATGATCGCCATTCCATCGATGATCATGCTAATGGCGATATTTTATTACCTGTGGCGTAGCATCCAAAAAGCCACTGGATTAAAACTCGAAGATTTAATAGTTAAGAAATAACCCCATCCTCTGCCATTCCCTTGAGAAAGGGGATGGCCCATTCTGTACTGTGCTTTTTTATGGCGGGTAAACGTTATCCGATTAGCTTGCGCTGAATTAAAGGAAGGAATAACTAGCTAAGTGCCTAAGGCGGTTAGCTTGTCGCATTCTACGACGAAGTAAAAGATAGAAAGTCGCTTTTAGTCTACCTCTAGTCGTTTCCAGCCACCTCCCCCCTGTACCGAAAAATTACACTGAGTTCATTGATATTTTACCAATTTGATAGGTAAGGAAGAACAATGAACGCAGCAGAGCTACACGATAAGTCCATTATTATTGACGGTTTGATTTGTGCTAAGTGGAATCGCGAGTTATTCGAAGATATGTCTAAGGGTAAATTGACCGCAGCAAATTGCACTGTGTCATTTTGGGAAAACTTTGAAGGGACGGTTCGCAACATTGTTGAAATGAACCAGCTGATCGAAGCAAATAGTGATTTGCTTACAAAAGTTTATACGACGAAAGACATTCACCGTGCTAAAGCCGAAGGCAAAACTGGTGTGATGATGGGCTTTCAAAATGCTCATGCGTTTGAAGATCAAATTGGTTACGTACAAGTATTTAAAGACCTTGGCGTTGGTATTGTGCAAATGTGCTACAACACACAAAACTTGGTGGGTACAGGCTGTTACGAACGTGACGGTGGCTTGTCAGGCTATGGTCGCGAGATCGTGGCGGAAATGAACCGTGTCGGTATGTTGTGTGATTTGTCTCACGTTGGAGCAAATACGGCGAAAGAAGTCATTATCGAATCGAAAAAACCTGTCGCATACTCTCATTGCTTGCCATCGGGTTTGAAAGAACATCCTCGTAATCGTACAGACGAAGAGCTTAAGTTTATTGCCGATAACGGCGGTTTTGTTGGTGTGACTATGTTCGCTCCTTTCTTAAAAGCCGGTATTAACGCAACGATTGATGATTATGTAGAAGCAATTCAATACATTTATAACATCGTTGGTGAAGATGCGATCGGTATTGGTACTGACTTTACTCAAGGTCATGGACAAGATTTCTTTGAATACCTTACACACGATAAAGGCTATGCCCGCCGTTTAACGCGCTTTGGTGAAATCATTAATCCACTAGGCATGCGTACTGTGGGTGATTTCCCGAACTTGACAGAAGCCTTATTGAAAAGTGGCTTTAGCGAGCGTCAAGTAGTGAAGATTATGGGTGAAAACTGGGTAAATCTTTTACACGAAGTTTGGGGTGAGTAAAGCGACTGCTTTACAGGATTTGATCTTAACGAAAAGAATTTAAGGAATTAAACATGTCTACACATGCTCCAGAAATGCCAATTGTTGTTGATGATGAAACCGGTGTTTGGACGACAGATGCACTACCTATGTTGTATGTGCCTCGTCACTTCTTCGTGAATAATCACATGGGTATTGAAGATGAAATCGGTGCTGAGCGTTATGCCGAGATTCTTTATAAAGCAGGTTATAAGTCTGCTTACTTTTGGTGTGAACAAGAATCTGAGTGCCATGGTATTTATGGTGAAGAAATTTGGCACCATTATTTAAAACGTCTTTCACAACGTGGCTGGGGCTTCTTTATTACAGAAGAGCTAGACATTGAAAAAGGTACAGCAAAAGTACGTTTAGAAAACTCCGCTTTTGTTTACCACTACGAAAAAATTCACGGTAAAAAAGTGAACCGAAAAATAGACTACATGTTTACCGGTTGGTTTGCTGGTGCGTTGGATCAAATCTTAGAAAGTAAAGGTTTGGCCACTCGTACTAAAGCAGTTCAAACCCAGAGCGCAGCCGAAGAAGGTTGTGATGTAGGTTATTTCCAAGTTTCTCCACTTTAGATCTTTTAATCAAAACTTAAATGTATGAGGTTGCCACGGGCAGGTGGCAACCAACACAGTAAAAGTTAAACGTCGTTTCCAAGAAGGCAGGATGTTATGTCCCAGTATGATGCGTTGTTCGAGCCCCTCAATATTAATAAATTAACCATCCGCAATCGTATTGTCAGTACGGCACACGCTGAGGTGTACGCCACTGATGGCGGCATGACAACTGATCGCTATGTGAAGTATTACGAAGAAAAAGCCAAAGGTGGCTGTGGCTTGTGTATTTGTGGTGGTTCAAGTGTTGTTTCTATAGACAGCCCACAAAGCTGGTGGAGTTCAGTGAATTTGTCCACTGATCGAATTATTCCACATTTTCAAAATCTTGCTGATGCAGTTCATAAGCACGGCGGGAAAATAATGATTCAGATTTCTCACATGGGACGTCGTTCTCGTTGGGATGGTGAAAACTGGCCTAACCTAATGTCTCCTTCTGGTATTCGTGAGCCGGTTCACCGTGCGACCTGTAAAACCATTGAAGTTGAAGAAATGTGGCGCATCATTGGTGACTTTGCTCAAGCAGCACGTCGTGCCAAAGATGGCGGCTTAGATGGTGTAGAACTGTCTGCTGTTCATCAACATATGATCGACCAGTTCTGGTCTCCACGCGTAAACAAACGTACCGACGAATGGGGCGGAACGTTTGAGGGGCGCATGAAGTTTGGTATGGAAGTGCTAAAAGCTGTTCGTGCCGAAGTAGGACCAGATTTTGTTGTGGGTATGCGTATCACGGGTGATGAGTTCCATCCTGATGGCTTGGGCCATGAAGAAATGAAAAAAATTGCTCAATACTACGATGCGACTGGCATGGTGGATTACTTTGGTGTGGTTGGTTCTGGTTGTGATACTCACAATACCTTAGCTAACGTTATTCCAAACATGAGCTACCCGCCTGAGCCTTTCTTGTACTTGGCAGCTGGTATCAAAGAAGTGGTTAAAGTGCCGGTTATTCACGCACAAAATATCAAAGATCCGAACCAAGCTAAGCGTATTATCGAAGCGGGTTACGTAGACTTTGTTGGTATGACTCGTGCTCATATTGCCGATCCACATTTCATTGCCAAAATCAAAATGGATCAGGTTGATCAGATCCGTCAATGTGTTGGCGCGAACTATTGTATCGATCGTCAGTACCAAGGTTTGGATGTTTTGTGTATCCAGAATGCGGCAACATCACGTGAATACATGGGCTTGCCACATATTATTGAGAAAACCACAGGCGTTATTCGTAACGTGCTAGTTGTAGGTGGTGGTCCTGGTGGATTAGAGGCGGCTCGTGTTGCAGCAGAACGAGGCCATAAAGTGACCTTGCTTGAGAAAGCTGATGAGCTAGGTGGGCAGTTAGTATTTGCTGCTAAAGCGCCTCAACGTGATCAAATTGCGGGTATTACTCGTTGGTTGGTTATGGAATTAGAGCGCTTAGGTGTTGATGTACGTTTGAATACATCAGCGGATGAGGCAATGGTTAAAGAATTGAATCCTGATGTGTGTATTTTAGCAACAGGTGGTCGTCCATTTATCGATCAGAATGAAGAGTGGGGCGCTGAAGAAGGCTTGGTTGTTTCTTCTTGGGATATTCTGAGTGGTGCTGTTGAGCCAGGTAAAAATGTCTTGGTATACGACACTATTTGTGAGTTCTCTGGTATGTCTGCAGCGGATTACCTTGCATCAAAAGGCTCTTTGGTAGAATTGGTCACAGATGATATTAAACCTGGTGTCGGGGTGGGTGGTACTACTTTCCCAACTTACTATCGTTCTTTGTACGAGCGAGAAGTGATCATGACATCCGATATGCTGCTAGATAAAGTGTATCGTGAAGGTAATAGCTTAGTCGCAGTGCTTGAAAATGAGTATACAGCACAGAAAGAAGAGCGTGTCGTTGATCAGGTAGTCATTGAAAACGGTATTCGTCCAAATGAAGGCTTGTATTACGCGCTGAAAGAAAGCTCACGTAATAAAGGACAAATTGATAACGAAGCTTTATTTGATATCAAACCGCAGCCTGTACTAGACGGTAGTTCAGATGAAGGCATGATCTTGTGGCGTTTAGGAGACTGTGTGTCCCAGCGTAATGTTCACGCTGCTATGTATGATGCACTTCGCCTTTGCAAAGACCTATAAGAAGCGATAGTTGAGTTAGTAAAAACAAAGTTAAAAATGAACTTGAAATGCATGTCTAGGTAATACAAATACGAATTAGTATTTTGATTACTTAGAGCAAAGACCAATTTAGGTCATCATTTTTTGTTCATTTTTGCTTTGCTTTTAAATCGCTCATTCCATCTTTTCATGGTTTTTTTGTTTTCAATATGCCCGATGAATGAGGGTTTAAGATGATTCTTGATTGGTTACCTCCAACTTTAATTGGTGTTCTTCTTGTGCTAGCGGGGATTGGTGCGATCCGTCGTATGAATCTATGGCGTGCAGGTCAAGCTGAAAAAGTTGACTTTCTGGCTGGTTTGTTCGCGATGCCAAAGCGCTATTTGCATGATCTTCACCATGTAGTAGAACGCGATAAATATATGTCTCGTACCCACGTAGCGACAGGCGGCGGTTTTGTCTTAGCGATGGTGTTGGTCGTGTTTGTTCACCTGTTTGGCGTGAAAAGTGAGATTCTCGCTTGGGCCTTATTGGGTGCTTTGGTGTTGATGTTTTGTGGTGCTCTGTTCGTAGCAAAACGTCGTTTAAATCCACCATCTCGCCTTTCTAAAGGGCCGTGGATGCGTTTGCCAAAAAGCTTGCTGACGTTTTCTATTACCTTTTTCGTATTGACCTTACCTGCTGCTGGGATATTACCTGAGGGGTTTGGTGGTTGGGCGCTGACTTTAGTATTGTCTGCGTTGATCCTAATGAGCTTGAGTGAAATGCTATTTGGCATGACATGGGGCGGGCCAATGAAGCATGCTTTTGCTGGGGCTTTGCATCTTGCTTTCCACCGACGTTCAGAGCGTTTTGGTGGCGGTCGTTCTACCGGCTTAAAACCTGTTGATTTTGGCGATGGCGTGACCGTGAAAGCGGTACATGGTGTGGCGAAGCCAACAGACTTCAAATGGAACCAATTGTTAGGTTTTGATGCTTGCGTACAATGTGGTCGCTGTGAAGCCGTTTGCCCTGCGTTTGCAGCAGGTCAGCCATTGAATCCCAAAAAACTTATTCAAGATATGGTGGTGGGTTTTGCTGGTGGTACAGATGAAAAGTACGCTGGTAGTGCATACCCAGGTGTTGAGGTTGGTAATGCTAAAGGTGCGCCGAATCAGATTATTACTGATGGTTTGGTAAACCCAGATACACTTTGGTCTTGTACAACGTGCCGAGCTTGTGTTGAAGAATGTCCTATGATGATTGAGCACGTGGATGCCATTGTTGATATGCGTCGCTTCTTGACACTAGAAAAGGGCGATACTCCTAATAAAGGCGCTCAAGTATTAGAAAATATTATCGCTACCGATAACCCAAATGGTTACTCTCCAGCAAGTCGTACTCACTGGGCTGCCGATCAGAACCTTAAAGTAATGAAAGATGTAAAACAGGCTGATGTGCTGTTTTGGGTATCTGATGGTGCTTTTGACATGCGTAGCCAGCGAATTTTACGTTCTTTTGTGAAGCTGTTAAAAGCCGCGAATGTTGATGTAGCAATTTTAGGTGATGAAGAGCTTGATAGTGGTGATGTTGCCCGTCGTTTGGGTGATGATGCGGCTTTCCAAAGTTTGGCGAAACGCAATTTGGCCACTTTGTCGAAATATCGCTTTAAAACCATTGTTACGACAGACCCACATGCGTTTCATTGTTTGAAAAATGAATACGGTGATTTTGGTTCTGATGCGTTGAAAGACGTGGAAGTGCTGCACCATACGACATTTTTGAATCGCTTGATCAAAGAAGATCGCTTTAACTTGAACCCTCTTCAAGGCAGTAAAGTGACCTACCACGATCCTTGTTATCTAGGTCGTTACAACGGAGAGTATGAAGCGCCGCGAGAATTACTTGCAAGCTTAGGTATTGAAATCGCTGAAATGGAACGTTCTCGTTTCCGTTCACGCTGTTGTGGCGGTGGTGGTGGTGCCCCTATTACTGATATCCCTGGTGAACGTCGTATTGCTGATATGCGTATGGAAGATGTTACTAGCACTGGCGCAGACATGGTCGCGGTCGGTTGTCAGCAATGTACTGCTATGCTTGAAGGTGTCGTAGAGCCACGTCCAGTGGTAAAAGATATTGCTGAAATTCTTGCTGGGCAGCTAATTGAGGAGGCACACTGATGAGCGATTTATCATCAAAAGATAGCTCTTTAGATAACCTGTTTCGACGAGATCCTAGAGCTGAATGGATTGCACGTAACCGCTTGCATCCTTTGCATAGCGAAATGATGCAAGCTGGAAGTGGAGAAGTGCGCGGACCATCTGGTTTACTGCGTAAGAATCCACATGTCATTGGGTTTATTGGTCCAAACGGCATTAAGCGAATCGATAGGGCAAACGTGTCGTCTGCTGGCGCTGGCGGTAAAAAACGCTCAGGCGAAGCAAAAGAAGTACAGTTGCCTTTGCATACTGTCGAGAACCCAGATTTTTATATCATGGTTGTGGCAGATATGGTCGGCGGTCGTTTGACAGGTCACGATAAAGATATTCTTGGTTTGGCGCATCAGTTGGTCGCCAAACGCAATGGTGCTGTGACACTGGTGTGCTTTGGCGAAAATAAAGAAACTCAATGCGATCTAGCAGGTGTTGACCGTTTGATTCACTTAGAAGGTGAGCAGTATGACGGTTTTGCACCAGAAGCTAGGCTAGCTGTATTGCAGCAAATAGAAACACAATATAAACCTGTTCATTGGTTGTTTCCTGATAGTGTTCATGGCGGAATGGATTTAGCTTGTCGCTTATCTGCTCGATTGGATGAACGTCTTGCTACTCAGGCATGGCAAGTAAATGCTGAACAAACGGTTTGCCGTGGAGCGTCTGCTAGCCAAGATATTTTGCGTGAGACACCACGTATTCTAACTTTACTGGAAGAATGTGGTGATGCGATAGACGAAACTCGTCATCAGGTATTGCCAATTTCTGTTGATGGTGTTGAACAAGCATCTCCAGCAGTTGTTGATAAAGGCTTAATCGCTGTCGATTCAAATGCGGTGCCGTTAGCAGAAGCCGAATTCATTTTGTCTGCTGGTAATGGTATTCATAACTGGGATCAGTTCCATGGTGCTGCCGCTGCTTTGCGCGCAACAGAAGGAGCAAGTCGCGTTGCGGTGGACGATGGCTTTATGCCTCGTGCACGCCAAGTTGGTGCCTCTGGTACTTGGGTTACTGCTCGAGTTTACCTTGCTGTTGGTATCTCTGGTGCGATTCAACATATGCAGGGTATTGGTCAGTGTGACAAGGTAATTGCCATTAATACAGACGCGGGCTGTGACATGGTAAAACGTGCGGATCTGGCTGTTATCGCAGATAGTGAAGAAATTTTAGAAGAGCTTACTAAACTTGCTCAACAGTATGCATCATCTAAAGACCAAGGGGAGAAAAGCGATGCAGCCTAATATCAATGTGGTTTCTTTAGTGTCTGTAGGGCGCCATCCACAATCTGGTCGTGCTCGTCGTGCTGAACAAGATGGACGCGCAGTAGAACTGGGTTTAAAACTTGCAGGCAAAGCATTAACTGTAGTGCACGCTGGGAATGCGCAAGAGTCAGTGCTTCGACAATACGCAGGTATGGGGTTGTCGTCGTTAACGGTATTGGAGCAAGAGCGTCATTGTGATGCGTTGCCTATTCTTGTTTCGTTTTTACAAGATAAACATATCGATGTGGTGCTGACTGGTGTTCGTGCTGAAGGCGGAGAGTCATCTGGCATGTTACCATATCTGTTAGCAGAGCAACTGGGTTGGCCGTTAGTTCCTCGTGTGGCTGAGATTTTGAACGTGAAAGATGGTGAAGCCGAAGTGCTTTTGGCATTGCCGCGTGGGCAGCGTCGAGCTGTGACTGTTAAACTGCCTTTTATCGCCAGTGTTGATAACGCGGCGCAAGAAGCACGCCAAACCGCATTTGGTCCAGGGTTGAGAGCGGAGCTAAACGTTTTAAACGTGAATGCTGTAACCGATGAGGCTGCCAGTCAATGGCAGATTAGTACCGCGAAACCTCGCCCTAAGCGGATTAAAGTAGTTAAGGCAAAAACGGCCGCAGATCGAATGAAGGCAGCGACAGCAAAACCAGTCGGCGGTGGTGGTAAGGTAATGAAGGACGAAACGGCGGCTGAAAAAGCACAAGCGATATTTGATCTCTTATTAGAAGAGAAAGTGGTTCGCTAAGTGTGCGTTTAGGTATAAGCTATAGTCCCCGTTGGTTATTGATTGAACAGATTGTTTGTTTATAGGTATGCAATATGATGATTGTAGATTTGGTCGACGAAGTCGACTTTAAAGAAAGACTCATCGCTCTTGGAGCGCCAGTGACTCAAGAGCAAAGCTTAGCAGAAGTGCAGTCGGCTGTGTTGTCGTGGCTACAAGCGTATCCTGAACAAACTCCCTTCGTAAAAGACCTTTGTACTGAAATGCAAAAGGATACGACAACTGTTTTACCTGAAGTGTCGAGCGTATTGGCAGCCTTCAGTTAGAACTCACTTATTAATAGTTTAATTCTTCAGTTATCCTTTTAAAAAAAGCAACTAATTAATATTTAATTGGTTGCTTTTTTTTTTTTATTTATTTATTTATTAAATATAAATTTTACTTATCATAAAAAAGTCTATAAATTCTCACTTTCTGTATTTTTAATTTTTCACAATCCATACATCTATAGCTAGTCTTTGGCTTGTGCTAAATTTTATTCAGGAATAAAAATTTAACGCTAGCATTTTTTTAGAAATGGAAGATGCTTAAAATGGATTTTGGTTACTTTATTTAACGAGTTGTGTAGATATTATGAGAATTAAAACTAAGTTATTAATAGCTTTTTCAATTGCGACTGTTCTACCTGTGCTGTTTGTTAGCTCTATAACGGCTTATTTAGCCTCAAATCAAGCGCTTGAGAGCTTCTCTAAAAATAGTGGTCAGACGTTAAGTGCGATTGAAAAGTCATTTAATCAGTTCTTAACCGATGTGAATTATATTGTTGGCTATATTTCCGATAGCGATCTGGTTATTTCCCCTGATGCTGAAGCTCTTACTACTTACCATGAGCAAAAAGGAAAAGCTCCCCGTGAAGTGGCTAAACAAAACGGTGGGCGTGAAGCGCAGTTGTATAATATGTTTGCGGCCATTGCGAAGAACAATCCAAACTTTGCCTATTTGTATTTAGGTGACGAATCTGACGGCTACCTTGAGTGGCCGGGTACATATGAATATGCGGACTATCATCCTAAGCAACGCTCTTGGTATACAAAAGCAATGGAGAATCCAGGTAAAGTGGTGATGCGGGATGCTTATTACTGGGAAGCAGACGATTCCATTTATATCTCTGCCGTGAGTACTTACAACAAAGGAAATGCTGTTGGTGGGGTGATTAACGTCGATGTGTCTATAAAAACCTTAATTGATATGGCAAACAAATCCAAACTTGGTAATGCTGGCAGTGTTATGGTTGTCGAAAATACAGGTACTATTTTAGTTGATGCAGAACACCCTGAAAATAATTTCAAGAAAATTGGCGATCTTGCTGGTGAAGCTTATAAAAAAATAGCTCAAACCTCTTCGGGTGTTGTTGGTTTTCAACTTAATGGCGAAGAGTATTACGCTAATGTTTATACCTCCCCTAATTTAAAGTGGAAGTTCGTCGGTTTTATGCCAGCCTCTGAAATCTACTCCGGTACATCAAAACTAATTAAAACAACTATTATCGTATGTATATTGTTGCTGATTGTTTTTGGCTTTGTTGCGTATATTATGTCGAAAAAGCTAATCACGCCTATTGAATCAGTTTCTAATCACTTGCGCATCTTGGCAGAAGGTGAGGGGGATTTAACTTCTCAGATTGAAATCAAGACTAAAGATGAAACAGGAACATTGTCTAATTGGTTCAATCAATTCATTGAATCTACAAGGTTGCTTATAGTTGGTATTAAAAGATCAGGTATGCAGATTGATAAGATTGCAGCTGAAACATCGGCGAAAGCAAGTGATGTGGCTAAAGCGACAGCAGGCCAGTTGCAGTCTATCGAGTTAATTTCTGAAGCGGGTCAGCAAATGCTAATAGCATCGAATGAAGCAGCAGAAAGTTGCGCTAATTCTGCTCAATTTTCTGAGAAGGGCCTAGAAACGACGATAGCAGGTAAAAAACTTCTTAAAAATAGTGCAGAAGGCGTTAACCGTTTGGGCGATCGTTTGAAAGATTCGAATCTAATCATTACAGAGCTGCAAAAAGAAACGACCAATATCAATCAGATTTTATCGACTATACAAGCGATTGCCGAGCAAACTAATTTGTTAGCACTAAATGCTGCTATTGAAGCGGCTCGTGCTGGAGAGCAAGGTCGAGGTTTTGCTGTTGTTGCAGATGAGGTGAGAACGCTTGCAGGGCGTACACAAGAATCGACGGAGCAAATTAGTAACATTTTAGGGCTTCTTGCTAATCGAACCAAGCAAGCGTCGGATTCAATGGTGACAAGCTTAGCCGAGTCGGAAAATGCAATTGGTTTATCAAACCAAGCGCTTGAATCTTTTGAGCAAATTGAAGAAGTGGTTAAGCAAATGCGCGATATGACTATGCAAACGGCCGCGTCTGCTGAAGAACAGCGTGCAGTCACTGAAGATGTTAATGGAAATATTAATTCTATTAGTGAATCAGCGCATCGAGTTTCAGGTATTTCTGGTGACGTTGCTGAGCTATGTAAGCAGCAAGATCAGTTAAGCAAAGAGCTACATTCGATGGTTGTTAGATTCCGAACCGAATAAGCGACGTTTTTGCTAGTATTGAGTACACAAAGGCCACTTAACAGTGGTCTTTTTACTTTGGGTTCGAGCTTTTCCGTGATTAGCATTTATGTTTACTGAGTGAGTTGAAATTTAAAGTTAAAAATTTCAATATTTGGTTTTAAAAAACAAGTGATAACGATTATCATACTTGTCTAAATTTACTAATAAAGGTGTAAGATGATTAAATCGTTTGTAGTGCTTTTGTTCACTCTCTTTATGAGTGCTTCCTGGGCAGATCAAGTTACGGTGAAAGATGTTCTTGGTCGTAATGTGACATTTAATGCTCCAGCACAGCGTGTAATTGTTGGATTTTACCCTGAAGATTATATGGCTATTGGAACTGAAGCCGCTTACGACAAGGTTGTGGGTATGTCGAAATACATTTGGCAGGCACGTCAAGCTAACTGGGAAATGTACGTTAAGCATCGTCCGTCATTAGATGATATTCCGGGTATTGGTCGAGTTGATACGCAAACTTTCTCTATTGAAAAAGTCATTAGCTTGAAACCAGATGTTTTGATGTTAGCTGACTGGCAATACAAGGGATTAGGTACCGACATTGAGCGTCTTGAAAATGCTGGTGTAAAAGTAATTGTTGTTGATTACAACGCACAAACCTTAGAACGCCATATTAAGAGCACCGAGTTAATTGGTGTGATTACAGGGCAAGAAAAACGCGCAGCGACTATTGCGGCTGACTACAAAAAAACGGTTGAAAGCATAAGTAAGCGCCTTGCTGATGCTAATCTGCCAACTCCAAAAGTGTATACAGAGTTCGGTGCTTCTGGTGTACAAGAGCTTGGTTTTACCTTTGGTAAAAACATGTGGGGTGCGATTTCTACTATGGCAGGTGGCGACAATATTTCTGCGCCGTTTGTTGAGTGGTGGGGGAAGTTGAACCCTGAGCAAGTGATTGCTTCAAACCCTGACGTCATCGTTATCACAGGTTATGAAACAGGCAAAGGCTCTGATTCAATGATCATGGGTCAAGGTGTTGATAGAGCGGAAGCCCGCAAGCGTTTAGAAGGCTATAAAAATCGCTTAGGTTGGTCGTCTATTAATGCGGTTAAAAATAATCGTTTGTATGCGGCTTATCATGGCGCATGCCGTACTATTTTTGATGCCGCTATGATTGAATTCTATGCAAAAGCTATGTATCCAGATTTGTTCGCTGATTTGAATCCTGAAAAAGCTTATTTAGACTTTTATAAAAAATACCTTCCTGTAACGCCAGAAGGAACCTTTACTTTGGCTCTTTAAGCATTTCTTCTTAGTTTTACAACTTAACAGACTTTGAGGTGCTTTTAAAAGTAGCTCAGACATACAAAAACCGCAGTTCTAATGTCACATTAAAAGACATGAGAGCAGCGGTTTTTTTATTTGAGTAATTTTTATAGATTATTGTTTTCGGCAATTGTGCGAGCGCATCCTGCGATAGTGGAGCGTAGCCAAATATGACCTGGATCGTGTTGCAGCAATGGGCTCCAAAGCATTTTCAATTCCACTGGTGGAATATCAAAGGGTGGCGGAAGCACGACGACGCTGCTGTTATCTTGCATCAAGCGAGTTGCCAATGATGGCAAGGTCGCGATTAGACCAAGTTGCTCTGTCGCACGCATGGCAACATTGTAGTTTCGAGTGAACAAACGGATATTACGTTTGAATCCCAAGTCTGCCAGTGAGCCGTCTACCCAGCCAAGCTTTTGAACTTCTTCTGGTTGAATGCCCACGCCCACACCAAACCCTGTTTTGCTTACCCAAACGTGTGGTGAGGCAAGGTAGGTTTCCAAAGAAAAGTTTCTGGCGATTTCTGAATCAGCCGGAACCAAACAAGAGAAATGGTCGACCCAAACGGATTTTTGGTGGAAGGATTGTGGTAAGACATCGAAGCGGTTGATGACCAAATCGACTTTGCCTTTTTCAACATCGTGAAAGCTCACATCACTTGGATTCATGACATCAAGAATGACGTTTGGTGCTTCGGCCTGGAGCTTTTTCATTAATGGTGGAATTAATGTCGCTTCGGCGTAATCGCTCGCCATAATGCGGAACACACGTGAACTGGATTCGGCTTCAAAGCTTTGCCCTAAGTGTAGAACCTCGTCAACCGATTGTAAGATGCTTTGGACTCGCGGCTGTAACTGAATCGCTAATGCGGTTGGCATCATGCCATCGCTGGTTCTAACCAACAACGGATCGTGGAATAGATCTCTTAAACGTCTTAGTCCATTGCTCATCGCTGGCTGAGTAATGCCTAGCTGATTCGCGGCGTGGGTTACATTTTGCTCCCGTAATAAGGAATCTAAGTAACGAAGTAAATTGAGATCTATTTTGTCTAACTGCATAAAGGAAGGGGCCCGTGTCCACTAACGTAGGGGCTGCATCATACTCCATTTTAGCTATGAATAGAATGATAGCCCTTACGTTAGTTACGGGATTACTTGGTGAGTTGTTCTATGACTTCATAGCAAGCACCCATGGTGTGGTAGTCGGTTTTGCCTGCAGGGCTTTTGCAGTCATCGAAGGCTTTATTGTCTTGAGTCAGAATACGAAACCAAGCTCCATATTCATGGTCGATCATATGAGACCAACTGTATTGCCAAAGCTGCTGATATTTATCCCAATAATGTTCTTCTTTGGTCATGATGGCTAACATAGCAGCAGCGGCAAAAGATTCGGCTTGAACCCAAAAGTATTTGTCACCGTCACAAACATTGCCTTGCGGATCGTAGCCATAACAAAGGCCGCCGTTGGTGGCGTCCCAGGATTTTTCCCAGGCAGAATTAAACAGTTTTTGAGCCGTTGGAATTAGCCAATCTAGCGGCGAACGTTGGTGGATCAATAGTAGCAATTTGGCCCATTCTGTTTGGTGGCCAGGTTGAAATCCCCAAGGGCGAAATAAATGTTTAGGATCTGCTTTGTTATAGTCCCAGTCAACTTGCCAGTCGGTTGTGTAATGTTCCCAGATTTCCCCACCAGCGAGAGCGGCTTGGCGTAAGCATATATTGCTCGCCAGTGTGATGGCTCGTTCTAGGTAGCGTTTTTCGTTGGTCGCGTCGTAAGCGGCAAGCAGTGCTTCACAGCTATGCATGTTGGCATTCTGCCCACGGTAGGGTGACACAGTTTGCCAATCACTGGATATTTCATCTTTGTATAGGCCAAACTCCGCGTCCCAAAAATGTTTCTCCATGGTGTCAAAGGTTTCTTGAATCCATGGTTTAGCATTTTCCACACCGGCTTTATAAGCGGTTGCATAAGCGAGCATGACAAAGGCAAAGCCATAGCAGTGGTTGGTTTCATCAATATTTTGTTGTTGATTGAGCAGCCACACGTAACCACCATTTTCTCGGTGATGACGATTTCTCAAATAGTTTAGGCCGTGGCGAGTGGCGTCCAAATACTCGGCTTTTCCTTCTGCTTGATACGCTTTTGCGTAATTAAAAACGAAACGAGTACTGCTGACCAGATGACGAGTATCTGTGTCGTAAATATCGCCGTTGTCTTTGAAAAATTGAAAGAAGCCTCCCGCAGGATCAATGCAGTTTGGGTGATAGAATTGCATGGTTGATTGGATGTGGTCTTTTAAAAAAAGGGTAGAGGTAAACTCTGGAAAAGAATGCATGATATCGTCCTTTGCTTTTGCTCTGCGCTATAATACGAGCTTGTTATTTTTGAAAAGATACTTTGCCATTAAGTGGGCAATCTCTTAGAACGTTATTCCATCTTAATAGGTTATATTATTAAATCAATTAGATTTATTAAATAGCGGGAGCTATATGACGTCATCTGGTAGTACTTCTGAACAAAGTCGCATTTACAATGAACGTATTATTCTGCATTTGGTACGGCAGCATCCTGAAATCTCCCGAGTGAAGATAGCTGAGCAAACAGGGTTGAGTGCCCAGACGATTTCTGTGATCACGTCCTCTTTGCTTGAAAGGCAATTGCTGCAAGTGGATGGCAAAGTAAAGGGCCGTCGTGGTCAGCCCTCTATAAAGCTTAGTATCAATAAACAAGGCGCTTATGGATTGGGTATTAATGTGGATCGCGATCATATCAGTGCCGCTTTGTTAGATTTTAGTGGTGCTTGTGTGCTGTTGTTAGAGCGAACGGTGTCTTTCCCCACAGAAAACTTAGCAAAGAAAATCGCTCACGATTTAATTGAAGAAGTGAAGGCAACGTTAGGGGAAGACTGGAATAAAGTTCAAGGAATCGGTTTAGCAAGGCCTGACTATATGGATTCTTGGTTAGAAACCTTAGTCACCGATTCAGACCAAAGGGCAGACTTAAATAGCCTAAAAGCCGCTTTGGCTTATTGGCAGTCAGACGCTTTTGAGACTTGGTTAACGGATTTAACTGGCGTGCCATGTTTCTGTGAAAATGATGCCGTTGCAGCGGCGACTAGTGAATTGTTGCTGGCGTCGGTTGCTCCTCAGCGGGACTTTTTTTATCTCTTTGTGAGTACGGCTTGTGGCGGCAGCTTTGTTGCCAATGGCGAGTGTTACTCTGGCGCTCATGGAAAAGCAGGCAGTTTTGGTTTAATTCCAACGACAACAGGCAAGCATGGTAAATGGATTCTTGAGGCCTTGTCTTTGTCTTCGCTGCGTCGTTTTCTTGCCGATAAGCAAGCTCAGTGGCCGACTAAGGATGATCTGTGGCTTGATTCCGAGTACGCTAAACTTATCCAGCAGTGGGCAAGTGAAGTGGCGTTTGAAGTGACACCCGCTTTGGCGTCGGTGGTGGCTTTATACGATCCAGAGGCCATCTTGATCGGTGGTCGTTTGCCGTCACCAGTATTGGTTGCGTTAATTGCTTGTATTGAAAATGCGTTAACGGCCCACAGTATGCTGCCTCTGCCGGCAATACGCATTGCTCAAACAGGTCATACAGCGGGCGTCTTAGGGGCTGCGGTATTGCCGCTTTATGGAAGCTTTGCTCCGCAGAAGAATCTATTATTGCTAAGTTCTAAATCCGCCGTTTCCGTCTCTTAAAAAGAGAACCAAAAAGAAAGCTAAGAGAGAAGTAATGAGATTAGAAATACAATGTGAAGACAGAATAGGTATGGTGCGAGAAGCCCTCGATCTATTTATTCCCCATGGTATCGATATGCGCTTAGTGGAGGTAGATACCAAACGACGTTGTATTTATTGCGGCT
The DNA here is from genome assembly GCF_024397855.1 of Marinomonas rhizomae. NCBI lineage: Bacteria > Pseudomonadati > Pseudomonadota > Gammaproteobacteria > Oceanospirillales > Oceanospirillaceae > Marinomonas > Marinomonas rhizomae. Next base: position 1,693,485 of record NZ_CP073343.1, read on the forward strand.
TTTCCGATATTCCTTTTTCAAAGTTACAGCATTTATTGGCGGATATTCGTCGTTTAGACAGTGTTGAAGATGTCAAAACCGTGATGTTTACGCCCTCTGAAAGAGAGCACAACGCTCTTTATACTCTATTAGAAGCCTTACCGGACGGTGTGATTTCGGTTGACCTGAAAGGCAACATCACCATGGTAACTGAGCTTGCTGCAGAAGATTTGAATGTGCCAGTGTTGAATCTGCTGCATAAACCCGTTCAGCAGTTCATTAAAGGAATTAATGTCCCCAAGGATGCGTGGGCGAACCCGCGTGATGGCATGAGTAAGCGCATTCGTATTCGTAACAAAACATTATTGCTAGAAATGAAGCCGATTTTTGTGAGTGATGATGACGGCATCGCTAACCCTGCGGGCACGGTTATTTATTTGAAATCTAAAACGCGCTTAGACCGACAAACAGAGAGCTTAAAGCAAGCGCCTGATGCAGAAAACTATTTAGAAACCTATTTCCAATCAGCGGTCATGAAAAGCGAGGCAATGAGTCGGACGTTGCTTCAAGCCAAAGCGTTCGTTGAAGTGCCTATGCCTTTATTGGTTCAAGGGGAAGCAGGGACTGGTAAGCGAGATTTGATTGACGCCTTGTTTCAGCATTGGCAAAGACGCCAGGGCGACAGAGACGCTCAGTTGCTGATTCGCAATGCGCGCGAGCTGACCAAAGATGATATTACTCAGCTCGATAGGATGTCAGGTTGGTTTGTGATTGAAGATATTGAATGCCTTGATGAACCAGTACAGTTAGATTTGGCCGCTTGGTTGGCGCGTCAGCCTGGTGAAAACACCAGTCTTGATAACAATGTTCGTTTAGTCAGTCTGTCTTCGTTAAATCAAGCGGCACTGAGTAATAGCGAGGCGTTAAATAAAGGTCTGTATTTTTCTTTGGCAACATTAGTGTTGTCTATGCCAGCATTGCGAGAGAGAAAAGAAGACATAGAAGGCTTGGTTCAGCAAGTCATTTCAGCTCAAGCTGAGCGTTACCGTTTATCCGTTCCTGCTGTTTCAAAGGGGGCGTTAACGAAACTGGCTTTGTATGCTTGGCCTGGCAATTTGAAAGAGTTACAAAACATCTGCCTACAAACTTTACTAACGACGAAAGGTGAAGAATGGCAAACGAACGATGTTTTATTGCCAGAGAATGATTCTATGACAGATATCGCGCTGATTGATGATTCGTTGGAGGTGACCGTAAAACAATGGGAGGCAGCGCTTTTGAAACGACTCTATCCAAACTTTCCTAGTACAAGGAAATTGGCGAAAGCAGTAAATATGAGCCATAGCGCGATAGCAAATAAACTAAAAGAATACGGCATAAATACATAAATGCCAGATTAAAAAATCAATCTGGCATTTAGATAGAATGGAGAAAGGGCTATTTAGTATGGGCGTCTATGTCGTGGAACTGGACGGCGTACTTCTTCGCGTTCAATCTTAATTGGTTGTAGCTTTGTTTTCGGTTGTGCAGATTTCTGGATATTGGCTACCAAGAAAGCAATTGCTGCGCAGGCAGCGATGAATAACAAAAATTCAAACATGGCATTTCTCCAAACTAATTATTCTTTTAACAATCATGGTTCAAAATGATCGTTGGGTAAAGGCTTAATGTGTTGTCTTTTAGTTAATGGAGGAGGATTTTTGTAAATCAACCCCTAAACATAAGATCACAAGTTATACCTTTTTCTTAGATACCTAGCGACGCCATCTTCATCATGATGACCAATGACATCGGTAGCAGCATCTTTTATGTGAACTAATGCGTTGTCCGTTGCAAATGCCTCATCTGAAGCAGAGAACATAGACAGATCATTGTCCCCGTCACCAAATACTACCAAGCTTTCGGCACCAATTTCTTCTTTTAGTTCCATCAATGCAGAACCTTTACAAACATTGCTGTGGTGGATGTCTAACCAGAAAGCGTCAGGGTTATAAATTCCACCACCTGAATAGGCGGTTAAATGGCTATGTTGTTGACTATCTAAGATGATTTTTTCAATAAACTCAGGTCGTCCCATGGCACTAATATTGGTGATTTTTGCGCTATGCGATAGCTCCGTTATAGGGTGAAGGCTCATGTTTTTATGATTCCCCAACTCATTGGCGATGTGGTCGCTCAAATGCCCTGTCAGGGGAGAGTGATAGACTCTGTGTGAACCATCATCTTCTAGGCAGAATATAAAAGGCGTCACTTGGTGTTCTTCAAAGGAGCTAAGAAGTTCAGATATATGACTTTGTGACAGAAGGTTTCTGTGGCGATAAAGATTTTGTTGAGGGTCCCACCATTCAACGCCATTTTTGAATATTTGCCAGTTGGGAAATTCATGGCCTTCAATACAAGGCATCGCAGCAAAATGTGTGCGGCCTGTCGCGACCGTGTAGAAAACCCCTGCGGCTTTTAAGCGTTCAAGAGTATCGAGTGTGTAATCAGATAGACGCTGATGCTTGTTCAGTAGGGTTCCGTCTAGATCAAATGCCACTAATTCCATAACCACCTCATAGTATGCAGTGTGTAGCACTATCGCATTTTCTAAGAGGGAATTTCAACAATTAAGACAAATATTAGGCGGTTTTAGGTTTGTCAGTAAACGCCACAACTTACAATACATATTGGGCTGCGGCGTTTTTTAGGCTAGCTCTTTTGAACGAGAGCTGTTGAGGTGAAATGAATACCACTCCAACCATTTTCGATGAATTGACGAATGTTTTGATGATCTGTGGCTTCAGGGTTCTCCAAAACATCAACGCGATAAAAATCACCAAATAAATTTAGCGTTTCGACTTCTGTCAATTGGTGAATAGATCCGAAAGAAAAAATCTTACAAGAGCCATTGTTTTCATTAATGCCATTTGCCTGTTTGCCATTAGTAAACTCGGCAGGTGTGAACTCGTATTCGCGTTCAATCACATCAATCACTTCTTTAAACTGTACTTGCTCAGGAGTGCTTTTGATTTTTTCTATGAGCGTTTGAGTACTTAGCATTGGGACTCCGTTTGATATATAAAATGTATTTTTTGAAAATATTGAATCGTAAAAAAGTATTATTGTTCATTGGTCGATTCGGCATATCGAACCGTTACCTTTAGGCAAACAAACGCAATTATGCCACAAGCAGCAATGGTGCCAAGCATTGGAACAAACGTACCGTTGTGAAGAACACTGATAACAGCACCGCCTAGGGCTCCAAAAGCAAAGCGAGAGGTTCCAGCCAGTGCTGTGACACTGCCGTTATTGTTGCCAGCGTGCTTCAATGCGCCCGCCATGAATCCACCACCTAAAATCCCCATTGGCCCCATAAATGACATGCTCGCAATGATAATCATCCAAAGCGGTGGGCGATCAAAAAAGCTAAGAATAATCATGAAAGCAGAAGACGCCAGGGGAATGTAAATGGCGTATTTTGAGAGTACTTCAGTGCCAAGTTTTTCCACATAGCGGCCATTAATAGTGGAGGCCAACATCATTGAGATAACGTTCAAGCCCACTAAGAAACCAAAATTAGCAGGATCAACCCCATATATTTCAATATATACAAAAGAGCAGCCAGTAATAAAACTCATCATGCCAGCAAAATAAAAGGCAGAAGCCACGATATAACCCATTACTGAGCGGTTTTTAATCAAAATAATATAGTTGCGAATGGCGTTACCAAACGAGAAGGGCGTGCGTTTTTCCCTTGGTAATGTCTCTGGAATAGTGCGTAGAAATAACGCGATAGAAATAATGGCTAAAATACCCAGCATGACAAAAATATAGTGCCAATTTAGTATTGTGAGGATAGCACCACCTATAATAGGTGCTGCTAAAGGTGCCAAGGCCATGACTAACATGATCATCGACATGGCTTTGGCAAATTGGTTAATCGACATGCCATCTTTGACTAACGCTGGAACGCACACAGCAACAGCGGCACCGCCTATGGCTTGAGTTGCACGCCCAACCAGCAACATCTCGTAACTTTGAGTTAATGCGCAAATAAAACTGCCAATCGCAAAAATGATCAAACCGCCAACGATAACTTTGCGGCGACCAATGGCATCTGAAATCGGGCCAAAAAGAATTTGTAGAAAGGCAAATACCAGCAAATAAATACTCAGAGTCATCTGAATAAGGCCAATGTCAGTATCTAGACTTTCAGAAATACTGGGAATACTTGGTAAATAGGCATCGATCGCTAACGGCGTGAGTCCGGCTAAAAGCCCGAGGACGATAACAATAGGGAGTGTGAGTTTCATATAACAACTTAGGTCGATTCGGTTAGTCGGTTTTATCGGATCAATGTTACAAACCCAAAAAAAAGCTTAATAGATTATAATCGGTTTACACAGAGTCTTTTTGTTTAATTGTGCAAACACTAAGTAAAACCGAATGGCCCATAATTTGAAAGGAGTATATTTTCTGGTTTTCATTTATGGAACGTGGTTCAATTTCAAAATCATTTCTATACGGCAAAGACACTCTGTTTTTGTCCTGTCTTGCACCCATTGTGGTTTTGTTTTCCAGTGGCGTCGCAGTTAAAAGGTTGAATAAAGGTAAATTATGTTACGTTTTTTTGAAAAATGGGTGCCTGCGTACCCAGATACAGAAGCTGCACAAGCGCCAAAAACGCTGTATGCATTTTGTCGTTATTACTCGAAAGGAGTTGAGATACCACTTTTAATAATGTCTGTGTTAACCGCGGCCATTGCGATTTTGGAAGTCACCTTGTTCAGTTTCATGGGCCAATTGGTTGATTGGCTGATTAACAAGAATCCAGAGACTTTTTTTGCAGAAGAAAGTAAGCATTTATTATTGATGTCTTTAATGATTCTAGTGCTCATGCCATTAGTGACATTTTTACATTCGGCTATTATTCATCAAACGCTTTTGGGTAATTACCCGATGCGTATTCGTTGGTTGTCGCACCATTATATTTTACGCCAAAGTATGTCTTTCTTTCAGGATGAATTTGCCGGTCGTATTTCGACTAAGGTGATGCAAACCTCTCTTGCAGTGCGTGAAACTGTAATGAAATTGCTTGATGTGTTGGTTTATATCGGCGTGTATTTCATCTCTATGGTGGTACTGATTGCCAAAGCTGATTATCGCCTAATGATTCCAATGCTTGGCTGGTTGGTTTGCTATGTTTTACTGCAAATGTATTTTGTTCCTAAGCTGAAAAAGGTCTCTGCTGATCAAGCCGATGCGCGCTCAACCATGACTGGTCGGGTGGTCGACAGCTACAGTAATATTTCGACGGTGAAGCTTTTTTCTCACCATCAAAGAGAAGCCGATTACGCCAAAGACGGCATGGATGGCTTCTTGCAGACGGTTTATAAGCAAATGCGCTTGGTCACTATGCTTAACGTCGGAGTGCAAACCTGTAATTACATTTTGGCATTTTCGGTGGCGGCATTATCTATTTGGTTATGGACTGGCAGTATTATTAGTGTTGGTGCGATCGCAATTGCGGTGAGTTTAGCGCTGAGACTTAATGGTATGTCTCAGTGGATCATGTGGGAAATCAGTGCTTTATTTGAAAATATTGGCATGGTGAATGACGGCATGAAAACCCTTTCTCGTCCTATAGAAATAGAGGACGAGCCAAATGCGCCAGTGCTTTCTGTTCCTAATGGCTTTATTGAATACGACGCAGTGAATTTCCATTATGGCAAGCAAGACAGCAAGGTGATTGAAAACCTAGTCTTGTCGATTAAAGCCGGCGAAAAAGTGGGTCTGGTTGGTCGTTCTGGCGCGGGTAAATCCACCATTGTGAATTTGCTAATGCGTTTCCATGATATCGAATCGGGTCAAATCCGCATTGATGGTCAAGACATCAGTGGTGTTAAGCAAGATTCGCTACGTGGGCAAATCGGCATGGTGACACAAGATACGTCTTTGCTGCATAGAACGGTTCGTGAAAACTTGCTTTACGGTCGACCTGATGCGACAGAAGAAGAAATGATTGCCGCAGCGAAACAAGCCGAAGCCCATGATTTCATTCAAGACCTAACCGATCCATTCGGCAATGCTGGCTATGATGCCATGGTGGGTGAGCGTGGTATCAAACTGTCTGGTGGTCAGCGTCAGCGTATCGCGATTGCCCGAGTTTTATTGAAAGATGCGCCTTTGCTGATTTTAGACGAAGCGACATCTGCATTGGATTCTGAAGTAGAAGCAGCGATACAGGAAAGCTTGTACAAACTGATGCAAGGTAAAACGGTTATCGCCATTGCTCACCGCTTGTCTACCATTGCGGCAATGGATCGCCTGATTGTCTTGGATAAAGGTAACATTGTAGAGCAGGGCAGCCATGAAGAGTTGATCCAACACAAAGGCATCTACGCTTCGCTATGGGCGCACCAGACAGGTGGCTTCTTAGCTGAGGACATTGACTTAGAAGACATTGATATTGAAGATGTTGAGCTGACAGGCGCTAAGTAAAAAACGGTTCCGTTTTGGGGCGACAATCTGGGGAAGGGCTTATGACGTATTTTATTCTGTTTCTCGCTATTTTGGCGGAAGTGATTGCAACCACTGCGTTAAAAGCGTCTGAGTCTTTCACTAAATTGGTCCCAAGTGTTGTGCTGGTGATAGGTTATGGTGTGTCTTTTTACTTGTTAACCATTGTTATGCGATCTATGCCGACAGGGGTGACATACGCCATTTGGTCTGGGTTAGGGATAGTGTTGATCTCGGTATTTGGTTATCTCTTTGCTAACGAAAAACTCGATCTAGCGGCGTGTATTGGTATGTCTTTGATTATCGCTGGTGTGGTGGTGATTAATGTTTTTTCTAAAACCGTGAGCCATTGAATAAAAACGCAATAGCGGAAAACGGAAAGTATATAAATCCCTCGTTGATGATGTCACTTCACAGCGAGGGATTTTTTTGTATTTGGAATTGTCAGTTAGGCTAATTATTACAGCCCTTCAGCGATTTCTTTCACTTGCATGCGCACACTTTGCAAACCATTACCGGACAAGTACCAAAGTTGAGGTGATAAATAAGTGACTTTAATAGACCCCGCACCTTGAGCGGCAAGGTCTGCTTTTAATGTATTTATGTCGAGCGCTTCGTTTGTATTGCCAATTGCTTCACTGCGGTCAACGATAAATAGGGCAGTTGGGTTTGTTTCAGCAATATCACTAACGGTAAGCGGTGTGAACGTTCGGGTGCCGCGTGTATGGGATTTTACATGAGCTGGGATGTTTGCTGTTTTCAACCCCAATAGCTGGCTGCTAATGGCGTCTTCTCTTAAGCCTAAAGAGCCATTGTTATGAGTCACGACCAAAACGGTTGCATCTTTATTTAGTCTTTTCTTTGTGGATTCTATATTGCTTTTTAAATCAGCAAGGGCGTTTTTTGCTTTGTCTTGCACATGAAATAGAGTGGCAATGGAGGTGACGTTGTCACTAAGATCATGCCAATAATTGTCACCAGAAATGTTCACTTGTTTTACGGCACTAATGGCTGCCAGCTTATCTTTTTGGCCTGCTTGGCGGCCGGTAATGATAATAAGGTCTGGGTTGACTGTATTTAGAGTCGTTAAGTCTGGTGACTTTAAACCACCAATGTCGGCATAGCGTGCATCGTTAAACTGCTGTAAATATTCAGGGATGACTTGTTTAGGAACGCCTGCGACTTGGTTTTCTAGCCCCAGCTCTGTCATGGTGTCTAAGCTGCCTAGGTCAAAGATGGCAGCGGTGGGTAACCTTGTTTCAGCCGTTGATAGTTGGCTAAATGCCACCAAAGTTCCTATGGCTAATATTTGTTTTAACTTTGTCATCTTCACAATTACCTATTTATGAGTCTAAAAATAAAATAACCATTACCAATTATTGATAATGGTTACCATTCTCTCACTTTTGTCGGTAAGTGTTGGCACTAAAACGAGATACGATACGTTGCTAAACCTGAAACAGGTTTTAAGGAAGGTGCGAACAAGTCCTCTTGCCTCAGCATGTGGATAAAAGCCTGTTATTCGAGACGAGTGCCGAATGTGAATAGTGGTTCTATTTTCGAGGTGCTCAACAAAGAATACAGGCTTTTAGAGCATGCCCTGCGGGTCTTTCAGAGAAAACGCCACATATCGTTGCGACTCTTTGAAAGGTACCTACATTCCTTCAGAGTCGCTCCTTATTTGACGATTTCTCTGAAAGACTGAGTCCTAGTAGACTTATTCGGACCTTCCTTAACTGTTTTTAATTTTCCCTCTTTTATTTGCCAGCCACACAAATTGATAGGGCATTAGGGTGATCTTGCCTAAATGGTCTTCGTACACTTGTTCTGAAACTAAATCGGTCCAGTCATCCGTGGCGATTAGGTTCAGTTCGGACAAGTTAAAGCTTTGTGGTTGATCTGTCATGTTGTAGACCGCAAATAGGCTTTGGCGTCTGTCTAAGCTTTGGCGCCAGAAGGCAAACAGGTTTTCGCCCATGTGCAAAACGTACTGCGTGGCATTTGGGTGGAAAGCGGGTTGAGCACGACGAATTTGCGTCAGTTTAGTAACGCTTTGGAAGACTTTTTGATGATGAGTCGGTGTGTTTAACACATGCTCTAAATCTTCCATGTCCCAAATATGACGGTTAATTGAGCGGAAGTGACCAGTGTTGTCCACTCTTTCTAAATCGTTTTCTGTGCCAAATAAGCTATGTATATAAAAAGCGGGCACACCTTCTAGTGCCATCATGACGCCAGCAGCACATAAAAAGCGAGCAAACTGCCATTTGTCTGGACCATGTTGTGCTGAGCCAGATAAGGCATTCCATAGACTGATATTAATTTCATACGGTTTGGCTTCACCTTGTGGCGTGGTGCGTGAGCTTATTTTGCCGCCAAAGCGTTTCATGGTGTTAATCAGTGTTTCCAGCTCCCATTCAGACAGCAAGCCTTCTGTCGGACGTAATCCAATGCCATCATGTGAGGCGATAAAGTTTAGGTAGGTCGTCCCTTGCTGAGCCGGTGTCATGCTCATTAACCATTGTTTTAAGTGATTGCTGTTTCCCGTTACCAAACTGTTAATAAGCAGAGGCGGCAAGGAAAAGTTGTAAATCAAGTGGGCTTCGTTGGCATTACCGAAATAGGTTAGGTTTTCCTGATTCGGTATGTTGGTTTCGGTGATGATCACAGATTCTGGAGCGTAATGTTCAATCATCAATCGCAACAAGCGAATCATTTCATGAGTCTGTGGCAAGTTGATGCAAGAGGTGCCAGGAATCTTCCAGAGAAACGCTACCGCGTCTAAGCGAAACCAACGAATGCCTTTTTCGAGGTACAAACGAATAATGCGCAAAAATTCTAAAAGAACGGCAGGGTTCTCGAAGTTCAAATCCACCTGATCATGACTGAAAGTACACCAAACGTGTTTCTCACCGTTTTTCGTTTGTACTTCTCGTAACAGCGGCGAGGTTCTAGGGCGAACCACCGCGCTTAGATCTGCGTTTGGGTCCGCTTCGTAAAAGAAGCTTGCCCCAGGTTCAACTCCTGCTTTGTAATTTTCGAACCACATGCTTCGGCTTGAGCAATGGTTGATGACTAGGTCGCCCATGACTTTAAAGTCTTTGGAAAGGTTCACCACGTCAGCCCAGCGGCCGCAGGATGGATTGACGGTGGTGTAATCCATAACACTAAAGCCATCGTCTGAGCTATACGGGAAAAATGGCAGTAGGTGAACGGCAGAGATGCAATCTGACAACTTACTTTTGACAAATTTATGCAAGGTTTCCAACGGCGCTTCTTCTTTTCTACGCAAGGTGTCTGCATAGGTAATCAGCATGATGTCAGATTGGTCCCATAGATTACGATGAGGACGAGGAGACTCCGTTGACGGATCTAGATTAAATGTGGCTAAGCACTTTGAAGCCAAATCCTTATTGTCTAAGCTTGGGTAAATGACTTGCAAATGAGCGATTAGGCGCTGTTCTAGATGCGACAAAGGAGCATTTTCCATGTTTACCTACCTGTCTTTTTAGTGATTGAAAAGCAACGTAGTAACGTTCAACTTAGCAAAAAGATTACTTTTAGGGCCAGCTATTTTTTAGGACCATATTGGGCCATATCCAATTCGACGGCTTGAGCAAGCTGATTCATGACGCCCGGAAAGGCACTCACAACACGGTTCCAGCTAGGAATAAAAGGCGTCTCCATTGGATTTTCTAAATACTGGTTACCCGCTTTCATAATATTGCTGGCGAACAGTTCTACTGCTTGCTCCTCGGTATGCACGTCTAATTTTAGACCATTAATTTCTGCATCGTTTCGGTACGTCTCAATGAAGTCTAAAGCAACGCGGTAATAGGTGGCTTTAATCGTTCGGAAGGTTTCTTGATTGAAAATCGTCCCGTTTGTTGCCAGCTTTCTGAAAATCGCTTTGGTAATGTCGATGGACATTTTTGATAAGCCGCCATCGTCATTATCCGCTGATAAGTCTTGGTGTTTGTGATCGTAGATATCGGCGATATCTACCTGACACAAGCGGTTGGTCGAGTAGTTGCGGTACATCTCACTCAGTACGCCAATTTCTAAGCCCCAGTCACTTGGAATGCGCAAATCCGTCATCACATCGCGACGGAATGAAAACTCGCCAGCGAGCGGGTAGCGGTAGCTGTCTAAGTATTCCACGTAGTCTAAATGGCCAAAGACTTTTTTCAGCGAGCACAATAAAGGCGTCACCAGTAAACGGCTGACGCGACCATTCATTTTTCCATTCGCAGCGCGGGCGTAAAAGCCTTTACAGAATTCGTAGTTAAATTTTGGGTTCGCCACAGGGTAAATAAGACGAGCCAACAATTCACGGTCATAAGTGACGATATCACAGTCGTGCATGGCAATGGATTCGGCTTTACCCGCGGCGAGGTTGTAACCCATACAGAACCAAACATTGCGACCTTTTCCCGGATCGGATGGCGAAAGGTGTTCGCCTTTTAATACGCCATCAATTTCTCTTAGTCGAGGGCCGTCGTTCCAAAGTACTTTAACGTTTTGCGGTAAGACACTGAAAAATTCTAATGCGTGGCGATATTGGTCTTCGGTTGCTCGGTCTAAGCCGATGATAATTTCAGACAAGTAGGGAACTTGCTGCAAATGCTTCAAAATATTTGGCATGGCGTCTGTTTCCAGCTCGGAATACAGACAAGGTAGGATGAGAGACATAGGGCGTGTTTTCGCGAACTCACACAGCTCTTGCTCCATTTCTTCTAACGGACGGTGTGCCAAATTGTGAAGTGTGGTGATGATGCCGTTTTGATGAAAATCGCCCATAGTAATTCTCCTAAAATCGTAATAATGGTGTGTTTATTGTTCTGTCCGTTGATTACAAAATACCTTGTTTGGTGAGTTGCAAATTAACTGCCTGAGCCCAGCCTTCTGGACCATATGCATCGGTTAGCCAAGCGTCGCAACGGTTGGGGATTTCTGGTGGCGCGTGGACGGGTGAGCGAATGACGACAGGAATGTCCGCTTTACTCAACATGCCTACGTCGTTCTCGCCATCGCCCAGTGCCATGGTGGTAATGTCTTCTTCGCTTTGTTGTTCGTACAATTCTTTAAGCCATAGCATGGCGTTTGCCTTATCACAGTGCTCTCCCATCAAATGTGCGAAGCGGCCGCCTTTCTGAATTTGCACACCAAATGGCGCAAGATCCTCACGCAATGTATTCAGAGCAAGGTTGGAATCTGTCCATACCATGGGTTCAGTAAACTCTCTCTGCATGGCTTGCTTGGCGTTTTCTTCAGTCAAGCCAGTGATGGAAACCAGCTCCTGCCAAGTCATCTCGCTGAAGCGTTTAAAAGTGTATTCTTCTTGCTTGTCATTGGTTAGCTCGATCAGCTCGTCTCGTTTCGGGCCAAATGATTTACGCCAATAATCGCCACAGTCTTCGAGCGTTTCGTCTACAAAAAGGCGCAAATGCTTAGGGATATAAACGGCAGAGCCATTTTCAACGATGAAAGCATCTTGATGATTCAGCTCCTGTCTAAGAGACATAAGCTCAACAAATGTCTTGCTGGTGTTGATGATGCAAGGAATAGAAAAAGTCTTCAACGACTGTAAAGTCGCCAGTGCCGGTTTGAAACTGTAGGTATGATGATCGAGTAATGTGCCATCCAAATCGGTAAAAATTAAAAGTGTTGTCATGTCGATTCCTTTTTGGGTCCATCAAAATACCGCTGATGGACGTTAGTATGAGACTTGCAAATCTGGTGCCAGTGCGTAAAAGTAGCGTTTTCCTTCACGGTACATGCCTAAGATTAACGAGGCTGTTGAACAACTTTATGACAAGTTTGCTACGTTTATGTGTTTTTGTGATTTTGGCTTTATTGGCGTTCGCGGCAAATTCTGTTTTGTGTCGTTTAGCGCTGAACGATGGTCTTATCGATCCCGCTCAATTCACCACGTGGCGTTTGCTCAGCGGCGCAGCGACTTTGGTGCTGCTTAGTGTTTTTCAATGTCTAAAAAATCAGCGTAATGACCTGAAAATAGTGTGGTTGGAAGGGAGTTGGTTGTCGGCCTTTGCACTGTTTATTTACGCCTTGGGCTTTTCTTATGCCTACGTCACATTAGAAACAGGAATAGGCGCCTTGATGCTGTTTGGCGCGGTACAGCTTACTTTGATCTTATTCGCCGTGTGGACAGGGCAAAAGCTGGTTTGGCTGGAATGCTTGGGTCTAGCGATAGCCTTTGCCGGCTTTGTTTACTTAGTACTTCCGACCTTGTCATCGCCTTCTTTATTGGGCTTTGTCTTAATGACGTTAGCAGGCGTGGCATGGGGCTTGTACACATGGCGAGGCAAAATTTCGGATAAGCCTTTATTTGCAACAACATCTAACTTCGTTCGAACCATTCCCATGTTACTGGTCGCGCTGATTGTCATTTCTTTTAACGGCGAACAAGCACAGAGCGCACAACTTGAAGGTCTTATTCTCGCTGTCACCTCTGGCGCTATCATGTCTGGACTTGGTTACGCCATCTGGTACGCCGTCCTGCCTTATCTTAGTGCTTCCATTGCTGCTGTGTTGCAGCTACTGGTTCCTATTATTGCCACCATCGGCGGCGTAGTTTTTGCCAACGAATCCATCACCTTACACCTCGTTATCGCAACGTTAAGCGTCCTAGGTGGCGTATTGCTTGTCATAATCGCGAGAAAACGAACACCTAAAAACGCCTAGTTTTGGTGCGTTTTTATCTTGATGCGCCATAATTGACTGGTTTATTGATTGAAAATTGATCGCTGTTTTGTCCAATATATAGGGTTGGTCGCGGCTTTAGCCCGACACTGTATTTATTCCCTCCCCTTATGTCTTCCAAGGGGAGGGCGAGGGAGGGGTTATCACTTCGGGGCTTTGACCCTGACCTCCGCTGGAGATGCGAGCAAAGCAAACACCACCGCTCGACACTATCGTTTGACCTCGCTCTTGGTGTTCGCTTTGCTCCTTGCTGCTGAACATAAACACTTTTACTCGTAGGGCAGTATGAGCGCAGCGTGATCTGCCGTTGTTAGTAAACGCATAACATATTAATACTGCTGCCAAGTCTCTTCCCCTTTCTTCAAGGGGAAGACGGAAGATGGGGTTATTAGTCTTGAGTGCCTTCAATTCCCTAAAACTCTTATGGTTTTACCTAGGCTTTCATTGTATTGTCAGGATATTGTAATGGATTAATTAGTATGGATTGCTTGGCTGATATTGGCACGAGATCAAAAATATCAGGCTCAAACGATCTAAATTTAAAAGAGTGATACACCAAGTTTTGCTTAGTAAAAAAGAGTGATGACAAGATAGGTAGGACCGTGACTTGGAAATTCTGGGACTAACATCGTTTCGTTGAAAACGCCAAAATGATTAGAACCAAGTCAGCGCTGTTTTCCGCAGGAATAGCATCAGGGATAAAAGCTAAAAAAGCTTTACTAAAAATCCGAATAGATGGCTGCAAAACTACTCTTGTTAAAGCTTGATTTTGCTTGCAAAAATCGGGGTGTCCATAGATGTTATGAGGCATAGGAAAACTAAACCATGGCTGGAATAGTTTCCAGAATTCATCAAGGACGATATGACTCTGAAAAGAGTCTTCTAAATTTAAGGAAAAATGCCTTAGAAAAAAATCGAGTTGATGTTTTAGATGCAGTGCATCAGCGATTGAAAAAAGTCCATCCTAAAATATATCAACGTTTAGTCGGTCCTTTATATGAGCGGAAAAGAGATCCAAAATATAAATGTTATTGTAATTATCCAAAAAGCTTGCATGAGGTTTACGAAGATATAATGAACGGTAGCGTTCATTTTCATTCGTTGATGTGTGATGATTGTTGGCAGGAAGACCTTGCTAAAACATGGGGCTATTATGGATGGGCGAGTAAACTTATTCCTAAGAGAGTATGGGATGATCTTTGCGAAGAGCGGGCTAACGACAAGTTTGTTGAATAACCTCATAACAAAGCCAGCCAGTTGGGACGCATTCTGCGCCCCTGCTGGCAGGCGTTAGCTTTCTCGAGATAGGTTGATGCAAACTTTTGAAGAAGTAGTTGGAACTCCTGAAGCTTGGTTTAGAAAAGCTTGGCAAATGTACGAAGCTTCAATGGCGAATTTTGAGGCATTTAAAGACCTTAAAGCTGTTACAACAGAAAGAGAATTACATCGTCAAAATGGTCTAATGCAAACCTCAAAACTTTGCCTAGCTCTATCTTTAGAAAATGCTTTTAAGGGGGCTTTTGTTTATTTATCAAAGCCGGATTTGTCCCGTAATAAATTAGACCCTAAGCACTTCCATAAAAAAGCACATGATTTAGTTGACCTAGCTATACGCTTGGGGTTTACACTTACTCCCGAAGAGACTCGTTTGTTGGCGCGTTTTTCGTCTTTCATAATATGGGCTGCAAGGTATAGCGCACCTCTCACGGAAAACGCATTTGACCAATTCAATGGCGAGAATAAAATTACTTTTCCAACTGATTTTGATTACGTGGAAAAGTTAATCTTTAAGTTACAAAAAGAGTCGGGCTATAGTGACACCCGTGGTTGGCCCTTAGAAAGCTAACAAACGCGAATTTAGGGTCGGATGAAAAATAGCATTTCGAATTTAGGGTCGGATGAAAAATAGCATTTAAATACATTGCCTTGAAAGTGGAACAGATTATAAAGTATGAGGGAGTTATTTTCCTCGCGGATCAAATCGCGCTACAAAAGGGCAAATAAAGAACCAACATAGCGGCGATCAAAGACGATCTGAAGCGGCATAGTCCAGACAGACGTTGGTATTTAGCGAGTTATATAACAGGGAAGTCCTACCATGAAAAAAGCAAATCCCCTATATAGACAACGCAGCCGTTCAACAGTGGGTTATAGCCGCAGCTACGCTGCCGTATAACCCTTAATTGTTATGTGGTCAAGGAAGGGTATGAGTTGCTATAAGTGCCAGAGTATAAAAAAGGTTATTAAAGTTCCTAGGGACCTTACAGAAGCAATCTTACTGGCTAAACTTAAAATCGAAGACGGAACTCTAAAATATCTAGGGGCTGGTTGTTACGGCGATCCTTTTAAACGTATTGCTTCAGGCAAAGGTTGGAGTGACTTCGTAAATAACTATTTTTCATGTTCATCCTGCAACCAAATATTCAACCTACACGCTGAAACATACCATGGTAGTGGTGGTAAGTTAGAGGCAGTAGAAGATATTCAAGGCGATTTAAGCAATGATGTATATCCCACATAATAAGTTGCTCAAGTTCGTTCGTAAACTCACTGGGACAATTAACAGTTGGCTTGGCGCTTCGCGCAAGTATAGCCTACTGCTAATTGCCCCTTAGCAAAGCGTTATAACCTATGAGCGTTGATTCATACTAAGGAAATAGATTTAGAATGAGCAATATAAGAAAAAAATATTCAAATGCTCAAAATGTGGTTTTTAAACTGATTTGCTGGCTTCGAGCTTTAGGCATGCGATAATCGTCGATCCATGAGTTTGGAAATGCTTATATATAGAAGTTAATTGTTTATTTGTACAGTATTGATGTGCGTGCATTAATAAGATCTATTTTTCGATTCTGTTGCAGGTACTTCAAATATTCGCAACGACGATCAAGGTCGATACCTTTTTCAGTGCAGGCAGCCATATTCCTTTCTATTCATAAACTTCAGGATTAGGTTGCCCTTCCACGTGTAAATAATGTCGGCATTGCCAAGTTTTACGAACACCTTTTATAGATGAAAAATAAGGTAGCCCAAACTTGGCTTGGTCCAATATGGTAATAGACCAATCTGTGTCACCTATAAAGCGGAACATTATTTTGTTGGAGGAAATTAATTGAGGTTCAGAGAATGAGCCGGTGCTGTACATAGCACCAATTGTTAGGGAGTCCAGCACATTGAAGCTATTATCTAGCAGATACACATGTAGCATATCTTCAAAAGGAGTATCGTCGGTGGTGAAGACTAAAAACCAATCTTTATAGCGTGCACAAAGCTCAAGTACTGTGCCAGTTATTTTAAACTGTGTACGTCGGTTGTGATCGACAATAGCGCTCTTCTCATCATCGATGGGAACTAGGTCGAATTTAGATTTAGGAATTAATTTCATAGTGTTATTACCACGCTAGACTGACACCGAATGCAGCCAAAGCACCGCCAACAAATGCCCCCACTGTTACGCAGACTGGGGCGCCAGGTCCACAAGCCAGTCCTGCTAAGGCTCCACCAGCCATCCCGCCTGTAATACCTGCTCCAGTTACGGCTAGTTCTCTTCCTGCAGCCTCAACTTTGTTTTCCGCTGTAGCGACAGTGTAAACGGATAAAGCAATAGAAATAAAAACAAGAGAGCGCCCTGCATAAGAGAGCTTTTTCATTGTAGACGACACTTTAGGATTAGATTTTCCAGCTGACTCTACTATTTGGGCATATATGTTGTTCTGCTGTTGCGGGGATAGATCATCAAACCTGATTCCCTCTCCGTGTAGCTGCATTATTTTTCTTGCAATCAATTCATTAAGAGTCTTTCCCTCTCTTTTCAACCTCTCTGCCAAGGCTAGGCCAACCGGTGTGCTTCTAGATCGAATTACACTCATTATAGCATTTCTAGTTTCTTGGGCTTGCGTAGCTGCTTCTCCCCAGCTAATGACACCTGATGTGGCTTGGAATCTTAACTCCGATGCCATCGCAAGTATTTGCCTAGAATAGGCCCGTCGAGCTTCTGCATCGATGGTTATATAAACACCAATATTTGCTATTTCGGCCTGTAAAGAGCGTATAGCTGATTCAAATAACTCTTTCTCCTCTTGTTGCTGTTGTAAGCGGTTTAGAGCATTCACATTTTCGTCCTTTTAAAAGCTTAAAATCATTCAAGCAAATTGTAGCAAACGTACATTCTCAAAAGTAGTGTTTAAAACGTAAGGTAAATGCAAAGCTGTTTTAAACCACATCACCCAGCAACATAATATTTAACAAGGCACCTATTATAAAAGAGACTCCCTGGTCACTTTTAGCTAAGCCAAAAAAGCAGTATTGGTGTGGGGTCCTGATAAGCCCGTGATATTTCTGAGAGTAAAGTGACGGAACGGCTTCGCATCATGCTGCCATGGAACAATGGCAGTTAGCGTTAGCACACAGTGAGATCAGTGAATAAAACGGATCAGATCATAAAGTCTGAGGGAAGCGCTTGCCTTGCGGGCCAAATCGCGCTACAAAAGAGCAAATGAAGAACCAACATAGCGGCGATCAGAGACGATCTGAAGCGGCATAGTCCAAACAGACGTTGGTATTAAGCGAGTTATATAACAGGGAAGTCCTACCATAAAAAAAGCAAATCCCCTATATAGACAACCCAGCCGTTCAACAGTGGGTTATAGCCGCAGCTACGCTGCCGTATAACCCTTAATTGTTATGCATAAGGAACTGGCATGGATAAATATTTCGAGTATGAAAAAGCATACAAATCGCGCCCTCATAATAATTGGGGTCAGATGAAAAATAGTCTTAATTTTCACCTGACCCCATAAGACTCTAAATTATAAATTACGTGACCTTTCCTCAACCAACAAGCATTAAGCAAATATCTATTTTTCCCCACGGAGGTGAAATGTACAAAGGCAGTTGTTTGTGTGGCTCTATCCAGTTTGAGCTACATGGTGGAATTACAGATCCTATTTATTGTCACTG
This sequence comes from Marinomonas rhizomae, assembly GCF_024397855.1. Lineage (NCBI taxonomy): Bacteria > Pseudomonadati > Pseudomonadota > Gammaproteobacteria > Oceanospirillales > Oceanospirillaceae > Marinomonas > Marinomonas rhizomae. Next base: position 1,711,647 of record NZ_CP073343.1, read on the forward strand.
CTCACTGTGTCGAAAAGCGAGTGGCAGTGCGTTTGTAGAATTTAGGGTCAGATGAAAAATTGTATTTTTTCATCTGACCCTAAATTAACACTAAATTAACAATAATGACCATTTACCAATCCACCCACGTCTGAAAATCAGTTATATCAATGTATTGCTTTGCACTCACCGCTAATCATTCAACATGAAGCTACTAATCGTATTATTAAATGATGAGTTATTGCTCAAATAAGGTGCTTGAAGGACGTGTTCAGTTAGCATAGTGTTTTAGCACTCTATTTAATAAGGAGAACACTGTGGATATAGATGAAGACAAAATCGATGACGCAGCGCTCGCTCTTTTTCACCTGACTTTGCATGATGATTTGGGGCATGCTTGGAAGCAGGTTGATTGGAGTATAACCAATAGATTGCATGAGAAAGGTTATATTCATAATCCCGTTGGCAAGTCGAAATCGGTGACATTAACCGAGGAAGGGCTGGCGAAATCAGAGGCGTTGTTTAAAGTGCTTTTCACTAAGGCCGATTAAAGTGAAAAATAATTCAGACACAAAAAAACGGACCCCATCCAATGGTGTCCGTTTTTTATTGGAAATCTTACTACTTACGCTTCAGGAATGTATTCTGACAGCGCAGCATACGCCACGGTGAAGGCGCCTTCTTGGAATGCACGTAAGCCAGTTGCTTTGAATGGAATCGGCATTGGATTGTGCTGGATGATGTCTTTTACTTTTGCGCCGCTGAACAAGTCGACTTCAACCGTATCGATCAATTGGATCGCCGCTTCAATTTTAAAACCTACCGCGCCGCCAGCGAATTTGCCTTTTGTAGGGCGTTCACGAATAACGGCTCTTTTCACTTTGTAATCTTCAAAGAGTTTTTTCAGCATGAACTGAAATTTACGAACGCTTTCGCTGTCGTTTGGGTTGCTAAGTGTGTGTCGAGTTTGGCGACAATCTGCGATTTGGAATAGTCCGTCTTGCTTAGACAGAAGGCAAAGAATGACTTCGCTGCCTTTAATTTCGATACCACAAGTAATCATAACGAGATCCTGAATAGGGAATTTCGCGCATTATCGCACAGTTGATGGGGATTTCGCAGAGTAAAAAATACTGCTTGTTGAAATGGAAACCAGTCAGATCTAAGGCGAAAATCAAAGCAACCAGTTTATTACACTCTTTTCAGTTTGCTGTCTCTTATTATTCTTAGGGATATTGTAGTATTGCCAAATATTATTTTGTAAAAATGCAAAACGCGATATTTTCTACTGTAAAAACGTAAATAATGGCTTTTTACTATAAAAATATTTTTTCAACACTTACTGTTTTTTTTAATTTTAACTAAAATAGGGCTGCATAAAATGACTGCTTCATCGCCAATGGGTGTTCCTCGTCCCCAGGTGAAATCTTTAGACGAAATTCTTCCTCACGAACCTTTGTTAATGATGGGCGCGGGTCCTGTTCCTATTCCTGAGCGTGTTGCCAAGGCCAACTCTGTGGTGATTAATCATCTTGGCAGTGTCATGGCTCAGGTTATTGGGCAGGTTAAAGCCATGGCGCGTTATGTATTTCAAACAGAGTCTAAATGGGTGCTTGGCGTAGCAGGGCCAGCGTCCGCTGCGATGGAAATGGCGGTGGCTAATCTATTGGAGCCGGGCGAGCGTATTTTATGCATCAATAATGGCTTTTTTAGCCATCGAATGGCGGAATTGGCGACGCGGGTTGGTGCCGATGTTCATGAGTTGCACGTTGGTGTTCATGAAGCGGCAGACCCAGAGCGAGTTCGTAAAGCAATCGAAGAAACTCGTCCTAAAGTGTTAACACTGGTTCAAGGTGAAACATCGAATACCGTGTTTAACCATTCATTGGAAGAAATCACTAAGATCGCTAAGTCTTACGGTTGTTTAGTGGTGGTGGATGCGGTTTGTACGCTCAGCACCATGCCGTTGAAAATGGATGAATGGCAGGTGGATGTGGTAATTACGGGTGGGCAAAAAGGTTTGTCTTCTATTCCGGGTGTTTCACTGCTGGTGTTTTCTGATGAAGCGTGGGCGGCGGTGAAGAACCGTTCCAAGCCAACCGTTCAATGGTGTTTTGATGCGCAGCTAGCGGAAAATTTCTGGCATAACGATGGCTATCATTATACCGCGCCGGTTTCTGGCATTATGGCATTGCATGAAGCATTGAAGTTGGTATGTGAGGAAACTCTTGAACATCGTTTTGCTCGTCATTTGCGTTGTTCAAAAGCCTTGCAATCGGGTATTGAAGGAATGGGGCTGTCATTGTTTATTCCTTCCGAATCTCGTTTGAATTCTGTGGTAGGGATTAACATTCCAGAGGGTTTAACAGCAGGTCAAATTTGCCGACATATTTCAGAAATGTACCGCGTTGAAATCGCTGGGTCATTTGGTCAGCCAATTGTGCGTATTGGTCAGATGGGTGAGCAATGCCGAGAACATAACTTGTTCCGCACTTTGCATGCTCTTGGCAGCACCATGCGCGACTTGGGTGTCAAAGTAGACCAACCAAACGGCATGGCAGAAATGGAAGCCTACTTGCAAAGTGTGCCTCGTACGCTTTACCAAGTGGCTTAATGTTTTAATTTTTGTGATCTACCCAATACCCTTGGTTTCAACCGCCAAGGGTATTTTTTTGTTTGGCATTAAGCTGGCGAATAAGGCACCCGCTGTAATTAAGAGGCAAGCGATGATTTGACCTGTGGTTAATTGTGCTTCGGTGAAAAGTCCAAGCCACGCTGTCGATAGTGCGGGTGCGGTATAGGACAACACGCCAAGCAGCGACAAATTGCCTTTTTTAACGCCAAAATCCCAACAGAAAAAAGCGATGCCAACGGGACCAAATCCTAATCCTAAAACGGCAATCCAAGTGCTTGTAGGGAAATCTATAGTGGTCTGCCAACTTTGCGCTTCGATCATAAGGTGTGAAGCGCCCGCTAGGAGTGTTGTGATTAGGCAATACCAAAGTACCGCGCTAGATGGAACGCTTTGAAAACGTCGATTGGCCACGGAATAGCTGGACCAAATGAATGCGCAGGCGAATGCGGCGGCGTAGCCCGTCCAATGGTAGGCCGTGTTACTTTCCACTTCTAATGCTTGTCCTTTTGATTGCAGCATGATGCCAGTGCCGATAAAGGCAATCACAGCGCCCACCAAATGCGTCCACGATAGGGAATTGCCTTTTGTCAGGCCGGCCATTAATACAATGAGCAAAGGCCAAAGGTACGCGATTAAGCCCGCTTCCACCGGTGGCGCATGTTGGAAGGCGTAAAAATAGCAAAAGTGATAAAAGTAAAAACCTAGCCCACCCATGACAATAGCGCTTTTGGGCGTTTTTTCCCAAGATGACTTTAGTTCGCCTTTCACTAAATAAACGATAAAAAATAATAGGCTTGCTACTCCAAAGGTGAGGGTGAGCAAGAGTAATGGCGGTACTAAATTGGCTTGTGTAGTAAAAAGCGCAAGGCTACTCCAAAGTAAAATGGCGATGCTACCAATTAGGGTGGCTTGTGGTGAATGCGTTGTCATCTTGTTGTTTCCTGAATCCTGATCTAGTCTGATTACGTAAGATGTTATCTTGATTAAGGGGGAATAACATTGTCAGAAATGCGTGACTTGTCTTGTCGAAAATGCGTGTTTTACGGCAATTAAGTAAGAAATATTGACCTATGACAGGGTGGTGACAGGTTTGAGAGGTAAGGTCTGTCTACTCAAGTTAATTGAAAAGTCTATTTTAAGAGCTTGATTAGCTAACAACAAAAAAAATAACAAGCAGGAGATAACCATGCTTAATACCATTTCTTTGAAGTCTGTTTTAATTTCCAGTGCAGTAGCACTAACTATGGCTGGACAGGCTTACGCCTTCGAACCAGCTCGTAGTGGCGAGTGTATTGCCCCAGCGAACCCAGGTGGTGGGTGGGACTTTACTTGTCGTAGCGTTGGTAAAGTATTAGTTGATGAGGGTTACTTTAAAGGTAACGTTCAGACAGTTAACATGACTGGTGCTGGTGGCGGTGTAGCTTTCGCTCATACGATCAGTAAACGTGATACAGATGAAAACCTAATTGTTGCCGCTAGTACAGCAACAACAACTCGCCTTGCTCAAGGCCAATTCCCAGGCATGAATGCTGACCAAGTTAAATGGGTTGGTACATTAGGCGCAGACTACGGCATTATCGCGGTAGGTAAAGATTCAAAATACACTTCCCTTACACAAATTCTTGATGCACTTAAGAAAGATCCAGGCGCAGTGAAATTCGCTGGTGGTAGTGCTTCTGGTGGTTGGGATCATTTGAAAGTCTTGATGACCGCGCAAAAAGCGAACGTTGAGAATTTACCAAAAGTTCGTTACCTAGCATTCAGCGGTGGTTCTGAAGCCTTAGTTCAAGTTGTTGGTGGTCATATCGATGCGTTCACTGGTGATATTTCTGAAGTGAAAGGCTTCATGGATTCTGGTGATTTACGCGTGCTAGCGGTTCTTTCAGAAGAACGTTTACCAGCACCGTTTGATTCCATCCCAACTGCAATGGAGCAGGGTATTGATTCTGTTGCACCTAACTGGCGTGGTTTTTACGTACCAGGTAATGCAAGTGCAGACTCTTACGATTGGTGGGTAAAAACCATCGACGAGTTGTACGAAACTAAAGAATGGAAAGACATCATGACTAAAAATGGTTTGATGCCATTCCATAAGTCTGGTGCTGACTTTACTCAATTCGTAAAAAACCAAACTTTAGATATCAAAATTTTATCGCAAGACATCGGTCTAATTAAATAACCTCAGACCGCTTTTTGGAGGGGTCATCTGTTCTGACACAGTGCCCCTCCTGTTTTCGACTATTTTTCACCCTTTGATTTATTAACATGGAGCAGAGACATGCGTATTAACGATCGTGTGTTTGGCATGCTAATGCTTATTCTTGCCGTAGCGTACGGCTGGGAAGCAACGCAATTCCCCATTCCTTTTGGCGGACAGGAAAGTGTCGGTCCTGAAACTTTTCCTATTATGCTGGCTATCATTTTAGGTATTAGTTCAATTTATATGATTGTTCGTCCTGACCCAGACGAGAAGTGGGCGCCAGTTGCCATGTTGATCGAACTTAGTGTTGTTGTTCTTTCTATGCTGGCGTTTGCATGGGCCATTGAGCCAATTGGTTTTATACCTGCTGCTGCGTTGGTGGTGAGCTTTTTAAGTTGGCGTATGGGAGCTAGCATTGCTAAGAGTCTTATCACCGGTGTGAGTAGCTCTTTAGTTATCTTTTTCCTTTTCAATAATGTGCTTGAATTAGCACTGCCTCTAGGTCTATTGGAGTTTTAATATGGATACTATGAGCTTATTAATGCAAGGCTTTGCGGTTGCGCTTACGCCAGAAAGCATTATGTTTGCCATTATCGGTGCCATTTTAGGTACTTTGATTGGCGCATTGCCGGGTCTTGGCCCTGCAAATGGTGTGGCCATTTTGATTCCTTTGGCGTTCAGCTTAGGTTTGTCGCCAACCTCATCTCTTATCTTGCTAACGTCTGTTTATGCGGGTGCCATGTATGGCGGTCGTATTTCGTCTATCCTGTTGAATATTCCAGGTGACGAGCCAGCGATGATGACTTGTCTAGATGGTTATCCAATGGCACTAAAAGGCAAAGCGGCAGAAGCCTTGGCTATTTCTGCGATTGCCTCTTTTATTGGTAGCTTTATTGCCACTATTGGTCTGGTTATTCTTGCACCAATTTTAGCAAAATTTGCATTGAAATTTGGTCCATCTGAATACTTTGCTTTGTTTGCACTGGCTTTTGCAACTTTGGGCGGTATTACGGGTAAAAACCAATTCAAAACCCTAATGGCGGCGGCGATTGGTTTGATGATCGCCACAGTCGGCATTGATATCTCAACGGGCGTACAACGCTTTACGTTTAATACGCTTGAGTTGTTTGAAGGTGTTGATTTCATTATTGCGATTGTTGGTTTGTTTGCGATCAGTGAGTTGTTGTTTTTCTTAGAACGTCACGCTGGTGATGGTCTAAAACAAGTGGCAATCAATAAGCTTAAATTATCGCCAAAAGACATCATTAAGGTGCTTCCTGCTTCTTTCCGCGGTGCAGTGCTTGGTTTCGTTGCGGGTGTATTGCCTGGCGCGGGTGCTTCTTTGGGTAGCTTTATTAGTTACACTTTGGAAAAACGTGTATCCGATAAAGGCGAATTTGGTAAAGGTGATCCGCGTGGTGTTGCGGCTCCTGAAGCAGGTAATAATGGCGCGGCATCTGGTGCGCTTGTTCCAATGTTGACTTTGGGTGTTCCGGGTAGTGGTACGACAGCGGTTCTGTTAGCGATGTTGATTTCTTTGAACATCTCTCCTGGTCCTATGTTGTTCCAACAAAACGCCGATCTTGTTTGGGGTGTAATCGCGGCGATGTTTGTGGGTAACCTTGTGTTGCTACTGCTAAACATTCCAATGGTTGGTATCTTTGTTAAGTTGCTGAGCATTCCACCTAAATACTTGATGCCGATTGTTACCTTGATTGCATCTGTGGGTATTTATTCTGTGAGCCATAGTGCACTTGATTTGTACTTCATGATTGGTTTTGGTGTTTTAGGTTATATTTTCCGTAAGGTTGACATTCCACTAGTTCCTATCATTTTGGGTATGTTGCTTGGGCCTGAAATGGAGAAAAGTCTTCGTCATGCATTGGTGTTATCTGATGGTGATTGGTCTGTACTTTTCAACAGTGGTTTGAGTATTGGTTTGTGGACTGTTGCGATACTTGGTTTGGTTCTACCTATTGTTGTGGGCCCGATTGTTCGCGCTAAAATGAAGAAATCAAAAGACGCTGTTAAAGACGTGTAAGCCCTGCAATACTAGAGGCATTGTGACAAAAAATTCGAGCAACTTAGGTTGCTCGAATTTTGTTGTTTTTATACCGAAAAATAAAAAACGTGATGGCTAAAGGTTATGCGAATTCTGGTGGTAGAAGATACTCAGGTCTTAGGGCAAGCGATCTGTGAGCGATTAACAAGCCTAGGACATGGCGTTGATTTAATCGGAGATGGTAAGCGAGCTGACGAGTTATTAAAGTATCAGCCTGTCGATTTAATACTTCTTGATCTTAACTTGCCCGGCTTGTCTGGACTGCAATTATTGCAAAAACTGCGTCAACGTGATGATGACACGCCAGTATTAATTTTAACGGCTCGGGATCAGATAGAAGATCGTATACGCTTGCTCGATGCCGGAGCGGATGATTACCTTACTAAGCCATTTGATTTTGGTGAGCTGGAAGCGCGTTGTCGGGCGTTATTGCGTCGCAAGCAAGGTTATGCCGCCAATGTCACTGAACACGGCAACATCCTTGTTAACCGAGACAGTCGTCAGGTTTTTATTGATGGTGAGCTAACCGCCATTACTAACCGTGAGTTTCGCTTATTGGAAATATTCCTTGGCCACTTAGGTCGTGTATTAAGCAAAGACGAACTGACCGACCATCTATTTAACTTTAATGAAACGCCTGGGCCTAACGCGATTGAGCTCTATGTGGGACGTCTAAGAAAGAAAATGGGGCAAGGTGATTTGGTCATTAGCACCCTAAGAGGAATTGGTTATGTGGCAGAAATCGCCAAACCATCAAACTCTTAGTGAAGCGGAGGAAAAAAAAGCCTTAGCAAACGCGCCTTCGCTACGTTTTCGTTTTATTCTTGCGGGTGTTTTGGTTATCGGGATCATTGCTGGCTTGGCGATTAATTTAATTTTTGATTATAGCCAGAAGCTTGCCGATTTATCTTATGACCGTTTATTGCGCAGTGCCTTGCTGCAAATGGACGAAAACGTTGGCTTGATACGCAATGAAGTCAGCATCGATATTCCATGGTCGGCGTTTGCTACTTTGGCGCAAGCGGAAGAAGATCGTGTTTTCTATAAGGTTGAGAGCTTGGAGCAGGGTTTTATTACCGGCTATCAAGATCTAGATACTCAACCACCTCAACCTCCGGTTTTAGACAAAATACAATTTTATAATCAGGAATACTCTGGTGAAATGGTTCGCTTTGCATGGGTCCAGCGCCATATTACCGACCCTGAAACAGCGCAAACTGTGCGTATTATTTTAGGTCAAACTCGATTATCAAGAGAGCAAATGGCTTCCGCGGTGACTCAAAAAGCCGTCGAGGTGGTGGTGTTTATTGCCTTGGTTGCTATCACGTTAATTATCATTGGTAGTCATCTTGTTTTAAGGCCATTGCATCGCATCGAGCGAGCTTTAGAAGATCGTGCCATGGGAGACCTTACACCCATTGATATTAATACGCCCAAGGAAACTCATCACTTAAAAGTTGCCATTAACCATTTTATGGAACGTCTACAGACTAACCTTGAACAATTGGAAAATTACACCGCGGATGCGGCTCATCAATTACGCACTCCATTAGCCAGTCTCAGGGCGTTGGCTGAAAATGCGCGAGATAACACATCACCAGAAAGGCAATATCAGGCATTGGAAAACATTGTTAAGCAGTGTGATACCTTGAGCCAAACCGTCACTTTATTGCTAAATCAGGCTGTCGTTTCCCATCGTTTGCAAACGCACAGATTAGAGCCGATCGATTTGTTGGCTCCGATTGCGGCGTCTTGTCGGGAGCAGGCTGTGACTGCGCTTCATCAAAGGGTTCAGCTTTCTCTAGATTGCGAGTTGAAAGAGAGCATGATCTTAGGTGATGCATTTTCAATTCAGCAAATGATGCAAAACCTTATTGAAAACGCGGTGCGATATAGCAGAGTAGATGTTGCTCATGCCACAGAGGTGATTGTGCAGGTGGAAGAGTTTGAACGTTTCTATCGAATTAAGGTGATTGATTATGGTGATGGCATTCCTGATTTAGAAAAAGAGCGTGTGTTCGAACGTTTTTATCGAGGCCGTTATGATATTGCTGGAAGTGGCGTTGGTTTGGCCATGGTGAAAGACATTGTGGATCATCACGCAGCAAGAATTCAAATATTGGATACGGAGCCGAAAGGCACGACTTTTCAAGTGGATTTTGCCAAGCTTAGATTTGAGGATACGGTATGAAACGGGTTTTCTTCTGGCTAGTTCTTGTCACTTTTAATGCAACAAGGTTGTGGGCGACAGAGCCTGTTTGGTTTGGTAATGAGAATGCTCAGCGAGTTTTGTTTATTCATTCAGCGATGGACTTGGCTTCGTTTGAACCGATTTTAAAAGAATTTGTCACTCTTCATCCGGATGTTCGAGTGGCCTATCGAGATGTTAATACGCTCGAGTTGTATTACCTCACCATTAAGGAGCAAAAAAAGCCAGAAGCCAGCTTGGTCATCAGTAGTGCTATGGATTTGCACCTTAAATTGGTGAACGATGGGTATGCGCAAACGTATCAATCGAGTTTTACTGATCGCTTATCGAGTAACTTTAAATGGCGAAATCAGCTGTTTGCGTTTTCCCTTGAACCGATTGTGATGTTGGTAAATAAAAAAGAATTCCCCGGTGATTTGCCTGAAGACCGTCAGTCATTGTTGCAAACCATTCGACAAAATGAAAAAGCCATGACGAAGCGTATTGGTACTTATGACATTCGTCAAAGTGGTGTCGGTTATTTATTGGCAAGCCAAGATGCGCGTCAAGCAGATGTGACCTGGGGGCGCTTGCTAGAAGCCTTTGGTAGTCATGATGTGCAAACTTATTGTTGTACGCACGATATTATTGACGATGTTGCGTCAGGAAAATTGGTGTTGGGTTATAACTTGCTAGGCTCTTACGCATCACAGCGAGCTCAAGAAGATGACAGATTGAAAATGATCCTGCCGAAAGATTATACGCTTATGTTAATGCGTGCTGCTTTGATTCCTAGAGGCGCGCCAAACGTAGAAGATGCCGGAATGTTTTTGGATTTTTTGTTGTCTGATCAGGCGCAGAAAATGATGCAAACTCAAGGTTTGCTGTTTCCTATACAACCCGATAGGAACAACCCAAATGACCCTTATGTGGTGAACGCGCCGGGGCCAACGGGGATTATTGAATTGGATCAGCAGTTATTGGTAGGGCGTGATTATGCAAAGCAGAAACGTTTTATACGTAACTGGGAAATGGCGTTGGAAATTAGTGAAGAGGATTAGTTCGATAGCTTCCCGGTGTCATCTGATAGTGTTTGGTGAATAATCGAACAAGAGCACTGGCATCGCTTATTCCTACTTTATGGGCGATGTAATCTAGGCTTTTATTCGTCGACCTTAACCAGAGTTTGGCTTCTTCTAAACGACGCTGTTGTAAGTATTGTTTCGGTGTCATTTTTAGATGTCGCTTGAATAAAACGGTTAACTGACTCGGACTTAAATGCACGTCGGCGGCAAGTTCTGCTAATCCCCAAGATTCCTGAAAGTTATTATCGAGCCGGTGTTTGGCTTTGGCTAAGCGAGTGTCTGCCTGCCGTATTTTCTCTTGCGGAATGGGTAATAAATGTTCCAGTAAATTTAATGCTTGTTGAGTTTTAAGCAGGTTATGAGACTCACCAATTAAGCTGGATAGAAATGGTAAGTAAGCTTTGGCTTGCGTGTTTAGCTCGACAAAGTTGTTGGCGCTTTCAATCTCGTGATTCCATGCGGGAAGTGAATTAAGTATCAAGCAGTGGTTGTCTTCTCTTGCGAGATGGGTATGTGCTTGGTTTGTAGAAATCAGGCAGGCTTGTCCAAATTGAACCGCTTGCTGGCGGTTTTCGACATCCAACACAAGCCGACCAGAAAGCGGCAGTACGATTTGAGTATGACCATGCGAATGGGCATTTGCCGTGTCTTTATAGGTAATGACTTCTATGAGATCTCGCATGGGCTTGATTCCTTATTTCCTACTCTAATCTTTATTTGAGTTACAGAAAGTATAATGATCTCTCTTTAATTAGCTGTAATTATATTCAATGTCAGTATATTTAAAAGTAAGCGGCCAGATCACAAGCCAATTAATTAAAAGGAAATAATATGCGTTATTTGTTTGCTCTAGTGTTTATATTTTCCCTGCCAAGTGCATGGGCAGAGATGACATTGACGGTTCTAGATCAAGATAATCTTCCTGTATCTGATGCGGTTGTTATTGTATCCAACAAAGCGGTCAGCACGCCAAGTGCGGTTGCTGTAATGGATCAGATCGATGAGTCTTTTGTGCCGCGAGTATTAGTTGTGCAGAAAGGGCAATACGTTAGTTTTCCTAATAGTGATGATATTCGTCATCACGTTTATAGCTTTTCTCAGCCAAAAACCTTTGAAATTAAGCTTTATAAAGGCACCGAAATTGCCCCGATCTTGTTTGATAAAGCCGGTCTCGTGGTGCTCGGATGTAACATACATGACGACATGATTGGTTACATTATCGTTGCTGATAATACCTTTGCACTGAAAACAGACAAAGACGGTAAAGTACGAATCCCAGCTAAAAGTGGTGATAGTGTTTCTTTGTGGAGTGAGCGATTTATTGAAGGTGTGAATGCAGTTAAGCAGATCACTATCTCAAGTAATGTAGAACAAAGTGTTTCATTGGAGCTTTTGCCTCCTATTGAGACAATGGACCACTCTATGCACCAAGGGTTTGGCAAGAAGAAGTGGTCAAAGTGATCCAGATTAAATGTTGGGCAGGAATGTAATGAATAAAAATACGTTGAAATTAATGGCTGTCGGCAGTCTTGCCTTATGGGCTTCCTCTAGTATGGCAGCCGATGGCAAAATTCTGGCGACGGCCGGGCTTTCACAGGTTGAAGGAAGTGGTGGCGGGGGACTGGTGCCGTGGGCAACCTTAGCGGGTTACGATAGCCGTGACGAAACCGCTGCTTCGTTTTTTATTACCGATGTAAACGTCACTGACTATCGCTTGAGTTCCATTGGTGTGGCAACCAGTTTTTACGATAGAGTTGAACTTAGTTACGCCCAACAGACATTTGTTTTGCCTGCTTCTTTGATCACAGGGCTAAGTCTAAGCTCTGAACAAATTCAGCAAGATGTTGTCGGTGTAAAAGTGCGTTTATATGGCGATGCTGTGTATTCTTCTTATCCTCAAATCAGTGTTGGTTTGCAGCATAAGCAACTAGACAGTGATTTTGTGGCGTCGTATCTAGGCGCAAAAGATGGCAGTGGTACGGATTTTTATGTTGCTGCGACCAAGGTGCATTTAGGTGCGGTTGCTGGTTATAACCTTGTATGGAATATCACCGCTCGCGCCACTAAGGCCAATGAGATGGGCTTGTTGGGTTTTGGCGGACCTGATAACAAGGATTACCAAGTCATGATGGAAGGCAGTGTGGGCTTATTGCTATCGCCTAACTGGGTGGTGGGCATGGAATATCGCCAAAAGCCAAGCAATCTATCGAGTGTGGAAGAAGATGATTGGAAAGATATCTTTGTAAGCTACATGCCGAACAAAAACGTTAATTTCACCGCAGCCTATGCAGACTTAGGTACGATTGCGACTAAGAAAGATCAAAAAGGGATTTATTTATCCATGACGGGGTACTTATGGTAAACCTAGTAAAAGCAGCGTTTCTTTCGGTTAGTGTATTCTTGGTTGCATGTGCAGCACCAAACAAAGCACCACAAAGCTTATACGATGAAATTGGTGGAGCGCCCACCGTTGAAGCGATTACAGATAACTTCATTAATGAAATTAGTTTCAATGAAACTATTTATCGCTATTTTGAAAAAACCAATATCACTCGATTTCGTGAAAAATTCATCGAGCATATTTGTGTGAATACGGGCGGCCCTTGTACTTACACGGGTGACACCATGTTGAGAGTTCACCAAGGGCAAAACATCAATGAATCTGACTTTAATTTAACCGTCGATTTGTTGGTAAGCGCCATGAAAAAAGCCGGTTTAACTTACCCTCAGCAGAACCAAGTGCTTAAAGTACTCGCGCCAATGCGTAGCGAAATGCTGTATAAATAAAGTTTATTGCTGCGATTGATCCGCACAATGAGCTTTCATCGCTGTTTAGCGTTAGTTTAATAAACCGTCAAGGAAGACAGGCTAAACAGTGAGTTGTATTCCTCCGAAATTTCTTGGCGTTAAACTATAAACCAACCAAGAATCTGGAGTTTCTCATGATCCCCAAGACAGCTAAAATGCGTGTCGCTAGACCAACAGACAACCTAGCTAAAATCACCGACATGTATGTTAACGGCCTTGGTTTTAAACTGCTGGGTCGCTTTGAGGGTCACAATGGCTTTGATGGCTCAATTGTCGGTCACGAACAGCATAACTATCATCTAGAGTTTACCCATCACAAAGGCACCACTGTCGGCAAAGCGCCAACGCAAGATAACTTACTCATCTTCTATTTCACCGATTCGAAAATATGGAAAGAATGCTGCGAACAGATGTTGGCCGCAGGTTTTGTGCATGTAAAAGCCTACAACGACTACTGGGATGACGTCGGCAAAACCTTTGAAGACATAGACGGCTATCGAGTGGTGTTGCAAAACCGAGAATGGACGGCTTAATATCAAGCTGTAGAGGCTATAAAATGAAAAAATACGTTATATATTCTTCTCTGGCGATATTGAATTTTGTGGTGAATTTCTTAATTTACAATTATTCCTTTGTCACACAAGCAACCCCTTATCTTCATGAAGAGCAGCGTGTAGAAAGTGCGATAGCCATGTTTGAGGTGACAGTGCCTGCTTTTTTCGTATCGTCTTGCTTCATGGCTCTGTTGTTTTATGTTGCTGCAAAAAGGTTAAATAAGACCTAGTAATCGCGATAAAATAAACCCTTATGATAGGTGATACTTTTGAAAATGAATTTGTCCATCAGTAGTCAGCATCTCACGTGGTTAGTTGTTAGCATTATGTTGGGAATGACGATTGCTTATTGGTATACAGGCTGGCCAGTTATTGCTGCCTACTTTGGTATTCCATCAGGCATCTTGAGCGCTTTAGGATTCTTTTTAGTTGATACGTTTTTCCTGAAATATGTACAAAGCTTGTTTAAACGTTTTTTGTTAAGAGTGCTTTGTATGCTTATTGTTTCAGTGACTGTTTTTGCAATGTTCGTACTTTTAAAGTGATATGGATAGGGTTTATTTACCAAAATCCATGAATTCAAAGTACTGTAATTGCACTTAAGTCCCTTATAGGCCTGAAGGCGCGACTTACGTGAGAATGAAAGCTTCGCTTTCTAAGGCGCTATTAATTACAGAAAAGCTGGCGTACCTTTCAGTAGACTGCGGTCTTTGTCTTTCCATCCCTGAACCCCCTAAGAAATCAGTTCGACGTGCTTTTTTTAGGGAATCGATTACGAGACCTTATGGAGTTTCAGAGTCAGTTAAAAATCCCCTTTCTAGTCACTTCAAAAACAATCTATGCCTTACGATTTAATTCGTCTTGCTAAACTAAGTTCAAACAGAATAAATGAGACGTTTGGGCTGAAAGCCCGATAAAAGATTTTTTGGTAACTTTTGCATCGATTGGCAAAAGTTACACGCCCAGCAGGACGGAATAAAGGTCAGGAATACAAAGCGATTGAGAGGAAACAAACGTACTCGCATACTCGAAAAACAAAAAAGGCGACTCATCAGTCGCCTTTCGCATTTCTAGAGGGTTTGCTTATCAAGCGTTAATATCACCACGTTTCACTTGCATGCGACGCAAGAACTCCGACATGATGTGCATGTAGAGTTCATCGCCTAGGTATTTGTCTTCTACGCCACGGTCGATACTTGGGTTGTCGTTAACTTCGATAACGTAACCACGGCCGTTGATTTCTTTTACGTCGACGCCGTATAGGCCTTCACCAATCGGTTTGGTGGCGGCGATGGCGGCTTGTAGCACGCGTCGTGGCACTTCGAAGGTTGGTAAAGTATCAAATCCGCCGCTTTGGCTTTTGCTACCTGTGTGTTGGTAAATCTGCCAGTGGTTTTTCACCATGTAGTAACGACAAGCAAAGATCGGTTTGTTGTTGAGGACGCCGATACGCCAGTCAAATTCCGTGTACAGATACTCTTGAACCAATAGCAAAGACGATTTTTTAAACAAGGTGTTTAAGCTTTCAGTTAAGGCTTCGCGGTTTTCTGCTTTGATCACGCCTTTAGAAAACGCGCCGTCTGGAATTTTTACTACCATTGGGTAGCTGATAACGGCTTCTAGTGCATCTTCTACGTTGCTTTCACCTTTGTGTACGATGCGTGTTTTTGGGCAAGGTACTTTGTGGGTGTTGAACAAATCTGCTAAGTAAACTTTGTTGGTACAGCGCATGATAGATTGTGGGTCGTCCATCACAACTAAGCCTAAGCCTTCGGCTTTTTTCGCGAATCGGTAGGTGTGGTGATCGATGTTGGTAGTTTCACGAATGAACAAACCATCGTATTCCGGAAGACGCATGATGTCTTTTGGACCAATGGTATCAACGTGAATACCAAGTTGTTTGCCGGCTTGGATAAACTTTTTAATCGCTTGGTCATCACTTGGCGGCATGGCTTCTTCTGGGTTGACCAGAATCGCCATGTCGAATTTCGCGGCGCGCTGAATGCGACCTTTGCTCCATACCTTGTTGCTGAAAGCTTCTAATGATTCGGCAAATAGGGTTTCTTCCGCGTCGTTTAACTTACTTTGTGATGTAGAGAAAAGGGCGGTGACTTGCCATTCTTTACGGAACTTCAAGGTTACTTCCAATACAGGGCTTGGAAAGCTTTCGAATAGTTTGCGTGCAAATTCCTTCATCTCTGGATGAATGGTTTTGCCGAAAACACAATGGAATTTCATTTCCATCGGGGCTTCTGGTTTAGCGAGTTTTTTCGCAAGCAAAGGCAACCACTGAGAGATTTCTAGCTCATAAAGGTCTTTTTTACTTAGGTCGTTAAGCACGCGAACGGAAGGCATAACGTGATGACCACGGCTTTCTGCCAACAGCGAACAGTAATATCCGTCAGACAGATACTTGCTGCTTTTACAAAGGTTGATGATTCGTGTGCGTCCTTGGTTTTTTGTCGTGGCCAAGTTTAGATATTGAGTAAAAGTGATCACTCGATCACTCGGTAAAAACGCGGACCAATCTTTGGCCTGATCAACAACAATGTAAGTCTGTGACATTGGGTATGCTTTTCCTTTTGCTTAAAAAAACACTATGAGTTTGTAAAAGTTGCTTTAAAAAGGGGGGGTAAAAAGAGCCCTCGATTTGTGCGGATAATGCGCTTGTTTTACAAATTTAACAATAGTCTAAAAAAACTTTTCGCGACTACTGCGCTTGCTAATACTTTGTTAAAAATAGACTCGAAAATGCTCATTTATAAAACATAAACTCCGCTTTCTCGTCTATTTTTGCCTCGTCTTAACTTCGCTCGTGACATCGTGAATAAGTTTTTTGCATAAAAAATAAAATGTTTTTTTGATGAAAAAATAGACTATCTTTTGCTATCTTTTAAATAAGTTTCGCTCTAGAATGCGCGAAAATTTTCATCGTTAAATTGTGGCTTTTTTAGTCTGTTTTGTAGTGTCTAAACAAGTAATAATTTTGACGATCCTAGCGACCTTTTGCCCTTTAGAGGCGATGTAATGATCACAAGCTCGGTCACCAGCTCTTCCCCAAATATTGATATCCGTTTAGCCAGTATAGACGATTTAAAAGCCTTGCTCGTTTTGGAGGGCAAAGCTTTTACCGGTGATCGTTTGAGTCGTCGTAGCTTTCGTAATGCGATTACCAGTTCTGGCTCGGCATTATTTGTGGCAATGAAGGAAGGCGGCGAGCTGTTTGGTTATGCCTTGTTGCATCTTCGCCAAGGTACTCACTTGGCACGTCTGTATTCGCTTGCGGTATCGCCTGAGGCGCGTGGTCTTGGTATCGGCAAATTGTTGATCCAAGCCTGTGAGAAAAAAGCGCTTAAAAAAGGCAAAATGTTGCTGCGTTTGGAAGTCAGTGATGTGAATCATAATGCTATCGCCTTGTATCAAAAAATGGGATACAAGGAATTTGGGCATTACGATGCTTATTACGAAGACCAAACCGATGCGATTCGTATGCAGAAACGTTTGCGTCATGCGGGTGACGAACAAACCACGCGCGCGATTCCTTGGTTAGCACAAGGTACGCCATTTACGTGCGGGCCTGCGTCGTTGCAAATGGTGTTGTCTTCGATGCATCCAGATTATCAAGCAACGCCGAACGATGAGTTAGAAATTTGGCGTGAAGCGACGACGATTTTCATGACCTCTGGTCATGGCGGTTGTCATCCTATGGGATTGGCTTTGGCGGCGAAGAAGCGAGGTTTGTCTGCGGATGTTTGGTTGAGCGAAGAGGGGCCTTTATTTGTTGATAGCGTGCGTAACGAGTTAAAGAAAAACGTTATAACTCGCGTGCATGAAAGCTTTGCTCAGCAATGCGAAGAAGCCGATGTTCCCTTACATTATACAGCGATGCCGTTAGAGCAATTGATCGAAGCTTTCGACTCTGGCGCTTTGGCGATTATCTTAATCAGTACTTTTCGTATGGACGGAAAAAAATCCCCTCATTGGGTAGTGATGTCGGGCTACGACGAACATTGTATTCTGGTGCATGATCCGGATTTGGACGATGATAAAAAATTACCTGACGATCCACCAAGCCCGCTGGATTGTCAATTTGTGCCGATTGCTCGAGATGAGTTTGAAAAAATGTCACGCTTTGGGCAGAGTCGTCTGCAAGCCACGGTCGTGCTTAAAACTCAGTAAATAGCTTTTCTTCTCTGTTAATTCTTCAAGCAACTCACGGCACTTTCTCCATTTAGTTTTGAGGAGGGTGCCGTTTTTGTTTTTTCTATGTTGCACAAAAATCCAAGCGCTCGTATTTAAACGCTGTCATGATGTTACTCATTGATATGAAATAAGTTGATTTAAGGAGTATTCAATGAAGGTTGCGTTTACTAGTGACAATATTGCCGGTGCGTCAGAGTCTGTTTTTAAGGCCATGATGGAGGCCGCGCAAGGTGATGCTATGCCATATGGCAATGATGATGGCACGGCGCAAGTCACGCGTATGTTGTCGGAATTGTTTGAGTGCGATGTGGATGTCTTTTTGGTGTCTACCGGAACGGCTGCGAATTCGTTAGGAGTGAGTGCCTTTACGCCGCCTTGGGGCAGTGTGCTGTGTCACACAGAAAGCCACTTATTAAATGATGAATGTACTGCGCCGGAGTTTTATACCAGTGGCGCGCGTTTTGTCGGTATTGGTGGCGCGGATGCGAAGATGGATCCTGTTCAGTTGCAAAAATTGGTCAATCAGAAAATCGGTGATGTGCATTCTTGTCAGCCGTCGATTATTAGCTTTTCTCAGGTTACAGAAGTGGGTAGTGTGTATTCGTTAGAAGAAATTTACGCCATTACGAGTGTGGCGAAATCGGCAGGCTTGCCTGTTCATATGGATGGTGCGCGTTTTGCCAATGCTTTGCTCGCCTTGGGTTGTTCGCCAGCCGAAATGACATGGAAAGCGGGCGTGGATATTGTGTCTTTTGGTGCGACGAAAAATGGCGTGATGGCATCTGAAGCCATTGTGGTATTCAAACAAGCTTTGGAAGATAAAGGGATTTCTAGCGAAAAGGTAGCAAAAGAGCTCGGTTATCGTCGCAAACGTGGCGGGCATTTGCATTCCAAAATGCGTTTGTTGTCTTCGCAGATGATTGCTTATTTAACGGATGATTTGTGGCGTACAAATGCGACTCATGCCAATGCTATGATGGTGCTGTTGCAAGACGGTTTGAAAACCGTTCCGGGTGTGAAAATCAATACGCCCGCTCAGGCCAATATGTTGTTTTGTACCTTGCCATTGCCGATGATTGATCATTTGCAGGCAGAAGGTTTTGGCTTTTACGGTGGGCGCTGGGAAGAAGGCGTCATTCGATTGGTGACGTCGTTCAGAACTCCAAAAGAGGGTGTCGAAGCCTTTATCGCATCTGCGAAAGCGTTTGCAGCACAATAGTTTTGTTACGAGGAACTTTAACTAACAGCGATAGTTTGATGGTGCAACGCCAAAGGCTTGTTTAAAGGCTCGATTAAAGTGGCTTTGGTCATAAAAACCGACATCGGCCGCGATGTCGGTAATCATCGCATTCGATCTGGCTAATTGCGTGCAAGCCCGTTCTAATCTTAGGCGCATTAGCCAAGCGTGCGGCGCCAGTCCGGTTTGCTTTTGGAAGCGTCGAATGAATTGAAAGCGGGTTAATCCACAAAGTTCTGCTAGGTTATTCAAGGAAATTTTTCTGGATAGATTGGCTTCACAATATTCTCTAACGCGTTTTAGTTGCTGATTTGTTAGAGCAAATGTTTCTTGGATTAGTGGCTTTTTCTCTGCCGCCAGCAGTAAATTTGATAGTGCATTGGTCCATAAACTGTCTTTGTGAAGCTGGCTGGCGTATTGGTTTGGATCGAATGCTTGAGCAAGCTGTAAAAACGAGCGGTTGTGCGCGGGCTGATCGATTATCGATGGGGCAAGCAGAAGATTGGTGTCTCGGGCTTGGCTGTCGAGCAGCGCGGCTTGCATTAATTCTGTTGGAATGCGAAAGGTTTTTAAGTGGCGTGTTGTATTGTCTCGTCCTGATCCATCGTGAACTTCGCCAGGTGGCATTAGGCAAATTTGCTTTGGAACTAAGTCCAGAGTTTTATGTTGAACTTTCTGGTGTTGCGAGCCTTGAGTAACAAGCCCTATATGGTAATCCAAATGGTAGTGTGGCTGAAAATGAAACTCTGTGAGCTTTGCTTCACTAATAACCACGCCGGGTAGTTCTTCAATGTGCTGGTAGTGAAAAAAGTCATCGCTCGGCATTGTGTAAAGATCTCACTGCTTCTTCAATTAATCTGGTTTTATTGGTGACTTTTGCACCTTAACAGTGCTTACTATGGTAGCGATAAAATAGTCGTTCTGCTTGTATTTTTGTGCGTGGTGATTCATAACATCTTGGTGAAAATATAAGTTGGGTGTGTTTTGAAAATTAAGGATTCATTGTTATGGAAGAGTTACTTAGCTATATCTTGAGCGTACAAACGCTGGTTCTCGTACTGGTTATCTTTTTATTAAAGGGTTCGATTAAGTTTGTGCCGCAGAATCAGGCATACGTTATTGAGCGTTTTGGTAAATACCAATCGACGAAAGAGGCGGGTTTAAACTTCATTCTGCCTTTTATTGATCGTATTTCTGCGGATCGCTCTTTAAAAGAACAAGCGGTGGATGTGCCAGAACAAAGTGCGATTACGAAAGATAATATTTCTTTGCATGTGGATGGCGTGTTGTATTTCCGCGTATTAGACCCGTACAAAGCGACTTACGGTGTGGATGATTACGTCTTCGCTGTGACTCAGTTGGCGCAAACTACTATGCGTTCTGAGTTAGGTAAAATGGAATTGGATAAAACATTTGAAGAGCGTGATGTGCTCAACACCAATATTGTGGCGTCGATCAATGATGCAGCAGGTCCTTGGGGTATTCAGGTGTTGCGTTATGAAATAAAAGACATTGTTCCACCACAATCTGTGATGGAAGCAATGGAAGCCCAAATGAAAGCGGAACGTGTTAAGCGTGCGCAGATTTTGGAATCGGAAGGGGATCGTCAAGCTGCGATTAACCGTGCCGAAGGTCAAAAAGCGTCTGTGGTTTTGGCGGCAGAAGCGGATAAAGAAGAGCAAGTGTTGCGCGCAGAAGGTGAAGCAAAAGCCATCGTTGCTGTGGCATCAGCGCAAGCGGAAGCACTTCGTCAGGTTGGTGAAGCAGCGGCGACCGAAGAAGGTCAAAAAGCCATTCAGCTTGATCTTGCAAGCAAGGCAATTGAAGCGAAACGTGCAATTGCTAAAGAGTCTTCTGTTGTCTTGTTGCCTGATGGCGCGACAGAGCCGTCTGCGGTGGTAGCACAAGCCATGACCATTATTCAGCAAATGACAAAAGGGAGCTAAGTATGGATATCATTGCCAATAATCTGGCTCAGAGCTTGTTTATTGTTGGTTTGATTCTATTGGTCGTCGAAGTGACTGTGCTGGGTTTTGCAACTTTTGTACTCTTCTTCGTTGGCTTGGCTGCTATGGCTACAGGCGCTTTGGTTTATGTTGGAATACTGCCGAATAGTTTGCTGAGTGCTTTGTTGAGTACTGGCGTAATGACTATATTGGCCGCGTTAGTATTGTGGAAGCCATTGAAGCGTATGCAGTCAAAGGTGAGTACAAAAAAAGCCAAAAGTGAATTCACCGATCACCAGTTTTATTTGCAAGAGCCTGTGTCACCCACTCAGTCACCTAAATACCAGTATTCTGGTATTGAATGGTCTTTGGTAAGCGACGAGTTCATTGAAGCTGGAACGAAAGTAGAAGTTACTGAAGCAGAAGTAGGTAAATTGCATATCAAAGCCATTAGCACTAAGTAAACTTCTTTAGATCCTGATCAAAGAAACGCCAAGAGTGTCGGTTGTAGAGCCGAACATGCTTGGCGTTTTTTTATGGATTTGGATGGGAGGCAAAAGCTAACATTCAGTGATAGACTTGCTGGTAACGTGAATAGGAGTGATGCATATGTCTGACGCATTAAAAACCGTATTGGATAATATGGAGCATTTAACGCCGAGTGAAAAAGCTTTGGCAGCTCATTGTCTTTTGTCTTCTCTTGAAGGTGAGCCGAGTGATGATGTTGAGTCTGCTTGGTTGGCATTAGCGGAAGAGCGCAGTAATGCTTTGTTATCTGGTGATGTAAAAGCAGTAAGTTGGGAGGAGATTAAGGCACAAGTTGTAAAATAAGATGCTGAATTTAACCTTTCACCCAGATGTCAGTCAGGAAATTAAATTTTCTTATAATTGGTATCAATTTCAAGCCAAAGGGCTTGGTGATGACTTTATGAAAGAGCTTGAATCTGCATTCAAAACTATCCAGTCACTTCCTCGAACTTGACCTAAGTTCGGCGCAAACCATCATCGATTTTTACTATCTCGTTTCCCTTTCTCGGTTATTTATCAGATTCACGCTGGTAACCTGTATGTTGTTGCCATTATGCATAACAGTAAAAATCCAGACTATTGGTCGAGCAGACGTTAATTGGTGTTTTCTGTGCTGGTGGCTTTCTGTGGTAACCAGAAAGAAATAACGCTGGTTAGAACAAGAAATCCGCAAGACACCCAAAGGCAAGCTATTAAGCCAAAGTCTTGGTAAATCCAGCCTGACAAAATCGTGCCAATGAGCCGTCCCATGGCGTTGGCCATGTAGTAAAAGCCCACATCTAAAGACACACCATCTTCGCTGGCATGATGAACGATTAAGTAGCTGTGCAGCGAAGAGTTAATCGCGAACACTACACCGAATACTATGAGCCCGCTCAACAGAATCCATAAGCCTTGATCTACGTTTGTTAAGCCAATGGCGATGGCTGCAGGAATGGCGGTGAGTAGTATTGCCCAGAATTTGGCTTGTGTGCCTGTCGGTGTTTGTTGTTTGGTTTTTCCTGTGATGTGTGGTGCAAGGCTTTGGACTATGCCGTAGCCGATGACCCACAAGGCGAGGAAGCTGCCGACGCGCCAGTGATCCCAGTCAAACTGGCTGGATAAATACACCGGAACAGCAATCACAAACCATACATCCCGAGCACCAAACAAGAAGAGACGTGCCGCCGATAAAATATTGATTTCAGTGCTCTTGGAAAACATTTGTGAGAACTTCGGCTTGTTCTTCGACTTGCCTAAATCCTCTCGAAGTAGATACAAACTGGCGAGCCATACGATGGCCAGAGCTACTGCCATGGCTAGGATAGCGTTATGAAAGCCGATGGTGCTGAGTAGAAAACCACCTAAGAAAAATCCCACACCTTTAAGAGCATTTTTCGAGCCAGTTAGTAGGGCAACCCATTTGTACAAGGTGCCGCTGGCGTTTTTGGGAACGAGTGTTTTGATGGCACTTTTGGCGCTCATTTTGTTGAGGTCTTTGGCAATACCAGACAAAGCCTGTGCTGCCATCACCCAAGGGATGGTTAAAAAGCTAGTGGGTAGTAGGAGCATAGATAAAGCAATGACTTGCATGGCAAGGCCAATATTCATGGTGCGGTTGAGGCCCCATTTGGCCCCAAGCCAGCCACCAAAAAGATTGGTAATGACGCCAAAAAATTCGTAAAACAAGAAGAGCAAAGCGATGTCTAGTGCGCCATAACCTAGCTGGTGGAAGTACAGCACAACCAACATACGCAGTGCGCCGTCGGTGAGGGTGAAGCTCCAATAATTGCCAGTAACAATAAGATACTGACGAACGCTTTTAGGAAGTTGTGACAGCATGTGTGTTTCCGCTTTGCTTTGTTGTTTGTTTAGATTATTTGGTCTAGTATGCCGACTTTACGCATTAATTCCGCTGTGCGATTGGCGTAGCCCCACTCGTTGTCGTACCACACGTAGAGTTTTACTTGAGTGCCGTTAATGACCATGGTGCTAGGAGCGTCGATAATGCTTGATCTCGGATCTGTTTTGTAATCGATGGACACGAGAGGGCGCTCTTCATAACCCAGAATGTTTTTTAGTGGGCCGCTTTCGCTAGCAGCTTTTAACAATTGATTGATTTCTTGTTCGTCCGTGGCGCGGTTCATTTCAAACACACAGTCGGTAAGCGAAGCATTGGTTAAAGGTACACGTACGGCGTGACCGTTTAATTTGCCTTTTAGCTCTGGAAATATGTGAGTGATGGCGGTGGCTGAACCAGTAGTGGTTGGGATCAAGCTAGTGCCACAAGAGCGAGCGCGGCGTAAGTCTTTGTGTGGCGCATCGATAATGGTTTGGGTATTGGTAATGTCGTGAATGGTGGTCATGGAACCGTGTTTGATGCCAATAGTTTCTTGTAGCACTTTCACCACAGGCGCAAGGCAATTTGTGGTACATGAAGCGGCGGTAACGATAGGGTGCAGGCTAGGATCGTAGTCGCCATCGTTAACCCCCATCACAACATTGAGTACGCCATCTTCTTTTACAGGAGCGGTAACGACAACACGCTTTACGCCTTGATCTAAATAAGCCTGCAACAAGGCTTTGGTTTTCATCACACCAGAGGCTTCAATTACCACGTCGCATTGTGACCAATCGGTATCGGTAATGTTTTTGTTTTGCGTGCAGGCAATGGCTTTGCCGTTGATAACAATGGTATTACCAGTGCTGCTTGCTTCATTGTGCCAACGGCCGTGAACTGAATCGAAGTTGACTAGGTGAGCGAGGGTGGCAGCATCGCCTTTTAGGTCGTTGATCTGCACAAACTCCACATCGTCCCAGTCAAAGGCGGCGCGAAACGACAGTCTTCCCATGCGGCCAAAGCCATTTATTCCTACTTTTATGGTCATAGTTATGAATTCCTATTGGTTAATAAAAATGCGTTAACAGCAACTGCCTGTGCGTTTTGGGCGGCCGCCCATGGTTTCGAGTTGATCTACATTGTCTTTTAACCACAAAACTTGGTTGTCTAACGTGGTTTGTAGAACACTCTTCGACCAATTGGCTAGTTCGGGGTGTAGTTGATAAAACACCCATTGTCCTTGTCTTCGGTCGCTCAAAAGGCCGTTTTTCCTCAATTGAGCAAGATGGCGAGATATTTTGGGCTGCGTTTCGTTTAGTGCTTCGGTTAGCTCGCAAACGCATAGTTCTTGGTATTGGGTGATTAATAGCAAGCAACGCAAGCGAGTGTCGTCGGCAAGAGCTTTATAGAAGGTATCGGGGGTCATGTTTAAAAGCGCATCAGTGAATAATAATTGCAGTGTATATGTAAAATCGTATATATGTAAAACCACATGTCCAGTTTGTTAAACATTTAACAAAAAGTTCATCTAGGGTTTGGTTTTAAGTGGAAAGGTCTGGTGGTAATAAAAAAGGGCGAACTCCGAAGAGTTCGCCCTTGATGTATCTTGCTTCATGAGCATTGTTTGATAAAAGTCGAATGCTCTAGCGCAAAATTAAGAGAGGGATGTCGCTCTCAATAATCATCTTACTGGTATTGCTACCAACGAAGAATTGACGAACTTTAGAATGGGCATAGGCGCCCATTGCCATAAGCTCTATCTGATTTTCTTCACGGTATTGGGTTAATACAGAGTAAATTTTACCCGGTATGATAGAGGCGGTGACGTCGAAGCCTTCTTCTTCAAGTATTCGGTGTGCCTCTTCGAGCTTGGCGCGTTTTTCTGGTGTTGCTTCGCCAGCCATTACAAGGTGGCAAGGCAGACCAAGTAATAATGGACTTTGTGCAATACGCTCAATAGCATTGTCTGCGGCTTCTCGGCCGTCATACGCAATCATAAAATTCTTTGGCGCTTTAAATTCATCGACGCTAATTAAGATTGGGCGATGAAGAGTGCGTGCTACTCTCTCAATGTGCGAACCAATAGTGTGGGCGCTTTGAGTATGGCCGCTGCCACAACGCCCTACGACGATGAGGCGAGTGTCTTCCTCAAGATCTATGAGGTTTTCGACAAGGTCGCCATGGCGCTGCAATAGCTCAATTTGCTTAGCGCCCGCTTTATGAGCAAACTCTTTTGCGTTTTCAAGTACCAGTTTGCCATGCTCTAAAGCTAGCTTGGCGCGCTGGGTGTCCAAAGCAACGAGTTCTTCTAGTAAATGTTCTCTACTGCCTAGGCCAATTGAGCCAGAAAGGTCTTCGTCGGTTCTAGCTGTTTCTTTTTCTAAGGAGTGCATCAAGGTTAATGGTGAGCCCATTTGCTTGGCTGCCCACACGGATGCGTTGGTGACACACTCAGATAGAGAAGAACCATCAATACAAGCTATTACATTATTCATGTTGCACTCCTTGTTATTATTCTAGGGTGTTCTAGTGGCCACCCATGACTTTTTCGACTTCCTCAGGGTTGTTGTGAACCCCAAATTTATCGACAACGGTTGCGCTGGCTTCGTTCATTCCTACCAGTTCAACTTCGGCGCCTTCGCGACGGAATTTGATCACGACCTTATCCAAAGCGGATACAGCGGTTATATCCCAAAAGTGCGCTTCGGTTAGATCAATCGTAACGCTTTCAACCGCTTCTTTAAAATCAAAAGACGCATTAAATTGATCTGACGACGCAAAAAACACTTGCCCGATTACTTTATAAGTTCGATGACCTGTTTGTGTGCCTTGTTCATTCTTCACAACCATAAAGCGGCCGATCTTATTGGCAAAGAACAAAGATGCCAGCAGCACGCCGACAAAAACACCGATTGCTAAGTTGTGTGTGGCAACCACAATAGAAACCGTCGCCAACATTACAATATTAGTTGATAGTGGGTGTTTTTTCAGGTTGATGACAGATTCCCAAGAGAAAGTACCAATCGATACCATGATCATCACGGCAACTAAAGCGGCCATTGGGATTTGACTAATCAGGTCGTCTAAGAAAACCACCATGATCAACAATAAGAAACCAGCGATAAAAGTAGAAAGACGACCACGACCACCGGATTTTACGTTGATAACAGATTGTCCAATCATGGCACAACCTGCCATGCCGCCCAACAGACCTGATGCGATGTTGGCAACACCTTGTCCTTTGCATTCGCGGTTCTTATCACTGCTTGTGTCAGTGAACTCATCCACAATAGTGGCTGTCATCATGGATTCCAACAAACCTACTACTGCCAGCCCAAGTGAATAAGGCAAGATAATCATCAGTGTTTCTAGACTTAACGGTACATCAGGCCAAAGGAAAATAGGTAGGGTATCTGGTAGTTCGCCCATATCACCCACAGTTCGAATGTCTAAGCCATACATCATTGCGAAGGCTGTCAGTACGACGATACATATTAATGGGGAAGGAAGGGCTTTACCGATGACAGGAAGCAAAGGGAACAGATAAATAATGCCCAAGCCGGCTGCCGTCATCGCGTAGACATGCCAGGTGACATTGGTTAGTTCTGGTAGCTGTGCCATAAAAATCAAAATGGCTAAGGCGTTTACAAAGCCAGTTACAACAGACCGTGAGACAAACCGCATTAAAGCCCCGAGTTTTAAATACCCCGCTATTATCTGAAAAACACCGGTAAGTAAGGTGGCAGCAAGTAAATATTCTAAGCCATGCTCTTTTACCAAGGTCACCATTAACAGTGCCATGGCACCGGTTGCTGCCGAAATCATACCGGGGCGACCGCCAACAAATGAAATGACAACGGCAATACAGAAAGAGGCATACAAGCCCACTTTAGGGTCAACACCTGCAATGATGGAAAAAGCAATGGCTTCTGGAATCAAAGCAAGCGCAACCACTGTACCGGCGAGAGAGTCGCCTTTAATGTTTGAGAACCAGTCTCGTTTTATCGTGTCGATCATGTATTACCTTCTGAATAAATTAGAGCAAATAGGCAGACGCTATTTTTAGCAGTTTGCTTTATGGGCTTTTATCTTGTTAGCCGTTTTATAAAAATATGTTCTGAATATTGTGCCATGACAAGGACGGTGCAAAACACTCCCCATAGGCGCATTGAGTGAGTCAGAGACTCTGAAAGAGACATCGAGCAGCGTTTCACTCTTAAGTGCTTAAGATCTGTGCCCGAAAGTGCGCAAATTATAAAGAGTTGACTTATGCATGGCAATGACAATAGGGCAGAAGATACAGGTGTATTCAGAGGCGGCTAGAAAAAAGCATAAAAAAGGGTAAGAAATGTCAAAAAAAGGGCTGGACTGTACCAAGGTACAATAGCTGCCTTGTCTTTTTTGCCCTATCTTGGAAGTAATTATAGAACTATTACGACTTACTTTTAGTCTTCTTTTTTTAGGGAACGTATCATGAGCGACAGTCAAGTACCATTTGCAACAACAGGTAATACGATCGGCTTTATCACTAAGTTAACTGGTTCTGTGATGATTCAATCTATTGATGGTCAAGAACGCGTGGTAAAAATCGGTGATCCGATATTCTTTGGTGAGACGGTTTTGACTGGTCCTAATGGCAGTGTGGTAATTGCTTTTGTTGATGGTTCGGAGCTCGAGATAGGTGATAACTCGGTTGTTGAAATTACCGATGAAATTTACAATACGAATGACAATGATTCCCTAGTCGCAGACTCCTCTACAGATTTTGATGCACTGCAACAGGCTATTTTGGCGGGCGATGATCCTACCTTAATTCAAGAGGCACCGGCAGCGGGTGAAGAATTGGATGGGCAAAATCGTGTTGATGTTGATATTGAACGAAATGACGACTTCACGCTTCCAACCTTTGGTAATGATAGTGAAAATAATGGTGAGCAATTTGTACCGACGGAAACCGCACAAAGCCTTTCTCGGGACTCATCTACTGTAGACCCAACACCAACACCAACACCAACACCAACACCAACACCAACACCAGAGCCAACGCCAGAGCCAACGCCAGAGCCAACGCCAGAGCCAACGCCAGAGCCAACGCCAGAGCCAACGCCAGAGCCAACGCCAGAGCCAACGCCAGAGCCAACGCCAGAGCCACCAACACCTGGGCCAACACCTACAGCTGATACTTCAATTAATAAGCCAATCATTGATTTAGTATCGGAAAGCGACAGTGGTGATGAGTCAACAGATAACCTCACCAATGACAGAACTTCGACGTTTAGCCTTTCGAATATTGATGCTGATGTAATTCTTGTTGAAGTATTCAACGGTACGACAAAGTTAGGTGATGCAATACAAGCCGAAAATGGTAGTTGGAGTTTTACAGCTGCTGATGGGCAATTGGTGGAAGAGGCTAATTCTCTTACTGTTAAAGTGACTGACGCTGCAAGCAATACAGCGACTTCAGATATTCTTGTTGTTACGCTAGATACTATAGCAAATGCAGAAATTACCATTGATACGATTGCTGGTGATGATGTGCTTAGTGCATTAGAAGCTGGTGGTACTGTCGTGATTTCTGGAATCGTCACAGGTGATGCTGCAGTTGGTGACACAGTTACCTTAACTATTAATGGTGACAGTTCAAAATACACTGGTCTAGTTAATGCAGATGAAAGTGGTAGGTTAGTTTATAGTATCGATGTTGAAGGCAGTGACTTAGTTAATAACCGTATTGTACAGGCAAGCGTGACCGGTACCGATGCTGCTGGTAATGAGTTCACAGCTACATCAAGTTCCACAGATGGAGTTTATCAAGATAAAAGTATGGTAGTTGCAAGTCTTGATGATAATGGATTCACTCCTGAAGGCGAAGATGCAATTTTCACCCTGTCGCTTAATCAAGCTTCTCTAGCGGATGTTACTGTTAAGCTTTCTACTTCTTTTGATACGGCAAGTGCTGATGATATTGGTACTATGACAGCAAGCTACCAAGACTCAAACAGCGGTACAGTGTCATTAACAATCAATGTTGATGGGACTCTTACTGTTCCTGCTGGCGTTACTAAAGTCATATTAAATGTCCCCACTATTGAAGATTCTATTCATGAAGGTAACGAGAAATTTACTATTAATGTAGAGGGCGTTTCAGGAGTTGTCGCCTTTGATAGTGCAACGACAACGATTATAGACAACGACGATGCACCGACGATCGATAACGTGAGCCAAGCGGTGAATGCGGATGGCGACGCGGTGGATGAAGGCGAAGGCGCGGTGTTCACCGTGAGCCTAAGCAACGCCAGCAGCTCGGCTCAAACGTTCACGTTTAGCTTGGCAGACGGCACGGCGGGCAGCGACGACTACAACACAGACCTGTCGAACGTGACGTTCGGCACAGGCGTGACGAACAACGGTGACGGCACGATCACGGTCGATGCGGGCGTGACGGAGTTCACGGCGACGGTCGCGACGACCGATGACACGATCGACGAAGCGGATGAAACGTTCACGTTGACGGTTGGCGGCAAGACAGGCACAGCAACGATCATAGACAACGACGATGCACCGACGATCGATAACGTGAGCCAAGCGGTGAATGCGGATGGCGACGCGGTGGATGAAGGCGAAGGCGCGGTGTTCACCGTGAGCCTAAGCAACGCCAGCAGCTCGGCTCAAACGTTCACGTTTAGCTTGGCAGACGGCACGGCGGGCAGCGACGACTACAACACAGACCTGTCGAACGTGACGTTCGGCACAGGCGTGACGAACAACGGTGACGGCACGATCACGGTCGATGCGGGCGTGACGGAGTTTAACGGCGACGGTCGCGACGACCGATGACACGATCGACGAAGCGGATGAAACGTTCACGTTGACGGTTGGCGGCAAGACAGGCACAGCAACGATCATAGACAACGACGATGCACCGACGATAACGTGAGCCAAGCGGTGAATGCGGATGGCGACGCGGTGGATGAAGGCGAAGGCGCGGTGTTCACCGTGAGCCTAAGCAACGCCCAGCAGCTCGGCTCAAACGTTCACGTTTAGCTTGGCAGACGGCACGGCGGGCAGCGACGACTACAACACAGACCTGTCGAACGTGACGTTCGGCACAGGCGTGACGAACAACGGTGACGGCACGATCACGGTCGATGCGGGCGTGACGGAGTTCACGGCGACGGTCGCGACGACCGATGACACGATCGACGAAGCGGATGAAACGTTCACGTTGACGGTTGGCGGCAAGACAGGCACAGCAACGATCATAGACAACGACGATGCACCGACGATCGATAACGTGAGCCCAAGGGTGAATGCGGATGGCGACGCGGTGGATGAAGGCGAAGGCGCGGTGTTCACCGTGAGCCTAAGCAACGCCAGCAGCTCGGCTCAAACGTTCACGTTTAGCTTGGCAGACGGCACGGCGGGCAGCGACGACTACAACACAGACCTGTCGAACGTGACGTTCGGCACAGGCGTGACGAACAACGGTGACGGCACGATCACGGTCGATGCGGGCGTGACGGAGTTCACGGCGACGGTCGCGACGACCGATGACACGATCGACGAAGCGGATGAAACGTTCACGTTGACGGTTGGCGGCAAGACAGGCACAGCAACGATCATAGACAACGACGATGCACCGACGATCGATAACGTGAGCCAAGCGGTGAATGCGGATGGCGACGCGGTGGATGAAGGCGAAGGCGCGGTGTTCACCGTGAGCCTAAGCAACGCCAGCAGCTCGGCTCAAACGTTCACGTTTAGCTTGGCAGACGGCACGGCGGGCAGCGACGACTACAACACAGACCTGTCGAACGTGACGTTCGGCACAGGCGTGACGAACAACGGTGACGGCACGATCACGGTCGATGCGGGCGTGACGGAGTTCACGGCGACGGTCGCGACGACCGATGACACGATCGACGAAGCGGATGAAACGTTCACGTTGACGGTTGGCGGCAAGACAGGCACAGCAACGATCATAGACAACGACGATGCACCGACGATCGATAACGTGAGCCAAGCGGTGAATGCGGATGGCGACGCGGTGGATGAAGGCGAAGGCGCGGTGTTCACCGTGAGCCTAAGCAACGCCAGCAGCTCGGCTCAAACGTTCACGTTTAGCTTGGCAGACGGCACGGCGGGCAGCGACGACTACAACACAGACCTGTCGAACGTGACGTTCGGCACAGGCGTGACGAACAACGGTGACGGCACGATCACGGTCGATGCGGGCGTGACGGAGTTCACGGCGACGGTCGCGACGACCGATGACACGATCGACGAAGCGGATGAAACGTTCACGTTGACGGTTGGCGGCAAGACAGGCACAGCAACGATCATAGACAACGACGATGCACCGACGATCGATAACGTGAGCCAAGCGGTGAATGCGGATGGCGACGCGGTGGATGAAGGCGAAGGCGCGGTGTTCACCGTGAGCCTAAGCAACGCCAGCAGCTCGGCTCAAACGTTCACGTTTAGCTTGGCAGACGGCACGGCGGGCAGCGACGACTACAACACAGACCTGTCGAACGTGACGTTCGGCACAGGCGTGACGAACAACGGTGACGGCACGATCACGGTCGATGCGGGCGTGACGGAGTTCACGGCGACGGTCGCGACGACCGATGACACGATCGACGAAGCGGATGAAACGTTCACGTTGACGGTTGGCGGCAAGACAGGCACAGCAACGATCATAGACAACGACGATGCACCGACGATCGATAACGTGAGCCAAGCGGTGAATGCGGATGGCGACGCGGTGGATGAAGGCGAAGGCGCGGTGTTCACCGTGAGCCTAAGCAACGCCAGCAGCTCGGCTCAAACGTTCACGTTTAGCTTGGCAGACGGCACGGCGGGCAGCGACGACTACAACACAGACCTGTCGAACGTGACGTTCGGCACAGGCGTGACGAACAACGGTGACGGCACGATCACGGTCGATGCGGGCGTGACGGAGTTCACGGCGACGGTCGCGACGACCGATGACACGATCGACGAAGCGGATGAAACGTTCACGTTGACGGTTGGCGGCAAGACAGGCACAGCAACGATCATAGACAACGACGATGCACCGACGATCGATAACGTGAGCCAAGCGGTGAATGCGGATGGCGACGCGGTGGATGAAGGCGAAGGCGCGGTGTTCACCGTGAGCCTAAGCAACGCCAGCAGCTCGGCTCAAACGTTCACGTTTAGCTTGGCAGACGGCACGGCGGGCAGCGACGACTACAACACAGACCTGTCGAACGTGACGTTCGGCACAGGCGTGACGAACAACGGTGACGGCACGATCACGGTCGATGCGGGCGTGACGGAGTTCACGGCGACGGTCGCGACGACCGATGACACGATCGACGAAGCGGATGAAACGTTCACGTTGACGGTTGGCGGCAAGACAGGCACAGCAACGATCATAGACAACGACGATGCACACCGACGATCGATAACGTGAGCCAAGCGGTGAATGCGGATGGCGACGCGGTGGATGAAGGCGAAGGCGCGGTGTTCACGTGAGCCTAAGCAACGCCAGCAGCTCGGCTCAAACGTTCACGTTTAGCTTGGCAGACGGCACGGCGGGCAGCGACGACTACAACACAGACCTGTCGAACGTGACGTTCGGCACAGGCGTGACGAACAACGGTGACGGCACGATCACGGTCGATGCGGGCGTGACGGAGTTCACGGCGACGGTCGCGACGACCGATGACACGATCGACGAAGCGGATGAAACGTTCACGTTGACGGTTGGCGGCAAGACAGGCACAGCAACGATCATAGACAAACGACGATGCACCGACGATCGATAACGTGAGCCAAGCGGTGAATGCGGATGGCGACGCGGTGGATGAAGGCGAAGGCGCGGTGTTCACCGTGAGCCTAAGCAACGCCAGCAGCTCGGCTCAAACGTTCACGTTTAGCTTGGCAGACGGCACGGCGGGCAGCGACGACTACAACACAGACCTGTCGAACGTGACGTTCGGCACAGGCGTGACGAACAACGGTGACGGCACGATCACGGTCGATGCGGGCGTGACGGAGTTCACGGCGACGGTCGCGACGACCGATGACACGATCGACGAAGCGGATGAAACGTTCACGTTGACGGTTGGCGGCAAGACAGGCACAGCAACGATCATAGACAACGACGATGCACCGACGATCGATAACGTGAGCCAAGCGGTGAATGCGGATGGCGACGCGGTGGATGAAGGCGAAGGCGCGGTGTTCACCGTGAGCCTAAGCAACGCCAGCAGCTCGGCTCAAACGTTCACGTTTTAGCTTGGCAGACGGCACGGCGGGCAGCGACGACTACAACACAGACCTGTCGAACGTGACGTTCGGCACAGGCGTGACGAACAACGGTGACGGCACGATCACGGTCGATGCGGGCGTGACGGAGTTCACGGCGACGGTCGCGACGACCGATGACACGATCGACGAAGCGGATGAAACGTTCACGTTGACGGTTGGCGGCAAGACAGGCACAGCAACGATCATAGACAACGACGATGCACCGACGATCGATAACGTGAGCCAAGCGGTGAATGCGGATGGCGACGCGGTGGATGAAGGCGAAGGCGCGGTGTTCACCGTGAGCCTAAGCAACGCCAGCAGCTCGGCTCAAACGTTCACGTTTAGCTTGGCAGACGGCACGCGGGCAGCGACGACTACAACACAGACCTGTCGAACGTGACGTTCGGCACAGGCGTGACGACGAACAACGGTGACGGCACGATCACGGTCGATGCGGGCGTGACGGAGTTCACGGCGACGGTCGCGACGACCGATGACACGATCGACGAAGCGGATGAAACGTTCACGTTGACGGTTGGCGCAAGACACAGCAACGATCATAGACAACGACGATGCGACGAACGATCATAGACAACGACGATGCACCGACGATCGATAACGTGAGCCAAGCGTTGATGCGGATGCGACGCGGGCGGATGAAGGCGAAAGGCACGGTGTTCACCGGCACGTGAGCCTAAGCAACGCCAGCAGCTCGGCTCAAACGTTCACGTTTAGCTTGGCAGACGGCACGGCGGGCAGCGACGACTACGACACAGACCTGTCGAAACGTGAACGTTCGGCACACGGCGTGACGAACAACGGTGACGGCACGGCACGACTCACGAACGACGTTGCAGGGGACGAACAACGGTGACGGCACGATTCACGGGGCGTGACGGAGTTCACGGCGACGGTCGCGACGACCGATGACACGATCGACGAAGCGGATGAAACGTTCACGTTGACGGTTGGCGGCAAGACAGGCACAGCAACGATCATAGACAACGACGATGCACCGACGATCGATAACGTGAGCCAAGCGGTGAATGCGGATGGCGACGCGGTGGATGAAGGCGAAGGCGCGGTGTTCACCGTGAGCCTAAGCAACGCCAGCAGCTCGGCTCAAACGTTCACGTTTAGCTTGGCAGACGGCACGGCGGGCAGCGACGACTACAACACAGACCTGTCGAACGTGACGTTCGGCACAGGCGTGACGAACAACGGTGACGGCACGATCACGGTCGATGCGGGCGTGACGGAGTTCACGGCGACGGTCGCGACGACCGATGACACGATCGACGAAGCGGATGAAACGTTCACGTTGACGGTGGCGGCAAGACAGGCACAGCAACGATCATAGACAACGACGATGCACCGACGATCGATAACGTGAGCCAAGCGGTGAATGCGGATGGCGACGCGGTGGATGAAGGCGAAGGCGCGGTGTTCACCGTGAGCCTAAGCAACGCCAGCAGCTCGGCTCAAACGTTCACGTTTAGCTTGGCAGACGGCACGGCGGGCAGCGACGACTACAACACAGACCTGTCGAACGTGACGTTCGGCACAGGCGTGACGAACAACGGTGACGGCACGATCACGGTCGATGCGGGCGTGACGGAGTTTCACGGCGACGGTCGCGACGACCGATGACACGATCGACGAAGCGGATGAAACGTTCACGTTGACGGTTGGCGGCAAGACAGGCACAGCAACGATCATAGACAACGACGATGCACCGACGATCGATAACGTGAGCCAAGCGGTGAATGCGGATGGCGACGCGGTGGATGAAGGCGAAGGCGCGGTGTTCACCGTGAGCCTAAGCAACGCCAGCAGCTCGGCTCAAACGTTTCACGTTTAGCTTGGCAGACGGCACGGCGGGCAGCGACGACTACAACACAGACCTGTCGAACGTGACGTTCGGCACAGGCGTGACGAACAACGGTGACGGCACGATCACGGTCGATGCACGGGCGTGACGGAGTTCACGGCGACGGTCGCGACGACCGATGACACGATCGACGAAGCGGATGAAACGTTCACGTTGACGGTTGGCGGCAAGACAGGCACAGCAACGATCATAGACAACGACGATGCACCGACGATCGATAACGTGAGCCAAGCGGTGAATGCGGATGGCGACGCGGTGGATGAAGGCGAAGGCGCGGTGTTCACCGTGAGCCTAAGCAACGCCAGCAGCTCGGCTCAAACGTTCACGTTTAGCTTGGCAGACGGCACGGCGGGCAGCGACGACTACAACACAGACCTGTCGAACGTGACGTTCGGCACAGGCGTGACGAACAACGGTGACGGCACGATCACGGTCGATGCGGGCGTGACGGAGTTCACGGCGACGGTCGCGACGACCGATGACACGATCGACGAAGCGGATGAAACGTTCACGTTGACGGTTGGCGGCAAGACAGGCACAGCAACGATCATAGACAACGACGATGCACCGACGATCGATAACGTGAGCCAAGCGGTGAATGCGGATGGCGACGCGGTGGATGAAGGCGAAGGCGCGGTGTTCACCGTGAGCCTAAGCAACGCCAGCAGCTCGGCTCAAACGTTCACGTTTAGCTTGGCAGACGGCACGGCGGGCAGCGACGACTACAACACAGACCTGTCGAACGTGACGTTCGGCACAGGCGTGACGAACAACGGTGACGGCACGATCACGGTCGATGCGGGCGTGACGGAGTTCACGGCGACGGTCGCGACGACCGATGACACGATCGACGAAGCGGATGAAACGTTCACGTTGACGGTTGGCGGCAAGACAGGCACAGCAACGATCATAGACAACGACGATGCACCGACGATCGATAACGTGAGCCAAGCGGTGAATGCGGATGGCGACGCGGTGGATGAAGGCGAAGGCGCGGTGTTCACCGTGAGCCTAAGCAACGCCAGCAGCTCGGCTCAAACGTTCACGTTTAGCTTGGCAGACGGCACGGCGGGCAGCGACGACTACAACACAGACCTGTCGAACGTGACGTTCGGCACAGGCGTGACGAACAACGGTGACGGCACGATCACGGTCGATGCGGGCGTGACGGAGTTCACGGCGACGGTCGCGACGACCGATGACACGATCGACGAAGCGGATGAAACGTTCACGTTGACGGTTGGCGGCAAGACAGGCACAGCAACGATCATAGACAACGACGATGCACCGACGATCGATAACGTGAGCCAAGCGGTGAATGCGGATGGCGACGCGGTGGATGAAGGCGAAGGCGCGGTGTTCACCGTGAGCCTAAGCAACGCCAGCAGCTCGGCTCAAACGTTCACGTTTAGCTTGGCAGACGGCACGGCGGGCAGCGACGACTACAACACAGACCTGTCGAACGTGACGTTCGGCACAGGCGTGACGAACAACGGTGACGGCACGATCACGGTCGATGCGGGCGTGACGGAGTTCACGGCGACGGTCGCGACGACCGATGACACGATCGACGAAGCGGATGAAACGTTCACGTTGACGGTTGGCGGCAAGACAGGCACAGCAACGATCATAGACAACGACGATGCACCGACGATCGATAACGTGAGCCAAGCGGTGAATGCGGATGGCGACGCGGTGGATGAAGGCGAAGGCGCGGTGTTCACCGTGAGCCTAAGCAACGCCAGCAGCTCGGCTCAAACGTTCACGTTTAGCTTGGCAGACGGCACGGCGGGCAGCGACGACTACAACACAGACCTGTCGAACGTGACGTTCGGCACAGGCGTGACGAACAACGGTGACGGCACGATCACGGTCGATGCGGGCGTGACGGAGTTCACGGCGACGGTCGCGACGACCGATGACACGATCGACGAAGCGGATGAAACGTTCACGTTGACGGTTGGCGGCAAGACAGGCACAGCAACGATCATAGACAACGACGATGCCGACGATCGATAACGTGAGCCCAAGCGGTGAATGCGGATGGCGACGCGGTGGATGAAGGCGAAGGCGCGGTGTTCACCGTGAGCCTAAGCAACGCCAGCAGCTCGGCTCAAACGTTCACGTTTAGCTTGGCAGACGGCACGGCGGGCAGCGACGACTACAACACAGACCTGTCGAACGTGACGTTCGGCACAGGCGTGACGAACAACGGTGACGGCACGATCACGGTCGATGCGGGCGTGACGGAGTTCACGGCGACGGTCGCGACGACCGATGACACGATCGACGAAGCGGATGAAACGTTCACGTTGACGGTTGGCGGCAAGACAGGCACAGCAACGATCATAGACAACGACGATGCACCGACGATCGATAACGTGAGCCAAGCGGTGAATGCGGATGGCGACGCGGTGGATGAAGGCGAAGGCGCGGTGTTCACCGTGAGCCTAAGCAACGCCAGCAGCTCGGCTCAAACGTTCACGTTTAGCTTGGCAGACGGCACGGCGGGCAGCGACGACTACAACACAGACCTGTCGAACGTGACGTTCGGCACAGGCGTGACGAACAACGGTGACGGCACGATCACGGTCGATGCGGGCGTGACGGAGTTCACGGCGACGGTCGCGACGACGATGACACGATCGACGAAGCGGATGAAACGTTCACGTTGACGGTTGGCGGCAAGACAGGCACAGCAACGATCATAGACAACGACGATGCACCGACGATCGATAACGTGAGCCAAGCGGTGAATGCGGATGGCGACGCGGTGGATGAAGGCGAAGGCGCGGTGTTCACCGTGAGCCTAAGCAACGCCAGCAGCTCGGCTCAAACGTTCACGTTTAGCTTGGCAGACGGCACGGCGGGCAGCGACGACTACAACACAGACCTGTCGAACGTGACGTTCGGCACAGGCGTGACGAACAACGGTGACGGCACGATCACGGTCGATGCGGGCGTGACGGAGTTCACGGCGACGGTCGCGACGACCGATGACACGATCGACGAAGCGGATGAAACGTTCACGTTGACGGTTGGCGGCAAGACAGGCACAGCAACGATCATAGACAACGACGATGCACCGACGATCGATAACGTGAGCCAAGCGGTGAATGCGGATGGCGACGCGGTGGATGAAGGCGAAGGCGCGGTGTTCACCGTGAGCCTAAGCAACGCCAGCAGCTCGGCTCAAACGTTCACGTTTAGCTTGGCAGACGGCACGGCGGGCAGCGACGACTACAACACAGACCTGTCGAACGTGACGTTCGGCACAGGCGTGACGAACAACGGTGACGGCACGATCACGGTCGATGCGGGCGTGACGGAGTTCACGGCGACGGTCGCGACGACCGATGACACGATCGACGAAGCGGATGAAACGTTCACGTTGACGGTTGGCGGCAAGACTGGCGCGAGCGGCACAGCAACGATCATAGACAACGACGATGCACCGACGATCGATAACGTGAGCCAAGCGGTGAATGCGGATGGCGACGCGGTGGATGAAGGCGAAGGCGCGGTGTTCACCGTGAGCCTAAGCAACGCCAGCAGCTCGGCTCAAACGTTCACGTTTAGCTTGGCAGACGGCACGGCGGGCAGCGACGACTACAACACAGACCTGTCGAACGTGACGTTCGGCACAGGCGTGACGAACAACGGTGGATAGTTACTAAGGAAGATATTGATCAAGGTAAGTTTATCTTTACACCAGATACTAACGAATCTGGTATTGATGGTTATGGCGGCAATGGTATTGGCAATCAGCAGGCTGACTATGCTCGTATTACTTTTAAAACTGTCGATGGTAATGGTACAGAAGGTCACGAAAGTACATTGGCCATTGATATTCGTCCTGTTGCAGATAAACCTAATGTTGAGCTTACTATAACTGCTTCAGAATCGAATGGTAGCTCTAGTACTACTGAGACAACTCTCGTAAACGGTGGTAGTGGTCAACCTGGTGGTTTTGACGTTCAGAACGGACAAATTGTCAAAGTTGGTGATGGTGTTCGTGTTTGGTTGACTAAGGGTGATCCTGTTCCTGAAATTGCAAATCCTGATTCTGGTAACCCAGGCGTAGTAGAGTTTTACAGTGATGGCAATCCTCATGGATCTTCAGATTATGCCGACATATTTGTTGTTCATCCAGATAGTGGTTGGTTTTACACTCAGTCTGACTGGGGCGGGGCTGAGGAGTTAAGAGATCTTAATTCTGTTTTAGGTGGTACTGTTTCGCAGCAGAGTTCTGATGCAATGAAGGATTACATTTTCTTATCTGGTGATACTGCTGGTTTTGATGTAGGTTTCGGGCCAAATAATAGAAATGGTAATTTTAATACCATCGATAGTATTGTCGTTAAATATGATAACGAAACATTAATTAGCGGTAGTAACCAAATTGAAGGGGTTATCTACGGAAATGGAACGCTCGGTGGACCAAACAAGGAGGACACAACAACTAAAACGGTATCAGGTAGCCAAGAGTTTTTGGTTGATGTATCTGCTGAACTTACTGATACCGATGGTAGTGAAACGCTTTCTGGTATTGCGCTAACTGGCATTCCTGATGGTGTTAATGTTGAGCTTGTTGAAGCACGAGATGGCGTTACTCTGACTCATGGTGATACGGGTTGGGTTATTAGTAACCCGGATGGAAAAGATCTAACCGGAATTCAGCTGAAAGTGACTGTGACACAAAATTCTGATGAGTTCACTATTAGAGCAGAGGCAACGTCAACAGAGAAAGTTGGTGGGGGCAGCGCTCTTGGATTTGCTGCAGCCAATTTTGTTGATACGGATACTGTCCCAACTATTACTGTTGATGATGATGGTCTTGCTAAGTTGAATGTATCGACGGATGACTCTGACCTTCGAGCTGTTGAAGAGTCTGTTTCTTCTGTAGTTGATTTCTCATCGGTCTTTGGTTTTGACTACGGCACTGATGGTCGTGGCGATGTTACTTACGAAATAATACTTGAAGACTCTTCTGTTGCTACTGGTTTCACCATGTCTAAAACGGGCGATGCGATTAGTTTGTCTTTGGATGACGGTAAATTAATTGGCTTGACAGGAAGTGGGGTTAAAGTATTTGAAGTGACTCTTGATGCTGATGGTAAGGTCTCAATGACTCAATATGAGGCGGTTTCTCATCCTGATGGCACTCAAGATAATGAAGAAATTTCGTTAGCAAACCTAGGTGTTAAGTTGCAAGTGACGGTGACGGATGCGGATGGCAACACGTCGGAAGCTGATACTGCTACGACAAAAATAGATCTTGGTGCACATCTCAAGTTTGAAGATGATGGTATAAGTATTTCTCAAAATAGTGTGCCAGAAGAGGGTTATCATGTTTCGACTGAAGGAGTTACACAAGTTGTCACTGGTAGTTATAGCTTCGCGGTAGCTGGTGCGGCATGGAGCCCTTCCGATTCTGCGAACTCAGGACATGCTGTTAATGGATCTATATATCAAGCTGATGGGTTCACTATTCAAGCTATTGGGTTTGATGCAAATGGGAACCTAACCCAGGCGCAAGTCTTCCAAACAGATTATCGTGGTTTGTCTGTCTACAGTCCTGATGCTTCATCTTCTATTAAAGAGTTGCCAAGTGAAATATCAGTTAGAAATGGTAAATCTGAGGAAATTATATTTAAACTTGAACCTGGGCATTTGGCATTTGGCATTAATGCACAATTAAGCTCTCTTTTTATCGGTGGTGAACAAGGTGATACAGATAATGAAATCGCAACAGCAGTATTTTATCGTAATGGTGAAGAAGTTGGTTCTACTACTAATTTTATTGCTGATTCATCTGGTGGCCATTTAACTACAGACTTAACGTCTATACCTGGTGGCTTTGATGAAGTTCGTTTTGTTGCTGTAGATAACGGTACTGGCTCATCGAATGCTTCTAATAGTGATTTTGCTATTCAGTCAATTTCTTTTGTCGGGGCAGATTCCACTCAGCCGATAGCAAGCGCAACTGGGCAAGTAGACGCAAATTCTGCAGATGGTGTTAAAGGGTTTGAGTTAAGTGGTTTGGTTGATAACTTAGGTTATACCGTGACGCTTAGTGACAATAACCACACACTTTTAGCGGTGGATGCCGATAATAAACCTGTTTTTGAAATTAAAATGAGCGAAGGCACTGGTAAATGGGATGTTCTGCAGTATCAAGAGATGACTAAAGATATTCAATTTACTGTTAAGGCCGTCGACAATGATGGAGACAGTGTTACAACAGTAGTGAGTCTTGGAACCGAGCACGGTAACTCTGCTCCAGAGTTAACGTTTGTAGATGGTTCTGATTCTGCCGTTATTTCCGAAGAAGGTTTAGCTGCTGGCAACCAAGATACTGATGGTGATTCTGATACAACCAACAGTGTGACTGCTTCTGGTGTCTTTACTATAAGTGATGTTGATAGTAGCGATACATTGACAGTGTCACTTGTTGCGCCAACTGACGTAATGAAATCAGATGGTGTAGTCCTAGCTTGGACAACTGATAGTAGCGGTAATTTGGTAGCGAAAGCCGGTGATACTGAAATTATTCGTGTAGCCCTTACCGATACAGAGGGTCAGCATGGTTATGTGGTCACTCTTAGTGGTCCTGTTGATCATGCTGATCCGAAGTTGGAAGATACCGCTAGTATTAATTTTGGTATCGCTGTAAACGATGGCACTGTCACAACAACAGAAAGCGTGTCAGTGATTATTGAAGATGATTCACCTAATGCGGTGACAACAGCGGCTGAATTAACTCTTAGTAATGCTGCTTCTGAGAGTAATTTTGCTATTGATGGTATTTCAGTTGATTTTAAAGGTGCTGATTTCAGTTATGGCAGGAGCTGGAGCCGTGAAGGCGTTTGGGATGCTGATGGTGATGGTGATCAAGATGGTGTGTATTGGGGGGCAGGATTCTTATCATCAAACAAAAGTGGATCTTATTATTCGACGACAGAGTCTAGCGCGTCAGTAGGTGTTGGAATCAATTCATCCTTTGTAGTTGGGGAGTTTACTCATAAAAACGACATTCTTTCTGGTAATGATGCAACACTTAAAAGTGCCACTATGTCGATTAGTTTTAACATAACGATTGCCGGAGAAGTTAAGTCTATTAGTCTTGATGTTCCTATCGTTCATAAGGAAACGTCGAATAACGGTACATCTGATGATGATACCGTGATTCTTACGCCAGCAAGTCAGAATGTTGAAGTGAATGGGGTGACTTACACTGTGACATTGGATGGTTTCCGAGCAGGAGCTAATGATGAGATTACTCAGTATATCTCTACTCCAGAAAACAGGACCGAGGCTTATTCAATCGTTGCTAGTGTGGAGGTTGCTGGTTCAAGCGATCTTGACTCAAATGTTCTTAACGGTAGTGTCGAATTTGACGCTGGGGCTGATGGCTTGGATAAAGTAGTAGCGGATACGACTACTAACGACAATGGAACCTTTGTCACAAGTGAAAATGGAACCTATGTCTTTACTGCCAGTGCTGCACTTATTGGCTCTTTAGAAAAGGATGATTCTAAAGTAGTTAGTTACGAATATACTGTGGTTGATAAAGACGGTGATTCTGTCGTTAATACGATTAATATTACTGTGTTCGGACCTGGAACAGAGCGAGTGAATACTGCTCCTGAGTTAACGTTTGTAGATGGTTCTGATTCTGCCGTTATTTCCGAAGAAGGTTTAGCTGATGGTAATCCAGATACTGATGGTGATTCTGATACAACCAACAGTGTGACTGCTTCTGGTGTCTTTACTATAAGTGATGTTGATAGTAGCGATACATTGACAGTGTCACTTGTTGCTCCAACTGACGTAATGAAATCAGATGGTGTAGTCCTAGTTTGGACAACTGATAGTAGCGGTAATTTGGTAGCGAAAGCCGGTGATGCTGAGATTATTCGCGTAGCCCTTACCGATACAGAGGGTCAGCATGGTTATGTGGTTACGTTGAGTGGTCCTGTCGACCATACTGACAAGACGTCAGAAGATAACGCTAGTATTAATTTTGGTATCGCTGTA
The DNA here is from genome assembly GCF_024397855.1 of Marinomonas rhizomae. Taxonomy (NCBI): domain Bacteria; kingdom Pseudomonadati; phylum Pseudomonadota; class Gammaproteobacteria; order Oceanospirillales; family Oceanospirillaceae; genus Marinomonas; species Marinomonas rhizomae. Next base: position 1,755,124 of record NZ_CP073343.1, read on the forward strand.
AACGATGGCACTGTCACGACAACAGAAGGCGTGTCGGTTGTTATTGAAGATGATTCACCTAATGCAGTGACAACAACGGCTGACTTAACTCTTGGTAATAGTAGCTTTTCTATAGGTGATATTTTAGTTAACTTTAATAATGCTGATTTCACAAACGGTTCAGGGAATACTGGCGTTAAGGATCTTGATAGTGATGGTGGTAAAGATCTTATTTATTGGGGAGCTGATTCAAAGGATGCCCCTCTTGAGGGTTCTTATTATTCGACATCAGAATCTACGTTAGCAGGGGGGGAAGTTAATTCATCCTTTGTTGTAGGGCAGTTTACCCATAATAATACTTCTCTTGATGGTGGTTCTAAGTCACTTGAAACTGTCACTATGTCGATTAGTTTTGACATAACGATTGAGGGAGTGGATAAGACCATTGAACTTGATGTTCCTATTGCTCATGATGAAACGTCGAATAACGGTTCATCTGATGACACCGTGAACCTTACATCAGTAAGTCAGACTGTTGAAGTGAATGGTGTGACTTATAAAGTGGCATTAGATGGTTTTCGAGCAGGAAATAATGGTGAGATCACTCAGCATATTTCCACTCCAGAAAACAGCTCAGAGACTTATTCAATCGTTGCAAGTGTGAGAGTCGATAATACAAATGACTCAAATGTCCTTAAAGGTAGTGTAGAGCTTGATGCTGGTGCTGATGGTTTGGATAAAGTCTTAGAGGATACTACTACTGACAGCCATGGAACCTTTGTCACAAATGCAAATGGAACTTATGTCTTTACTGCCAGTGCTGCACTTATTGGTTCTTTAGCTAAGGATGAGTCTAAAGTTGTCAGCTATGAATATACCGTGGTTGATAAAGACGGTGATTCTATCGTTAATACAATGAATATTACTGTATATGCATCGGGGGAGATGGTCGCAGAGTCAAGCAGCAGTCAACCTGATGAGATAGCGAGAGTTAGTGCTATAGCCTCTTCATCGAAAGATGAAACCAGTGACGACACAGCTGCTGATGACTCGTTAATTGGTGGCGCAGGTGATAGCGGTTCATCAACTGGTGATGACTCGTTAATTGGTGGTGCAGGTGATAGCTCTTCAACTAGCGGTTCATCAACTGGTGATGACTCTTTAATTGGGGGCGCAGGTGATAGCTCTTCAACTAGTGGTTCATCAACTGGTGATGACTCGTTAATTGGGGGCGCAGGTGATAGCTCTTCAACTAGTGGTTCATCAACTGGTGATGACTCGTTAATTGGTGGCAGTGATAATGGTGATCGAATTGGTACCTCAGGTCAGGATCGATTTGTTCTTGATGATGATTCAAACGATACTATTACTGACTTTAATACCAATGACGATATTCTTGACTTGACCGATCTTTTATCAAGTGCAGAAGATAGCCCTGGGGCTGATGCATCTGAGGATGCTATTGCAGATTTCTTGAAAGATCATGTATCTAAAGATAGTAGTAGTTCATTAACTGTTAGTGATGGTAGTGGTCATGGTGCTACTGTAAATTTAGATTCTGCTTCAAGTGCTGATTCTATCAAAGTCATCTACAATGATCATGAGTACAACATCAATATTGATGGCTAGTCTTGCTCTGATATAGACCACTAAAAAGGCCGAATCGTTTTACGATTCGGCCTTTTCGTTTTTGTAACTTGTTTAGTTTAGAAAGTGATTATTTCAATTACTTAAAAGCTATACGCCTAAGCCGATAGGGCAGCTCACGCCAGTTCCGGCGAGTCCGCAGTATCCATTTGGATTCTTGTGAAGATACTGTTGGTGATATTCCTCAGCGAAGTAGTAGGTATCGAGTGGTTCAATCTCGGTAGTGATCATGCCGTGGCCTGCGCCGAGTAGCTCTTTTTGAAACGCCGCTTTGCTAGCTTCCACGATTGCCATATCTTTATCATTGGTTGTATAGATAACAGAGCGATATTGGCTGCCTATGTCGTTGCCTTGGCGCATACCTTGGGTTGGATCATGGTTTTCCCAAAAAACCTTAAGCACGCCTTCTAGCGAGATGACAGAGGTATCAATCACAACTTGAACCACTTCACTGTGACCTGTTTGCCCTGAGCATACTTCTTCGTAGGTTGGATTGGGTGTAAAGCCGCCTGCATAACCTACAGATGTGACTACAACGCCAGGGGTATTCCATAACTTGCGTTCGGCCCCCCAGAAACAACCCATTCCTAGAATGATTTCGGTTTCATTGGGATTTTCATCGCGGACAAAAGGTTCGTTGTTGACAGCGTGTACCCCTGAGATTGTTAAAGGTGTGCTTCTGCCGGGTAGGGCGTCGGCTTCAGAGGGAATTGCTGATTTTTTAAGAATGGCTTCAATATTGCTGGGCATATTTGGCTCCTAACCTATTGGTCGAAAATATTGGATGGCTACCTTTTACCTTGCGGTAGCGTAGGATACAAGTATTTAAGCTTCTCTATATCTAATAAGAGGCTGAGTCTGTTTGGTATAGGTAAGATAATGAGGCAGAAAGATTTTTTTTCAACTAATCCGATCTAGTTCTCTTGCAGTGCTTGACTCTCAGTTAAATCTACCTATAATACGCACCTCGTTGGCAAGGGTTGAGCAAATTAGCTTAGCCAGCAGACATTGATGAATGTTTGTTGTTAACGATGATTAGTCGCGGGATGGAGCAGTCTGGTAGCTCGTCGGGCTCATAACCCGAAGGTCGTTGGTTCGAATCCGGCTCCCGCAACCATATTAAAAAATGGTCGTTGGTTCACTTTTTAATTAAGAAAAGGGCTCCAGCCAAAACTAATCAAATGAAGTTGTTAGTGATGTAAAGAAAGTTAATTTGTCGCGGGATGGAGCAGTCTGGTAGCTCGTCGGGCTCATAACCCGAAGGTCGTTGGTTCGAATCCGGCTCCCGCAACCATTTTACTATAGGTCGTTGGTTCACTTTTTAGTTAATAAAAGGGCTCCAGTAACCAAGTGAATTTAGTTATCTTGACATATTTTTATCTTTAATTTCTGCATATAAACTATATAAATCAATAGTTTAATCTGTCGCGGGATGGAGCAGTCTGGTAGCTCGTCGGGCTCATAACCCGAAGGTCGTAGGTTCGAATCCTGCTCCCGCAACCAAATATCAGATTTGGTCATACAAATATTCAGAAATACATTACTAAAAAGTAAGCTATATCAATAGTTTAACTTGTCGCGGGATGGAGCAGTCTGGTAGCTCGTCGGGCTCATAACCCGAAGGTCGTAGGTTCGAATCCTGCTCCCGCAACCATTTCAAAAGTTCGTTGATTCCCTTTCTTATCAAGAAAACTGACTCCCTCAACCATATTTTAAATTCAAAAGCTTCGCTAAAAGTAATACTATATTTATAGTTTATTTTGTTTCGTGATAGTCGCTCATCTGATGCCACTTTTAATTGCTTAGGTACATCCGTTCGAAGGTCGTTAGTTCCCTGTCTAATGAAGCCAAGTGATGGATGCTGCTGTGTACATCCTAACTCGTCAACGAAACTTAACGATCAGCGATATGATTGTCTTACCACCACCATTTGATATATCTGTGAATAATAACCAGCCTGTTTATCGTTAGTGACAGTTGAAAGTGATATCTAAGGTGTTTTTATGCATAACAAACGAAGAATTTTTATCATTTGATCAATTTTTCTAAGTTTTTTGCTATAAATTAAAACCACAATAATTGCTTAAAAGGAATTCTATGTATCACGGGAGCTGTTTATGCGGGGCGGTAACATTAGAAATTCATGGTGGTATTGATTCCATTATTCACTGCCATTGCTCTAAGTGCAGAAAAAGCTGCGGCACTGCATATGCGACGAATGGGTTTGTCGCTACAAAAGAGTTAGTGATAAAAACAGGGCAGGAGCTGGTTGCATTTTATGAGACTTCGCCTGGGAAAAAACGTCACTTTTGCAGGGTGTGTGCTTCCCCAATTTTTAGTAGCAACGAACAATCACCGAATCAACTGCGTTTACGTCTTGGTATTTTAGATTCTGATATTGATGAAAGACCGCAATCGCATAACTTTGTGTCATCAAGCGCTAATTGGGATGATTTTGATGCCAATTTACCTCGTTATGTTGCTCACGAACCAAGTCGGAATAAAAGTAATTAAAAATGTTTAGGTGAAAATGATAACTCTTTTGCTTTTTAATAATAAGCACCACGCATACCCTTAATGATCTAAGTATGCGTGGCGCAATACATTTTCTTAAAGCTTAGAGTTTGCTGATTGCTGTAAGTAAGTTCTGGTTAAATGTCTCATCAGTTACGACACCTTTATTTGCATCAAAGTTATCGAAGAAGCTCGGTAGTGATATTGCATTGATTACGTTCGCTGCAAAGTAGGGCGCTGAGGCTTGTGCGGCGGCTAAAACACTTTGTGCTCCGCTTGGGCCGGGTGAAGTAGACAGCATTATTACGGGTTTATTTTGGAAGACTTTCATGTCTATTCGAGATGTCCAATCGAACAAGTTTTTATAAGCCGAGGTATAAGAACCATTGTATTCGGCGAATGACATAACGATGCTATCGGCTGTGCCAATCGCATTATAAAAGTCGTGTGCTAGTTGTGGAATGCCTGATTCTTTCTCTCTGTCTTCGCTGTAGATCGGCATTTCGAAATCGTTAATGTCTATTAGTGATACGTCTGCGTTGTTTATTTGCTGTGCAGCATAAAAAGCCAGTTTTTTGTTGATGGAGTTTTTGCTGTTGCTTGTGCTAAAAGTAAGTACTTTCATTTTAGTTTCCTATGTTTAGATTTGTAGAGAGGTTAGATTGCTTTTTAAGGGTAGCGGTGCCGATAAGGGCGAGAGCAAGTGTGAAAGCCCCTGCTAATAAGTAAAAATCACTGTAACCAAGCTTGGCGATAAGTGTCGAGGTGATGAAGGGTGAAACAAACTGGCCAATGAAGATGCTACTGGTGAGTACGCCGGACGCAAGCCCACGCTTATTGATTGGAACGAGTTCCATGCCTTTTACCATGAAGTTAGGCATCACCAGCCCCATACAAACACCCATTAAACCGCATCCAAGGATAACTAAGCCGAACGAGTTTGCTTGTGATAGTACGAGCATACCAATGCTCATGGCGATGAAGCCAATAAGTGCCACGCCATAACTTTGAATTTTAGCGACTAATTTTCCAAAAAATACGCCTGTTATGGCCGCTGTTAAGGTACCCATTCCGATTGCCAAGCCTGATTTGCTTGGATCAGCGATGCCGATATCTGCCATAAAAAATGGAATTTGTGTTGGTAAGATATAAAAGACGATCAAGTGGCAAAAAAGGAGAAGAGAGCAGCCAATGAGCGGTAGTTTCCAGTGGGTGTTGATATCGTCTTGTTGGCTATCGCTTGGCTGCTTGGTCGGCTCAGTATCACGAATAGATAGAAACACGAGCGGAATTAGCAGAATAGCAATGGCGTAAATATAAAAAGGTAGTCGCGCGCTGATGCTGGCTAAATAGCCTGCTGTGACGATGAAAAGAATGCCCCCAACGTTAGAGAAGGCTTGTTGCAGTCCCATGAATTGGCTTCTTTTCGGTCCTGAGAAATAATCGGCTATTAGCGCGGTTATAGCAGTCATGAGCCCAGCAACACATATGCCTAGAATGGCTCTGCTGATAATAATGGCTTCTATTTCTTGTAGTTGTGCACCAGCTGCACCTGCGATGGCAAAGACGATAGTCGCAATGATTATTTGATTTCTGCGGCCGAATTTATCGGCTGTCCAGCCAAGTATTGGAGCAAAAATTACGACAAACAAAGCTGGAATAGGTAATAGCATTTTTACCAAGAAATCGGCAGAAGGTGTTCCTGAGAATTCATTGGCCAAACCAGGTAATGCAGGGGCAATAGTCGCGTTGGACATTACCGTTAGCGTGGAAATCAGTAGCAGGCAAAGTGCTCTGGGTTCTAATAGATTGATTTTCATTAAGGCTCTCTTTTTAGAAATATACAGTATTTTTCCAAGTGCTTTCTCCCGTGCTGAGCTTGAGTTCACTTGGATTTGTGTCTATTCTGCTACCTAAACTTAAGTTGAGGTCAAGCGTAAAATGCGAAAAATAATAATGCCTGAGTGGATTTCAGTGGGTGTGTTAAGCGAAAGGACCGGCGTGTCTGTGTCGGCTTTGCATTTTTATGAAAGAAAAGGCTTGATCAAGAGTCAAAGAAATACCTCTAATCATAGGCAATATCCAAAGCATGTCATTCGGATTGTTTCTCTTATTCAGGTTGCTCAGCGGACAGGGTTTTCTTTAGAAGATATTTTATTGGAGCTTGAAGGTTTGCCAAATCGAACTCGCGTCACCCTAGAAGATTGGGAGGCGCTGGGGCTAAGATGGCAAGGCGAGTTGGAAAGGAAGATCACTCAATTAACGGAACTAAAAAACATGATGTCCGATTGCATTGGTTGCGGTTGCCTTTCTCTGGAAAGATGTCGGCTTCTTAACCCATACGATGAATTAGGCGCAAAGGGCACAGGTCCACAACGGATGACCGAATAAGCGACATCGACCTGTTAACGCCTATCTTTCCACAGGTATGTCTTTGATTATTTGTGAAATTGCAGGGTTGTTGCTGAGATCGGCTAGATCGATGAGGTATTTTTTTTCGAGTTCAGGTATAGCTTGATCAGCAAGTAACTCTTTGAGTAATGCTTCTTCATTATTGGCGATGGCTGTTTTGATCGCGGCAAAGTTAGCGATGCTCTGGTTATTTTTATGAGTGGTGTTCGTTTTCATTGTTCTGTTTCCTTTTTCGTATAATTAAAAATCGAACTTGGTTTTAATTACCACACTAAAGGGAGAACGCTTAGAATGCAAAATACCATCTTGATCATCGAATAGGTTTATAAAGTTTTACAAAAATATTCCATTGACCAAGCTGCAAAGCAGCCACATGAAAATGGCGTAAGGCAAGCTGTTGGACACTATGGTTCTAGTCGGGATGTGATAGCGGCTGGTCATTAATAGTCCAAGCCCCGTTAATCCACTACTGCCTGCAGAAATAGCCCAAGCACTGAGAAACAAAAAGCCTAATTGGGTTGGGTCTGGATTTAATGACAACAGCATTGGACTCGCTACCGCAATACTCACAACGGGGTGTATCCCAATGATGCCAGCAGTAATCATAATGGCGAGAGTAAATGAAAATAGGGTCGGACTGAATGTAAAATTGTCTAAATTAAAGAATTGCGGATAGCTAAGAATAATAGCGCTAATGCCGTTTGAAAATATCCCCGCGGCAAGAAATAAAGCAAATTGACTGCCAATTTGAGGCAGCTTATGGTTCACGAAATGCAGCAAGCTTGTTTTTCTAGAAGCTGTACGCATTAGTAATAGTGTCGCGCTAGGTGCTAAAACACAAATGAGCACCAGTATGCTGATATCGGGCCAAATATAATGAAAAAATATGACACAAGAGGCAAGAAGTATTGGGATTAAAAGGCTTTCTCGGCGAATCGGGTAGCCGTTGAAGTCGCCTTTAGTGCGTCTATACGCTTCTGTGCTGGAAAAAATGATGGCAACTAATCCCATTGCAATGCCTGGAATAAGTGTTTGTTGCCACTGCATACCTGGTGCATAAATAATTGCGACGCCCGTTGCCACAAAGAAAGGTGACCACCAAGCCGCCGCGGAAAAGTTACGAGTCAGTATAAACTGCTGTTCAGGCGTTAATTTTATCGTGCCTTTTATACGATCTGCAAAGACCAGAATCACAGATAGATTAATCACTGCGCCTAATACTTGTACGCCAAGCGCAGTATTAAATATAGCGCTTAATCCTTTTGGTAAAGGGCGTTTTTCATCTTTAGAGCCAGTTAAATCTAAAAATGAAACAGCCACAAACATTGCCAGCATAGGCAAGTTAACCGCAAAAATTTGCTGCCAAGTCATCCACGTACCTTTCGCACCAGCAAAGACGAGAGCCGCTATTCCTATCCCCATAAGCCAAGTGACTTGTCGTTTTGCACTTCGTGCTAAGGTATGCCACATAGCGATATTGGCTCCCCACGCCAATAGAGTAGGCATTAACACAGGGGTTAAATGAGCAACAGAAAAAAGATAAAAGACTAAAGTACCAAGTACAAACCAACCTGTGTATTTTTTGAGGAGTTTCATTGAGTTTGTAGTGTCCTTACGTTAAAGCATTTTTTGTAAGCGTCTAGGTGAGCTCTAAATAGTGATACATCTATGGGTGATCGGCAATAGGCTATGCGTGCTATTTATTACATGCCTAACGAAGTTGATTTTTTGACCATTAGCATAAGTTGACTGTTTTTTATACTAATTGTTTGATTCTTCAATGCTATGAGAGTATCAATATTGTAGTTATATTAATTAGACTTATTTGCATTGTTATTTTGTATAGATGATCTTCCATAATTTATAAAATGTCGTATTGTTGGTTCATAGTATGTTTTCTGTGCTACTACCATCAAGCAAGGAAAAGGCTAAGGCATGCAGTTTTTCTTAAGAAAATTGATTCGTTATTACAGGTATAAAGTTGATAAAAGTTTGAACACAGAAGATGGCTATCAACAAAGCTTTTTGGCTGGTTTTTTTGGTTTGATGGGCTCCATCATTGCTTTTTTTACTGCATTAAATAGTTTCGTTATTCAGCTTTATAGTTTAGCTATCTGTTTGTTTTTAGTAAGCGCTTTATTGCTGCTATCTTTTCTTATACTCAAATCTTCTACATATAAGCGCTTTCATAATCTTTCGCGCTGTATAGCTCTGCTGGGATTATTTTCTTTAGGTCTTTATTTGATCCATTCTGGTGGGATCAATAACAGTGGTCCGCTATGGATTTATATCATTCCTTCGGTGACATTTGCATTCTTAGGTTTAAAGCTGGGCGTTATTGCGAATGGCGTCTTTTTTGTTCTTTCATCTATTTTGCTGTTTTTTCCAAGTGATGCTCTCTTGGCTACGACATATTCTTATGAATTTAAAACGCGTTTGATGTATGTGTTTTTAACTATAGTCGCCTTATCTGGGGTTTATGAAGCGGCTCGTTATTACTCGTTTATGCGGCTAAAGTCGATGAAAGAGAAGTATGAACATCAAGCTCAGTTTGACTATTTAACACTTTTGCCAAATCGTCGGGGAATCCAAAAAATACTCAATAAAGAGCATCAGCAAAGAAAGCTTAGCAATAGCGTTTCAACGATAGCCACTTTGGATATTGATAAATTTAAAGCTATCAATGATGAGTTTGGTCACGAGATGGGGGATCTGGTGTTAAAGCATGCGAGTAAAGTGCTGAGTGAATGTATCCGCTCGCAAGATTCATTAGCACGTTGGGGAGGTGAGGAGTTTCTACTTTTGCTTCCCGATACTCGTGAGGCAGACGCTATCGAATTGTTGGAATCGGTTCGTGAATGTGTAGAGAAAACACCGTTCGAACATGACACTATTAGTATTTCTATTACTCTAAGTATTGGGTTGTGTGAAACCTCACCCGATGTTGATTTTAATGAAACCATTAAGCTTTCAGATATCAGTTTATATCGTGCTAAACAGGCAGGACGGAACACTGTTTTTGCCTATTCGTCAGCGCTTTAAGATAGATTTTTAGGTGACACGTACGTCATCTACTTGCCTTTTGATTCTGCAAAAAACAAATCGCCTACGTCAATTGCCATTAACCAAAATTTCTCAAGCCTTGCATCTCTCGACAGAGTTTTCTAAATGGAGATACTTGCGAATCAGACCAAGATGCCAAATATTAACCACCCCGCGTATTTCCTGCTTAGATTCATCGAAAGCGTTCTGTCATTACACGGTCACATTTTTGCGAAGCGGTGAGATTAAAGAAAAGAGTGATACTTCTATAGATGAACAGTAATCTAAAGTCCTAAATTTCTTGTCACAGTGCTTTTTTTTAATTAGCTTGGAGCGCTATGAAAATGTGGGCCGTGGGGAGCGACTTACTGAAGTGATTAGTTTGCTAGCGGATAAATCAAAACAAACGCACACTCAGTGTGCAAAAAAACATCAGAAAGAACAGTATGGTGCAAAAATGACAAAGGTTACAAAAAGTGTAGAGAAAGTAAAATTAACCCGAGAGGAGATTCAAAAAAATATCCTTCAGGCGGCTATTTATGAATTTAGTCGACATGGTTTTATTGGTACTTCAACTCAGTCTATTGCTGAACGGGCTGGCCTTAGAAAGTCTCAATTACACTATTACATTGTAGATAAAGAAGACCTTTATAATCAGGTGCTTAGTAAGCTTTTTAGAGCTTGGGGACGACTTTCTGAGCTGAAGAGCGACAGTCAAACACCCGCAGAAATATTAAAACATTACATCTATGTGAAATTACAGTTTGCTTTAAAATATCCTGATTTATCAAGGGTATTTACGATGGAAATTTTATCTGGTGGTGAACGTTTAGCGCCATTTTGGCCAAGCGCCTTACATAACACTAAATTGAATGCTGAAGTAATTAATAATTGGGTGCAGCAAGGAAAAATACGATCTTTGGATGGCCGTTTATTGATGATGAATATTTGGGCATTAACACAGTATTACGCAGATTACAGAATCCAAGCAGAGCTAGTCATGTCGGCGTCTTTGGATGAATCTGATCTTCAAGACTGTTTAGTAAATGAAGTGACGACCCTTATTTTAAAGGGGTGTGGGCTTTAATTATTAATACGATTAAGCGTTTTTAGTACCCCTTCTTTTTTCATTTCCTATAAGGTTACTTATGCAATGATTCATTAAGAATAATGAATATTGGCATACTAAATGCAAAGTTAGACCGATTGGACAAACCGGTTGGTTGATTATGAGATTAGATGAAAGAATAAAAGTTAGAGTAAGTTGCCGTGAGTATTTAACAAAGGATATTGTTCTTTATAAGCTTGAGCCTTTAGAAGGTTTAAGTTTGCCTTCATTTTCTGCAGGCTCACACATTGAAGTGCACATCTCCGCACAATTTACACGCGCTTATTCACTCTGCAGTGATCCAACTTTTGCTTCGACTCATTACTGTATTGCGGTCAAGATTGAAGACACTGGCCGTGGTGGCTCTAAGTCAATGCATAATTCTGTGTTCGTGGGGACAGAACTTAGCATTAGTCCGCCAAAAAACTTTTTCCCATTGGCCGCTAGAGCCTCTCATCATTTATTAATAGCTGGTGGAATTGGCTTAACGCCTATGTTGTCGATGGCGTACAGCTTGCACGCTAAAGGTGAACCATTCACCTTGGTTGTCTGTGCTAGCTGCAGCGAAAAATTGCCATTCTTCGACATCTTGAATAACTCTCCTTGGCCTATCCATTACTTCTTAAATGGTCGTGAGTCTATTGATTTCACCACCATTTTGTCCTCACTGCCCGATGATCCACATATATATTGTTGTGGGCCTGAGGGGCTGATGTCCATGGCCAAAAAGAACTGTGAAGTGTTGGCGCGAGCACATTGGCATGAGGAGAGGTTCGCAGCAGAGACCGGAGAAATAAAAAGTAATCAGTTTGAGTTGTATCTGAGTGAAAGCGATCAGCGTGTTGTTGTTGAAGAAAACATGACCATGATGAGCGCGCTGCGAAATGTTGGCATCCATGTTGAAAGTGTTTGTGAACAGGGAATCTGTGGAAGCTGTCTGGTGCGATGGCGTGATGGTAATCCTATTCACCGTGATGAATGTCTGGAGCCTGACGAGCGAGATGAATACGTCGCTTTGTGTTGTGCTGGATGCAACTCCTCTAGTCTTACTTTGGAGCTTTGATTATGGCACTGACAAAGAATCAATACCTTACTTATGCAAGACTGCCAAAGTGGCTTTTACCTTCAGGCTGGCCAATGGAGGGAATGGCACCTGCTTTGGCGACTATTCACATATTTGAGGGAAAGGTTCATAGCGTAGTCCCTTCTGTGCAAGATGATTCTGGAACGAATTTGTCTGGGGGTCTCGTTTTACCTGGTTTGGTTGAAGCCCACGCACATTTAGATAAAACCTTTACCGTACATCGTTTAGGTGAGTTGCAGCCGGGCTTGTTAAATGCCATTCAGGCAATGAAATCGGATCAAAAGAATTGGACGTATGAAGATTTATTTAATCGAGCAGAACAAGCTTTAGAGCAAGCTTATCGAAATGGTGTCGTATTTTTACGTACTCATGTGGATTGGGTGTCTGAACATACACCATTGGCATGGGAAGTATTCGGAGATTTAGCGAAAAAATGGCAGTCTCGTGTTCGTCTTCAAAGAGTGGCGCTTATTCCTCTTGGCTTGTTGGAAAATAAGGCATGGAGTCGGCAGATAGCTAACACCATTCGATTGTCTGATGACAGTCAAATGGGGGGCTTCATTCATAGTAGTAATTTTACTTACATTGGGTTAAAAAATTTAATTGAGGCGGTTTCCAACGAGAACTTGATTCTAGATCTTCATATTGATGAAGAACTCATTGATGAACCTCAAGGTTTACCCGCGTTATTAGACATTTTGGATGGGCAGAGCTTTCATTCCAGAATCGTTTGTGGGCATGTCTGCGCCTTAAGCTGTGCAGACGAATCCATTGCATTGAGATTATTGGATCGAGTAGCAAAACACCCTATCACTTTAGTCACTCTTCCTGCGACAAATCTACTACTTCAAGACGCGAATACTGGAAGAACACCCCGAAATAGAGGCCTAACGCTTGTTAATGAAGCGATGCAGCGAAACATTCCCACCATGGTCGCCACTGATAATGTTCAGGACGCTTTTTGTCATTTAGGCGAATACGACCCAGTCAAAGCCCTTCAGCTTGGAGTGTACAGCGGACATTTACAACATGCTTTTGATGTGTGGTCTCAATCGATTTGTCGATTTGATTGGTTGAACAGTGCGACAGATAAAAATTTTAGTCTGGTAGGTAAAGAGGCTAATTTCGTCATTTTTGATACTAAGAACGTCTCAAGTTGGCCCAGTAATGTTACGCGATTAGTGATGCGAAAAGGTCAGTTCATAACTAATACATCCATTTTTCATAGTCGTTTTGATACCCATTTCAATGATCAAGATAAAGAGGTTAATGATGAAAGATAAAGCAGAATCAGCCGGTGGTGCGCCATTGGCAAAATATGCAGCCAGTAAGCGAGTAGGGGACTTTGTGTTTCTTTCCGGTGTGATTGCAGTAGATCCAAAAGCACAAGTTATTGTGAATGGATTTGATGACATTCCAGCTGAAGCGGCTGACTTGATTGGTCGTACAGGTGAGTTTTCTACGGATTTCAAACAGGGGCCGATTTTGGCACAAAGCTGGTATGTGCTCAATGCGATTAACGAGCACATGATCCGTGAAGGAGGAAGCATCAAGGATGTATTTAAATTGGTTCAGTATTTTAAAAATCTAGATCATTTTCCTTATTACAGCCAAGTTCGTAAACACTTTTTTTTGGATGAATTACCCATTTCTACCGTTGTTGAAGTGAGTGGCATGTTGCCAAGCAAAGAGATGTTGATCGAAGTAGAAGCTACGGCTTATTTACCCATTTAAAGAACGAAAGCTATATAGCAGGTTAATAAACAGAGGTGTCTTATGTTACACGGATTTACTCCAAAAGAGCGTTTTTTACCCTATTTGAGTTGGGTTGATATAGACGCACTAGAAGACAAAGAAAATATTGTGATTGTTTTGCCAGTAGGGGCTATTGAGCAGCACGGGCCGCATCTTCCATGTTCTGTTGATGCCACTGTTGCTGCTGGGGTGGCCGGAAAAGCGCTATCACTTTTACCTAACAGCATCCCTGCTTACGGTATACCTCCCATTATCTATGGTAAGTCAGATGAGCATATTCATTTCCCTGGGACAATAACCTTGAATGGAGAGACGCTTCTGCACATGGTGCAAGAAATAGGAGAGTCTGTTTATCGTGCAGGGTTTAGAAAATTACTCATGGTCAATGCGCATGGCGGTCAGCCTCAACCTTTGGAAATGGCCGCTCGGGAGCTGCGCTTGCGTCATGGTGATTATATGGTGATTGCCCGTTCTGCATGGAGTGTGGCCCATGATAGTAGTTTCTTTTCAGATAAAGAGAAGCAGCTGTCTATGCACGCAGGGCACGGTGAGACTGCCATCATGATGGCATTGGATCCAGACTCAGTGAAGATGGAAAGAGCCGAAGCAAGTTATCCGCCCCCATTCCCGTGTCCGACGTTAACCACTGGAAGACCTGCTGCGGCATGGGCTAGTTATGATTTTGGCCCTACTGGCGTGATTGGTGATCCTACTAAGGCGACTTTGGAGCAGGGCCAACAATTGTTAGCGCAATTAGGAGAGCAGTGGGCGCAGGCAATCACTGAAATCTATCAAGCAGATTGGATTAAGCGCCAAGAAGTTTCTTGGGGCCGAGGCCATTATCAAGGTCATATTGAGAGTCGAAAGTAAGATCATTTTTTATTGTGTTATCAAGCATGAAATCAGGAGAGAACCATGAGTTTATATGAGATAAGTAAGAAATCTGTTTCTAATGTACTTTCTGTTGCCGCGCTAGTATCTACCTCTATCTGCACGACAAATGTGATGGCAGCGCCGACGAAGTTTACCTTTATAACCAATTGGTATGCTCAAGCTGAACATGGTGGATATTATCAGGCTCTTGCTGAGGGATTTTATAAAGAGGCAGGCCTTGATATGACGATTCGTATGGGTGGTCCGCAAGTCAATAACCTACAACTGCTTGCAGCCGGTAAAGCCCAGTGTGCGATTGTTGATGATATTGGCGTGATGATGGCTCAGAAAAGAGGCATTCCGGTAAAAATGGTCGCGACAAGCTTCCAGTTTGATCCAACGGTTGTTATCACCCACAGTGATATTGATACATTAGAAGATCTGAAAGGGCACACTGTACTTATTGCTAGCAGTTCACAATCGAGCTGGTGGCCATGGGCAAAGAAAAAATATGGCTTCACTGACGCTATGACCCGCCCTTATACCTTTAATATTCAGCCATTTATGCTTGATAAAACCGTTGCCCAACAAGGTTATATGACCTCTGAACCTTATGCCATGCAAGAAGCAGGGGCAGACTTTAAAAGCTTCCTGATTGGTAAAGAAGGTTACCCACCTTATGGAAATTCGATTGCTTGTCGGACTGAGGTTATTGAGCAGCACCCAGAAGAAATAAAAGCTTTGATTTACGCTTCTATGCAGGGATGGAAATCGTATTTGGCTTCTCCAGCTAAAGGTAATGAGTTAATCATAAAAGATAACCCTAATATGACAGAAGACCGAATTGCATACGCGGTGAACTTATTAAATAGCTCTGGAATCGTAACGGGTGGCGATGCTCAAACCAAAGGGATTGGATATATCAGCGACAGCCGGATGAAAAAAACCTGGGATATGGCGGTTGAAAATAATCTGTTTAGTGCTTCAGAAGTAACACTTTCAGACGTTTATACCACTGAATTTGTTGATGCAGTGAGAGTGATGCCATGAGTATAAATGCAGCCATCAGAGCATTTGATCATTCAGAGCAAATGCTTGAGGAGCATCCACAAAATCATGGCGCCGCTCCCGCCATTGAATTGTTATCTACCGATAAAGTTTATAACAATGGAACTAGAGCTTTATTGCCAGTGGATTTGAAAATCAAACAAGGGGAGTTTGTCACCTTATTGGGGCCTTCTGGGTGTGGAAAAAGTACCTTGCTAAAAATGGTGGCAGGTCTTGAAGAACCGAGTGATGGTCGACTTTTGTTATGGCGAAAACCTATCAATCAGCTGGCTAATAATGGCCGTACTTTGTCTTTTGTTTTTCAGGAAGCCTCTTTGATGGCTTGGCATAGCGTACGAAAGAATGTTCGTCTTGCTCTTGAGTTAGAAGGGGTTAAAGGTAAAGAGGCGGATGAGCGGGTTGAAAAAGTACTTAAGCTGGTTGGATTAGAAAAATTTTCTGAAGCGTTACCGAAGGAGCTTTCTGGAGGTATGCAAATGAGGGTTTCTATTGCAAGGGGTCTGGTTATTAAACCAGATCTCTTGTTAATGGATGAGCCTTTTGGTGCTTTGGATGAAATTACCCGTTATAAATTGGACAGTGATTTGTTGGACCTTTGGCAACAGAATGGCTTGACCGTTATTTTTGTCACACATTCTATCCATGAAGCCGTTTTTTTATCTCAGCGTGTCATTGTGATGGCAGCCAGACCAGGACGAGTCGTTGCAGATATAAAAATCGAAGAGCCTTTTCCTCGCAAAGCAGAATTTCGTATGCAGCCGCGCTTCACGGAATACGCCATGCAATTACATGATTGCTTGGTGAGCGCTTCAGCGGAGGATGAGCTATGAATAATACTATAGAGCCAAATCCAAAACGCCCTTGGTTGTCTCATCCGAGAATTCGTAAGGTTATTGTGCCTGCGGCAATTGCCGTGATTTTGTTACTACTATGGCAAGCTGTGGTGACCGCTGGAAAAGTCCCAGAATATATTTTTCCGTCCCCTTTGGTCACTCTTAATACTTTGTATGAGGATTGGGGGTTATTAGGGCCATCCTTGTTGTTTACTTTGAAAATTACTTTACTGTCGTTTTTGATGGCGACGGTGGTTGGTTGTGTTATTGCATTTTTATTTGTTCAAAGTCGAGCGATAGAAACGGCCTTTTTCCCCTATGCGGTTTTGTTGCAGGTCACTCCAATTGTTGCTATAGCGCCATTAATCATTATTTGGATCGACAGCACAGTATTAGCCTTGGTTGTTTGTTCAACATTGGTGGCTTTATTCCCCATTATCTCTAATACCACTTTGGGTTTGAGGAGTGTCTCACCAAATCTACTGGCGTATTTTAAATTACGTCAAGCGAGTCGATTACAGGTCCTCTGGCGGCTGCGTATTCCTTCTGCATTACCGTATTTTTTTGCTGCATTAAAAATTGCCAGTGGATTGTCTTTGGTAGGGGCTGTGGTTGCTGAATTCGTGGCTGGAACAGGAGGAAGTAACACAGGATTGGCTTATCAAATATTACAATCCGGTTATCAGCTAAATATCCCTCGTATGTTTGCGGCCTTGATTTTGATTTCGTTAACTGGGGTCGTGTTGTTTATGGCTATGTCTATTTTGTCTAAGCTGGCAATAGGACATTGGCATGAAAGTGAAAACTAACCTCTCAGTTTGAAACGACGTCTTGTTTGATTTTACTATGATTAATGTGAGTTTTTCCAATGACTACAATTGAAAGTACCCAAGAATTACAACGTACACTACCGGAGCTGAATTGGCTGACATCGCCTATTCATATTAAGCGACTATCAAAAGACTTTTACTGGTTTAGCCCGCTTTTGAAAGCGCAATTAGCCGACAAAAAGGCCGATTTAGTTGTACGTCCTCGCAGTGAAGAAGAATTGACACAACTTATTTGTGAAACCGTTCGTTTAAATATCCCAGTTACTGTTCGTGGTGGTGGAACGGGTAACTATGGTCAATCCGTACCTTTAAATGGCGGTGTCATTATTGATATGACAGATTTTAATCAGCTCAACTGGATAAAAGACGGTGTTGCAAGTGTTCGACCTGGTATGAAGCTTGGCAGCCTAGAAGAATCCGCTCGAGAATCTGGCTGGGAGCTACGCTGTATGCCATCGACGTATAAAATGGCGACGGTGGGTGGCTTATTTTCAGGCGGCTTCGGTGGCATTGGATCTATTAATTATGGACCCGTTTCGGCTTCAGGAAATGTGCTCGGTGCACGTGTAATGACACTAGAAAACCCACCTAGAATCATAGCGCTGCGAGGGTATGAAACCCTTAATTTCCATCATACATACGGCACTAATGGTATTCTGGTTGAGTTAGAGGTAGCGCTTGCGCCTGCGAGACAGTGGGACGAATATATGCTGGCTTTTGCGGATTTAAGCCATGCTGTTAACTTTGCTAAATCAATGACCAACAGTGTTGCCATTGATAAACGAAATATCGCTGTGTTTGATGCTCAAAGTGCCGCGCATTTTTCCGAAGCCAGTGAAAATTTGAAAGCTGGCGAGCATTTGGTCATTGCCATAGTTTCGTCAAATTCAAAAGAGCCCATGTTAGAGTTGTTGGAAGAAAAACATGGCCGTGTTGCCTGGTGTCAGACTGCCGCGGATATGCAACAAAACCAACATACTTTGATGGAATATTGTTGGAATCATTCAACCTTGCATGCTCTTAAAAAAGACGATTCTTTAACGTATTTGCAAGCGAATTACCAAGCAGACAAACTGCTAGAGCAATTGGCTGGTATTCGAGAGCAAGTGGGCGATGAGGTCGGTGTTCATTTGGAGTTTATTCGAAGCGCGGACTCTTCGCTTTTTGTAACAGGTTTGCCACTTGTCCATTATTCATCTTCAGAACGACTAATGGAGCTGATTTCTATTCATCAAAGTTTAGGAATAAAAATCAATAATCCACATGTTTATACTCTGGAAGATGGTAAGCATGGTGGCTGCTTAAGTGACGAAATTTTAACGAGCAAAAAGCAAAACGACCCTCACTCGTTATTGAACGTGGGGAAAGTTCGCAGCTTGTGTTAAATGAAACAAAAAGCATTTAAGATTACAAAACTGTTTTATCACATCATAAGGATAAGGTCTGATGAGTCATTTAAGAACAATCAAAATCGTGTTAGTCGGCTGTGTTGCTCTGTTCGCAGGCTTGGTGGCTTTTAATAACGTTGTGGATTATGGGTCTAACTTTGCGTTTGTTCAGCATGTTTTAACCATGGATACGACGTTTGAATGGAATGAACTTAAATATCGAGCTGTCAACGAGCCTGCTCTGCATCATGGATTCTACTGGTTAATTATCTTGGTTGAAGCTTTAGTCGGTCTTTTTTGTGCATTAGGCGCATGGCAGATGTGGCAAAAGAGAAAACTGGATAAAAAGCAATTTAATGCCGCAAAAACATTGGCAAATTTTGGTTTAGCTCTTGGGGTGTTGCTTTGGTTTACTGGGTTTATGACCATTGGTGCTGAATGGTTCTTAATGTGGCAGTCGCAGATTTGGAACGGTCAAGCTTCTGCATTTCGCTTTATTGTTGTGTTATTTTTAGTGCTTATTTTTATTAATCAAGTTGAAGAATAGTCTGCATAAACGCTTAACTTATAAATAAAATGCTTATATGTTTTATCGAAGCCCTTTGGATGGATGTTCAAAGGGCTTTTTTTGTAAAAACGCTAAACCGAAACAAAAAAAGATAATACCGTTCGATAAACCATCGATTTACATTCGTCTAACTCCATTAGGAGATCGTTCACTTCATAAAAATAATAAGGAATGAAAAGATGAAAAAAATCGTTTCTATGAGTTTGTTGGCAACCCTCTGTGCGGCAACGTCTCTTCCTGCTTTAGCAGACGGCGAAAAGATTGGTTTGTTAATGTCTGACTTACGTCTAGAGCGCTGGCAGAAAGACCGAGACTTATTTACCTCAGCGGCGGAAGCCATGGGGGCAAAAGTCTATACCCAATCTGCAAACGGTGATGTCACCACTCAAATATCCCAAATCGAAAACATGATTTCTCGAGGTGTTGATGTGCTGGTTATCGTGCCTGAAAACGGTGAAGTGTTAGGCAATGTGTTGGCCGAAGCCAAAGCGGAAGGCATCAAAGTCTTGGCTTATGACCGATTAATCAAATTTGCAGATATCGATTTGTATGTATCTTTTGACAACATTCGTGTTGGTGAAATGCAAGCCGAAGCCTTGTTGAAGCGTAAACCAACAGGCAATTATTTCCTAATGGGCGGATCGCCTACCGATAACAATGCGAAGATGTTCCGTCAGGGGCAAATGAACGTTCTTCAACCAGCCATTGATTCTAAAAAAATTAAAGTGGTGGGTGACCAATGGGCTATGGGCTGGTCTGCAGAAGCGGCATTGAACATCATGGAAAACGGCCTAACGGCGAACGCCAATAAAATCGATGCGGTGGTTGCTTCCAATGACTCGACGGCGGGTGGCGCAGTACAAGCGCTAGCGGCTCAAGGCTTGAGTGGTAAAGTGGTTATTTCTGGTCAAGATGCAGACCTTGCCGCAATGCGTCGTATTGTCGCGGGCACCCAAACCATGACGGTGTACAAACCGATTTCTAAACTGGCGACAACCAGTGCGGAAATGGCCGTAAAATTGGCCCGTGGTGAAAGTATCAAGGTGAATGGCTCTGTTAACAACGGCAAAAAAGATGTCGATGCCGTGTTGTTAACGCCTATTTCGGTCAATAAAGATAACCTAGACTCCACCGTTATTGCCGATGGTTATCACTCACGTAGCTCTGTTTACAACCCTTAGTTCATTCCTATAAACAGCACCTGAAAAAGGGTGCTGTTTGCTTTTCTGGTTTAAAAAAAGATGTAGAAAGAGGCGTAAACATGAAGCAACCCTTATTGGACATGCGTGGGATTGTAAAAAGTTTCTCCGGTGTCCGTGCATTAAATGGCGTCAGCATTCAGCTTGAACCTGGTGAAGCCTTATCCATTTGTGGCGAGAATGGCTCAGGCAAATCAACCTTGATGAAGGTGCTGAGCGGCGTTTGGCCATTTGGTTCTTACGAAGGTGAAATTTACTTTGAAGGGAGTCTTGTTAAAGCATCCAGCATTCGAGATACCGAAGCGCTAGGGATCGTCATTATTCACCAAGAATTGGCGCTTGTTAAAGAAATGACTGTCTTAGAAAATATCTTTCTGGGTAATGAGCTTGGTTCGTTTGCGAGGCTGAATGACGAAGAAATGCACCGTCGTACGTCGGAATTGTTGGCGCGAGTCAAATTGGATATTTTACCGGATACGCCAATCCGAGAGCTTGGTGTGGGCCAGCAGCAATTGGTCGAAATCGCCAAAGCGTTAAACAAAAACGTGAAGCTATTGATATTAGACGAACCGACATCTTCTCTGACCACCACAGAAATCGAAATCCTATTGAATATCGTCAGCGAGCTGAAACAGCAGGGCATCGCTTGCATTTACATTTCCCATAAATTGGAAGAAGTATTGGCTTTATCCAATTGGGTCACGGTTATTCGTGATGGTGACCATATAGACACCCGACCTGTCGATAATCTAACGCAAAACGACATTATCAGCATGATGGTTGGGCGCGAACTGGATGAGCTTTTCCCACGTGAAGAGCACGATATTGGTGACGTCGTATTGAAGGTAAATCATGCGACAGCGAAGCAAGCCGGTGCCTCGCGAGCACAGGTAGACGATGTTAGTTTCGAATTGCGTCAGGGCGAAATTCTAGGTATCGCCGGTTTGATTGGGTCAGGTCGAACGGAGCTGATGCAATGTTTGTACGGGTCTTACGACGGACATTACGAAGCGAACATTGAATTGCATGATAAATCTTTAACAATTCGTTCTCAGCGCACAGCGCTGGAAGCGGGCATTGCTATGGTGCCGGAAGACCGAAAACGCCACGGTATTGTGCCTATTATGAGTGTTGGACGGAACATTACCTTGTCGGTTTTGAAGCAATACTCTTCTTGGTTTGGCGCAGTGAATGAAGATAAAGAAAGCCAAGATATTGACCGTTATATTGCCCAGCTGAAAGTAAAAACCGCGTCTTCTGAATTGTCTATTAAAAATCTGAGTGGTGGTAATCAACAAAAAGCCATCATCGCCAAATGTTTATTAACGCATCCAAAGATCTTGATACTAGACGAACCGACTCGTGGCATTGATGTGGGCGCGAAATACGAAATTTATAAGCTGATGTTCGCGCTCGTCAAGCAGGGAATGTCGATCATCATGGTGTCGTCTGAATTATCCGAAGTGATTGGTATCAGTGACCGAGTCTTGGTGATGCACGAAGGACGCTTGAAAGGGCAATTTGACCATCAAGGTTTGACCCAAGAAATGATTATGAATTGCGCGATCAAAGAAGGTGTAGCAAATGTTTAAAACAATTAAAACCAGTCAATTACAACTGTTTGCGATGTTAGCGGCGATGCTGCTGATTGTCGTCTTCTTTTCTATCGCGACCGATGGAGCGTTTATTTCGCCACGGAATATTTCGAACTTGATTCGTCAAACAGCCATTGTGGGCGTGCTTGCTATTGGCATGGTGTTTGTCATCATCAGCGCCGAAATCGATTTGTCGGTTGGTTCTATGATGGGCTTGTTGGGCGGGATTGCGGCGATTCTGGATGTTTGGTTTCACTTTCCTATTATGCTCACCGTTTTAATCACGGTCGCTTCGGGTTTGGTGTTGGGCTTGTTTAACGGCTGGTGGGTTGCCTATCAAAAAGTGCCGTCTTTTATTGTCACCTTGGCAGGCATGCTGGCGTTTCGTGGCATTTTGGTTGGGTTAACCGACGGGGCAACGGTTGCGCCTACGTCTAGTTCTCTGGCGATTGTTGGGCAAAGTTACATTCCGTCTGGTTGGGGGATCAGCGTTGTGTCCTTGTTGTGCCTTGGTTTGGTGGCAAAAGTTTATGCTCGACGTAAAGCAAGACAAAAGCACGGAGTGGAAAACCAGTCGGCTAAGTTTGAATACGCCAAAGCAACGATTGCTGTTGCCGTGTTGATGGGCTTGTTGTTTATCTTGGAAAGTTATCGCGGTATTCCAACGCCAATCTTGATCATGGGCGGGCTGATTCTAATCGCCACCTATGTAGCAAAACGAACATCGTTTGGTCGTCGAATTTACGCTATCGGTGGCAACATCGAAGCGACTCGCATGTCAGGTGTTAATGTTGAACGTACCAAAATGTTGGTGTTTGGTTTCAATGGCATGATGGTCGCGGTGGCTGCGCTAATACTTACATCTCGACTGGGTGCTGGCTCTCCTGCGGCGGGAAATATGGCTGAACTGGATGCCATCGCAGCCTGTGTTATTGGCGGCGCCAGTTTGGCTGGCGGTGTTGGTGCGGTATTTGGTGCCATTATGGGCGCACTGATTATGGCGAGCTTGGACAATGGCATGAGCATGTTGGATGTGCCTACGTTTTGGCAACTAATCGTTAAAGGCATGATTTTGTTGCTTGCCGTTTGGCTGGACGTGAAAACCAAAAAATCGCAGTAAACAGCATTTCATCAAGTCGAATTTATTTATAGGTATTGTATGTATATCGGTATAGATCTCGGAACGTCTGGCGTTAAAGTAATTCTCATGGATGAAAACGGACGCGTTGCGGCAAGCTGTTCGTCGCCTCTTTCTGTGTCGCGTCCTTTTGACCTTTGGTCGGAGCAAAACCCAGAAGACTGGTGGCAAGCAACTGACTTAGCAATGTTGCAGCTTGCTTCAGAGCATAATCTGCAAGGCGTGAAAGCCATAGGTTTATCTGGGCAAATGCATGGTGCGACCTTGCTTGGTAAGCAGGGTGAAGTATTGCGTCCGGCTATCCTTTGGAATGATGGCCGCTCCCACGAAGAATGCTTGTCATTGCAACGACGCTGTCCAGAAGTACAAGCTATTACGGGGAACCTAGTTATGCCAGGTTTTACCGCGCCTAAGTTACTTTGGGTGAAGCAACATGAGCCAGAGGTATTTGCACAAATCGACAAGGTGCTGTTACCAAAAGACTACCTGCGCTTTCGCATGACAGGGGATTTCGCAACCGATGTGTCAGACGCCTCAGGAACGCTTTGGTTGAACATGGAGCAACGCGCTTGGAGCGAGACCATGTTGCAAGCAACAGGCTTAAACGAACAGCAAATGCCAAAGGTATATGAAGGCTCAGAAATCACCGGCACGATCGACGAGGTGTTGGCAAAACGTTGGTCTTTGCCAGTTATACCAGTGGTCGCGGGCGGTGGTGATAACGCCGCTGGCGCAGTCGGCATGGGCATTATTTCATCTACACAAACTATGCTATCACTTGGCACCTCAGGGGTGATTTTTGCGGTAAGTGATGGCTTTACAGCGAACCCTTCTGCTGCCTTGCACAGTTTTGGTCATGCGGTTCCGAATACTTGGCACACTATGTCGGTGATGTTGAGTTCCGCGAGTTGCATTGATTGGGTCACGAAATTGGCACAATTTAGCAGTGTGGAGCTGGCTTTATTGGCGGCCGAGAATCGTATGGATCACGATAGTAAGCTTACTTTTTTGCCTTATCTAAGCGGAGAAAGAACACCGCATAACGATGCCAATGCAAAAGGTGTTTTTTGGGGGATGACCCACGAAACGACGCCAGCGGATTTGGTTCATGCTGTGCTTGAAGGAGTGAGCTTTGCCTTGCTGGATGGATTGGATGCGGTGCGCTCGGCACAAAGTATCAGCGAAGGAATAGACGTGATTGGTGGCGGAGCCAAAAGTACCTATTGGTTACAAATGTTAGCTGATGTCTTTAATGTGCCAATGGATTACCGTGCAGGTGGTGAAGTTGGGCCTGCTTTGGGGGCGGCTCGATTAGCCGCTATTGGCGATCAAGGCCAAGGCGCGCTAAACGAAATTTGTACCAAGCCAGCGCTCATTAAACGTTATTTGCCTAATCAAGAAAATAGCGCTTGGTATACAGAGAAACGCAGGCGCTTTCAGGAGTTATACCAAAGAGTAAAAGGCTTGTAATAAGCAAGAGCGGTGCAGCAATACGCCGCTCTTATTGCCAACTTTCTTTCATTACGATTTCTGTTATTTCCCTTCTGATTTTTATCATTACCTAGAACCTGCAATATCAACAAGAGTATGATCAAGTAATAATAAAAATTAGAGATGCTGTTGTATGTTTGAAAAACGTTATCGACTTAATTTAGTCTTCAATGCGAATAAGGTTTACGATCGTCAAGTGATTGAAGGGATTGGTGAATATTTACAAGCGGCTCAGTGTGACTGGGATGTGTATTTTGAAGACGATTTTCGCTTTCGCCTTGATGACCTGAAACACTGGAAAGGCGATGGCATCATTGCTGATTTTGATAATCCTGAAGTCGAAGAAATCTTAAAAGACAGCAAGATTCCTACCGTAGCGGTTGGTGGTTCATATCTTCACAAAAAAGATTATCCACGTTTACCTTATGTGGCAACAGACAATGCTGCACTAGTGCGTTGTGCCTATCAACACTTGAAGCGCAAAGGTTTACCTGAGTTTGCGTTTTATGGGATGCCAAGTACGATTTACAGTCGTTGGGCCAGTGAGCGAGAGCATGCTTTTGTTGAGCAAGTTCGCTCTGATGGATTTGAACCTCATGTTCATCAAGGTTTCTGTACCTCTGCAGATGTGTGGGAAACTGCTCAGCATGAGCTAGAGACTTGGCTTAATGAACTTCCTAAGCCGATTGGTATTGTTGCCGTCACCGACTCCAGAGCACGCCATTTATTACAAGTCTGTGATCATTTGAATATCTTGGTGCCAGAGCAAGTCGCCATTGTAGGGATTGATAATGAGAACATGGCAAGGTACTTAAACCGCACCGCTTTGTCTTCTGTTGAGCAGGGCAGCAAGCAAATGGGTTATGAAGCGGCAAAAATGTTGCATCGTATGTTGCAAGGTTATTCTGCAGAGAACTCGCTGGTGGTGGTCGACCCTACAGGTGTAGCAGAAAGACAATCGTCTGATTATCGCGCCTTGCATGATCCTTATGTGATTCAAGCCATGCATTTTATTCGTCATAATGCCTGTCGAGGTGTGAAAGTGGCGCAAGTTGTCGATTACATTGGTATATCAAGAACCAACCTAGAAACTCGCTTTATCGACGAAATTGGCTGCTCAATGCACGAACAACTGCACATGACCAAGTTTTATCGAGCCTGTGAATTGATCACTTCAACAGATTTACCGTTCGATGAAATCGCCCGAACCTGTGGCTATCCCTCAGTGCAATACATGTACACGGTTTCGCGAAAAAACTTGGGTATGACGCCGGGGGAATATCGAGTTTCATCGCGGATGAGTAAAGACTCATAAGAGCTATTTTTCAAAAAATAGTGCCCAGTAAGATAGGTAAATCAAACATTATAAAAAACTCTTGATGCATTTTTATAATGTCGTTAAGTATACTTCCTGCAATAGTATTGAATTCTACGCCGTTTTTTTGCAAACAAAGGCAAGTCGTAAGCGATTGATCTATTTGTCTTTGTTTGTATAAATTGGCTGCGAAGAAAGTCAGTTAACACAATTCATGAAAGGGGAGTGCAAGTTTGTCTGCGACAATCAAAGACGTAGCGTTACGGGCTGGAGTTTCAACAACAACCGTATCTCATGTTTTGAATAAAACGCGTTTTGTAGCAAAAACGACGCAAGAACGAGTTTTGCAAGCCGCCGAAGAGCTGAACTATGCTCCTAGCGCCGTAGCACGCAGTTTAAAGGTAAAGAATACCAAAAGCCTTGGCATGTTAGTCACCACTACTTTGAATCCTTTTTTTGCCGAATTGGTCAATGAAGTCGAGAAGTGCTGTTACCGAGAAGGTTACAACCTTGTGCTTTGTAATACCGATGGCGAACTTGAAAAAACCAATTCGTATTTAAGAATGCTGACGCAAAAGCGGGTCGATGGCATTTTGGTGATGTGTACCGCTTATGACGACTCGTTGTTTAGTTCGTTAATCGGTCAGCGTAATTTGCCAATGGTGGTGATGGATTGGGGCCCGTCTGACGATTATGTCGATCGTATTCAAGATAATTCAGTCAAAGGCGCACATTTGGCGATACAACATCTTATTGAGCAAGGCCATAAACGTATTGCTTATATTGGTGGGCCGTTAGAAAAATTGCCAGCGAAGCAGCGTTTAGAAGGCTTTATTGAAGCCATGGATCAAGCAGGTTTAGCCATCGAGGGGGATTGGGTCATTGAATCTGACTTCGAGTTTGAAGGTGGAAAGCTGGGAATGCGCCAATTATTATCCTGTCAGAATTTGCCTAGTGCCGTGTTTGTTGGTAATGATGCCATGGCGATGGGGGCTATGAGTGAAGCGCAATTGTCTGGTATCAAAATCCCGCAGCAATTGTCTATCATCGGCTATGACAACTGCATGTATTCTGCCTATTTTAGCCCACCTTTAACCACCATCAACCAGCCTAAAGAGCGATTAGCGGAATTGGCGATCAGCACCATGATTGAACGTATTGAGAACCCACGCCAAGAGGGCAAGATGATCATGTTAGAGCCTAATTTGGTGGTTCGTTCATCAGTCGCCTTTGTGTCTGCAGACTAACTCTATTTCTTGTTATTTTCTGTGTATTTTACTTTCAGCTTTTTGATGATTCTCTTAGAAACGAGGTGAAGAACTCGTTTTTAAGGTTGGCTGTAAGGCTTTTTCTTGGAAAAAGTTCTTATAATTCAGACGCTTGGTGTTTTGTTGTTAAATTACACCAGTTATCTGCCGTGTTTCTTTGTAACTGACTGATAAATATGGTTTTTTTATGAATGGTCAAGAATTCATTGACAACTTCCATGTGCTTAATATAAAAATAGCAAACGATTACGCAATCGTTTGCTATTTCAAATATTTTAATAAAAATAAGTACACTGGAGACATACAATGAAAAAAAATACCTTCCTGAAATCTTGCTTTGCAGCAACGCTACTTACCTTAGCGAGCACCAGTGTTATGGCTAGTAACGGTTTGATTGCCATCATCACGCCATCCCACGATAATCCATTTTTTAAAGCCGGTGCCGAAGGCGCGGATGCGAAAGCAAAAGAATTGGGCTATGACACCTTGGTCGCTTCTCATGACGGTGATGTGAACAAACAAAACCAACTGATTGAAACGGCGATTGCTCGTCAAGCCAAAGCGGTTATTTTGGATAATGCTGACGCGGACGCAAGTATTGGTTCATTAGAGCGTTTGAAAAAAGCCGGTATCCCCGCTTTTCTATATGATCGTGAAATCAATAAAACTGGCATTGCTGTGACTCAAATCGTATCGAATAACTTTCAAGGTGCTCAGTTAGCAGGTGAAAAATTTGCCGAGTTGATGGGTGACGGTGGTGAGTACGTTGAGTTGTTAGGACCTGAGTCAGACACCAATGCGCAAGTGCGCAGTGAAGGCTTCCACGACATTCTGGATAACTTCCCAGAATTCAAAATGGTGGCTCGTCAGTCAGCTAACTGGAGCCAAACTGAAGCGTTTAGCCGTATGGAGTCGATTCTACAAGCGAATCCAAATATCAAAGGCGTGATCACGGGGAATGATTCTATGGCGTTGGGTGCAGAAGCAGCATTGCAAGCCGCCGGTCGTAAAGACGTTTTCATCGTGGGTTTTGACGGTCTAGATTACGTTAGAGATTCTATTATCAAAGGTTCTAACATCAAGGCAACTGTAATGCAGCCAGCTTATGCTCAAGCACAGCGCGTTGCTGAACAGGCAGATCTATACATTCGTACTGGCTCAACAGGATTGCCAGAAAAACAACTCATGGATTGTGTATTGATTGATAGTTCTAATGCGAAAAATCTAAGCAACTTCGCTCTAAAAAAATAACAACCTGATTCGAAGCTCTCATTTTCGAGAGCTTCGGCTCCTTGGGTATCATTATGTCTTATAAAAAACTCTTTCAATTTATCGGGCTCATTGCGTGCCTTAATTTGCTGACAGCCTGTACCGTTACGGACTTAGATGCTGATGGCAATCCTATTATTCCTAAAGATCCTAATGCCGTCGTTAGCTTCGCAGACTTCACCTTGTCTGAAGTGGCCGATCAGCTTTGGGAGCCAAAAGTCTTCCCAGAAGCAACGCAAGCGTTCACTCCATGGGAAAGCATTAAATCCCAGCTGGATGCACAGAAAATTAACACTAAGCAAAGCTTCTTTGTCCGTTTAGATGGCACCATCGACAGTGTTAATTTAGGCAAAATGAGAGGTGCTATAACGATTAAAGTTGGCGATACCAATATTAATCTTCAAGTGGGACGTATTATCAAAGGCAATGCAATTCGTGATGCGTCCAAATACGTTGTATTTGATGATTTCAAGAACCAGATTCGTTTTGCTCAAATCTCACGAGAGTTTAATCATCGCGCTATGGCGTCTGTTGGCGAACCAGATTCTAGTTGGGTAGGCAAAAAAGCCACGGTTATTGCTGCGATTACCATTGATCAAAACACCATCAGTGATGCTGTACCAATGCAGATTACTCTTGGAGGCAAATGATGAGCCAAGTTAACGCTGACGTCGTCATTCGCGCCGAAAAAATTTCCATGATTTACCCAGGCACTATCGCATTAAACGAAGTAGATTACCGAGTTTACCGCGGCAAAGTGAATGTCATCATTGGTGAAAATGGCGCGGGTAAATCCACCTTGATGAAGATTCTCGCGGGTGTTCAACAGCCCAGTAAAGGCACTATTTATCTCAACGATGAAGCTGTCTCTTTTCAGCATACTCGTGATGCCGCTGCCAAAGGTATTGGCATGGTTCACCAAGAGCTTAATCTGTTTGGCAACTTAACGGTGGCGGAAAATATCTTCTTGGGTCGCGAAAAACAGCATGGTCTGATGCCGCTAGATACCGCGGAACAACACCGAATCACCGCTGAACTAATGGCCCGTCTTGACCAAGGCATTAAGCCATCTGAATTGCTGTCTAACTTGAAAGTGGGTCAACAGCAGTTGATTGAAATCGCCAAAGCCTTGGCCGATGAAGCGGATGTGTTGATTCTGGATGAACCTACTTCGGCATTAAGTAAAACCGAAGTGGAGTTGCTGTTTAAAGTTATTCGAGACTTAACCGCTCAGGGCGTTTCTATTATTTATATTTCCCATCGTTTAGAAGAACTGATGGCGATCGGTGATCATATTACGATTTTACGTGATGGCAACTTCCAGTCTGAAGCGGAAGTCAAAGACATCGACGTTCCGTGGATTGTCAGAGAAATGCTGGGTAGCGACCCTGTTTCTAACTTCTTGAAACCGGGCCGTAAGTTTGGCGAGCCAGTACTAGACGTAAAAAACATCAAATTGATCAATGAAATGGGTCTTACCTTGGTTGATGATGTATCTATGGATGTGAAATCCGGCGAGATCGTTGGAGTATACGGACTCATGGGCGCAGGTCGAACCGAGCTAATGGAATGTCTACTTGGCTTGCAAGAATATTCAGGCGATGTAGAAATCGCGGAGCATAAAGTGCCCGCCAAAATGGACACCAGTGAACGCATCCGTTATGGAATTTGTCTTGTTCCTGAAGATCGTAAAAAGAATGGTATTTTCCCGATTTCGTCAGTGAGTAATAACATGACGATTTCTAGCTTATGGCGTCGACTCAAAAATCGCTTTTCCATCGATGAAAAAGCCGAAGCGGAAGCGGTAACGTCCGCCATTGGTGATTTGTCTATCAAGGTGTCTTCTCCTGATATTGAAATACGCGCATTGAGTGGTGGCAATCAACAAAAAGTAGTGATTGGACGAACTTTGTTAACCAGTCCGAAGGTTTTGTTATTGGATGAGCCAACTCGCGGCATTGATATCGGTGCCAAAGGTGACGTATTTAATATGATGGTGAAGCTTTCTGAGCAGGGGATTGGAGTGTTGTTTTCGACCTCCGACCTCAAAGAAATAATGGCCGTATCTGATCGCATTCTGGTGATGTCCGGAGGCAAATTAACCGCCAATATCGCTCGCTCTGAAGCAACAGAATCTGCACTTGTGTCAGCAAGCGCACAAGGACTTTAATATGAAAACTTCTCAAAATACAGCATCTCAAAACTCGTCTGTTTTCTCTGGCGAAAGCCTGTTGTTATTAGCGTTAAAAATGCGCACATTCATTGCGTTGTTTTTAATTCTGGCGTTTTTCACCTTTATGGTGCCGGGCTTTTTGGCAGCAAGTAGTGTCGTCATTATGGTGAAGCACATTGCCATTAACGCCTTTTTGGCGCTTGGCATTACCTTCGTCATTATTACCGCAGGTATCGACCTTTCTATCGGTGCGATCCTAGGTTTTTGTGGCATGGTCGCGGGTTGGTTGATTACAAAAGGGATTGTATTGCCAATGTTTGGCATCGCTATCTTCCCAAGTGTTTGGTTGGTTGTACCTATTGTTTTAGTGATCGGTGGTTTGATCGGTGCCATTAATGGCGTCTTGATAACACGCTATAACGTCGCCCCCTTTATTTGTACTTTGGGCACCATGTATATCGTTCGTGGTGCGGCTATGTTGTTGTCTGGTGGTGAAACCTTTACTGGCTTGTCTGGTAATGAGCAGCTTGGCAATACGGGTTTTGAATTGATTGGTTCTGCGAAATTATTGGGTCTGCCTTACGCAATTTGGATGATGTTTATCCTTGCTGGTGTGATTGCCTACATCGCGAAAAGAACGCAATTTGGCCGTCATGTGTTTGCCATTGGTGA
Source organism: Marinomonas rhizomae (assembly GCF_024397855.1). Classification (NCBI taxonomy): domain Bacteria; kingdom Pseudomonadati; phylum Pseudomonadota; class Gammaproteobacteria; order Oceanospirillales; family Oceanospirillaceae; genus Marinomonas; species Marinomonas rhizomae. The sequence goes on from NZ_CP073343.1 coordinate 1,786,345, forward strand.
CAACGAACATTCTGCCGAGTTGTCTGGCGTGAAAGTGCGTAGTGTCAAAGTATGGGTTTACACCATTTCGGGTCTTTGTGCGGCCATTGCAGGCATCGTTGTTTCTTCACAGCTGGTTGCGAGTCATCCAGCTACGGGTGTAGCGTTTGAAATGAACGCCATTGCCGCCGTGGTATTGGGCGGAACCTCGTTGGCTGGTGGTCGCGGCACCATTATGGGGACGCTGATTGGTGCTTTCGTTATTGGTATTTTGGCCGATGGTTTGGTGATGATGGGTGTGAGTGAATTTTGGCAAATGGTGATTAAAGGCGTGGTGATTATTCTTGCTGTCATCATCGACCAAAAACAAAGTCGCTTGCAGCATAAAGCCGCCATCGTGCAGCAAAAATAGATTATCAATATTTGCTTTCAGCCTATCTGTGATTAGGGAAAAAACATGCTAAAAAATATAGATCCTTTGCTAAGTGGTGAGTTACTGAACGTACTGCGCACAATGGGCCACGGCGATGACATAGTTCTGGTTGATCGTAATTTTCCTGCTGCATCTGTTGCGGCTGGAAAACCAGTGATTCGTTTAGATGGTGTGAATGTCATTCAAGCGGCCACAGCGATTTTATCAGTGTTGCCACTGGATACCTTTGTTGATCAACCAGTGACGCGTATGCAAGTGGTGGGTGAAGACGAATCTGTGATGCCAGAAGTTCAGCAAGAATTCGCGGCAGCGTTGAAATCCGCTGATAGTGACAATGCTGAAATGGGATCGTTAGAGCGTTTTGCGTTTTATGAAACAGCGAAACAAGCCTTCGCGGTTGTCGTCACGGGTGAAGCAAGAGGTTACGGCTGTTTTTTATTGAAGAAAGGTGTGATCTTTTCTTAATATCAATTAGTAGAATGCAACACTAAAAAACACAGGTCAGCTTTCGTTGGCCTGTGTTTTTTGCTTTTAAGCTACTTGATTTTTATCTAACGGCTTATGTGAACTCTTATTTAAAGATGTAGCCATTCACCATGTTTTCTAGCATTTCTTGGCGACCTGAAACGGGTTTAGGGTCGATGTTGTTTTTCTCAGCGTATTCCGCAAGGTCTTGCAATGAGTGTTTGCCCGCCAAAATGTCTGCACCTAAAGAATCGTTCCATTTTGCATAACGCTGATCAACAAGGTTGGCCAATTTCTCGTCTTCGATCATCTTAACTGCGCGTTCTAACGATAGGGCTAAAGTGTCCATCGCGCCAATGTGACCGTGGAATAAATCTTCCAGATCCATCGATTGACGACGTAGCTTGGTATCGAACATATAGCCGCCAGTTTTGAAACCGCCTGATTTTAGAATTTCATAAGTAACGAGTGTGTATTCTTCGACACTAGTAGGGAATTGGTCAGTGTCCCAGCCAAGTTGCGCGTCGCCTTGGTTGGCGTCCACGGAACCAAGAATACCTAACGAGCAAGCTGTGGCGATTTCGTGGTGGAAGCTGTGACCTGCCAAAGTGGCATGGTTGGCTTCAATATTGACCTTTATCTCTTGCTCAAGACCGAACTCTTTTAAAAAGCCATAAACCGTCGCGGTATCGTAATCGTACTGATGCTTGGTAGGTTCTGCGGGTTTTGGCTCGATCAATAAAGTGCCTTCGAAACCAATTTTGTATTTGTGCTCAACCACCATTTGCATGAATCGACCAAGCTGCGCGCGCTCGCGTTTTAGATCGGTATTCAATAGGGTTTCATAGCCTTCACGGCCGCCCCATAGAACGTAGTTTTCGCCTTTGAGTGCTTTGGTGGCATTCATCGCGTGAAACACTTGAGTCGCCGCGTAAGTGAAGATCTCAGGATTCGGGTTGGACGCTGCGCCAGACATGTATCTTGGGTTGGAAAAGGCATTGGCTGTACCCCATAATAATTTCATGCCAGTGGCTTCTTGTTTTGCTTGTAGAACCTCGACCATTTGCGCAAAGTTATTAATGTATTCCTTGATCGAGCAGCCTTCTGGGCAGATATCCACATCGTGAAAGCTGTAGTAAGAAATGCCCATTTTAGTGAAAAATTCAAAGGCTGCATCTGCCTTCATTTTCGCCGCTTCCATCTCATTGCTTGGCTTGGACCAAGGGCGATTAAAAGTGTTGGCGCCAAATACATCGCTACCTTGCCAACAGAAGTTATGCCAATAGCATGCGGCCATGCGTAAATGCTCCGCCATGGTTTTACCCATCAGCATCTTGTTCGCATCGTAATGTTTGAAAGCAAAAGGGTTGTTTGAACTTGCGCCTTCGTATTTTACAAAAGGGATGTTTTGGAAAATCTCGCTCATCATGAACTCCTGATTGTTGTTATTTTTGACTTCCTGAATCATTGATTTTTTAGGCGATAGCTTCAATTACGAAATTTTCTGAGAGGGTTATTGAATTTGTTGGGGAGGGCGGGTGCAAGGTGAACTGAAGTTTCGGATCTCTGATATTGGCAGCGCTAAGGAATAATACGAACCCGCCAATATCCAGGTTTTTTAGAATGGTGAGCGATGGCAATAACGGTTTTTTTAGTGGGGCGTTCTAAAACAATGATGTCGAAAGGGAATCTTTTTAGAATTAGACGTTTCACTTCTACTAGGTTTATTTCGTTGGGCATAGGGCTGAGAGGCAAGGTGTGACCTTCAATGACATCAAATGCTTCTTCAACAGCATTAAAGAAATCGTAACCTAGACCTTTGCACTCTTGTTCGTACCAGCCAGCAGCTTATGCGGCTTCTTCTAGCGCCTCTTCTAAGATGTTTATTGGCAAATCACTGTCCTTTGATTTTCGACATCATACGCTCGCGAAATGTATCTCTATCAACAAATTTAGCGGTTCCTGCATCAATTTGCGCAATACGGTTTTTTATTTCAAGTTCCCATTCATTAGAAACACTATTGTCATTTGGTGTATCAAGGCTTTTAATTAAATCATGAGCTAATTCAGCTCGCTCAGATTCTGGGAGTATCATAATTTGAGATCGCAACTGATCAAGTGCAGGTGTAGACATATGGCTTCCTTAAAGACTGTTGTATTTTCATTGTAATCCGAATAAATACCTCTAACAAGCTACGGCAATTGGCAGAGTTCAGCCGTCATGCCATTCGTCAGAAGTGTTTTACCCCTTCACACAAACATAAACCGAGTTGGTCGATTGTCCGCCTTGAAACGGGTTATCAAAGGTCACTAGGTGGGAGTCGACGCTTGCGAATACGGTGTTAAGCAATTCGATAAAGTTGTCTTCTGGTGGGTTCTGTGACCACATGGCGAATACGCCGTTTGGTTTCAGTTGTTCTGCCATGCGCGTTAGGTTTTTTGTGGTGTAGAAACCTGCGTTGCTTGGATTAAGGAATTCGGTTGGGGAATGGTCGATGTCTAGCAAGATGGCATCGAACTTTTTACCGGCATGGCTTGGGTCAAATCCCGTACTTGGGTCTGTGGCGAGGTCAAAGAAGCTACCAAGCACATAACGGTTACGTTTGTCTGCGTTGAGTATTTTACCCAGTGGAACGAGTTCCTTTTGGTGCCAGCTGATGACGGTTTCTAACGCATCGACCACAAGTAATTCTGCAATTCGTTCGTCTTTTAGTGCCGCTACGGCGGTGTAACCTAGGCCTAATCCACCGACCACGACACTTAAATCTTCGCCTTGTACCTGCGCTAAGCCAAGAGTCGACAAGGCTTCTTCCGCATCGACAAACATGCTCGACATCAGAAATTCCTCACCTAGTTTTACTTCATAGATGTCTCTGTCACCAAAGGCGGGAATACGTCGTCTGCGCAGGGATATTTCACCTAAAGGAGAGGCTTGGCTATCGATTTCTTTGAACATGATTAGAGTATCCTAAAGTGCGGTAAATATTGATTGCCACCATTTTATAACAGCTGACTTCAAATTAAGTGATTAAGAGTTAAAAAATACGCCTTTTATTGAAAAGAAATTCCGTACCGACTATTGTGCTGGTTAATATTTAGGTCTTCATAGAAGACTGTCTTCTGCCTCAATTAAATGGAGTTTTAATGTCTTTCTTGGTTCCTATGTCTAAACCGTTTTTTGCACCTTATATTGAAGAGTTGGTTTTTCAATACGCACGAGAGAATGTGGAGTCTGGCCGTTGGCAAAAAGCAGGCTCATTAACTCGATCTCGTCGTGATATAGAAAGGCTTTTACCGCGCGGATTAGACACAGACAACAATCACTTTTTTGAACTAAAAGTGCCTGATGTCAATGAGACAGTGGGAATGGTATGGCTGACGTTAGAGAGCAGTAGCACTACAAGCACTGTGTTTATTTACGATTTAGAAATCAAGGCTGAGCATCGAAGAAAAGGCTATGCCAAGCTTGCTTTAAAAGAAATCGAAGACTTCGCGGCTACTCATAATATCGTCAATATTGGTTTGCATGTGTTTTCTCATAATGACGCTGCAAAACAACTGTATGCTGAAATGGGTTATGAAACAGTGAGCATTAACATGGTGAAGAAAATTGACCCAACTGAGATGTGATTGATGGGAAGACATTTTGTGTATTTGAACCATTTAATGAGGTTTAAAAGCGCATTTAGGTTTTTAGTCTTGTCTGAAGGTTGTTAAACATAAAACGATTGGTTAGGGTTTTTATCACGATATTTTAAGCAATAGTGGGAATAACAGTGATAAAAGTGAACGGAAGAGAATTAGACATAGACATTGGTAGTCGACATATTGTCGTGCAGCGGCGCTATGAAGCGCTTGGTGCTTTTAACGATCTTATGATTGCTGTGTGGTTTTTGATTGGCAGCTTCTTTTTTCTCAATGATTCATTGGTCGAAAGCGGGACTTGGCTATTCGTGGTTGGCAGTGCTCAACTTATTATTAAACCCCTCATTAAGCTAATCAGTCTGGTGCATGTGGGTATTCTTCATAAAGCCACTTTGCAGCAATAATCAGACTATTTCATTTTAGTAGGGCTCCGTGTATTGCTTTCTTTTTGGTAAGGGCTCCTAGCGTTTGTGTTCGTTAGGAGCCCTTTGTATTAGATAGGAAGCGCGAAAATTAATACTAGCCCAACGGACAAATACAGTGCGCGTTTTATAATCTTGAAAGGCGCAATTAAGGCCATTGAAATGCAATACAGCGCGAGGGCGATTTTACAGGCGCTAGCAATAGCAAGTAGTGGACTTGTCCCTAACTGGATTAATGATGGGTTAGCGATCATTGCCAGTGGAATTAAATACAAGCCGACACCTAGCATCATGGCGACGCCCGCCACTTTTAACCAGTTTTCCTTCACCATGCCAGCCGCAATAAAGACGCTGCCACATACAGGCGGTGTAATGGTTGAAAGCAGTGCAAACCAGAACACAAATAAGTGTGCTTGTAGTGACGATAAGCCGAGCTGAGCTAAAGCTGGGCCTGCAACTGAAATGCAGATGACATAAGCTGCCGTCGTCGGTACTTCCATTCCCAATATCAAGCAAGCAATAGCGGTCAGTATAATAGCTGGCCAAAGCATGCCTGATGATCCGGAAATAATCAGTGAGGTGATTTTGACACCTAATCCGGTGATGGATAAAACGCCAACCACAATAGACGCACACAAGATAATGGCCGCGATCATAGCGATTTGTTTGCCAGCGTTAATGCCAACGTCTTCTAAACGCTCAAAAATCTGCTTTTTATTTGCTACACCTTTCGAGTTAAAGAAGAGCAAAATAGCCGCGCCAAAGATGGCAATACTGGCTGCGAATTGTGGCGTATAAGCAGGGCCAAACATCCCCCATAGTAGAATCGCAAACGGGATCATGAAGAAACTGCAGGTAATCAGCAGTTGTCGACGGCTGGGCTGCTGGTCTTTGCTGACGGCTTTCAGATCATAGCGCAAGGCAAAGGCATCAATACCAACCCAAACAGCCCAAAAGTATAAAATAGCGGGCAAGATGGCCGCCATCATAATGCTTTGGTATGGAATGCCTGTTAGTTCAACCATGACAAAAGCCCCAGCACCCATTAGAGGAGGCATGATTTGCCCTCCAGAAGAGGCCACTGCTTCGGTCGCGCCCGCGAGAGACTTGGGGTAACCAAGCTTTGTCATAGCAGGCAGGGTGATCGCACCGGTAGAGGCCACGTTAGCAGAGGCTGAACCGGAAATAGAGCCGAATAGAGCAGAGGAGATAACGGATACTTTGGCGGCGCCACCGCGAAGCCTTCCAGCCGCGGCCATGGCGAGGTTCATAAAGCCTTGTCCTGCTTCTCCTGCGTTTAGCACGGCGCCAAAGATGACGAAAATAGCGACAATACTGACTGAAACGCCAGTAAGTTTGCCCCAAATCCCGCCTTCCGCGATGGTTAAAGTGCCCAAGAAACTGCCAATGGGTGTTCCTGGGTGGCCAAATTCTCCTGGAATGTATTGTCCAAACAACCCATAGCAAAGTGCGATAGCCGCAACGAGAGGCAAGGGCCAACCGATACAACGTCTTGCCATTTCTAAAACGCTCAGAAGTAAAATACTGGCGATCCAGAGTTGATAATTTTGACTGATATAACCGTATTGATCGACTAGTTGATCGGCATTGTAAGCCACCCAGAGTGTGGCAATTAGACCAAGCACTGTAAACACATAGCCTGTAACGCGTTGAAAGCTTGTATTGCTGAGGAAGATAAACGCCCAAGGTAGCGCCAGTGCCATATGAAGTGGTCGACTGACTAAATTCGGCACTAAGCCTGAGAAAATAAGCGTTAGGTGGAAAATGATACTAATGAAGCCAAAGCTGGCCCAAAAATATTTACTAGGCATAAAGTACGGCCTGTTTTAAAAATTGGATGGGTAAGACGTGTTTATCGCCAGTCACCATTACAAAAGCAGAATCCACAAGTTAGTAGATTCTGCTTTTAATGCGTGAAAAAGAATGCGTCATGATTCTAACGTCTGATAATACGTATTAAACGCTTTGATTATTGCTGTTTTTCACTAAGAGTAACGCCCATTTCACGATAATACTTTGCCGCGCCTGGATGAATCTTACCATCGATGTTGCTTAGCATGTCAGTGGTGACGCCTTTCCACCAAGCAGAGGAATCTGACATTTGTTTCTTTTGATCCCAAAATGCTTTGGTCAAGGTGTATGCTGTTTCATCATCCATTGCGGTGCTGGTGTAAACGACAACAGGCAATGATGTTGTGGTGATGTCTTCGTTTTGTCCTGCGTATGTGCCGGCTGGAATAGTCAATTTGGTACGTTTTGTTTGGGCTATTTGCTCATCGTTAAAGGATAGAATTTTTACCTTAGTGCCCGCGGAGGCTTCGATGACGTTAGGTGCCGGAAAAGAACCAGAAGTAACAAAGCCATCAATTTGACCATTTTTCAATGCTGGAACGGCATTCGACAGCTCGACTTGAGCAAGATCAATTTTATCGTCTAAACCAAACAGCTTGATATATTTTGCACCCTCATTTGCTCCGAACGTGCCTTTGCCTAGTAAGATTTTTTTGCCCGCTATGTCTGAAAACTGATTGATGCCGCTTTTGTCAGAGACAACAAAATGCATGGCTAAAGAGGGAATGGGGAACAAAGCTCGAATGTCGTTAAATTTAGGGTTGCTCTTGTTCTTGAACATTGCCTGTCCGTTTTGCGCTAAGTTAACTAACGCAGGAGGCGTGGTGAAGACATAATTTGCACCACGAAAGGCCGTTTCCATGACGTTTTGCACGGAACCTTGGCTTTCTTCGACTGTGACAATCAGATTGCTATCAGTATCTTTTTTTACGGCCTGAGCAATTTCCACCGCCATTTGATAATAAGAAGAGCTAGTCTTGGCAGATTTAAATGTGATTTGACTTTGAGCGAAGCTGAGTTGTGTCACGGCCAAACCAAGGGCTGTACCGATTACTGCTTGGTAAAATTTCATTTAGGCTAGTCTCTTTTAAAATTATATGTTTTTTATATGGGGAAACGCAGATTATAACGAATCCACTTTTGATTAAGAAGTATAAAAGCCAACTGGACTGAGAGAGGACACGCATTTTGGTAATGAAAGAAAGGCCTGAAGGTGAAGGTGCAATTATAGATTTTAAAGGGGAGAAGGGGTTATCTGCTTTATAAGCAAACCAGATAAGTAAATCAGCCTAGCTCATTTCTAAGCTAGGCTGATGGGTTCTGTTACTAAATAAAAAAACAGCAAAGTTAGAGCTGCAACTTAGGTTAGTTAGTCGAGCATGCCGCGTAATACGTACTGTAAAATACCGCCGTGTTTGTAGTAATCCCACTCTTTGGGCGTATCGATTCGTACATCTGCACTGAAGCGTACTTCTTGACCTTCGCTATTGGTTGCCACAAGGGTGACTTCATCGGTTTTGTCGTGTAGATCATTGATGTCAAATTGCTCTTGCCCTGTTAAGCCAAGCGATTCATGGCTGTCACCATCTTTAAACTGCAAGGGCAAAACGCCCATACCAATTAAATTAGAACGGTGAATTCGCTCATAACTTTGTGCTATTACGGCTTTTACCCCAAGCAGCAACGAACCTTTAGCCGCCCAGTCACGTGATGACCCCGTACCGTATTCTTTACCTGCAAGAATGACTAACGGTGTGTTGTTTTCTTGATAGGTCATTGCGGCATCGTAAATACTGGCTAGGTTATCGTCAGGTTGAGTACGAGTAACACCGCCTTCGGTGCCTGGAGCCAGTAAATTTTTTAGTCTAACGTTGGCAAAAGTACCGCGCACCATGACTTCATGGTTGCCTCGACGAGAGCCATAAGAATTGAAGTGGGCTTTTTCTACACCATGTTCTTGCAGGTATAAGCCGGCGGGTGAATCGGCCTTAATAGAACCAGCAGGAGAAATATGGTCGGTAGTGACGGAGTCTCCTAGTTTGGCTAAACAGCGCGCGGCTTTAATCGTTGGAATGCCCGGAGGCTCGATACTCATGCCATCAAAAAAGGTCGCTTTTTTAATATAGGTTGAGGCGTCGTTCCAGTCGTATAGTTTACCATCTGGGATTTGAATTTGTTGCCAATGTTTGTCGCCTTTATATACGTTGGCGTAGCTTTTGGCGAACATGTCTTTAGTGACAATTTCTTTTACTAGATCACTGACTTCTTTAACACTTGGCCAGATGTCTTTTAGGTAAATATCTTTGCCATCTGCGTCTTGAGTTAGGGGCTCCTTGTAGACATCGATATCGGTTCGTCCCGCAATGGCATAGGCGACTACGAGAGGTGGCGAAGCCAAAAAGTTCATTTTTACGTCTTGGTGAATACGTCCTTCGAAGTTTCGGTTACCCGATAAAATAGAGCTAACAATGAGTTTGTTTCTTTGGATGGCATCGGATATTTCCGTCGCTAATGGGCCTGAATTACCAATGCAGGTGGTGCAGCCATAGCCGACGAGGTTAAAGCCAAGACCTTCTAAATCATCCATTAATTCTGCTTTTTCCAAGTAGTCTGTCACAACTTTAGAGCCGGGTGCTAATGAGGTTTTTACCCAAGGTTTGACATTGATTCCCAGTTTTTTTGCTTTTTTAGCGACCAAACCTGCGGCTAAAATCACACTTGGGTTCGAGGTGTTGGTGCAGCTGGTAATGGCGGCAATAACACAGGCGCCGTCGTTCAATTCAAATTCTTGATCTTTAAAATTAACGATGGCGGCGCCTTTAATGGGCGCTTCATCAACGGATTCATCTGGGTGTACGACGGGGCCTTCACCTTCAATACGAGTCTGATCCTCTGTGCTTTTAATAGTGAGAGCCATGCGTTCGTCTTGAAAGCCTTTTAGATGATCTCGAATAATATCACCCGCTTTATCAAGAGCTATTCTGTCTTGTGGGCGCTTAGGGCCAGCGAGACTAGGTACAACATCATTTAATTTAAGTTCAAGGTGATCAGTATAGTTGGCTTCGTCGCCATCATTGCGCCATAGGCCTTGGTGTTTTGCGTAGTTTTCAATAAGGTTAAGTTGTGTTTCATCGCGGTTTGTTAGACGAAGATAATTAATGGTTTCATCATCAATAGGGAAAATGCCGCAGGTTGCGCCGTATTCTGGTGCCATATTCGCAATAGTGGCTCTGTCGGCAAGTGGTAAGTCGGCAAGCCCATCGCCGTAAAATTCGACAAACTTCCCAACCACACCATGATTTCGAAGCATTTCAGTGACAGTAAGAACGAGGTCGGTTGCTGTCGTGCCTTCTGGTAGCCGGCCACTTAACTTCACACCAATAACTTGCGGGATAAGCAAACTAATGGGTTGGCCGAGCATAGCGGCTTCGGCTTCAATGCCGCCGACCCCCCAGCCCAGCACACCCAAGCCGTTGATCATGGTGGTATGTGAATCTGTTCCTACTAGCGTGTCAGGATAGGCAAATTTTTGACCGTTATGGTCTTCGTTAAATACAACGCGGGCTAAATATTCTAAATTGACTTGGTGAACAATACCGGTGGCTGGTGGTACGACTTTTAGGTTATTAAAAGCGGTTTGGCCCCAGCGCAAAAATTCGTAGCGTTCTTTATTTCGTTCATATTCCAGTTTTGAGTTTAAATCAAACGCTCCCGGATTACCGTACCCGTCGACTTGTACTGAGTGGTCAATAACCAGTTCGGCAGGGGAGAGCGGGTTTATTTTTGCAGGGTCGCCGCCTAGTTTTCCCATCGCATCACGCATGGCAGCTAAATCGACAATGGCGGGTACACCGGTAAAGTCTTGCATGACAACACGAGCAGGAGTGAAAGCAACTTCGGATGTGGGCTTGGCTTTTGGGTCCCAATCTAATAATGCTTGAATATCTTGCTCTTTGATATTAACGCCATCTTCGTTACGGAGTAGGTTTTCGAGTAATATTTTTAACGAAAATGGCAGACGTTTGGCTTTGTCGCCAAAGCCTTTTAAGGAGTGAATCTGAAATGGCTCGCCATTAACAGTAATCTGTTGTTGGGTATCGAAACTATTGTTCATTTTTTTCCCCTTTGATTATTAGAGTCCTTTAAATGAATGTCTTGAAAATCCTCTGTCGCGATGTGTTGAAAACATAGATCAATGTGAAAATAGTGTAGCAGCCCTTTTTTACTTAGACGAACACGCGGTACCAATGCTCGGTCGTGTTAAAGCACAAAATGGGCATGTCGATAGAAAAGAACCTTAATTTTTTCGCATTAAATTTCTGGGGTAATAGTAAAAAGCATCGCTACAAGGGTACTATGCGCCGCAGTATTGCTTAAATTGGTTACAATATCCCCCAACAGAAAGAGAAAATGACAATCAGGTCACATGAAAAAGAAGTAAATAAATTGGAAAATGAAAACGCGTGTTGGGTGGTTTGTCCTGAGTGCCAAGGTCGAGGCAAAAGAAGCCGCAGGCTACGTAAGAAAGTGCGCTTGCTCTATTTAAAAGAGTTGAGCGAATTTGAAAAATTAAAGGGCGAAGGGAAAGCTCCGGTTCGTCCTAAAGGTCATCTTGAGTCTTGTTTGCATTGCCTTGGTTCTGGGTTGATTAAATCTGCCCGTTTTGCAGAACCTGATACTGAAAAATATCCTCATGTTGCCATTATTGGTGGCGGCATCGGTGGTGTTGCTTTAGCCGTTGCTTGCCTACATCGCGGGATTCCTTTTACCCTGTATGAACGTGATCACGGCTTTGATGCTCGTTCGCAAGGTTATGGATTGACCTTGCAGCAAGCCAGTAAAGCCATTGAAGGCTTTGGCATCTTTTCGTTAGAAAAAGGCGTTGTTTCAACACGACATGTGGTTCATACCACAGAAGGAAAAGTCGTGGGTGAATGGGGCATGCGCAAGTGGATGCAGTCTGACGCAACAACATCACCCAAGCGAACGAACATTCATATTGCTCGCCAAGCGTTGCGTTTAGCCTTGCTTGAGCAGTTGGGTGGACGCGATGCCGTACAATGGGGACATCAGTTAGTCGACTTTAAAGAGGGTGATGATGTCGACCTTAGCTTTTTGGTTGATGGGCAGTTAAAGCACGCAAAGGCGGATTTAGTTGTTGGTGCGGATGGTATTCGCAGCGCAGTACGCCGTTTGTTGATTGGTGAGGACACGACGCCATTACGCTATCTTGGTTGTATTGTCATTTTAGGGATTTGCTCTTTATCAGATCTGAACGGCATGGAAAGCGAATTGTTAGATTCAGCGACAGTATTTCAAACTGCCAATGGTAATGAACGCATTTATATCATGCCTTATGATGCAGATTCTGTGATGTGGCAGCTTAGTTTTCCTATGGCAGAAGAGGATGCTAAGGCATTGAGCGCCCAAGGCACTCAGGCTTTAAAAGGAGAGGCATGTCGCAGAACACAATGGCATGACCCTGTTCCGCAGATTTTAGCAGCGACACAGGCTACTCATGTGTCTGGCTATCCGGTGTATGATCGAGAATTGCTCACAGCAGAACGTTTGGAAAAAGGCGATAAAGTGACCTTGCTGGGTGATGCCGCTCACCCAATGAGCCCATTTAAAGGACAGGGTGCGAATCAGGCTTTGTTAGATGCGCTGTCTTTGGCACGCGAAATTTCAAAAGGCTGCTGGTCAAAATCCCAATGGCGCGAAGCGGGTATTCGAGCAAGTGTATTAACCGAATTTGAAGCCGAAATGTTAGAACGCAGCGCGGTTAAAGTTGAAGGTTCCGCCGAAGCGGCCGAATTCTTGCATTCTGATATTGTGCTGTACGAAGGCGATGAGCCGAGAGGCCGATCTTTAAAAAGAAAAAATAGTGATCTGTAACATCAGTGTGTTCAAATTAAGATACTGATTTTTAAATCCCCCAAGACTATAAGACCACATTATGACGAGAAAAATATTAAGTTTGAAAGGTAAGCGCGCTTCTGACGTGAATCCTGTCGATGAGGTGGCCGAGGACTTATATCCGAATGATCCTGAAAAACGTTTTTTAAACGGCGTTGCCATTCATCCTTCCCCTTGTATTCAATTGGCATCTGGCTCTTCAGAGCGGACAGTTCGCGCGATGGACTTGATCACACCAATTGGCATGGGGCAGCGAGGCTTGATTGTCGCACCGCCAGGGTCGGGCAAAACCACTATGCTTAAACATATTTGTCAGTCGGTAGCTGAGGCTTATCCAGACATCAAGCTCTATGCTTTATTAATAGATGAACGGCCTGAAGAAGTGACAGACTTTAAACGCAGCGTATCGGCTGAAGTGCATGCATCGTCTTCTGATGAAAGTTATACGCAACATGTTCGTGTGGCCGATGCGCTGCTTGCAACTGCGCGTAAGCAAGCTGGTGAAGGTCAAGACGTGATGATTGTGATTGACTCCCTGACAAGGCTTTCACGAGTTCATAATGCGGAACAACGAGGTAGTGGCCGAACCATGTCTGGTGGCCTTGATACCAGAGCCTTAGAAATTCCTCGTAAGCTGTTTGGTGCCGCGAGAAAAATAGAAAACGGCGGATCGCTAACGATTCTGGCGACTATCCTGGTGGACACAGGCAGCAAGATGGATCAGGTGATCTTTGAAGAGTTCAAGGGCACGGGCAATATGGAAATTGTATTATCACGAGAAGCGGCGAGTCATCGCATTTTCCCCGCTATTGATATTGCGAAAAGCAGCACGCGTCGTGAGGAATTGCTTATTGATGTAAAAGATCTTGAGAAAGTGCGTGCTTTGCGTCGTTCACTAACAAACCTTAAGCCCGCTTATGGTGCTCAAAAATTGGTTGATTTGTTGCAAGAATACCCAACCAATGCGGATTTATTAAAGGCTTTTTCACCTACTGAATGATGAAAACATAAGGCTTTTTAAAAAGATTGGTATTTTTTTGATGATTTTTTATAGATTTCAGGGTTGATTCAAACCTTCTTTTTAACGTTTTACTGAGGCAGAAATGACAAAACTACTTATATCACTGATTTTCTTATTTCTGTATTCAGCCACGTCTATTGCAAAACCTTTGGAACTAACGCAAGAAGAAAAAAACTACATTAAAGAAAATCCAGTTGTGACAGTTGGTCTAATGCCGGATTTCACTCCTTTTTCGTATTATATAGAAGGTAAGCCAATTGGATTTGAGCATGATTTATTGGATCTTATTTCTAAGAAAACCGGTTTGAAATTTGAAAGGCATATTGATAAGTGGATGACTATTTATAATGCGTTCAAAAATAAAGAAATCGATATGATAGGCAGCATTTCTTATAAAAAATATCGTGAGCCATTTACTGTATTTACGAGTGCTTATTACAATATACCCATTATGGTTTTTGTTAGAGATAATTTTGGTCAGTATAATGGTCTAAAAAGTTTGACTGGTAAAAGAGTTGGCGTTCTGAAAGAGGTTTTTTACGTTAAAGAGCTGGAAGATTTAGGGACGATGAACTTGGTCTTTTATGATAGTTATGCTGAGCTAGCAAAAGGGTTAGTGTTTGGGGAAATTGATGCCCTAATGCAAAATTTACCTAATATAAACTATCTTATAAAAAAGAATCTTTATGACAATATCACTTTAGCAAGTGAGCTTATTTTACCAAATACAAAAAGAGAAGACTTGCGCTTCGGGTTGCAGCCCGAAAACAGTTTACTGGTATCCATTATGCAAAAAACTCTTGCTTCTATGTCGAATCGAGAAATGGAAGCTTTGAGCGATAAGTGGATAGGATCTATCAAAGAGTATCCGGGTGGGCACATTGACCTTAGTGATTCAGAAAAAAATTATCTTAATACTCATACTATTAAATATTGCATTAACCCAAGTGGTTTACCTTTTGAGGCTCTAAGTGAAGATGGCGAGCACATTGGAATGAGTTCAGACTACTATCGGCTTTTTGAGCAAATGCTTTCTGCCAAGTTTGAACTAGTCAAAACCAATACGTGGAATGAATCTGTAGAATATATAAAACAGAAAAAATGTGACATGCTTGCCTTAGGCATGGAGACGCCGGAAAGGAAAGAATATTTAAATTTCACAAGTCACTATTTAGATGTTCCTTTAGTTGTCGCCACTAAAGTTGATGTTCCATTTATAAACCAGATTTTAGACTTGGAAGGTGAAAATATTGGGGTTATAAAAGGGGATGCTTTTGTTAAGATTTTACGTGAAAAATATCCTTCTTTAAAAATAATTGAAGTAGATGATATTTATGATGGTTTAGATCAGGTGAAAAACGGCAGTCTTTTTGCTTTTGTTGATACGCTAGCCAGTATTGGCTATGAGTTTCAAAGTAAATATTTCGGTGAGTTGAAAATAGCAGGGAAAATATCTGAAAGTTTACAGTTATCTATTGCCGTAAGAAAAGATGACTCTATTCTGTTAGGCGTTTTACAAAAAGTGGTTAATAACATCACGAATGAGCGCCATAGGACCATCTTTACAAAATGGATTCCTATAAAATACGAACAAGATGTTAATTATAAGATTGTATGGCAAATAGTGCTGGGAATTTTGATTTTTCTTTCTTTTATAATGTATTGGAATAGGAAAATAGCTCAAGCTAACAGGTTATTAAAACAGGCTCAAAAGGATATTGAAGAAAAAAATAAAGAGCTGAACCGGTTGGCGTTGACCGATAACCTGACGGCACTGTTTAATCGGAGAAAATTAGAAAATCTTATACAGGCTGAAATTGATAAAGCTAGTCATGCGAAGCAGGGTTTTTGTCTTTCGATACTGGATATTGATCATTTTAAAGAAGTTAACGATAAATATGGCCATCAGCGTGGTGATAGTGTTCTCGTCGAGTTTGCTGATGTTTTAAAAAGCAGTTTGAGAGCGACGGATTATGTTGGTCGTTATGGTGGGGAAGAGTTTATTATTATTTTTCCTGAATCAAGCATTGACGATGTTAGGTTAATAATAGAAAAAGTTAGGCTTGAAATTTCGCAATATGATTTTCAAGGTATTGAGCACAAAACTGCGAGTTTCGGTTTAACCTTTTCCATGCAAGGCGATACGATAGAGACGGTGATTAAGAGAGCGGATAATGCGCTTTATGAGGCGAAGGAAAGTGGCCGAAATAGGGTTGTTGTTCATTAAATTATCAAGCGACTGACTTGTCCTATGGTTGAGTATCATTAGAAATACTCAACCAACCCAGAACAATATTCTGGTTATTGGCGTTCAACCTAAAAATTGATTTTAGACTAAACGTTTTTATCGTTATTAATCAAAACCACTTTTTCCTTTTGATGGTCTAGCTCATCAAGGCTGCTCAAGCTTTCATGGTGTTCCTGCTCTTCTACGATTTGGTCAGAAGGGTTGGTAATGCCCATAAACTTGCCGCCGGGTTCAATGCTTAAGTTATCACTGTACACCGTGCCACTGACGCGACCGCAGCTTAAGATTTCAATGTAAGTAGCATGGCAAATACCTTCAAAATTGCCATTTATAATCAAGCGTTCTGTGGTGATTTCGCCTTGCACAGTACCTGAGGTGCTAATTTTGATTTGATTTTTTGCTTCAATCTGGCCTTCGACAGTGCCATCAATTTGTAGATGATTCGCAACTTTTATGTGTCCGTTAATTGTGCAGCCTTCTGCGATGAGAGTTGTAGTTGCTGACTGACTCTTAACTCTATTTTGTCCACCAAAGATTCCCATCGTATACCTCTTACACTTTCAAAAATTGTGTCAAAATTATCTACATCCCAAGCGATAAATGGTTTGGGGTCTAGTGCTCGTCCAATGAACCGTATTTCATAATGTAAGTGCGGTCCTGAGGTTAATCCGCTGTTACCTGAATAACCTATCAAGTCGCCTTTTTTAATAAAGTCACCTTTATTAACCGCGAACTTACTCATGTGAGAGTAAGAGCTAGAAAATCCATACCCATGTAATAAGCGCAGGAAGTTTCCTGAACCTTTTTTACTGGGTCTAGTGACTTCTACTGTGCCATCTGCTGGCGCATAAATTGGCGTTCCTGTATTAACAGCAAAGTCTTGGCCGCGATGAAACTTTGTTATGCCTAGAACAGGGTGCTGCCTTTTACCATAACCAGAAGAGGTTCTTGCATTCTTTACTGGCGGTCCGCTTGGAATCTGAGTCAGCATGGCTACTCGTAAGGATGAGTTCATTGCTGCTGTATCTAAACGTGATTCAAGTTCGACACTGTCTTGATCATCCATACCAAGAACTTTTTCTAAATCGTTTAATCGATCAGACACTAATTGCATTCGCTCTTCTCGATCCGTTAAATCCTGCTCCAAGCTTATCTTTAGAGCGGTAAGCGAGGTGATTTCTTTGGTTAAAGAAGAGGATTTATTTTCTAGTTCGAGCAGTTTGAGCTTTGAAGACTCAGCATCAGTAACTAAGTAGTAGATAATGCCACCAGTCACTAAGAGCCCAAGAAAAATAATATAGCTGATAAACTTGAATGTATGACGTGATCGTTTTCCGAAACTAAAATGCTTTGTTCCATCAACTGAAGAAATGGATACCGTTATATTGTCTTTCATCGTTTTACTTTTTTACCAACATCATAATTCATTACTTAGATATACAGCAAAGCAGCTAGCTTTGTAAACTTTTGTATGCAGTCGTGCTGTTTTTATGCATAAATATTTCAGGTTTATGTAAAGGGAGGCGCTTTAGGTATAAAACTCTACCTAAAGCGGATCTTCTATAACAAAACATAGAAAGACGCGATGTTAACGATTTGCTTTGCGGACGTAATTTAAAATAGAAACTGGCACGACTTTTCTGACCGGAAAGCCTGCAATTTCTTTGCGATCGATGATGTGTTTTAGTCGACTTTCAATGGCGCAAAGGTTTTTAAAGTCACCCATAGCAACGAAAGAAATGGCTTCGCCAGAAGCACCAGCACGACCTGTTCGACCAATGCGGTGAATGTATTCTTCTGGTTTGAACGGCAAGTCGTAATTGACCACACGGCTTAATTCTCCGATATCCAAACCCCGCGCAGCGACGCCGGTTGCGACTAGATATTTTAGTTCGCCAGATTTAAATTGTGCTAGGATTTTTTCGCGCATAGCTTGGCTTCTATCACCGTGAATACAGTCAGCGACTATGCCACGTTTGGCGAGCTGATCGACAAGCTTGGCGGCTCCGTGTTTTTTCTCGATAAAAATAAGCGCCTGGTCCCATTTCTGCTCATTAATTAAATGACTTAATAGGGCAGACTTGGTGTCTTTATCAACGGTGATTAGCCATTGCTTGATATTTTTAGCCGCGCGTACGTTTGGAGAAATGGAGATTTCAGCTGCTAGGTCGGTCATCTTGCTGTCTGAAAAATTATAGGCAAGGGCGCGAACATCGTCTGTCATCGTTGCTGAGAACAATAAGTTCTGACGGTTTTCAGGTAAGCGCTCCATGATCTTGTTGATATCGCCAACAAACCCCATGTCGACCATTCTGTCGGCTTCGTCCAACACCATGACTTTCAGTTCATCAAAGTGCAGCGCACGCTGATGAGCCAAGTCGAGCAACCTGCCTGGAGTGGCGACGAGAATATCTACGCCTTCTATTAAACGCTCTTTTTGTGCTTCAGTATCCACACCGCCATAAATGGCCATAGACGTTAGCTTAGTGTGTTTAGCGTATTGAGCAACACTTGCTTCAACCTGAACCGCTAACTCACGAGTTGGCACAAGAATTAGTACTCGAATGCGTTTGCCGCGTAGGGTTCCTGCTTTAGTAAAACGCTCTAATAACGGTAGAACAAACGCGGCAGTTTTGCCTGTGCCAGTTTGCGCGGTAGCGATTAGGTCTTTACCTGAAAGAATGACGGGAATCGCTTGTTTTTGGACTGGCGTAGGGGTTTTGTAGCCCAGTTCAGTAATAGCTTGAACAAGAGGACTGGATAATCCTAGTTTTGCAAATGGCATAAGGTGCTCTGACAGATTGTCGTAAGGGGTATCGAAAAGAAAAGATGGTGCAGTATAACGTAAAAAGTGTTTCTACATTGGCGAAAATCCGTCAGGCGTTGATAATTATTGCTCAGAAAGGATAATGTCTGGCTCTTTCACTATCTAATGTTGCCTGTTATGCGCCTTGATAAATTTGTTTGCAAAAGCACTGAGCTAACCAGAAAGGAAGCAATCCAATGTATCCATTCTGGTGAAGTTTTCGTAAATGGTGAGGTTGCGACAAGCGAAGCGACTCAGGTGCATGAAAACAATAGGGTATTACTGAATGGTATTAGGCTAAAAGCTCGTGATTTTCGCTACATTTTGATGAATAAGCCAGCGGGCACGGTGTGCTCGAATATTGATGAAGTGTATCCGTCTCTGTTTAATTATCTAGAGGTTGATAACGTCTCTGAGCTACATATTGCAGGGCGTTTGGACGCTGATACGACGGGCTTGGTGCTGATCACCGATGACGGGCGCTGGTCTTTTAATATTACTCTACCAAGTAATGATTGCCGTAAAGTCTATCGAGTTCAATTGTCCCAAGCCATTCCTTCAGAACGGAGTAGTGATCTTGTCACTGAGTTTAAACAAGGACTGCAACTCCAAGGTGAGCAAGGTTTAACTCGTCCGGCTAAATTAGACATTATCACTCCAAAAGAAGTACTTTTAACCATCACTGAAGGTAAGTTTCATCAGGTAAAACGCATGTTCGCAGCGGTTGGGAACCGTGTGGTTGGTTTGCATCGAGAGCAAATAGGCGAGGTTTGCTTAGATCTCGACGCCGGACAATGGCGCTATTTGTCCAAAAGTGAAGTAGAGTCTTTTAATAACAATTAAAATTCATGGAGGTTAGTTTATGACAGCAAAACGTATATTATTTACAGGTGGATCGGGAAAAGCAGGTAAGCATGCAGTTGCGTATCTACTGGAGCAGGGCTATCGAGTACTTAATGTAGATTTGACGCCACTCGATCATCCTCAAGTCGATAACTTAATCGCAGATATTACTGATTCCGGTCAGATGTTTAACGCGATGACGTCATACTCCGGATTTGATGAGTTAGAGCCTGGAACCGGAGTGCCAACGTTTGATGCTGTCGTTCACTTTGCTGCGGTGCCAAGAATCTTAATTAATCCAGATAATGAAACCTTTCGAGTTAATACCGTAGGGACTTATAACGTCATCGAAGCGGCAGTAAAACTTGGTATTAAGAAAGTCATTATTGCCTCGTCCGAGACGACTTACGGTATTTGTTTTTCTGATGGGCAAACCAATCCTCATTCTCTGCCATTAGAAGAGGATTACGATGTTGATCCTATGGATAGCTACGGATTATCTAAGGTAGTTAATGAGAAAACAGCACGCAGTTTTCAGCGTCGTTCAGGAATTGATATTTACGCGCTGCGCATTGGTAACGTGGTTGAGCCCCATGAATACGCTGAGTTGTTTCCGAATTATTTTAAACACCCGGAGGTACGTCGTCGAAATGCATTTTGTTACATCGATGCACGTGATCTTGGACAAATCATTGATTTGTGTTTGCAAAAGGACGGCTTAGGTTTTCAAGTATTTAATGCCGGAAACGATCACAATGGCGCAATTATTCCGGCTAAAGAATTAGCTGAGCGTTTTTTTCCAAGTGTGCCATTTACCAGAGAAATGGGCGAGCATGAGGCCTTGTTTTCGAATCGTAAAATTCGCGAAGTACTAGGCTTTATTGAGCGCCATAATTGGCGAGATTATGTTCAAGTACCTAGTGAGTGATGTTGGCTTTTCAGCCAATAAAAAACGGCTTCTATTGCAGAAGCCGTTTTGTTTTGTCATCAGAAATCTCTCTATTCGCTTTAAGCAAAGCGCTTTTCAAGATAGCTAATGATGTCTGAAGATTCATACATCCACTCGACTTTGCCGTCTTGCTCAATGCGTAAGCAAGGTACTTTTACTTTACCGCCACCTTCTAGCAATTCAGCGCGATGTTTTGAACCTTCTGGCGCATTACGCTTTTCAATTGGTAGATTTAATTTATACATAGCTCTTCGTGTTTTAGTACAAAATGGGCAGGCAGCGAATTGGTACAGAGTGATGTTTTTCAGCTCTTGGTTGATCTCTTGTTGCTTTTCTGGCGCGCGCTTCTGCTTGCTCCCGCGGGTTACAAGGTCAACGGCGATGATAATGTAGCCTAGTAGATTACGGATGAAGTTGATCAGTATTTTCATGTAAACGCTCACTTGTTCTTAAAGCTTAAATCAATTTAGGGGGGTCAATGAGCGTCATTCTAACGACAAAGTGCAAATCATTTAAGGGGTAGAGTTAAATGATTTCAATTTGTGCTGTGATATGTGCCATTATCAATTTTACTTAACTGAATTTAGAGCCTTTTGGAGTCAGGATGAACAATAAAGTTATCGGTATTATTTTAGTGATCGCTGGTGCTGCTTTGGCGGTATGGGGATATAACATTTACGATGCGGCTAGTTCGCAAGTGACACGGGCAATAATTGGTGAGACACCTGTAGAAGCTTGGGTCGGGATGGTAGGGGGGATTATTTGTATTTTAGTGGGTCTTACCAGATTGAAATAATTATTAATATTTAGGGAAGGTGCGAACAAGTCCTCTTGTCTCGGTAATTGCTCCTGCATTACCCTAATAACCTACATCCATGTAGGAATCAGCATGTGGATAAAAGCCTGTTGTTCGAGGCGAGTGCCGAATGTGAATAGTGGTTCTATTTTCGAGGTGCTCAACAAAGAATACAGGCTTTTAGACCATGCCCTGCGGGTCTTTCAGAGCAAATGCCACATGTCGTTGCGACTCTTTGAAAGGTACCTACATTCCTTCAGAGTCGCGCCTTATTTGACGATTTCTCTGAAAGACTGAGGCTTAGTAGACTTATTCGCACCTTCCCTAGCATATAGTGAAATGGCAAAAGAGGTTGAATGAGTCATGGAAGAAAGAAGTAAAGCGTATTTGGAGAGTTTTCTTCATTCCTTACCGATAGATGTTGCCGAAAAATATACGTCTTTTAGTGCCGACTATTATTGTGCTGATGAGTTTAATGCCAACGTTTGTGCTGATTTAATTGTGCAAGGTGAAAAACAAGCTTCTTGTAGTATGAAACATTGGTACAGCCACGAAGGTGAAGCCATGCCTCAGGTTGGTCATTTACAAGTCGTGACAAATTGGGACGGCAAACCTATGTGTATCATCGAAATTACTTCAGTTAGCGAGTGTCTATACTGTGAAGTAAACGCTGAGTTTGCCGCCGCGGAAGGTGAGGGCGATAAAACGTTAGGTTGGTGGCGTGAAGCGCACTGGGCTTTTTTCTCTGCGGAGTGCGAAGAGTTAGGCATTGAGCCAACGGAAGATATGCCGTTGGTGTTAGAGCGCTTTAAGGTTGTTTATCAATAAATATTGCTAGCTAGTCCCAGTTAATTTCTGCCAGTGATTCAAAGCTTGGTCGAGCAAAATAGTAGCCTTGGAAAAGATGAATGCCCATATCTTGTAATGTGAGGTATTCAGCTTGTGTTTCAACGCCTTCTGCGATGATTATCATATTCAGTTCATTAAACAGGTTTACCAAGTTTCGTACGATGATTTGGCGCTTTTTGTCTTGGTCGATGTTCTTTACGAGCGCCATATCGATTTTGGTGATGTCTGTTTTAAGGTCGGCAAGTTGGTTTAGACCATTAAATCCAGAGCCAAAGTCATCAGTAGCGGTTAAAAAACCTTGTTGCTGATAATGCTGGATGATGGATTCTAAGTGTTTGCTGTCCGTAATTTGTTCGTTTTCAGTGAATTCAAAAATGATCTTTTCTTTTGGAAATTGATACTCTTCTGCGGCGTTTAGCGTGGTTCGTATGCAAAGTTCTGGTTTGTAAACCGCGTTAGGTAAGAAGTTAATACTAAGAAAGCTGTGTTTGTGAACTTCTAGTTCTGCTGCAAGCTTGATGGCTTTCACTCGACAACTTTGATCAAAGCGATATCGGTTGGTTTCATTAACGTTCTGAAAAACCTGAAATGCACTCTCTTGATTCAAGCCGCGTACCAGAGCTTCTTGTGCAAAGACCGTTTTTGTCCGGCTATTAATAATCGGCTGAAACGCCATTGTGAAATCAAAGCCTAAGTCACACCCAGTTGAACATTCTGCGCAGCCTAACTTTCGAAAGTCCTTTTGTATCATATCGCGGCTCTCTGTGTATTTCGTTTAGTGGGCAGAGAATAGTGAGACATCGTTTGAGTGCTTTATTCTCTATCACAATGATTTGTATAGATTATTAAACGATAGAGCTTTCAACTCAAATTTACCAGCACTGAGTTTTGCATTTTACATTGAATTGTCAGGTGTTTTAGAAAGTAGGGAGTATTTTTGGATAAAAAAGGTAGTGATTTGGCAAAAGAAAAAAGGGTTAGTCGTTTCGACTAACCCTTTTTATATCAGCGTATTCTACTGAGTGAAGCTTTGGTTATTTATCCGCTGCTTTTTCAGCTTGTTGCTTGTCGTAACGTTTTTCCCAGAACTCAGCGCCTTTGATACCAAGGGCTTTCGGGTTGAAAGTATAATCCTTTACGCCAGCGGCTTTTTGGTCTTCATAATCACGTAATGCTTTCATGGTTGGTTTTGCCATGAAGAAGATTGTGATAATACCTACAATGTTTAGCCAAGCCATTAAGCCTACACCAACGTCACCTAGGTTCCAGATGTAACCTGCGGTGTTAACCGTACCGTAAGCTACCATGAACATGATAAGCAGCTTCACGAAGGTTAATGACACGTTAATGTTTAATGCTCGACGTAGGTATGCAACGTTGGTTTCCGCAATGTAGTAATACGCCAAAATGGTGGTGAATGCGAAGAAGAACAGTGCGATACCAACAAAGATTGGACCAGTGTGACCAAAAACGCTTGCCAATGCCATTTGTGTGAAGGCAGGGGATGCAATAATGGTAGAAGGGTCTACATTCTGTACGATGAACTGACCATCAGCCAAAGAACCTTGTACGTTGTACTGTTGCGTGATCAAGATCATCAGCGCAGTCGCTGTACAAATGAACAAAGTATCAACGTAAACAGAGAACGCCTGAACAAGACCTTGTTGTGCAGGGTGTTGAACTTCTGCTGCAGCTGCTGCATGAGGTCCTGTACCTTGACCCGCCTCATTAGAGTATACACCACGTTTTACGCCCCAACCGATTGCTGCGCCAAACCCTGCTTGTGCAGTAAATGCATCAGTGAAGATTAGGTGGAAAATACCAGGCACTTTGTCTAGGTTTAGGAAAACAACGATCAACGCCATCACAATATAACCAAGCGCCATGAATGGCACGATGATTTGCGTGAAGTTTGCAATACGTTTGATGCCACCAAAGATGATGAACGCCAAAACGACTAGGATAACCGCTAGTGCAACCAGTTTAGTTGAACCAACGTCACCAAAAGAGCTGGATACAATAACGCCTTCACCAAAAATTTGCGTTACGGCATTACCAACGGAGTTTGCTTGAATGCCTGGTAAGAAAACACCGCAAGCAAGAATAGATGACAAAGCAAATAAAACCCCCAGCCAACGCCAGCCAAGACAGCGCTCGAAGTAATACGCTGGACCGCCGCGGTATTGGCCGCCTTCGCTTACTTTATAAAGCTGACCTAAGGTAGACTCTGCATAAGCGGTGCTAGCACCTAAGAAAGCGACAACCCACATCCAGAAAATGGCACCTGGTCCACCAAAGCCAATGGCAGCGGCAACGCCTGCAATGTTACCTGTACCAACACGACCAGAAAGAGAAACAGCTAGCGCTTGGAAAGAAGAAATGCCTTTGTCTGATTCGTTAGAGTTGAACAACAGAGAGCACATTTCTTTAAAATGACGAACCTGAGCAAAACGCGTCAGTATTGAATAGAACAAGCCAGCACCTAAACACAAATAAATTAGGGCAGGGCTCCAAATGATTCCGTTCAAGAAATCAATGAATTCTTGCATAATTAGACCTCGATATGATTCGCTCTAAGAGCATTATTAGTTGTTATGGTTTTTACTAGAGTGCAGCGATTGTGGGGAAGATCACCGTTACTTTGCGGAATATTTCTTTGAAGAAAGGTAGATTGCGCATAAAAAGTGCACCGTAGTGGGGCAAATTTAGCATGAAAAAGAAATGAGATCTATTTGTTAAAGCTGTTTTGGAGGGTTATAACAGGTTTAGTTAATTTTTCTATAAGCCATTTCATTTGGCTATTTCTGTGTGGCGTTCATCGATATACTGTTTTTTTTCACTATAAGGCTTCATAAGCATGCAATATCAATCATCATTAAGTCGAGTATCTATGGTGAAAGGGTACATTTTTGCTTCTATTTCTATTCTGGTTTGGACTGGTTTTATTTTGATTTCAAGAGCTGGTGCTCTGGCCTCCTTATCTTTAGCCGATATGATGATTGTTCGTTTCGGCACGGCATTTTGTGTGTTTTTCCCCTTTATCTGGATGCAGCGTAAGACTATTTTTCAGTGGAGGATGATGCTGTTAGGTGTAATAGGTGGCTTGGCTTATTCACTTTCTGTTTTTAATGGTTTTCAATCAGCTCCAGCGACACATGCCGCACTGTTATTGCCAGGGTTGATGCCCATTATGATTGCCATACTTGCCTATTTTTTAGCTGGTGAGAGGCATTCAGAATTTGCTTGGGCGGGTATTGGTGTTAGCAGTTTAGGTATTATCATATTGCTATTTGAAACCTTGTTATCAAGTGCATCTTATTGGATAGGTGATATTAGTTTTGTGTTCGCCTGTCTTTTTTGGGGAATCTTTACCGTATTATTAAGGCGGTGGAAGTTTGCACCATGGCATGCAACATTAGGCGTTATTACTGCAACCACGGTGTTGTTTGTGCCCTATTATCTGACTCAGCTATCACACGCTTTTGAAGGTGTGCCACGTGAAATGATAGCCTTGCAGGCCTTTTATCAGGCCATAATGGCGATTGCCGTTCAGTTTGTTTGTTATGGAAAAGCAGTACATATTTTAGGAGCGACCAAGATGGGGGCTCTGATGGCAATGGTGCCTTTATTGGCTAGTACGCTTGCAATTCCTTTATTTGGTGAGCAGGTGACAACAGGATTGGTGGTTGCTTTGATCTGTATTTGCCTAGGAACAATAATAGGTAATGTGCTCCCTATTAAACGACCAATTTTGTGAGAAAAATAACCAATGAAGGTAGTAATAATGGCTTATTACTACCTAGCTATATGATAGATTAGTCTTTCTTCTCAATCGTTACTTCTAGCGTCTTACTGCTGCCAGCAAACCATTTTTGTACATACAGCGTTCCCATGATTGGGGCTTTTCCTTCCTCTGGTATTTCTTGGTAGCGTACGCTGTTTTTGGTTTCTTTTTCGTATTCGAATGTAACGGTTGTTTTAGACATGCTGGCTTCCTTCGTTTGCTGTGTTATCAGGTGTTTTCGTAAATATTAGGGCCTTCAGGCCGCTTTCGATATTAATATCCATAAATTCGGGTGGATTATCCAGTCGATATTGGAACTCGAGTGTAGGTGCTTCTTCGCGCATGCCATCAATTAAAAATTGTGCTGGAATGCTTGGGTCATTAACACAGGCAAGCACTTGTCCATTTTCTGTCAGTAACTCGGGCAGGCGTCGTAATATTTTTTGATAGTCTTTTGTTAGAGCAAAGCTGCCCCGTTGGAAGGTTGGTGGATCAATGATGATAAGGTCATATTCGCCATATTTTTTAATTTTCCCCCAAGATTTGAAAATATCATGAGCAAAAAATTTAACGCTGTTTAAATCGTGTTGATTCAGGCGATGGTTCTCTCGTCCTCGACTCAGTACGGCTTTGGCCATGTCTAGGTTCACGACAAAGTCTGCTCCACCAGTTAAAGCGGCGACTGAAAAACCGCAGGTGTAAGCGAATAGATTGAGTACACGTTTGTCTTGGCTGTTTTCTTTTACCCAGCGTCGCCCGTATCTCATGTCTAAAAAAAGGCCAGAGTTTTGGTTTTTGCCAAGGTCTAATTGGAATAGAAGCCCATCTTCGTTAACAACTTGCTGCTCTTGATAATGTCCCCAAAGGCATTCGGTCGGGCTGCGTTCTCGACTCCGATGCTGGAGTAGGATGGATTGTACATTGAAGTCGCTCCATTTTGTTTGAATCGTCCAATTGATAATTTTATTATTTAATTTATCTAATTCGTCGGAAGAGGGTTCTTTAAAAAGAGATATGAGAATTTGCCCTTCTAGCCAATCCACAGTGATTTGCTCTAGGTCAGGAAAGCGGCGTCCTCGACCATGAAAAAGCCTTTTGGCGCCATTTGGTTGCAGTGCTAGCTGATTAAAAACGTGATCAGTTAAAATAGTGAGAGCTTGTGGGGTCATAAAATAGCATTTTGAGGGTAATTAAATGAGACGCATATTTTACTGATTACTAGGCGAGAGGCCAGAAGAAAGCGGAAAGAATAAAGCTTTTAGATTGAGGGGGATAGAAGGAATCACCGAGCTTATAAGTAAAGCTCGGTGATTTTTGTGGAGTTATTATTGGCGCTTCCAGCGAAGTGCGTCAATGAATAAGAATACTAATAAACTCACACCCATTACAGGCAGGCTTAAGCCCAGTGCGATGGTGACAATGAGAGTAAGTGCTTTTTGGGCTGCAGACAGTTTAGACCATGCTTGCAATAGAGGCTTGGATGTTGAACCTGCTTGTGGGCGACGAATCCACCACATTCTGTAGCCCCAAATAATCATGAAACATAAAGAGAGTCCAAATACGGTCAATATTATTTGGTTTACTACACCAAATAGAATGCCCATGTGAGCATCAATCCCCCAGCGGATGAGTTTGGCTATCAGCGGGAAAGTTTCGAAGTTTGCTTGGCTGGTTACTGTCATGGTGCTGGCATCAACGGCTACACTGTCGACTTGAGTTGGCCAAGAGCGATCAATTTCTCGAACAAACCAAGCTTTATCTTTGGTAGTCGACGGTTTTATTTCAATTTTATTAGCCTCAATGCCGGCGCCTCTGGCTGCCTTTAATACACCATCAAAGAGTAAGTCGATATTTTCAAACTTTTCTGCAGGCTGCTTTTCTGGGGGATTTTGGTGGCTCGCATGATTTAGGTGGTCAGCATGCTCGCCTGAAGCCGCTATTGTTTGAGTGTCTTTAGCAAGATTTCTGTCTACGGAAGGAGTGACCCAGCCAATGCTGGAGCGCAAGGTGCCAATATTGGCACCGGCCCATTTAGACCAAGTTAATCCAGTGATAGAAACAAAGATCAAACCGACAAACAGACACAGTCCTACTTGGTAATGGCGACGACGCTTGCGTAGATGCTCTGTTCTGCTAGCAAACTCCGCTTTATTTTTTTTGCCGCCTTTGTACCAAAGGAAAAGTCCGCCAAGTGCCGCGATCCAAAGCCAAGAGGCTGCCAGTTCACTGTAGTAACGCCCCACTTCCCCTAAAAGTAGCTGGCGATGCATAAAGTCTAAGGTTGTTCGAAGTGGCAATACGCCACTTGTACCATAAACGGGCAGGTTGCCTTTTACTTCTAATGTCACAGGGTCGATAAATAAGGCTCTGGCCCCTGTCAACTCAGCTTCTTTGTCAAGAAACATGATACGCGTTGTATCGCCTTGCTCTGGCGCAGGGCGAACCGCGAATAAGGTCAGATCGCTTGTTAGTTGTGATTTTGCGGCTGCGATTTGCTGGGAAAGAGGTTTATTCTCACCCACGCTTTGTGTTGTTAATACATCTTTGTAGATGGCGTTTTCAAGTTGTGGCGTGATCACATAGATGGTGCCGGTTAGGGCTGCAACAAAGATGAAAGGTCCAATAAACAGGCCAATGTAAAAGTGTAATCGTGTAATCAGCAGCAGTAATGCATTTGATGAAGACTCGGAAGTCTTGTTGGTTTTTGTCGACATAGTAATTTCTCGTCTTATAGAAAAGAGCAAAACAACGCCTCTGAGTAAAAAAACTCACTTTTCTATCATCATAAATGACGCATGCAAAAGTACCTGATCCGTGGAGAATCAGGGATGCCCGCGTCGTACTTATTTGTTCTATTTAAACGAGAGTGACGGGTGGTGCTCTGGGGAGAATGGAGGTGAAGGGCACATTGTATTTGTGCGAAATAGTCACCGTTACTATGTTCGGGTAACGGCTTTGAGTAAGGGGGATTAACTCAAAAGTTTTGGCATCGATCCAGTTTAAGTGGAAGAGCAGAGAGCAATAGCCACAAGCCTCTAAGAGATTGGCGCTTTCACCGTGACCGTGATGACCATGGTGGCTAATGTGTGCTGAGCTTGTCGGTGTGTTGCTTGCTTGCTCGGAAAACATTTTTGCATGGTCGTGCCCTGACATATCCATACTTTCCATCGACATTTGCATCGTGGTTGGTTGGGATGAAAGTGCATTGCTTACTTGCGAGAACAGCGGGCCAAAATAAATAAGAAAAACAGCAAACAAGCAAACGCACACAGCAAGTTGCGTGCGTTTATTTGGATTGCTCTTTAATAGACGACCATTTTGAGTAGGGGTCTTTATTTGAAAGTGCAAAGCGTGTTTAACTTAAGTCAAAGATTCTGGATTAGCTTTGTAAGTCAGCAGCATGTTCTTCAGCAGAAGAAACAATGCATTCGCCAGCAAGATTTGGTGCCACACCAACAGAGAAGCCATCACCTTGCATACCAGGAAGCCATTTCTCGGCCCAATCGGCAGCGTTAATTTCTAAACTGTTAAATCCTTGATAATCTTTCTCGCCCCAAGCGGTTGCTAGGGCTTGCGCTGGCCAAATTGGTAGTACTTTATCGCTACCAAGATCAATGATTAAACAGCCTTCTGAGTCAGCCAGCGTCCATACAGATGCGCCTTTCTTTACGAGGTTTAAAACGTGATCATAGCGTTCGCTGCTAGGTAAGCGGTAGAAGGTATCATCAAGAAGGATTGTGTTTGACATGGGAGCGGCTCAGTTAGGTAATATAAAAAATGGCATCTTACCACATTGACCAAAAAGAGTGACCAATTCAAACACTTATTGTCATCAATGTGGTTGATAAAATGCTTTATGCAAATAGGCTATTTAATTGCTTTAAATGCTGTTCTTTGTGATGTTCTTCCATCCAGCTGCCGATAATGCCATTTTTAGCGAGTTGAAATAATTCTTCTTTGCTAATGCCTGTGTCATTAATAAGTGACGCGTAGTTATCATTCATGTAACCGCCGAAATAGGCTGGATCATCTGAATTGACGGTAGCGTTTAGCCCAAGTTTCAACATGCTTCTGATAGGATGATCTTTCATGTCATTAACGACGCAAAGTTTTAAATTAGAAAGTGGGCAAACCGTCAGAGTTAAATTGCGCTCTATTATCGTATCAATAAGTTTGTCGTCTTCTAGTGCTCTGTTGCCATGATCAATTCGATCAACACCGATTTGCTCAATGGCTTGCCAAACGTATTCTGGCGGCCCTTCTTCGCCTGCATGGGCGGTTACTTTTAGGCCGAGGTTTTTGCAGGCTTCAAAAACGCGCAAGAATTTTTCTGGTGGGTGTCCTACTTCTGAGCTGTCTAGCCCAATTCCGTCAATCCATTTTAGATAGGGTTTTGCTGACTCAAGCGTTTCAAAGGCACTTTCTTCGCTCAGGTGTCGTAGGAAAGACATAATGAGCTGGGATGTCATGCCCCATTTTTTCTCTGCATCTTGAAGGGCGTTATAGATGCCTTTGATTTGCA
Source organism: Marinomonas rhizomae (assembly GCF_024397855.1). NCBI lineage: Bacteria > Pseudomonadati > Pseudomonadota > Gammaproteobacteria > Oceanospirillales > Oceanospirillaceae > Marinomonas > Marinomonas rhizomae. Next base: position 1,816,895 of record NZ_CP073343.1, read on the forward strand.
CTTCAAAACTTACGCCACGAGATAAGTGACCCTGAGGATCAAAAAAAATCTCTACATGGACGACATTCTCGCTGTGGACTTTTTCTAAGTACGCCATGGTAAGGTCGTAAAAGTCGGCTTCATGAAGCAGTACAGACATGCCTTGGTAATAAAGGTCTAGAAAATCTTGTAGATTGTTGAATTGATAGGCCGCTTTCAACGCGTCTACCGTACTGTATTTCAATTCAACCTGATTACGTTGGGCTATGGCAAACATCTGCTCTGGCTCAAAGGTGCCTTCAATATGTAGATGAAGTTCTGTTTTGGGCATTTTCTTTGATAGTTCGATTAGTGTTTCCATGGGGTTACCTTTCGTTGCTTTGCCTTTGATTCTTAAATATAGCGATAAAACCGAGGATGAAAAAGAATGGTTGGCTGTGTTTAAGAATAGTGATTAGAAAAAACGGCAGAATATACAGCCAGCGGCGCTGGCTGTATATAAGCATGGTAGGACTTAACGAGGAATTTCGTCGGTAATGCCTTCCACATACCAATTAACTTGAGCAAGTTCTTGATCTGTTAGTGAGTGGTTGGCTGGGACAGCGATATTGCCTTTGTTATCTTTAATAGGGCCTGTGAATGGTTTGAATTCGCCAGACTTAATAGAAGCTAGAGTGGCATCAATCTTTGTACGCACATCTTTAGGGAGGTTTGGGTTAATAGACGCTAGAGACAGCATATCTTCATGGAAGCCGCCCCAGAAGTCCTTAGAGTCCCATTTGCCATCCATTACGGCTTGAACTCGTTTGATATAGTAAGGTGCCCAGTCATCACGAACAGAGAAAATGTGCGCATTTGGCGCAAATTTACTTTGATCTGACGCCTGACCAATAGCGCGTAAACCGCGTTTTTCAGCCGCAATCAGCGGAGCCGGGCTGTCTGTATGCTGCAGCATAACATCAACACCTTGGTCCATTAGCGCGTTTGCTGCATCGGTTTCTTTACCTGGATCATACCAAGTATTCGCCCAAACAATTTTCATTTTCACATCTGGGTTAACGCTTTTTGCGCCCATGTAAGCAGCATTGATGTCTCGGATAACTTCTGGAATCGGGAATGAACCAATATAACCAATGGTATTGGTTTTGGTCATCATGCCTGCAGCGACGCCTGAGATATAACGACCTTCGTAGGTACGAAGTACATAAGTGCCTAAGTTTTTAGATAGTTTGTAGCCAGTAGCATGCTCAAACTTCACGTTAGGGAAGCGTTTTGCCACTTTTACTGTTGGGTTCATGAAACCAAAAGAAGTAGTAAAAATAAGGTCGTTACCGGCTTTGGCTAGTTGAGTGATCACTCGTTCAGCATCCGCGCCTTCAGGCACGTTTTCAACGTAAGTGGTTTTTACCTTATCACCAAAATATTCTTCTATGCCTTTACGACCTCTATCATGCTCATAACTCCAGCCTAAATCGCCCACTGGGCCAACATAGACAAAACCGACTTTGAGTGGCTCTTCAGCTTGGACAAAACTTGCTCCAGCTAAAAGCCCTAGACTTACTAATAAACTTTTCAGTTTCATTGTTTGCTCCTTTTGTGCCCGTGTAGGGGCGTTTTATGTAGTGTTTAAATTATTATTTAAGATCAGGCCATTTGTCTTGGATCAAAAGGTTTTCCTAATGACCTAGGGGCCAGTAATTTCTCTTTAAATTTATCTGCGCTTATAATCACCATGACCACGACGGTGGCGACATATGGCAACATGGCCAATAGGTTCGGCGAAATTGACCATCCCAAGCCTTGAAGTACCAAATGCATAATGCTTGCCAAGCCAAATAGATAGGCACCTAGCATAATTCGACCAACGCGCCACGAAGCGAAAACAACCAGGGCGAGTGCAATCCAGCCCCGTCCAGCCGTCATGTTTTCAACCCACATTGGGGTATAAACCAAGGACATGTAAGCGCCAGAAATACCTGCCATCACACCACCAAACATAACGGCTAGATAGCGGACTCTTAGCACTTTTATGCCAATGGCATTGGCTGCGTGTGGGTTTTCTCCAACCGCTTTAAGGGTTAGTCCAATTCGGGTTTTGTTCACCACAAACATGAGCACAAAGGTCATCGTAAAAGAGGCGTATACCAAGATGTCATGACTAAATAAAATTTTGCCCAGATAGGGAATGTCAGACAGTAATGGCACGGCAATAGGCTGGAATCCTTGAATTGTCTGACCAACCACGCCTGAGCCAATAAAGGCGCTCAACCCTGTGCCGAATATGGTTAAGGCAAGCCCTGTGGCTACTTGATTTGCACCAAGATGAAGAACAAGAACCGCAAAGATTAAGCTCATTACACAACCCATTAGCATAGCGGAAAGTACGCCTAAACCAGCGCTTCCAGTGCCGTAAGCCGCTAGGAAGCCAACTACAGCGCCCATTAGCATCATGCCTTCCTGGCCAAGGTTGAGTACGCCGGATTTTTCACAAATGACTTCGCCTAAGGCAATAAAAAGAAGAGGTGTGCCGGTTTTAACAGCGGCAAACAATATTTGTACGATTAGATCTGAGTCCAAAATAGGCTCCTAGTTTGTCGCTTGATTAGAAAAGGCGAGGCGATTGTTAATGAAAAAATCGCAAGCCAAAAGAAAGAACAATAAAACGCCTTGAAACATACTGACTACGGCAACGGGAATGCCCATTTCAATTTGGGCTAGGTCTCCGCCCATATAAAGCACTGCCATAAACATGGCGGCAATAATTGCTCCAAGTGGATGCAAACGCCCTAAATACGCCACAATGATGGCTGAATAGCCATAACCTGGAGACACATTGGGTACAAGCTGTCCTATTGGTCCTGTTGTTTCGCTGACGCCAGCTAAGCCTGCGAGTGCCCCCGCAAACAGCATGACAAACCAGCTGAGTTTTTTGCTACTGAAACCTGCATACCTTGCTGCTGGTTCATCGGCGCCAAAAACACGAACCTGAAAGCCAAGATGGGATTTACTTAGAATAAACCAAGCAATAAAAGCCGAGATAATCGCGAATACAATACCAAGATGGATTCGGCTGCTTTCAAATAGAGTTGGCAATAATGTGGAATCTGCAAACATTGCCGACTCTGGAAAACCAAAACCTTGAGGGTCACGCAAAGGTCCATGCACAGCCCAAATCAGCAGATATAGGGCGATATAGTTAAACATGATGGTGGTTAAAATGAGGTTCGAGTTAAATCGTAATTTTAAGAAGGTAGGAACGGCTGCCCAAATCATGCCAGACGCAATGCCGGCTAATAATGTGATAGGCAGGGCGAACGCTGATTCTGAATCAACAAAGTAAAGTGCTATTGCTGACCCACCTAGGGCGCCTGCTAGTAGTTGTCCTTCTGCACCAATATTCCACATATTGGCTCGGTAACACAAAGATAATCCAACAGCGCAGAGCAGTAGTGGCCCCATTTTGACAAACATTTCTCCAATGTTGTAGCTGTCTGCTAATGGTGCAATTAACAGTACATGCAATGCCTGTGACGGCGATTTGCCTATAGCAGAAAAGAGAATGCTGCCGAAAATTAACGTTAATGCAATGGCTAGCAATGGCGAGGCGACTTTCATGAGTGAGCTTGGCTCAGTACGGGCTTGGATACGGATCATGCTTTTGCCTCTTGTGCTTGTGCGTTAGAGGCTGACGCATTGTTTATAAAAGTGCCTGCCATCCATTGTCCTATTTGATCTATATTAGTTGTTCCAGTTTTAACAACTGGGGATAAATAGCCGTCGCAAACGGCCGCCATACGATCGGCTAATAAAAATAGCTCATCAATGTCTTCCGAGATAAGTAAAATAGCAGCGCCTTGGTCGCGAAGTTCCAGTAAAGCTTGGTGAATGGCAAGAGCTGCTCCAACGTCGACTCCCCAAGTAGGGTGAGCGCAGATAAGCACTTTAGGGTTCTGCCCAATTTCGCGCCCCATAATGAATTTTTGTAAATTACCGCCACTTAAGCTTTTCGCTTCGGAAAATTCACCGTGGCATTTCACTTTATATTTGGCGATCAGCTCGCTGGTGTAATCTTTTATGCTCTGCCAATCGACTAGGCCGTTTTTAATAAAGCCTTCACTGTGCGTTAAAAGGGTATTTTCAGTTAGGCTCATGTCCGGAACTGCGCCTCGACCTAAGCGTTCTTCGGGGACGTAGGCCATACCTAGTTTACGTCGCTCTCCAGCATGCAAATGACCAATATTTAAATTGTCGAGTGACAGGCTGTTTTTTACATTACGTTCATCTTCGCCGCTGATTATAGCCATCAATTCGTCTTGACCATTGCCAGCAACACCCGCAATGCCGAGTATTTCACCAGATTTCAATTCAAAATTAATATTCTTTAATGAAGTGCCAAAAGGCTGTTTAGCTGGAAGTGACAAATTCTGAACATGGAACATTTGCTGTGTGCCTTCTCTTTTTACATAGCCTGCATCTTGTTCAGCGAGGTCGCCAACCATCATTTTAGCAATGGAGGCCGGGGTTTCCTCATTAGGCACGCAAGTATCAACGACTTTTCCTCCGCGTAAAATCGTTGCTTTGTGACAAATTTCAGTCACTTCGTGAAGCTTGTGGCTGATAAATAAAATACTACAGCCTTCTTCAGATAGCGTACGCAATACATCAAATAATCCAGCGACTTCTTGTGGGGTTAAAACGGAAGTTGGCTCGTCTAAGATCAGTAATTTTACCGATTGTACTAGGCAGCGCATAATTTCGACTCGTTGTCTTTCGCCAATGGAAAGTGAGTGAACATATCGGCTTGGATTGACGTTTAATCCGTATTCTTCAGAAAGCTGAGTGATTTTTTCTGCTAAGTTATCTATTTTTTTTAATTGGGTTTTACTCAAACAAAGTTCAATATTTTGGCTAACTGTGAGTGTTTCAAATAAAGAAAAATGTTGAAAAACCATGCCGATACCTAAGTCTCGGGCAATAGATGGTGATTTTATACTGACTTCTTTACCATCCCAAATAATGTCACCTTTATCCGGAGCAACGACACCGTAAATGGTTTTTACTAAAGTGCTTTTTCCTGCACCGTTCTCTCCCAATAGCGCATGAATTTCCCCTGGCATCAGTGTAAGGCTGATGTTGTCGTTAGCGAGGCAGCCTGGATATTGTTTGGTGATATTGGCAAGCTCAAGGCGTGATACCAAATTATGTTTTTTCAATGTTCTGGCACCTTATTTTTATAGGTTGGGTTAACGAATAGCTGTTTTGTCATTTTTTTCTATAAAATTTGACACTCCTAGGAGCGTTTTTTTTGCACTGTTTTGGATTTGGTTGTGCTCTTTTTTTGTGCGCTTGTTCAGTGTGCTTTAGATATATTTGACCGATTAGTTAAAAAAATGATTATCTTCTAGATATACTAGATTTGTTTATCAATATTCATGCCAATGAAGTGATTTAATGTGGTGGGCAAGAGTACGTAAATTTAGAGTGATTGTCTTTATCTGAACGTAGTTTTTAAATAGCTGATGTTTTGTAAGCGGTATTTAGCGGGGAGAATTTCCTTGTTTGAATTTCTAGGAAATGAGGTTGATATTCTGTAGAATAATGCGTTTAGCCTCCGCATTCTAGAAGCCCTGTTTTTATGGGAAATATAGCGATTCAAGCTTGATTATTTTTAGTGCAGACAATAAGTGCAGGGTACTGTGTTTTCAATGATTAAAAAAACCATAAATAAGCTACTGAATATTGGCTTTGATGATGAGTTTGGAAATGATCTCAATCAGAAGCATGTAGTGAATTTTTCTTACATGATGTTCTGTGCAAGTTGTTTGTTGATGCTTGTGGTGTTCTCGTTTCGTCAGATGTCTTCGGTTGCTATTTTTTCATTGATAGGCCTGTTAATTGGTATTGTTGGTTTACGCTACAATTATATTGGGCACTTTTCTCGTGCTCAATTATTGATGCCTATTCTTAAAATTTCTCAAGTATCTATTCTTAGCTTATTTTACTTTGGTACTGAAAGTGGCTTTCATTGGTTTTTTGTCAATGTAATTGCTTATTCCTTTGTGGTTTTTAGGGCTGATCAGCGCTTTATCAAGTGCTGGGTAGTCGGTATTTCTATTGCTTTGTTCTTATTGTGTGAGCTTTTAAATACCAGAGGGATGTATTTAACGACGTTTGATCAAAGCGTGGTCATTATTTTTGTGTTTTTTGCGCTCTCGTTTAATTTTGCCATGGTCATTAATTTGGTGATGAGCCGATTGAAATCAGTTAATACGCATTTACGAACACTCGCTGAAAGAGATGAGCTAACAGGGCTGTCGAACCGCAGAAAAGTATTGGCTGATGCGGTTAATATTTTTGCCGATTCGGTTATTAATAGAGAGTCCTGCGTTTTTTCGATCGTAGACTTGGACCATTTTAAAAAGATTAATGACACATTTGGTCATGAGGCTGGAGATTTAGTGTTGTCTAAAGTCTCGACGACGATGGCGTCGGTTATACGCCCTCAGGATGAAATCGGTCGTTATGGTGGTGAAGAGTTTATAGTCATTATGCCCAATACTACTTTAAAAGAAGCGGAAGTTGTTATGGAGCACATGAGGCAGTCTGTTGAGGATTTGCTGATAGAAACAGAACACGGCATTGTTATTCCCGTTACTATTAGTATCGGTTTGGCTTCTATTGCGCCTACTGTTTCGCGATATGAGGAAATTTTAGCGCAAGCAGATAGAGGCTTGTATGCAGCGAAGCGTAATGGCCGAAATCGACTTTCTGTGCAATCTGACTATCAAACTTAAATATATTTACTTCTCCGTATTGACATATGAGTTGTCCACTTTCTCTGTGGATAAACTTGTTGGCTAATCCATTTTTTCTTTATTTTTTGTGATGAGGCTTGTTTGCTCCAGATATTATTTCGTTCAGTAGATTACTGGGTTGTTGAAAAGCCTGCTGGTATGAGTTTTCATGCCGAGTCTGAGGAGTTGGGAGTGATGCAGTCGCTCGCGGCTTCTTATCCTGGCCATACTTTTTATCCTGTTCATCGTTTGGATAAAATGACGTCGGGTTTATTGGTTGTTGCATGTAATGCAGTTGCAGCGGCTAAGTTTGGGGTTATTTTCGAAAACCATGAAATGGAAAAGCGTTACTTGGCATTGTCTTCTAAAAAACCGAAAAAGAAGCAAGGTACAATAGCGGGTGGAATGGCACCTAGTAGAAGAGGTCAGTGGAAACTTACCCAAGACAAAGAGAATTTAGCTGTTACGCAGTTTTTTTCTAATTATTTTCAAGGTTTTAGAGTGTTTTTTGTTAGGCCTTTAACAGGCAAAACACACCAAATTCGTGTCGCTTTGAAGAGTTTAGGGTCGCCTATTTTAGGAGATCTTAGGTACAGCGGAGAAGAGGCTGACAGAGGGTATTTGCATGCTTACTCTTTGCAGTTTAATTGGCAAGGTGAGATGAAGCAGTATCTCAGCTTTCCTACGTATGGGCAGCACTTTTCATCTGAGTTGTCTGAATTTGTGGCAACTCAATTTGATGAATCGATATTGAAATGGCCTGCTAAAAAGTAATTAATATAGCTCAGCAGACGATTGTTCTGGTTGAGAAGGAATTTGAATGAAAAATGTTTTGGTTTACTGTCGTCAGGGTTTCGAAAAAGATTGTGCGGCGGAATTGTCAGAAGTGGCGAGTAGTAAAGGTTTTTATGGTTACGCTAAGGTCGTTCCTGATGCAGGTTACATTGTGTATAACCTTGATCAATCGGATGCTGGTGAAACATTAATTCAGCAGTTGAATTTTAATCGCCTGATTTTTGCTCGTCAGATTATTGCTGTTAATGATGTTATTGAATTGGAGCAAGGCGGTCGAGTAGAGTCTTTGCTCGAGGCGGCTAGGGAATTGCCATTAGCAGAAGAAATTTGGATTGAAACGGCTGATACCAATGAGGCCAAAGCTCTGTCTGGCTTGATTAAAAAGCTGGAAAAGCCTTTGCGAGAGGGTTGGAAAAAATCTGGTGTATTGCGAAATAAGGCGGTAGGTGTTCGTCACCATGTATTTATGTTGGATGGCGAGGCAGCCTATTTGGGCGTGTCTTATGCTGCCTGCCGTAGCGAGTTTCCTATGGGCATTCGTCGTCTGCGTTTTCCGGCCGCTGGTCCGAGTCGATCAACACTTAAGCTTGAGGAGGCTTTTTTACAGTTTGTACCTGAGCGTACACTTGAAGCTGATTTGACTGAAGGAATGACGGCTGTTGATTTGGGGGCGGCGCCCGGCGGTTGGACTTATCAATTTGTTAAAAAAGGCATTCATGTTATCGCAATCGATAATGGGCCAATGCAAAAAGAACTGATGTCTACAGGTTTAGTTGAGCATGAGAAGGCGGATGGTTTTAAATACGAACCGCCTTATACCGTAGATTGGTTGGTGTGCGATATGGTTGAGCGTCCAATCAAAGTAGCGGAATTGATGGCTAAATGGCTAGCAAGTGGCTGGACAAGAAGGGCTATTTTTAATTTAAAGCTACCAATGAAAAAGCGCTATCAAGAAGTTGCTTTGTGTTTACAGTCGATTGAAGATTTATTGAGAAAAGCGGGTGTAAGTTATCAGTATCAAGTGAAGCATCTATATCATGACAGAGAAGAAGTGACTGTTTGTATCATGGTTAAATAACGAACGGGTCTATTCTTTATTGCTTAAAAAACCCGATAAACAAAGTTTATCGGGTTTTTTTATGTGCTGATTCTAAGGGGGAATTGTATTTTGGCTTAGATTGAATCTCTATAGCTAAAGGCTGAATATCCCATTGCTTCTTCCATAAGAGTGTCTCGATCGTAGATGTCGTTACGGAATTCCAGCATGCCATTTGCATTTGGCACCACCGTGAAGTAAACCAAATAAACAGGGATATAAGTTGGTAGGGTGATTACCGTATTGCTTCCTGTTTTAAGTGAGCGGTTCATATCATTAAATTGTTTGCTGCCTTTAGTTATTTCTCTTGCAAACTCCGCTGGGTTTTCTAGTCGTACACAGCCAGAGCTAAAGGCTCTGTCTTCCTCTCGAAATAGATGTTTTGACGGTGTGTCATGCAAATAAATTTCGTTTTTGTTTGGAAACATAAATTTGTACTGCCCAAGTGCGTTACCCTCATCAGGTTCTTGCTCGAAGCGATAGGCTAGCTTGTCTTCGCGGATTTCTTTCCAGTTGATTTTGGTAGAATCAAGCTCTTTTGCGCCAATGCTCCAGCTTGAGTAAAGCTTGTAGCCATGTTTAACCAAATAATTTGGATCTACCTGTAGTTTAGGGAGTAGGTTCTCTCTAGCGATGCGGTGCGGTACACGCCAAGTTGGATTGGTGACCATATATGTCATCAGGCCTTTGAATACCGGTGTTTTTCTATCTGGCTTGCCGATAACCGCTTTCATAGAGGTGAGCTCGCCATTTAAGTGCATATTGACCGTATAATTGGTGAGATCAACCCAGATGCGGTTTGCTTCCAGTTCGCTTGGTAGCCAGCGCCATCTTTCTAAGTTGTAAGCGATTTGTTTTGCGCGGGTTTTTAGTGGAACATTGAGCATTTCGATCGTTTTAGAGCCGGCAGCACCATCAGCGGTAATATGATGGCGTTGTTGAAAGCGCATTAGGGCATCTTTAAGGCGTATATCAAATTGCTCTTCATTTACTTTTCGAGTTGAAAAGCGAATGTCCCCGAGTTGAACTAATCTTGCTCTGAGTTGTGCTACTCGTGGGCCCTCATCGCCTGCGGATAGCGGAACGCCGGCGCTAACAAAAATGTCTTTTTCTTTTTCAGCTAAATCTTGGTAATACACTAGCCACTTTTGTAAAACTTGGTATTGAGGGCTTCGAGGAGCTAATAATGGTAATGAATTAACCATGTTTGTTGCCGAGTCAATATACAACAGGTCTTTCCAATTGTTGTTTGGGGCATCTAGCTGCCAATTAGGGTCAATTAACAATGGTTCGTAGCGGCCATTACTTAAGTCATGTGCGTAACTGGTTAAAGCGATCGTTGCTATAACATCCATTTCGGCAAGCTGTTGAGGTGTTGGCTGTTTTAGAGCTAGGTATTCTTTGATAATGTTTGCGTGGTAGTGAATCGGATTAAGTCCGTGAGTATAAGACTGTTCGAGTATGTCGACCAGTTTGTATATAGACATGTTTATTTTTTTGTCTTTTATCCATATAGGGTCATAGTCACGATTTTGGTAGGCTTCAAGAACGCTCTGATTGGGGAGAGCTTGTCCAGCAACTGGAGTAAAGGCGTTTAGAGTTAGTGACACCTGATCTTTTACACTACTTTCTATTTGTGATTCGCTTGGCGGTACGACAACAAACTGTTTGTTTGAGCCAGATGAAGAGCAAGCGCTGAGTATCAAGCTGACACAAAGTAGCGGGAGTAGTTTTTTCGCAGATGTCATTGATATTTCCTTTTTAATGAACGGGTATTTATTGGGCTTGTAGCAACTTCAAGATGGGATAATATATTGATGGCTTCTTCTCTATTATTGCCGCAAATATATTCTTCAGCCGTAAAATCTGCGCATACAATTGGTCTCGCAGGGTCGCCAAATATAGCGCAACGGTAGTCTTCTAGTAGTTGTATGCAAGGCTCCCCGGCCGCCTTTCCATTAGGCATGCCTGGGATGGGGGAGGTAATGGAAGGTGCTGTGCAACATGCACCACAACCTGACCGACATTGCATAATTGGTAGCCTTGCTTAAAATGATTGAATGTAATGTTAATGTTGTAAACTTTGCTGTTTATTTACAAACCAGCATTTTGATCGTCATTTTAGAGTATCGTAATCGTGGGTCATAGGGGATAATTGTAAATATAGTTAAAAAAGTACAGGTGTCACTTTTTAGGGTGGAGTTTTACTCATGGTACTAGAGAAAAGAATATTGGTGGTTGAGGATAGTCCTGTTGTATTGAGGATCCTTCATCATTTGCTTTCCCAAAATTCTATTTTCACACCAGTGTTGTGCGCTTCTTATGAAGAAGCGCAAGATGAACTGGCCAAGTCAGACGAGGCTTTTTTTGCTGCTATTGTGGACCTAGATTTACCTGAAGCAGAAAGTGGTGAAATTGTAGATCTAGTATTGTCGAAAAAAATTCCATGTGTGGTTTTGACTGCTAATTTTGATGATAAGTTGCGACTTAGTCTTTTAAACAAAGGTGTTTTAGATTACATCACAAAAGACAGTCGATATTCATTTGATAATGTCATCAAAGTGATTGAGCGACTAAATAAGAATCAAGGGCTCAAGGTTTTGGTGGCGGAGGATTCGTCAACAAGTCGTTTATTCATTAGGATTTTACTTGAGCAGTATTGCTTCAACGTTATAGAAGCAGTAAATGGTCAAGAGGCTTTGGCTAAGCTTGAAGAAGACTCTGAGATTAGGATGCTTATTGCTGATCATAATATGCCTTTGGTAAGCGGTTATGATTTGGTGAGAATGTTGAGGTGTAACTCTCGCTTTCAAGATCTGGTGATTATAGGGTTATCTGCTGAAGGGGATAATGCCTTATCTGCCAAGTTTATCAAGGCAGGCGCTAACGATTTTCTTAAAAAGCCTTTCTATCATGAAGAGTTTCACTGCCGTGTGGTGCATAGCCTTGAGGCGCAAGAAATGCTAGAGACCATTCGTGATTTGGCGAGCATTGATCCGCTTACTAAGCTTAAGAATAGGCGCTATTTGTTTGACCAAGGGGAGTTACTATTTCGAGACGGCTCTGTTGAAATTGTAGCGGCAGTATTGAATCTCGACGCCTTTAAAAGTATTAATGAGACATATGGTCATCTTGCTGGTGATAGTTTGTTGGGGGCGGTAGGGCAAGAAATTCAGGCTGCTTTTTCAGATATGTTGGTGTGTCGGTTTGGTGGTGATGAGTTTTGCATTATATCCACTGCAGGTAGTCAGAATTTAATTGATAGATTAAACGCATTTTTGGTTCTTTTTCGTCAGAAAGAGTTTACCGAGGCAAAAATATCCGTAACATTTAGTGTGGGAATAACTTGTCAGCGAACGGATCAATTTGAAGTGTCAATTCAAAGGGCTGGTCAGCTAGCCCAAAAAGCAAAGCTTGCAGGTAAAAACAGAATTCTTTCTGATATGGAAGGAAGCTAAAATCTGATCTGATAATGACACCTTTTTACATCTATCTAGTAATTCATTCCATTTTCCAAAGCATCAATCTCTAATATCCAGTAAATATGCAAGCTTGTCGTTTGGGGTTTTATCTTGGCGTCATACCCTTATAGTAATAGATAAGACTTTAAAAGGCCGTGGCGTTTTAATATTCGCGTCTCGTTCCTTGAAACGTAGAAGGAGGCAGGTTATGAGTAAAACTCTCGTTATAGGTGCAAGTGGTCAAATTGGTCAGTTGATAACGAAGACACTTGTTGAGTCAAAAGAAGTTGCTCGTGCTCTGGTGCGAGATAAAAGTAAGCTGGATGAATTTAAAGACAGTGAGCTGGAGATAGTCGAGGCTGATCTTGAAGAAGATTTTAGTCATGCATTTGATGGTATTGATAATGTGATTTTTGTGGCTGGTTCTGGTGGCTCAACAGGTGCGGATAAAACCTTGCTGATTGATTTGTGGGCTGCTAAAAAAGCCGTCGACTATGCACAAAAAAACAATGTTAAACAGTTTATTATGTTGAGCAGTATTGGTGCTGACGATCCAGATGCCATGGAGTCTGATATTAAGCCGTACCTAGTGGCTAAGCACATGGCGGATCAATATCTGATGGCGTCTGGTGTGCCATACACCATTGTTCGTCCCGGCCCATTAACGAATGATGCAGGTGAAGGGAAGATTACTACTCGACGACCAACCACCATAAAAGAAATGAAGATTCCACGAGCCGATGTTGCTAAATCAATTTTATATATTCTGAGTAGAGAAGATTTAAACGGTAAAATATTTGAGCTGTTTAATGGGTCATATGACATAGACACCATATTGTCTATAGAGTTTGATCTTAGTTGATATGTCTCGTCCTAAAATACGTTAATAGCCCAATGCTCTATTTAGAGCATTGGGCTTTTTTATTAGCCGCTGTTGTTCGAGTGATTTTAGGCCTAAATTCAGATAATAAGTGATACAGCACTAAGCTGGTTCAGTTTCACTGAGCTGCTCGCTTTTCGATTGCTGTAATTTTTCGGCTTGAATGCGTTTGTATATTTCTTCCCTGTGAACGCTTACTTTCTGTGGCGCTTTGATGCCAATGCGCACCTGCGTGCCTTGTATTCCTAATACCGTGACTTCCATATCATCACCGATATTAATCGTTTCACCTGGGTGTCGAGTTATGACTAGCATGATTCCTATCCTTTGGTTGTTGTCGACTATTTTAAATTACAGTTTTTATTGTCTGTCAGTCAACAGCCTAAGTTGTTTTTATTGTAAAGATAAACCTCTACGTTATTATGAAGAGGTTGGTTTGTACATAGTTTAGAACATTATTCGGGCTTGGGTCACAACCCCTACGACCTCTAGATCATTAGCCACTTCAATAGGCCTGTAGTTTGAATTTAGTGGTGTTAGGTAAGTGCGACCTGCGTCTACAACAAATTTTTTAAAGGTTACGTCTTTGCTGTCTGCTAATTTCGCAACGATCAAATCACCACTATTTGCCGTTAAGGCAGGTTCAACAAGAATAAAATACCCTTCTGGGACACTAATGCCAGACGATGACATCATGTTATCGCCAATCACTTTTAGCCAAAATGCCGTTGCAGATACCGTATCTGGTACTTCTAGGTGTTTTAGCTCTAAAGATTCTAACTCGCCTATGTTTGGCCATTGTGCAGCTTGTTGGGCTGTGATGATGGGTCTTAGGTTATTTTTAAAGGGCTGTGAGGCTTGATCATCATTGATGTAGTGAGAGGTGTTTTCTCTTACTTCATTTGTTGTGCCCAGTAACAGCCACTCTGCGTCGCAATCAAGCGCTTTGGCTAAATTGAGTAGCTTTCGCGGGTTTTGTGTTCTGCCATCTTCGATTTTTTGCAAAGACTGCTGTGAAATGCCAACGCGCTTGGCTAGCTCTGATTGAGTTAGTCTAAGGTCGGTTCGTTTTTGTTTAACGCGTTCTGAGATGCTCATAAGGTGAATAATTACAACTTTATCTGTATTTGACAAACAATAAAAGCTGTTATCAAATACAGTAAAGGTTGTTAAGGAGGTTATATGTCAGCCATTGCAAAAGCAGTCGAAATTGTAGGAAGCCAAACTGCACTCGCGCACATCTTAGGAGTTAAGCAAGCTCACGTTTGGAACTGGTTACACATTCATAAACGTTCGCCAGCAAAATACATACGGCGAATTTCTTTGGCGACAAATGGACAAGTTAGTGAAAGTGAATTGCTTAAGGACCATGAACCTGACGTTTGTCGTGGTAGTTAATTTCTCATCTTTACAAAAATAGGCTAGTTTATTCGCATGCTTTAAAACATACTGTACGAATATACAGTTTGGATGTTTGTTTATGCGCGTTTCTTATCTTGGTACCTCCGAGTCTGCTGCTTTCATTGCGGCGAATAGTGTTCGAATTCCCCTTTATTCTGAATCTATGGCAATTTCTGATCTTAATGGACAGTCAGAAGAGAAGCCTGTGGATTTAAATACCTTGTGTATTCCTAACCCAGGGGCGACTTTTTTTGTGCGTGCTCAAGGTGAGTCTATGGTCAAGGAAGGCATTCATGCCGGTGATGTGCTGGTGGTGAACCGATCCTTGGCTGCGCGACATGGTGATATTGTGATTGCGTTTGAGCGTGGGAAAATGGCCGTAATGACGTTGCAATTGAAGCCCGATGTCTTGCTTCGCCCTAAGAATAAAGCGTATGCGGCGACCGTCACGCCCGTTGTAGAAAGTGAAGCGCCAAGCTTGGAAGTGTTTGGTGTTGTCACCAGTGTTGTGCGTCAACTAGAGCGCGGTTGATTTTTAATTTAATAAAAATACGCCTTTCACTATTTGATAATGAAAGGCGTGTTTGGCCATCCGGCCTAGTGGTTTACCGTCACCTCAGAGCCCTCTGAGGTGACAATCTGGTCACCCGTCACTCGGTTGTTCTCCCGGTGGTATTTGGGCTTTCTCGTTGCTTTGACTTTCTAGGTCTTGCTTGCCAGCCAAAGGGCGGATTTGTCCGTTGTCGCGGTAGAAACCAATGTCTTTTAAGTAATGGTCATCAAGCTGACGAAACAGCTGATTGGTGCGACGAGCTTCGAAGTATTCTTTAGCGGCGTTGAATAGGGCGATGATACTCATAAGTTTTCTCCAAAATATACATTTAATAGTGTGTTTTGGCGGAACTTACGGGGTGATTTCTTACAGAGGTGACCGCGTAAATTCCGCGGTCAATGGTGTATTACACAGGCATTGAACGCGTGGACAAAGTTTTAATTACTCGATTATTACAGCGAGTCGCCATGGAAGAAGTAGAATGATTTAGCGTATAAATTGTCATTTTGCTTCTCCTTAACTTTGGGTTTTATTGATTGCGTTATGCATTGTGTAATATTTGCTCGTTTGAGCTCCTCAATTGAGCCTTTTTTCGTGACTTATGTCAATCACTTATATTGAAATAACTTTTCTTTTTTTAATTGGCATAAATACTTTTTGAATGTCAAAAAAACAGTCTGAATGTAGCGATATTGTGTGTGTGTTTTGCTGTACAATTCCTCGCGATTTTCCTGTGCTCTTTTTATAGTTAACAAATGTAGTAAGTGACCTCATGGCAACGAAAGCAACAATTTATAAAGCATCGGTTCAAGTGTCCGATATGGATCGAAACCACTACCAAAGTTATGAATTGACCTTGGCATTACACCCTTCTGAAACCGAAGAGCGCATGATGGTGCGTTTGGCGGCGTTTGCCTTGTTGGCTGATGAGAAAGAAGGTGGAGAGCAATTGAGTTTCAGTAAAGGTATTAGCACTGAAGACGAGCCAGATCTTTGGCAGAAAAATTACTCAGACGAAATTTTGCTTTGGATCGAGTTAGGTCAGCCAGACGAGAAGCGTTTGCGCAAAGCCTGTGGTCGCGCTCAAAACGTCGTTGTAGTGAATTACAACGATAAGTCTGATATTTGGTGGGAACAAAACAAAGGCAAGAACAGCCGTTTTGATAACATGCGAGTATTGCGTTTCCCAGAAGCTCAAGTTGAAGCATTAGCGAAGATCTGTACTCGCTCTATGCAATTGAATGTCACCATTCAAGACAGCGAAATGTGGATTTCTGGTGAGCTAGGCGAATGCCAGATGACACCTATGTGGCGAGGCGAGCAATAAGCTCACCTTCGACCACAACAATGTGCAGTTTACAGTGTTAAGCCTTGTGCAAAGTACGTTGGAACAGCGCAACGGCTTTGTTGTAACACTCTAAGGCTAGGGCCGGATCGTAACGATCGCCTTCGTCGCGCATGAAAGCATGCTGGCCGTTGAATTCATGCCAAGTGAATAAGCGGTCAGTATCGATCAATTGCTGGTAAATCTTCTGGCGTCCTTCCGTAGAAACATGCGGGTCTTGTTTTCCCCACACCATAGTGATTTCGCCTTGGATTTCTTTTGTGCGAGTGAAAGAGTCATTGCCTTCATCGCAAGGAATGGTATTCGAATGAATGTCTGTTGCGTACAAGCAAAAAGCCGCTTGGATGCGAGGGTTTAACGCCGCACGATACGCCAAATGCCCACCCAAACAAACGCCCATGGTGCCAAATTGCCCCGTGCAATAATCTTGCTGTTCGAAATATTCCAGCATAGCCACGGTGTCGCTGTCATGGGCTTCTAGGGTTTTGGTGAATTTGTCCGCGTTGCCTTTGTCCTTGCCTTCATCGTCATAGCCCAACACTGTGCCGATTGGGTTAAGTTCATGAAACACTTCTGGCACAATCACCACAAAACCATGGCCAGCCATAATGGCAGCAGAGCGGGCAATTGGTGCGGTTTGTTGGAAAATCTCAGAGTAGAAAAAGATACAAGGAAAGCGACCTTCTGCTTGAGGGCGATAAACCGTACAGCGCATGGTGCCTGTTGGCGTGTTAATATCTTGATCGTGACGTTGAATGATCATGGTTTTCCTTAAAGCAATTCGTAATTTTCCTACATGATATTCGACCCAACCGAGATGAGCCAGCCGCAAAGCTTCCAAATAGACATAAAAGCTCTTAAATAGATAAAAAACCAAATTTAACCAACGAGTAGAAAGAAATCGTGCGAATTTTATTGATCAGTGCTTACGAAGCCAGCAGCCATAAGGCCTGGGCAAATACCTTGATGAGTGGCTTAGGTCAGCATGAATGGAGTTACTTGTCTTTGCCTGCTCGACATTTTGCGTGGCGGATTCGCGGTAACGCCATGAGTTTTGCGTTTGATCCGCAATTTAAACCTCAGATAGAGCAAGAGTACGATTTGGTCATTGCGACGTCGATGACAGACTGTGTCGGTTTAAAAGCCTTTTGCACAAACTTACAGAACATTCCTTGGGTGCTGTATTTTCATGAAAATCAATTTGCTTACCCGGCCAGTGATAAACAGCAAGGTTTGGTGGAAATGCAGATGGTCACCTTGTACAGCGCCTTGGCTGCTGACCTGTGCGTGTTTAATAGCGCATTCAATAAAGACTCTTTCTTTGGTGGGGCGCGGGCTTTACTAAAGAAACTGCCTGATTATGTCTCGCCAGATTGGTTAAATGATATAGAAGCCAAAGCTCAAGTGCTTGCTGTGCCTTTGGATATGCCTACTTCTAAAGATGAGTTAGCAAAAAATGTTTTAATGCCTGACGAGCAGGGCGTGAATAGCAAAGCATCAGAGCGAATTAAATTGGTTTGGTCGGCGCGTTGGGAATTTGACAAAGGGCCTGATCGATTGCTGGCTATGTTAGAAGAATTAGAGCGCCGCAAGCTAGACTATGAAATTGCCATTCTTGGCGAACAGTTTCGTTCTATTCCAAAAGAATTTGATCAGATTCAAGCCAAGTTTACTCATCGAATCACACAGTTTGGCTTCGCGCCAAGTCGGGCGGATTATCTCGCTTTCCTTGCTTCGTCAGACATAGTTCTGTCGACGGCGTTACATGAATTCCAAGGTCTTGCTGTGCTGGAAGCGGTCGCGCTTGGTTGTGTGCCTGTGCTGCCAGACCGACAGGTTTATCCAGAGCTGTTTGGCAATCACCTGAACGAAAAGCTGTATCTTTATCAAAGCGATTTGAAGGATATTCAGAGCGAAGCCGAGCGAGCAGTGGACTTGATTCTGCGTGTTGTTAGGGATGATGTGAAAGCGCCAGATGTTAGCCATTACCAAGCCGAAAACTTACTAAAAAAATATGATGAGCTTATTGATCAGCACGGATGTCAAATTGATTATGTATAGACAACTTGGCTAATCTGTATTTTATCAAGCACTTATTGTTTCTGTTTTTCTCTACATTATTTATGAATCAAAATGGCGCGTAATGCTTTATATTGCGCCTATTTTGTGCGATATTCCTATGGTTGATGCCTTAAAAATAAAAACAAATTCACTTTAATCGTAAGAAAGAAGAGCAAATTCACGTCATTTTAATATGTATATACATGTTGGTATGTATGTTGCTTTTTAGCTTATGATTAATAACCTTCTCATAGGAAGTCTTCATATGAATGCTACAGATCCAAAGTCAGGAGCGGTGTCTCCACTGTCTCTTCTTAAACTCATTGCCTATAGCTGCATTGGCCTTTTTGTCTTTTTCATTCCGATCAATATCGGTGGGAAAGAAACCATCCCGCTTGATCATATTGTGTCTTGGCTCCGTAATGATTACGGTCAAATGGCCGAGGTTTACGCTATTTTGGTTGTGTTGGCCGGTGGTGCTTATCCTTTTATCTCGGGTAACTGGAAAGCCAGTAAAACGCAAACGGTGTTGTCTATTTTTAAAGTCTTGGGCGTCGTCACTGCGATAATGGCGTTTTTCTCCGTCGGGCCTGCTTTCTTGTTCGAAAAAGACATGCTGCCGTTCTTATTTAGCAAGTTGGTGGTGCCGGTTGGTTTGATTGTACCTATTGGTGCAGTGTTTCTAGCGTTTCTGATTGGTTACGGTTTGCTTGAATTTGCCGGTGTGCTTTTACAGCCGATTATGAAGCCTCTGTTTAAGACGCCAGGTAAGTCAGCGATTGATGCGGTTGCGTCCTTTGTTGGTAGTTATTCTATTGGTCTGTTGATTACCAACCGCGTTTATAAATCTGGTCAATATTCCGCGAAAGAAGCGGCGATTATTGCGACTGGTTTTTCTACCGTCTCGGCAACCTTTATGGTGATTGTGGCGAAAACACTGGGCTTGATGGATGTTTGGAACGTCTTTTTCTGGGCCACTTTATTGATCACTTTTGTGGTGACAGCAATCACAGTACGCATTTTTCCGCTTAGCAAAATGGACGACACGGCAGAAAGTCGTGAAGTCGAAAAGTTCGAGCATTCGCGCTTCAAACAAGCGGCATTGGAAGGGTTGGATGTGGCGAAAAACGCCGCGCCTATCGGTCGTAATATCCTACAAAACATCAAAGAAGGCATGTTAATGGCAATGAGCATTTTGCCTTCTATTATGTCGGTTGGTTTGTGTGGCTTGTTATTGGCGAAATACACGCCAGTGTTTGAGTGGATTGGTTACCTGTTTTACCCATTCGCATGGATCGCCCAGTTGCCAGATCCAATGATGGTGGCGACAGCGTCGGCTACTGGTTTGGCTGAAATGTTCTTACCGGCGCTAATCGCAGCGAAAAGCGTGTTTGTTGTGAAGTTTGTCGTTGGTGTAGTGTCTATCTCATCCATACTTTTCTTCTCTGCATCGATTCCTTGTATCTTGTCGACCGAGATCCCATTGAATATTAAACAAATGTTGATTGTTTGGTATCAGCGTGTTGCTTTAACGATTCTCATTGCTTCACCTGTAGCATTTTGGGCTGAGCAGTTTGTTCAGTAGTCAGTAAACTGTTGCTCTACTATCGTTAAATTATTGGTAATAGAGAGTTATAGAAAAATAAAGCAAAACACACCGAATTGACCTTTTTACATTAATTTGGTGTGTTTTATATTTCCCTTCAAAATGTCGAATTTCTTCAATTAATGCTGATCAGCTACCGCTAGGATTGGGCTTCAAATTTATTCTTTGGAGATCTCAATATGTTAAAACGTATCAACTATTATGCTGCTGCTCCACAAGTGTTCGAGCTGTTGTTCAAGCAAGAAGAAATTTTAGGCAAACAATTTGCGGATATACCAAGCTTAGGTAAAACTATATTGGAATTAGTGAAGCTTCGTGTCTCACAAATAAACCAATGTGCGTTTTGTTTGGATATGCATAGCACGCAAGCATTTGAAATGGGTGAGACGTACGAGCGAATGATAGCCTTGAATGCATGGCAAGATTCACCGCTATTTTCTGAGCAAGAACGTCAGGCTTTGGCTTGGGTGGAGCATCTTATCGCAGGTCATTCTGTTGGGGACGGTCATTATGAAGAAATGCAGGCAAATTTTGGTGAATCTGGATTAACTCATTTAACCGCTGCAATAAACGCTATTTCTAGTTGGAACAGAATGGTAAAAGTATATAAACCTGAAGTTGGTAGCTTTCGCTGAACAAGCGGTTTGCTTACACCAGTAAATGAGAGGACTAACATGTTGTCGCCCTTGTTGTTTGATATTCACTTTCCACAAGGGCGACTTTCTTTGTGGTTGCAGGCTATTTGGTCGGCACAAATCCCAATGGATCAACAGGGTGTTACGCGTCGCTTGGTTGCTGATGCAGGTAGTGGAATATTGTTCAATCTTGGAGAGCCGATACGGGTTGATCAAGAAGTTTGGAATGAAACAGTGATATTTCAATCAACCAATCGGCAGGCGCATATTATTCATTTACCCACTGGTGCTAATTTAGTTGGTGTGCGTTTTCAGCCCGGAATGGGTGGCTTGTTGCAGACGGAGTTAGCTGCGCTGGAAGGCAATATTGGCTCATGGCAATCGTCTGAATTTATCCAATCTTTATTGGTTCAGTTAAAAAGTATTTTAAGTGTAGAAGAACGTATTAATTTATTGGATAAGGCTTTCGATCACGTTACTTCAGGATCGACATATGATCATGACCCAGTAGTGAAAGCCATAGAATTGCTTCAACAATCTTCCCGAGTTGATTTGTTAGATAGCCTTCCTCTTAGTCAGCGGCAAATAGAGCGTCAGTTTCAAACTCGTTTGAGTATGTCTCCAAAATACTTCCAACGCTTGAGAAGAGTTCGAGCGGTTTTGTTGGCTCTAAAAATGGAAGAAAATCATGTCAAACTGGCTGAACTCGCTGTCGAATACGGTTTTTCTGATCAAGCCCACATGACACGTGAATGTCAGTTAATCGCCGGTATTACGCCAAAGCGTTTTATGAAAAGCAGGTTCTTACGCTAACGGGCTTATTTTTGATGGTGCCTATAGTCAAGTTTGCTATGATTCCAGCATGAAATCAAAACTGCAATTTACCGCTATTTATCTGCCTGTCTTCCTTGTGTTATGGCTGGGGCTTTTCCTCGATAGCAAAGCATTGGCAGAGCACATTCCGTTTAATCAATGGATCACTAATTTCTTGGTATTGATCTGTTTTGCCTGGGTTTATTCTCGTGTTACGGCAAGAATCAAAAAGCTGATGTTGTATGGCATTGCGTTGGCTTTGCTGGGGGAGGTGGTGTTTTCCCTTCTTTTGGGAATGTATGAATATCGGCTTGAGAATGTCCCTATTTATGTGCCTCTTGGTCACAGTCTTATTTATGCCGCTGTGTTTTATATCCAAAAAGAAAAAATTATCCAGCGTAATAAGGCACGTATTATTTCGATCTTGTACTGGGCAATGATTACCTATTCAAGCCTTTGGCTGCTGTTCGACCAGGATGTATTTGGCTTCCTTTGTATGTTGGTGATTGTGCTGCTGTTAAGAAAGAAAACGGGCAATGAGCTGTTTTTTCTTATCATGTTTTTCATGGTGGTGTATTTGGAATTACTGGGAACTTATTACCAGTGCTGGTTTTGGCCCGACACCTGGTTCGGTAAGGTGCCTTTCATTGCGAGTAGTAATCCGCCGAGTGGCATTAGCGTGTTTTATTTTGGTTTCGATATTGGCTGTTTATGGATATATAAAAAACTGAATAGACAAAAATGGAACCGCATGAAGATACTTAGACAAATCCGGTCTTCATAGCAAAAAAAAGAGTCACGTTATTGGCGTGACTCTTTTTTGTCTAAACTTTGCTTTAACGCTTATAGATCGGCTTCAATCGATGCAACAAGTGCGTCGTCTTTTGGCGTTACATCGGGAGAGAAACGCCCAACCTTGCCATCTTTGGTGATCAAAAACTTCTCAAAGTTCCAAACTACTTCTGGTGCATTTGTCGCTTCGATTTTATGACCTGCCAACATGTTAACCATAGCATCGCGATTTGGTGTAACCGGTGCCGCTGTAATCAAGCCTTTGTATAAAGGATGTTTGTCTTCGCCAGTGACAGTAATTTTGCTGAACATTGGGAAGGTTACATCGTAGGTAAGGCTGCAAAACTGTTGAATTTCTTCATTGCTACCTGGTTCTTGACCTGCAAAATCGTTTGCAGGGAAGCCTAGGATTTCTAAACCTTGCTCGTGGTATTTTTTGTACAAGGCTTCAAGGCCTTCGTACTGTGGCGTTAGCCCACATTTAGACGCAACGTTAACCACCAAAACGGTTTTGCCTTGGTAAGTCGATAGATCAACACTTTTGCCTTGGATGTCATTAACTGTCAAATCTAATACGTGACTCATGTAACCCCCTTATAGATGATAAAAATCAATTCGAAAAATCCGTTTAAGCATAGCGTTTAATGCTTGGTTGAAATGCGAAGCAATTGCATAAATTAATGTTATGCGTGTTGTTAGCTTTTTAAAGGGCCGCCTTGGTCTAATAGTAATTCACGTAATTTGCAGAACACTTCTGGCGATTGACGAACTCCGTCGTGTTCGTAGCTATTGGTGATCCAAACTTGAGAGTGTCCGACTTGGCTCGCCGTTTTTAGCGACAATTCACGGGGCACGTACATGTCGTTGTGATACACAGCGGCGACAACGGGCACCTTGTTCTTGGCAAGTTTTTCGAGATCATAAAGTGGCGCGTAGTCTTGGTATTCCGCTAGGGCGTTTGCTGCATCCGCAAAAGGGCGCAGTGAGGCAATTTGATCAAACATCCACGGATAGATCATTTCGCCAGTAAGCATCAAAGGCGAGTGTGATTCGTCAAATTCACTAAATTGCCCACGCAGTTGTTGGGCTGACCAGTTGGTTTTTTCATTGGGTTGACCATAGATACTTTCATGAATCGCCGCAAATAGCGGGCCTTCATAGTAGCTGGTGATGTTCATTACCTGTTCTAAAAATACATCGCTGAGTCGCGTTTTGTCACTGCCAGCAAAGGCTTCGTCCACCAACCAGTGTACTTGATCAATTCCAGGACCCATGCCCAAGAGAATGCCGATACTCTGAAAGCGTTCTAATGTGAGCTGGTCGCCATCGGGTAACAGTACCGTTTCGTTAGTAAGGCATTGAGCGATTTTTGCCATGGTATTGGCGTCTTCTGGGTAACGCGCATAATAGTCTTGGTTTTTCTCGATCACGCGCTGATAAGTTAGCTGATAAACCTCTTTTGCTGATTCTTCAAGCCCAGCCAATCCACCCGTTACATAACATGCCGCTAGCCCTTCCGGCGCTTGGGATAAATAAGCCAGCGTAATAAAGCCACCGTAGCTTTGTCCCAAGGTTTCAAACAAACGGCCGCCATAAACGGTTTTTCTTAAATGTTCGCAGTCGGCAACAATGCTGTCAGCACGGAATTTAAGTAGATAATCACGACCTTCCTCAGCAGATAACTTGCTAATCAAGTTGCTATCAATTCGGCTGCTGCGGCCAGTGCCACGTTGATCTATCAGAATAACCCGATGGGTTTTCAACGCTTCCGCCATCCAAGATGGGGAACCAGGCATTGGGCGAGGGGATTTGCCGCCAGGTCCGCCTTGTAAAAATAGCAATAAAGGAAGCTCTTCATCGGCGCGGTTTATGTCCACCACTTCGCGAGCAAACAGCGTAATCGTTGGGGTATTTCCAGTAGTATGATTAACGGAGTCCTGATCACAGGAAGTCCAGTCCAGAGGGACGTCTAACTCGTATTCGGTAATCTGCATGCCTTTCATCTGGTACTGTTTCTGTACTGCGTTCATTCTTACCTCGTTGTTATGTATAACGATTTGACGGTTTGTATTGTTGGATACTTTATACTTGATAAATGCGGGTGATGAAATGTTCAGCGACTTTTTTGGGCAGGTCGCTGTCGGCTAACAAAGTTGAAAGCCCTAGGTTGATTGAATGAATTTGATCTGGGCTTAAATCGTCTTCAATCTGGAATTCTGTGGTAATACAATCTTTACCGTCATGGTTTTTTTCGATGTGACGTGAAATCTTGTAATGTTTGATACGTTGAGCAAGAAAATAATTACTCACAAGCGTGAAATATTCTTCGGTTTCTTCTGGCGTAATATCGTGCTTAATAAGAAACTCTTGCAATGCGTTTTCTTGAGGGACGTTGGATTTTAAATACGTCTCCATTAATTTGGCGTCTTTCGCAAATGCCCCCATGCCTTTATAAAGATTGCTTAGCGTGACAATTACGCTCATGGATGCCGGAGTGGATGCTAGGTAATCTTCTAGCACCTGAACCGCCATTTTGGGAAAGCCTAGGCTGTTAAGGTGGGAGGCGTAGTTAGTATAAATAGTGGCATTGTCTAAATAGTTCAGTGTTTCAAAAAACGCTTTGCTCAATTCTTTCTGGTTACCCAGAGCGACTTGCAAATACATCATTGCCACGTAACTGTAGCCTTTAGACAGCTCGCTTAGATGACTGATTTTTACTCGAATGTCTCGTTCAATACTGGCTTTTTCGAACTCAGTTACTGCACTAAATGGCCCCATTTGATAATAAAATTGCTCACATTGAGTCATTACATCATTCATGAGGTCGTTTATTGAAAGCTCAGGCTGCGTCATCGTTTGTCCTACGTTCTCTATCATTTGGCCAATTCACCATGACTTGATCCTAGCAAATATGATCGAAGCACGACTATAGCCAATGACAAAAAGACCAAGCTCAACATGATTTGAATGTAGAAACCGACAGAAATAGTACAAAATTGCCTTTAAAGACGGGCCTTAGGCTTGTAATTGTTATTTTTAGTACTTATCTATTACTTTATGCATAATGATTGCGATATGGTTATCAGACACCGTCTACATTAGATTTATTACAAGAGAGAACTTCGGAGCGGCTTTATATGAAAAAACTTGATTTTTACCCAACAACTGACATCGACGAATTGGCTTGGCCTGAAGAAAACTACGATCTTACCATCGACTCCCCAGCACTGAGTTTTTTTACTGATTTTCAAAACAACAAACCTTTGATTGTTGAGTCCACTTGGTCTGTATTAAACGTTAAAGAGCTGATGCAAAAAGAGCACGTGCGCTTAAAATTTGTCATTGACGAGAATAAGCATTTTATTGGTGTTGTTAGTGCAGATGATCTGATCGAACGAAAAATTGTTCAAAAAGTATCGGAAGGTTTGGAGCGAGCTGAAATCGTCGTTGCTGATCTAATGACAGCTAAAAAGAATCTAAAAGCATTGGATTGGCAGGATATTTCCAAAGCCAGCATTTCTGATGTCATCACCGCCCTTAAAAATGATGGTGAACGTCACTGTCTTGTTATGGATCGTGAGAATCACAAGATTCGCGGTATTTTCTCAGCCAGTGATATTTCGCGCAGACTGCGTCTGAACATCGATATTCAAGAAAAAACCAGCTTCTCTAAAGTCTTTACCGCAACACTTTAACATCTCAGACAGACATTTTTTGATTGTCTGATCTTCTATAGCCCTTATTGCGAAACGTTAATAGGCAATAAGGGCTACACAGTTTAAGCCATTTACCTAAGCAACAGCCCACAATCCGTTAAATTCCTGCTCAAACCAAACTGCTCCATCTTCCGCACCCTTAAAAATCTCATTGGCTCAAGAGTCCGAGCCGACCGTATGTATCAATTACTAATAGCAAAACAGCCGAGCTGCACTAGTTTTGGTTCCATTATGGCAACAAGTTGACTGAATTGGATTGATCGATGACCTCGTCACATTCTATCAGAATCACGGCTTCATCTTCCTTCAGAAGGAAGAGCACACCTCCAAACTTTGGATGCCGATCGAATCCATTGCTAAATTCTCCAAAGACCGAAAATAATCTATTAAATCAGCAATCAAATGCTGATTTAATCTTCTCACCAAAAGCAGCCAGACAAAATGAGATCGCTTAATTGACGCAGGTATACCATTTGGGTTGCTCCGAGCAGATATCAATGATTTGGCTTCTTAGCCACTGGTGGGCTTGGGAGTGATGAGTTAGCTTATTCCAGTAAAGGCTAAGTTCAAACTTACTTTCAAACGGGCAATCTTTAACAACCATTGGACCACCAATAATACGAGCAAGTCGCTCTGGTAGAGTGGCGACTAGCCCATTGCCCGCCATTCTTGAAATAAAATTGGAAACACTTGGAAGGCGAAGCGCTATGGTGAGGTTCGCGCCTTGTAATTCTGGCATGCTCAGATAAAGCGGTTTCCAGCCACCTTCATAACTAATCTCTATGTGCTTTGCTGCGGTGTAGTCACTTAGCGTAATGTCTTTTTCAGCTAAATCGTGTTGCGGGGACATCAAGCATACATAACGATCTTTGTATAAAGATCGTTTGTAGAGCGTCTCGTAATCGTGGGTCACCGGAGACAATAATATATCGCACAATCCCTGCTGAAGTTGCTTATGACCATTTACATTCGATTGGATAAATATCAGATGGATATTGGGCGCGAGCGTGCTTAGTCTTTCAACTAAGGTGGGTATGATCACTTGTAGTTCGTAAAGATTGCACGAAATTGTAATGTTTAATTCTGCTTGGCTGGGCACAAAATCGGTTGGCTGAAACAGCTCTGTCATGCCTTTAAGTAGGTTTTCTATGTGCGGCATGATTTGGTGGCAGCGGCTGGTGGGTGCAACGCCTCGGCCGGAACGAACAAACAGCGGGTCTGCAAATGCTAAGCGCATCTGCTCCAATGTGTAGCTCACTGTGGGTTGATTTTGCTCTAACGCTGCGGCCGCCGCCGTTATCGAACCCAGCTCGTAAATGAGCTTGAGTGTCTTTAGGTTTTTAAGGCTCAGTGAGCCGGAATCAAAATTTTCCATAATGCATATCAAATTTATCAGGTTATTTGATGATATGGCTTAGGTTATATTTTGGTCAACAATAAAAACAAAGGAAAACATTATGAGCCATAGAAACCTTTCGAGTGCAGAGATTGCACAATACCAAAAAGACGGTGTGGTGTGTGTGCGTAACGCAGTAGATCCTATTTGGATTGAACAATTGGCGGCGTTTGGTCAATTCCAAATAGACAATCCAAGTCAACTGGCGAACGACGCTAACCCCGGCCAGAAAACCGGTCGTATGTTTACCGACCGTTATCTATGGCGCTCCAATGATCTTGTGTATCGCTACGCAAAAGATTCTGGCTGCGCTCGTCTTGCCGCCCAGGCGATGAAAAGTCACTCCAGCCGTTTTTATTTTGATCACCTTCTTATCAAAACCACTCAATCAAACACACCTACACCTTGGCACCAAGATGTGCCGTATTGGCCTTTTAGAGGCAAGCAGATTGCGTCTATTTGGTTGGCCTTAACGCCCGTGACTCTGGAAGGCAGCGGCTTAGAGTTTGTCAGAGGTTCGAATAATGACAATGTGTTTTATTTGCCTGAGGCATTTGGAACGTCTGACAAAAATGCCAATGTTGGCTGGACGGGAAAAGGCGAGGGCGTTCCTTGCCCTGATATAGAAGCCGACCGCGATAGCTTCGACATCATCAGTTACGAACTTCAGCCGGGCGATGCATTGATATTCTCGGCTTGGACGCTACATGGTGCACCAGGTAACAAATCAGCTAGCCAAGACAGGTTGGCGTTTTCTACTCGCTGGTTAGGGGATGATGCCATTTGGGACCCAAGACCAGGTACAGACCCAAGCGTTAACGCCAGTGAAGTCCGAGTTGAACCAGGGCAGTACCCAAATGACAATGCCATCTTTCCTGAGTTCTATTACGAAGAATAAGAGGTGAATAGACAAAAGACGTCTTGAATTTCGGAATGTAAAACAACAATAAAAAAATGAGGAAAATCGAATGTCAAAAATTAAAACAACACTTTTGGGTTTGGCGCTAGGCTGCGTTGCGAGCAGTGCTGTTCTTGCTCAGAGCACGACAACATTACGAGTGGCGACTTGGGCACCAAACAGTAATCCACAAAATGCGGTGGTTTGGCCGACATGGGCGAAATGGGTAAAAGAGGCAACGGAAGGACGGGTGGATGTAGAAATTATCAATTACACGGGCCATCCAAAATCTATTTTTTCCGGCGTTGAAGATGGCATTTACGACGTGGGATTTAGTGTGAATGCCTATCTTTCAGGGCGCTTTTTACTGACCAGTATTGCCGAGATTCCTGGCGAAACGATTGATGCGGCTTCCGCTTCCAGTGCCCTTTGGCGTGTTCAGCAAGAATACTTTAAATCTGCAAATGAATACGATGGCCTGACATTACTGGGTATGTTTGTTCACGCACCGGGGCAGATGCAAACCACTTTTCCTGTTAACAGTTTAGAGGATTTAAAGGGTAAGAAAATCAGGCTTGGTGGCGGTATGGTCAATGAGCTTGCTAAACGCTTAGATGTGACACCTGTTATCGCCCCAGCCAGTAAGTCTTATGAAATGCTGCAACAAGGCATAGTAGAAGGCACTTTTTTGCCAACGGGGGAGCAAAAATCTTATCGCTTAGCGGAAGTCACAAGTGATTTAACGCTGTTCCCGAATGGTCTTTATACCACTGTGTTTAGTATTGTGATGAATCCATATACTTTTGATCAGCTTAGTGAAAAGGATCAAAAAGCGATTATGAGCGTATCTGGAGAGAAGCTTTCGCGTATGGCGGGTAAAGCTTGGCAAGAAGATGCAACCAAGGGAATTACCTATGCGAAAGAAAACGGCGTAAACGTGGTTACCTTGGATAAAAATGATCCGCGTGTCATTGAGATGGGCAAGTTGACGAAAGGCATTGATCAAGTTTGGTTAGATTCGGTAGCGGATCGAAAGGTTGATGCAAAAGGCGCTTTGGCGGCCTTTCGACAATATGTAAAAGAGTAATCTGTTTAGGATTCCGGACAAGCTGTTGCAATGAGCCTGTTCGGAGTCCTTGAAAGCTCTTGTTTAAGCATTTATTAATTTGAAAACAGCTCTTTCAGCATTGGCTCAGGGTTGTTTAGGAAGGCCCTTGTCACTCCGTAATGTTCGGTGTCTTCGTATTTGACTGGGTAAATACCAGTTTTATCGATTTGGTAAATTTTCGCACCCGGATACGCCATCAGAATGGGTGAATGTGTTGCTATGATGAACTGAGATTGTTGGTTTATCAGTTGGTGCATTCGACTTAATACAGCAAGTTGTCTTGTTGGTGAAAGCGCGGCTTCTGGCTCGTCAAGGAGATAAAGCCCATTTCCACCAAAACGCTCCAACATAAGAGCTAGAAAAGATTCACCATGGGATTGATGATGCAGCGACTTTCCGCCATAGCTATCTTTAATAAATGGTCCTGGCGAGGGGTCTTCATCTAATTCATCAATATTGGTAGCCACGTTATAGAAGCTTTCTGCTCGAAGAAAAAAGCCGTCTCGGTAGCGTTTAAAGGATTTCGAAAGGCGAAGGTAGCTATGTAGATCCGAATGAGTACTGCGTGTACCGAAGTTGAAGTTTTTGGTGCCACCTTCTGCGTTGAAGCCAAGACTGACTGCAATGGCTTCGAGTAAGGTGGATTTGCCACTGCCGTTTTCCCCAACAAAAATAGTCACAGCTTTATCAAACTCAATAAAATCCAGTTCTTTCACCGCTGGGATAGAGAATGGATAAACGTCAAATGAGTTGATCAAATCTCGTTTAAGTTCGATTGTTTTTAAATATGGCAGCGGTTCCATGCTCATTACTCTTGTTACTTGTTTAAGGGTTACTCATATACAAAAAGAGCCTCAAGTGAGGCTCTTTTACTGAGTGTTAAACATAATAGCAATATAGTGTTAAGCAATCCAAATCTGCTGTACGTTAACAAACTCCCGTATGCCTTGCGGGCCAAGTTCACGACCATAACCAGACTTACCAATCCCGCCAGATGGCAGTCTTGGGTCGCTTTTTACGATACCGTTCACAGCAATTTGGCCTGACTCTAGGGTCTCAATGGCTCTATCTATGGCCACTTGGTTGCTCGTCCAAATGCTGGCGCCTAAGCCATATTCTGTGTCGTTCGCCAATTCCAGCGCTTGATCTATCGTATCAATCGGCGTCACGCTGAGCACTGGGCCAAAGGTCTCTTCTTCAAATACTGTCATGCCAGGTTTTACATCAACCAATAACGTCGGCGGATAGAAAAAGCCCGAACGAGAAGGTAAGTCGCCGCCAGTTAAACAGCGTGCACCCGCGTCGATGCTTGCAGATACTTGGCGATGTAATTGATCTCGTAAGTCTTCTCTCGCCAATGGCCCTAGATTATTACTTTCGTCTCTTGGATCACCACATTTAAGTTTGCTAAAGCGTTCACGCAGTGCTTCACAGACTTCGTTATAAATCGATTTTTCGACAAACAGGCGTTTTACGGCGATACAAGATTGCCCCGCATTTATCATGCGCGAGAGAGTTATAATATCGAGTGCTTTTTCTAAATCCGCATCGGCCATCAGAATGCAAGGATCAGAACCGCCAAGCTCTAAGACGGCTGGTTTTAATCCCGCTGCCGCTTGTGAAGCAATGGATTGTCCCGCCTTACTTGAGCCGGTAAAAGACACGGCTTTTACTTGCGGATGGTCGATCATTTTACTCGCCACCGAGTTGTCGACGGCTAAGTTTGCGACGACGTTTTCGGGTACGCCAGCTTGATAAAAACATTCCACCAATTTTTTGGCTGTGGCAGGCACATTTGGATCGGCTTTTAGCACGCAAGTATTACCCGCCATTAAGGCTGGTGCCAAAAAGCGTAATGCCAACCAAACCGGTGCGTTCCAAGGCAAGATGCCCAACACCGTGCCAAGAGGAGGGTATTGCACATAGCTGTGGCTCGCGTCCGACTCTAAGCTTTCAGGTGTTAGAAATGCTTCACCGTTGTCGGCATAATATTCTGCGCACCAAGCGCTTTTCTCGACTTCAGCTATGCCTTCTTTAATTGGCTTACCCATTTCAAGCGCCATTAAATCGGCCAGTTCGTGTTTGTTTTCTCGCATCGAAGCGGCAACGGCTTTTAATATAGCCGCTCGCTTTGGAAAGCTTTTCGCCTTCCATTCCGAGAAGCCTGCCGCCACCTTATCGATGGCGGAGCGTGCTTCATCAAGTGACAACGCGGCACATGAAGGTAAGGCTTGCCCTGTTGTAGGGTTAATGCTTTCAAGAGCTGCAGTTTCTAGTTTGGCTGCTGTTAACATAGTCACCTCCTAATTAGCTCGCCGCTTTCTCGGTTTGCTTGGTGTTCGATTTGGACTTTTTGACTTCCTCTTTTGTTGGCAAGGTGCTGGACAGGTCAATAGCTTTCTTTTCCTGAGGCACTGCCACGCCGGATTTCACCGTAAAGTCACGATCCATGTTAAAGAAAGAGCGACAGCCATCTTCGGTAATTTCGATAGTATCGGAAATACCGCAGGTTTTATCGCCTTCAATGCCCCACATCCATGGAATCATATGGAAGGTCATACCCGGTTTTAGTACCGCTGAATTACCTTGTTTCAAGCTGATGATATAGCCTTCATCCCAGCTTGGTGGGAAGGCGATGCCGATGGAGTAGCCAGAGCGAGTGATCAAACTGGCGCCGACTTGGTTGTCCATAATGATGTTTCGTACCATGTTATCCACGTCCGACACTGTCATACCCGGCTGCACCACGCGATGTATTTCATTGAGCGCGCGCTTCATGATTTCTTGGGATTGATACATGGCATCGGATAATTCGCCAAGAATCACAGTACGCATCATGGCGGTGTGATAACGACGATAACAGCCACCGACTTCCAAAAAGACGTGTTCATTCGGTTGAACCGTTCGACCTTCGAAAGTAGCATGACCTATCATGCTTCGTGGCCCAGAAGTCACGTAGGGCATGACTGCAGGCGTTTCACCACCCGCACGGAACATGGCCGCCGCGATTTCTGCACCAATTTCGTTTTCCGTAATGCCTGGGCGACAGATCTCAATACCGGCTTTCATACCGGCTTCTGTCGCCAATGCAGCACGGCGCATTACCATGATTTCTTCTTGAGACTTACAGATTCGGCCTTCTTCGACGATGCCGAAACAGTCCATTAACTTGGCGTTTTTCAATGTCGTGTGAATACAGTCCTGCTGGTAAGCTGGGAAGAAGTAGCTATTGCGTTCATAGCCAATGCGTTTGTCTGCCAAACCAAATTCTCGCAGCGCATCCACTAGCATTTGAATTGCATCGCCTGTATCAGGATAAGGTCGAGTGAGTTCAACCCATGTGCGAGCAAATATATTAGATTCTTCCAACGCTCGGGTGATCATGAAAGGCTCTTTTTCGAGCGGAATCACTAACGCCTGAAAGAAGGAGTAGCCAGTAGTCTGATAATCCGTTAAATACGCGATGTTCTCAGGGTCTGTGATCACAATTGCATCCAAGCGGCGCTCAGCAATGCGAGCGCGTAATTCACCTAGTCGGCGCTGATATTCAGCAAAGGTAAAGGTCATATCATCACGTTCAATCATGCGGCTTCCTCCATTACAAAACGGACAGCGTCTTTTAAAATATCCAAGCCTTCTATCAAGTCAGCCTCAGGGATGGTTAATGGTGGAATGATTTTCAAGACGCGACCGCCGCTACCACAGGCGCCGAGCATCAAACCTTGTTTGAAGCAACGTTGAACTACTTTGGCGGCCACTTCACCGCTGCCCATATCCAAACCTAGAATCAGGCCTTTGCCGCGCAGTTCTTTGGCGCTGTTCTCGCTTACTAAGGGTTCTAGTGCGCTACGAACGGTTTTGACTTTATCGACGACTTCTTTCATCAGTTTATCGTCTTCAAAGTAGCTTAATGCGACCTCACCGGCGACGAAGGACAAGTTCTGACCGCGGAAGGTGCCAGTGTGTTCGCCCGGCGACCAATGTTTGTCCAAATCAGGATGCACCAAGTTCATTGCCATCGGTGTACCTGCGCCACCAATGCCTTTGGCCAAGGTAATGATGTCTGGGCTGATGCCCATGTCATCAAAGCTAAAGTAAGAGCCTGTCCGGCCGCAACCGACTTGAATATCATCAACGATCAGCACTGAGCCAAACTCTTTGGCGAGTTTTTCCAACTTTTGCATCCACGTTTTACTAGCAACATTGACGCCGCCTTCCGCTTGGATGGTTTCTACCATGAAGGCCGCTGGTGGTTTAATACCACTAGATGGGTCGCGGTATTGGCTCGCTAGTGCATCTAACGCCGCAAGTGACGTTTCTTGATCGTGTTCTTGATCGAATAATTCATGGCTGACATGCAGCAAAGGCACGCCGGAAGCTTGACGGAAATATTCGTTGGCGGTCGCTGCTAACGCACCCAAGGTCATGCCGTGAAAGCCTTGGCTAAAGGCGACAATATTGTGGCGTCCAGTTGCATTACGCGCCAGCTTCATCGCGGCTTCTACTGCGTTAGTGCCTGTTGGCCCCATGAATTGCATGCGATGAGGCATATTTCTTGGAGTAAGAATAACGTCGGTAAACTTCTGCATAAATTGGGCTTTGGCTTGGGTTTGCATATCCAAACTGTGAAGCACGCCATCATTTTGCATGTAATCGATCATGGCTTTTTTCATGTGTGGATTATTGTGACCAA
Organism: Marinomonas rhizomae; assembly: GCF_024397855.1. NCBI lineage: Bacteria > Pseudomonadati > Pseudomonadota > Gammaproteobacteria > Oceanospirillales > Oceanospirillaceae > Marinomonas > Marinomonas rhizomae. The sequence goes on from NZ_CP073343.1 coordinate 1,850,917, forward strand.
AGTTCAGTACCCCAGCGCCGGCGAAAAAGTCGATGTATTCCTTGCCGTCTTCGTCAATTTGGCGAGCGTTTTTTGCCGTAACAAAAACCGTTGGGTACGTGCGAGCGTAAGCTCTAATATTGGATTCTCGTTGTTCGAAAATAGTCATAACGTCTCCTCAAAAGGTCTTATCTCTATGACCTTTGGTTCGGGTTTTTGGGTTGTTACTGTTGCAGTCAGTGCTTTGGTAGTGATTGATCGGTAAGGCCGGCAAGTTGGCAAAACCAACGGCAGACATCAGCAATCAAGCGATCATTGAAATCGTAATGTGGGCTGTGGCAAGACACGTTATGGCCTTCGCCATCGTCGCTGCCAATCAGAGCAAACGCACCGGGAATAGCTTGTAGGTAATAGCTAAAATCTTCCGACGCCATGATAGGCAAGGCTTGTCCATGATTAAGTGTTTGCTCGCCATAAAGGGATTGCCAAATTTCTCTCGCGTATGTCGCTTGGACTTTATGGTTAATCGTTGCCTGATAGCGCATGTCATGCTCGATCGTGCTTTTCACACCGTAGGCCGCTGCGGTGTAGGTGGCTACTTCAGAAATCTGCTGGTTGATCTTTTGCCGAGTGTCTTCGTCGGGAACACGAATGCTACCGCTTAGTGTCGCTGTTTCTGGAATCACCGTTGGCGCGGTTCCACCGTGTATTTGCGTGACACTGATCACCGCTGTGGCTTGAGGCGCAATGCGTCGACTGACGATTTGTTGCAATGCAACGTTTACAGCGCTTGCTGCCAATAATGGATCAGCGCACAGTTCTGGTTGGCTGGCATGTCCGCCACGACCTTTGAATTCCATGCTGAAAGTGCCATTGCCGCACATGACAATATCGTCAGGACAAGCGATTGTGCCGTAAGGCAGAGCTGGCCAGTTGTGCCAACCGTAAATCTCACCAACATTTTCCAGCGCGCCGTCTTTGATCATTTCACGTGCACCGTGAAAACCTTCTTCGGCTGGCTGAAAGATGAGTACCACGGGCTGAGGTAACTCATCTTCAAATTGTTTTAACCAACGTGCCGTTGCTAACAGTGTTGCTGTATGGCCATCGTGACCACAAGCGTGCATGCAGCCTTGATTGACTGATTGCCATTCCTTGCCTGTCTGTTCGTCAATGGGTAAGGCATCCATATCTCCACGCAAAGCAATCGCTTTGCCTTCGCCGTTTTTGTTCAACCAAGCCACAGTGCCTGTACCGGCACAAGCACGCCATGGAATATCTAATTCATCGAGTTGGCCTCGCACCAAAGACGCGGTGTTATTTTCTTGCCAACTAAGTTCTGGATGAGCGTGTAACTGCTTCCGCAATTTTTCAGCGAAGAGAATATTGTCTTGCCATTGTTGTTTCATAAACGCCTCCCTGAAAGCCCGTTAAACTTTGTAAGATTTGAAAAACTTCATACAGTAGTAATTAAATATTTGATGGGTTGCAATAGAGGAAAATAGAAAAAGCATCAATAAAAAGCGCAAAAGACGAATAATAAAAGATAAAAGCATCAAAAAAAGTGCTCAAAACAAACACATAGAGAAATATGCAAAAAAATCAAAAAAATATAAAAATTCACATTTTAATCAATAGATTGAACGCCTTTAAGCGCTCCAAAAATGCGCGTTAACGCCCTGAAAATAGGCGTTTAGCTTAAAATTAGTAATTATAAATATGTGTCATGTCTAATGATTAGTAATGTAAGGTTTTGTTGAACTAAAGATTATATATCTAACAATTAGTGTTGTAGTGTTATTTCTTTATTGTTTTACTACGTATAAAAGAAAAGGGTGGTGTTGAATTAAATTAAAGGCGTGGTAAGTGATAAAAGCGATAATATAAAGTTGCTAAGAGGGTAGTGGTTTATTGACTAAGCTATCGCGCCATTTCCATTCTAAATAGGCGAGTGTTCCGACGAAAATAGCTTCTCCAAACAAATGCAGCAACCCAAATGTGCTAGCCGTATCCCAATAGTTCAAAGCTAACCTCAGACAGTTAATGGCCCAAATAGAATTTGCTATGACTAATACAGTGACCAAAATCATAAGACGGTTTTTAAGTACTGAGAGACTGAGTGAATAGATTGCGTAGAGCAGATTGATTAAGGCTATGGATACTAATAATTCGCTAGGAAGCTTATGCAAATCTTGTAACCATTTCGTGAATGACAAAATCGCAATGCCTGCCATAGAGGCGGCTATTCCATCAATAACAAGGATATTGCGTCGATAGTCCATTTTTATGAAAGGCTCCTTTTCATCATTCAAATGCTTGCGAGTTCACTATGATACAAGCGTTAGCTTAGGCCAATAATCTAGCCATTTTTTTGATGTGACTCGATGTTCAAATATGGCTTTCGTGCGTTTGGGGTTGTGACTTAGCTTTAAGTCAAATAGTGAATCAAAGCCGAAGGCTGATACGCATTCATAGTCTTTGCTTTCGAGTTTTCTAATCGCCAAGGCCGTTTCTTTTTCAGGCCAATAGCTCATAGCATCGATTGAGCTTAGATAAGGCTTATCGCCATTTTTTAAATGCATGTTAGCTTGATTGCGAACTTGCCAGTTTAGTTCTGGCATCAAGACCGACAAACGAGCTTCATACTCTAAATACTTATTTTGGTTATTTCCGTTAGCGTCATAATAAATAACATCAACATCGTTTAACGCCGTTGGTGTTTGCTTGTTGTGCAACGAATCCCATACTAAGTTTCTGATAAAACCAGCTGCTATGTAGCATTGGGGCAAGCCAAGAGAAGAAACGCATTCAAGTGCTTTTACACGAATATCGTCTTGTTTGATTAATTGAATGATTCTCTGCATTTTGTATTTCGCTTAACTCTAGCGAACAGTCGACTCATTGACATGCCAAGTACCATCTTTACAGTGAATGCCAATGGTAATTAGGGCTTCACGCTTTTCATAAATGCCTTTCCAAACGAATCGATAGCAAGCGTCACGCTTACCATTGTGATATCCCTTCAAAACACCAAAGTATTCGTAACCCATGTTCCTGCCATTTCTGGCTTGCATGTGCTTAATGTCATCCTCAAAACGTTCTGGAGAGAAATCGACCAGATCTTGCACTTCGTAATGTTTAACAAACAAATCATAGTTGCCTGTGTCATCTGCTTCCAGCATTTCCTTGAGGAACTTTTCCGCGATGGTTCTTTCTGCTTTGAGTTCTGGCATGTTGGCTTCCTTCTTTAGTGATAGTCAGCAAGGTTTAGGCCTTCTTTTTGACAGACTCTAATGATCGCTTTATGTTGAGCCAATTGGCGTAGATATCGAGAAAGGTTCTTGAAGGATAGAGGTGGTTTTTTTAGTTCGTCTGCCCACACGGCCAGCATAAAAAGAAAGTAATCACAGACACTGATTGTTTCTCCTACCAGGAAGCTTTTGCTTTCCAACTCATGGTCAAGCAGCGTTAGTATTTCAGTGATTCTTGTTTCTTGTGCGGCGAGAATGCCGCTGACGCTATTAATCTCTGTTGTGTATTTCTCTGGGTAGCAATAGATCATCAGCTCTGCTTGTAAGGTGTTGGTTAAATACATCAGCCATTGAAAAAATAATGCCCTGTTTTTATCGCTTATTGGCGGCATCAAATTAGATGTTGGGTGTGATTCAGCTAAATGTATGCAGATTGCTGCACTTTCAAAAATGGCGAAGCCATCATCTATTAAAGTAGGAATGCGTCCAGCGGGGTTTAGTGCTAAATAACTAGGAGACTTTTGGGCTTTGCTATTTCTATCGACAAGGGTCAACTCGAAATCAACTTGTAAGGCTTCAAGTATGAAATGAGGAGCCATACTGGCGTTTAACGGGTGATAATATAACTGGTACAAGTGCGGCGATCCTTCTGAAATTGTTTATTCTTTTGTATAAGAGATTTTAGTCATTAGTAAACAAACTTATCGTCCGAACGCGAGCCAGTGCATTACGAACAATCAAAACGTGAAAGGGCAGAATGGTTTTAAGGTAAATTTTTCCGCCAAGATTATGGGGATGAACCCAAGTCGATAAAAATACTTGGCCATCTTTAGACATGACAGAGATTCTAAAGTCTAAATGTTTATCATTAAACCCAGCGATCAATTCTTGATCGGTTTCAGACTCAATAGGGAAGAAGCCTGTTTTGTCAGTCCCTTCTGATGTATCGCTTGATAAACCAAATTTAGAAACGACAGAGTTTCGTATGCTGACTAGAAAACGTGCCCATCCGGGAAAGTCGGTAATAATTTCAGCTGCTTCGCGAGGTGATAAATTGGATTGAACAGCGTAGCAATCGATGAAATCAGATTGCTGGATACGATCACTAAGAAGGCTGTTGCTAGGAAGTTCCGTTTCTACGACTTTGCTCATTGTTAATCATCCTGTTGATTTTGGTATTTGCTAACAGTTTATCTGTGTTTTTGTTTTATTCAAAAGGGCTTTTTACCCCCAACTCCAAACATTCTCCTTCCATGGCTTTGGCATCTTCAGGGTCGTGGGTGACAAGCAGTGCAGGTATATTCGCACTGCGTATTTCGTTTAATACAAAAGCTCGTACGTCGCGTCTTAGGGCTGGGTCGAGTTTGCTGAAGGGTTCGTCGAGCAGTAAGAAGTCGGGTTGGGAAAGCAGTGTGCGAAGCAGGGCGACGCGGGCTTGTTGTCCACCGGAAAGATCTTTTGGTAGGGCGTTGGCTTTGTCGGGAATGCCGAGTTTTTCCAAGGCGTTTTGCGCCATGTCGATGCGTGCAGATTTTTTGATATCGGCAGGGATGGCAAAGAGTAGATTTTCTATGATGCTCATGTGAGGGAACAACAAGGGCATTTGTTGTAACAAGCCGACTTTTCGTTCTTGGGTAGACTTTGTGTGCAAGGCTTGGTTGTTTAAAAAGGCTTCGCCAGTAGTGGTTAAGTTAGGTGATAAAGAACCACTGAGAAAATGCAGTAAGCTGGATTTACCAATGCCGCTTGGCCCCATGATGGACAAGACTTGACCATCGGCGATCTCGAAGCTCAAATCTTTGATAAGTGTCTTGCCGTCCAATGTCAAAGAAAACGCATTTACACTGAGCACTATGTATTCCTTCTGCTAAACAAATTTTTCAATACCAATCGCCACCTAGTCCAACGTGGTGGGATGAATTGTGCGAGCCAAAATACCATGATGGGGAAAAAGGCTTGCAGCATTGCCATGCTGCCCACTTGTTTTCTGTCGCCCGATGCGGCTTGTGCCACGGCTTCTGTCGTCAACGTACTGTAACGGCCTTCACCGGCGATAAGAGTTGGTAAATATTGGGCGATGCTGACGGAAAAACCAATTGCAAAAGCCGTCAATATTGCTGGTTTTAACATGGCGATTTTCACTAAGACGTAATTACGCCAAGGGCGATGATTAAGTCGATTAGCTTGCAGTAAGTATTCTTCTTCGTAGGCCAAATAGGGGCCTTTTAAGGTTAGATAAACATAAGGCAAAACATACATTAGGTGCAGGGCAATAATGGCGCACAAGTCGCCATTTAGGTTCGAGTAAATCAGCAGCACATGCAAACCAAACAAAAAGCCAATTTGTGGTAATAAAATCGGCACATAAATGAGCCAATCGAACACATGTGGTTTACTTGAGTTTGCACCTGTCGTGTTGTGACGTTTGGTTTCCAGCATCACAAGGCTAATCGTGCACGCCATGATAGTTGCGACTAAGGCAATGGTCAGCGTATTTGAGGTGAGTTCCATCAGCAGTGGTGTGGCGCGGTCGATATTATCCCATGTCCATTGGCTTGGTAATGCATCGGGAAAACGCCAGCGTCGAGTAAGCGACCAAATCGGTAGCAAAGCCAGAGCCACAAAGGCATTCAGTAGGGCGAACATACCCAAAAAAACACCCAATTTGAGCACACTGTCGGTTAAGCCAAAGCGCTTGCCATTGCTGCGTTCGGCACGAGTTAAGCGGCTAAACAACAAGTGCGAGAGTTCCCAGCCAGCCAATACAACAACAATGACGAGCATAAGAGTGACTGCGCCCGCGCTGGCCATTAATCGCATGGATAAATCTGGGTCGTTAAACCAGCGCAATAAAGTGACTGCCAGTGTTGACGGTGTATTGGGGCCAATCACCAAAGCTAAATCCACCACCGTCAAACTAAAAGCAATGACGATAAAAATAGGCAGGCGAATGATCGGATAGAGTTGAGGGATTAACACCTTGCGCCATAAGGTGAAACGGCTGTAACCAAGAGCTTGGCCAACTTGTAAGCTTTCTCGCGCCTTGATGCTTTTCATGGTGGCGAGCATAACAAACAAAAGATAAGGCATTTCTTTTATCACCAGGGCGAGAATCAACGAAACGCCATAAGGATCTTGTACACTAATCCAGTTGGGCGGGCGATCAAACCCTGTCAGCCAAGGGCTAAACAGCCGAACTAACCAACCAGATGGACTCAATAGAAACAACAAGCCAATGGCAATGGCCGCATGAGGAATCGCCAGAATCGGTGATAACAGTACTTCAACTTTACGGAAAAATGGTCGTTGATAACCCCAAGCCAACAGCGACAGAGCGAACCAAAGGGCGAGCAGAGGCGCGGCAATTCCCGTCACGAGAGTGAGTTTTAAACTGGCGTAAAATTCCCCTTGGGTAAACAAGTCACGCCAAGGAGAGAAGGAAAGGTCGTATTCACCAAGGGGAGGGAAATACGCAAACGCAGGAAGCAAGGTGCCGATCAAACCAATGGCAATGGGAAATACCAATAACAGACTAATTATCCCAGTGATCCATTTCGCGTGTTTTAACGGCATCTTGCTTCTTAATATATTTGGTGGGGTAATAATCATAGCCACTAATGTCTGTCATTCCCGCCTTTGAGCTTGTCGCTAAAGGTACTAAGCGAATTTTGTAGACCTTTATTAAGCCCTAAAGCCCCACCCTAATCCTCCCCTTCAAAGACACAAGGGGAGGGAATTAAAACAGTCTGCTCCTCCCCCTGCTAAGGGGGAGGCTGGGAGGGGGTATTGCGATGGTCTCATCGCGGGAATCACTTCGTACCTTCAAACCTTATTGTGCGTAACGCTTACGCCACTCACTCTCTAACGCTCCCACCCAACTACTGTGTGGTTCCGGTAGCGTTTGTCCTAGCTCTTCAATACTCAACGTTGCGATGCCGCGAGGTAAAGCGTCGAATTTGGCTTGTTCAGCCGCTGGCAATTTTGCGTAAGATAAAACACTTAAGTCGCCCCAAATGGTTGGCGTTTGTTTTTTAATTTGTGCTTCAGGTGACAACATGAAGTTGGCAACCACTTGTGCGCCTGCTGTTGCGCCGCTGTTGTAGGGAATCGCTAGAAAGTGTGTATTACCAATGGTGCCGTTGGTGAAAACGTAAGAGCGCACCGTGTCTGGCAAATTACCTTTGTCGATTTGAACCGATGCAGCGGAAATGTCGAAGCTTAATGCCACGTCAATTTCTTGGTCATCCAGCAGGCGCATCATTTCTTCTGAGCTGGATGGGAAGGTTTGACCATTGCGCCATGCGACCTTATGAAGCTGATCTAAATAGGCCCACAAAGGTGCGGTAATCTTGTCGAAATCCACACTGTCTGCGGGTTGCGACAGCGCTTTGCGGTAAGGTGTTAATTCGTACAAAGCTTGTTTTAAAAAGGTCGAGCCTAGGAATTGCGGTGGCTCAGGATAGGTGATTCGTCCAGGATGCGCTTTGGCGTAAGTGAGTAAATCGGCAATCGATTTTGGCGGATTACTCAAGGTCGCTGTGTCGTACATAAAGATGACCTGCGCCATGCCCCAAGGGGATTCCATGCTATCAACAGGCGTGCCGAAGTCTTGGGTTAAGCTTTGGCGAGCATTTTCGTCCACGTACGTAATGTAATTTGGCAGTGACTGGCTAAATGGGCCAAATAATAGGTTGTTGTCTTTCATGGCGCGGAAATTTTCGCCATTTAACCAGATGAGGTCGATTGAACCATTCGTGTTTTTGCCTGCGGCTTTTTCAGCTAAGACACGATTGACCGCATCAGAAGTATCGGTCAGTTTCACTTGTTTTAGCGTCACATCGTATTCTTCTTTAACACGATCGGCGGCCCATTGAATGTAATCGTTAATATTGTCGGCACCGCCCCAAGCATTGAAATACACGGTTTGGCCTTTGGCTTGTTGGAGCGTGTCCTGCCAAGTCTCAGTTGTGCTGGCTTGAGTGGATAAGCTGGTAAACGCAAACGTGGCAGCGATGGAGGCTGCGAGTAACGATTTTTTCATTCCTTTCTCCTGATGTTTTTAATCTGTACGAAAGCTTAGACGTAAATAGATCTTTGTTTCTTACAACTTTTATATTTAAGGAATTGTTTTTTATTAAGAATCGGTTTTAGCGTACCATGTTGCAGGCTCAAATTGGTCGAATGTTTTACTGCTTTTTTCGAGGTGTTATGTCTTACCAAATTTACTCTCATGTATTGCCGAGCGCGACACCGGGCACTCAACGTGTGTTAAAAGCCCATCACTTTGGTGAAGCGGGTGCGCGACCTAAAGTCTATTTTCAGGCGGGATTGCATGCCGATGAATGGCCGGGATTTTTGGTGCTTAACACCTTGCTGAGAAAATTAAAGAAAGCTGACGACGCAGGATTGATTCAAGGGGAGATAGTGATTGTGCCTGTGGCGAACCCGATTGGTCTGGCGCAGAACTTTCACGGCTATATTCCTGGACGTTTTGCGTTTTCTGACGGTGGCGGTAATTTTAACCGCAACTGGCCTCAGCTAGGTGCGAAAGTAGAAAAACGCATCAAGGGCGATATAACGGGTGATATAGAAAGCAATATAGACATTGTTCGTCAAGCGATTCACGATGAGTTGGTGTTGTTGCCAGAAACCACAGAACTGCAAGGCATGAAGAAAAATTTGTTGGCTCTATCTATGGACGCAGACGAAGTGCTCGACCTACATTGTTCGGGTGAAGCCAGTATGCACGCCTATGTGGCACAAGAATTTGAAAGTCACTTTAAACCGTTATTGGCGCTGTTGGGTGCAAAAGTCGGTTTGTCTGAATTAGAAACCGGTGCCGCCTCGTTTGACGAAACCAATGTCAGCGTGTGGCGCGATTTAAAAGCCCATTATGCCCATTTGATTCCTTGGGGAAGCCGCTCTTTAACGGTAGAATTACGCGGCGAAAATGACATATCCAATGAGTTTGCCGAGCAAGACGCACAAGCTTTGTTCGATTACTTGGTATTGCGAGAGGTAGTCGCTGGAAAAGCGCCCGCGATCAACGACAGTGAAGTGGAATACTATCCGTTGGATGCCATGGATCTAGTCAAAGCGCCGTGTGCTGGCATTGTTTGTTATCACAAAGCCATTGGCGAAGAAGTGGAAGCTGGCGAGGTGATTGGCGAAGTGGTAAACCTAATGGACGATGACGTGGAAACCTCCAGTTATCCTCTTGTTGCGCGAACCAATGGTGTCTTTTTTGCCCGAGTGCAACGACGTTTAGTCGTATGTGGCGAATCTATTGCCAAGATCGCTGGCAGAGAGCATCTTGCGTTTCGTGAAATTGGCCATCTATTTGAAGACTAGCGCTTTGAAGATTTACAAGGCAAAACTATTTTGATTCAAGCTCAACCTAATACTGACGTGACGTCCTCGTTAACCGATGAGCAGCAAAGCGTTGTTCATCACGATCTTTCGTTGCCAGCAAAAGTAATCGCCGTAGCGGGCGCAGGCAAAACCACCACCTTAATTTCTCGTATAGAGCATTTATTAGGTCAGGGCGTGGACCCGTCTCATATCGGCGTGTTTATGTTTAACAAAAGCGCCCAGGAAGAATTCTCCGAGCGTTTAAGTAAGCGACTCATGACGGCCGGACATTTGCGTTCCCCCAGTGTGATGACTTTTCATGCCTTTGGTATGAAGTTCTGTCGACGTTTGGAGCAGCAAGGTTGGTTGGCTCCTGCGAAGCTGGTTACCGACGATTTTAGCTTGGTGAAGATGTTGCGCGAGGCCTTGCAGCGCCTGGTTCGAAGTGGTGAGAAAATTGCGATTTTGGCCGAGAAAGATTGGCTGGAAGACGTGTTGTTATTTGTCGATCAAGTCAAAGCCTCTGATCAAGCTGCGCAGATTGTTTTTGAAGCCTTGGGTTGGTCGAAAGAGCGTAAGTTTTTTCCTGCCCTTTATGACGAATTGGAGAAGCTACGCAAACGCAATAACATTCGTTTCTTTGCCGATTTACTTAGCGACCCTTACGATTTAATCAGTCAATTAGACGAAGCTGAACGTGTGAGAGTGCGTGGCTTGGTGCCAGATTTCCGCTACTTGTTAATTGACGAGTTTCAAGACATCAACCCTTGCCAATACGAGCTACTAAAATTGCTTTATCCTGCGCCTTGTCAATGGATGATTGTTGGCGATGTGCAGCAATGTATTTATGAATGGCGCGGCGCCAGTCCAGACATTATGGCGACGCAATTTGACCAAGATTTTGCCAATGTAGCAGCTTATCCATTGAGTACCAGTTTCCGCTTTGGCCATGCCGTCGGGTTAATGGCGTCGAGCGTGATCAGTGAAAACGATCCTGATGCCTTGGTGATTGGCGCTGGCGAACGTACGCGAGTGTCTTTTGCTCGCGCTCCGAAGACAGGTAAAGCTCTGTTGGGCGAGCTAAAATCTTGGGTTGATGAAGGTCGTGCATTAAGCGACACCGCGGTGTTGGTGCGCTTGTACAGCGACATGGTTCCAGTGCAATTAGCCTTGATGCACAAAGGCGTGCCGTATCAATTGCATGGTGATTCGCCATTGTTGGAAAATCGCCAAATTCGCATGCTAATGGCGTATCTCGCGGTGATTGCTGGTGGTTTGGAAACGTCGAACACCTTCTTTCATCCTGACGATATTGAATACTTGCTGACGGTGCCGAGCCTTGGTGGTTCTATGGCGCAGCGCAAAACCTTGATCCAACAAGCAAAACAGTCACCGCATTTGTTGCCACAGATTATCGAGTCTGTGGCCGACGCTACGGAGGGCTGGCGCGCGAAAAAACTCTACGAGCGTGCTGATTGGTTGCGCAGCCTTGACATTTATCGCACCGATCCAGGGCAAGGCTTGGCGCATACTTTGGAAAAGTTGGGTATTTATCGCTACTTCGAAAGTACCAGTAGTAAAGATATTCAGACCCAGGAAAAGATAGCCACTTGCGATGCGTTTATGGCGTATGTGCGTGGAGTGGGCGGTGATGCAAAATCGATTTTAGAACAACTTGCGACTTTGAATGAAAAACAAACCGACGATAGTCACGGCGTGCATCTGATGACGATCCATAAATCGAAAGGTTTGGAGTTCGACCAAGTATTGTTGTCTGGCTTACAAGAAGGGCGCTTCCCGTATTATGACGAGGATTTGAGCGTCATTGATAAGCAAGCGGCCAGTGATTTGGCGTCTGAACGTCGTTTGTTTTATGTGGCGATCACCCGTGCCAAACAGAAGCTAGTATTGCTTGAATCCCCAAGTGCCGACGATCATAAACGCATGAAGCAGGGCGATATCCCTCGCGCCGCATTGAAGAGTTTGTCCTTGTCACGTTTTGTGTTTGAAGCGCAGCCTTATGCGGTGAGTCGTATTTGCGAAGCTTGGTATGTTGAAAATGTTGGCACGCCAATTGATACGGAAAAAGGTTCGATTTTTCAGCGTTACTTGAACGCGGTTGATCCTTCTCCGTCGCTGACCTTTCGTCATCGAGTGGAAGGGAAAAGTCTGCTGCAACCTGGCGATAAAGTTCGTCATGACCAGTTCGGACAGGGTGTTGTTGTACGACAAGAACGCGACGACAAACAAATGATTTTTGTGGATTTTGGCGAAGTGGGTCTAAAGCGTTTTAATCCCAAGCATACACAACTTATTAAAGTATCTTCCAGAGCTTAAGGAATACGTAATGTCTATACCCTTAATTGATCTGTCGAAGCTGATTCATGAAAGCGAATCGGTTCGTCAGAGCGAAATTAAAGCCTTAGATAAGGCATGTCGTGAAATTGGTTTCTTTTACCTAACCAACACAGGCATCCCAAAAGAATTGATGGCCGCGCTGATGCGCGAAGCCAAGCGTTTTTTCAACCAGCCACAAGACGTAAAAAACGCCATCGATATAAAAAACAGCATTAACCATCGTGGTTACGGCAATATTGGCGAAGAGCAGCTCGACGAAGTGAACCAAGGAGATTGGAAAGAAACCTTTGATATGGCGTTGGACTTTCCTAAAGATCATCCTTTGGCGATTAAATATCCAACGGCTTATGGCCCTAATCAAAATCCAAGCAATCCTACTACGCTGGAAGTGCTGCAAGAATACTATATAGAGGCTTTCCAGGTGGCGCAGAAGCTGCTGACTGCCATGGCGCAAGCCTTGTCTTTGGAAGACGACTTCTTTGTTCGTGGTTTTAAAGATCACGTGACGGTTTTGCGTATGATTCATTATCCACCGCGTCCAGCGAACGATCATGACAATGGCGCGGGTGCGCATACAGATTACGGCTGTGTCACCTTGTTGTTGCAAGATCAGATTGGTGGCTTGCAGGTGAAAAACCGTCAAGGTGAATGGGTGGATGCTACGCCAATAGACAATGCTTTGGTAGTGAATATCGGCGATTTGATGCAGCGTTGGACTAACGACGAATACGTTTCCACCGCGCACCGAGTGCGTGCGTCTTTGCCAGATGTGCATCGTTACTCGTTTCCGTTCTTTGTGGAACCAGACTACGAAACGAACGTCGAGTGTGTGCCAAGCTGTGCGACCGCTGACAAACCTGCGAAATACGATGGGATCTTGAGTGGCGACTGGATTCAGTCACGCTTTGATGCGACTTACGCCTATCGAGAGAAAGAAAAAGCGTAAGACGAGTTTCATATGTTCCAATATATTCGGTTCAAATAAAAAGTCCCTTCGCGACACGGCTAACAAAGAGTGTTGCGAAGGGACTTTTTTACAGCCTTGCGAATACTTTTACACTGAATGCCTAATGAAAAAACATTACTGTGCTAGGTAACCGCCATCGACTGGGTAGTAAGACGCTGTGACAAAAGATGCACCGTCACTGGCTAACCAAGCGACAAGGTGAGCAACTTCTTCGGGTGTGCCTAGGCGTTTTAGTGCGTGTTTTTCTGCGAGCATATTTAGTGTGTCGGCATCTAAATGTTCATCGACCAAAGGTGTGTGAATAAAGCCGGGGCCGACTGCGTTTACACGAATGTTTTCGTCGGCGTGTTCAACCGCTGCAGATTTCGACATGCCGACAACACCGTGTTTGGCGCTGACATACGCTGGAGAATTTGGGAAGGCAACTTGGCCGAGAATAGAGGCCATATTAATGATGCTGCCGGAACCGTTTTTACGCATGGCTGCAATGGCTTCGCGCTGACAATAAAAAACGCCATTGAAGTTCACATCGACCACTTTCAACCAATCTTCTGTGGTGTAATCTCCAGATTTACAAGCAGGGCCACCAATGCCTGCGTTGTTGACGGCGATGTCTAAACTGCCCAATTGCTTGACCGTTTCATCCATGGCTGCCTTTACGGATTCTGGGTTGCTGACATCGACTTTTATGGTGATGCATTTGACATCGTATTTGCTGACAGACTGCTTGGCTTTTTCCAGTGCGTCATCGTGTAAGTCCCAAATGGCAACGTCTGCACCAGAATAGGCGAGTAATTCAACACAGGCCAACCCAATCCCTGATGCACCGCCTGTTACCATGGCCTTTTTGTTGTCTAATTGGTAGTTGATCATGTTAGCTCCCTTTAGTTGAATCAATGCAATTGAATAACTTACCTTTGTAGGTTAACAGTCAAGCGATTAAGTTACATGATGTAGGTCAAGTGTAGGTCAAGGATGGGAAGAAAGTGCGCTAATGATATAAAAGATAAAATACTTATCAAATATTAAAAATGACCGCTAGGCGGTCATTTTTAATAAACCAGACAAAGGTTGAATGTGATAATTTTGATCTTTGATTTTGGCAATATGACCAGCTGGGACCTGAGCCCAACTGGCGCTCGAGTGATCGAGTGGTTCTGAGCCAATGACGATGTGCTTTTCAAATTGTTTGTAGTACAGGCTGGGTGCTTGTTCATCACTGGAAAATCGAATCGCGGTGATTTCTTCTCCGTCTGAAAAAACGGCGGTAAAGCGCAACGGGTCTTGTATATTCTTTGCTTTCATCATGTCGATAATTTGCGACAAGGTTATTTCAATCGCACGCTCTGGATTCGTCTCTAAGCCGTTGGCGATCATTAATAAGAAGATCACTTCTGAATCGGTTGCACCGTGGCGATGCGGATAAAGGTGCTCTGGAATTAAACGATCCAGCTGCCAGCGCAACGATTCGTAGCCGCCAATTTGTCCGTTGTGCATGAATAACCAGTTTTTGTAACTAAACGGATGGCAGTTAGAGCGGTTGGTTTCCGTGCCTGTGGAAGAGCGGACATGAGCGAAGAATAGTCCGCTTTTTATGTGTCTCGCTAAGCTTTTTAAATTGCTGTCACTCCAAGCTGGTAGTACTTCATGGTAAAGGCCTGGTTCCTCGCGTTCATCATACCAACCAAGACCAAACCCATCCGCATTTACTGTGACTTCCGACTTTCTGGCGCTTAAACTTTGATGAATTAAAGAATGTTCTTGTTTAAAAAGTAATGACTCAAGGTAAACGGCATCACCTTGATACGCCATCCAACGACACATGGTCTTCTCCTAGGAATGAAGGGGAAGTGAGTAACTTCCCCTGAGGTATTAATCTAAAAAAGTATACCCCTGTAGCGCTATACTTTGAAATAGCTGATTTTTGTCGACAACTGCGTGGCCAATGAAGCTAATTGCTCTGCAGAGTTGCTAATTGAGTGAATCGATTTCGTCGTACGTGAGGCAATCTCGGTAATGTTTTCAACATTGCGACTGACTTCAGCGGTTACTGACGCTTGCTCTTCGGCTGTCGCTGAGATTCTGTCGTTCATATCGCGAATCTTGGACACGGATTGGTTGATGTGACGCAGTGAGTCTTCTTCGTGTTTCACTTGGTTTACCGCATCCGTAGAACGTTGATGGCTGGATGTCATGGCTTTCACTGCCGAGCTGGTGCCGCTTTGTAATAGGGCGATCATTTTCTCGATTTCTTGTGTGGCGTTTTGCGTGTTCTGTGCCAGGTGACGCACTTCGTCGGCTACCACGGCAAAGCCTCGGCCTTGCTCACCTGCTCGCGCTGCTTCAATTGCCGCGTTTAGTGCAAGTAGGTTAGTTTGTTCGGCAATGCCTAGGATAGTATTCAGAATGGTGCTGATTTCTTGAGTATTAGACTGTAGTTCATTAATAGTATCGGCAGAACTGGCAATTTCGCTCGCTAGCTCCTGAATGCTGGCAATGGTTTTTGTCACAATCGCTGTGCCTTCATTGGCCGCTGTTTCAGCATTGTGGGCGGCTTGGCTTGCGTCTGTAGTTGACTCAGAAACATGAACTGCCGTGGATTGTATTTCTTGTATTGCCTGAGAAATGAGGTTGGTTTCTTCTTGTTGACGATCCACCATTTCTGAGGACTCATCGGTAATTCGATTTAGGTCATTGGCCGCATTGGTCAGCATGGAACTGGATTCCGCCACATCGTGCAAAATACTACTAAGCTGAATGACCAATTTGTCCATGGAAGTTTCTAGCATGCCGATTTCGTCTTTGCGTGTGCTGGCGATTTTAGATTGCGTTAAATTGCCAGAGGCAATGTCTTCTGCCCGTCGAACGGCTTTAATCAGCGGTCTACAAATACCATTCACAATGATGATGCTCACAATTAAACCTATCGCAATAAGTACCGCTGCCAATATACCGCTAGCGTAAATAGTTTGGTCTAGCTTGTGGTTTTGCTTATCGGCAATAGTACTGCTGTATTCGTTGATGGCCGTTATGATTTGTTCCATGTGCTTATTTACCTCTATGAGACTTGCATCAGCGACGCGGCGTGATTTGTTTGCCTTCATAGTGTTTAGCTTTACCCACCAGCTGTAAGTTTCTGTGCTGGCTTCTAGAAAAACGGCTTGCTCTTCTTCAAGTACATGTATTTCTTTTAATAGATCGTTCAGGCCATCGTTTGCTGGCATGGTAGCTAGGATGTTTTTGACGTTTTCGATACTGGTGACTAACTCGCCAGTGTAGGTTTTGAATTTATCTGCTGATTCTTCTATTAACTCTGTTCCGTAGCCACCAATTGTTTTTGCAATAGAGACTTGGAAGTAACCCCGCTCAAATTCGACGGATTGTTGTAGTAACAGCTGGCGGCTTTTTTCTAAATTTTTGACCAGCAAAAGGCTTTTAGAGGAAAGGCTTTGTAGTTCGGAAGAGACTGATTTACTGGTTAAAGCGGAGCTGATACTAATTCCTACAATAACCAGTGAGAACAATACAATAAGCGACAATATTTTTGTGCGCACGGACAGTTTTATCATAGCGAATCCAATATTAAGAGTGGAAGAGAATGGCAATTAATGAGCAATAGTCATGCCATTACATTACTTTACAGAAATAACGCCTGCTTATAGCTCTCTATGTATTGGTACGTATTTTTCTGCTTTTGGTACTAATTTAAGAAAGTAGGGCGTAGTGATACTGATTGGGTCATTTCTGTGTCATGTATTGGCTCATTTTTCTTGTCTTAAATGTGCAAGAAAAGCGGCCAGCTCTTAAGATAGCGTGAAATGGGAGCAAAGGTACAGAAGTAATTTGAATTTACGCACCGATATAGTGCGCAAATTGCGAGAAAGAGTGATCTATTGTGGTGCGGATTTTATAACCACTTCATTTCCTTCGACGGTGAAGAAAAAGCAGTCACGACGGTTAGTATGGCAAGCTGGGCCTTTTTGATCTACTTGGATAAGTATTGCATCGCCATCGCAATCAAACGACATAGACACTAATGTTTGGCGGTGCCCCGAGCTTTCGCCTTTACGCCAATAAGTTTGGCGTGAGCGAGACCAGTAACACACTTGGCCTGTTTCTAAGGTTTCACGAATGGATTTCTCGTTCATGTACGCCAACATCAAGACTTCACCAGTATCATGTTGTTGTGCAATAGCGGCGATCAAGCCATGTTCGTCTGTTTTTAGGTTAGCTAATACCGTGTCTAAAGAGAGTGTTTCACCTTTGGCGAGGTTCTCGTATTCTTTTAAGCTCATATTCTTGCCTTAAGTTTTTCTGAAATTGCGCCCTTACCAATGCCCTCAAAACCGTGGGCTTCTATATGCACACCTGGATTCTCTTCTGCTAATACATCGGCAATGTGTGCAGAAAGGGATTCAACCGTCGTATCACAATCCAGTATGTAAACTTGATTGCTGTCGATTTTTAGCTCAAACAAACCTTGCTGGCTGGTGTAGCTGAAAAAATGATAGTTCACGCCATTTTCTGTGACTTCATTCTGCAAGTCTTCTTGAGTGCCTAAATAAATGTCTTCCCAACGCTTTGCCCAATCGTGTTCCATTGCCGCATTTCGTGTGCCATCGGCGTAAATCTCAACCGTAGAACGATGTCCATGAGCAATACGTTGACAATTACCTGCATGCTTCTTTAAACCATGGCTGTATTGATATTGCGCGCCTGTGATGTGCTCTGGAGTAAAGTGCACGCTAACCGCTTCTAATTCCGCAGGCAGCAGATTGAGAATTTGCGACTCAACCCATTTAGCCACCGCTTCTGGCGTGATTTCTGTCATTGGCAATACACAAATTGCCTGAGTCGGTGCATCACACTGAAATACACGCTTGTCGCTAGAGATTTCTTTGCTGTGGTCAAAATGAAATGACACGCGGTCATTTGCTAATGGTGTGACTGCTGATCCACTGTGCTCAGCAGGAATTGCCAGCATGTGATCAATGTGGTCATCGAGCCATTTCTTGATTTGTTTTTTAACGATGCTGAAATCACAAATCATGCTTTCATCGTTTAACTTGCCGGTCAGAACAATGTCTGTCTGCCAGCTTTCACCCAACAAACCACGTGTGGCATCAAAGTAGGAAAAATCTACATGGGTTAGGTTTTTAACAAATAGCTTCAACTCGCTACTCCTATGATTCTTAATGGCGCGTATCTTACCGTAAATAGAAGCCGCGTTATAGCGCGATACTAAGAAGCAAAAGAGTAGAGGATGAGTTGAAAAGGGCAGTGATAAGCGGCAATTGATAAGTATTTGAAAATACATAAGAAAGGCGGTTGATATTTCGATTTGGCTGCGTATAATTGCGCCCCAAGGTCAACAAGCCTCCTTTATGGTGTCTCTGCTGGTCCCCTCGCAACGATAAACCGTTAATCTGGTCAGGTCCGGAAGGAAGCAGCCACAGCGGTGGACTTGTGTGCCGAGGTGCGGCTGGTAGAGATGCCACCTTAATCTCCCCAAAGTTCTAAACTCTCCTTTTTTACACCAATACTTATTTCAATCTTTTTGTTTTTCTATAAACATTTTCACGATGTACATTCACGTCTTGAAATGCTGTCACACCGACTCGAACTTGCCCCTCGCTGCTGAACATAAACAACATCACTTGTAGGGCACGATAAGCGAAGCGTAATCTGCCGTGAAAGCGCAGCTTTCTTTTGTGGGTGCAAACCATTCTTCATCTGCCCCTAATAGATTTCGTCGTCGCTCCCCCAAAAGAACTTATCGACCTAATTCATACCATCCGCATGTACCAGGCTCAAATCGCCCAACTTCGAATACCCGACTGGGTAAATGACAACGTCGATCACATGAAGTGCTGCTTTGTAGACTTCTAAGCAAGAGGTAACTAAAGCCTATTTAAGTTGCCTTTAGTTATTGTTTTCATTGAGATAAAAGGATAATTTTGAAGTGTTTTTTATTGGAAGCACGTTCTTTAACTATATATTGGATATAGCAAAAGAGTAGGCGATAGCATGGAGTTATATATGAAACCAAAGGGAATTGTTTTGTTAGTTTTATCATTATTGGTGATGTTCTGTACTGTGTATTATGGAGCTGCATATTATGATAAATACTTGGCTTCAAAGATGGCAGGTGAGTTGCTTGATACCATTAAAGAAGAGGCTAGAGAGAGCTATCCAGACGAATTAGAAATGGCGGCGATGAAAAAAGTTGCTATAAGTCGTTCAGAAGACGATTTAAATAATCAAAAAACTTTTGAAGATAAGCGTAAAAAAGCAGCAGATATCTTTTTTGGTTTCTATTTGATAAATGTTAAGTCTAGAGTTGAGTACTGTCTAGATTTGGGCGTTAATATCGCTCCATTTTCAAGCTTATTTAAAAAATCGAATTGGAATGAATATCTAATAGCTAAAGAGGCCCGTGCATATAATTCATCAGATATTGAGGAGCTTTATCAACTGTTGGAGCCTCAGATGATGGAGGTTGTGGGGGTAGACATGAAGGGCATCGCTTCAGAAAATGGATTGTCAGTTACTGAAAGTTGCCAGTTATTTGTGGATTATGCGCCACGAGTTGTAAGTCAAATGCACATATCTGCTATGAATCCGGCCGTTTATAAAGCTTTGACTTACAACGTTAAAAATGACTTAGAAATTTTAAAAGAGACAAAATAAACACCTTAATTCTTTTCAAACTTAATTACCCAAGCCCATCTTTGATGGGCTTTTTCGTTTATGTTCTTCTATTTTATAAGGCGTAATCATGCGCCAAAAGATGCTGCTCGGTGGCTTTGTCTTTTCGCTCCACGAAGGCGCGTCTTACGAAAGGCTGCATTTTTGAGTCAGATGAAAAATAGCGCCTAAGCTTCCTCTGCTCCAAACAACTCAATGAATAAAAACACCTTCCCACGCCCAGAGAGCACTGCCATAGCCGCTATTTCCTTCAAGGCTTTCAGCTGCATAACAACACCATCAAATCCATATAAATCGATCCTGTCGTCGCTTTGCTTAAGTGTCATTTCAAAGCGACATACCAAGCTTTACTCCTTAAAAATTTCAGAATAATGGTGGGCAATTTTGGTGCAAACGACTAATCAGTGATCCATCGCTTTGCATTTTTTATTACAGCTCTATATATCAATATTTTGGGGTGTGTTCTTTGAAGAAAGCTTTATGTGTGTTTTCTGGTCTTTTTTGCATGAATATAAGCAAAAAAAACGCAAATCATAGGTGTTTTCTGATTGCTATATGGGGTGCGCTTAGCGTTGGCAAGGTTATTGAATATTAAATAAACCGTAAACATTTAGACTTGTAAACAATAAAGATAGTCTCTATGCTAAATAAACGTTAAGTCGTTCTTTGATAACGATTTACGCATTATGTTTCACAACAGAGAGCCGCTATGGTTACAAAACTCGAAGTTAAGAACCTATACAAGATTTTTGGCGAGCATCCGAAAAAAGCATTGAAGATGCTAGACAAAGGTATAAACAAAGACGAAATTTTTAAAAAGACGGGTCAGACTGTTGGTGTGAAGAATGCCAGTTTGGCGATTAAAGAGGGTGAAATATTTGTTGTAATGGGGCTCTCTGGTTCAGGTAAATCCACACTTGTTCGCTTATTAAACCGTCTTATTGAACCTACCCAAGGCCAAGTGTTAATTGATGGCCATGACATTACAAAAGTGGATGACAAGGCATTACGCGATATTCGACGCAGCAAAATTAGTATGGTCTTCCAGTCCTTTGCGTTAATGCCTCACATGAATGTGCTTGATAATACAGCTTTTGGTTTAGAGCTTTCTGGTGTCGACGTAAAAGAACGTCACGAAAAAGCACGTGACGCATTGGCTCAAGTTGGTTTGGAATCGCACGCAAACAGTTATCCTGATGAATTGTCTGGCGGCATGCAGCAGCGTGTTGGTTTGGCCAGAGCGTTAACCAATGACCCTGATATTCTACTTATGGATGAGGCATTTTCAGCCCTCGATCCTCTTATTCGAACAGAAATGCAGGATGAATTGGTCCGTTTGCAGTCTGAGCAACAGCGCACGGTAGTGTTTATTTCCCATGACCTTGATGAAGCCATGCGAATAGGCGATCGAATTGCCATCATGCAGGGCGGTGAAGTTGTTCAGGTCGGAACGCCCGATGATATTTTGCATAACCCAGCCAATGATTATGTCCGTTCCTTCTTTAAAGGCGTTGATGTTAGTAATGTTTTCTGCGCTAGAGATATTGCTTCTAGATCTAGCCTCACTCTCATTAAGAAAGATTCTAGTGAGGGGCTTATAACTGGTTTGAAATTATTAAATGAAAATGAGCGTGACTATGGTTATGTGATTGATAAAAGCCAGCGCTTCTTAGGAGTGGTATCTGCTATTTCACTGCAAGATGTGATTAAGAATAAGCAGACGCTTGCTGAGGCTATTATTAATGATGTGGAGGCTATTTCGGCTGATACGTCGATCAGGGACATTATTTCGATCGTTGCTCACTCCCCCTGTGCTGTACCAGTTGTTGACGACCAGCAAAAGTACGTAGGTGTTGTCAGTAAAGCGCGTTTACTAGAAACATTGGATAGGGAGGCTACCGCATGAGTACTGAATCAAATCCATGGACAACCGCGCCGGATGATACTGGGGCCGCGGAATCAACGGCTAGTAATCCTTGGGGTGGGGCTGCGTCAACGCAAGGTTCAGATGCTGCATCCATGTCTGCCAGTGGTACACCTGTTGAGCAAACTGACTTTAGTTTACTTCATCCTTTCCAAGATGTTTGGATTCCGCTTGATCACTGGATCGAAAGTGGCGTCGGTTGGGTGGTGACGAACTTTCGTCCCTTTTTTACAGCTGTCAAAGCCCCTGTAGACGCGACGCTGACTGCAGTCGATAGTGCATTTAATGCCGCTCCGCCGCTTTTTGTTATTGCTTTGTTTGGTTTAATTGCTTGGCAATTATCTGGGAAGCGCCTAGCAATAGGTTCTGTTATAGGCTTGTTTGTGCTTGGTGCTATTGGTGCTTGGCAAGAGTCCATGACGACCTTGGCTTTGGTTGTAACGTCCGTGTTGTTTTGTATTGTATTGGGTATTCCTACGGGGATTGCGATGGCGCGTAGTGATCGTGCTGCAAAAGTGATTCGCCCGATCTTGGATATTATGCAAACGACACCCGCTTTCGTGTATTTGGTCCCAATCGTTATGCTCTTTGGTATTGGTAATGTGCCTGGGGTTATTGTGACCATTATTTTTGCGGTCGCGCCGGTTATTCGTTTAACAAACCTTGGTATTCGACAAGTACCCAGTGACTTAATAGAGGCGGCGAACTCGTTTGGTGCGGATAAGAAACAGATGTTGTTCAAGGTTCAATTACCACTTGCTATGCCGACTATTATGGCTGGCGTTAACCAAACGTTAATGTTGGGCTTATCCATGGTGGTTATTGCATCAATGATTTCCGTTGGTGGATTAGGTTTGATGGTACTGCGAGGGATCGGTCGATTAGACATTGGTCTCGCGACTATTGGTGGTATCGGTATTGTCATTCTCGCGGTTATTTTAGATCGCATGACGCAGTCGCTTGGTCAAGATGCTCGTCAGCGTGGTACGCGCCATTGGTATGAAACCGGACCAATTGGCTTATTACTTGCGTTTAAAAAATGAAAATCAAAACGGTTACAAAAAACTCATTCAAAGGAGATGTTCCAATGAAAAAGGTAATTACACTAACTTCACTTGCCACACTGTTTAGCGGTGCTGTCTTAGCCGATGGTCACTTGCCAGGCGAGGGTGTAAAAGTCACAGCAGTACAAAGCCCAATCGCAGAAGAAACGTTTCAGACTGTTGTTGTTAACAAAGCGCTAGAAAAATTAGGCTACGATGTGCAGCCAATTAAAGAAGTAGACTACAGTGCTGGCTATACGTCTGTTGCTAATGGCGATACGCAGTTTCTTGCAGTGAACTGGTACCCACTTCATAACTCTATGTACAAAAACGCGGGTGGAGATGACAAATTTTTTCGCGGCGGTAATTACATAGATGGAGCGGCACAAGGTTATTTGATTGATAAAAAAACCGCTGATAAATATGATATTACTAATATCGACGATTTCAAAGATCCGAAAATTGCCGCTTTATTTGATACTAATGGAGACGGTACCGCTGACTTAACTGGTTGTCAGGCTGGTTGGGGTTGTGAGGGTGTTATTGAACATCAGCTAGATGCGTTCGGATTGCGTGATAAAATCACTCATAATCAGGGTCAATACGCGGCCATTATTTCTGACACCATTGCTCGTTTCAATGAAGGTGAGTCGATCTTTTATTACACTTGGACGCCATACTGGGTATCTGGCAAGCTTGTTCCCGGTCGTGACGTTGTATGGTTAGAAGTGCCTTATTCTTCTAATCCAAATGGTACTGATACGGCTCTACCGAATGGCAAAAACTACGGTTTTGATATCAATAGTGAACGAATTGTCGCGAATAAAGCGTTTGTTGAAGCAAACCCAGCGGCTAAAAAATTATTCGAGATCATGAAACTACCGATTAATGCAGTGAGTGCCGAGAATATGCTGATTGCTGATGGTGAAGATTCTCAGCGTGATATTGCTATTCATGCGGATAATTGGATTAGTGCCAATCAATCGACGTTTGATGGCTGGATTTCAGCTGCCAAGAAAGCGGCGAAATAAAGACACTTTGCTAGTCAGGCTTTGACTCTTCTAAACCATAGAAGAGTCGTACCTTAATGCTAGTCACTTAAAAGGATGCTGTATTTATACAGTGTCCTTTTTTATTTTTTAAAATTGGTAATTTATAACTAGACAGCTTTTCTTGCTTGTAACAAAAATTCACTTGGTCATTTGTGTTGCTTAAAACTATACTGTATATCCATACAGTATTTTGGTGTTTATCATGCGTGTGACTTATCTTGGTGTGTCTGAGTCGGCGGCGTTTATCGCGGCCAATAGTGTGCGAATCCCGCTTTATGTGGATTCTGTGTCGGCGGGTTTTCCTTCTCCCGCTCAGGACTTTGTTGAAAAATCCTTAGATTTAAATGAGTTCTGTGTGGCCCATCCGAACGCCACGTTTTACGTGCGTGCTCAGGGTGATTCTATGATAGAGGCGGGCATTTATTCGGGTGATGTCTTGGTGGTGGATCGTTCGTTAACGGCTCGTCATGGAGACATCGTCATCGCCTGCATTCATGGGGAAATGACGGTGAAGACGTTAGAGTTGAAGCCCAATGTGTTACTTCGTCCGAAGAATAAAGCCTACAAAGCGATTCAGATTACCGAAGAGTCCGAGCTGGAGATCTTCGGTGTGGTGATGGGCGTGGTTCGTAAGTATGAGCGCAGTTGATGAAGACGGTCTTTGCCTTGGTCGATTGCAATAACTTTTACGCCAGTTGCGAGAAGCTGTTTCGGCCAGATTTAAAGCATACGCCTGTTGCTGTGTTGTCGAATAATGACGGCTGTATTGTGGCGCGTTCCAAAGAGGTAAAGGCGCTGGGTATTAAGATGGGCGTGCCGATGTTTCAGGTGCAGGACGAGATAAGAAAGTTCGGCATTGTGTGCTTTTCGTCGAACTATGCACTGTATGCGGATATGTCTAATCGGGTGATGTCGATCTTAGAAGAGGAAGCGCCACGGTTGGAAGTGTATTCCATCGATGAAGCCTTTATGGACTTAACGGGCATTGATCATGTGACGGATTTACTGGCGTTTGGCAAACAAGTAAAAGCCAAGGTCGATAAGTGGACGGGCATTACGGTAGGTGTTGGCATCGCGCCAACCAAGACGCTGGCGAAGTTGGCCAACCATGCGGCGAAGAAATATCCAGCGACTGGCTCGGTGGTGGATTTAATGGACCCAGAGCGACAAAGGCGCTTGTTGGCTTTGTTGGATGTAAGTGATGTTTGGGGCGTTGGTCGTCGTACTACGACAAAGCTAAAGGCGAGGGGGATCAGCACAGCGTTGGATCTGGCGAATGCCGATCCTAAATCCATTCGTAGTGAGTTTTCTGTGGTGTTGGAGCGAACCATTCGAGAATTGAATGGGGTATCGTGCTTGGATTTAGAGTTAGTCAGGCCAACAAAGCAGCAGATTATTTGCAGTCGGTCATTTGGTCATAAAGTGACAGAAAAGCGTGAACTACGGGAGGCTATTGCTAAGTACACGACCAGAGCTGCCGAGAAACTACGTGGCGAAAAACGCCTTTGCCGTGTGGTTAGTGTGTTTATTCGTACCAGTCCTTTTATTCCTAACGAACCGCAGTACGCGAAAACCCTTTCCGCTGAACTCCCCAACCCAAGCGACGACACTCGAGACTTATTGGAAGTGGCGGAGGTGTTGTTTCACCGACTTTGGCGTGACGGTTTTCGTTATATGAAAGCGGGTGTGATGCTTGCCGATTTTTACGAGCATAACGCCTTTCAGCAAGATTTGCTTCGAGCGGATAGTACGAAAGTAAACTCCAAAGCGCTTATGAGTGTAGTCGATCAAATAAACCACAGCGGTCTCGGTAATGTGTTTTTTGCCTCGCAAGGCGTCTCACCTCAATGGTCAATGAAACGCGAACACTTATCGCCAGGGTACACGACTAGGTGGGATGAACTACCCAAGGTTTGGTGAGTAAGGAAGGTTGTTGCATATTCGATCGCATTTTTTAAGTTAAGGGATAGCATAGTGACTAGTAAGGAGTTATTGGGTTTTGTTTCTACAAACTTAATGGAGTTGTTAGGTTTTGCTGCCTCCAATTCAATAGCGTTGCTGAGCCTATTGGTTGCTGTGTTGGTTTGGTGGCAAAGCCGAAAAGATGCAAAGTTGGCAAAAGAAACAGCTAAATTTACAAAAAAAGCCACTGAGGAAGCTGCAAAGCTGACAAAAGATACAGCAGTGATGTCTGTAAAACCTTATTTATCTATAGCCACATATAGAGCCCCATCAAAAATATATAGCAACTATTGAAAAAATGGGCTCGGGCCGGCCGTTATTGATGGTTTTAGGGTCTATTAAGATTATTGGAAAAGGATTTCATAAAAAGCGTTAGGGAGGAAATTGCGTGAAAGGTTTTAGGTTTGTAAATGCTGCTGCGAAACGTGAGTTTGGTAAGTTGCCAAAAGACGTGCAATTGCTTTTTGCGACGAGTTTAAATGCAGTGGCTCAAGAGCAAGATCCCTTAGTTGATTTTAAGCATATTGCGAGTAGCGTTGGAAAAGGGGCGGTAGAGCTTATAGAGAATGGCAGTCCTGCGTATCGGGCTGTTTATTGCGCAAAGTTTGGAAACACAATATTTTTACTGCACTCCTTTGTGAAAACGACAAATGGTGTCGACAAAAAGGCTATGAATACGGCTAAACAGCGTTATAAAGTTATGATGGATATTGTCAAAAAAGAAAGGCTGTGATTTTCTATTTTTAATTGGATTATACTTCGTTTAGCGACCGTGTAGTGCATTCGAAAATGGGCGTTCGATCGTCCTTTAGTTTAAAGGTTGGTTTGATCGTATAGCCAATTTTTGCTAGAAAGCCAATAAGTTTATCGGAAGAGAATTTATCTACCTTTCCTCTTGATAGCTCACTTACTCTAGGCTGAGAGATTTCTAATTTAGCCATGATGTCTGATTGTGTCCAATTTTTTGATTGGAAGTAATTTTTCAGTACAAGCATCATATCTGCACGAAATTCGAGGTCTGCAGACTCTGCTGGATCATCGGTAATCGCATCAAAAATATTTGTATATTGTAATTCTTCCATGGCATTGTCGCTCATTGTTACTGGATTAAATTTTTATACGTGATTTAGTATAAATGATGGCTCATACATACATATAGGTCAAGATATATTGTGGTAGCTTAATATTCTTTGTTTGGGCTATGTTGCAATTTAAAAAAACTTAGCCAGAAAAGCAAAAAAAACCGCCCAGAAGACGGTTTTATTGTTTAGTGCTTTGGGCTAAGCAATCAGCCTTGGCTAACGAACTTCATAGAGATGGAGTTGACGCAGTGGCGGATGTTGTTTTCAGTGAGTCTTTCACCTTCAAATACATGCCCTAGGTGGCCTTCGCAGTTGGCACAGACGATTTCTACGCGTCGACCGTCGGCATCGGGGACACGTTTTACCGCATTAGGGATCTCATCGTCAAAGCTTGGCCAGCCGCAATGAGAAATGAATTTGTGCTCTGAAGTATAAAGGGGGGCGTCACATTGGCGACAAACATAGAGGCCGCCTTCCATTTTGTCTGTGTATTCTCCGGTAAAGGGACGCTCTGTGCCTTTATCAAGAATGACACTGGCTTCTGCAGGGGTCAGCTTGTTGTATGGTTTGTTCATAAGGCTTGTTCTCCTGTCACTATGATGGACGTTATCGATATAAAGTATGTCATGTCTTATCGTTGCAGAGTATGACAATAAATTGCACGGTGAGTTCGTAGGAGAAAATATTTGGTATGTGAATTAATTATATCAATTGTATATTCAGTTTGAGGTGGGGAGGGATTGAATTATGGGCTTTAGTGTAAGCCTAAAGCGCGATCTATGTCGCATTTTAGGCTTGTATTATGGCATTATAAAGCACCTAAAGCACCTAAAGCACCTAAAGCACCTAAAGCACCTAAAGCACCTAAAGCACCTAAAGCACCTAAAGCACCTAAAGCACCTAAAGCACCTAAAGCACCTAAAGCATAGACGCCAAAGTGACTTCTAGTTTAGCCTGGTCCGCTGCGAAGTTACGAATGCCTTCAGACAGTTTTTCAGTGGCCATGGCGTCTTCGTTCATTGCCCAACGGAATGCAGTTTCTGTGATTGCTGCAGGAGCTGGTTTCACATCTGTCGTTGGCACCAATTTACGCTCAAGTTTGCCTTCGTCTTTTTTCAATTCTTCAAGCAGGTTAGGACTAATAGTCAAACGGTCACAGCCAGCAAGTTGCTCGATTTCGCCGATATTACGGAAGCTCGCGCCCATCACAACAGTGTTGTAACCGTGCTGTTTGTAGTAGTTGTAGATTTCAGTCACAGAAACCACACCTGGATCAGTCTCAGCTGTGTATTCTTGACCAGTAGATTTTTTGTACCAATCAAGAATACGGCCAACGAATGGAGAGATCAGGTAAACGCCCGCTTCAGCACACGCTTGTGCTTGAGCGAAAGAGAATAGCAACGTCAAGTTACAGTTGATGCCTTCTTTTTCTAGCTCTTCTGCGGCTTTAATACCTTCCCAAGTAGACGCAGCTTTGATAAGAACGCGGTCACGAGACACGCCAGCTTCTTCATAAAGCGCAATCAATTTGCGCGCTTTTGCTAGCGTTGCTTCCTTATCAAAAGACAAACGTGCATCAACCTCAGTAGAAATACGTCCTGGTACATATTTTAGAATTTCAGTACCAACAATAACGGCAAGCTTGTCACCAGCGTCTAAAATTTGCTGATCTTTGTCGTTACTTTGTGTTTTTGCCCAAGCAATCGCTTGATCAAGGAAAGGGGCATACTCTGGAATTTGTGCCGCTTTAAGCATCAAAGATGGGTTAGTTGTCGCATCTTGTGGTAAAAAATCTTTGATTGCCGTGATATCACCGGTGTCGGCCACAATGGTCGTGAACTCTTTTAATTGAGATAACTTATTGCTCATTGCTCTTATCCTTTGCGTTGATGATTTTTGACCAATTCAATGGCCTCTAATAATACATTTACCTTTGCGTCAGCTTTGTGACCATTTTCAGATAGGTAGCGACGGAACTGTTTGCCGCCGGCTTCGCCCTGAAAAATACCCAAAATATGTCGGGTGAGGTGCATCAAGCGTTCGCCTTCTTCCAGCTTGCGTTCAACATATGGAACGAAAGCGTCTAGTGCCTCGTAGCGATCATGAACCAAGGCCTGACCGCCAAATAATACTTCGTCGACTTGGCTTAAAATCCAAGGATTGTGATAAGCCTCGCGGCCAACCATCACACCATCGACGTGCACTAATTGTTCTTCGCATTCTTCTAGTGTTTTTATGCCACCGTTTAGAATGATTTCAAGGTCAGGGAAATCTTTCTTCAACTGATGCACATAATGATATTTTAACGGTGGAACTTCACGATTCTCTTTTGGACTCAAGCCTTCCAAAATTGCATTACGAGCATGGACAATAAAGGTCGTCACGCCAGTTGTCGCCACATCGCCGACAAAATCCCGCACCACGCTGTAATCTTCTTGGTCGTCTAAACCAATGCGGTGTTTGATCGTCACCGGAATATCGCAGTTATCCTGCATCGCGCGCATGGCATCTTTTACCTTATCAGGGTAAGCCATCAAACATGCACCGATTAAACTGTTTTGTACTCTGTCGCTTGGGCAACCCACATTAAGGTTAACCTCATCAAAGTCAGCTTGCTGCGCCATTTTTGCGCATTTTCCCAAGGCAATCGCGTCAGATCCACCTAATTGCAAGGCAATAGGGTGCTCGCAACCATCATGACGTAAGAATCTTTCAGGATGATTACCTTGCAGCAACGCGCCCGTCGTCACCATCTCGGTATAAAGCAGCGTATTTTTGCTAAGTGTTCTAGCGAAAACCCGGTAATCGGATGTAGTCCAGTCCATCATGGGTGCAATGGAAAAGCGTCTATCCACTGTATCCTTTGATTTTGCTGGCTTAGCGCCTATAATATCTGTGATTTTATTTAGCATTTATATGGTCATTTTGGGTTAAAATATGGCGTTTTAGGTGGTACGGTGCTAACAAAGTGCTGAAAATTATTTTTTAGCACTGGTGTTTTAATCGCCAAATAATGCACTTAAAAAGTAATAGCTCAATTATGTCATAAAATTACAGGTTCATGGTATGGCTAGTTACAGGAAACGACAAAAGAAAGATGGAACTTTCGTGGTTTATGCTCAAATCCGCATTAAAAAATTAGGGCAAGTTGTCTTTAGTGAAAGCGAGACCTTCGAGGGGCGTAATGCTCAGAAAAATGCTGAGATATGGGCAAATGCCCGCGAAGCCGAAGTTAAGCGCAAACTAGATAGTGGCAAGTCACTTGTTCAACTTTCAGTTGCTGAGGGTATGGCGCGTTATGTGTTTGAGCATGAAGATGCACCAAATCCATTAGGCAGAACCAAGCGTGGCACCATGTTGCTGATGAGTAAGGAGCCTTTTTTAAAAGGTGTTCTTTTATCTGAAATGACTTCGGCAGATTTAATGAAGTATCTTCGCAAGCGTTACCATGAAGATGGTGCTAAGCCTGCCACGGTGAATCAAGATATATGTTTTATTCGAGTGTTGGCAAAGTACGCTAGGGTTGCTTGGTCTGTTCCTATCGACCTACAAGAGATAGAAGACGCCTTAGAATTAGGCGGAAGGATGGGCATTATTGATCGTTCAGCCGCTAGAACACGTCGACCTTCGCTTGATGAACTGAGTGATATTTGTGCTTACAAACATAGAGAGAAAAATGGACAGGGAAGAAATACGCCTTTTTCAACCCCCCTAGATGATATTGTTCTGTTTGCTATTTTTTCTACTCGACGCCTTGGTGAAATATGCCGCATTGAATGGCCTGATATTGATTTTGAAAAAGCTCAAGTCGAAATTAAAGACATGAAACACCCTCGAAAAAAGAAGGGCAACAACATGACGCTGCATTTACCTGGTCGCGTTATGGAGCTAATAAAGCGCCAGCCTAAAATAGACGGGGAGTTAAGAATATTTCCTTATGCAGAACGTACCATAGGGGCAGCATTTCAAAGGGCTTGCAAAGCAGCAAATATCGAAGATTTAACCTTTCATGATTTGCGCCATGAAGGTGTGAGTCACTTATTTGAACTTGGCTATTCAATTCCACAAGTAAGCATGATTTCGGGGCATCGCTCTTGGAGCAATTTATCGAGATATACGCATTTAAGTAAATTAGAGCAGTTTGATAAATACGCGGACTTTGAACCAGTGAAGGACCTTGGAGAGGCCGGCTTGGTTAAGCCGATATAGCCTCTCGCTGAGTGCGTCGGCCACGTCGCAGTGGCCCAGATTGCTCTACCGTTTGTTTCTTTGGTTCTTTGATCATGACAGGCGCTCTACCGCTTAGTAGTAGAGCTCTTTCTTTCGCTTCTTGTCTTGCTATGTCTATTGCTTCCGCTAAGTCTTCCAAATGGACGAGATACGGGCTTTTCTGAGATTGAGCCATTCTGAATGCGGGTATCATTAGTTCACCTGCATTCGCTGCTTTGTTGGCTTCGGCCAGTGTTTTGAAGTTGGTGTAGTGCAACACATCTTCAAGCTTTACCGTTGCTCGTCCTTCAAATTCTGCCATTAGTAAAAATAGTGTTTTTGAACTCATCATCCTTCTCCTTAAGCGGCTTGTTGTTTGTCTTTAAGTACTGACATGGCAAGTTCAAAGCCGTGGTAACCATGGGCGAAAACGCTTCTTTGCTGCGTGTCTAGCTCGCCGTGTTGGTTGTATGGGTTGCGCCAGTGTTTTGGGTTGGCGTATTTGGCTAGGGCTTCCAGTAGCTTGCTGTTGTCTACTTCTGCACGCTCTGCCAGTAAGTCGCTGATTCGTGAGAAAGAGGTGTTGAGCTGGTTTTCTAGTTCTTTCACCGTGCGTTCTAGCTGTTCGTTTTTGCTTTTGACGCGGTAGTTTTCCCCAGCGGCACGGGCTAAGTTGTCACGCATGCTGTCTGGCATTGATGCGATGCAAACAAGTAGCTCGTATCCTTCTATAGCTGCGACCAATTCACCCACGGTAATTGGGTTGCTGTTGCCGTCGTGTCCTGCGACTTGGTCGCTGTTCCAGCTTATTGACTCTGTGTTCATGGTGACCTCCTTGCCTTACGCGTTGGCCGTTGCTTGTTGGGCTTTCTCTGCTTGGATGACGTTGTAGATCTCTTCGCGATGGACGTTGATGTCTTTTGGTGCTTCGATGCCTAAACGCACTTGCATTCCTTTAATTCTTAGAGGTGTCACGCTGATGTCTTTGCCAATGTTGATGGGTTCACCCACTTTACGAGTGACGACAAGGAGTTCTGGTGTAGCGGTACGAACGCGGATTAGGTTGCCCTTGATGCTGGAAATGGTGACTTTGATGGTGTCGCCAATGTAGATGGCTTCTTGTGGTCTGCGAGTTAGAATTAACATGATTCCTATCCTTTGGTTTGTTTATTTAAGTTTGCTTAAGTCGTAACTTAGTAAAACTTAAGTTTAATGTCAAACAAATTTAGTAAAACTTAAATCATTTGTTCTGAAAAGCTATCGATGTCGTGAGGTTTACTTGTCGGATGGGATATCGTATTCGACGATAATGAGTACGCCTTTAGCTATATCGTAGAGCACTAAAAGGGCATAGATGAATATTGCAGTAGTTATTGAGTTTAGTAACAGGGGAAGATTGTCAATTTGTTTGATTACTTCTGAGCTTTTGGCAGCAAGCACAATAGTCGCCGCAATTATAAGTCCAATTTGTTCTTGTATGCTGATAAGCATGCTTTTTTTGGTGTTTTTAAAAAACTCGTCACCGCCATGTTTATCAATCAGGTCTCTAATTTTTGAGAGGATAATGCCCATAGTTGTGGCATTTATTGCAAGTAGAGCAACCAGAATCGTGACTAGATTATTTTTAAAAAACTCTTGAAGAAAGCTTGTTTTGAGCCATATACCAGACAACTCTAAGAGAAACCCTAGAGCTAAAGAAATTAATGCTGTTTTAAGAATATCCTTAATCATTTATTAACTCTTTTAGAGCGTTAATAACATTAGCTTCATTCCCTTCGATTTCAAGACCTTCTAGGCTTACTTCTCTAACCGTATCTGAGGTGCTAAGTGTTTTTTTAAGTCCAGTTACGTTGATCTTAATATTACCGCCACCTTTGCTATGATAGTCGACTAGACCGCTAAGCATAGGATTGTCTTTTTCTAGTAGAAGAGCTGAATCTTTGTCTGCTTCAAATTTTAGCTTGCTCTTAGTCGCATTTGTTGCCTTTGAGAAAGATTTAATATCTTCGCTAAGGCTTTTTGACATGCTAGCCATGTTAGGAGTTATAAATTCAAACTCCACGTTTGTAACTTTTCCTTCATGTCTTTTTAGAAGAGACCAAAACTCGTTACTTTCAAAAAGCGGTTCAAATTCAGAGACCAATTGGCGTGTAGCTAACCTTTTGTTAATGTGTGTTGTCAATAGATTAACGGCATATATACATTTTTTGAATGCTTTACGCCTTTTTTGAACTGCTATTAATTGTCTATCTGGATGGTTCCAAATCACGACTAAAGTCGAAGGCCAGTCATCCAAAACCTCTCCTTTAAAGTCTTCTGTTTCACGTTCAATTTGCCTAGATCTGGCTAATTTTAGAATCATGAAATCTTCATCACAATATAGTGACTTTATTTTGATATTTTTTAGTGAGGGTTTGTCGGAGACTACGGAAAGAAGGCTCTGAAAAAAGAATTCATTTTTTCTTGCGATTAACTCCTCAACAGACATTAACTCGTTGAGCCAATCTACTTGTGGGGCAAACCGATTTTTAGGGAGTAATTGAAATCTGAAAAGCTCGAATATTATGGACATTATTCATCCCTGAATTTATTTTTAAAATTTATATTTTGACTCGGTCACTACACCTACGATTCTACAATTGCCATTGATCGCAAGGGGGTTATAGCTTTGATTTAGTGGCTTTAGATATTTTTGGCCAGCATCAATCACTAGTTTTTTGAAGGTGACTTCATCGGTACCATCGAGCTTAGCTACGACTAAACTTCCATTCTCTGCAGGTATGTTGGGGTTTACTAGTATCAAACTCCCTTCAGGAACACTAATGCCACTCTGAGCAGTCATGCTATCACCAATGACTTTAAGCCAAAAAGCATTTTCTTCTACTGAAGATGGGGCTTCTTCCCATTGAATTTCATCACCGAGTGCTTGGTAATCTATAGCTTCTGTCCAAGCGCCAGCTTGTACATGGCTTATAACAGGTAGCTTTTTCATTTTTTGCTGAATAGGCGGAGCGATGACGTTGCTTTCATGCACTGAGTCAACCCCTGATATCAACCAGTTGGCTTGTGTTTTTAGTGTCTGGGCCAGCTTATATAAATTTTCCCCCTTCGGTGCTGTTGTGTCGCTTTCCCATTGAGAAACCGTGACGTGAGAAACCCCAACTAATTTTGATAGCTGCAATTGAGTGATGTTTTGCTCATTACGCTTTTCGCGAATTCGTAATCCTAAGGTCTTCATGTAAGGAATCCTAAATTATTTATATAAGTAATCTTAAGTTATCTTGACTTAAGTTTTCCTAAGACATTAAACTTAGGAAAACCTAAATAGCGGATTGAACGAAACATGCTCAAACAACGATTGATTGATCACTTTGGTAGCGGGACGAAACTTGCTGAGTTTTTAAAAATTTCACAAAGCTCTGTCTCCCAATGGGGCGATGTGATCCCCGAGAAACAAGCCCTCCGAATCGAAAAGCTGACCAATGGCGCATTGAAGTACGACCCAGCGCTTTATACCAAACCAGCTTAGCGAACGTTTTTGAATCAAAACACGTTTAATTATTCCAGGAGAAAACAATGGATCACAGCGATCACATTGACCAAGCCATTTACGACACGGTGCATAACTCGGATCTTTCCGCGAAGCAAATTGCGCCTTTACTTGGGACTGGTCATCAAGTCTTGCTCAACAAGGCAAACCCCCAGTCTGAAACGCACAAAATGACTTTGCGTGAAGCCGTGGCAATCCAGTTGGTAACTGGCAATCATGCCATCTATCGGGCTATGGGCATGGAGCTAAGCATTAAGGCGAAGCAAGCCGCGCCACTGGGTATTTTGGAATCGGTGTTGAAGGCCGGTAAAGAGCATGGCGATGTATTGACGGTGATTCATAAATCCATGGAAGACGGCAGGTTATCCATGCGTGAGCAAGAGCAATGCCAGCGCGAAATCACAGAAGCCATCGAAGCGCTGATGGATCTTCGTGAAGCCGTGCTTGAACACAGCAAGAAACAGATTAAGGGGTGAGTCATGACGACTGAAACGATAACGCACTTTCATTTTTGCTGTGGCCTTGGTGCCGGTGCAAAAGGATTTAACCAAGCGAACCCAAAGGTTGGTAATTTAGAAGGTAAGTTTGAATGCCTGGGTGGCATTGATGTTGAGCCTTCGGCTATTCGAGACTTCAAAACATTAACAGGTGTGGATGGTACTTTGATGGATTTGTTTACTCGTGATCAGTACACCCGTTTTCATGGCAAAGAACCTTGTAAAGACTGGAAAGAAGCCACGCCTGCCGACATTCGAAAGGCTGCAAAGAACCAAACGCCAAATGTGGTGTTTATTAGCTCTCCGTGTAAAGGAGCAAGTGGCTTGCTGTCTCAGCAAAAGTCGGTAACGCCTAAGTATCAGGCTCTTAATGAACTGACGCTTCGTTGTGTGTGGCTAATGATTGAAGCATGGAAAGATGACCCTGTTGATCTGATTGTTTTTGAAAACGTGCCGCGTTTGGCGACTCGTGGCCGTCACTTGTTAGATCAAATCAATCAGCTGCTTTCTTTTGCAGGCTATGCCGTTTCTGAAACAACCCATGATTGTGGTGATATTGGTGGTTTGGCTCAAAGCCGTAAGCGTTTTTTATTGGTCGCTCGTCATATTGAAAAAGTACCGCCTTTTTTATACCAACCAACCTATAAAGGCTTAAGAAGTGTGGGTTCTGTTCTGGATCGCATGCCATTGCCAGGAGACAAGCACGGTGGCGCGATGCATCGAGTCCCGCGTCTTCAATGGAAAACATGGGTAAGACTAGCGTTTGTTGAAGCTGGCAAAGATTGGCGAAGCCTTGAGCGCCTAGCAATGGAAGACGGTCACTTGCGTGATTACGTAATCATGCCAGAACACCGAAATGGCTATATGGGTGTAAATGACTGGAATGAATCCATGGGCACCGTTGCTGGAAAGAGCAAACCGACCAACGGGAATTTTTCGGTTGCTGATCCTCGTGGCAATGGCTTCGCGAGTAAATATGCCGTAACGCATTTTGATCGATCTTCAGGAACTGTTATTGCGGGAAGTACAACGGGACAGGGTGCTTTTGCGGTGGCTGATCCTCGCCCTGGTATGAAGCGTCAGAAAGGAGACAGTTATTACGGCGGTGGTCATTATGGTGTCATTCCTTGGGATAGTTCATGCGGCGCGGTTTCGGCGGCTGCCTCTCATGATAATGGCCGCTGGTCTGTTGCCGACCCTCGCTTACCTAAAGCGACTGAAAAATGCCTTGCTGTCATTCGCTCTTTAGACGGTACATGGCACCGACCTTTTACCACTCTAGAGCTTGCCGCTCTTCAATCACTTATTGAGCCAGAAGAGTACCTAGAACTTGATGGATTGAATGATGAAGCATGGCGTGAACGTATTGGAAATGCGGTTCCTCCCTCGGCAGCAAAAGCGATTGCCGAAGTCATGGGTACCACCATTTTATTGGCTAGATCAGGCGAGACCTTTTTGCTTTCCAATGCACCTGTTTGGGTTAAACCAATGGCGATAGCGTTGAGTATTGGAGACATCCAATGAGTATGGAATTGATGGTCAAGGCTATGAAAACGAAGGTGGGTAATCCTCTTCGTAAATTGGTCTTGTTGAAACTTGCAGATAACGCGAATGATCAAGGCGAGTGCTGGCCAAGCTATCAGTACATTGCGGATCAGTGTGAAATAAGCAAACGCACGGCGATGAATCACATTGATACGTTGATAGAAGCGGGCTATCTCTCGAAGAAAGTGCGTAAGGGCGTGAAAGGCAATTCGTCTAACGTCTATGTGCTGAATTTCGACGCAAAGCCAGCAAACAATGGGGGTGCAAATCCTGCACCCCCTAGTGCAGGAGATTCACTAGGTAGTGCAAATGCTGCACCCCCTAGTGCAAATGCTGCACCAGGGGGTAGTGCAAATGCTGCACCCGGAATCAGTCACTCTCTTGAATCAGTCAATGAATCAGTCAATGAATCTTTGGTCGAATCTCCCAAACCCAAAAAAACAAAACGTGCTTCTGGCGTTCCCGATGAGTTCTTGGTCGATCAGCGAATGCTCGATTGGCTGGCGCAGAATCAAATCACGAACGATTGGCGGATCGAGACGAATAAGTTTTTAGATTATCACCGAGCGAAGGGCTCGAAGATGCTTGATTGGATCGCGGCTTGGAGGTTGTGGATGCGAAATTCCATGAAGTTTGCCGCACAGCGACCGACGCCGCCAGCCGTGGCCAAGCAGCAAGTTAGCGACAGCTTGACAGACATTCACGACACAGATTGGTAGGAGCGAACCATGTACGATTTGTTTGATGAATTCCCAGCAACCGACGCGGCGTACTTCGAAGCCGCCAACAACGCCCACGACCTAGCGCACTGGAAGCCTAGCCATGACACGGTTTACGAAGCAGGGCGACGAGTCGGGTTTTCCAAGCTACGCCGCCGCGACACCGGAGCAGGCAAGCGAGCCTTTGCCAAAGTTTACAAGGACGTGTGCAAAGCGTGGATGCGTGGCGAACGATTCAAACGAGACGTGATTCAACCCAAGCAATACGGCGAGGAAATAAGCGAACAGGAATTGCTCAATCGTCGAGTGATTGGCCGTGGAAGAGTTTGTCAGTTGAAAGATTTGTTAAGGGGCGCGACATGAGCACAGAAAACCTAATTCGCTATCACTTCGATGATGGCTCTGAGATCACCGCGAGCTGGAGTGATGCCCCACGTGACTGTAATTACATTTACTTTTTTAAGGGAGCCTACGCTTTCCTAAAAGTGAATGATCAAGGGTTGTGGGAATTAGTTAATGTTGAGTTTCATGAATGGGAGCAAATCACCAACCCTATTCGAATCACAGAAATTATGAAAAACGCACACCCACGACCTATGGGTGTTTAAGAAATAATAATAGGTTTCAAACCACCCAAACACGTTTTATATAGGAATCAATAAACAATGCGCTGGCTAAACCGAGACAAACCCAACACATTAGGCGCGCTAGGATGGCGGATCGTGAACGATCAAGTAACGTACCTACTATCCAGCTCAGCCGATGCGGGTTGGTCTGGCGTTGGCAACACAGGGCGAATTTGTGAGTCCGCTCTACTGGGTATCACGCCAACCTTTGGCGGTGGTGGCGACAGCAACGCCGCGATGATCAAACAAATACGCGCCTTATCCGTGAAAGACAAAGGCTTTGATTGGCTCTTTTGTGACCTGTCACGCATGCAAAAGCTCTGCTTATTCGCTGCGGTGCTGGCAGAAGGGCGCAAAACCATAAAAGGCAAACCGCTCACCAACGCCCGAATAGCTGCCACTTTGCCTACCTTCGCCGCTGAACTACGCCTTGGCCCCGCCCATGCCACGCCAAGCGAAAAGACCTTTGCCAACAACATAGCAGAAGGGCGCAAACGCTTCTTGCTCAAGCTACAAACCGAACTGGCCGCACGACTGACAGAGGAACAGCGAAGGGCCATTGCATGACCAAGGGCACCACCAAGATAACCGACACCACCATCAAAGCCGCCCTGAAAACCGACAAGCGTTACCTCTACGACTCTCGCCGTGTTGAATTTCACATCAACGCGGCGCGGACGGGTGGCACCTTTTACGATGTCGTCTACAAAGGCAAAAAGCGCCAGCGCACCAAGCTTGCCAAATGGCCAGCCGTCACCGCCAAAACCCTGTTTGCCGAACTCCCCGCCATACGTGCCAACGCCTTGGCCGATCGGGAAGCCAGCCTTACCGTGTCCGCCTTTCAAACAGGTGGTGAAGTCTTAATCTGGTACATGCAGCACATCGACGCCGACAAAACCTACTCGGCGGATTACGTCTCCACCTCGTCCAGCTACATAGGCAACCATCTACTGAGCCAGCTCGACAAAGTGCGACTCAACGACATCGACAAGCCCTTACTATACAAGCAGCTCTACATGCCCATGCAAAGCGACTACGCGCTATCCACCATAAAAGGCGTGCTTGGCACCCTGAAAACAGCCTTCACCCGCGCCCATGAACTCGGCCTCATTGCCAGCAACCCCACCAAAAACATCACCCTTAGCAGCTTCACCACCTCCCAGCCCGACAGCCAACCAGGGCGACTCAAACCCCACGATTTACCCGCATTACTCGCCGTCATCCACAAGCAACCAAAGCAACGCCGCGTCTTCTTCATGACTCAACTGCTCCACGCCACCCGCGAGGGTGAAACCAGCCTTGCCGAATGGAAGCACTTTTCGCCCAATCAACTGGAGTGGTATCTACCGCCAGAGAACACCAAAAACGGCACCGAGCACCGCTTGCCCATTACCCAACACGCCATGGACCTAATCAACAGCCTGCCCAAACGAGGCACCTACATATTCAGCGTCAAAGGCATTAAGCCCATCACCACACGCACCATAGAGCGTTGGTATCAAAGCCTCAGCGACGAAGTGGGCATCAAGTTCACCAGCCACGACATACGCAAACTCGCCCGCGACAGCTGGCAAGACATGGGCATCGACTGGGTAATAGGGGAAATGCTACTCAACCACGAACGGGACGGACTGGATAAACGCTACATGCACACCCATTCGAGAGAACAGATGCGCAAAGCGTTGGGGGAGTGGGGGGAGGTCTTTTTTTGATTAGATAATCAAAGTTATTGCAATAAATATTGTCATACATGTTGCAGTAACTTTAATTAAAACAGTAACTTACAGTTTTTTCTGATTTGCTATCTTTATCGAGACTATTGTAAAATATTCAATACTGAGTTGATTTCTTTCTTGATTCAGTTGACGAGTGGGTCAAGCTCTTATGTGCACGCTGGCTATACTTAGTGATCATGGGTTTCGCTTTTGTGAGTGTGATAAACTGATTTTTTTATAGAGGAGTTTGATATGAAACAGACATAAAAAAACCGCTTATTTTAGCGAACTAAAAAAGCGGCTTCGATGTGCAATCTTGCTCGCCAAAGCAATCAGCACTTGCTGAGACAGGCTCAACGAAATACAAATTAGATCCTAGCGCACTCAGGTTAGGATCTCAAGAGTCTATTAACGCCAGCGAAGCCTTTTCATTAATCTGTACGTTATAGAAGGAATATCTATGATGAAGTTACAGCTTTGTCTTGAAAGAGCAGTTGAGGCGCTTTTGCTTCTCAATGAGCTAGTGGATAGCTTGACCATCTTGATCCATTCGCTGGGTTAGATGGTTTCTGGTTAGGTGTTGAAAGCCGCATTCGTGCGGCTTTTTTATAATATTATTGATTGAATCTAACCGATAGAAATTTATCATTATCAAACTAAAGCATGTTTTACTATTATACGTATTGTTATATATAAATTCTCAATTTAAGAGATTGTAATCATGCCTTTACCTAAAGCAAGACAAGAAAAGCCAAAAGCGACCGCGAAAGACGTTAAGTCTGCTGCTGCCGTTGGTGACGCTGTGTTTGCTTACTTCCAAAAGCACGGCAAGTTTCCTACTTCTAAAGAGCAACTGCAACCAGCTAAGGCGTAACTTGGCGATTGTACAGACAGCCTCTATTTTTAGAATGGCTCCTGACTGGGAGCTTCACAAAAATACTTTTGAATCCTACAAGCTTAATGGTGAGCAGCCAGATTTTTATGGTCGTGACGCATCATTAAGCCACCCTCATGTTCACCATATACACCTCGCTCAAACACAAGAGCTAGCCAATCATTGGGCTAAACGACACCCTAGAATTGATCAAATTTATTATCGGACTACCCGAATGGGGGATCCTGATAATGACTATTGGCTGATTTATGCCTTTGATGATTTTGAAGAAAAGTACCTGTTGCTAACTATTCTAGGGCCAGACGCCCACAACAATGCTCAATGGCGCGCTTATCTTACGAGCCTGTACACTCAATTTGTTGAGCCTTGGATTAATGGCAAGCTGGATGATGTTGTTTAGGTGGTAGCGTAAAGCTCTTTAAATAATGCCTCTATCTTAGCTGTTCCCTTGTTATGAAACTCTGTGATGCGCTGAGCATCATCATCATTAAATTGCCTTTTTTCTTTGGTTAAATCCTCGTAAAAGGTTAGGATTTCTTTATCACTGTATACGTCAATAGTATCTTCGCCAAGAATGCATTTATGGTTAGTGTAGGCAGACTTATATGGCGAAAGGTTATCCATAAACCTGTTTTGTACTTCAATGAGTTCCTCGTATTGCTTCAGATATTTTCCTATAAAATGTCCGCCACTTTTAGCAAATCCTTTAGCTGCCTGAGTGCTCACCGTCTGTTTACAGAACCTAAAAAGTTCAAGCATTGTTTGTTCGTATGCTCGGCTTAGCTCTTTGAGGCTTTCACTAGATCGTTCTAGTTTATGTTGCTGCCTTTGTCTGGTTGGGCCTGTTGCAAATGATTTATAGGCATAGATAGCAGCAAAAAAAGTGGCTACGCTTGCAATGATTGTAGCTAAATCAAACGCAACTGAAAGCTTGTCAGTATTAGCAGGCCATGCTGGAAAGCCTGTCAATGTGCCTAATGTGTAGCTGATTGTGATGATGAAAGCACAACATACCCACCATTCCACGTCCTTGAAACTCATGTTTTGCATACCTTTTATAATTGTCTATTGGCTGTAATAGCCGTATTAATTTTAATGCCGTTAAATATACACTATTTAATTAAATGGGCTTAATGCTTGAAATGAATTAAGTGTAATACTACCATTACCCTGCACTGGCAAAATCCAGTGTCGGGATTGAGACCCCGTTTTTTACCATAGCGGCCTAAAACACGCACCGCGTGTTTTTTTGTGGCCGAGATTCGCCTGTTATGGTGGGTCGGTTTCAGGCTAGCTTCGGCTAGGCCGTATCCTATGGGCGGTAGTCTCAACCTGTTATTCGACCCACCACCTTAATTGAGATTGAGACCTTGGTTCTGGTGGTCAATATGACTATAGGAGGCCATAGATGGCTCATTTAATTATTTCTTCAAAAGACATTCGCACACTCGACGGATTGTATTCCCTTAATGATCTTCATAAAGCGGCTGGTGCAGAGAGAAAGCATCGTCCAAATTACTTCTTGAATAATCAACAAACGAAAGAGTTGATAGTTGAAATTGAAATAGCCGGAATTCCGGCTATCAAAGCAAAACAGGGTGTTGGAACCTATGTTTGCAAAGAACTGGTTTACGCTTACGCCATGTGGATCAGCCCCAAGTTCAACTTAGAAGTGATCCGCGCCTTCGACCAAGCCCAACAGCCAGAACCCGAACCAGTGCAACAATCCTTACCCGCCCCCATCCAAGACGACGAAAAGCTCAAACTCATTAACGACGTCGCCAAATCCTTAGGCATAACAGAAAGCATCGCCGTCGTATCCGCCACCGACATCATGGCCATGATCCAAACCATCCGAAACTATCAAGAACAACTCGCCAGAATCCAAACCAACCCCGCATGGGTCGACCAAACCATCGAACGCGTGAAAAACGCCACAGGCCGACACTTCGGGGAGGGTTAGGTTAGCTCCCTCATAAGTCGATCAAAAACCCTTTCGATAGTTAAGTAGTGTCTATCGAAATAAAGTTTAAGCTGATGCTCATAATCGTTGATAGATTGGGCATCGGTTACTTTATTTGATAGCATACTCAAGTCAGTAATATATGAAATTTCTTGTATAGACTTAGAGTTTTTGAAAGACCAAGTTATGAGCTTTTTCGTGCGTTCTAAAGGGAATTTTATGTCCATCATTTTTTCAAATGCATCTTCAAAGTCTGGGCACTCTTTCTCCCAGATTTGGAGAAGTTCTAGTTCTTTTTGATTGTTTCGTTTTATCTCTTTTAGAATTTTATTCTGTTCATCAGAATTCTCTTCAATAGATAACTGCTCATTCAGTTTTTCTGTTTTATTGGTTAATTCATTGTGTTCTTTGTCAAACTTATAGAACTTAGCAAATTTTTTGGTATGAAAGCTCATGTGCCT
This sequence comes from Marinomonas rhizomae, assembly GCF_024397855.1. Taxonomy (NCBI): domain Bacteria; kingdom Pseudomonadati; phylum Pseudomonadota; class Gammaproteobacteria; order Oceanospirillales; family Oceanospirillaceae; genus Marinomonas; species Marinomonas rhizomae. The sequence goes on from NZ_CP073343.1 coordinate 1,893,774, forward strand.
ATTTAATTTGAGTGCTTCGACATACCAGTCAGAAACGAGTTTACGCTTCTCTTGGTAAAGAAGTTGATTCTTCCAAGAGTTGACGGTTATACAAGCTAGAATCAAAAGTCCAATTGTTCCTACGCCCGCCAGCATTCCACCTATGTCAGCAAAGGTTACTTTGCTTGTGTCCCAGTATTTGATGTATGCCAAAGTAAAAATCGACCCTACAAACACGCCTGTGAGTAACACTAGGAAAAACTCGACTTGGTCTTTAACTGCTTTCTTTATTGTGTTCTTGGCTGTCTTGAGCATGGCGTCTTCCGTGTGTAAATAGTTGATCTCGCTACTTTACCCTAACGTTCATCATTCCTGAAATCCCACCTTATTTCTGGTCGGAAAATCAAAGCTCCACCCGCCACTGTACATTAATGTACATAAGCATCTTAAGAAGTCAGTGTTTCAAAGTTTTTGACGAGTGTGCATTGTTAAATTTAATGTAAATAAATGTAAATTTATGTTATTTTTCCTTTTTTAATTATTGTGAAAGTTTGATAAAAGGAATGATCAATGCATAAAGTCATGTTGAAAGTCGTTACCGCTTCTTTGCTGGTAGTTGGGTTAGTTGGTTGTGGTACGGTTTATATTGATTCTAGCCCGATGATTAAGACTACGGATCAGCTATATCTTCAGAATGTTTCGCTTACGCTAACCGAGTCCGTTAAGCCAGATATTGAATATTATTCACAAGAAGAAATGCAAAAAATCTTCCAAGATAGTCTTATAGAACGCTTAAAAGAAGACAATTTATATACGTTGGATAGCTCCCAGAACTCGTTGAGTGTTGAGATAACATACCATAGACAATTTGGTGGTGACGCTACCCCGTTTCCTTCTGACTCTCTTCGTGATCCTAGTTTTGGTTATAAAATCATCGTTAAAGAGGATGGTAAGGTTTTAACTGAAGAATCAAAAGGCGGTTTGAATTATCTTGGAAATATGATGATGAAATTGCAAATTGCCAGTTTTGCGTTGAGAGACAAGTCAGATGAAGATGCGTTTATTGAAGGGATAGCAATAATGATCGCAGAAGATATTGAAGACTTAGAGAAACAGTAGCGGCCTTGTAAAAACTTACCAAATCTTTCCACCAAAAAGGCGATCATAAGGTCGTCTTTTTGATTCAAAAACATTTGTGGCTAGATGAAATAACTTACTTTTTCCCCTCTCAGATTCTGCCTCATTTCTGGTCGCAAAATCGGAGCTCGACCAAACCATAGAACGCGTCAAAAACGCCACAGGCCGACACTTCGGAGAGGGTTAGAGCAGGGAAAGACAAGGGGTGTAAGCCCCTTGGTTATTTGTGTTTTTAGATCATCTTTTCTCAAAGCTATCCATGAGCTTTAATTTTTCGACTAAATTTTTTAGAATTTCTTTTCTATCGAAGTCTTCAAGATACGTTCTATAGCATCTAAAAGTGTTTTTTAGCTCATTCCATGGAGCAATATCACAATCATTCGTATTTAAGATGCTGTCTGCATGATTGCGATCTTCTTCATTTACTATGTTACCGGCATAACAAGATATACGGTAACGGTTTTCATTATCCTCTGAAGACCCAAAAGATAGGGCAATATCTGAGTTTGAAATCCATGATTGGTAAGCAAACCTCATTACTGGAGAGCCGTCCCAATTGTCTGCTTTGACGTTAATTATAACGCCTAACTCAGTACTTAATTGAATTTGTAGTTGCTCTTGAAATGCTTTTAATGATTGATCTTGTAATTGTTGAGCTTCTCTAAATCGAGATAAGTTGGCTATAACATAGTCAATGTTTTCTTCAGGGTAAGAGGAAGTACTCATTATACTCTCCAGATGTAATAGAAATTCACGTAGCAGAACTGTCCACTTATTGAGTGGTTGCTTAAAAAAATACTCAGCGAGTCTGTGCTTGATCGAGTCGATAAGACGTGGGTAACTAATACCTATCCATTTATCGAAGTCGGTTGGTGTTGCTCCTGAAGGAGAAAGGACAATGAAAATAGCTTCTTTATTCTTAAAGCGCTTTTCTTCGTTTTTAGTGAAATGGTTTTGATAGTCATCAAACGGGTTATTTTGTTCATGAAAAATCTTGTTTTCGATTATCATTACCCAGTCTTTACTTTCAAAAATCAAGTCTATACGTTTGTTAGACGATGTTATTACTTCTCTTTCTGGCGGTGTTGATAATGAGCAGCTAATCGATTGAAGTTTCTCTGGCAATATATCGACAAGAGCCTCTAGCACTAGTGAACCCAAACCATGTTCGCCATTGTTATTGCAGAAAAATGCTAAAATATCTGTGGTTGGGTTTTCATAATATCCACGACTACCGATGCTGAAAATAGTGGCCTCTGGTGTATTTGGTTTCGGTAATTGTCTTAATGTATCTAAAAAGCTTTGTATCTGTTGCAGTGTCGACATACTTTGTCCTTTTGAAATGCCGTAATTGTTTTATCCTGTTGCTGGTCACTTACACAAGTTGTCAAGATAGCATAAATTATTTGACCTCATTTCATTTCCTGTCGAAAAGTAGGAAATCTTTACTGTAACAAAAATTCACTTGGTCATTCCCGCTGCCTAAAACTATACTGTATATCCATACAGTATTTTGGTGTTGATCATGCGTGTGACTTATCTTGGTGTGTTCGAGTTGGCGGCTCAGGGCGGTTCGCCTGTATGAGCAGCAATAAAACAGTCTTTGCCTTGGTCGATTGCAATAACTTTTACGCCAGTTGCGAGAAGTTGTTCCGGCCAGATTTAAAGCACACGCCTGTTGCGGTGTTGTCGAATAACGATGGCTGTATTGTCGCGCGTTCCAAAGAGGTAAAGGCGCTTGGCATTAAGATGGGCGTGCCGATGTTTCAGGTTCAGGACGAGATAAGAAAGCACGGTATTGTGTGCTTTTCGTCGAATTATGCGCTGTATGCGGATCTGTCGAATCGGGTAATGACCATCTTAGAAGAGGAAGCGCCACGGCTGGAAGTGTATTCCATCGATGAAGCCTTTATGGACTTAACCGGTGTTGATCACGTGACGGATTTGCTAGCGTTTGGCAAACGAGTAAAGGCGAAGGTCGATCAATGGACAGGCATTACGGTAGGCGTTGGCATCGCGCCAACCAAGACGCTGGCGAAGCTGGCCAACCACGCGGCGAAGAAATACCCAGCCACCGGTTCGGTGGTAGATTTGATGGACCCAGACAGACAAAAGCGTTTATTGGCAATTGTTGAAGTAAGTGACGTGTGGGGCGTTGGCCGTCGCACCACGGCAAAGCTAAAGGCGAGGGGAATTCATACCGCATTGGATCTGGCGAATGCTGATCCTAAATCGATTCGAAGTGAGTTTTCTGTGGTGTTGGAGCGAACCATTCGAGAGTTAAATGGCGTGTCGTGTTTGGATCTGGAATTGGTCAGGCCAACAAAGCAGCAAATCATTTGCAGTCGGTCATTTGGTCATAAAGTGACAGACAAGCAAGAATTGCGGGAAGCCATCGCCAAGTACACAACCAGAGCGGCCGAGAAACTACGCGGAGAAAAACGCCTTTGCCGTGTGGTGAGTGTGTTCGTTCGTACCAGTCCGTTCATTCCAAACGAACCGCAGTACTCGAAAACCCTGTCTGCAGAACTGCCCAACCCAACCGACGACACGCGAGACTTATTAGAAGTGGCCGAGGTGTTGTTTCGTCGCATCTATCGTGCCGGTTATCGCTACGCCAAAGGCGGTGTAATGCTCGCCGACTTCTACGAACATGGCGCCTTTCAACAAGATTTATTCAGAGCCGACAACACAAAAATCAACTCAAAAGCCCTAATGAACGTCGTGGACAAAATTAACCACAGCGGCCTCGGCAACGTCTTCTTCGCCTCGCAAGGTGTATCACCACAATGGTCAATGAAACGCGAACACCTATCGCCAGGCTACACGACCAGATGGGATGAACTGCCAAAGGTTTGGTGAAGGCCTGTAAGTTGTTGTATATTCGATTTAATTTTGAAAATTAAGGAATGACATAGTGACTAGTACGGAGTTATGGGATTTTGTTTCCGCAAACTTAATGGCATTGTTTGGGTTTGCTGCATCCAACTCAATCGCGTTGCTGAGCTTATTGGTTGCTGTGTTGGTTTGGTGGCAAAGCCGAAAAGATGCTCAGCTGGCAAAGAAAACAGCTGAATTTACAAGGAAAACAGCCGAGGAAGCTGCAGCACTAGCAAAAGAAACAGCGGTGATGAGTGTGAAACCTCTATTATCCATTTCAACTTACAATGATGTTCATGAGGGTTTATGCGGTGCAAGGTTCAGAAATACTGGCTTAGGTCCCGCTATTATTGATGAATTTAAGGTTTTTCTTGATGGGAATGAAATCAAAGGAGAACAGGATAAAAGCAATATTTATATAGCGTTAGAAAGACTAGAAATTGTTAAATGTGATATTGGTTCTGGAAATTTTATGAAAGGACAAGCTATAACAGTTGAAAACATATCACCAATCTTTGAAATTAAACTAGATGATCAGCAAACAGACAGCAAATTTATGAGAGATAAGATTCTTAGAATAGAATTTTTTATTAAATATCATGATTTGTATGGCAATCTTCAAGAACCTTTTGATACTCGTATTAATCGACACCTTATATTTAATTAATTTCTTATTGTTAGCCACCTTCGGGTGGTTTTTTTTGTGCCTAAACAAAACGTTTTCATCATAAAAGACCTGTGATTTGCCGCCAACATGCCGCCATTGAGTTGATCAAGTGCTTTGCTCTAGCCAATAAGTACAAGGCTTTAACCATAAAATGTCGCTTTCATAAGAAGAGAACGACATTTTGTTTTTGCGCGCGCAAGGCTTGCGAGGCAGGGAATTAGGCGTTAAAGTTTCTCCACGCTGTTAGTTTTGTATCTGACGGCAACACAACTTATCAGGCCTCGCCAAGTGCGGGGCTTTGTCATTTCTGGGCCTCGCTTTTTGCGGGGCTTTTTCGTTTCTGGACTGGACGCACCTTATGAAATTCCTACCGGATGAGCTTTTACAAACAGCGGCATTCGTCATGGTCGGTGTGCTGGGTGGAGCTGTGAAATACCTTCGTGACTTTCAGCAAAATTCTAAAAAATTCTCATTAATTCATATGCTTATCGCGGTTTTTACTGGCGGCTTCTTGGGCATGTTGACGTTCTTTTTGTGTACGTCGATGAACATGCCGCCAGCTATGACGGGCTTTATGTCCGGCGTAGCTGGGCTTATGGGTGATGAAGCAATCAAACTATTTATCAATCGATTTAAGCGGAGCCTGTCATGAGTTTAAACCTAGAACAATTGCGTGAGTATGTCGTTTTACCAACGCTTTCAAACCTTGGCATGTACAGCGAAGCCGCAGAACAGCTGGTTATGGGGACAATCACGCAAGAGTCACGAGCGACGCATCTTAAGCAGCTTGGCACAGGTCCAGCACTTGGCCTGATCCAAATGGAGCCAGCAACGCATGCGGACTTATGGCGCAATTTCATTAAGTACAAATCCTCACTGCAGGATGATCTTCGTGCCTTGCTTAGTGGTGAAGCCGATAGCGTGTTCGAAGTGTGTGGCGTACCGGACGAATTAGAGCTGATGAGTAACATCAAATACGCTGTGGCGATGTGCCGTGTTCATTACTGGCGTAAGCCTCAAACGCTTCCAGAAGCTAATGATATCAATGAGTTAGCTGAATACTGGAAAGAGCATTACAACACTTTCAAAGGGGCTGGCACTGTTGCTCAGTTCGTCAAAAACTTTCCGGCTGAGTTGTACGGATTAACACTGGAGAATGTCTCATGAGTATTAAAGATCAGGGTAAGAAAGCGGTCGCTGTTGCGGCTAAGAATAAGTTGATCACAACTGTGGTTGGTTTGGCTGTTACAGCGGCTACTGGCGTGGCTCTACCTGAGCCAATGACATCAGCTATTGCTGCGTGGGTAATGAGCCTATTTGGTTAGTGTTCACTATCAATAAGAGCGGGTCCTTATGCGGGTTTAGACCGTTACGGGTATGCTAACCGCAGATTCTCAGTATTTATGAAATTTTTGAATTCCTTGGTTGTTGTTTTGTTAGGTTGGCGAAGTTGGTGTATTTGGTATGTCTAAGTCTAAAAAAGAGCTTGGGCTCGTCAATAAAACCACCCTCGTCAGCAGCCTTGGAATTAGTTCTCAGGCGTTTGACAAATGGGGCGTCAATGCCCGTGAGAAGCGGGGGCGAGAGAATTTTTATGCTGTATTTGATGTGGTGCAAAACCGTATCGAAAATGCGACCCAAAACCTGCAGAAAACCAGCCCCAAGAAAGGGGCTAAAAACGAGCAATTAGACCAACTAGATGAGGACCTTTTACGAGCAGAGAAGCTCCGAGAGGAAATCAGAGCACTGACCCTTAAAAATGACATTCTCGAATCTAAGTCGATGCCAGTCGACATTGTCTTTGACGTACTTTCTTCGATCGTCACCGAGCAAGTCACCATTCTTGAGACGCTGCCTTTACTGATTAAGCGTCATAACTCTGATTTACCTAGCCATGTTATAGAGCAGATCCAAAAGGCGATTGCTCAGATGAGTGCTGTGGCTGCGACCCTTGAGGAAAAACTACATGACAAAATCGAAGATCTTGTCGCCACAGCAGAGGGCAAAATTAAGTGATGCTATTGAAAGAGCTTTTAGCTTTTTCAAAATTAAATCACCCTTAACCGCTGTTGAATGGGCTGACAAATACTTTTACCTTTCCGCAGAATCTAGTTACATCAAGGGAAAATGGCAAACGCGTCCATATCAAGTTGCTATCTTGAATGCGATGGGCCATGCGGATATTGAAGAGGTGAACTGGGAGAAGTCCGCACGGGTTGGCTATACCAAGCTTATTGTCGCGGTGATCGGTTACTTTATTGAACACAAAGGGCGGAATATCGCGCTTTGGCAGCCCGATGATGGGGCGCGCGATTCGTTTAGTAAAAAACACATCGATTCGATGATTCGAGATGTAAAACCGGTTCGAGCGATATTTCCTTGGTTCAACGCTAAGCACAAAAACAACACAATCGCGTCCAAAGTATTTGAGACGCAAAACCAGATTTATTTGCTTGGTGGTAAAGCCGCCAAGAACTTCCGCGAAATCTCAGTCGATGTCGGCATCTATGACGAGTTGTCCAAATTCGACAATGACGTGGAGAAAGAGGGCTCGCCCTTATCACTGGGTGATAAGCGTTTAGAGGGCTCTGTATTTCGTAAATCGATCCGCGGTAGCACACCATCCGAGCATATTAGTGATGAATGGCCATGTTTAATTCATGAAGCAGCCAGCAAAGCTGATCACTACATGCGCCGCTACATTCCTTGTCCGCACTGCGATACGCACCAAGTTCTGATCTGGGGGAAGGGTGGAAGCGAGGGTTTGCGTTTCGACGCAGAAGGGTCGGTTGAAGAGCGCGCAAAATCGGTTCACTACGTTTGTCATTCATGCCAGGAGCGTTTTTATTACAAAGACTATTTAGCAGCAGACGAGAAAGGCTTCTGGGCTAGTGAAGACGGCCTTAAAACCTTTGATGGTTATGTGTTCTTTGATGAGCATGGTGAAATAGTACAGGCGCCTCGCTCTATATCATTTCATTGCTGGTCAGCGTATTCCCATGACTCTCCATGGTCTCAGATCGTACGCGATTGGATTCGTTACCACGGCACCCGCGAGGGGTTAAAAACCTTTATCAATACCACGCTTGGAGAAGTGTGGGTGGACGAAGAAGACGGGCTAAATTACGAAGACTTATTCCGCCGTCGTGAACACTACGCCGCCGAGGTGCCATTCAACGAATGCATCATTACTCAAGCAGTCGATACGCAAGACGACCGCTTTGAGATTGAGACAGTGGCATGGATTGAGGGTGAAGAGCGCTACTCGGTCAGCTACGAAAAACTCTATGGTGATCTGACACAGCCGCACATTTGGAATCAATTATATAAGCGTTTGACGCGTACATTCACCACGCCAAACGGCTCACTTATTGACCCCTCGATTCGCATGATTGACTCGGGTGGTCACTATACCGACCAAGTGTATCAGTTCTGTAAAGAGTCGGGTTCTCGCGAGTTTGTGGCGATCAAGGGTGCCAGTCAAAGCGGTAAGCCGATCGTTACATGGCCTAAAAATCGAAACGATCACGGCGTGTATCTCGCCATGATCGGCACGGATACCGCGAAAGAAACACTGCATTCTCGTTTGGTTCAGACTGTTGAAGCGGAAACAGCTCACGCAGCTGGCATGTTCCACTGGCCTGTCTCTGATGAATACCCGAAACAATATTTCGAGCAGCTACTCAACGAGCGCCGCAAGCTGAAATATATCAAAGGTCGTCCGGAGATTGTTTGGGACGCAGGCGGTCGACGCAACGAGCCATGGGATTTGGCGGTATACAACCTTGCTGCCATTCGATTACTACAGCAACGCCGTGGCGTTGACTTGTCACAGTACAAAAATAATCAGCGCATCGTCGAAGAGGACGATGTTGAAGATGACGAAAGCAACACGCCCACTATCGCCGATATCATGCGGCGTCGGAAGTAATTTATGACTCCACAGCAAAAGCTTGAAGAAGCCGAGACCGCTCTACACGAGCTATCCCTTGGTAAGCGCGTGGCCAAGATCAGTCGCGGCGGAAAAAACCTTGAGTTTACTGCCGCTAATATGAGTGATCTACGCCGTTACATAAACGAATTGAAACAGCAAATAAGCGGCACTCAACGCCGCCCAATGAGAGTATCGCAATGACCCGGCCAGCTATTCAGTTCTACGACCACAACAACCGCCCGATCGCAAGTGCCGGTGGCTATGACGGCGCAGGCGATGGAATGGCAGGGCAGACGCGAGGCTGGTCGCCCAGCGCCCGAACCGCCGATGCCGCACTTTTGCCAGACCTTGAGCTGGGTAATGCCCGTGCTGAAGACGTGGTGCGTAACAATGCTTACGGCGCTAACGCCGTGCAATTGCACATCGACAACATTGTCGGTGACTTGTTTCGATTAAGTTACAAACCTAACTGGAAGCGCCTCGGCATTCCGGAAGAAGAAGCCCGCGCTTTTGCTCGCGAAGTAGAGATGCTTTGGAATGAAATCGCAGAAGATCCGGGCTGTTATCTCGATGCCGAGCGCAAACGCACATTTACGATGATGATTCGTGAGGGGGTTGGAACACATACGCGCGTGGGTGAAATCATGCGTGTACCAATTTGGACGGATAGCTTTGACTCTCCTATTCGAACCGCGATCAAAACGATCAATCCGCAGCGCGTCAGCAACCCTGACGGCACCATGGATACGCCTCGTATAAAAGGTGGAGTTGAACAGAATAGGCACGGAGCAGCCTTGGCCTATCATCTGCGTAACGCAAGCGAGTACGGGTTAGGCAGCGGCCTTGGTTACAAGTGGGAGCGTATACCGCGCTTTACCCGGTGGGGCCGCCCCAAGTTCATTCATATTTTCGAACCGTTTGGCGAGGGCCAGACGCGTGGAGCGAATCAGTTTTTAAATGTTCTTGAGCAGATGCAAATGATGCCCAAGATGCAAAAAACAAAGCTTCAAAATGCCATTGTGAGCGCTATGTACGCCGCAACCGTTGAAAGCGATTTGGACTCTAAAGAGGTGTTCGAAATGCTGGGTGCAGGCAAAGCCAGCACCACAATGACAAACTATCTATCTAAACAAACGCAGTATTATGACGAGGTGAATTTAAAGCTGGGCGGCGTCAATGTCCCCCATTTGTTGCCCAATACTCACCTCAATATGCAAACCTCCGGCAATGTCGACAATGGTTATGTTGAGCTTGAATCGAGTTTGCTGCGTACGTTAGCAGCGGGTACCAACTCGTCTTACGAAGAGTTATCCCGCGACTTCAGACAGAGCTCTTACAGTTCAAACCGCGCATCTATGCTCGTGAGCTGGCGTTATTACAAAGGTCGCCGCAAGATCATCGCGGCCCGTGATGCCACCATGATTTTTCGTTTGTGGTTTGAAGAAATGGTGCTTAGCGGTCAGCTTCGCTTGCCGCGTGCAAAGATGGATTTATACGACGCTCTGGCCGCTTGGACAAATTGCACATGGATCGGCACGGGTCGCATGGCCATTGACGGTGTGAAGGAAGTCAAAGAGGCCATTTTGCGTATTGAAGCAGGGCTTTCCTCTTACGAAAAAGAGCTCGCGAACATGGGTGAGGACTACCAAGAAGTCTTTGCTCAGCAAGTACGTGAAACCGAAGAGCGCCGCAAAGCCGGCTTAACGCCGCCGATCTGGGCGCAAGTCGAAGCCTTCGCTCCACAAGAACAACCCCAAGAGGCCTAACCATGTCAGCCAATTTAAAACACATTGCGAGCCGTGCGCTAGATAAACCGCTGTTACTTGATCCGGGATACGCACGCACGTTCTTTTCAGCGTTATCAAACCGCTTAGGTATCACTCAAATGGTGGACGCTAACGGCGAGGTAATGACGGGCGAGAAGATGCACCTTGAAGCGTCCAGCTTCATGAACTCTCGTGATCGTCAGCGACCCTATCAAGTGATCGACGGTGTCGCACTGGTGCCTGTATCTGGCACGTTAGTCCATAAGTTCGGCCATGTTCAACCTTATTCCGGAATGACAGGTTACGACGGCATTATTACTCGCGTTCAAGCGGCTATTTCTGACCCAGAAGTAAAGGGTATTTTGCTCGATATGGACACACCAGGGGGAGAGGTCTCTGGCTGCTTTGACGCGGCGCAAACAATCCGATCGTTAGCAAAAGAAGGCGGGAAGCCACTTTGGGCGGTTGCCGATGATATGGCGTGTAGTGCAGGCATGGCGATTGCCAGTGCCGCAGACCACCGCCTAATCACACAAAGTGCTGTGATGGGTTCCGTTGGCGTGGTCATGGCTCACCAGTCTTACGCGAGCAAGCTAAAAGAGGACGGTATCAAAGTGACGCTGATCCACTCCGGAGCGCATAAAGTCGATGGTAATCCGTACGAAGATTTAAGCGTTGAAGCTTTGGAAGCTTTTCAAACCAAGTCAGACACGCTCCGTCAAGAGTTCGCCACTTTAGTTTCCGATCATATCGGTCTATCGGTCGATTCGGTGCTGGCGACTGAAGCCAAAACCTATCGCGGTCAAGAAGCCATTGATATTGGTTTCGCTGATCAACTTGTTAACGGCAATGAAGCAATCGCCATCTTTGCCGACTACCTCAACCAACCTAAATCAACTACTTCAGGAGTGACCATGGCCACGACAGAAACAAATCAGTCAGCGGCAACCACGCCAACGACACCTGCAGCACAGTCAACAACATTGGCCGCGCCGCAGATGAACGAACGTGATCGCATCAAAGGTATCATGAAGTGCGAAGCGGCCACAGGCCGTGAAACACTTGCCGAGCATTTCGCGTACAACACGAACATGAGTGTAGAAGATGCACAAGCGGCTCTTGCCGCAGCACCGACAGCACAAGCGCCTGATCTAACCAGTGCGCAAGCCCACGCCGACAAACTCGACGAGTTAATGTCTGCAGAAGGTAACCCAACGATCACTGATGATGTGGAAGAGTCTGCATCGTCAGATGATGGGGTAAGTCAATTGACAGCAGCTTACGCCTACACCACTGCGACCTAATCGGTCATTTACTAACTCTATTTAGGAGAGACAAACGTGACTGAAGTTTATCAGAAGCAAAATATCCCAACGACCGCAGGCAGCGAGCCGACCACGTTTGCAAATGGTCAGGTAACTAGCGGGGTGACATGTCCGAAACTTACCCCACTTGCATTACGCACCGCAGATTCTCAAATCGTGGTTTGGGAGCCAGCTGGCTCGGGTGGTGCTGAAAAAGCGCTATTCTTATCTGCCATGGCAATGGATACCACCGCTGGTGCAGCTCAAAAAGAAGTAATCAAAGGCGGTTACTTCAATGAAGCCGCGATCAATTGGCCGGACGGCATGACCGCAGTTCAGAAAGCCGCCGCATTCGCTGGTACGCCTATTAGCCACTCAGTCGTGCGCTAACACTCACCCAATCCGTTCAAATTATGAATCAATTTTTATGCCGTTAACTCGGTAGGGGAAAGCTATGTATACATCTCGTGAGCTGATTGCGGCGAAGAAAGTCTTCCAGCCGCACACCACATTTTTCCGTCGCGTGCTCTTTTCTCGTGAGCGTTACAGCGATAAATCTCAAGTAGCTATTGATAAAATGACATCAAATAAGCGTAAAGCGGTTTTTGTGTCACCTAAAGTGGCGGGCAAAGTTCGTCGCCAAGATGGCTTTGAGACGCGCCTTGTGACGCCTCCCTACATTAAGGAAAAAACCGAAATCGACCCAGAAGAGTATGCAGAGCGTATTTTTGGTGAAGATTTGGGGACGCCGCTAACGCCAGCGCAGCGTTACAACGCAACAGTGATGATTATCAACGAAGATCAGCACAAGGCAATTGATCGCGCCGAAGAGAAAATGTGTGCTGACTTGATTGTGATGGGTAAGTGTGAAGTTGCAGAAAGTGAGTTGCACGGTGCTTTCGAGCTTGATTATGGTCGTGATGAGGCGAATACAATCAAGCTAATCGGTGCGGCTCGCTGGCCTCAGCTACCAGCAGATTACAACATCATGTCAGAACTGGAAGAGTACATTGATCTGTCTAGCGGTCTGCCTGATGCGTTCTTTATGGGCAAGACGGCATTCGCAAATCTTCGCCGCTTTGATCAAGTCAAAGAGCTGATGGATAAAACCAAGTCCAATGGTGAGGCGTCCATTACTTTCTCCCCTCAGCAAAAGAAAGAAGAAGGTGTGCAATTCAAGGGCTTCTTGGGTGAATACGAAATCTACGTCTACAACGGCAAGTATGACGACGAAGATGGTAACGAGCAGCTTTACTTCCCAGCTGAAGGCTTGGCGATCGGCCCTTACAACTACGATGGCTTGTTCGCATACGGTGCGATCAAAGATATCAAAGCGATGAAAAATGGCATGGTGAAGTCCAAGCGTTACCCGAAAATCATCGAAGAAGATGATCCGTCAATGGAATACATGACTCAGCAGTCATCTCCACTGCCGATCATGCCTGATGCCAATGAATGGGTGTACATCGAAGTCGACGGTCCAGTGTAACCGCTAGCCAAACCATCACAAAAGAGGGCGCATTGAGCGCCTTTTTTGTTTCTGAATTCTACCATTTTAGGAGCCGAAACCATGGCCACTGTACAAGAGAAAAAAGCCGCTGAAGAGCAAGCAAAAGCCGATGCGGCTAAGCAAAACGAGCAAAACAAGGGGCAGACGCAAGAAAAAGCGCCTGTGGTCAAAAATCTGATCGTTACCAAGACGTTTCGAACACAAGACAGCGATGGTAACCGCGTCGAGTTTATCGCGTCACCAAAGCTTCAAAACGTAGACGAACATGCTGAACTGGCATTAAAAGCAGGCGTTGCGCGTCTACCAACGAAAGACGATGAGTGATCCATTCGCAATGCTCGATGACGCGGTTGTCGAGCATTTTGGTATGGCTGGGACCGCTACGGATTTAGAGGGCAATGTCACACCGATCAAAGTCGATGTTAACGACTCTTTTCTGGATCTTATGTCCGGTGATGTGACGATCAATGCCAGCGAGCCAAAATTAGGCGGTAAAGGCATTGATTGGATCACGCAAGATCACGAGCTAGAGATTAAAGGCGCGCGTTACCGTGTTAACCGTGATCCCGAAACAGATATTCACGGCTGGTCTGAAATCCAAGTGAGTCGCATTTATGATCAAAATTGATATCGATACAAAGCAAATTTTGCCAGCGCTTGGGGCTGTTGAGTTGACTCAGAAAGAGATCAACGCAGCAGCTCATCGCGCGTACCAACGCACAGCGAAAGCAGTACAAAGGCACGTGCTCAAAGTGCTGTCTAAAGAGCTGGAAACCAAGAATAGTAAGGCCATGCGCCGTCGCATCGTTTTAAAACGCCGCGGCGGTAAGTTCTCGCTGTTTGTTGGCTTGAATGATTTGCCTGTCAGTGCTCTAAAGGGGCGAATGAAGCAAGTCAGCAACGGCGTGGTGTTTCGTAGTCAGCGCTTTGAAAAAGCGTTTATTGCCAAAATGCCGAATGGTAAAAAGTCGGCTTGGCTTCGACGCACGAAAGATCGTATGTCGCTTTCGGAAGTAAAAGCGCCAATCCAAGACGATGCAGAAAAAGCAATTCGTCGCCAGCTTTATGACGATATTGTCGAGCTTTTTAGACATCATTTTGAAACAGATATAAAAGGCCGATTGGCCAAAAAGGCAGCGAAGCTATGAAGACCACGACAATCGACGGCCTTTATGATGCTGTCATAGACCGAGTTAAGACGCTGGGTGTGTTTCGCAACGTGCATGACGAGCTAAACACAAGCAAGCCAAGCGGCAAAGAATGCGTGGTCGAGTTGGAAAGCGTCGATTTTAGCGATGGTGGCCAGCTATATCACGGCATTGATGAAGTATCCGTGTCGTTTTCGATCCTCGTGTTTTATCCCTTCGTCCGAGGCCGCAAGCCTGTCCGCGAAGTGCGCGAACTGGCGGTGCATGTGGCGCGTTTATTCAGTGCAGCCAAAATCGAAGGCGGCGACGCCTCGCCAGTGCAAGTTATGGAAGATGCCAGCTTTGATGAGCTATCAAGCCATGTCGTTTGGGAAGTACAAATCCAGATCGACAACATAAAGTTGGGCGAGTTGCCCGACGAGCCAGAAATACCAAAAGGCGACGCGCTTGCGGCGTGGGTCCCGCATGTTGGCCCCGATCATATCGACTCTTACGAATCTGTTGAGAGCGGTACGCAGATATGAACACTCGCGAGATAGAACAAGCGATCGCGGCTGTGATCATCATCGCCAACATTGACGAGCTGGATTACGAAACCCGCAAATTACGCTGTATCCATGGTGACATGTTGACCGCTTGGCTTCCTTGGCCAGCGGAAGTGGGCGGCAATTTTATTCGCTGGCGGCCATTGCGCGTTGGTCAGCAAGTTGTGCTCGCGTCACACGCGGGGGATCTGACTCAAGCGGCCATCATTGGCATGCTCTACAGCAACGAAATCACGCCAGAAGAAACCAGCGAACATATCGACGTGACCGAGTTTAACGACGGCTCAAAGCTTCGCTACGACAGTGAAAATCAAACATACGAGATCATCGTTGCAGAGCAAAATGTCACGGTAAGCAAAGATGAAATCAAAGCCAGTTTTGGCGGTAGCGCATCTGTTGAGATGAATGCGTCACAGTTAAAGCTTACCCATGGATCAAGCAGCATTACGCTCGATTCAACGGGTGTCAAAATTAACGGTTCACGTATCGATTTCAACTGATTATGGCCTTTACCTTTTCGTACAGCTCAAGCCCTGCGTGGTACTTCGGTGAGGATATGCCTACTGGCATATTGTTTGACTACGATGAACTCACGGAAAACATCAGCGCAAATGTGACGCTGCTTTCTGATGGCGATGGAACAGATTTTGTTGTCAGCTGCAGCTACTCGATCAGCCCAGCCTACCCACTCGATGTATTTAACATAACCGCCAGCGCGACAGGTGTTCAAATAACGGCTCCGTCACTAGCAGGCTTCTTTCCCATTGAGTTTGTTCACTATCTGCAAGATGGCGAGTCTGTATTCGCTAAATTCTGGCATGAGGTGCCGATGGGTGTCGAAATCGTCGAGTTTCGTCCCAGTACGCTACGCACATTTACCTACACATTAACGGTCACTGCGACCACGTCGTCGGGCGCAGTGTATTCAACACAACTGGCTATGACAGTCCAACATGATTGGACACCTGGCAAACTAAAACTACTGGAGTATGTCGATGCTTTCCGTCGCGCAAATGGGTAAAACGTCAACGGGTCACGGTGGTTATGCACCAGTGCCTAGTGTTAGCGGTGCCAGCACAGTCTTTGTAAATGGTATCCCCGCATTACGTCAAACAGATACGTACGCGCCGCATTGTGTCGGCCCTGCGTGTCACGTTGGCTCTGTGTTGACTGGATCATCAAGCGTGTATTGCGAAGGGCTACAGCTCGCGCGTATTGGCGACCCGATTGATTGTGGCGACGTTGTGTCCGCAGGCTCTGCCAACGTATTCGCCGGAGGCTAACATGGGCATGAGCGAACAAACGGGCAAAGAGCTTGATGGTGTCGCACATTTACGCCAGAGCATTCGGCGTGTACTAACCACGCCAATTGGTTCGCGCGTGATGAACCGTACCTATGGATCACGTCTTTTTAGTCTCATTGATCAGCCCATTAACCCCGCTACGCAGGCGTTGATTTACCAAGCTGTGGCTGAAGCGCTGGACAAATGGGAGCCGCGCTACACATTAGAAAAAGTGTCTTTGGTTCGGTACGAGCAGGGCGCGTTAACGCTTAATTTACAGGGGCGATATACGCCCACGGGTGAGCGGGTCACGATAGAAAATTTAGAGGTATAGCATGTCACTGGACGCGATTGATTTTACAAAACTGCCCGCGCCCAACGTCGTGCGCGAGCTGGATTTTCAGACCATATTTAACGAAATCAAAGCCGATTTCTTAGCACGAGACGAAGATTACGGCAATTTAGCCGAAAGTGACCCCGCGTGGATTTTGCTCGAAGTCGCGGCGTATCGTGAGTTTTCCATTCGTCAAAACATCAACGACGACGCTCGTGCGGTTATGCTGCCAAGTGCAAAGGGGGCGGATCTCGACAATCTCGCAGCGCTATTCAACATAGCGCGCGCGATCATAAAAGAGGCCGATTTAACGGTTAATCCGCCAGTTGAAGCGGTATTAGAAAGCGACGCGTCACTACTCATACGCACACAACTCGCATTTGAAACGGCCACCGTCGCGGGGCCAATTAACGAATATATCGCTCATGCGCTGAATGCCTCGGGCGAGATTAAAAGTGTTTCTGTCGATGTGCCACGGTTTGATTATGTCGCGGTCCCGCCGTTGGTTGTACCGCACTTACCAGAGAATGCCATCGTATTGGTTCCGACATACGACGCCGGGCTAACTGCGCCGCAACCGGGTGATGTAGCGCTGACGCTAATGGGGCGAACGGGAACGGGTGAAGTAGATCAAGCGCTGTGTGATCAAGTCAAAGATACGCTAGATGACAAAACACCGGTGACCGACACCGTGTTTGTTCGATCCGCACAAATTATCGAATTTGACGTATCCGCAACGCTGTATTGCTACGCAGATTTGGGTGCAGAAGAAGCCATCGCCAATGCTACGGCAGCCCTGAATGCATATGTGTCAGCGTCACATCGTTTGGGCTATGACATAACGTTATCTGGCATTTATGCTGCCTTGCATCAAGGGGGCGTACAGCGTGTTGAGCTTCACGCGCCCACAGAAAACATCATCGTCGGTAAGCGCGAAGCGGCCTACTGTACCAACATAAACCTTGATTATGGAGGGGTGGCTGAATGAGTTCATTACTACCCCCCAACAGCACGCAGTTCGAACGTGATTTAGAGCAATCTATGTCACGTATCAGTGATGTGCTGGTGCCGATCGGAACGCTTTGGAACCCGCAAACCTGCCCCGAAACGCACTTGCCTTGGCTTGCTTGGGCACTGAGTGTCGAAGGTTGGCACGACGAACTCACAGAGCAAGAAAAACGCGACATGATAGCGCAAAGCGCGGATTACCATCGTCGAAAAGGCACAAAGGGCGCAATTCTCGAAATTGCCCGATGGATTCTTGATGTCGCGGATCTCGATCAGCATCGCGAATTTCAAGCGCCACCGCATTCATTTCGTCTGCGAGTACAAGACACGGGCAGCATCAAGAGCAAAGCGCACTTTGACCGACTTGTAAGAATGGTCAACAGTGCCAAAGCCGCCCGTTCAAACTTTTTCTCACTGCATGTCCAAAAAAAGGGTGTGCAAACCCCATTTTTTGGCACAGCAGTACACGCGCTGACAGAGACGCAAGTTCAGCATCAAATACGCGCGATCGTAGAACCCCAACCACTTTATATATCAACAGCTGTGCATTACAGCGCGAGTTACTCTATTGGAGCAATGTTAGATGGCTGACTTTCCCGGATTACAAATGACAGCAGCAGGGCGAGACCTGCAAGCAAAAGCACAAACGGGCGTAAAGCTAGATTTTACACGTGCAGCCATCGGCGATGGTGCGATGCCGGATGATTTCGATCCGCTGACAGCATTGGTCGCAGAGAAAAAATCTCTCGGCTTGGCAGGATTTGAGCTTTTGGGTGACGGGACATCAAAACTAGAGGTTTTGCTCACCAACAAAGATGTCGCAGAAGGCTTCTTTATCCGTGAAATTGGCGTGTTTGCTAACGACCCTGATACTGACACTGAAATACTGTACAGCTACTCAAATGTAGATCGATACACGGATTATCTACCCGCGTTTGGCGGTGCGACCATCGTCGAAATGACGTTTGATCTTTATACCGTAGTGGGCAACGCATCAAACGTAACTGCAACGATTAATAACTATCTCGTTCACGCGACAAAATCTGATGTCGATGAATTACGCCCTTATGTGCTGCCAACAGGCGGCACCGTGGGAATGCAGCTTCGCCGCGCGAGCAACACAGATGGCGACAATGAATGGTACGACCCAACTGAGGGTGTGCAACTACGTATACATTCTGTCTCGGAAGAGCGCACAGCTGTTGAAGGCCAAACAGCTTTTGCATTATCTAAAACGCTAACGAATGGCTTAGCGGTTTACGTCAACGGCTTGCGTCTTCCCAATAGTGATTGGTCAGCCGTCGGCGGGTCGCAAGTTGTACTTGATAATGCGTTAACCGATGGTGATAAAGTCCAATTCATCAATAACGAAGAAGTTGGGACGGCGTCACTAGCGCGTGTTTCGCTTGATGGCCCCGATCTTGTGTATCAGGGCTCGTCTAATCACTATACGATCACAGATTACGATCGCTTTTCTAATTATGTTGTTACTACCAATGTGGGTACAGCAACACGAGTAAACGGCGTGATTACACTCGATGTTCCTGCTGATGCTGCAGTAAATGACGGCATTGTTCTGACTGTGCAGCGCAACGATGGCGCGATGTCATTTAGCATCGCGCTGGGTGAGCAGACGATCGCTCAACCACAAATTACCTCGCCAGAGCACAACGCGACAGACATCAGCGATACACCAACGTTTACCGCGTCTGCATTTCAGACGTATCCGGCGAACGCGGATACGCAAATAACTGCAACATGGCGCCTCGCGACAGATGGCGCGATGACAAACGTGATTTGGGAATCAGTAGATGATGCGGTGAATTTGACCGCGATCACGCTGCCACGTGAAGTACTGGAAGAGTCGACAACATACTATGTCGATGTATTTTATAGCGGGACGGCAATCGGTAGCAGCGCGCATTCAGAGGTGATTTCGTTTGTCACAAAGAGTCGATTTATGGAGATTCTTCGACCCTCTATAACAGCGCCAAATCATAATGCTTTAGATGTTGGAGAGACTCCAACACTTGTTGCATCGGCTTTTGAAACCTACCCAGCGGACTCGGATACTCATGTATCAACAACATGGCGTGTCGCGACAGACGCCGCAATGACTAATGTAATTTGGCAATCATCTAATGACACTGTGAATTTGACGTCTATAACGATTCCTGCCGATGTGCTGCCAGAAGCAACGACTTTTTATGTCGATGTCATGCAAGAAGGTGAAATCCTTGGTGATAGTGAGCCGTCTATTCTTGTCGGGTTTACCACCGCCGATCAATACTTGCCAAGCGTTATCGGCGAGCCATGGGGTGGCGGTTACTACGCAGGCATTATTGATAGCGGTTCATTGCGATACGTTCTAATCGTGGCGCCGAGATCCTCGGGTCATTCGAATCAATCTCTACAATATAAAGTATCGGATACCGAAGATCTTGGTGCGTTATCGCATTGGGATGGTAAATCAAACACGGCAGCCATTAATGACGCATTTCATCCTGCAGCACAGTTTTGCTCAAACCTAAATATTGGTGGCTTCAATGATTGGTATCTTCCTGCTCGCGATGAGTTGGAGCTTTTATATCGAAACTTAAAATCAAATACATTGAATAATAGTTTAGGCTCGCGAGATGGAGGCGATAATCAGGGGGAGAACTCAAACAGTGATCCCTTGGGTATCGCATATACCAGCGTGGAACCTGCGCAATCTGTGGCTTTAGAATTTAAATTTGGTGGATTTGAGTATTTTGCTTCAGGTATGTATTGGTCGAGTACAGAGGGGGGGGCAGGTGTGCATCTGCACTGGTGGCAGTCTTTCCAAAATGGTCAGCAAAGAGTTTTTAATAGGATCTATGAGGCTCATGTCCGAGCCGTCCGCAGAATCCTTATTTAAAAGGTGTCTACATGATTAAACACGTTATTTACACTCAAATAGACTCGAAAACAGGCGTCCCAGCAACTCAATCGCCCATGCGAAATGGCCCAGCCATGCCCGTTGGTATCGACTATGCGTATGCGTTGGAGTCTCAATACCCAACCTCCGAACCCATATTTTACGGTACAACGGATCGTGATGATTTACCGGATTGGATTGAAGTTATCACGCAAGAACAGTTCGACGCTGATAAAGCAGCGGAAATGCAAGCACGGCATGAAAAGCTGCTAAAGCAAAGCGAAGATCAAGCGGCGTCAGTGCGCTATCGCATCGAAACGGGTGGCATTGCCTTGTCGAACGGAGCGAATATTATGACAGCGACAGATGATCAAAATCGCATTAGCTCTGCGTACTCATCTCTGCAGAATAATCTGGTGACAGAGATAGATTTTAAGGGCGCGGATGGCTGGAGCAAAATGACGATCAACGAACTTGAGCCAATTGCTCGGGCCGTTGTGGAGCATGTCAGTATTTATTGCTTTGGTGCTGAGCGTGATGTATGTGAACAGCTCGCAGAGATGGACTATGCAGCATTGCAAACAGCGGACATTGAGCAACGGTTTAACGATGCATATGACGCGAGGAAACTAGCGCATGAACAGCTCTAAATTAATCATAAAAAAACCATGGCTCTATCAGTTAGACCATGATTACAGTTACAAACATGCGTTATTTGATGGTATCGAGTTTGAAAACGCGTGGTGCATGATCCGCGACGGTACACTTACGATCCGTGCTAACTACGCATGGGACGGCTGCACACCGAAAGTCTCGTTTCTTGGTGTTTGGTGGGTTGGTGTGCCAGATGGCATTTTGCGCCTAGGCAAACCATGGACGTATTACGCTTCTTTGATTCATGACGTGCTGTGCCAGTTCCGCCACAAAATAACGATCAGCAAACAAGCGGTTGTTAAGATTTTTAACGACGTGCTAGAGCGCGATCAATTTCCGCTACGTCCGATTTACGCTTGGTTCGTCGATAAGCTCGGACCACAAGACTTTTTAATTCACTAACTAATTCTACAGGCCGCGAAAGCGGTTTTTTTGTACCTAAATTTCACTAACAAGCCTCGCATCTGCGGGGCTTTTTCGTTTCAGGAGGCCAAAATGGCTGGTAACGGTTTTCTCCATGGTGTTGAAGTCACGGAAATTGCAAACGGTGTACGCCCGATCGAGCAAGTCAGCTCGTCAATCATTGGGATCGTCGGGACAGCGCCGGGTGCTGACCCTGTCGCATTCCCGCTTAATACACCAGTCGTCGTGGCAGGATCCCGCTATGAAGCGGCCAAGCTGGATTTGACGACCGATGGTACAGGCGGCGGCACTTTGCCAGCCGCACTAGAAGGCATCTTTGATCAGATTGGCGCAACGGTCGTAGTAATTCGAGTTGAAGAAGAAACGCAGGAAACGGACACATTAGTCAACGTGCGTGGCGGTATTGATTCGGCCACGGGGCAGTACAAAGGTGCTTATGCATTATTGGCGTCCGAATCGGTGAATGGCAAAGTGCCTCGTATTCTCTGTGCGCCTGGCTTTACACATCAAAAGCCGCTTGATGGCGACGGCAATCCAACAGTGAACCCTATCGTTGCTGATTTAATTAGCATTGCTGAACGTTTGTCTGCTGTGATTATTGCCGATGGTCCCAACACTAACGACGATGCTGCTGTGCAGTACGCCAGCGATTTTGGATCAGACCGCATTTATGTTGTTGATCCGTGGGTCACAATCTTTAATGACAACGGTGTGGTCGTTTCAGAGCCAGCATCCGCTCGTGTCGCAGGCGTTATTGCGCGTACGGATTACGAAATGGGTTTCCATCGTTCGCCATCTAACCAATTAATTAACGGCATTTCCGGCACGGCTCGCCCTGTCGATTTTAAATTGGGTGATGCGAGCTCACGCGCGAACCTGCTTAACGAACAAAAAGTCGCCACCATCGTTTATCAAAACGGCTACCGCCTGTGGGGCAATATGTCCCTGTCTGACGACGTCAAATGGAAATATCTCTGTGTGCGTCGCACAGCTGACGTGATCAATGACGCACTGCGAGTTTCACATTTGTGGGCTGTTGATCGTGGCATCACGACGACTCTGCTATCTGACGTGGTGGAAGGTGTAAACGCGGTGTTGCGCGACATGACGACCAAAGGGCAAATCTTGGGCGGTAAATGCTGGGGCAATGCCGAACTCAACACCCCTGAATCTATCCAGAGCGGCCAGCTCTACATTGATTTTGATTTCACACCAACCTTCCCAGCAGAGCGAATTACATTCCGCTCAACGCTAGTGAATGATTATGCCAGCGAGGTAATTGTCTAATGGATATTTTAAAAAACTTCATGCTTTCAGTTGATGGGCGTGGCGAAGTTGGTTTGGTGGATGAATATACACCGCCATCGTTAGAGCTGCTTACAGAAGAATTTCGCGGCGGCGGTATGGACGCGTCAGAAGATATTGATATGGGCATGGCGAAGATGGAAGTGACGTTCAAAATGAATGGTTATGACATCGAAATTATGAAGTTGTGGGGAGTAGCTCAAGGAACGACTGTGCCAATTGTGGCGCGCGGTGCGCTTAAAAACGATGACGGGGTTGTTACAACGCTTCTTCATACTATGAGTGCGCGTGTTACTAAGATGGAACAGGAAACATGGAAGGCTGGTGAAAAATCAGGGGTAGTCATCACAGCATCATTACCATATTTCAAAGTTACTCACGGCTCGACTGTGGTTATTGAAATTGATGTAAAAGGCAGTAAACGCATCATTAACGGTGTGGACCAATTAGCAGGAATGCGCACAGCGCTGGGGTTATAAAATGCAAACTAAAAAAATTACGTTGAAATCACCAATTACAGTAGATGGAGTTGAATACAAAGAACTTGAAATGCGAGAGCCAACGGTACGTGATCAAGTGCTCGCACAAAGTGCAAACAACCCCGCTCAAAATGAAGTCCAGCTTTTCGCCAACCTTTGTGGTATCTCGTCTGATGCCGTGATGGATTTAACGCTTTCTAACTACACACGTTTACAAGAAGCCTTTTCGGGTTTTTTAGACTAAGTCGCAACGACATCAGATCACTATCACTCGCGTTAGCGAATCATACAGGCTGGACTTGGAGTGATATCCAAGCCATGCCTGTCTCCGAATTTATATGGTTTGTTGAAGGTCTCCCGCATGGCACTAAATCAGAAACTTAGCACCATCATAGAGATCGGTGGCTCCGTATCCAATTCGCTTGTCGGAGCGACGAACAAAGCAAGTGGACAAATAGGCAACGCCTTAAAATCCATCAAACACAAACAGGACCAAATTGGTCGGTTTGAAATCAAGGGACTACTGGAAACTAGGAATAAGCTCAAAGATGTGAAGCATCGCATTTCTGGTTTATCGAATGAAATAGAGGCCAGCATCCAAGCGTCGAAGCAAGCGGGACTTGCTTATCGACGCGCATCGGATCGAGTAAGCGAACTAGCTACATCCATGAAATGTGCTGATGATCCAACAGGTGCGCTAGCTCATGAACTTAGAGAAGCTCAAAAAGAGGCATCCCGACTAGAAAAAGAATTTAAAAACTCTAAACGGGAAACGAGCGGCCTTGAATCACAAATGTTTGCCGCTCGTAATGAAGCCGCAAAGCTCAATCGACAATTTGGAGAACAACGCAACGCCTCAAAAGAGGCAAGAAATGAGCTGCGTAAACAGGGGATTGATACCAAAAACCTAGCAAAAGAGACCGAGCGACTTCGCAAGCGCAGCGAAGCCCTACAAAGCACCCAAAAACAGATTGGTAAAGTAGGCAGCAACTTTTCCAACATGACTCACCGTGTTGGCACATTGGCCAGAAATACCTCGATTGGGCTTGGTGTTGTTGGCGGTGGTCTTTTCGCCATAGCGAACTCAACGAGCGAACTCGGCGACAAAGCCGCAAAAACCGCTGACAAACTTGGCTTGCAGGTCGGAGCCTTGCAAGAACTACGCTACGCTGCTGAACGTTCTGGCGTGTCATCTAACACCATGGACATGGCAATGCAGCGTATGGTGCGACGCTTGGCAGAAGCCAAAAACGGCACTGGCGCGGCAAAAGACGCAATAGACGAACTGGGATTGTCGTCTCAAGCGCTCGCGAGCATGACGCCCGACGAAGCCATGAACGAAATCGCAGACGCATTAAAAGGCGTGGAAAGTCAGTCTGATCGTGTGCGCCTCGCCTTCAAATTCTTCGACTCCGAAGGCGTCTCCATGGTGAACATGCTCAAGGACGGCAGCGCAGGGCTAAAGCAACTACGCAAAGACGCTCGAGACACAGGCTACGTGCTCAGCGAACAAGCGGCGCGGGATGCCGAGGCGTTTCAAGACTCATTACTCAATGCCAAGTTAGGCATGTACGGTTTTAAAAACACAATTGGCTCTGCAATCATGCCCGTGATTACCGACATGATGGGCGAAATGTCCGCATGGATGCGGGAAAACCGCGGCCAAGTGATTGCATTCTCCCAGCGCCTGGCATCAGGCTTACGAGATGCAATCCCAGTGATCGGGCAAGTCATCCAAGGGTTAACGACAACAGCTCAGACGATTGGCTCAGTGACAAGCACCATTGCTAGCATGGTTGGCGGCTATGAAAACCTCGGCATGATCGTGGGGGCTGTATTTGCAGGAAAAGCGATTGTATCCGTGATGTCGTTCGGTGCCAGCCTTGTATCGACGCTGTTCACAGTTGGCAAGCTCGTGTTTGCGTTCGGCAAATTTGCAGCGCTCGCCAACCCCATTGGTTTGGCAGTCGCTGCGGTCGTCGGTATCGGTACGGCGCTTTATTTGGCGTATGACAACGTCGAATGGTTCCGCGATGCCGTTGATGGCGCGTTTCGTTACATCGGCGATACAGTCGCATCGGTCTGGGAGGGCATTGTTAGCTTCTTCGACGCTATCCCCGCTCGCGTTGGGGCGGTAGTCGATAACATCAAAGCGAAATTCCAGTCTGTTGTCGACATGGGCAAATCCGTCGGCGACTTTTTCGGTATGGGTGACGATGAGCCAGAGTCCAAAAAGAAAAGCGGTGGCTGGTTTGGCTGGGGCGGCGATGATGAAGAGCCCGCCGTGGCGCCAAGCGTCGACAAAGCACGAGAGGTCGCCCAGTCTTTCAACAACACCAACAACGCAATGGCAACGAAGACAGAAAACCGATACGAAGTCTCAAATCAAATTGTCGTCAATCAGCAGCCCGGCCAAGACGCTCGTCAACTCGCCGCAGAGATTGATCGTGTACTCAAACAAAAGAGCCGTAGCTCTTTATCAGATCTACCAAGCGGGGCGTATTAATGGACATCATGATGGTTCTGGGAGTATTCCCATTTTCGATTGATACCGCCGCGTATCAATCGCTTACCCGCCGTAAATCGTGGGATTGGCAAACACAGGCTTTAATCGGCCAGCGCGATGCACAGCAATACATGGGGCCGGGGGAAGAGGTGATTTCCCTAGAGGGCGTAGTGTATCCGCACTACGCGGGCGGCCCCGTGCAACTCGCAGCATTGCGCGCGATCGGCGACAGCGGATTGCCGCAGCTCATGGTCAGCGGTGCTGGGGTGCCGATGGGTAAATGGGTCGTGCTATCAGTGGAAGAAGAGCAGGGGCCATTTTTTGAACGCGGAGCACCGCGCAAACAGACGTTCAAAATGGAACTACGTCGCTATCACGAGGGCTTGAGCTTTGGCAGCTTCTTATAGTTCAGTCGAAAACGACACAGTCGATTACATCGTCTGGAAACACTACGGCACACAGACAGCACGCGTGGTGGAGCGAGTGTTTGACGCCAATCCGCATCTTGCACGCCAGCCCCTCGTCCTGCCAGCAGGCGTACTTATTAACCTTCCTGACCTTGAATTAACAACGACTAAGCAAGGGGTGCGACTATGGACCTAATCAGCGACATGTTGATCGGCGGTGTAGACGTTGCCCCAAGCTTTACAATCAAAGCCAACGGCGCAGACATCACAAGCAAGATAAACGAGCGATTAATCAGCCTAAGACTCACGGACGAATCAGGTGACAGCGCCGATGAAGTGGATATTACATTATCTGACCATGGCGAAGTGCCCCTTGAAATACCCGACCCCGGAACAGAGCTGCAAGTCTCGCTCGGCTATGACGGTACACTCGTTGACATGGGCAAATACATTATCGACGAGATCGAGATCAGCGGCGCACCAGATACCGTCAATATCCGTGCTAGGGCAGTCGTGCAAACCGAAGGAGTACAAGGCGCGAAAGTACTCATGACGACGCAGAAAACGCGATCATGGGAAGCCAAAACCATACTGGGTGATCTCGTCCGTATCATTGGCGTAGAGCACGGAATAATCGCAACAATAGCCGTCGAACTGGCCACCATCGTATTGCCGCACATCGATCAAGTGAACGAAAGCGACATGGCGTTACTCACTCGACTAGCCAAACAATACGACGCCATCGCCAAGCCAAGCGGAGACTATCTCGTATTCGCAAAGCGCGGCGAGCTTACAACAGCAACAGGCACCAGCATTCCTGATGTGGACTACACGCGCGAGCAAACAGGTGGTCACCGATTGTTGATCAGCCGTCGCGTTAAATCGGGCAGCGTCATTGCGCGCTATCGCGACATTCAAACGGCCAAAACACTCGAAATAAAAGTCGGCACAGGCGAACCCGCCAAGCGACTCACCAAAACCTACGCGACACAAGACGAAGCCCAAGCCGCTGCGGATGCAGAATACAAACGCACCCAACGTAATGAGCAACGCCTCGAATTGGCTGTGGTTGGTAATCCGTATCTGGTGGCAGGCGGTGCAATAAACGTCAGCGGCTTTCGTACCGGCATCAACGCCAAATGGCTAATCGATCGAGTAGAGCACGAAATCACAAAGCGCAGCGGCTACAACTGTAGCGTGCAATGTAAGCAGATCTAAAAAATCGACTCAATACGACCAACAACTCAGCGACCAAGTGATAGAAAGACTCAAAGCCGAATTTGTACAGGGAATGATGGGCAACATGGACGTTGCCACAAGGGCCGATGGGAGCTTGACGGATAAGTGGAATTCATAGTGATGAGATTTGTCAGTGATTTGTAAGGTTTTTCTGGTGCTGGAGGAGGAAGGGCTTTAGTATAAAATAGAAATGATTTTATACTAATATCTATTTTTATCGGTTAATAAATTATTTTTATGGTAGTAAAAAGGCCTAGATGACGCCTTTTTTTAATTTACTGTTTTAATTTATAGTTCATAACGCTCTACAGAAGGAGTTTGGAGTTTGTCAGTAAAAACAAGGCGTGCAAATGTAAGCGATACAGTAAAAATGAGTTTGCTTTGTGATATTCATGGATCATGTCCTCTTTGCAGAAGGAATTTGCTTGCAAAAAAAAATGATAAGGATGTTAGGGTCTTTGATGTAGCACATATTTACCCTCTTCATGCAACTGAACATGAGATGAAAATCCTTAAAGACGAAGAGCTTCTTTCTGATAATATTGATTGTGAAGAGAATTTCATTGTCTTGTGTAGAACTTGTCACAAGATATATGATACTAAAAAAACAGTCGAAGAATATAGACAGTTAGTTAGTATAAAAAAAGAATTAAATAAAATAAAAGAGCTTTCTACTTTGTGGAATGATCAGACCTTACATAAAGATATTTTGATTGTTTCAAATAAAATTGGTTCTTTAAGTCCAAAAGATATTGAAAGTACTAAGCTTTCATATGATGCATTGAATCTTGATGAAAAAAAAGATGATACATTTAGCTATATAAATGAAATGAAAGTTTCTAGTTATATAGTTGGTTTTTATGTTCCAATAAAAGAAACACTAAAAGATCTTGAAAGACTTGAAAAAGCTAAGTCTAAAGTTATTTGTTCTCAAGTGAAAAGTTATTATGCTATTTTGGAAATGAAAGGTTTTAATCAAGATCAGATTTTTGATAAAATGACTGAGTGGTTTATG
Source organism: Marinomonas rhizomae (assembly GCF_024397855.1). Lineage (NCBI taxonomy): Bacteria > Pseudomonadati > Pseudomonadota > Gammaproteobacteria > Oceanospirillales > Oceanospirillaceae > Marinomonas > Marinomonas rhizomae. The sequence goes on from NZ_CP073343.1 coordinate 1,922,196, forward strand.
ACTAATACAGGGATTTTTGACCGATCTAAAGCTGAGGTTTTAGTTTCATATTTTATCCAGAATTGTGAGGTTTATTCCTAATGTTTGTTCCGAATAAAACTATTTCAATAAATGATAGCTGTGTTTATAGAGCCTCATTATTACTTTCTAGATTAAACGATGGTGTTTCTGTTGAAGACATTTATGAGGTGGAAAAGAAATTGTTTTTAGATATGTCAGATTTTATTGATGTATTGGATTTGTTGTTTGTTTTAGGGAAGATAGTTTTGGATAAGGATAATGGGGTGATTAAATATGCTTAAATCGATTTCTTGTGAAGAGTTAATTAAAACCCCTATAGTTTTTAAAAAAGGTTTTAATTCTGTGGTGGGCGCAGATGATGCACACAACTCCATTGGAAAATCCTCGATTCTTATGCTTATTGATTTTGCTTTTGGTGGAAGTGATTTTCCAAATAAATGCGATGATGTAATACGTAATGTTGGGCATTTTAAAATTGGTATAGAATTCGAATTTGACAAAGTTTATTCATTTATAAGAGATACTGACAACTTAGATCAGATTTACAGAGTAGAATTCCAAGATTATATAACTAATAAACAATATAATACGTTTCTTAAGGATAAGTATCTTCATGATCTTGGAGACGCTTCATTTAGGGAGTGTGTAAGTGGTTTTTTTAGAATCTACCAAAGAGATAACTACAATGACAATCGACCATTAGACATAGTTAGAAAAGAGAGCTGGGAGGCAATTAGAAAGCGTCAGCTAAAGATATTTGGAAAATTTAAAATTATTGAAGAACTTGAGGATAAGAAAACTAAAGCTGTAAATGAAAAGAAATCTATAGAGGGAACTTTCAGATCAGGTGCTGTTAAAAAGCTTAATAAGACTGAATTAAAAAAGAACTTTTTGAAACTTGACGACTTTTCAAGAGAAATCGAACAAATAAAAACATCCTTAAAGTCAAATGTTACAGATATAAAATCAATTATCAATGAAAGAAATCTGCTTTTAAAACTTGAAAAAGATAGATTGGTAGAATTAAAGAATGATTTCAACCTTACATTACAAAGGCTAGAGTCAAATCTATCAGATAATATTGTAAGAAATAGTGATAGTTTTAACTCTGTTATTGAATTTTTCCCTGAAATAAGCAAAGAAAAATTATCTCAAGTTGAAGGGTTTCATAATGGTATTACAAAAATACTTAAGAATCAGTTGTTAGAAGAAAAGAAAAGGGTGATTGCTAGTAAAAATCTTTGTGATTCGGAAATTAAAGGCATTGATGAGGAGATTCTTAAAGTAGCAGGCTCTAAAGAAGAAACTGCTGTTCTTTTAGAGAGGTTGATGGAGCTTGGTAATTTTGATAAAGAGCTTAAGTTGCAAAATGATTTTAAAATGAAGCTTGATGATGCCAATGAAGATTTAAAAAACATTAAAAATGATATCCATCATATGATATCAAGTTCAATAGAAAGCATTGAGAATATTATTAATGAGGGAATGGCTAGGTTTATTAAAAGAATATATTTGAATAATCCGATTGAACCTAAGATTTCTTTTGGGAAGACAGATTATATTTTTCACAGAGGAGATGATAGGGGTACGGGTAAAGGTTATTCTAATATGATTTGCTTAGATCTAACCTATCTAGAAAATACAATTCTTCCTTGTCTGATTCACGATAGTATATTGTTCAAGAATATGGATGTTCCAGCTTTAGAAAGATTGATATCTATTTATAGTGAATCAGAAAAACAAATTTTTATAGCTATAGATGAGAAAGCAAAATATTCTATAGGTACTCAGATTAAAATTCACGAATCTATGTTTTTAAAGCTAGATGGAGATAAAGTTGCTTTTAAAATAAAATGGAATAAAGAGTCCAATTAATTTCTATTTTCATCAAATTACTAATCCTGTATACATTGACCCCACCCGCATCTTGATCTAACATTCTCCTTGCACTGGCAAAATCCAGTGCCGGGATTCGAACCCCGTTTACACAGCGGCCTAAAACACGCAGAGCGTGTTTTTTTGTGGCCGAGATTTGCCTGTTATGGTGGGTCTTTGTTGGGCAACCTTCGGGTTGGCCGTTCCTGTGGCGGTAGTTCGAACCTGATTTAGATCCACCACCTTATTGAGATTCGAACCTCACGAGGTGGTTAACTTCATACACAGGAGGCCAAACATGGCTATGGACATTATCTCAAGCAATGACGCACCCGTTGTACAAATCACCAACGATCAAATCACCACCACCTCGACCGACCTCGCCAAGCATTTTGGCAAACGACATGCAGACATATTACGTCGCGTAGAAAACCTTGGTTGCAGTGCAGAATTCAGCGAACGCAATTTTGCGTTGGCTGAATACAAAGATGAACAAGACAAGACTCGCCCTATGTATCGCATCACCCGCGACGGCTTCGTCTTCTTGGCCATGGGCTTCACCGGCACCAAAGCCGCCCAATTCAAAGAAGCCTACATCAACGCCTTCAACCAAATGGAAAAACAACTCAACGAGCAAAAACACCTTCCCGCCACCACAGACAACCTAGCACTAGCGGAAAAGGATAAGTACCAACTGCTCAACAACATCGTCAAATCCATGCAGATACAAAGCGACCCCGTCGTCGTTCCATCAAAAGAACTCATCGACCTAATCCAAGCCATCCGCATGTACCAACAGCAAATAGCACGACTGCAAACACCAGACTGGGTAAACGACAACATCACCCGCGTCAAAGACATCGCCCAACGCAACTTTGTAGACTTCTAAGCAGTGGTTAACAAAAAGCCCACAGATTAGTGGGCTTTAGTTGCTTTTTAGACTGGTAGGAATCGAGAAAGTCTTTTAGTATCAATGAATGTGTAAACGCGCATGCCCGATTTTTCAGCTTCAGTGAGTGATTTAATAAAGTAACTTTGATTTAGTTACTTACGGTGCACAACAGAATTTTTTGGAATTTTATAAATTCATATGTGCACTATTTTAATATTAGTTTAGATTTATAGACAGGGATATAATTATGCAAGAACATGATCCTGAAGAAAGTAGAATTGAAAAAAATAGCTCTTTAAAAGATCAAAATGAAGAGCACTCCTTTAAATGGATAGATGCCACCCAATCTAAAGAAATAAGTGAAAATGATACATGGAACCTACTTGATCACCCTAATGTAAATTTTCAAACCTTATTTGTAAGAAGGCATACATCACAAAATATACCAGATACGGAAAAAGTGCTCACATTTCAAGTAAGACATCCATATAAAAAACAACTGGTGCAAAACGAAGATGATTACGATTTTATTGATGAGCAGGAATATCGTGCAGCAGTACTAAATATCAATGAAATGAAAACTGCTATTGATAAAGATCACAATGAATTCTTGATGAAGGAGCGTTCACTAGATGCTGAGTTCGCCATTCTTGCTTCTGAATTTTCTTCTTGGTCACCCCAAAATGGTGGTGGCATATGAGAATATCAATTCGTGATATATTCAGAAAAGGTGAACTTTGGAGTAATCTAGAAGAAACTATTGGTTCGATTAAAAAATCTTTAACCCAACATTCAAAGAGTATAGAAAAGTCAAAAAGCAACGATATTATTTTGATGCAGAATATTAAGAAATTGGAAAAAGAAAATTCTGATTTAAGAAATAGAATGGTGCTGTTAGAAAATAGGTTGTGGGATTTGAAGGTTGTATCTAATTCTAATGATGCCATCATCGTAAAAGATGCTTTTGAAAATAGTAATCGACCTAAATCGGAAGTACGGGCTAATAAAGCTTAGTATAACTACGTTATATTTAGGTTTGGGGTCAGATGAAAAATAGCGCCTAGCCTTCATCTACTCCAAACAGCTCCACGAGCAAAAACAACCACAGACAACCTAGCACTAGCGGAAAAATGGAGTTCGGGGTCAGATGAAAATAGTGCCTAGTCTTAAAGTTTTGCGCAAACCTTGTCACCTTTTCCGCTTAGCGCGCAAAAGTCGCCAACTTTACCAAGCCGGTGTTTGAGGCGCTAAGTGCCGAGATAGGAGTTGAAAGTGTTAGATATAGCTAAAACGGAATTATTTATAACTGAGATATGTAAACGAATCGGACAAGATTATGGTGGTTATCACACTATCAGCTCAGGGAATATTGATGGTGAAAATTGTCCTCAGATTGCTTTTCATGTAGGCGCTGAAAAGAAAAATATGATGCAGTCAGCCAATGGGGAAGAATTTGAAGGAACCGGTATCGTGTATCGAGTTTTAGTTGGTTCTAGCATATCTATGGTATATGACGATCAAGATGAAGAAATTGGAATATTCAAAGATATAACTAAAGGTGACTTATTCGGTGAAGTGGCTACTAAAAAATGGTGGCAGTTCTGGAAATAGCACTTAATAAGCGCCTGCAATCTGAACTCCGGCATTTGGGGTCAGATGAAAAATAGCACCTAGTCTTCATCTACTCCAAACAGCTCCACGGGCAAAACCAACCACAGACAACCTAGCACTAGCGGAAACCGACAAGTACCAACTGCTCAACAACATTGAGTTCGGGGTCAGATGAAAAATAGCCCTTAACTTTGTTCGAATTTGGGGTCAGATGAAAAATAGCTTAATTTTCATGCGAATTTGGGGTCAGATGAAAAATAGCTTAATTTTCATGTGACCCCAATAGACTACGATAACCCAACCACCGCCCAACAAGCCTGCCAAGACGACCTCATCAAAAGCCAACGCCAAGGCTCCAGCGTCACCCTCGACTTACTAGGCAACCCCAAACTCGTCGCAGAAGGCATCCTCACCCTAAACGACACCATCCCACCCGAAATGAAAGGCAACTGGTCCATCGACAAAGTCACCGCACGAGGCGACAGCAAAGCAGGGTATCGGTGTTCGGTTGTGGCTAGTGAGGTGGTTTGAGGGATTTTTTGTTGGCAGAAAGTGTGAAAGTGCTTAGTATCAAGGAATAAGGGTTTATAGCCTAGAAATAACAGGCTGTAGATAAAAGATTAAATGCGCATGTGTATTATTAGAATGTTAGGCTATAAGAAAAGTTATGGATACAGATAAACTCATAAAGCTTCTGAAAGAAGGTGAATCTGATGAATTTAAGATTGAACCTGAAAAAATTGAAGCTTATGAAATAATAAGTATAACGGATATAGATGTGTTGAAATCTCTATGTGAACACATTGATTCATTCAAAAAGTTATCGTTGCCTGAGACTTGGGCAGCGAGTGAAGACAGGCAAAGCATATTGGGATGTATGGATTATTTAAATAAATATTTGAATGATCTTAATGAACATAAATGCTATTGCGTTCGGTATAAGTACTTAGAAGTTGATCCTTTAAATGAAAATGATGATGGCTTAATAGAGATATCGGAGCTTTCAAAAGCAATTGGTGGCTCAGTTAAGTATATATGTAAGTGCAATGGTTGCTCTAAAATGCTTGAAGTAACTCATAGTTTAGATGGGATGGGTCTAGATTGTTATGTTTGGCATCGAAAAAACTAATAAGAAATTTGGGGGCAGATGAAAAATAGATTAGTTTTTCATTTTACACAAATAGATTAAAGCTACGACAACCCAACCACCGCCCAACAAGCCTGCCAAGATGACCTCATCAAAAGCCAACGCCAAGGCACCAGCGTAACCCTCGACGCTCTTATTGACTAGGTACGGGCAACCCAACTCGTCGCAGAAGGCATCCTCACCCTAAACGACACCTTCCCACCCGAAATGAAAGGCAACTGGTCCATCGACAAAGTCACCGCAAGAGGCGACAGCAAAGCAGGGTATCGGTGTACGGTTGTGGCTAGTGAGGTGGTTTGAGGGATTTTAATTGGCAGAAGGGGGGGAAGTGCTTAGTATCAAGGAATAACAAAAGTGCAATATCTCATGGAGTTTAGAGTGATAAAAAAGAAAGAATTTTGGTTTTGGTTTACTAGCATAATTGTTGCGTTAGGTACTTGGCTTTTCCCCATGGCATCATCGAGCAGTGTCGTTGATACCGCTTCAAGTAATTTAACATCATTTTATCAATCATTATTACCTAACCCTGAACTATTGGTATCTGGTACTGGTGCAGAAGTAAAAATATTAATAGGGCCTGATGACGCTCCTTTTTCAGGAGCTCAAGTCAGTAGTACAAATGCTGAAAGTACGATTTATATTAGTCGTGGCCAAAAAATCAACTTGAAACTAACTGGTACTGGCGCAAAGGTTTGGGTGCAGTCTGAGTTGATGCCATACATAAATGTTAACAACTCAGCAAGTGGTGGAAAGATACGGGAGCTCTAGTTACAGCTGATACACCGCCCGAGGCGACAGAATTTGAGAATTTGGGGTCAGATGAAAATTAGCAATGTATCATCTGACCCTCATCCTTAATGTTTTTATGAGCACTTATTTGCCCATATCACATCCACAAACTCAGGATGATCGATAAAGGGGTTTCGATTGCCCTGTATTTCCTGCACTCGGTCGTTACGGCGTTTTTCAAAGTCAGTGACGGTAAACTCTTCATTCCATTTCACCAGTGTACATAGATCGCCTATGGTCGGTTCTTTGCTTTGTTTGCTGTTGCCTTTCACGATGTGCAGGTCAGGCATGTTTTCTGGTGAGGCGTTGTCGCCTGTTTCGTAGCGGGTGGCCATGTAGAACACCATACGGGCGATTTGGCCTTTGGCGCGGTCGGTTGGTTCGAAGGATTCTTTGTTTTTGTCTAGGTAGGCGCCAGACAGCACTTTGCTGCCGTCGGCCAGCTCGTCATATACCGGTTCGCCGCCCATGCCGTATCCATAGTTACTGTGCGCGCCGTTTATATTGCGGTCAGCAGGGCGTAAGTGGTGCAGATCGGTGTAACCATCTTGGCTTTGTTTCCTAAAACCGCGTGATTTTGGCCATACGTGTTCTCTATCCCAAGCATCGTCTTTGCTCTTGCCTCTGTTTGCCTGGTCAATGCGCCTTACATCATCTAGGTAGAGCATTTGCACTAAACCACACTTAGGCTTGTCATCAGGGCAAGCAGAATCGGTGTAAACCAGAGCTTCCCACACATCTACTTTCACACCATCATACCAATCTGTATTGCCGCTCTGTGTGTACTTAAGCGCCTTTTGACCATCGATAATAGTGTGAAGCTTTGTCTTTAGTGCTTCCCCCGTTAACCCTTCTGTACCATCGTAATATCCCGCCGATGCATAAACCGAGACAAACATAAGAAACAAAAAAACACCGCGCCACATACCAACCTCTAAATATTGATTATTTGGTTAGATTGTAGGGCAGTGTTGTTGAATGTTAGGTTACAGAATTGAAAAGATTTGTTAGCTATCCATCATTGCTGCTCAACACGGATTTGAGGTCGTCTTGTAACTGCTCTAAACGCTCTGCTATTACATGCTGATTGGCTTCTGGTATCGCTGAGATATCAGCAAGGGAAATGCATTCTAGATCGGTGAGAAGTTGCTGTAATTGTTCCATGTTGTCTCCTTGACGTTGGATTCGTCCATTCCTTGAACGTGATTAATCATTACATAGCAGAAGGGCGTTTTGAATCGAAATGCTAAAAAAAAGAGATAAAATTTTTATGAAATGCTAAAAAAGTGCTAAAAAGAAAATTAATGATATTTAATTTATTGAAAGTAATAGATTTTTTTTAAAGTAGTTCCAATCCATCATGGGTGCGATGGAAAATCGACGATCAAGCTCTGCGCTTGAATTTACTGGGTTAGACCCATTATTTAGTGACATTCTTCTACTATCGAATAAGTTCAAAAAAGCGTCGCGACATAAGGAAATAACCCCCTGCGACTGATGCACCACATTATGTCATAAAATTACAAGATATCTAAGAGTCTGATGGAAACATTGAGGTTTATAGTGGATAAACAAAGTGGTGCTTCGACTCCAACATCGATCTAACCAAGCCCCACGCATATACAAAGCGACTCTAATGCAAGCTGCCAGCACTGACTTTTCTATAACTTAGGCAGATAATTAAACACACCAATACAATGCTACATATTTCACCTTTAGTTTTATTAAAAAGGGTGGGTTATAGGTCATTGTTAATGGGGGGTTACTCAGAGATTTGAAAGGGTGCGTAGGGTGTTAATAAAAAATCCACCGAAAGCTTGGGTATTCAATGTTTTTGATAATGATTGATTACATCATTCAGTGGGTTTTTAGTTCAGTATTTACTCTGTTGGGCAGTAGAATTAAACGGAAGACGCGCCGCCACCGCCATCAATACGGTAGTAGGCGCCAGTGATAAAAGATGCCTCGTCAGACGCTAGGAAGTACATCAAGTTGGCTATTTCATCAGCTCTTGCATAACGCTTCAATGGTACTGCAGCTTCGAATGCTTCTCTCGCTTCATTCTCATGGCCTTTCGCAGAGTTTGTCTCAATGGAGCGCATCATTGCGGTATCTACGCCAGAAGGGGCTACGGAATTGACCCGGATATTATAAGGCGCCGCTTCAAGTGCAGCGGTTTTGCTTAAGCCGATTAAAGCGTGCTTAGACGATACATAGGCGCTCATGCCAGGAGCTCCTAATAAACCACCATTTGATGCTGTGTTCACAATGACACCACTTTCTTGCTCAATCATTGCTTTCATCACATATTTTAGTCCAAGGAAGGCGCCTATTAGGTTAACGTTCATGACTTTTTTGTAGTTCTCGACGGTCTGGTCAACAATATTTGCGAAATCGCCATTAATACCTGCGTTGTTTACAAACACGTCTATTTTACCAAATTTATCTAGCGTATTTTGTACATAGTTTTCAACATCTTTTTCGTTAGATACATCGGCATCTATTAGTAGTATTTCTCCATTGATATTTGTTGAGACTTTTTCCAAGGCTGCCTTTGATAAGTCAACCAATGCGAGATGCGCGCCAGCGGCAGCGAACTTTTTTGCAGCAGCGATACCAATACCGCCAGTGGCACCTGTTATTAGTACGACTTTATTTTCAAAACTCATAAACTTCTCCTATGGAAAATAGACTTTGTTTATATAACACCTTCACCGTAACTAAATTTATTTGAGGTTTTGTGGTTAAAATAAGTAAATAATCAGAAAGAAGAGTGGTCCTAGGTTAATAATAAAGCGTAGCTCGATGTTACTTGATTGCTGTGGTTGTATTGTCAGGCACTTAGAGTTTATCTAGGGCCTCCAAAAAATCATGCTTACTAGTAGTAGAAAAAGTCTTAAATCGGTTGTTAGGAATTGCTAGTGCTCGGCACTTTTGATGGGCTTCCCATTTTTCTCTCGCTCTCAGAACTGTTATCCTAGCGCCATTATTGGTGTAACAGAGTAGTAAGAATGATTAATGATAACGATGTGATCGAAACCTTAGACGAGCTTGAGACGTTTTTACGTTTGGTTGAGGTTGGTGGTTTGGGCCTTGATAACGTATCGGGTGTGGCGTTGGCGACAAACAATGCCAATGGTCGTCCGTTTGTGGCAGTGCTTGATGATAATCAACAGTTGGTGTTAGGGCGTTATGTGACGACCGAAGTCTTTGAGAATGGCAAAGACATGGTTCGTTACGGTACTAAAAAACCGCATTAATTAGACTTTTCTTCTTTAAGAAATGACCTCCTGAACCTCACCTTGAAGACATTAGGGATTTTAGTTTTCTAGCTGGGTTATTTTACTGCACCAATTCGTTGTCGGTGAATTTAACTAATTTGACAGGCCAGCATGTCTTTTTCGATTTGCTCCCAATCCAGTTCTCGTGGGCAGATGATTTCGATACGAGAATCGCGGCGGTAAGCAACTTTATCGAAATCGTGTTCATCTTTGACGCGGTTGAAGAACACCCAAGCGTGGCCGATTCGAATGACGCCTTTGATTCGGCTGATGCCTTCCAATCCATTTAATATTTTCTCTAGCGCCCAGTAATCAAAACAGTCCTCATGGTGAAATACCCAGCCACAGCTGAAGAGTCCGCTGCCATGGCCTGTTTTCCGGATCGGCTTGTGTGGCTCTGGGAGCGCGTTATCCTGATGCTCGTGGGAATGATGGTGATGAGCATGAGCTTCTGGAAACTGAGCTTTGAGTTGGCCATTACGGACAATGTCCAATAACGACGAGTCGATTACGCCGCGAGTAGTGCGGGCAATATGCTGCTTCGGTGGAAACATCTGGTTGAGGCTGTTTTCGACTACTTCGATCTGGGATTCTTCAGCAAGGTCGCATTTGTTGATTAGTATCACGTCTGCAAGGTTAAGCTGGTCGTGAAACGTTTCGCTGTCGAGCACTTCTTGCTGTTCCAATGAACGTGGGTCGAGCAAACAAATAGTAGCGCGTAGATCGAGTTTGTCCATAAAACTTACGCTCATCAAGATATCTATAATGCCTTCTGGGTGACCGATCCCCGTTGGCTCAATGATTAATCGATCAGGATGAGTTTGCTCAATCAGTGCTTTTAAAGTGGGAGTTAAAGCGGAGCCTAGAGCACAACAGATGCAACCTCCAGGTAGCTCTTTAACGAACAGCCCTTCTTGCTCTGGCATCATTTCTTGATCAATGCCTACTTGACCAAACTCGTTCACTAAGATGGCCCATGATTCGCTTTCGGGTTTGTTGGCAAGAAGGCTATTGATGGCGGTGGTTTTACCAACACCTAGAAAACCAGTAATGATGTTAGTTGGAATGGTTTTGATATGATCCTTCATGGTGTCCCTTTTTGGTTTGTCTGGCGGCTATGACGGGGATAACGTGTGGCCAAAGTAACGTTGCCGTTCGAGCTGGCCATTATCTCATAATTATGTGTGACGATAGCATTAGGCCACTTGGCGCAATGCATTCTCAATGCTGGTTTCAAGCTGACGCAGCCTATTGAATTCTTCAAGAAGCCGTTGCTCTAGATTTTTAAAGTTCAAAGGTAAGCTGCGGTAACAAATATCATGGCCTTCGCCGATCACTTTGTAGTCTTTCCAATTACTTATGCGTTCTTCTTCTAGTGCGAGGAAGGCTTGAATAAATGCTTGTTGGTTTGGGCAGTCTTCTTCTGCGTGCAAACACACTGGAAAGGCCTTCTTTTGTATTTGCGGGCCTTCAATGTAGGTCTCAAAATGAACGCCTCCTTGATTATGGTTGTACCATGTTTCTTTGTAGAGCTGAATATAGGGACCGCGATTATAAATTTCCCAACCGTCGTTAAACCAGCTGGACTGTCGTAAAGTTTGTTCAAGGTTGCGAAACACCTTTTTAATGTCTTTCATGCTTCTCTCTATTTTCTAAGAAGTTTTTATCCGGATCGATAATAAGTATTTATATCATAATGTTACATTATAACAAAATGGTGATTCCATACTTGATGGTTTGAGATATATGGATGGTGCTCTAGGGAAGGGAAACTGTGCGCTTCTCCCCTTAATGAGGGGGAGAAGCGAGGTTTTATCAATGATAATGAATTATTGAACCAATTCGTTGTCGGTGAATTCACCCTCAAACAAAGCGGTAGACAAGTAACGCTCACCAGAATCAGGTAATACCACAACGATTTTTTTGTCTTTAAATTCGTCCAATTGACCTAATCGTTCTGCCGCAACGACTGCTGCGCCACAAGAAATACCACACAAGATGCCTTCTTCGCGCATTAGGCGTTTTGCCATGGCAATGGCGTCTTCGTTAGACGCTTGCTCAACGCGATCCACAATCGAAAGGTCTAGGTTCTTCGGAATGAAACCCGCACCTATGCCTTGAATTTTATGTGGTGATGGCGTTGGATCTTCACCCTTCATGGTTTGCGTAATAACTGGTGAACTGGTTGGTTCCACCGCGACACTGATAATGGCTTTGCCTTGCGTGTTTTTAATATAACGGCTGACGCCTGTGATGGTGCCGCCAGTACCCACGCCAGCAACGAATACATCGATTTCACCATTGGTATCTTGCCAAATTTCTGGACCAGTGGTTTTTTCATGAATTTCTGGGTTGGCTGGGTTCTCGAATTGTTGCAGCAATACGAACTTGTCGTCTTGGGCAATTTCTTCGGCTTTGGCAATAGCGCCTTTCATACCTTTCGCGGGTTCTGTTAGCACGATAGTCGCACCTAAGGCTTTCATCACTTGGCGACGTTCCACACTCATGCTGGATGGCATGGTGATGGTAATCGGGTAACCACGAGACGCCGCAACGAAACACAAAGCAATACCTGTGTTACCGCTAGACGCTTCGACAATGGATTTGCCTTTGCTCAGAATGCCTTTCTTTTCTGCATCCCACACCATGTTGGCGCCGATGCGGCATTTTACTGAGAAAGCAGGGTTGCGAGATTCGAGCTTGGCCCAAATATTTCCATTACCGATGCGGTTTAAACGTACAAGAGGCGTATTGCCAATGGTAAGAGAGTTATCTTCAAAGATTTGATGAGACATACCATTTCCTTTTTGTGGTTGATCTGTAGTTAATTGGTCTTTAGAGAGTAATAGCAACATCGTATTAGATGCACCGTGAATGTTGTTCACTATAACCCTTAGGTTGGGATTGATGTTAGAATTTACAACTATATAGATAGAGGTTTTCGTACAACCACTTAGCTTCGCTTGAAGCTCTGTACCAAAGCTTCTAATACAAACGGCGCGTTATTTATTACCACTACTTTTTTTGCGCCACGTAAAAAGGATACAAGTTTACCTATCATGCCGACAAATGCCCTAATGACGCGCGATCGTCATCTAATTGACCAAAAACAAGCACAGCTTACCAAGCGTCAAAAGGAAGGTTTGCCTTTTGACCGTATGCAATCTGAAATGAATGCACTCATCGAAAAGTCTGAGACCTTGCATCAAGCTCGTTTATCTCGCATGCCAAAAATTACCTACGATGAAAGCTTGCCGGTTGCTGCTCGCGCCGATGAAATTATCCAGGCGATTCAAGAAAACCAAGTGGTGATTATTGCCGGTGAAACAGGCTCTGGTAAAACCACGCAATTGCCTAAAATGTGTTTGCAGGCTGGCCGCGGTATCGCGGGCTTGATTGGGCACACGCAACCAAGACGAATCGCCGCTCGCAGCGTGGCTGAACGTATCAGTGATGAGTTGCAGGTAAGCTTGGGTGAACAAGTGGGTTTTCAAGTTCGTTTTAGTGACGAAAGTAATGAAGAAACCCTGATTAAACTGATGACCGACGGTATCTTGTTGGCCGAAATTCAGCAAGATAAGCGCCTGTATAAATACGATACCATTATCATAGATGAAGCTCATGAACGTAGCTTAAACATCGATTTCTTGCTTGGGTATTTAAAGCAAGTGTTGGCAGCGCGTCCAGATCTAAAAGTCATTGTTACTTCTGCGACCATCGACGTTGAACGTTTCTCCCAGCATTTTGAAAACGCACCTATTATCGAAGTATCTGGTCGAACTTATCCGGTTGAAATTCGCTACCAGCCTTTGTTAAGTAAGTCTGACTCGGAAGAGCTAGACGAAGATCAAAGCATGGAGCAAGGTGTTTTAGATGCGGTCGAGCTATTGATCGCGGAAGAGCGTCAGTCTGGCTATCGTGGTGCGGGTGATATTTTGGTGTTCTTGCCCGGTGAGCGAGAAATTCGTGAAACCGCCGAAATTCTTCGTCGTGCTGAACTGCGTGGCACTGAAGTATTGCCTTTGTATGCGCGATTGAGCGCCAGTGAACAGCAGCGTATTTTCAAATCCTATTCAGGTCGTCGTATTGTATTGTCGACCAACGTCGCAGAAACCTCGTTAACCGTTCCGGGCATTCGGTATGTTATAGATCCGGGTTTAGCTCGAATTAGCCGTTACAGTGTGCGATCTAAAGTTCAGCAGTTGCCCATTGAAAAAATCAGCCAAGCCAGTGCGAATCAGCGAGCAGGGCGATGTGGTCGTGTAGCGGATGGTATTTGTATTCGCTTGTATGATGAAGATGATTTTAACAATCGTTCTGAGTTTACCGATCCGGAGATTTTCCGCACCAACTTAGCGTCGGTCATTTTGCAGATGGCCAACTTGAAGCTTGGTGCTGTTGAGAAGTTTCCTTTCGTTGAAATGCCTGAAAAGCGCATGATCAATGATGGTTATCGTGCTTTGACGGAGCTGGGGGCGCTGAATAAAGAACGACTCACGCCGATTGGTCGTCAGTTGGCTAAGTTGCCAATTGACCCGAAATTAGGTCGTATCTTAATTGCGGCAGAGCAACATAGTGTTCTCAAAGAAGTGGCGATTATTGTCAGTGCGTTATCGGTTCCAGATCCTCGAGAGCGTCCGCAAGACAAGAAAACGCAATCCGACCAAGCTCATGCTGTCGATAAAGACGAAGATTCTGACTTCGCTGTGTTCTTGAATTTGTGGGAGCGCTTTGAAGAGCAGCGCCAAGCCTTGTCACAGAATCAATTACGCCAATATTGCCGTAAGCAATTTTTGAACTTTATGCGTATACGCGAATGGCGTGATATTCATCGCCAAATCATGATTGCTTGTAAGCAGCTTGGTTTTAAAGAAGCGCATCATGAAGAACGTCACTATGAAGCGATTCATCGTTCTTTGCTGGCGGGGATGTTTACGCAAGTCGCCAATAAAATGGAAGACAGCAAGGAAATGCTTGGGTGTCGTTCGCGCAAATTGGCGATTTTCCCAGGCTCCATGCTATTCAAAAAACCACCACAATGGATTATGGCGGCGGAGTTAGTTGAAACGAGCAAGCTGTACGCGCGAGTGACGGCTCGCATCGACCCTGCTTGGATCGAAGAATATGCCGCACCGTTTGTAAAACGCCAATACTTTGATCCGCATTTTGAGCGTAACCAAGGCCGTATCATGGCCCATGAGCAAGTCTCGCTTTATGGCCTAATTATTGTGGCGAAGCGTCGCATTGATTACGGCCATGTGAATCCTGAAGAAGCGCGCGAGATCTTTATTCGATCTGGGCTGGTGGAAGGTGAACTTCGCACCAAGCAGGCTTTTTATCGCAAGAATAAAGCCTTGATTGAGTCGTTAGAAACCCAAGAAGCTAAATTACGTAAACGCGATATTTTGGTTGATGATGAAACGGTATTCTCTTTTTATAATGCTCGCTTGCCAGAACACGTGCGCAACCTTAAAAGTTTAGAGCATTTCGTTAAAACCGAGCCTGATGCTCTGTTGATGACTCGTGACGATTTGATCAATCAGGATGTGAGTGTTGATGATCATGCTTTCCCAGATTCTTTTGGTCTAAACGGTGTTGCGCTACCTATTGATTACAAGTTCGATCCTGGCCAAGAAGCCGACGGTGCTACTCTAAAGGTCCCTGTTGGGTTGTTGCGTCAGTTGAGCTTAGAAGATCTAGGTTGGGCCGTCCCCGGCTTTATCAAAGAGCGCTGTGAAGCCTTGCTGCGCGCGTTGCCAAAAGCGCTACGCCGTCGTTTTGTACCGATTCCGCAGTTTGTTGATCGCGTATACCCAAATTTGTCAAAAGACAGAGGCGATTTGCTTGAGCAACTTAGCTTGCAGATTAAACGCGAAACCTTGATTGATATTCCGCTTAATGAATGGAATGCCGATAAGCTGGATTCTCATTTAACCTTGAATCTAGAGGTGGTGGACGAACGCGGCAAAGTGCTGGGTGTGGGTAAAAACTTGGCGCAGCTTCAGGCTCAGTTTAGTGACTTGGTTGAAGAGAGTTTTGCGAAATTTGGTACCAAGCAACATGAACAAGAAGGTTTAACGTCTTGGCCGGAGCAGGGTATTCCTGAACGCCAAGAGATCAAGCAAGCTGGCATCAAGGTCACGGCATTTCCCGCCTTGGTAGCACAAGGCGATCATGTTTCATTGAAAATGTTTGATGATCAAAATACCGCATTAGAAACGCATCGAAAAGGTGTGATCACCTTACTTAAGCTAACCTTGAGCAAAGAGATGCGTTACTTACAAAAGAACTTGCCACATTTAAGAGAGTCGATGTTGATATTCTCGCCATTAGGGCAAAAAGAAACCTTGCTGGATGATTTACTTAATGCGGTTTTAGATAAGGTTTTCTTAGATGGCCGAGCTTTGCCGCGTACTAAAGCGGAATTTGAAAGCTGCGTCACTAATCATAAACCGCAATTAGTAAGCGTTGCGAATGATATGGCAGGGCAGCTTTATCGCGTATTGTCCTCTTATCAGGGGGTCGCAAAGCGAATGAAGGGCAGCATTCCTTTACCTTGGACGCGGGTTTATGGTGACATTAAAGTGCAATTACAACAGCTTATTTACCCTGGCTTTATTGGCAATACACCGCTGTTTTGGCTGGGACAATTACCGCGTTATTTCAAAGGAATTGAGGTGCGCTTAGAGCGTTTTCAGAATCATTTGAACAAAGAGAACCAATATGTGTCTGAATTAGAAAGCCTTTGGCAGATCTATTCTAGACAGAAAAAAGCTCATGACGAAAAAGCCTTGTACGACCCAGAGTTGATTAAATATCGCTGGATGTTAGAGGAATACCGTATTTCTTTATTTGCGCAGTCGGTTGGTACATTAGAGCCAATTTCAGATAAGCGCTTGTCTAAACAGTGGCAAGAAGTTAAAAAGTTGGTCTGATTCTAAAAAGACATCATGTTTTTAGTCAGACGCAGTGTGTGAAGTCTTACAAGTTAAGGATTGTGAAAATGTTTAAAGTAATGGGCACTTTACTTTTTGGTTCTATATTATTGCTTGTGCAATCTTGTGCGCAGGTGCCAGTAGAAACCAAAGAAGATCCATGGGAAGGCTTCAATCGCTCCATGTTTATCTTTAATGATGCGATAGATGGGGCTGTTTTAAAGCCTGTTGCCAAAGGGTACAAAGCCATTACCCCAACGCCAGTACAAAAGGGCGTGAGTAATTTTTTCTCTAACTTAGGTGAAATTGGAAACATTACCAATAACCTTCTGCAAGGGAAGTGGGACGCGACAGCATCGTCTACCTTTCGTTTTCTGATTAACAGTACCGCGGGTTGGTTTGGACTTTTTGATGTGGCCAACGAGCTTGGTTTAAAAGAAAAGGATGAGGACTTTGGGCAGACTTTAGGGTATTGGGGAGTGTCATCTGGCCCATATTTGGTTTTACCATTTTTAGGCCCTTCGACTGTGCGTGATGGTTCTGGTTTGGTGGTTCAATATGCTTATTTAGATGATAAAGAAATGTTGAACCTTGATAGTGATGAGACATTACAGCTCTTTGCGCTAGACGTAGTTGAAACAAGAGCCCGCTACCTAAATGCTGAAGGTATGATAGTCGGCGACAGATACAGCTTTATTAGAGATGTCTATCTGCAAAACCGAGCTTACCAAGTGTACGATGGCAATCCACCTCAGAAAAAGACAGCGACTGAAAATGCGACTCCTGAAGACGGCAGCTGGGGATATGATGCTACTGACGACAGCTGGGGTGATGAATCAGCAAGTGACAGCTGGGGCGATGAATCAGCAAGTGATAGCTGGGGCGATGAATCTGCAGAGAGCAGTTAGTCTGAGTAATTTATTGCCTGTATATAGCTAGGCTAGGAAGTATTCCCTAGCCTGCTTTTTTTACCTCTATCACGACAGCGAGTGATATTTTCAACAGCTTTCCAGAATCTGTGCCTAAGTACAATATTCCGGTAGAGTCTTGAGCCATCGAACGAAGACGCTCATCTAAATGTTGCAGATAACGCGTTTCGGTAGTCTCGCCATTTTTATCAATTCTGATTTTATTTAAGTGTCTCAGTGCAAGCGCGGTAGATAGAAAATCTCCGTTCCAATTTGAGAACAACATGCCTTTATAACGAATCAAGCTGCTTGGTGCGATAGAAGGAATAAACACTTTAGCTGGATTGTCTATGCCGTCTTTTGTGTTTCCTTCGCCTACGCTAATTGGTCCCCAATACTCTTTACCATAAGACACGATCGGCCATCCGTAGTTGGCACCGGGACGAATTAGATTTATTTCATCACCGCCTCTTGGGCCGTGTTCATTAGACCAAAGTGTTTCTGTATCCGTATCGTAAAATAGACCTTGGGGATTACGGTGACCATAGCTCCAGATTTCATTGCGTATATTGGCATGAGTCACAAACGGATTGTTCGCAGGCACGCTGCCATCTAAATTTAAACGGATAACGCTACCGCCATGGTTTGTCAGATCTTGAGCGTTATCACGAACACCTCGATCACCGACCGAGAAGAAAACGTGTCCTTTGTCGTCAAAGGCGATGCGGCCACCATAATGTTTAGACTCGCTGGTGGCAGAATCTGTGACTAATAAATCATGCCATGCAGTCAGCTTGTTACCACTTAGTTTTGCTCTGGCTAACGTGGTTTTTGCTCCCTCATCCGTTGGCTTTGAATAAGTGAAATATAGCCAGCCTTGCTCTTTGAACTCTGGTGATTTTGCCACATCCAACAAACCGCCTTGGCCTCTGTTATCGACTTCTGGAAGACCTGTCAGTGCTTGCTTTTTACCCGTGGATAAATTGACCTTATAAGCGGAGCCTTTTTTGACGGTAACAATGGCTTCCTGATCATTTAGGATAGAAATACCCCAAGGGATACCATCAAACTGGGTGACGGTTTGTACCTCCAAGGAGTTATCTGTAATGGCGTCTGAGGCGCTAGCATTTAGCGCCATAAGGCTAGCTAAAAATATAATCCAAGTTTTCATAGGGCGACCTCTTTATTCGCTAATTTCCATTCAGTATATAGAAAATAGACGCAATGAGAGGGCTTGGAAAGGCATTTCCTTCACAATTGCCGATTGCTTACCTAGTTGAATGAAGTATTCAGATCCACTCTAATTAAGGCTGTAAAGCGTGTTTTTTGGTGAAATTATGCACAAATATTACTGACCAAGCCTAGCCAAAGTAGCGCTCGTTGTCAGCGATATTTCGAGTCACAACCGCATTAGCGGCAATAATCGCGTTATGACCAATTTCAATGCCGGGAAGAATCTTGGCACCGCCGCCAATCCAGACTTTGTTACCAATAGTAATCGGACGAGCAAAACACTCGCCAGAGGCGCGCTGTTCAGCGTCTCTAGGATGATCCACCGTATAAAGGTGAACACCAGGGCCGATTAATACATCGTCGCCGATATGGATCTTGGCGCTGTCTAAGAATATGCATTGGAAATTAATAAAAACACGTTCGCCCAGATGAATCTGCGAACCATAGTCACATTGAAAGCCTGGTTCAATCACCACGCTGCCAAACTCAGCAAACAAACGTGTCACATGACGAAGGTTGCCCTTGCTTGGATGCGCATTGAACTTAGCACAGGCAAGACGTGCCGCTTCTCTGCGCAGGCGAAGGTCTAGGTCGATGGCGTTAAACGCTTCGCCATGGATCATTGTTTCAAATTCCGTTCGTTCGGTCATCTTTCGTTCTTCTTGTGGAAAATAAAAAACGCGACCTAGGCCGCGTTTGTCTTTTTACAGTGGATTTAATCGCTAATGTTAATCTATTTGCCTTTCAGCATTTTAGCCAGTATTGGGTTAACAAGTCCTGGATTGGCTTTGCCTTGCGATGCCTTCATGACTTGTCCAACAAAGAAGCCGATCATTTTCTTTTGCTTGTCTTCGTCGGCGGCGCGATATTGCTCAACTTGTGCTGCGTTAGCATCTAAAATAGTCTGAATCATGGCTTCAATAGCGCCAGTATCTGTGACTTGTTTTAGACCTTTGGCTTCGATAATAGCGTCTGCCGAACCTTCACCGTTCCACATGGCTTGCAGCACGTCTTTTGCTGTTTTGCCATTGATGGTGTTGTCTTTGACTCGAACTAGCAGTCCACCAAATGCTTCGGCGCTAACTGGTGAGTTTTCGATGTCTAGCTGTTCTTGGTTAAGGAGTTTGCTTAGCTCGCCCATTACCCAGTTTGCCGTTAATTTGGCATCTTTAGCGACATTGTTGGCTGTTTCAAAATAGTCGGCCATGGCGCGAGAGGATGAAAGCACGTTAGCGTCATATTCGCTTAGACCGTGTTCGCTTTGGAAGCGCGCTGCTTTTTGGCTTGGTAGCTCTGGCAGCGTTGACTTGATGCCGTCAACGTATTCTTGCGTCAGTACTACCGGAAGTAGGTCTGGGCATGGGAAGTAGCGGTAATCGTTGGCGTCTTCTTTAGAGCGCATGCTGCGAGTTTCGTTTTTTTCTGGGTCATACAGGCGAGTTTCCTGAATGATGCGACCGCCATCTTCTAAAATGTCTGCTTGGCGCTCGATCTCGGTGTAGATTGCTTTTTCGATAAAGCGGAACGAGTTGACGTTTTTTATTTCGGTGCGTGTGCCGTATTCTTTTTGACCTTTAGGGCGCAGTGACAAGTTGATGTCGCAACGCATAGAGCCTTCTGCCATATTGCCATCGCAAATGCCAAGGTAGGTGACGATAGAGTGAATCATCTTAACGTACGCAACGGCTTCTTTCGCTGAGCGAATGTCTGGCTCAGACACGATCTCAAGCAAAGGTGTGCTAGAGCGGTTCAGGTCTATGCCTGTCATGCCTTGGAAATCTTCATGTAAAGACTTGCCTGCATCTTCTTCTAGGTGAGCGCGAGTGATGCCAACGCGAGAAGTAGTGCCGTCTTCTAGCATGACATCTAGATAGCCTTTACCAACAATAGGATGATCCATTTGGCTGGTTTGGTAGCCTTTTGGAAGATCCGGGTAGAAATAGTTTTTACGAGCAAAAACAGATGACATGCCAATTTCAGCGTTGATGGCGTGGCCAAACATAACGGCCATACGTAACGCTTCCTTGTTAAACACAGGTAATGCACCAGGCATACCTAAATCAACAAGTGTGGTTTGTGTGTTTGGTTCTGCGCCAAAGCCAACAGCGGCGCCTGAAAACAACTTTGATTTTGTAGAGAGCTGAGTATGAATCTCAAGGCCAATAACAACTTCCCAGTTCATGCTTATGCTCCTTTTGCCATAGTTGGTGTTTGTATGTGCCAATCAGTGTGTTGTTGATACTGATGCGCTACGTTTAAAAGCTTGGCTTCGGCAAAATAGTTACCCATTACTTGAAGTCCAACCGGCATGCCATTGGCAAAGCCTGCTGGAACAGACATAGCAGGGATGCCTGCAAGGTTAACGGATAGGGTGTAAATGTCTTCAAGATACATGGCAACTGGATCACTTGTTTTGCTGCCAAGACCGAATGCGGTAGTTGGTGCAACAGGTCCCATGATGACATCTACTTCATCAAGTGCTTTAACGAAGTCTTCTTTAATCAGGCGACGAATTTTTTGTGCTTTTAGATAGTAAGCATCGTAGTAGCCTTCAGAAAGTGCATAAGTGCCAACCATTATACGTTTCTGTACTTCAGTGCCGAAACCTTCAGCACGTGAGCGCATGTACATATCTAACAGGTCTTTTGGATCGTCGCAGCGGTGGCCGAAACGAACGCCATCAAAGCGAGACAGATTTGAAGAGGCTTCAGATGGAGCAATTACGTAATATGAAGGAATACTTAGCTGTAAGTTTGGTAGAGAAATCTCTTTTACTGTCGCGCCCAGTTTTTCGAACTCTTTTACCGCCGCCATAATGATGTCAGCGACTTGTGAGTCTAGACCTTCGCCAAAGTATTCTTTTGGTAAGCCGATCTTTAAGCCTGTTAACGGAGTATTGAGGTTAGCTAGATAGTCTTCTGAAGGTGTATCTGCAGATGTAGAATCTTTTTCGTCAAAGCCAGCCATTGCTTGCATCAAGTGCGCACAATCTTCTGCGCTTTTCGCCATTGGGCCGCCTTGGTCAAGGCTGGATGCGTAGGCAATCATGCCGAAACGAGATACTCGACCATAAGTGGGTTTAAGGCCAGTTATGCCGCAAAAAGAAGCTGGTTGGCGAATGGAACCGCCCGTATCTGTGCCTGTTGCGGCAACGGCTAGTCCAGCGGCAATCGCAGCCGCAGAGCCGCCAGAAGATCCACCCGGAACCATGTCTAGGTTCCATGGGTTTTTCACGGCACCGTAAAAGCTGTTTTCGTTGGAAGAGCCCATGGCAAACTCGTCCATGTTGGTTTTGCCTAACATCACGGCACCAGCTTGTTGGATGCGGCTGGTCACGGTTGATTCGTATGGCGGAATAAAGTTATTCAGCATTTTAGAGCCGCATGTGGTTAGTGTGCCTTCCGTACAGAATAGATCTTTGTGGGCAATAGGGATGCCAGTCAAGCTAGTGCCGTTGCCGTTTTGAAGAAGTGTATCTGCTGCTGCAGCTTGTTCTAGTGCACGTTGTTCGCTAACGGTAATGTAGCTATTTAGTTGTGGGTCAAGTTTGGCGATACGCGCTAGAAATAGGCGAGTTAACTCAACGCTTGAAATGTCTTTGTTACGCAATTGTTGTGCTAATGTCGAGATGCTTTGTTCGAACATGCTTGTCTCTCTTAATCGATCACTTTCGGTACTAGGAAAAGGCCTGCTTCGGTCTGAGGTGCGTTTGCTAAGAATGCGTCACGACGATTTTCTTCGGTGACTATGTCTTCTCTTAGGCGTTGCGTCATCTCAAGTGGATTAGAAAGAGGTTCAACACCATCGGTATTAACGGATTGCATTTGCTCAACAAGGGATAAAACACTTGAAAGAGAGTGCTGGTATTGATCGGCGTCTGCCTCGGTAAGGGCGAGGCGTGCCAAGTGTGCAATCTTTTGCACGTCTTGTTTGTCTATGGACATGTTCCACCTAAATGTTTTGATTATCGTAAATGCCCGCCATTGTATCTCTTAGTTGTGATGCTATAAAGCAAAGAGGTAGGAAAATAAGGCTTATTTTTTATTTATTAAAAATTTTTTAGTAAACAACGAAATACATGGATATTTTTTTCAGTTTTACGCGGAATCAACTTGCCCATTGGTCTCGTGATTGTTACATTTTGACGCTGTTCGTATCGTATTATCAGGGTGTAGGAATTCATGTTTAAGAAAATCAGGGGAATGTTTTCAAGCGATTTGTCCATTGACTTAGGAACGGCAAATACCCTTATTTACGTTCGTGGCCGCGGAATTGTGCTTGATGAACCGTCAGTTGTTGCCATTCGCCATAATGGGAATCAAAAAACAGTAGCATCAGTCGGTACCGATGCGAAGCGTATGTTAGGCCGTACTCCAGGTAATATTACGGCTATTCGCCCAATGAAAGATGGCGTTATCGCTGATTTTCATGTCACAGAAAAAATGCTTCAATATTTCATCTCTAAAGTTCACGAAAATAGCTTTTTGAAGCCTAGCCCACGAGTTTTAGTTTGTGTGCCATGTAAATCAACTCAGGTTGAGCGTCGTGCTATCAAAGAGTCTGCGTTAGGTGCTGGTGCTCGCGAAGTTTACATTATTGAAGAGCCAATGGCTGCGGCAATTGGTGCAGGTCTACCTGTTGCTGAAGCATCAGGTTCTATGGTTATTGATATAGGTGGTGGTACGACTGAGATCGCCATTATCTCTTTGAATGGTATCGTGACATCCGAATCCATTCGTGTTGGTGGTGACCGCTTTGACGAAGCTATTACAACCTATGTTCGTCGTCAATACGGTAGCTTAATTGGTGATGCAACTGCAGAGCGAATTAAGACAGAAATAGGTATGGCTTACCATACTGGTGAAGAGTTACAAATTGATGTTCGTGGTCGTAACCTAGCCGAAGGTATTCCTCGTTCATTTGTTTTGAGCAGCACTGAAATTCTAGAAGCGCTACAAGAGCCTCTAGCTCAGATTGTTCAAGCTATCAAAGGTGTTCTAGAGCAATCTCCCCCAGAATTGGCAGCTGATATTGGTGAAACAGGTTTGGTGTTAACCGGTGGTGGCGCGTTGTTACGTGAAATCGACCGTTTGATCAGCGAAGAGACTGGCTTGCCCGTTATTATTGCTGATGACCCACTGACTTGTGTTGCTCGTGGCGGCGGTATGGCCCTAGAGTTAATGGATAAGCACGCATCTGAGCTATTTACTGCAGATAATGAGTAAACGTTAGGAGCGCACCATTAAAAATTCGCTTCATTCTACTGGTAAAATATCTAGCACTCGTTTTGTAGTGTTAGTTATTTTGTCTATGGCGATGATTATTGCAGATGTCCGTTATTCTGTTTTCTCACAAGTAAGGCCTTATTTGACCTTGCTTGTGACGCCTATTCAGGTTGTGGTGAACACTCCTCAGAAAGTGCTTAATTGGGCAGGAGAGCATCTTGCGAGTAGGGAGGGATTGGTAAGAGAAAATCAATCCTTACAGTCAGAGATACTATTGCTGCGAAGTCGTCAACAGCGCCTTGATTCACTACAAGCCGAAAACGTTCGTTTACGTGAGCTCCTAGACGCGTCTCAGCGCGTTGATGAGAAGATCGTTATGGCGGAAGTTATTGGTTTTGATCAGAACGCCTATAGCCATAAACTAATGATAGATAAAGGCTTTTCTTCTGGTGCCTATGTGGGGCAGCCAGTATTAGATGCGACAGGAGTGCTGGGGCAAGTAGTGGAAACGGCTGCCTACAGCAGTCGAGTTTTATTGATCGCTGATGCAAGTCATTTTGTTCCTGTGCAGCTTACTCGAACTGGGTTTAGGGGCATATTGAGAGGGACAGGAAGTTTGAAGCGTTTAGAATTAATGAGCGTTCCTCGATCTGTTGATATCAAAAAAGGGGATATTCTAACGACTTCCGGCTTGGATAAGCGCTTTCCTAGTGGTTATCCTGTTGGTGTTGTTAGGAGCGTTAAGTATACGCAAGGTAAAGCGTATGCTGATGTGGATGTTGTTCCTTTGGCTCAATTAGGGCGCAGTCGCCATGTCATGCTCATTGAAAAGCCGAAGGCAGGGCGATAATGAAACCCATTTTTGTTTTTTGTATTACTCTGTTGACTGCTTTAATGCTTGAGGCTGTGCCTTTTCCTGAAGAGCTTGTTTGGTTCCGCCCAGAATGGGCATTGTTGGTTATTTTGTATTGGGTGATTGCTCTGCCGTTTCGTGTGGGAGTGGGCTTAGCTTGGTTTCTAGGGTTAATGGTAGATTTGTTGCAAGGTGGCATAATAGGTCAACACTCGTTAACGTATGTGATTATTGCCTATACATGTGCTGTATTTTATAAACGATTGCGAATGTATCATCGCTGGCAACAAGGTTTTTTTATCTGCATGCTGGTAAGTGTTAACCAGTTGCTCGACTTCTGGATTGATCACTACCTTGGCCATGCAGAGCCGACCTTAATGATTTTCATGCCGGCAGTTATTACTGGGCTATTGTGGCCTTGGTCATTTATTATTTTACGTAGTGTGCGGCGTATTTATGCTATTCATTAGGCCGCTTTTAGGGAAAACTTATGCTTATTTTGGCTTCAGCTTCGCCAAGAAGAAAAGAGCTACTTAGCCTATTGGTGAAAGAGTTTGAGATACAGCCTGCCGACATAGATGAAACTCCAAATCATCTAGAAAAGGCAGAAGAGTACGTTGTTCGTATGGCTGTTGAAAAAGCCAAAGCGGCTTCAATTAAATACCATCAACAAGTTGGCGCCCATTCCTCTGCTGTTTTTTTGGCCTCAGACACAAGTGTTGTGGTTGATGGTCATATCCTTGGCAAACCTACTTCGCTTGAAGACTCTCGGTCAATGCTAAGACGGCTTTCTGGCCGATCCCATCAAGTTATCACCTCACTTTGTCTTTGTAATTTAGAGCAAGAACATATCGCTACTCAGTGTGTTATCAGCGAAGTGCTTTTTCGTGAAATCTCAGATGTTGAAATAGCCCAGTATTGGAAAACCAAAGAGCCTCAAGACAAAGCTGGCTCTTATGGCATTCAAGGCTTAGGATCTGTATTTGTCCGTTCTATTTCGGGATCGTATTCTGCCGTTGTTGGTCTGCCGCTTTTTGAGACTGCGCAATTACTGGCCCAATTTGGAATTCATTCTCTAGAGGAGATGTCTCATGAGTGAAGATGTACTCATTAATGTTACTCCTATGGAGATTCGTGTAGCTCTAGTTGAAAACGGTGTCTTGCAAGAAGTTTATATTGAACGATCGAGCCGTAAGGGAATTGTTGGCAATATTTACCAAGGTAAGGTAGTTCGAGTACTTCCGGGTATGCAGGCGGCTTTTGTTGATATAGGTCTTGAAAGAGCTGCTTTTATTCATGTATCGGAAGTAGTTAATCGTGATGCGGTTAACCCAAGTGATCAAATTGGTGATTATTTGCGTGAAGGGCAATCATTGGTGGTTCAGGTTACTAAGGATCCTATTAGCTCTAAGGGCGCGCGTTTAACTACTCATTTGTCTATTCCTTCTCGTTATCTAGTCTACATGCCTGATCAGGCTCATGTGGGCGTTAGTCAAAGAATTGAAGATGAGGTGGAGCGTGAGCGGCTTAAGTCATTGGTATCGGAAGCGCTAACGGATGCTGATGAGAATAGTGGTTATATATTACGAACGGCTGCGGAGCGAGCTGGTGAAGAAGAGATCCTAGCGGATATTAAATTCCTAACGCGCCTTTGGCAATCTGTTAAGCGTCGCATGCAAAATGCCAAAGCGCCTTCTGTTATTTATGAAGACCTTCCATTGCACTTGCGGACTATGCGTGATTTGGTAGGACTTTCGACAGAAAAAATTCGTATAGACTCCAAAGAGAATTATGCCAAATTGCGCTCTTTCGCTGAAGATTTTATTCCTGATCTTAGAGATCGTATTGAGTATTATCCTGGTGAGCGTCCGATTTTCGACTTGTATAGTGTTGAAGATGAAATTCATAAGGCGTTAGATCGTAAAGTTCAGTTGAAATCGGGTGGATATTTGCTGGTTGAGCAAACTGAGTCAATGACTACAATTGATGTGAACACGGGAGCTTTTGTCGGTAGTCGAAATCTAGAGGAAACTATCTACAAAACCAATCTTGAGGCGGCTACGGCGATAGGTCGACAGCTGAGGCTGCGAAACCTCGGTGGTATCATCATCATCGATTTTATTGATATGGAAGATGAGGAGCATAAGCGACAAGTGCTTCGGATGCTTGAAAAAATATTAGACACGGATCACGCAAAAACCAAAATTACTGGTGTTTCTGAGCTTGGTCTTGTGGAAATGACTCGCAAAAGAACACGTGAGAGCCTTGGTCAGACCTTATGCGAGCCTTGTAAATCTTGTCGCGGTAGTGGCTTGGTGAAAACCCCTGAAACAGTTTGTTATGAAGTGTTTCGAGAGATTTTAAGAGCGGATAGAGCTTATAATTCGCAAACATATACAGTTTTAGCTGCAAGTGCGGTGGTGGAGCGTTTCTTGGACGAAGAAAGTGCGGCGGTTGCGGAACTAGAGGCTTTTATAGGTAAAACAATTCGTTTCCAAGTGGATTCCGTATACACGCAAGATCAATATGATGTTGTTTTGCGATAGCGTAAAAAGGACTTAAAATGGCTTGGTTATTACGTAAGTTGATCCTAGTCACTTTTTGGGGTGCAATTGCTATCTCGGCATTGCTTGCTGTTTTTGCTTTGAGTGTTGGTCAGCTTCTTCCATACTTGGATCATTATCGCCCTCAAATAGAGCATAACCTTCGGCAAATTACGGGCTACCCCGTTACGCTAGATGGCATCGATGGTCGTCTTGAAGGTGTCGATCCCACCGTTTCTGTTAGCGGCTTTCACCTCGTTGCTAACGGTCAGCCGGCTATTAATGTCAGTGAAATGCGCGTCCGTCTAGATACGGTCAAGTCATTGCTTACGCTTAGCCCTCAGTTTACCTATATTCGTTTTGTACGGCCTACCGTTGTATTGCAAGAAAGTGATGGTCAATGGCGATTGAACGGCGCGACACCATCACGCAATGTTGGTGATGAGGTGGGTATAGAGCGTGTTTTAGACTATTTATCTGCACAGCAAAACTTTTCAATCTACGATGCCAAATTAGATGTTAATAGTGAGCAATTTGGTAAGCATGTCATGCAAATTCCTCATATTTACATATTTCAAAAATCGTTTGAGTCGTTGCTCACTTCAAAACTTTATTTAGATGACTATAAAACACCTTTTCAAATAGACGCTCGTATTGATCAAGCCCGTAGCTTGCTTGGGGGGTATCGCGTTAAAGCCTCCGTTAAGGCCCCCATGTTCGCTATCCCTTTAAACACTATGTTGAAAGAGAATGCTTACTCACTGTCTGATGTTCAAATAGGGGGAGATATTTGGCTAGACGCAACGATTGGCAAGGAACTTGAGGTAAGGACTGAAGCGACAAACCTTAAGGTTGCATTTGATGATGGTCAACAATACGACGCAACGTCGTCTGTCAAGTTGCGCTATTCTCAAAAGCATCCAAGCGTGCGGATTGATGTGCATGATATGGCAATCAAAGATCAAGATGGCTTAAGTTATCCAGAAACTGACTTAACATTTGATTGGTCATCCGTAACGAATCGTTCTAATGTGAGTTTTGCTAGAGCGGATTTAGGGTTAGTCCATAAAATCGTTGCGCACTTTTTACCTGAAGAGACGAATGCTTCTAAAATTCTAGGCGGGTTAAATCCGACTGGTATGGCTAAAAATGGATCTGTGAGCTTTTGGCGTGAAAAAGATGACTTGTCATTTCAGCTTTTAAGCAATTTACAATCTGCTTCCATTGAAGGTTATAACGGCATCCCCCAAGCGAGTAACATTAACGCGGTGTTCAGCTTATCTAATGACAGCGGGTATATCGATTTTCGTGGACGAGATAGCAAAATAGCTTTTGATACAATATACGATGAAGCGTGGCGTACTCAATTTTTATCAGGTTATGTTAATTGGCAGCAGCAAGATACCTTCTTGGTAGAAGGTCGCGATTTGGCGGTCAAGCGTAATGGCGCCACGGTAAACGGTGGCTTCCGTCTAGAGGTGCGTAATGATCAGCCTGATTGGATTGCGCTGGATTTGCATGGCCGTGATATGTCGGTTACTGATCGATTAACCTATCTTCCTCCTAAAGCGCTTAGTAGCGATTTAATGACATGGATTGAAGAGGCTTTTTCTGATGCTGGTAAATTAGACAGTGTCGATGTGTTGGTGCAAAGCGAGTTAGCGGATGGTGCTGAGCCACATGTCCGTGTGCAGCTGGCTGTTAGTGATGCTGATGTGACATTTGATAAAAATTGGCCAACGGCAACGAGAGTAAACGGCTTTTTTGAATTTGACGAGAGTGGCGTTTCAGTTCAAGTAAAATCCGGTAATTTGCTCGATTTACCAATAAACAATTTGTTATTAACGGTTCCTGTTTCTAATGGCTCTGCGGATTGGTTAAATTTAACGGGTGAAGTGAACGACAATGCACTGCTTATTTTATCAACTTTACGAGCCACGCCTTTAGCCGAGACTGTTCTTCAGCCTTTTGAAAATTGGCAGTTGGGTGGCAAGGTTAAAGGTCGTTTTGATGTTGCCATTCCTTTCAAGGAAGGTGTTGATCCTCAAGTTCAATTGGGTTTAGATCTTAAAGATAACTCATTAGCCATAAATGATCTTGACCTATCCGTTCAAGTTGATAGCGGGCATTTAAATTACAGCTCCGATAAAGGCATCAACAATTCTGAATTTGACCTACAGGCATTTGGTGGTTTATCTCACCTTGTTTTGTCCTCTACCGCAGCTCAAGATGGTGGCCTTGCTGTTTTGGGGGATTTTTCTGGTGATGTAGACATTCAGCAAGTCGCTCGTTGGAATAAATTACCTGATGCAGCCCTTAAAAAAATAGTCGGCAAAACGACTTATACTGGACAGCTATCGGTTAACCAAGCACAAGATGGCCAAGTAGATTTGATAATTGATAGTGATTTGCTTGGTGTGAATATTAATTTGCCAATACCTGTTGGGAAGCCTGCGGTAGAAAGTAAACCTCTGCACGTTAAGGTGATGCAGCACAAAAAAGATATTGTCATTGATGCTGATTATTCTGAACTCACTAAGGCAAGGTTGTTGCTGCAAAATAATGAGTTTGTTGGCGGCGAGATTATTTTAAATGGTGGTGAGAGCCAAACTTTAAGTGCCAAAATCCCTAAAGGCTTAGTGTTAACCGGTGACTTTGACCGTTTTTATGTTCAAGATTGGCAATCTGTTTTTGCAGATTTATCTAGTGATGCATCAACGTCTTCTCAAGGTGTTCAGGTTCCAGAGGTTCCTGAATGGTTGAGTAGAGTGGATTTAATTGTCGATGAGGTTGTGGTCAACCCCAGCAACACTTGGCACAATTTTAAGGTTACTTATAACTCAGCGACGAACCAATCTCTTTTTGTTAGTTCTGATGAAATGAATTTTTCTTTGCTTAATAAAGATGGTACACCAGACCTGCGTTTTGGTTTTCTTAGCTGGAATACATCGAAAGAAGATGGCTCTGAGGTAGCCGATTCGGGCAAAAATGAATCTCCTATATCATCCAAGCAAATTCCCAATATGACATTGTCTGTTGATCAGCTTTATTTCAATGGTAGCCCTTATGGTGATTGGCAGTTAGCTATTTCCCGTGAAGGTGATGTTATTCGTGTGGATCCTATTTCATCTAAATTAAAAACGGGCAGTCTTAAGGGTAGTATACTTTGGAAAGACAAAGGTGAGGACTCAAGTGTTGAGCTTGCCATTGCGGCCAGCGGTGCTGATTTAGCGGAGTTGACGAAAAAGTTTTCTAGTGAGGCATTTGTTTCTTCCAAAGAGTACAAATTTGATGTTGGTTTGAAATGGAAAGGGCATCCATTCTACTTTGATCGCGAATCTGTTTCGGGTCGTATTAGCTTTTCTGCAGAAGACGGTAACTTCAGTAAGGTAGACGAGTTACCGGCCTTTTTAAAAGCATTAGGGATTTTTAATATTGGCGCTCTTAGTCGACGCTTGTTATTAGATTTCTCAGATGTGTATGAACCTGGATTAACCTACGACGATTTCAGTGGGACACTTTCTCTTGATAACGGTATTTTAAAAACAGTATCTCCAATTTCAATCATTGCTCCTTCTGCCGAGCTTGTTGTTGCTGGGGAGGCGGATATCGTGAATGAGACTTTGAATGAAAAATTGACAGCAACATTTCCTTTAACTGGTACGCTGCCATTAGCCGGTTTATTGTGGGGAACTCCGCAATTGGCAGGGCTTTTGTACATTACAGATAAGCTTATAGGCGACCAACTTTCAAAAGTAACAAGTGTGCAGTACAAAGTCGAAGGTTCATTTAATAACCCAACCATGACACCTATTCGCTATAAGCCAATAGGGAGAAAAGATTAATGAACTCACTTTGCATTGCTGCGATTCAAATGACGAGTACTAAAGATTGGCGTGAAAACTTAAGTCACGTACAAAACCTTGTTGAGTCTGCCGTTTTGGACGGCGCTAAATTGGTTGTACTTCCCGAAAATGTTTTTTTGTTCAATGGCAGGGCAATGAGGGATTTGGCTGAATCGGATGATCAAAATATATTGCTTCAAGCGATATCAGGTTTAGCGCAGAAATATTCTATTTATCTTGTGATTGGCTCACATCCTTCGATATTGAGAACAGATGGTGAGCAAGTCTCTAGTGGACGTGTTAGGCAAACATGCTGGGTTGTTGGACCTGACGGTGTCTTCTTAGAACGGTACGACAAAATTCATTTGTTTGACGTCAGTGTTGACGATAAAGCAGTGTCTTATAAAGAGTCTGATGTTATTGAGCCTGGAGAGTTGGATTTAAAAGTCATTGACGTGGATGGCTTTAAAATCGGCCTGAGCATCTGTTATGACTTACGCTTCCCAGAATTATATCGTGAGCTAATGAAAATGGGTGCAGAGGTTTTATTGGTTCCCGCTGCTTTTACTTATGTTACTGGGAAGGCCCACTGGAATACTCTTTTAGCCGCCCGTGCGATTGAAAATCAATGCTACGTTCTTGGTGTTGGACAGTGCGGTTGGCACAACGAAACCAGACAAACTTACGGACACAGTGCTCTGTATTCGCCATTTGGTGAACGTTTAGTCAGTTTACAAGAAGAACCGGGATATATTGTTTTTAATATGACGAAAACGGCATTAAGTGATTGTCGCCAAAAAATGCCGTGTTTCTCACATAAGAGGATACCATAAGAGCTAGCTAGTAATGCTGGCTCTGAGGTTTTTTGTTGAGGTGCCTTGTAGATTATTCAGTCAGACCAAGACGCTTTTCTTCAGCCTCGCGCAAGAAGCGGAAAAGCTTTTTACGGTTTGTTGTGTTTCCTTCTTGAGACACTTCTTTTTGAGATTGACGAATGAGCTGTCTAAGAAGTTGTATGTCTTCAATTTGAGGGTTTTCCTCTAAATATTGAGACAGTTCTTCTTTGCTGTTTTCACCGATTAGTGCATCTCGTTTTATCTCAAGCTGATGAAATAGCTTGTTGTAAGCTGCAGAGGTGGAATCAAACAATGCTACGCGATGCGCTATGGCTTCGTGGTCTTCTGTGCGCATCACCTTGCCGATGTATTGCAGGTGTCTTCTCATGGCTTCGTGTTTTTTGATTCGGCCAGCTTCAACGAATGCTTCGCGCAATGTGTCAGACATTTCTACTTTTTTAAGTTGGTTTTTGCTTAAGGCAAGTAGTTTTTTACCAAGATCTTGCAGGGCTTCCATTTCACGCTTGATCTGGGTTTTGCTCTTAGGGATTTCGTCTTCGTTTTCATATTGATCAAAGTCTGTCATGGGAACCTATATTAGAAAAATAGTAGCGAGACCAAGGAAGGATAAGAATCCAACCACGTCGGTCACGGTAGTCAAAATTACGCTGCCTGCAAGGGCAGGGTCGATGCCAATTTTTTTCAGCAAAATCGGCAGAAGTGTACCAGTGGTGGCTGCAAATAGCAGATTTATTATGATAGCTCCCGCAATGATATAGGCAATCTTGATGTTGTCAAACCAAAGTGCGGTGAGAGCGGCAATAACGGTTGCCCAAAGTAGGCCGTTAATGAGCCCAACAATAAGTTCTCTGTTGAGTAGCCAACGGGTATTGGTGGAACCAATTTGGTTGAGTGCGATACCCCGAATGACCAGAGTGAGCACTTGTGATCCGGCAATGCCGCCCATGCTGGCAACAATGGGCATGAGTATGGCGAGTGCGACAACTTGGTCCAGAGTGTCTTGGAATAAACCTATTACATACGATGCGGTGAAGGCTGTTATTAGGTTTATGCCAAGCCACACTGCACGTCGCTTGGTGGTTTTCATGATAGGGGCGAAGGTATCTTCGTCATCATCAAGACCCGCCATGCTTAACATGGAGTGTTCGGCTTCATCACGGATAACGTCAACAACGTCATCGATGGTAATACGACCAAGTAACTTTTTTGTTTTTCCATCAATGACGGGGGCAGAAACCAAGTCCATCTTTTCAAAAAGTTGTGCTACTTCACTGGCTTGGGTTTCTGCGTCAATGACGGTGAATTCTGTTTCCATGATATCGCGCACTGTGGCGTTGATGTCAGAGACTAATAGTGTGGTCAGGGGCAAGGTGCCTAGCAAGCGATCAGAGCGGCTGACAACAAGTAGACTGTCTGTCATGTCTGGTAGGGAGTTGTGTCTGCGTAAGTAGCGAAACACCAGGTCGACGGTGATATTCGGACGTATGGTGATGGTGTCCGTGTTCATCAAGCCGCCGGCAGAATCTTCCGAGTAGCTTAATAGTGCTTCAACTCTTGTTCTGTCTTGCGTCGTCATGGACGCAAGCACTTCTTTTACTATTTTTTCTGGTAAATGTTGTAGTAAATCGGCAAGGTCATCGCTTTCAAAATGTTCGGATACGGCGATTAATCGCTCTGTATCCATGTTTTTCATGAATTGTACGCCAATATCTTCGCTCAGATATTGCAGTACTTCGCCTTCATTTTTGGCTTCAATTAGCTCCCAAAGAAGCTTACGTTCTTTGGGAGGGGAGGACTCTAATAGGCGAGCAACGTCCTGAGCTGGCAAAGCGCCGTTAAGTAAATAACGGATTTGCATGGTGGCACCAGATTCGAGCGATTCGGTGACCGTTTGCAGGTGGTTAAGCGTGTTTTGCTCTGACATTGATTCCTTACTCGTCTTCACCAAAACGATTGTTAATTAATTCTATCACCGCTTTAATTGCGTCGTTTTCATCTTCACCGTTGGTTTTGACACGAATTTCAGTGCCTTTGCCAGCGGCCAGCATCATCATGGCCATAATGCTTTTTCCATCAACATTGCGGCCTTCTTTTTCTATGGTGATGTCGCAAGAGAAACGAGAGGTTGTTTCAACCAGCTTGCCCGCTGCGCGAGCATGCAAGCCCAGTTTGTTTATGATTGTGACGGACTCTTCCTGCATGCTTATTTCCTATATTAATGAGTCAAATATATTGAATAGTTCTTCGCTGCTTTGTGCCGCACGTAATTTATCCAGTGATTCTGGAGATTGTGCTAACTCAGCGATTTGAGCCAATGTAGAAAGGTGTTGATCGCATTCTTGAGGTGGCACAATCAGCGCAAATATTAGGTCGACCGCTCGTTTATCGATAGAGTCAAAATCAATTGGAGTTTGCAGTGACATGACAACGATAGCTGTGTGGTTTGCCGACTCTAGACGACAATGCGGAATAGCAATGCCATTACCAATGCCTGTACTGCCTAGTTTTTCTCGGCCAAGTAGTGCGTCATAGATTTCTTCGTTGTTGCAATGAAGGCGGTTGGAAGCGACTTCAGCAAGGCTCTCAAGGACGCGTTTCTTACTAACAATGTCTTGTTTTGCGAGAACAAGTTCTGCTTTTAATAATGATTTCAAGGACATGATAAAATGGTATCCGTTTAGATCAGTCGTTTTCGTTCATTGGAAGGAGGGATGTTCATCGCCTCTCGATATTTGGCTACAGTACGTCGCGCAACCTGTATGCCTTGGTCTGCTAAAATAGCCGCTAGCTTGTTATCACTTAATGGCTTTTTCGCTGGTTCATCTGACACAAGCTTCTTAATCATAGCTCGTATTGCGGTAGAAGAACATTCTCCTCCAGAGGCGGTATTCACGTGGCTGGAGAAAAAATATTTAAGCTCAAAAATACCTTTTGGTGTGTGCATGTATTTTTGCGTCGTCACCCGTGAAATGGTTGACTCATGCATACCCACTTCTTCTGCAACATCATGAAGCACCATGGGTTTCATGGCTTCTTCACCGAGTTCGAAGAAATCAATTTGTCGACTTACAATGCAGCTGGCCACTTTCAATAATGTTTCGTTGCGGCTCTGCAAGCTCTTCATGAACCATTTTGCTTCTTGAAGAGAGGTTTTGATGTAAGTGGCGTCTTCTGTAGTTGCCGCTGTGCTCGCCATCGCAGAATAGGTTTCATTGATTTTGATTGGCGGTAGGGCGTCGTTGTTTAGCTCAACTTGCCATACACCATGACGCTTTTTCACTGAAACATCAGGAATGACGTAATCTGTATCATCTGCGTCGATCACTGAACCTGGGCGCGGGTTAAGCTGTTGAATCAAGTTGACGACTTCTTTTAGCGCTTCGTCTTTTAGTTTCGTTTTGCGGCTCAGTTGTGCGAAATCTCGATTACCTAATAGTGGTAGGTAATGGTCAATAAGGTTGTATGTGCTTTTATAAAGCGGATGACTCTGGAAGGCTTCTAATTGTACTAGAAGGCAGTCGCGTAGGTCGATTGAGCATACGCCAACAGGGTCGAAGCGTTGCAGTCTATGTTGCACAGCAATGACTTCTTCTATTTCTAGGTCTTCTAATTCGATGCCAAGGGACTCACAAATGTCATCGGTAGAAATGCTTAAGTAGCCATCAGGTTGAACGCATTCAATAATGGCATAAGCAATTTCAATGTCACGGTCTGACATGTGAGTTAAGTTCAATTGCCAAATTAGATGGTCTTGGATACTTTCAGCTGGAGCGTTGCGACTTTCGAAGTCTCCGTCACCTTCATAACTATTGTGATCACTGACAGCGGCAGAACTTTGATAGGTGTCATCCCAGTTACTATCGATAGATAGTTCTTCGGGGATGCTTTCAGTCCACTCTGATTCAACGCGTGCTTCTTCGTTGTTATCGACGGTTGTCTCAGGGGCACTTTTGGATTCTATGCTGGCTGGTATTTCGTTATGCAGTTGTTCGTCGTCGTCTAGCTCAAGCAGCGGGTTAGATTCAAGGAATTCGTGTATTTCTTGTTTTAAATCCAACGTAGAAAGCTGCAGCAAGCGAATAGCCTGTTGCAGTTGAGGCGTCATTGTCAGCTGTTGGCCGAGCTTTAATTGTAAAGACTGCTTCATAGAGCAACTCTTTCTTCTAATTGAATGAATTGGAATGAGTTGTGCATACTACTCCCTTTCTACAGCAATGATAAGGGGTTACAGACGGAAGTCGTCACCTAAATAGACCTTTTTGACTTGTTCATTGTTAATGACGGTATTGGCGTCACCGGATGCAATAATGTAACCATTGCCAACAATGTAAGCTTTGTCACAGATGTCTAGAGTCTCTCTGACATTATGGTCGGTAATTAGAACGCCGATTCCACTCTCTTGGAGGTGTTTAATAATGTGCTTTATATCTCCGACCGAAATCGGGTCTACGCCAGCAAAGGGTTCATCAAGTAAGATGAATTTTGGGTTCATCGCAACGGCTCTGGCTATTTCTACTCTGCGTCTTTCTCCGCCTGATAATGCCATGCCTAGGTTGGTGCGAATATGAGTAATGTGAAACTCTTCAAGAAGTTCTTCCAGTCGCTCATTTTGTTGTGTTTTTGTTAGTTCTTTGCGTGTTTCTAAGATGGCTAGAATGTTGTCTTCAACGGTCATCTTACGAAAAATTGATGCTTCTTGTGGAAGGTAGCCGATGCCTTTTTGCGCACGTGTATGCATAGCATCGCCAGTCACATCGACACCGTCAATAAAAACGCCACCCGCATCATTTGTCACCATGCCTACGATCATATAAAAACATGTTGTTTTGCCTGCGCCATTTGGGCCTAGTAACCCAACAGCTTCGCCAGATTCAACCGAGATAGATACATCCTTTACGACTTGGCGTTTTTTGTAGCTTTTTGCAAGGTGTTTTGCTTCTAATAGTGCCATCTATTTTTTCGTCTCAGGTGCTGGTTCGTTTTGTGGCGCTTGTGGTTGTAGTG
The DNA here is from genome assembly GCF_024397855.1 of Marinomonas rhizomae. Classification (NCBI taxonomy): domain Bacteria; kingdom Pseudomonadati; phylum Pseudomonadota; class Gammaproteobacteria; order Oceanospirillales; family Oceanospirillaceae; genus Marinomonas; species Marinomonas rhizomae. The sequence goes on from NZ_CP073343.1 coordinate 1,959,215, forward strand.
TCATTGATACGCGCCCTGAATCTTTTTTCTCGGCACTGAAGGTGCCATCTTGGATCATATAGAGTATGTAGTCTGCCGTGATGGAGTTTTGCATTCGACTTAGGTAGCCATTCCCCATGATTTCTAGCTTTGATTCGCTGGTTAAATAACGAATTTCATTGCCTTTACTGATGACAATGTTCCCGCTCCAATCTACTTGCTGACTGAATTTTGCTGGACTGCCACTCGCTTCTAGGCTGTTGAATTTTCGTGTTTGAGGGTCTGTCGATACTTTAAGGTATTGTGCTTGTATCTCAATAGAGCCTTGTTTGACGAAAACGTTGCCTTTGTAAATTGCTTCACCCGAATTTTGATCGAATGACGCTTCGTTGGCTTGTATTTCTAATGGCTTATTAAGGTCATCAGGTAGGGCATATGCGTATTGGCCAATAAGGGCTGAAGTGAGCAACGCACCGATGTTAATGAATTGTTTCATATTTTCCTCGTACAGACCCTGTCATCACGACTTCTTCTGAATTTATATAGGTTGTGATTTCGCCAGCAGAGGTCTCTCCTTGTGTGGAGATGAGTGTCGCATTTCCATAGCTGGTTAATGATTTGTCATTGTCTAAGTAATGTATGTTATCTGCACTGAGCTTTATATCTTCCGACTGGAGGTATTTTTTAGTCGCTCTAGCATTTTCTGTTAATAGAATATCATTACTTCCATCTTCAATAACCCCTTTATCTGCTTTTGCGTTCCAATGACCTGATTTTGAGTAGCGTTCGACACTAGGGGTTTCTAAAAGTGTTCTGGATTTTGCAATGTAATGAAGGGTTTGTTCAGCATCCAGTGTTTCAATAAGTGTTCCGTCATTATCAAACTCTTTTACTTTGACCTTGGTGATGAAATAGTCAGGTGAGCTACTGAGTGAATCGGTTTCCACTAAGTATGCTTTTGGCGCTGTTCCATACCAGCCTATTACGGCGGCTATTAAAATAGCGGCCCCAATGATTAGTAGGCTTTTAGGTTGCGTGAGTTTCTTAAGGGAAAGCATTAAATCGAACCACTTGTACTGACAATAAATAAGTAAAGACCATAAGAGGCTATAAGTGGAATACCAACCCATCGTGGGATGCTGTTACCTGTTGTTTTCTTAAAGATGAAGATAGCCAAGGCGAGCGCAGCTGTTAGGCCTAATACCCAAGGGAAATCTCTGTGTATAACGCTTTGATCTACCAGTCCTGGTGCAATAAGAGCAGGTAGCGGTAATACTGTGGCCAAATTGAAGATGTTTGACCCCAAAATGTTACCAATTGCTATGTCATGATGGCCTTTTCTTACACTGCTTACTGATGCGGCCAGTTCAGGTAAGCTGGTGCCCACAGCAACAATCGTAAGGCCTATTACCAGCTCGCTGACACCAAGTGCTGTCGCAATACCAATTGCTCCCCATACCAGCAACTTAGAGCTTCCTATTAATACAGTGAGTCCGATTAGCGCAATAATCAGAGATTTCGTGACTGAGGTGCCATCGTCTTCAGGTAGGCCTTCTTTTAAATCTTTTTCTAAGTCTTTACTGCCTCTTAACAATATTGTCAGGATAATAATAAAGGCAGCAATTAGTATCACACCATCCCATACGCTAAGTGTCTGATCAAATAGCAAAAAGCCTGCTAAAAGTGTGATACCTAATACAAGAGGGACTTCTTTGGTAGATAAGCCAGAGGCTATTGGAATAGCCGAAAAAAGCAATGTGATACCAAAGACAAGGGCGATGTTGGCAATGTTAGAGCCAAGTACGTTACCCACGGCAATTTCAGGGGCATTATCAAGTGCTGCTATGGCTGAAACGACCATTTCTGGTGCGGACGTGCCAAAGGCAACCAGCGTTATCCCTATGATCATAGGGTTTACGTTGAGTTTTTCTGCCACAAGGGCAGAGTGCTCGATGAATTTGTCGGAGCTCATAACCAGTAAAACTAGCCCTACAATTAGGGCGATAGAAAACAATAGCATGGTATTGATATTACTCATTGATACAGGAGGTACCATTTAATGAGGTTTGACGTTTAAATTCAAGGCTTGATCTTACAAACAAAGTGTATTTGGCCGCTCTGTGATTTTATTTATCTAGGGGCGATGGTAGTATCGGTCGATATTCGATAGGGATTAAAAAGGTGTGTCAGTGGTAGATGCTTATATAACAGTCCAAGACGTTAGTTTTTTTAGGGGAGGGCGGGCAATTTACGAAAATGTATCCCTCACCATTCCTCGAGGTAAAATTACGGCAGTAATGGGGCCTAGTGGAACAGGTAAAACAACCTTGCTGCGTTTGATTGCCGCACAACTTGCACCTAATTCAGGCACTATTTTAGTTGATGGACAGGATGTTCACGCTTTATCACGGTCTGAACTTTATAGAGTGCGGAAAAAAATGGGGATGCTTTTTCAGAGTGGCGCTTTGTTTAGTGATATGTCTGTTGCTGAGAATATTGCTTTTCCCATGGAGGAACATACTAAGTTAGATGCTAAGGCAATAGCGGACATTGTTGCAAAGAAACTTCACAGTGTTGGTTTGCGGGGAGCCGCTAGTTTAATGCCATCTGAGTTATCGGGCGGTATGGCGAGACGTGTTGCATTGGCTAGGGCTATTGCTTTAGATCCTGAACTTGTCATGTACGATGAGCCTTTTACTGGGCAAGATCCTATTTCTAAAGGGGTGCTTGTGAAGCTAATACGTCAGCTGAATGATTCAGCAAATATGACGTCTGTGCTTGTCTCTCATGATGTTGAAGAATCACTTTCTATTGCTGATCACGTTTGTATTTTGGCTGGTGGGCGAGTTATTGCTGAAGGTTCTGCTGATGAAATCCGGGCTTCAAATGATCCTGAAGTGAAGCAGTTTCTAAACGGTGAGCCTGATGGGCCAGTTCCTTTCCATTATCCAGAAGAAGATATCTCCGCTAAGGTGGCACTATGAAAGCTATTGGGTTGTTAGGGGCGTCCTTGTTGGATTGGCTTGAGGCTGTTGGGCGAGCTGGGATCTTTTTGGTGCAAAGCATATTTAGATTGCCTGTGCGCTTTAAAGAGTCTGTGAATTTGCTGGTGAAACAGCTTTATTCTGTTGGGGTATTGTCACTCGTAATTATCATTGTTTCGGGTGCATTTATTGGTATGGTGCTGTCGCTGCAAGGTTACAGTATTTTGGCTAAATTTGGGTCTGAAGAGGCGGTGGGGCAATTACTGGCGCTTTCGCTGTTGAGAGAGTTGTCACCCGTTGTCACGGCGCTGCTTTTTGCTGGACGCGCAGGTTCGTCGTTGACGGCTGAAATAGGCTTGATGAAGGCGACCGAGCAATTGTCTAGTTTTGAGATGATGGGTGTTGATCCGCTAAGACGAGTCATTGCGCCTCGTTTCATTGCTGGCGTCATTTGTCTGCCGATCTTAAGTCTAATTTTTTCTGCTTCGGGGATTCTTGGTGGACATCTTGTATCGGTCGAATGGTTGGGTGTTTATGATGGCGCATTTTGGTCATCCATGCAGCAGTCTGTGTATTTCGATACCGATATCGTTAATGGTTTGATTAAGGCGTTGTGTTTTTCAGTGGTTGTAACTTGGATTGCCGTTTATCAAGGCTATGAATGTGTTCCCACTTCTGAAGGAATCGGTAAAGCAACCACTCGTACGGTGGTGCTGGGTTCATTGGCTATTTTGGCTTTAGATTTTGTATTAACCGCTGCTATGTTTGGGGATTTTTAGGATGAGAAGTAAACGTTCAGAATTATTGGTCGGATGTTTTATCGTGTTGGGCGTCGCTGCTCTTGTTTATTTGGCTGTACAGGTGAGTGGGCTGGCTTTTTCTAGCAAAAAGGATACTTATCAAGTCGTAGCTAGGTTTGATGATATTGCAGGTCTAACAAGTCGAGCTAAGGTTTCTATTGCGGGTGTGGCTGTGGGTAATGTTGAATCCATCACCTTTGATAAAGAGCTGTATATGGCTTTAGTAACAATGAATATTGATTCAGATGTTAATAATATTCCTACTGATAGCTCTATTGCGGTTTTAACTAGTGGTCTATTGGGTGAAAAATACTTAGGTATTTCTATTGGTGCCGATGATGAGGTGCTGAAAAATGGTAGCGAAATTTACGATACTCAGTCTGCTTTGGTTTTAGAGACTTTGATCAGTCAGTTTTTGTTTAAATCTGGCGATTCGGAGAAGTAGTTATGACTAAGATTTTATCTGGTGTTTTTTTTGTTTTTGCTTTACTCGGTTCAAGTTTAACTTGGTCAAATGAGGAAGGGGCAAGAGATACTGTTGTTAAAGTGGTAGAGGCTTTTCGTAATGATATTGTTGCGGATAAAGCGGTGCTGGCTAAAGATCCTGCTCTATTAGAAGAGCGAGTTAACAGTATTTTGACTGGTGTGGTTGATTTTGATGATTTTTCCAAAAAAGTAATGGGGAAATATTATCGAAGAGCGTCGCCTGAACAACGTGCTCGTTTTGCCAACGTTACTAAGGATACACTGTTAAAAACTTACGGTACGTCTTTGCTAGAGCTTGATGCTGATCGCATTAATGTCTTACCTCTAGGTCCTCAGGGAAGGGGGAGAGAAACAAAAGTTGATGTGGATTTCCAAATGGAAGCAGGTGGGATGTTAAATATCAGTTTTTATATGGAAGAAACCAAGGCTGGTAATTGGATGTTGAGCAATGTGGTGATTAATAATATCAACTTTGGCTTAACTTTCCGTAAGCAATTTGGCGTCATGATGCAGCAAAACAAAAATGACATAGAGTTGGCGATTTCTGCTTGGCGAGAGTCTTTGGCTAAGAAGTCTTAACTGAGTAAGATCTGTATTTTGTGAATAATAAAATCCGAACTCATTTTATGAGTTCGGATTTTTTATTTTTGGTAGTGAGTGGTAGTGAGTATTGTCAGTCTTGAATAAAATCTTGGAAAACAAGTGGTTTTTTATTCAGAGTTGGGCTTAGAGGTGTTAAGTAGTTGGCTGTACTCATGTAGAATAAAGCAATCAAGAATTTTTATCTTTTGGAGCGACTGTGAACGCAGGTGAAGTTAAAGCACTTTTAGAATCCTCTATCAACAACTGCGAAGTGGTTGCTAAAGGAGAAGGTTGTAATTTTCAAGTAGTTGTAGTGACAAGCGAATTTGAGGGTCTGTCGACAGTTAAGAGACAGCAGCTTGTCTACTCGCATCTTCAAGAAGCTATTTCCAGTGGCGCGATTCATGCCGTTACAATGAAAACCTACACGCCCGAACAATTAAGCAAGCTATAAAAGCGATTATAAGAGATTAAACATATGGATAAGCTTCTGATTACCGGTGGTACTCGGCTTAATGGCGTTGTTCGTGCTTCTGGCGCGAAAAATGCTGCGTTGCCTATTTTAGCGGCAACTTTGTTAACAAAAGAATTGATCACAATTAAGAATTTACCTCATCTACATGACATTACCACCATGCTTGAACTGCTTGGCTCTATGGGTTGTGGTGTTGTGGTTGACGAAAAGATGAGCGTTCAGTTAGACGTGTCGACGCTTAATAACTGTGAAGCACCTTATGACCTTGTTAAAACCATGCGAGCTTCTATTTTGGTGCTTGGCCCATTGGTAAGTCATTTTGGTAAAGCGGTTGTGTCTCTTCCTGGTGGGTGTGCTATTGGTAGCCGTCCAGTGGATTTGCATTTACGTGGTTTGGAAGCCATGGGTGCGACAATCTCTGTGGAAGGTGGCGATATCGTTGCCAGTGTTGATGGTCGCCTTAAAGGTGCGCGTATCTTCTTTGACAAGGTAACGGTTACTGGCACTGAAAACTTGCTAATGGCGGCAACTTTGGCGGACGGTCAAACCATTTTAGAAAATGCAGCGCGTGAACCAGAAGTGGTTGATTTGGCTGAGTGTCTTATTGCTATGGGCGCTAAAATTACCGGGCATGGCACTGATACTATTGTTGTTGATGGCGTTGAAACATTGCATGGTACAAGCTACCCAGTTATGCCTGATCGTATTGAAACGGGTACTTTCTTGGTTGCTGCTGCCATTACTGGCGGAAAAGTACGCGTGATTGATACCAACGTTAAATCACTTGAAGCTGTTTTGTCTAAGCTGGAAGAAGCTGGGGCAAAGGTAACTTGTGGTGAAGACTGGATTGAAGTCGATATGGAAGGACGTCGTCCAGAGGCTGTTAATATTAGTACAGCACCATATCCTGCATTCCCAACCGATATGCAAGCCCAGTTTGTTGCTTTGAACTCGGTTGCAAATGGTGTTGGCCGAGTGATTGAAAATATCTTTGAAAACCGCTTTATGCATGTTGATGAAATGCTTCGCATGGGCGCAGATATTGAAGTGAATGGTAATACTGCAATCGTTCGTGGTTGTGAGCGTTTGAAGGGTGCGCCAGTCATGGCGACAGATTTACGAGCTTCAGCAAGTTTAGTGCTTTCTGCTCTAGTAGCAGACGGTGATACAAAGATTGATCGCATTTACCATATTGACCGTGGTTATGAGTGTATTGAAGAAAAATTCGGTTCATTGGGTGCGAAAATTTCACGGGTCTTAAATTAATATGAGTAAAACATTAACGATTGCGCTGTCGAAAGGGCGCATCCTTGGTGAAACTTTACCGCTTTTAGAAAAAGCGAATATAGTTCCAGTTGAAGATATTAGTAAAAGCCGAAAATTAATATTTGATACCAATCATGAGCACATCAAGCTAGTTATCTTGCGTGCGACTGACGTTCCTACTTATGTTGATCATGGTGTGGCTGACTTTGGTGTTGCTGGTAAAGATGTATTGATGGAAGCATCAACAAAAAATCTTTACGAGCTGCTGGACCTTAAAATTGCGAAATGTCGTTTGATGACGGCTGGCGTTGTTGGCCAGCCTTTGCCGAATAGGCGTTTGAAAGTGGCTTCGAAGTTTATTAAAACGGCGAAAGCGTATTTTGCTGAGCAAGGTGTTCAGGCGGATGTGGTTAAGCTATATGGCGCGATGGAATTGGCGCCTATTATGGGCTTGGCCGATCTTATTGTGGATATCGTTGATACTGGGAATACGCTAAAGGCAAATGGTCTTGAGGCTCGTGAGTTGATTGCACCAATCAGTACGCGCTTGGTAGTAAATAAAGCCGCTTATAAAACTAAATACTCTGAAATAGAGCCTATCTTAGAAATGATAAGACGCGCGGTTGAAGATAACGAGGGTAAGTAATTGAACCTGAATATTCGAGAATTTTCTTCTAGCTCTGATGGCTTTCGCACTGAGTTAGATGCTTTGCTTGCATGGGACTCAGTGTCTGATGCGGGCGTACAAAAGGCCGTCGCTGATATTGTTGAGCAAATTCGCCTTAACGGTGATGCTGCAGTCATTGAATTTACAAACCGATTTGACCGTCGACAAGTTACTTCTTCTAAAGAGCTTGAGATCTCTCGTGAAGAGTTGGCTTTGGCGAAAGGCCGAGTTAGCGCGGAGCTGGTTGCTAGTTTAGAGGCGGCTGCAAAGCGTGTACATGATTATCATGAACGTCAAAAACAGCCTTCTTGGCAATATCAAGAAAATGACGGCACAGTGCTTGGTCAAAAAGTTACGCCTTTGGATCGTGTTGGTGTTTATGTGCCAGGTGGTAAAGCGGCTTACCCTTCATCGGTATTAATGAATGTAATGCCTGCTAAAGTGGCCGGTGTTGGCGAAATTATCATGGTTGTTCCAACTCCTGATGGTTTGGTTAACGATATCGTTTTGGCTGCCGCTTACATTGCTGGCGTTGATCGTGTGTTCACTATTGGTGGTGCTCAGGCTGTTGCTGCTTTGGCTTATGGCACAGAGTCCATTCCAAAAGTCGATAAGATTGTCGGTCCTGGTAATATTTACGTAGCGACTGCTAAGAAGATGGTGTTCGGTGTTGTCGGTATCGATATGATTGCTGGGCCTTCTGAGATTCTAGTTGTGTGTGATGGTAAGACCGATCCAGATTGGATTGCCATGGATTTATTTTCCCAAGCAGAACACGATGAGGATGCTCAGTCTATTTTGATCTCTCCTGATTTGGCGTTTATTAAAGATGTCAAAGCTTCGATGGAACGCTTGGTTGAGACGCAAAGTCGAAAAGATATTATTAAAGCTTCGTTAGAGGGGCGTGGGGCCTTTATCCATGTTGAAAATATGGATGAAGCTATGGATATCGCGAACATCGTGGCTGCTGAGCATCTTGAGTTGTCAATTGATGAGCCTGAAAAGTGGGCGGAAAAGATCCGTCATGCTGGTGCGATTTTTATGGGGCGTCATACGCCAGAGGCATTGGGTGATTATTGTGCTGGGCCAAATCATGTTTTGCCTACGTCTGGTACGGCTAGATTTTCCTCTCCTTTGGGGGTCTATGATTTCCAAAAGCGTAGTTCATTAATTTACTGTTCCCCAGAAGGAGCAAGTGAGTTAGCGAAGATTGCGGCACCTTTGGCTCGTGGAGAGTCTTTAGAGGCGCATGCAATGTCGGCAGAATATCGTATTCTGAAGGGGTCTTGATGGCGAGTCAGTCATCGCATCCAGCTGCTCTTTATAAGTTGCGAAAGGTAACGCGCATTTCTGCAATCGTTATCTTGTTTTTGGTTGTCGTTGGTTTTTTCATGCCGACAGACTATCGTGTGGAGCGTAGTGTAACGATTAACGCTTCTCGCGATCAGGTTTATCAGGATATGCTGCAAGGCGATCGTTTGCCAAATTGGATGTTTATTCAGGATGGTAAAGTTGCTACATCAGAAGGTGTTTTGAATAAGGGCGATTCCGTTGCTTTGTTTTACGACAAAACCGCCGAACAGGGCGTTTTGTCGGTGATTGAGTCGTCCGAAGATGTTGTGCGTTTTGATGTGCGTCCTAAGCCGAAGGTCAATCTTGTTCATAATCAAATTGAATTGCAGGAAGTCAATGGCGGCACTTTGGTTAAATGGACGATCGACGGTAGTCTTAGTGCGGGTTTGTTGAGTCCTTACCTTGCTATGTTTGCAAATGATATTGCAGGCAGTAATTTTGAACGCAGTTTGCAGAAACTGAAAGAACTGGTAGAGCTCCAGCGCTAACATTTTCTTTAATAGGTTATGCGCTGCATTGTGGGTTGCTTTTCTAGCATGACATTTGTCTGATAGGATTGCTGCCCACGAATACCTACCAATGAAATGCGTGTCCCAGGTTTTAACGAAGCTATTAGATGTCTTATTTGAAATGGGTCTTCGCTGGGTGTGTTGTTAATTTCAAGTATTATATCTCCTACTTCTATTCCTGCTTTTTCCGCCGGACTTTCTTTTGTTATGTCGCTTACCAGTAGTCCATGATTTGAAGGTAAGAGTAAATTTTTTGCTAGCGATTGTGTGATTTTTTGCGCATCCATTCCTAGATAGCCTCGTACGACTTCACCATGTTTTATTATATCGCTCATGACATCCAGGGCATCATCAATGGGAGTGGCGAAGCCTATTCCTTGAGAGCCACCAGTGCTTGAGTATATGGCAGAACTAATGCCAATGAGTTCACCTTTTAGATTAACTAAAGCGCCACCGGAATTGCCTGGGTTTATAGCAGCGTCGGTCTGTAGGAAATTTTCGTAAGTATTCAATCCTATGCTGTTGCGACCTTTTGCACTAATGATGCCGGCTGTCACTGTTTGTCCTATTCCAAATGGGTTGCCTATGGCTAGGATTTTGTCGCCAACGGAAACTTTGTCACTGTTGCCCATTTTTATATTGGGGAGGTTCAGTAGATCTATTTTTAAAACAGCGAGATCGGTGGATGGGTCTGAGCCGATGAGTTTTGCTTCAACACGCCTATCATCATGAAGGGCGATAACAATACTTTGTGCATTTTGAATAACGTGATGATTGGTGAGGATGAAGCCATCTTCTGTTGCTATGACGCCGGAACCGAGGTTAATGCTGTGTTTTGCTTTGCTCGAGTCGTTCAGACCTTTTTGTTGAATGACCTGAGTGTAAATATTAACAACCGACGGTGTGGCTATTTTCACAGATGTTGAGTAGCTGGAGTCGGCCACCTTTTGCTTCTCTTGTATAAGTAGTACAGCTAGACCTATACAAGTGCCTGCTAGAATGGAGATAATGATGGGCATCCAGTAGTATTTTTTATTCATAAAGTATAAGGAGTTGTTTTGCTACGCAGTGAATTTGAGTTATTGCTTAATAAGACATTGAGTCCAAGTCGATTTAAGGATTATGCGCCCAATGGTTTACAGGTGGAAGGAAAAAAAGAGATTAACCGTGTTGTAACGGGCGTAACTGCGAGTCAGGCGTTAATTGACGCTGCTATTGAATATAAAGCAGACGCTATCTTTGTTCATCATGGCTATTTTTGGAAAAATGAAGATCCCCGCATTGTTGGTATGAAGTATCGACGTATTGCTGCTTTGATTAAGAATGACATTAATTTGTATGGATACCACTTGCCGTTGGATGCGCATCCAACTCTGGGTAATAATGCGGGATTGGCTGACGCCTTGGGGCTTTTGAATCGATCGGGTTTGCAGGTCGGTGTCCCCATTGAGGAGTCAATCGGTGTCGTTGGGGAGTTAAGTAAGCCAGTATCCTCCAGCGAGTTTCAAAAAATGGTCGAGACGGCCGTGGATCGCAACGTACTGTTTGAAAGTGTTAACGATCAACCGATTCAGCGTGTGGCGTTATGCACTGGTGGTGCGCAAGGTTATATAGAGCAAGCTGTAGCCGTTGGAGCGGATGTGTTTATTACTGGTGAGGTTTCAGAGCAAACCATTCATATTGCCCGCGAGATGGGGATTCACTTTGTTGCGGCAGGTCATCATGCTACTGAGCGTTTTGGAGCGAGATCTGTAGCAGCGTATCTTGCAGATGAGTGTGGCTTGGATGCGGTATTTATTGATGTGGATAATCCTGCTTAGCGCAGGTGATTGCAGATGTGTAAAAAAAACGGGCTTTTAAAAGCCCGTTTTTTTGTTTTCTTTTTAGTTTGTATTGATGCTATTGGTATTAGATAGTGCGCTTGGGCTCAATATCCATGTTTTTATCATTAAACCCAAATGTCTCACTGAGCATGCCTGGCTCTTTGTCTTTTTTCAAAGCGTAATCTCTTGGTGGCTCGAAAGATGAAGATTCCTCTGTGTCTGGAGTGTTAGCGGCTACTCCGCTTCTTTCAATTTTAACGTTGCTTAACTGGCTTGCGTTATCAGCCAGTGCGTTTCTAAGGTCAGCTAAACGTTTTTCTGCAGATGCTAGATGTTCGTTGCTGTCGGTGAAGAAGTTGTCAATGATCACTTGTTTATTATCAAGTTCTTGTTGCAGAGACTTCATGGTGATGATGTTGGAGCTGGTGTTTACTTTCTTGCTGTTATTTTTTGCGTTGTAGCTTTTAAGAGCAAGTGTTGCGACACAGCCAATAATAATGCCGGTAATAAAGATGATAATGTTGAATTCTTCCAAGTTCATGACTTTCTCCAAAAAACAGATAACACATTATAGCGAAACAGCCTCTACGATAACAGCTTGATAGGTGTTGTTTAAGATGCAATTTGTTAGAATATACGTAATTTACTAATTTAACGAAAGAGCGGCGATGACACCCATTACACGTTACAAGCAAGATTTAACTAGAGCTGACTTTAATTATGATCCAGCGCAGGAGGAGGCTGTTGAGGCGCTTCAGGATTTATTTGACCGATTGGTTGCTAATCAAGCTGATAAACCCTCAGGCGGCCTTCTTGGGCGTTTTCTAAAAAAGAAGGCACCGACTGTTGAGCAGGGTTTGTATTTTTGGGGTGGAGTAGGTCGAGGTAAGACCTATTTGATGGATACTTTTTTTGACTGCTTACCGACAGAAAAGAAAATGCGTCTGCATTTTCATCGTTTTATGCAGATGGTGCATCAAGAGCTTCGTAAGTTGCATGATGTTAAAAATCCATTAGAGATTGTTGGAAAGCAAATTTCATCTAAAGCGCAAGTGTTGTGCTTTGATGAGTTTTTTGTGACAGATATTACTGATGCCATGATTTTGGCGGGGCTACTTGACGTGTTGTTTGAAAACGGCACAACTTTAGTAGCGACTTCTAATATAGAGCCAGACGGTTTGTATAAGAATGGTTTGCAGCGTGCGCGTTTCTTGCCCGCTATTGATCTCGTCAAGAAACACACTAAAGTGATGAATGTAGATGGTGGTGTAGATTACCGATTACGCACATTGAAACAAGCTAAGCTTTATCACTTTCCGTTAAATGATGAAGCAGATGAAGCTTTGGATGAACGTTTTAAGAGTCTCATCTCAGACGCCTCTCATATTGTTGAGGGTGGTGCGGCAGAAATTGAAGGTCGAGATATTCCTTTGATTCGAAGCTGTGAAGGTCTTGCTTGGTTTGATATTAAGGCATTGTGTGATGGGCCAAGAAGTCAGGTCGATTACATTGAGTTGGCTCGCCTTTACAGTACGGTAATTATTTCTAATTTACCTCAAATGGATGCGTCGCGTGATGATTTAGCGAGACGTTTTATTAACTTGGTGGATGAGTTTTATGATCGTCATGTTAAGGTGATTTTCTCTGCTGAAGTGGCTATTCCAGATATCTACACTGGTACGCGATTGGCCTTTGAATACGATCGTACCGTGAGCCGATTGTTAGAGATGCAATCTGAAGAGTATTTGTCTTTAGAGCACCGTCCTTAAGAGTATTTTGACTTTCATATTTTGTTAGGTTGATATATACTTCGCTCGCCTTTTTAAAGGTAAGTGTACGTTGATCGAAAGCTTTGCTTTCTGCCAACCAATAATAATAGGTATAGCGTGTCATTGAACACGCATATTGATAGGGTTTTTTCATGAAAACTTTTACAGCTAAACCTGCTGAAGTTCGCCGCGACTGGTTCGTGGTTGATGCTGAAGGCAAAACTCTAGGTCGCTTGGCTACTGAAATTGCTCGCCGTCTTCGCGGTAAGCATAAAGCGGAATTCACTCCTCATGTTGACACTGGTGATTACATCGTTGTTATCAATGCTGAGAAAGTTCACGTTACAGGTAACAAAGCAGCTGCTAAACAATACTACCGCCATACTGGTTACCCAGGCGGCTTGCGTTCTATGAATTTCGAGAAGTTGATTGATCACGCTCCTGAGCGCGTTCTTGAAATCGCCGTAAAAGGTATGTTGCCAAAAGGTCCTTTGGGCCGTGCAATGCACAAGAAAATGAAAGTGTACGCTGGTACTGAGCATCCACATGCTGCTCAACAGCCTCAAGCCCTTAACATTTAATACGGAAGATCATTATGTCAGCTACTCAATACTACGGTACAGGTCGTCGTAAAACGTCTACCGCTCGTGTGTTCCTTAAAGCGGGTTCTGGTAACCTAGTTATCAATAACCGTACTCTTTCTCAGTACTTCGGTCGTGAAACGGCTCAAATGGTTGTTCGTCAGCCTCTTGAACTTGTTAACGCTACTGAAAAATTTGACGTTTACATCACTGTTAAAGGTGGTGGTATCTCTGGTCAAGCTGGTGCGATCCGTCACGGTATCACACGCGCATTGATGCAATACGATGAGACTCTACGTCGTACTCTACGTTCTGCAGGATTCGTTACACGCGACTCTCGTGAAGTTGAACGTAAGAAAGTTGGTCTACGCAAAGCACGTCGTCGTCCTCAGTTCTCTAAGCGTTAATTTTCGCTTTGGAATTATTATCAAAACGCTTGGTGTTTTCGCCAAGCGTTTTTTTTGCTTGAAATAAAGCAGGTTGTAGAATTCTTGCAACAAAATGATTTTTCTAAGAAAAATTGTTTAGAAATAATGTTACAATAGATGAACTCTGAAATTCATGGTTTAGAGTTGTGTTTTTAGTTTACTGCGTATTGCTTGATAGTTGGGTTTGAAGGTTTTTTCTGTATAGACCGCCAAGCGATAAGTTAAAGCCTTGTTTGATGAAAGGTACGTAAGTAAATATTCCATGAACGATTTTCTGTGTTGGCGATATCGTGTAATATTTTTGTTACTTCGTCATCATAATATAGTTTGTCCCCTCCTTTGAAGGGGATGTAGATATTTTCAATATAGGGGTTAGACATGGGTGTTATTGCAAAGCGCTCCTCAATGACGTTCTTCTCTGATGGAGAAGATCATTACAGCCATCGAGTTCGTATTGTATTGGCTGAGAAAGCCGTCACAGTGGACATCATAGATGTAGACCCGTTTAATAAGCCAGACGAGTTGGCGGATGTTAATCCATATAATGAACTACCAGCGTTAGTCGATCGTGACTTGGTTCTTTATGAGCCAAATGTGATGATGGAATATTTGGATGAGCGTTTTCCACATCCACCGTTGCTGCCTGTATATCCTGTTGCTCGTGCTGAAAGCCGTTTGTTTATGTATCGTATTCAGCGTGACTGGGCGAAGCTAGTTGACTTGATTCTTACAAGTAAAGACAAAGAAGCTGTAGCTAAAGCGCAGAAAGAATTGCGTGAAGGTTTATTGAATGTTGCGCCAATTTTCGAAGAAAAACCTTATTTCATGAGCGATGAGTTTACTATCGTAGATTGTTGTTTGGCTCCGATCTTGTGGCGTTTGCCTGCTTTAGGTGTAGAGATTCCTAAAGATCAAGCAAGAGCGTTATACAAATATATGGATCTTGTCTTTGCTCGTGAGTCTTTCCAAGAAAGTCTTTCCGAAGCAGAACAAGAAATGCGTTTAGACTAAGCTGAGGCTTTATCTCGGTTTGGTTAAGTAGTAAAAGAGGAGCTTATAGCTCCTTTTTTTTACAAAATATTTATTGGGTAGGAGATAAAATGTTACCGAAGAGATCTTATTTATTAAATGCGGCTTATTCTTGGGTTGCTGATAATGATATGACACCTTATTTGTTGGTTGATGCTGAGCAGAAAGATGTCGTGGTGCCTACCGAATTCGTTAAAGATGGTCAGATAGTATTAAACATTGGTATGACTGCTGTCCGTCATTTGATCATGGATAAAGAGGCGGTTTCATTTGAGGCGCGTTTCAGTGGTCGGCCCATGCAGGTTTATGTTCCTATGCGATCGGCCCTTGCTTTGTACGCAAAAGAGAATGGTGATGGTTTTGTGTTTCCGGATGAGGAGTTTCTTGATGAGCCCACTCCGACGCCACCAGAGCCTAAAAAAGGTTTCCAACTAAAAGTTGTGAAATAATATAGTTTATTTGTTGCTCAATGGGAATTGGCTTCAGAAGATAGCTAGAGTAATCTTGAAAGTTTTGTTTTTTGAATTGCTAGCGCGTACTCAAAGCAAGCTTTACAAGAGGTTCATGGTTTTGACGTTTGCTTGATCAAAATATGGAAAGCGCGATGGCTTTCTTTAGTGCTGGTAAAGAAAATGAAATGAAAAAACTGACATCCGTTGGTGGTGAGCCAATCTCTGTGAAACTTGAGTGGTATGCAGATGTGAATACTTGCCCAGAGACAGAAGCTAAAAAGGATGACCCTAAGTTTGATGCCAAAGACCCTGTTAACTCTTTGAAAGACATGGTAGGTAGTTTCTTTTCTGATCAAGCAGAAAAAGGTGCCAAAAAATGGATGGGGATGGAAGACGGTAAGCCGATTATTTCTTATATCCGCGAAGTGAAAGCCCGCTAATATGTCTGGTGAACATACCAGCCGTTTTGAGGTTCCAAAAGACTTCAAATTAAAGGATCGTCAATAAATTCGACACCCCACTAGGCTGATTTAGCCTGTGGGGTATTTTGTTCTCTATAGTATTCCTGTCAGCTCATTTCTTTTTAAGCTGAAAAAGCTTAAAATTCAGCAAATTATATAACCATATGCGTTGACTGTAGTATGGTTAAACAATCAAACGCTGTGCTACACAGCCTCAATAATCATCAGATTGGATTGCATGAGCTACCAAGTACTCGCACGAAAATGGCGCCCACAGACTTTCCTTGAAATGGCTGGGCAAGACCATGTACTTCAAGCGTTGGTGAATGCCTTACGCCAACAGCGTTTACATCACGCTTATTTGTTTACTGGTACACGTGGTGTCGGTAAAACCACGATCGCACGTATTTTTGCTAAATGCTTAAATTGTGAAACCAATGGCATTTCCCCAGAGCCTTGTGGAACCTGCGATAGTTGCCGTGAAATCGCTGAAGGTCGTTTTGTTGATCTGATCGAAGTGGATGCAGCCTCTCGTACCAAGGTAGAAGATACCCGCGAATTATTAGAAAACGTACAATACGCGCCAACTCGTGGTCGCTTTAAAGTCTACCTGATAGACGAAGTACACATGCTGTCGACTCACTCCTTCAATGCGTTATTAAAAACCCTTGAAGAGCCGCCAGCCCATGTCAAATTTTTGCTGGCAACGACCGATCCACAGAAACTTCCTGTGACCATTTTATCTCGTTGTTTGCAGTTCAATCTTAAAAATATGTCGCCACAGCGCGTGGTGGACTATTTACAAACCGTGCTTAACACCGAGCAAGTTAATTTTGACCAGCCAGCGCTTTGGCAAATTGGACAAGCAGCCAATGGCAGTATGCGTGATGCCTTGAGTTTGACGGATCAAGCGATTGCTTTTGGCAATGGGACGATCTCGGAATCTGGTGTGACAGCAATGTTGGGCTTGGTGAATCAAGCACAAGTATTGGATTTATTAGAAAGTGTAGCGTCTAAAAACGCAGCGCAAGTGTTGAATAGAATAGAGCAACTTGCCGATTACCAACCAGATTTCGCAGCGATTTGTGGAAGCTTGCTAGATGTGTTGCACCGTGTAGCGATTGAGCAACAAGTGCCTGGCGCCTTGATGGACCAGATGGGTGACTTGGCGCGTATTCAAGCGATTGCCGCCAGTGTGAGTTCTGAAGAAATACAAATTTTGTATCAGAGCTTATTAATTGGTCGTCGTGATTTGCACTTGGCTCATTCAGTCCGCGCCGGGTTTGAAATGCTGATGCTAAGGTTGATAGCCTTCCGCCCAGCACCGCCAATGGTAGTTAGTCATGATGCGCCGCCAGCAATACAGGCTCACACAGAAGTGGCTCCAACACCAGTGGCGTCATCAGATACCCTGAATCAAACAACAGAGCCTGATTATTCGTCGCAGGCGATGGCGGAAAAAAAAACAGCCGTTATTGAGCAAGATGAACCAGTAGTATCTGAACCTGCTGAGCAAATGCCTGAGCCAGAACATGCACAAGAAGAACCTGCTGTGCCAACAGTGCCTGCAGAACATCCACCTTGGGAAGATGCTCCTGAATCGGTAGCGGTCGAAGCGACTCTTGTAGAGCAGGATGCTGCTGAAAATACCGTGGTTGAAGGTGTTACCTCTGAAAACCTTCAGGATGAAGCACCTCAAGAACACACTGAAGAAGTTGAGCCTGTCACTCCGCATCATGTCGATGCTGCTGAAATTGAAAACGACGATCCATTAGAGCCTGTTGAGGCGATGATGGAAGAAGAGAGCACAGCAGGGAATGTTGCTGTTTCGCAAGAGCCAGACATACCGACAGAAACGGTTAAAAAAACAGGGCATGAGCCTAAACCTTTTGTTGTTGCACAAGAAACATTCGCAGAAGACGGCTTCGATGAAAGCGATGAAGATGAGGATGATGAAGAAGCGGAAGAACGCGCCATTGCCGATATCGTCGATCCATTTAATCCCGCTGCGGAATTGGTTGATGCTTTAGGTGCGGAACCTATTGATTCGCCCGTCGTCGAAGAAAACAAAGAGCCTGATACACGTTTAGCGAAAGTGCCGGATACAATCGCTCAACCTGCACTAGGCATGCCATTACCTGAGATGAGCCATTATAATGAGCTAACCATGAAACTTTGGTGGCTGGTGGCGCCTCGTTTGCCTTTGACAGGTTTGGTGCAAAATATTTTAATGAATTCCAGCTTGGTGGATGCAAGCGATCAAGGTGTTCGCCTTGAAGTGCCTTTAGAGTATGGGCACATGCTTAACCAAGTGCGTTATGAACAAATACAAGGTGCGTTGAGCGACTTCTTCGGGATGACGGTGCCTTTGATTATAGATACAGTGGAAGACACCACGGGTGTGACCGCAGAAGAATTTGCCGCCAGTAAGCGAGCAGAAGCCTTACAGGTTGCGATCACTCATTTAAATTCACATCCAGTTGTGCAAGCTTTGTCGGCGACGATGGGCGCACAATTGGTTTACGATACGGTTAAAGTTAAAGCTTAAATTGGAGAGCAAAAGTTATGTTTAAAGGTGGTATGGGTAACATGATGCGCCAAGCGCAGCAGATGCAAGAAAATGTGCAGAAAGCACAAGAAGAAGTTGCCAATATGGAAATTGAAGGCCAAGCAGGTGCGGGTCTGGTAAAAATTCTAATGACGGGTCGTCATGATGTGAAGCGAGTTTCTATCGATGATTCTTTGTTTGGTGATGACAAAGAGATGTTAGAGGATTTAATCGCGGCCGCTGTGAACGATGCTGTGCGCAATATCGAAGTATCTCAAAAAGAAAAAATGGCTGCAGCTACGGCGGGTATGTCTTTGCCACCTGGCTTTAAGATGCCTTTCTAGGAGCGAGCTTTGTTTAGTCCCTTAATTAAAGAACTGATTGAATCATTACGTTGTTTGCCGGGTGTTGGGCCAAGATCGGCGCAAAAGATGGCATTGTATTTATTAGAACGTGATCATCAAGGGGCAGATAGACTGGCAAATGCATTGCGCGAGGCGCTCGACAAAGTTGGGCGTTGTTCAAGTTGTCGTACTCTGACTGAAGAGACTGAGTGCCAACTTTGTACAGACCCAGAACGTGATTCAAAGCATTTATGTATTGTAGAAACGCCCGCAGATGTTGTCGCAATTGAATCTGCAGGTAGTTTTTCTGGGCGTTATTTTGTTTTGCTAGGACATTTGTCTCCTATCGACGGCATTGGTCCAGAAGAATTAGGCTTAGATCGTTTAGAAACCTTGGTTCAACATAACCAGGTTGAAGAGGCGATAATCGCCACGAATTCGACGGTTGAAGGTGAGGCAACTTGCCATTATATCGCTGAAAAATTAAAAACATTGAACATCAATGTCAGTCGAATTGCTCATGGTGTCCCCATGGGTGGTGAGCTGGAATACGTTGATGGAAACACTCTGGCTTTAGCGCTAGAGGGACGGAAAAAACTCTAGTATGAATGATCAAGATGATGCTCTGAATATTATTTGGGTTGCGGACAATGAATCACTGGCGAGTTGGTGTGAGTACTGGGCAGAATTACCCGTTATCGCCGTCGATACAGAATTTATTCGTCGCACGACCTATTTTCCAATTACGGGGCTAATCCAAATTAGTGAAGGCGAGAAAGCCGTACTGATTGATCCTTTGAGCATTGATGAATGGGAACCACTTCGTGATTTGATGGTGAACCCTTCTGTGATGAAAGTTTTCCATGCTTGTTCTGAAGATCTGGATGTTTTTGAACGTTTGTTAGGTGTTTTGCCTGCTCCTTTTTACGATACTCAAATTGGTGAAGCCTACGCCAGCGCCCAATGGTCGCTGAGTTATGTGAAGCTTATTCATGAGTATTTGCAAATTGAAGTGGCAAAAGATGAAACCCGTTCTGACTGGGTTCAACGTCCGTTAACCGATGCGCAAAAACGTTATGCGGCTCTTGATGTGGTGTATTTGGCGAAAGTGTACCCAATGCAAATTGCCCGTTTAGAAGAAAAAAACATGCTTGAATGGGTCATGGAAGATTGTGAATCATTGAAGTGGCAGTATCAGATGAACTCTGATCCAGAGCAAAATTGGGACGGTGTGAAAACCGCATGGCGCTTGTCACCAGCAGGTTTGACGCTATTACGCTTGTTGTTTATTTGGCGTGATGAGCAAGCTCGTAAAGAGGATGTGCCAAAAGGTCAGATTCTCAAAGATCGAACTTTATGGTCATTGGCGAAAACCATGCCGACACACCATAAAGCGGTTTCTGAAGCAGAAGAGTTAACGGGTCGTCAGCATCGTTTGTACGGTGAGGTGATTTTGCAGAATGTTGCCTTGGTAAATGAGTTGTCGCCTGATGAATATCAATTGCCACTGGAAATTCCTTTGCCATCTCAGGCAGGAGAATTGACGAAACGTATCAAGTCATTTGTTCGTGAAAAAGCAGATGCGCTGAAAATTGCACCAGAAGCTATGATGAAGCGTAAGCTGTTAGATCCTTTAGTGCGTCATTTGTATGACGGCACTGAGATTGATTGGCAGAACCCTGCCTTAACAGGCTGGCGACGTGACGTGATCGTTAATCCAGTACTAGAGACATTTAAAGAGTCCTAACATGGCGTTAAAGCGCCAAGGGTAAAATATGAAACAGCATTTAATCGTAGAAGTATTTCGTTCTAGCAAGCATGATGGAATGTACTTGTACGTGGAAAAAAGTAAGGGACTAAAAGATATCCCTGAAGAGCTTATGTCTCGATTTGGCAAAGGCATCAGTGCGATGACCATGTTGTTAACTAATGAAAGTAAATTGGCTCGAGCAACGCCTGAAAAAGTAACTGAAGGCATTCGTGAAAAAGGCTTCTATTTACAATTGCCACCAGCGAAAGATGACTATTTGTTGGATTTGTATAAAACACCGACAGAAGCGGTTTATTAATTACCTGGATTTAGATAATGATTGCAAAGCGTTACGAACCTTTTTGGAAAACCACACCGCTAGAGCAGATGTCTCAAGCGGAATGGGAGTCTATCTGTGACGGTTGCGGAAAATGTTGTCTGCAAAAATTACAAGATGACGAAACAGAAGAGGTTTTTTATACCAATTTATCTTGCCATCAACTCAATATTGCTTCTTGCCAGTGTAAGGTTTACAACACTCGACAGGAAAAAGTATCGACTTGTATTACGCTAACCTCAGATCAGATTGATGAGTTTCATTGGTTGCCTGATACCTGCAGTTATCGCGTATTGCATGAAACCAAAGAGTTGCCAAACTGGCACCCTTTGGTGGTGGGGAATGACAAAGAGATGCTCCAACAAGGTCTTACGGTTCGCCATTACGCGGTGAACGAAAATACGGTTGACGAAGAAGATTGGGAAACGCATATTATTAAATGGGTACATGGTATGCCGGAGCCGTATGAAATAACGTGAGTATGACGAACGGTTGCTAATCTCAGCAAGTAAAGTAGTTCAAGGAGTTCGCAAACGTGAAGTGGTTGAAAATAAATACTGTGTTGTTAGTGGCTGTTTTATCCTTTTGGATGCCATCTAGCCAAGCGGATACTCAATTCCGTGTTATTGTTGATGCCTCTGGTAGTATGTTGATCAGTGATCCTGATAAGCTCACTTCTGAGGCATTACGTCTTATTTCAAATCTTGCTCCAGAAGAAAAAGCCACTCTGGGAATTTGGTTGTTTGGTGAAGAGCCCCGTGTCCTTTTACCAGAAGCCGTTGTGAACAAAGCCAATAAAGCCAAACTGGCGAGCTATGTTGACAGCTATGTAACGCAAGACGTCAAAACCGATCTAGAAGCCATTGTTAAGTTGCTGTTAGAAACACCTGATTCGGGCGACCTAAAACCCGGTTTTAATCGTCATTGGATTTTAGTGACCGATGGTATGGTGGATATCAGCCTGGACGATGCAGTAAATAAGGCATCGCGTGATCGTATCCTTAATGAGCTGACTGACAAACTAGAAGAGCGCGGTATTCATCTTCATACTATTTCTATGACGGGCTACACTGATAAAGCTTTGCTCGAATCGCTTTCTCTGCGAACCAATGCGACGCACACTGAAGTCGCCATACCTGAAGATTTATTAGACACCTTCGACCGCATTTTTACTCAAGCTTCGCCTTCTGACGAATTACCATTCGATGGCAATCGTTTTACTGTGGACGACGCAATTAAAGAACTGACATTAGTGGTGTTTCATGAAAATGGTATACAGCCTCATATTGTGAAACCGGATGGGACTCTTTTGTCTTTGGTGAGTGATCAAAACGTTTCTGTGTCTACATCAAATCATTACACCCTCATTACGGTTCGTGCTCCTGCTTCGGGTGAGTGGCAAGTTAATAATGTCGATCTAGAGCGGAGTAGTGTCAGAGTTATTACCGATTTAAGTGGCCAGGCAACGCCGATCGCGCCAGTCATATTTCAGAATGAGCCGATTTATTCCACTGTCGCTTTATTTCAGAAAGACAAGGTTATAAAAGACGACAAGATATTGAACCTGCTGACCGTTAAACAAACATTAGTACGTTTAAGTGGCGAGCAAAAAGAAACCGTATTTTCTCATACAATGGACAAGACGAACGGGCAATTTAAGCAACGTCTGGAAGGTATTACAGAGCCGGGGAATTATGAATTAGTGAGCCTGGTCGATGGGAAAACCTTCTCTCGTCAGCTGAGCCAATTTTTCACTGTGAGTCCTGCGATCAGTTTCGAGGGGAGTAATCCGAGCGGTAACTTGGTGTCTTTTTCTGCCAAACCGGTGAATTTAAAACTGAATATGCAGCGTTCTAATGTGAAACTTGAATTCACCTATAACAACGGCACCACAGAAGTTGAGGAAATGCCGCTTATTGGTCAAGGCTATTGGGAAATAATCATTCCAGTATCTGCAAATGATAACGTAAAAGTTCGTGCTCAGTTAATTGGTTTTACCCAAACCGGATTACGTTTTGAATATTGGACACCAGTTTGGCATTTTAATCGACAGGGTAATGACGAGCCATCGGTTGGGCTAGGTGAAATTGCTCCTTTAGGGGCTGCTATTATTTCTGCTGCAGCCTCCAACAAAGGTGTGACGCCAATGTCGGTTTCGCCTTCTATTTCAGTGGTGAGCGATGCTGAAGAAAGGTCGGATGCTTCGCCTGAAGAAACGAGTATGTCAGCAGAAGAATCGACGACTGAGAAGGTGATGGATGAGGCGAATAGCCTGTCCAAAACAGAATGGCTTTTGTATGGCGCTCTAAACATTGGCGGCATTGTCGTGATCGCAGGCGGTATATTTATGTATCGTCGGATAAAGAAAAACAATTCGATTAAGAGAGAAGAACTAGACGATGTGTGAGTTATTAGGCATGAGTGCGAATGTGCCAACGGATATATGTTTTAGTTTTTCGGGCCTACGTGCTCGCGGTGGGCGAACGGGTCCCCATAAAGATGGCTGGGGAATGGCTATGTATCGTGATGGCTATGTTTGGGCTATTCATGATCCAAGGCCAAGTGCCGATTCAGACATGGCGGAAGTCATCAGTAACAGTTCGTTAAAATGCGATATTGTCATCAGTCACATTCGTCAAGCGAACGTGGGTGCAGTGAGCCTATTAAACACCCATCCCTTCAATCGTATGCTGTGGGGCAAAACTTGGACTTACGCTCATAATGGTCAATTAGAGTCGTCAGGCTCGTTGCCAATAGAGCATTATCACCCATTAGGCAGTACGGACTCAGAGCGAGCCTTTTGCTGGATCTTTGAACAGCTACAGGCCCGTTTTGGCGACCAAGAGCCCGATTTAAATGACGTGTCGGCAGTGCTTTCAGAATTGGCTTTGCAGCTGAAAGCCATGGGCGTGTTTAACATGATGCTCTCGGATGGCGTGCGCTTATATTGTTTTTGTACCACCAAGCTGCATTGGATCACCCGTCGAGCACCCTTTAAAAAAGCCACCTTGTCGGACGAAGATGTGATTATAGACTTTAAAGAAGTCACCACGGACAAAGACGTCGTCACCATGATCGCCACGCAACCATTAACACATGATGAAACATGGCAACAAATGGAAGAGGGCGAATTGTGCGTGTTTGAAGGTGGCGAAGTGGTTTGTCAGATCAAAGCTATCGATTAAAAAATTGTCTTTACTATATTATGGCTGTTTTAAAAGCCATAAAAAGCCCCTAATAGTAAAGGGGCTTTTGGAAGTTAAATTCTAGTGTTTGATTTTAAAGCGTTCTGTTAGGGCTTTCAGCTCTAGACTAAGCGCCTTCAAGTTACTGACGGCCATAGCAGATTCCGTAGCACCTTCAGTAGTTTTGTCAGCTAATTGACGTACATTTTCAACGCTGCTGCTTATTTCTTCAGAAACGTGTGACTGTTGTTCTGCTGCAGTTGCAATTTGTTGAGTCATATCTTGCACATGCCCCATTTCTTGGCTGATATTATCAAACAGAGTCACAACGCTTTTGGCTTGTTCGGCGTTATTAATAGATAGGTCGCGGCTTGTTTGAATTTTCTCTAAGGACTCTTGTGCACCGCTTTGTAATTGGTGGATTAAGTCTTCAATTTCTTTGGCTGAGTCTTGCGTTCGGCTTGCTAGACCACGCACTTCGTCGGCCACTACGGCAAACCCGCGACCCGCTTCACCAGCTCTGGCTGCTTCAATGGCGGCATTCAATGCCAATAGGTTGGTTTGTTCGGCAACAGCTTTGATCACTTCTAGTACGTTTCCAACATTGTCAGAGCGTTCTTTTAGTGTCTCCATTGTTTGGCTGGTATTGTTAAGTTCAGTTGCTAAGTTGCTTATTTGAGTCGCTGTATCATTAACCATGGCACTGCCTTGGTTGACGATAGTGTCAGTTTTTGTTGTAGCTGAGGCTGCTGTTTCAGCATTGCGTGCTACTTCGGCAACTGTTGCAGACATTTCATTTATTGCGGTGGCGACTTGATCTGTTTCGTCTCGTTGAGACTGCATTCTGCTTTGGCTGTTTTTAGTGATGGTTTCCAATTGTTCACTGGTAGAGCTTAGGTTAAGTACACCGCTAACAACTTCCGAGATCAATTTGTTTAACGTCAGGCTCATCTTGCCGATGTCGTTGTAGAGTTTACCAAGTTCATCGCGACGTTCAGTGGAGTAACTTTGAGTCAAGTCGCCGGCAGAAATGGACTCTAACGCCAAAGTAACGTCATTCATTGGTGTGACTATCATGCGGCGGATAAACCACGCGAAGAATAATCCCATGAAGATAGCGGCGATTGTGATCGATATAAGCAATGTGCGAACTTGAGCGCCATCTTCAGCACTTTTGACTTGTTGCAGCGCTTCTAAATCTTCAAGCTTATCGGTAATAGTTGTTGCCAATTCTGCAAGTTTTTGAGTTCCGTTATCCAATTTCAGCGTCAGAGGAGGGTTTAGAGCGAGTAATCCTTGGTAGGTTTTAAACAGCTCATTGATTTTCTGCTGAATAGCTTGTGACTGCCCTGTGAGTTGCAGTTTCTCCATTTCGGATGCAATTTTTGGGATACGAACATTTATTATATCTTGTGGAATAGGTTTTCCTTGGCCGACACTTGTTGTAATGATTAGCATAGTATCAGCGAGTTCATTCGACATACGTAAGGTGGTTGTCACTGCATTGGTATCGCTGGAATTGCTGAGGCTATCTATGAGCTGGTCGGCTTGGCTCTTAATTTCATTGCGAATACCAGCAGCTGTTTTACCCGTGTTGCCCCAGTCTTGGCGAAATGTGTGAACCTCTTCAAATGTGAGTGTATATTGATCTAAGGCACTAGAAGCCTGTTTGACAAGGGCTAAACTTCCCTCACCAGTATAAAGGTTAAAAGAATCTTGAAACTGTTTCGAGAGTGTTGACTCAAGATTAACCACATCTTGGTAAGCATCTTTACTACCTTTATCGAGGTATAATTTTCGTTGCTCTCTAAGATCTAGAACGATGCTATTAAGCTGGTTGGATAATTGAACCTTATGAGCTCTTTCTAGCAGTGTATCTACACCAACGAAGCCTGCAATTGCAACGATGAGTGTTAATAACAGAACTAGGCCAAAGCCCCAAACAAGTTTGAGTCCAATAGATATATTTTCGAAGGGGTTTTTCATTAAATTTCCTTTCACATGACGCAAGTTTTGAAGTGATTTTTCTGATGTGGCTTGAGTGAATGATTTCGCGTGCAATAATAATTTTTCTGATGGATTTTTGCGATGAGAATCCATGGATATCTATTTTATAAAGTTACAAAAGCCCTAATTCATATAAAGTAGAATCTTTCGCTATATTCTGTTCTCATTCAGAAATATTTTTTAATGCATGTGCTCAAGGTGACTACATTGATTATTCAAGTAACCAAATTACATATAGCAACGCAGGTATGATTTCTAATTTACACTATGACAAAGCAATCGTATGGTTTTGAAGGCTTGTCGTGAGTGATTGTGGCTCTGTTTCGTTATCTGTTTCGTTATTCAATATGGCCCGTTATAAGAGTGAAGTAACTGAATCTCGCTTAAAGAATATGGCGAAAACATGAGCTGACGATGTATAGCTAAAAGCAAAGGTATGAACAGCTTGTGTTTTCGATAGATGATTGAGAATGCGGGAAGAAAGGCAGAAAAATTTTGATTAAGATAAGACAATATAAAGAGGGCGACTCCGCTGCTCTTTGGCAGGTGTTTTTCAATACGGTTCGAATCGTGAATGCTCGTGATTATTCTCTTGCTCAGGTTAAAGCTTGGGCGCCGGAATCTTTTGATATGAGAGTTTGGCAAAACAAGATGAGTGATCTTCAGCCATTTGTTGCTGAAGTGGATGATGTGATTGTGGGTTATTGTGATTTGCAGCCTGACGGTTTGATTGATCATTTCTTTTGTCATCATGAATATCAAGGGCAAGGTATTGGAAGAGCATTAATGAATCATATTTTACGCTTAGCAGATGAGCGAGGTGTTGCTCGCCTTTACTCTTATGTGAGTGTCACCGCTAAACCTTTCTTTGAGCGCTATGCTTTTTCGGCTGTAAATGAACAGATTGTTACGATTCGAGGGGAAAAGTTGATTAATTATGTCATGGAGCGGCAGTGCTTAGTGTCTGGAGAGTGATAACCTCAACTATCGTCATCTTGGGTTATAGGCTAAACTACGCACCCTAAAATTCCGTCATATTAATTCGAGAATCTGATCTGATGAGCACTGAGTTTTCTATTTTATCTGCCACCTTGTTGTTTTTGTTTGTTATCGATCCGTTCGGCAACATTCCTATTTTGTTGTCTGTGATGAAAGGCGTACCGCAGAAGCGTCAATATCAAATCGTGTTGCGCGATGGTTTGATTGGTTTGATTATTTTGGTGTGCTTCTTGTTTTTTGGGGCGGAGTTTTTGGCCCTGCTGCATTTGGAAACGGAATCTATTTCCATTGCCGGCGGAGTTGTGTTGTTCGTTATTGCATTGAAGATGATTTTTCCTTCGCCTTATTCGAAAGACGCTGGACCGGTAATGGAACCTTTCATCGTACCTATTTCTATTCCGATGTTGGCTGGACCTTCAACTTTGGCGACATTATTGGTGATGGTGAAGAGTTATCCGAATGATCAACAAGACTTGCTGATTTCTGTTGGCGCGGCCTGGGCAATTTCCGTGATTATTTTAGCGATGGCGCCTTTGTTGAACAGAATATTGAGAGAGAAAGGGTTGGCTGCGTTAGAGCGTTTGATGGGCATGTTGCTGTTAATGATGTCTGTACAAATGTTGGTCAATGGTATTCGCAGTTTGTTCACTCATACCTTAGCTGCGTTGTAAGTCTCTATAAAATTAGCCCTTCTACGGAAGGGCTAATGGCTGTTTAGATACGGCAATTCCATTTAAGTCACAATAAATATAATCTCCTGGGGCGATTGTTATGCCCGCAAAACGAAGCGTTTTCCCTAGGTCTCCTAGACCACGTTTTTCTGTCGGCATTGGGTGCGCGCATAAAGCATGAATGCCGATGCTTAGTTGTGATTGAGCGGCTATGTCACGAATCGCGCCATTTATTACAAAACCTTCCCAGCCATTGTTGACGGCTTTTTCCGCCAACATATCCCCAAGTAAGGCGCGTCGTTTGCTGCCTCCGCCGTCAATCACCATGATTTTCCCTTTACCATTTTGAGCGACTAGTTCTCGAACTCGGCTGTTGTCTTCAAAGCAGGATACAGTAACCACTTCGCCATAAAAACACGTGCGCTTTCCGTAAGAGGTGAAAATAGGTTCTGCTATTTGTAGTTGTTCAGAGTACAGGTCGCACAGATCGGGGAGAAGGTCTTTCATTTTGAGCACCTATCTAGAGTGACTAAGAATATCTTAGACTCTAAATAAGTGGTTTTAATATAGCCAGTTGTTCTGAGCAATAATCATTATTCAGTGGTGTGATTAGTCATCAACGGCTGGAATATCATTTGGGTCGATCAGGCCATGTTCTACGGCTATTTGAAGCAGCTGAATGACTAGCTCATCGGGTGGTAGTAGGTGCAAAGGTGTGGTTTGGCCTTGCTCTGCGACGGCGTCGTTTAGGTCCACGTCGCGTTCTTGGAACCAAGAGTGAATGCTTTGAACTTCAAAGCTAGGCTCTAAGCCTTTTATGTCGTAAATTGCTTCAACCAGCAGGTTGAGTGGTTCTGGCTCAAGGGCGTAAATGACGTCTGTGTCAAATTCATTGATCCATTCCGCTAGAATGTCGCTGGCTTCAAAACCAAATTCGTAGAGTTGTTGTTCATCAAGGTCGAGTGCGTTAGGCTCGATGCGATGGTTTTCTAACCATTCGTCGTCGGGGATCACCAGTACTTCTTTTACTTGCGCTTCATGAGTAGACCAAGTGAAAAGTAATGGAAAAGCGGGCTCGTCGGAAGAGTTGGCGACAGCCGTCATGAATATAGGTAAACTTGCCATAATTTAGAACCAATGTTTGATTGTTAAGGAAGAATAAATGACCAGCCGAATCAAGATCAGTAGTGCGTTTGATGGCGGTAACATCTCCGTTATTAATGCTTCGGAGCCGGACAATATTAGAGTAAAGATCCCTAATGATACAAACTCTAAATTTTTGCAGTGGTTTTATTTTCGTTTACAAGGCGGTATGGGCGAGCAATGTGTTATCCATTTTGAGAACGCCAGCGACGCTGCTTACCCAGATGGCTGGGTCGATTACCAAGCGGTAGCTTCTTACGATCGCGAGTATTGGTTCCGTGTCCCAACGGAATATGTAGACGGCAAATTGGTAATTACGCATCAGCCAGAACAAGACAGTGTGTATTACGCGTATTTTGCGCCTTACAGCTACGAGCGTCATCTGGACATGATTGCTTGGGCCGCAAGTAACGAGGATTGTATTACCGATCATTTGGGCGAAACGGCAGAAGGCCGTGATATTACTTTGTTAGAAATTAGCAAAACCCAAGGGTTGGCGAAAAATATTTGGATTATTGCTCGTCAGCATCCAGGTGAGACCATGGCGGAATGGTTTATTGAAGGCTTGCTTGAGCGCTTGTTTGATGAATCGCACCCCATCGCGCGTTCGCTGTTAAAGCAATGTCGATTTTATGTGGTGCCAAACATGAACCCAGACGGCGCTGTGCACGGAAATCTACGAGTCAATTCCAAAGGCGTGAATTTGAATCGTGAGTGGAAGAATCCAACAGCAGAATTCAGTCCAGAAGTATTAGCCGTGCAAAAGAAAATGGCTGAGACCGGTGTGGATTTGTTTTTGGACATACACGGTGATGAAGCATTGCCAGTGAATTTTGTTGATGGTTGCCAAGGTGTACCGTCATTTGATGCGCGCATGGAATCAATGGAGACTTTATTTAAAGATGTCTTTACCGCGGTGAGTCCAGATTTTCAGACGGAGATCGGTTATACGCCTGATCAATTTGGTGAAGCGAATTTAACTGTAGCAACCAAATGGGTAGGGGAAACCTATAATTGTTTGTCTTTTACCCTGGAAATGCCATTTAAAGACAATAATAACTTGCCAGATGATGTGGTTGGTTGGTCTCCGGAGCGAGCTAAGATTCTTGGTGCCGATGTCTTGTATCCAATTCATCAAGTGATAATGAGTGCTCATATGAAGGCAAATGATTGATTTATGTCTGCTCTAAATAACGACTCGTTAGAGCAACTAAAACTCGCCATGCGCCAATTCGCACAAGACAGAGAATGGGAGCAATTCCATTCGCCTAAAAACTTGTCGATGGCCTTGGCGGGTGAGACGGCTGAATTATTGGATTGCTTTCGCTGGTTAACGGAAGAGGCATCATATGAATTGGATGATGGGCAAATCTCGGCGGTGAAAGATGAGCTAGCGGATGTGTTGCTTTTTACGGTTCGCCTAGCGGATAAACTAAACGTCGATTTGTTTACAGCAGCAAAAGACAAAATTGCGAAAAATACCGAGCGTTATCCAGCCGAAAAAGTGAAGGGCAGTGCGAAGAAATACAATCAATATTGATTTTAAGCTATTAAATCTTCTATTTGTCGTTATTTTACGTTATTCGTAGAGTAAATCTTGATTTGCTATCTAGCGAAATTAAGCAAACTGGATTAGGATCTGGCTTTCAAAATTGCAATGAATTTATATCCATATTTATTTTTATAAAACGTAATTTTAGGACGAAGAAAAATGCCTAAGGCAAGTGAAATTAAAAAGAATATTGCTATCAGCTATGACAATAAAACGTACATAGTCAAAGACATTGAGCGTTCTGTGCCACAAGGTCGTGCTGGCGGTAGTCTTTATCGTATGCGTATGTACGACGTGGTGACGGGCCGTAAATTAGATGAGACGTTCAAAGATTCCGATATGATAGATCTTGCCGATCTTGTTCGTCGTCAAGCGATGTTTTCTTATTCCGATGGTGATGAGTATGTGTTCATGGACAATGAAGACTACACGCCTTATAACTTGAATAAGAGTGCGATTGAAGAAGAAATTCTTTTTGTAAACGAAGAGACCGTTGGTATTCAAGTTGTTTTGGTTAATGACGTGCCTGTTATTATCGAGTTGCCTACGAACGTTGAGTTAGAAGTCATAGAAACCGATCCTTCTATTAAAGGCGCTTCAGCTACCTCTCGTAACAAACCCGCGAAGTTGTCGACTGGCGCTGTGATTCAAGTGCCAGAGCATATTTCTACAGGTGACCGCATCAAGGTCAACGTAGAAGAGCGTAAATTTGCAGGGCGCGCTGAGAAATAATATTTCTAAAGCTTTTGTAAAAGACATAAAAATGCAGCCAGTTGGCTGCATTTTTGTTTCAGGTATTCGCCAATAATAAAATATAGTTTAATCTTTTTTAGCGGTTTCTTTTAATGCGTCTTTGGCTTTTTTCTCTGGGTGATTGTTCGCTTCTGTTAATCCAGCTTCACGTTGAACTGCCGCTAATACACCGCGTAAAATCCCTAATTCTTGTTTCTCAGGACGAGAGCGATTAAAGAAACGATGTAATTTGTCTAGCACCTTTCCAGGATGGCTGCGGATGATGAAGTTGATACCATAAAGCGTCTCTTCTAAATGCTCATAGAAAAGGTCCATGTCTTTTTTATGTGGGTATTCTGGCGTTTCTTTTTTGTAGTTTTCTTTATTCTGGTTTGCCATCCAGATTTCGTAAGCGACGATTTGCACGGCTTGTGAAATATTTAACACTGGGTATTCGTCGTTGGCATCAATATAAACTTGGCGATGGCATTGCGCAATTTCATCGTTTAATAAGCCTGTTGTCTCACGACCAAAAACAATAGCAACATTATGGTCAACCGCTTCTGGAATGACGCTTTCTGCGCATTCTCGGGCATTCATAATCGGCAGTTGAAATGTACGATGACGGGCACTTGTACCAATGACAAGGCTGCAATCAGCGATGGCTTCTTCCAATGTGGAAACGATGGTAGCGTTTTCAAGTAGATCAACTGCACCAGCAGCGCGGCTGGTGGCTTCTTCTGATGGGTAGTCATTTGGGTCAACCAAATAAAGGTTGGTTAATCCCATGTTCTTCATAGCGCGGGCAATAGCACCGACGTTGCCAGGATGAAATGTGTTGATCAGTACGATTCGGATGTTACTTAGCATGGGTCGTGAAGTACTCAGGGTTATTTGTCAGTTAGGGTGATTATGGCTTCAGCGTGAGTGATTGCTCGGTGCTGGCAAAATCGACATTGTCTAAGATGACTTTGGTTGTGTCGTTAAAGAGGAATTGGTTACAGGCATGATGATACAGGGAACCTGTCTCTAACACCAATCGGTAGTTGCCTCTTGGAATGTAATTGGCTGCATAAGCTTGTTTTCCATACAAATAGATAGAAAAGGGCGCTTGCCCATCATAAGACTGGAAGGTGAGCATGCTGTGCTCGGGTAATTGATTGAGAATACGTAAGCGACTATTGCCGTCAGCTTTTCCTATTAACTCGCCATGTTCAGGTGCTGTGCCAGGCTGACCAAAGCAACCAGTTTGAAGAGCGTGCTGAACACTACCGAAACCGATATTTTTTGCTTGCACCCATCCATTCATTCCGTTGTATCGTACGGTTAGCCAATTCCCCTGTGATTTAATGCTTTGCAGGTCTGATTGAGTAGGAATGGTTTGCAGGATGGCGCTGGATGCATCCGGTTCTGCATACAATACGGTGTCCAATAAAGTGTAACCTATGCCAACACGAAATTGTGGGTATAAGCCACTAATGTAGGTGGTAGCTTTTTGCTCGGAGACGGCCTCTTGCTTTGACGATTGCCAATACAGCGTGCTGTAAATACCCGCTGCAAAACAAGCAATATAAGTTGCAGCGCGAAAGGCGGCTTTTGCGGCGTCTAATTTAATCGGCTGGCTAACTGGTTCACTATAGAATGACTGTGTTGTGTGTGTGAACTCTTCCTCATCATCAACAAAGGACTGATAAGGCGGGATGTCTGGTTTTTCGTTATTTGGCTTGTCTGTGTAGTTGTAGCCTTGTGAAGTGAAGTTTTTGGATGCTTTGAAGGCTTCTTCGTAAAGGGCTTTAACGCGTTTTTCATTTAGGGTATTTCGGGCGGCTTTGATGGCGTCATTGCGGGTCTTTTCGTGATGCGCATTGTTGCGTTTCATTTCTTCGTAGGCGCGCTGTCGCTCTTTTACAAAGGCTTCTTGCTCCTTGTCTGTGGCGGTTGAAAAATTCGTATAACGGTTTTTCGCGTCGGAGCTTTGAGTGTTTTCTTTGGTGAAAGTAAACGGTTTCCAATCATTAACTTGTGCGCCTTGACGAATAGCGCTGGTGACGTTTTCGTAAGCGGCTTGGAGGCGCTGAAAAAGCTCAGTTGTATCCTTGTCAGGGTTTTTGTCAGGATGATAGCGCCTTGCCAAACGTCTAAACGCGGTTTTTGCTTCCTGCTCGCTGGCGGTAGTTGGAATCTCCAGCAGTTGATAATCGTCTATTAAGCTCATGAGGTGTTGGCTATTAACCGTTTTTCGTTATGAATGGTAGGGATCAATTAATTAATACTTAATGCATTATGCACGATTTGTTAGTTCTGACAAAGGTGGAACGTTTTAATCTAAGAGCATTAAATAATCGGTTGGTGACATGGGTCTGTATAGATGATAGCCCTGTCCTACTTGGCACTGCCATTCCAGTAGTAATTTCAAAACGTCTTCAGATTCAATGCCTTCTGCCACACTGACGATATTAAGTGCTTTGCATAGATCGATCATATTTTTACACAAAATATGACTCTGTGGGTCGTTTAGTAAGTTCATCACAAAGAATTGATCAATTTTTAGCTCGTCGGTTTCTAGGGCGACAAGGTTTTGCATGGAACTATAACCAACTCCAAAATCGTCGATAGCAAGCTTAAAGCCTGCTTGATGTAGCTGCTTTACGTTGTTATGTACAATATCGTTATTCTGAAAAATACTGGTTTCAGTGATTTCTATAGTGAACTTGCTGGCTGATAATTGGTGAGTTTTGATCTGTTTAATAACTCCCTCAGCAAAGTCTTCTTGTAGTAAATCCAATGCGGAAATATTGACCGATAAGCGTTGTTTGGCCAGTAGCTCAGGGTGCAATGAAACCCAAGAAAATACTTTTTCTAGCAACATGTCAGTGAGTTTGTTTATGAGGCCAGTTTGCTCTGCAAGTGGAATAAACTCCGCGGGTGATACTTGTCCTAAGTGCTGGTTATGCCAACGAATGAGGACTTCTCCACCGATAATGCTTCTGTCCACTAAGTTGACTTGTGGCTGTATGTGGAAATACAGCTTCTCGTACTGAATGTCGTCTGTTAGCTGCGTGATTAAATTCAGCTGATGTGCATGGTTGTTTTTAAGGTTTTCATTAAACGCAACCCAGGTTCCAGATGAATAGCTTACCGAACGATTAGCAATAAGTGCGTTTTGATAAAGTTTGTCTAAGTCTGTTTCTTGCGAAGAGGAAAGGGCGCTGCCAATTTTGTATTGATGTCTGAACTGAATTTTATTTACCTGTGTTGGCGCATCAAGAACATTTTGAATTTGTCGTATTTGTTGATGGATTATCTCAGGATTTGTACTGATTAAGACAATGTTGGTGGCTGTTATACGAATGACTTTATAGCTATTCTTATTGGATAAGGGGAATGGTAAAACGTCTTTGATATCTAATGCTTGTTGATGAAGGCTTTGAATAATGTCTGATATCACTGAGTCAGTCTTGGCCGGGCCGAAGGCTTGACTAAGCGTTTGATAGTTACTGATTTCTATCATGATAAGCGCGAATTGAGGTGGTTTCCTCGTCATTTCTTTTAACAGAGAGGGCAGTTTGCTAAAAAAATAGTTTCGATTAGGGAGTCCAGTTTGCAAATCGGTAAGTGCCTGTAGTTTTCTATTGCGCTCAAACTGCTTCGCTTTATCAGCAAAAGCAAAAGCAAAACCAAGTAGTTGCAGTATGCTACAGACAGGCAGAATAGACTCTGTAAACAGGTTTATAGGCAGTATTTTCCAAAAAATGAAGGTGTTTAATATGCTGCCAATGATTAAAAAGAACCAGGAGAACAAATAAAATCGAACGGCTGTAAAGCCCTTTGCATAGGCTTTGACTCCCCAGTAAGTACACATTAGGAACATACAGAATTCTATTACACCAAAAAGAAAAGCCACGCTTTTTACTGGTAGTAGTTGGGTTAATAGTAAGAACGCAATGAAAAGACTATCGCCATATTTTCTAATCAATGATTGAGGGGGAGGTATTTGAACTTCTTTTAAAAAGTACAGGCTGAAGCGAAATAGGATCCAAGCGCCGATTCCAAAAATGACAAACAGATTTTTAAGAATCCATTGGTTAATTTCTTCTGAGAAAATCCAACGGCTGAAGCCTGTGATCACCGACAGGGCAATAAATATAATGATGTTTAAACCAAGATAGTAAATGAAGCCAGGTTGTCTAAGTAGAATAAAAACAAATACGTTGTGCGCGAGTAATATTGCCAAGCTGCTGATGATAAAGGTCCAGAAGATGAGTTTTTGTTCTTTTCTGGTTTCTGCACTTTTCTCGTCAAATAGCATAAATGGTGTCAAAAGTGGACTATTGCCCTGCTTGCGTATGAGCAGGGTTGTATCATGCAGGTCTGAGAGAGTAATAGGGATCCAAATACCTTCGTAGTGCTGCGTATCTCCTTGCCAATTTTCTAGCGCACCTCTTTTCCACTGGGATTGGAGTTGCTCGTCATGGAATAGATAAAAATCGAGATGCTCGATGACGAAATAATTTAAGCCAAGAAAAAGTGTTTTTTTTGTACCCGGTGTTATTTTAGGGAAGCTTAATTTATGCCAGTAAGCGTGTTTGGAAAAACCTTGTGATTCATTATAGGTTGCTTCTTTGAACTCGCTAGTGAGTAATGCCTCTTGAGCAGATATTGTATGTGTTTCTTTGAATGTAGGGATGGGGGTATCTATTCTTGATTCCATTTTTTCCAAAGGAAATGCTACATTTTGCGCCCACAAAGGTGGTGCGAGAAGAATGCATAAGAGAATAAGTCTGGATACCATTTCTGTTGTTCCTAATTAAAATACGATGATTAGGCTGATCCATGTAAGATCGTGATTGTAGCCGTCTCAAGTAAGACTTCGCTTGCATTTTTGTTGGCTTTCTTAAAATATAGGCGACATTTTTAATCTATGTACACTGTTTAGGATTTTTATGAGCGATACACTTACCCATTTAGATAGTCAGGGACATGCACATATGGTTGATGTCTCGGACAAAGACATGACGAAGCGCACGGCCACTGCTCAAGCTACACTTTTAATGCAACCAACCACACTTACAAAAATCATTGAAGGTGGTTTGCCAAAAGGTGATGTGTTGGCTACTGCTCGTATTGCCGGTATTCAAGCGGCAAAAAAAACATCGGATTTGATACCCCTGTGTCATCCTCTGATGTTAACCAAGGTGACGGTTGATATTAATGTCATCAGTGATTGTGAGCTGGAAGTGTTATGTACCTGCTCACTATCTGGTAAAACAGGTGTTGAGATGGAGGCGCTCACTGGTGCGAGTATCGCTGCACTGACGCTTTATGATATGTGCAAAGCGGTGGATAAAGGCATAATTATTCAGAATGTGTCTTTGTTAGAAAAAAAAGGTGGTAAGAGCGGTGATTGGAGCAAAGGAAATGTCTAAAGTGAAAGTGGTTTTTTTTGCGTCGCTTAAAGAAAGTATTGGCCAGAATGAATACGTAGCAGAGTTAGCACTACCATTGAGTCTAGGCGAATTAAAGCAGCAATTGGCGAATGAATTAGATAAAGGGCAGGCGTTGTTGGAAAAAGGCATTCAATCTTCAATTGATTTTGAATTTGCCAGAGACGCTGATATTGTCCCTGAATCTGTCCATGAAGTGGCGTTTTTTCCACCCGTTACCGGAGGCTAAATGATTCTTGTACAAGAAGAAGATTTTCAAGTTGATGCTTTGTATAACAGTTTATTGACAGCCAATAAAACCGGTGCTGTTGCTATGTTCGTTGGTTTAGTGCGGCAGTTCTCTGATTTACCTAAAGAAGCGTGTAGTTTCGAACTTGAGCATTATCCAGGAATGACTGAGCGGAACTTGCAAGTTATTGT
The DNA here is from genome assembly GCF_024397855.1 of Marinomonas rhizomae. Taxonomy (NCBI): domain Bacteria; kingdom Pseudomonadati; phylum Pseudomonadota; class Gammaproteobacteria; order Oceanospirillales; family Oceanospirillaceae; genus Marinomonas; species Marinomonas rhizomae. The sequence goes on from NZ_CP073343.1 coordinate 1,995,991, forward strand.
GGACGAAGCTAATTCTCGTTGGCCTTTATTAGACGTTTGCGTTGTACACCGTGTGGGTCGTTTGTCGGTTGATGATCAGATTGTTTTTGTTGGTGTAAGCGCCTCTCATCGGGCTGAAGCTTTTCAAGCGTGTGATTTTATAATGGACTACCTAAAAAGCCGAGCGGCGTTTTGGAAGAAAGAGTCCCAGGGCTCACAAAGTCATTGGGTTGAAGCCAATACTAATGACGAGGAAAGTCTGGAGCGCTGGTCTAAATAGCATAATGCTAAATGAACCGCATCGCGATAAGGCACTAGGAATTATATCCTAATAGATTAAAGCGATGTGCTTGGTAGCTTCAACTATTAATGGGGGCGTAGCGTTTTTTTTCGGCCACTGGCGTGGCGTTCTCGATACTCTGTATCAATGTATTTATCGGTTGTTGCCATGCTCGCATGGCCAGCGTCTTCTCTGACGTGCTCTTTTGGTCTCGTCTTCACGTCTTCTGATATGCCTGTGTGTCTTAACCAGTGGACCGTTGCGACGCGTAGATCATCTGCATCGGCTTTCATGCCATCTTCACACATGCGCTCATATGCTCTATCAAAACAGAATTGAACGATGTTACGAACTTGTCTCGAGCTTGTCATTGCACCTTGGCCACGATTTTTAGGTACGAGCGGTGTGTTTTCTGCAATGGTGGGAAGTAATGGTAGATCACGGAACTGTCGATAGCGTTTTAACGCATTTAACATATCATCAGAGACAGCAACAAGGCGTTCTTTATTACCCTTTGAAAGGACTTTAAACCACCAATGTCCATCGGCGTCTTTTATAAAATCACCCATTGTTGGCGCAGAGCGTTCATCAGCGACAAGTTCAGAAATTCGTAAATACATACCGAGTAGGGCGTTCATGATAAATAGAGTGCGTTCGTGATGTGCTGGGTCTTCTTCCGCCAACATTTCAGCGGTTTCGATTACATAATCCCATTGTAAATTTGAAATTCGTCTTACTTGTTTGCGAGTCACTTCTTTTTTTACAAATTTACTTTTTTGTCGAATCAATGCCACTGGGTTTTGTTGTGCTGCGTCCTCTTGCATAAGGAAACCATAGTAAGACGACAATATTGAAAACGTTGCTCTTATGGCTGCTTGAGATAATGAATGCAGTTTGGTTTTTGGTACATCACCATTTTTAAACTCTAATTTACTTACATGGGCGACAAATGGTCGCCAATCTTTATTAGCGATTCTTTGTCCCATGTGGAGCTTAAAACGAGCGACGTTTTTAATACCGATCCAGTTTTCTGGAGGGGTAATACAAAAATGTATGAATTCTTCGATCTGATCACGGCGTAATTCAGTGGTAGGGCTGTTGGCTATATGCCATGACCAAAGCAGTAGTCGCTCAACTTCTCGACGATACGAGTTAAAAGTAGCCTGTGATCCGTTGTAACTGTAGATAAAGCATAGAGCGAGTTGGAGGTCTCTTCGGTATTCAGGGTCATTAAGGTGAGGTGTAGAGCCTTTCAAATGATCAACAATGCTATCAAATTGAGTAAAAGGGTTAGGTAAATGTTCTAAATTATCGATTAAGGCAAGTGGTGTCATAGTCTTATATATCCAAACAGATGGTCTATTTTAGCAAAATTTTCGATCTATCCCTATCGATTTGCCCCTTTATCCCTATTTAACCTGTCACAGCCGTCGATTCTTGTCTTTTTATTCCTTATTTAACACCACTTTGACCTTATTTATTTTGATACGTGCCTATTTTGTGTGATTTTTATGCAATCTGACGTTTATTAATTCGTATTTGAAACAACAGTGGAAGGTAGGGTTTTGGGCTTTTTAATTTTTTGTAAAGGACTATTATGAACTTATCGAAACGCAAAACGAATTAAATTTTAAATACAAACTTCTACTCTCATAAGGAGATTAATATGAAAACTTTTACTAAAACAACTTTGGCTTTATTAACTGCAGCTGTAATGACAACTTCTGCATTTGCTAATGACACTGTGGAAGAACGTTTACAGAGTGCAAAAGGTAGTGTTGAAGCATTGGGTACCACATTAGAAAACATGGGTGCTGACGTTGATACTAGTGTTGACTTGAGTGGCGCATATACTTTTAGCCAAAAAGCGGCTGTTTATAATGCTAAACACGAAGAATTACAACGTCAGTTTGATGACTTACATAACCAAACAGCAGAGTAATCAAACACAAGAAACTTCTTGTTTAAAAATACTTAATTTAAAAGGTGAATGTTATGAAAAATCTACACAAAACTATTCTTACTCTAGTAACTGCTTCCGTAATGACAACCGCTGCTTTTGCTGAAACTGGTACAGAACGAGTGCAAAGTGCAAAAGGTAGTGTTGAAGCATTGGGTACAACTCTTGAAAATATGGGTGCCAATGTTGATACCAGCGTTGACTTGAATGGTGCTTATACTTTTGATCAAAAAGCGGCTGTTTACAATGCAAAACATGCTGAATTACAAGATCAATTTGATTCATTACATGCTCAGTCAGCTGAATAATAACCCCATATTATTTAAGTAACTTTATATTATTGAAAAAGGATATTACCATGAAAACGTTAAGTAAAACCGTTCTCGCTTTAGTAACTGCATCTGTTATGGCCACTAGCGCTTTTGCAGCTTCAGATGAAAGCCCAAGTGATCGTATTCAAAGTGCAAGAGGTGGTGTAGAAGCACTTGCTGTAACTCTTGAAAACATGGGTGCTGATGTTGATGCGTCTGTTAACTTAAAAGGTGCTTACACTGTTGATCAGAAAGTATCGCTATACAATGCTAAGCATGCTGAATTGCAGGCAGAGTTTGATACTCTACATGCACAAGCAGCAGAATGATGCTGACTTGTTGTCAATAAAAAAGCCAAACTATTAGGTTTGGCTTTTTTATGTCTGTTTAAATATTATCTATTTAATCTAAAATTCTCCTCTTCTAAATCTTCCTGTTTTTCTGCTTCGTTTATTCTTTTAAAATAGTTCTCTGTGCTCTGGATGAGATTTTTATCATTGTGATGCGCGTCATTTTCTGCACGTTTAATAAGATATTGAGCTGTTTTGTCTTTACCTTGGCTAAAGTCTAATAGGGCCCGATAATTCAGAGCCATAGGTATATTGTTTCTGGATTGATAGTATTGAATATTAGCCCGCCATATCAAACGTTTTTCATACAAATAATCAGACCGAACGTTAGTAGGCTTTGAATGGGTTAGCTGTGAATACAACATTGAAAACATAATATTTTTTGGCTCAAGATCCAACCTCATGTTGATTATTTTTAGTCCTTCCTCGGTTTGACCGGATGCAGCATAGCTTAGTGCTTGAAGGTAATCGGTAAATTGGTTGTGATTTTCTAGTTTAGTTAAATAATCTAAAGCTCGAATAGGTGATTGAATAAGGTAAGAAAATAGCCCTTTGGCGAAAATTTTAGTATCATTATCTTGGATGTTTTGATCTAAATAAGAATAAGGTTTATCTTCAATGCCTGCTCTGTACGCTAACAGGCTTGCTCTAAAGAACTCAAAATTGCTTGTTCTTCTATTGCTTAATATTGTTCCTTTGGTTTCTGCATTAAAAGAATCAGACATTCTTGAGTCTGGTGAAGGGTGACTTGATAAAAATTCCAGTTTTGGTCTTCCCAAGGCTTGCTTAAAGAAAGCCTGAAAGAGTTTAGTCATGCCTTCTGGGTCAAGCCCTGCATTGATTAGATATTCACGACCACGACGATCGGCTTCTTGTTCTTGGTTACGGCTGTAGGTTAAAGTGTTCTCTGCTTGGTTGGCTATCCCCCCTAACCAGAGTGCGGTAGTTGCATCCGAACCTGCGCCGGCTAAAGCCGCAGCGATGCCTGCTCCCAGCATAACCATTGTTTTTTGTAATTCTTCACCAGAATGTTTGGTTTGCCGCTCATAGTGTCGAAGATCTAAATGGGCAATTTCGTGCCCAAGTAAGCCGAATAGCATGTCTTCGCTGGTAATCATCTCCATAATATCGGAATAAATGAACAGATGATTGCCCGGAATGACAAAGGCATTACTTTTGGAGCTGTTTAGCAAGGTCATTTCGACTGTGGTGTTGTAAAGGTTAGTTTGCGGAAGAATTTGAGATAACGCATTTTTTAGGTAATCGTAGGCTGGTGGGAAATCGATTAATGCTCGACTGCCATTGAGTTTTCTAAACCAATGTTGCCCTAAAATATAAGATGGGTTCGATAAGGCTCTTTCGTCTTTGTTTGCCTCCAGATCAGGAATGCCTGCAGAGCTAATAGTAGATAAAGTGCTTGTAAAAACAACGGCTAAGATGGTTAAGCCTGTTGTAACGTTTAAAAATAGTCTCATAATATGGCTAATGCATTTATTGGGTAAGTTATAAAATGGCGGTTAATCTAGGTAATCAGTATGACGCAATCTTGGATGCAAGAGAAGATCGTTGCCCAATGCCTTTATTAAAGGCAAAAATGGCGTTAAGTCAGATGGCGGTGGGGGAGCGTTTGTGTGTGACAACATGTGATGCAGGTTCTTTAAAAGACATTCCTCAATACGTTGCGTTAGTTGGATTTTCTCTATTGTCAAAATCAGAAGACAATGATGTGTACACCTTTGTGATTCAAAAAAGCTAAAACGGACTCAATATGTTTAAAATTGTTGATACGCTGATTAAGCGGTATTTTTCTAATGAAGAAGTAGTCGTCTTTATTTTACTAATGGTTGCTACCCTATGTGTTTTGGCATTTTGGGGAGGGATTTTAGCACCTATCTTGATTGCTATTGTTTTAGCCTTTTTATTGCAAGGGTTGGTTGAAAGGCTACAACGGCTTAGGTTAGGTCATCTTCCGTCTGTTTTTATTGTATTTTTTACCTTTTTAACAGCATGCAGCGTTTTTATCGGCTTTATGGTGCCAATTGTATGGCGTCAAGCGGTACGACTTGTTCAAGATGCACCGAGGATGTTTACCGTTATTAGAGATGAGGTGCTGCATTTTGCGCAAGGACATAGTGACTTGGTTAGCCAAGCAGCTATAGATGAAATAACCAACTCGCTGGCTAATGAGTCAACCAGCCTTGGGCAATGGTTGCTGTCCTTTTCACTGGCAAGTATTCCATCATTATTTTCGGTTGTCATTTATGTGGTTCTAGTACCTCTGGTGATTTTCTTCTTACTAAAAGACCAGCGCAAAATACTAAGCTATTTAACATCATGGCTGCCAAAAGAAAGAAAAATGATGCGTAATATCGCGCATGAAATGAATGATCAGATAGCGAATTATATTCGTGGTAAGTTTATTGAGATGCTTGTCGTTGGCGTAGTGACCTACATTGTCTTTTTAGTGTTTGGTTTGAAGTACGCAGAACTGTTGGCATTGCTGGTTGGATTATCTGTACTGATTCCTTATATAGGAGCAGCGGCCGTGACCATTCCTGTTATCTTGGTGGCCTTCTATCAATATGGTACTCAGAGTGAGTTTATCTATGTGGTCATTGCCTATTTAATCGTACAGGCTTTGGATGGCAATGTGCTTGTCCCTCTGTTGTTTTCAGAAGCGGTGAACCTGCATCCTTTGGCCATTATTGTAGCGGTGTTATTTTTCGGCGGCATATGGGGGTTCTGGGGAATCTTTTTTGCGATTCCGTTAGCGACCTTGGTGAAAGCAATTATCAATGCTTGGCCAAGTCAAGAGCAGCTATCCTCTTAGTGCTTTCTTGTTCTAAATTTAAGTCCCGCTCCAACATGGTTGGTCGGGACTTTTTTTATGACTTTTATTTTATGCACAAATATTAGTCGGTAATAGAAGCCAATAAAATACTAAACGGAGCAAGGACAATGGTATTTCCATCTACATAGCCGCTGTGTATGGCTTCTGGCAACGTAAGGGGCGACAAATGAAGCTCGACCGGCAGGATGATGTCTTGGCTTGCGGTATTAATAGCGACATAAATGCGTTTGCCTTCATAGCTACGGATGAAGGTTAGGGTTGTTTCATCGTTATATAAAAACTCGATATTGCCATGGCGCAGTTCTGGGTGGCTGCGTCTAATATGTAGAAAATCACGATAGGCATGCAGCACCGAGTGGCGATTACCTTCCTGCTCACTCACTGCCATTGGGCGTTGGGATTCAGCAATAGGTAACCAAGCTTCTGCGGATTGAGTAAAGCCTCCTAACGTTTCATTTTTCCATGGAATAGGTGTTCTGCAGCCATCTCTGCCTTTAAATTCTGGCCAGAAATTAATTCCGAATGGGTCAACCAGTTGCTCAAAGGTCAGTTCAGCTTCCGGCAGGCCGAGTTCTTCGCCTTGATACAGACAAACACTACCGCGTAAGGTTAAAAGCATCGCCATATAAATTTTGCTTTTGGCGATTGGGTCATGATTCTTACCCCAGCGAGTCACTACGCGTTCTACGTCATGATTTCCAATTGACCAGCAAGGCCATCCATCGCCTAAACCTGCTTCTATCGTTTCCATGGTATTGCGAATGTGAGTCATAGAAGAATCATGCGTTAACAGATCGAACGAATAGCACATGTGCAGCTTGTCTTTACCTTGGGTGTACGCCGCCATGGTTTCTAGCGCAAAATCACATCCCACTTCACCCACAGTCGTTGTATTGGGGTATTGGTCTAATAAGCTGCGTAGACGTTGTAAAAAGGCAATGTTTTCGGGTCTGGATTTGTCATATAGGTGTAGCTGATAAGCGTATGGGTTGTCGAGTCTTACGCCAATACTGCCTTCGACGACTTCGTCTTTTGGTGGGTTATTTCTCAGTTCTATATCATGGTAATAATAATTCGCTGTGTCTAAACGGAAACCGTCTACACCGCATTTTAACCAGAATTCCACGGTTTCAAGTAAAGCATCCACAACGTCTGGATTGTGGAAATTTAAGTCTGGCTGACTGTCTAAGAAATTATGTAGATAATATTGTCTGCGACGACTGTCCCAATGCCATGCAGGGCCACCAAAGACAGATAACCAATTGTTAGGGACTGTGCCATCAGGGTTAGCGTCAGCCCAAATATACCAATCTGCTTTATCGTTATCGTGACTACTGCGCGATTCAACAAACCAAGGGTGTTGATCCGAGCTGTGGTTCAGTACTTGGTCAATCATCACTTTAAGACCATGATGATGAGCTGAGGCAATCAGTTCATCAAAATCGTCCAGGGTTCCAAAAATAGGATCGACACCGCAGTAGTCGGAAACATCGTAACCAAAATCTTTCATAGGTGAGGTGAAAAATGGTGATAACCAAATGGCATCGACACCTAGAGAAGCGATATAATGCATTTTTGCGGTAACGCCGGGAAGATCGCCAATGCCATCGTTATTTGAATCAAAAAAACTGCGAGGATAAACTTGGTAAATTACGGCTCCACGCCACCATTCTTGTTTGTCTGTCATGATTTCTCTCGCTTTAGATGGAAAATGTTTATTAGATCTTAGTCATACTCGGTTCTGATATTAGATCAGAGCTTTAGGGTATGTGTGGCGTCTTCTTTGGTGCTTTTTCTCATTATTTCCAGCATACTCAAACATTATTATTTATGCATAATTTTTATTGTCTTAGACGATAATAATCTTATTTTCTTCCTTGGAGACATGATGTTTTCTGAAAATGCTCGCCCTGTGGCTTGGCCTTTGTTCTTCTTTTACTTTTTTTTCTGTGCTGTTGTGGGCGTCATGATGCCTTATATCTCGATGTATTATAAATCGATTGGTTTAACTGCCTCCGAGATTGGCCGTTTGATGTCGACTTTTACATTATCTGGAATTTTGGTGCCTCATTTTTGGGGGTGGCTCACAGCAAAAGTTGGACTGCCAAAACGCATACTTCAAGTAGGAATTCTTGGTTGCTTCATTGCGGTTATTCCATTTAATTGGAGTAACCAATTCGAAACATTTTGGCTTTTGACCTGTACGATGGCCTTGTTTTATTCAGCCCTTATCCCGATGACTGATTCTCTGGCGGTGAGAAGTATTCGACGCTTGGATGTGCCTTATACGCGACTGAGAGTAGGCGGCTCGATTGGCTATGTATTTTCGGTAACAAGCGCCGGCTTTTTGATTGGACAATTTGGTGTTGGAATTGTTATTCCAACTATTTGTGTTTTTATGGCACTTGCTGTCGTGACGTCTTTTTTTCTTAAAGAGCAGGCCTATGAGGTCAACCAGCAAAAGGCAAGTGTTTCATTTTTGTCACTCGTTAAAAGCCCTGAATCCATACTGTTTTTCGTTTTAGCTTTTTTGGCATTTATGTCGCATGCGCCATTTAATGTGTTTTTTGCTGTGCATTTGTCTAACTTTGGCTACAGCGGTGAATCCATTGGTTTGCTTATGGCATTGGGTGTGGTGATTGAGATTTTTTTATTCTTATTTTTTGGTAATACGATTAAACGCTTCGATGTGGTTCATATTATTACGCTTTGTTTTATTTGCGGAATTGTTCGTTGGCTTCTGGTCGGGTGGTTTGCTTCTATTGCTTGGGTGCTTATTATTACTCAGCTGTTGCATTGTATTACGTTTGCTTTATTTCATATGGTATCGATTGATCAAATAAGACGTCTTTTTCCTGAGCGCTTTGCCGGGCAAGGCCAGGCTATGTACAGTGCATTTGCTATAGGTTTAGGTGGCGGACTTGGTATGGTGATTACGGGCTATTTATGGGAATGGTTGGGCGGAGCATGGGTTTTCACCCTCGCAGCTGGCGTGAGTGCGCTGGCATTAGCCATTCTTTTGCTTAGTCAGCGTCGTTAGTCTGTTTACCGATATCTATTTGCTATAAACAAGAGCCGTCGCTTTTTAATAATTCGATAAAGGCGATGGCGGCACGACTAAGCGTTCTTTGTTTGTGATGAATAACCCCCAGTTTTCTTTCTACGTTCAAATCCGGCAGGTTCAATACGGCTAACTTTTCGTCGACGAGTGTTGAGGGGAGTAACGACCATCCCCAACCAATATTGACTAGCATTGCTAGTGTTTCCAAGTTATTTGTATTCATTCTCACTTGAGGCTTCAGGCCTTGCTTGCCAAATGCCTGCTCTGCTATTTGTCTGGTAAAGGTGTTTTTATTGGGCAACACACAAGCATGTTGCGCTAATTCAATTAAGCTCAGGTTTTTAGAAAATGCGAGAGGGTGATCTTTACTGACCACGCATGCTAGTGGGTCTGACCAAATAGGCAATGACTCAATGAGCGGATTTTCTTTATTGGATAAGGTAATAACCCCTAACTCAGCGCGTCCTTTCAAAACATCTTGATAGGCTTCCTCTGATTGAACAAATTCAATTTCCAAGTGCGCACTGGGAAAATCTTCTTGAAATCGTTTTAGTGATTTAGGCAAGCGATGTAAGCCAACGTGATGGCTGGTGGATAGGCGTAATTCACCGCTTACGTCTTGCATTTGCAATGTCATGCTGCGTTTTATGTCTTGCAGATCTTCTGCCATTTTTCGAGCTTTGGGTAATAAGCGAATACCTGCTTCGGTTAATTGCACTTGTCGTCCAATGCGATCAAAAAGTTTTACACCAAGGCTGTTTTCGAGCGAAGCTACTCGTTTGCTAATGGCGGGTTGCGTAACAAAAAGTTGATCACCTGCTTCTGAAAACGAGCTGGTTTCAGCGACTTTTATAAAGGTTAGTAGCTCTGCGATGTCTATCATTCCAAAAAATTATCCAAAACATGAAAAATATGAATTTGAGTAATTTAAGCCAAAGTTTTAGGATAGCGCAATAGATTTCTGAGGAGAGAACTTATGTCAGCGAAAACCCTTTATGACAAGTTGTGGGATAGCCACCTTGTTCAGCAACGAGATGACGGTAGTGCATTGATTTATATTGATTTACAACTACTTCATGAAGTGACTTCACCACAGGCTTTTGAAGGTCTTCGATTGGCAGGACGTAAGCCTTGGCGCGTGTCTTCAAGCTTAGCAACGCCAGACCATAATGTTCCTACGACTAAGAAAGAACGTATTTCTGGTGTAGATGGTATTGAAGACCCAGTTTCTAAAATCCAAGTAACCACGTTGGATGATAACTGTAACGAATTCGGTATCACTGAATTCAACATGAAAGATATTCGCCAAGGAATCGTGCACGTTGTTGGGCCAGAGCAGGGTGCGACGCTTCCAGGTATGACAGTAGTGTGTGGTGATTCTCACACATCGACTCATGGTGCCTTTGGTGCTTTGGCACATGGTATTGGTACCTCTGAAGTTGAGCATGTATTAGCTACTCAGTGTTTGGTGCAGAAGAAAAGCCGCAACATGTTGGTTCGTGTTGATGGTGAATTGTCACCATGGGTCTCTGCTAAAGACGTTGTCTTAGCGATTATCGGTGCGATTGGTACCGCCGGTGGTACAGGTTATGCGATTGAGTTTGGCGGTACAGGTATTCAGTCTTTGTCTATGGAAGGTCGTATGACTGTCTGTAATATGGCTATCGAAGCGGGCGCTCGTGTTGGTTTGATTGCAGTAGACGAGACCACTATTGAATACGTTAAAGGTCGTCCTTATGCACCAAAAGGTGACCATTGGGATATGGCGGTAGAAGCATGGAAAGATCTTGTTTCTGATAAAGAGGCGCAATTTGATGAAGTGGTTGTAATCAAATCGGAAGACATCAAGCCACAAGTGACTTGGGGAACGTCGCCAGAAATGGTTATTGCTATTGATGAGGCGATTCCTCGTGCAGAAGATCAGAAAGACCCAGTGAAGAAAGAAGGTTATGCACGCGCTTGGAAATACATGGGCCTTGAAGGTAAAACTATGCTTTCCGATATCGTTCTAGATCGAGTTTTCATTGGTTCTTGTACAAACTCACGCATTGAAGATCTTCGTATTGCAGCGCAAGTAGTTAAAGGCCGTAAAGTGGCAACGACTCTTAAGCAAGCGATCGTCGTTCCTGGTTCTGGCTTGGTAAAAGCGCAAGCTGAAAAAGAGGGTTTGCACGAGATTTTCGAAGCCGCTGGATTAGAATGGCGTGAGCCAGGTTGTTCTATGTGTTTGGCAATGAACGCTGACAAGCTAGGTGCTGGCGAACATTGTGCGTCTACTTCCAACCGCAACTTTGAAGGTCGTCAAGGTTTTGGTGGTCGTACGCATTTGGTGAGTCCAGCAATGGCAGCGGCAGCAGCGATTGCAGGCCACTTTGTTGATGTTAATGAGTTTGTTAAACACTAGGAGAACAGTATGCGTCCTTTTACTAAACATACAGGTCTAGCCGCTCCTTTGGATTTGGCGAACGTTGATACTGATATGATCATTCCAAAACAGTTTTTGAAATCCATAAAACGTACTGGTTTTGGGAAAAATTTATTTGATGAACTGCGTTATGAAGACGAAGGTCAACCAGACCAAGAATGCGATGGTCGTCCTATTCGTCAGGATTTTGTGTTAAACCAAGATCGTTACAAAGGCGCGAGTGTGTTATTAGCGCGTCAGAACTTTGGTTGTGGTTCTAGTCGTGAACACGCGCCTTGGGCATTAGATGATTACGGTTTCCGCACGATTATTGCACCAAGCTTTGCCGACATTTTCTATAACAACTGCTTCAAAAATGGCTTGTTGCCTATCGTTTTACAAGCAGAAGAAGTAGATCAATTATTTGCAGAAGTAGCCTTGCGTGAAGGCGCAGAAATTATTGTCGATCTTGAAAATCAAACTGTAACCTCGCCTTCTGGTGCGACATTCGAGTTCAACGTGGATAATTTCCGTAAACATTGTTTGTTGAATGGTTTAGACGATATCGGCTTAACGTTACAGCAAGATTCTGCGATTCGTCGCTATGAAGAAAAACGCATGAATGATGCGCCGTGGCTTTTCTTGTCACGCGGTCAGTAGTTTCCAAAACAACATATTAGAAGACAGATTTTTTAAAGGGTTTAACATGACTAAGAATGTATTGGTATTGCCGGGTGACGGTATAGGTCCTGAAATCGTAGCGCAAGCGGTGCGCGTTTTGGATGCAGTGAATGAACAGTTTTCATTGAATATTCAGCATGAGAGCGCTTTAGTCGGTGGTTCTGCTTATGATGAGACTGGTTCTCCATTGCCAGAAGCGACATTAGCTAAAGCTAAAACCGCAGACGCGATTTTGCTTGGTGCGGTTGGCGGTCCTAAGTGGGACAAGTTAGACATGTCAGTTCGCCCTGAAAAAGGCTTACTTGGCTTGCGCTCTAACCTAGAGTTATTTTCGAATCTTCGTCCTGCGATTCTATACCCACAGTTAGCTGATGCGTCTAGCTTGAAGCCAGAAATCGTTGCTGGCTTGGACATCCTAATTGTTCGCGAACTAACAGGCGGCATTTACTTTGGGCAGCCTCGTGGTATTCGCACGTTAGAAAATGGTGAGCGAGAAGGTTTTAACACTTATGTTTACAGCGAATCAGAGATTCGTCGTATTGGACGTTCTGCTTTTGAAGCGGCTCGCCAACGTGGTAAGCGTGTTTGCTCAATTGATAAGTCCAACGTGTTAGAAGTGACTGTGCTTTGGAAAGAAGTCATGGAAGAAGTGGCGAAAGAGTATCCAGACGTCGAATTGACTCATATGCTAGTCGATAATGCTGCTATGCAGCTTGTTCGTGCACCAAAACAGTTTGATGTAATGGTTACTGGCAATATGTTTGGTGATATCCTTTCTGATGCTGCTGCCATGTTGACAGGTTCTATTGGTATGCTACCTTCTGCTTCACTAAATGCTGAAGGTCGCGGTATGTATGAGCCATGTCACGGTTCTGCACCAGACATCGCAGGTAAAGGAATCGCTAACCCATTGGCGACAATTTTGTCAGTTGCTATGATGTTGCGTTATTCTTTAGACGCCAAAGATGCGGCGGACGCGATTGAAGCGGCAGTCAGCAAGGTTCTGGATCTAGGTCTTAGAACGGCAGATATTGCATCAGAAGGATGCGAAACTGTTAGTACGCAAGCCATGGGCGATGCCGTTCTAGCAGCATTAAAAGCTTAATATCATAACGATATTGGGTATTCATTAGGGATACTGCTCTTGGTATGAGTGGCCCCACAAAAAAAGGTAACGTTAACCATGTCAAAACAAGCTGTAGGTTTAGTCGGATGGCGCGGAATGGTCGGTTCCGTGTTGATGCAACGCATGATGGAAGAAAAAGACTTTGATCATATTGATCCAGTTTTCTTCACTACATCTCAAACGGGGCAGAAAGGTCCAGAAATTGGTAAAGATATTCCATTACTTCAAGATGCAAGCGACATTGAAGCATTGAAAAAGATGGATATTATTATTACCTGTCAAGGCGGGGATTACACCAAGGCTATTTACCCACAGTTGCGTAATGCTGGTTGGAAAGGTTACTGGATCGATGCGGCATCTTCTCTACGTATGGATAAAGATGCCATTATCGTACTTGACCCAGTTAACTTGGATGTTATTAAACAAGGTTTAACGAGTGGCGTTAAAACTTTTGTTGGTGGCAATTGTACTGTTAGCTTGATGCTATTGGCGCTAGGTGGGTTGTTTGAAAAAGGTCATATCGAATGGATGACTTCTATGACTTACCAAGCGGCGTCTGGTGGCGGTGCTCGTCATATGCGTGAGCTGATCAATCAGATGGGTATGCTGCAAGGCTCGGTTGCTAGTGAGCTTGCAGATCCTGCCAGTGCGATTCTTGAGATCGATCGTAAGGTCGCAGAAACAATGCGTTCTGGTACGCTTCCAACAGATCAGTTTGGTGTGCCTCTAGCGGGTTCTTTGATTCCTTATATCGATAGCCAGCTTGATAACGGCCAGAGCCGTGAAGAGTGGAAAGCACAAGCTGAAGCGAACAAGATCCTAGGTATCGACGGCAACCCAATTCCAGTTGATGGCCTGTGTGTTCGTATCGGTGCAATGCGTTGCCATAGTCAGGCATACACCATCAAACTGAACAAAGACATTCCGGTGGCGGATATCGAAGGCTTGCTTGCTGAGCACAACCAGTGGGTTGATGTTGTACCAAACGATAAAGAAGCAACAATGCAGCGTTTAACACCAACTGTAGCGACTGGCACGCTTGGTATTCCAGTGGGTCGTATTCGTAAGCTGAACATGGGGCCTGAATACATTAGTGCTTTCTCAGTGGGTGACCAATTGCTATGGGGTGCTGCTGAGCCACTACGTCGTATGCTGCGCATCCTAATTGAAGACTAATTATCGTTTCTAATGAATCATAAAAACCCGCTTAAGCGGGTTTTTTTATGTCTTAATAAAGGTGTTGAAATGGGTTATTCGACGCCTATGTCTAAGCCTAGTATCACCAGTATCCCTATTAGAGTTGTCATAACCACAGACACTAATGATCCAATTAACATGTATTCAGCCATGCTCCGATCGCTTGATTTATTTAGCTCACCAAATCTGAAGATTGATTTAGCCGCTAATACAAAGCCTATAGCAGCGTAGCTGCCCACTAGAGTGAAAGTTAGTATCAATATTCTCTCTAAGTAACCAATTAATTCGCCGCCAGCAACCAATCCGTTAACACTTTCTTTCTCGCCTCCTGAAATCGGGTATTTGCTTAAAATGCAGCCGATTGCGACAGAGGTAGGTTTAAGTATCAGTAAGTAAGCAAAGGTGATCATGGTAGCTTCTGGTAACTGATCATGTTGTAGTAGTTCAGTAATGGTGATGCTGTCAGTGATGTAAAAAGCTGTAATGATAAATACTAGTACATGCAATATTTGGTCAATGGCGAAGCGTGAAAAGGCGTCACCTTTTGATGTGCTGACTTTCCATAGATCGATGGCGAAATGAGTAATGGTAACAATCGAGATGATACTAGCAATGTTAATCCAGTCGATCTTTAGGGCTAACGCAGGGATGAGTAATGCCACGCCATGTAAAATCGAATGCAAATAGAGCTTTGGTGATCTGTGTTTTTTTTCTTCCTTTTCTTTTATCCAATGCTTTGGTTGGAGGTAAAAGTCACAAAGGGTATGGATCAGTAAAAATGACACGAGTAGGGTGCTAAAATCAGACATCTTTAAGCCTTGTTACTTGGTTTATAAATAGACTATTTAGTTCACTTATAAGCGGCCACCCTGATGCTTTAAGAGATTTGCTGGCCGTCGCTGTGGCAATCCCGAGTTTATCCGCAAGTTCGCTCACAGACAAAACTTCATGATTGCGTAACATGGGAACTAATACGGCACATTGTCGAGATGTTAGTTCGGTGAGCTGTTTATCTAGATATTTGAAGAGTAGCTCAAAGCGCTCTGTCAGTTCTAGACGCTCTGAGTGAAAAATGAAGCGGTCATTTTTCAGGGCTTTTAATCCCCGACCAGATAAAACAAAAGCTTCTCCCATTGACTCTGAGACTGAGGCGCGCAAGTCAGCGTTAGATGCAATAGCAAAGCTAATACGGCTTTCAAAGGCTTTGCCAAGCGCTTTGATGCCAATTCGATATAGAATTGCGTATCTCAGAGCGTTGTTAATATCATGTATGACTGTCTGGAACTCATCTCCGCGTTCAATGCTATGAAGGTTAGAGTCGTTCCCTTTGTTGATCCACGCTTGGATATCTTTGATTCGTTGCAATAGTTGTTCGAATTCATCAGAAGTAAGTTTGGTTGAGCCAACAACATCACCGCTTATCACGGCAATAGGTTTAACTGTCTGCTTCATGCGATGTCCTCTTAAGTTGATAAGAGTAATTTAGCCGTTTATGACTAAAAATACAAATTTAGCCAAATTGGGCTAATAAATATCGATTAGCTATTTATGGCTAATTATAACGGAATTGCTATTTTAGCCTAATGAAACGATAAGTATCTGACTTGTGGCTGCGATTAGCATTTTTTATAGGATTATGGCCAGAAGAGTAGTATTTCATCGCTCAATTGCTTCTGGGGCTGCTACACTGATTTAAATAGGAGATGACATCCATTGAATTGCTGCCTTTTTTATTGATAAAACTAAAGCTTGCTATGGGTGTCAAAACTTATTATTTTATCTATACCGTATTGAAATATATTTTCAATAGAAGATTTATGGTATTGATATATAAAGTATTTAAGGGTGTTGTGTAAGTTTTTTTGATTGCTGTGTTTTGTTCATGATCTTGAGCAAGTATTTACATTCTAGGCATTGAAATTAAACGCAAGTACCCATAGATTATAAGTAAGAGCAGCAGAGGAGTAACAAGACTTAAGTTAATAAAAAAACCTGACCAAAACAGAAGGAAATTCTCTATGTATACATTGAATATTAGCGGTCACCACGTCCAATCTGGTGAAGAAGTTCAAGAAGTAGTAAAAGATAAAATGGATCACTTGGCGCGTATCAATAATCAGATTACCACCATTAATGTGACCTTAAATACAGAGAAGCATGGGACTCATGAATTAATAGTAGAAGCCAGTGTTCATATTCCTGGTCATGACCTTTTTGCAATGGTTCAAACAGAAAAACAACTTAAACCTGCCCTTGACCTGTTAGTTGGCAAGTTGGAAAAACAGTTAATTAAACATAAAGCGAAGCATGCTGGTCGACAGCACCACATTAACGCTAAGGATGTAGAAAGTCCTGTAGAGCGTCAGTTACAAGCGGAATTTGATGAGCTTGTTGAGCGCGAAGTTATTTAAGCTAACAAAACCTTCTAGGAAGAAGCCTCGCTTATAGCGGGGCTTTTTTGTGCCTGTATAAAATTGGATAAATTATATTTGCCTGCATGAGCGAGGGAAAGCAGAGAAAGGATAGCCAGATTAAGGTAAATAAAAAAAGCGACGCCTTGAGCGTCGCTTTTCTATATCACACACTATTTAATCGGTAATGATTAAATATTAGTTGCAGGAATAAACTCTACAGGAGCCATTGTCATGGCATCTAGCGGTGGAGCGAAGTCAGTAAGCGTAATGCCATCAACCGCTGCTTTGTATTCTTCCAAGGTTGGGAAACGTCCCAATATTGTAGAAAGTACAACGACTGGAGTAGAGCCAAGTAAGGATTCACCTTTCTTCTCTGTGGAGTCTGCAACAACACGGCCTTGGAAAAGACGAGTTGAAGTTGCAATAACCGTATCACCAGGCTCTGCTTTTTCTTGGTTACCCATGCATAGGTTACATCCAGGGCGCTCCAAGTACATGATGTTTTCGTATTTAGTACGTGCTTCACCTTTTGGCTTAGCGTCGTCAAATTCGAAACCAGCGTATTTTTTCAGGATATCCCAGTCGCCTTCCGCTTTTAATTCATCAACGATGTTATACGTTGGTGGAGCAACAACTAAAGGCACTTTGAATGATACGCTACCGTTTTGTTTTTCAAGATTACGCAACATCTGAGCGATGATTTGCATGTCACCTTTGTGAACCATACAAGAACCAACAAAACCAAGATCGACAGGCTTATCTTTGTAGAAAGATACTTGGCGAATTACGTCATGAGTGTAACGCTTAGATACGTCATCATTGTTTACATCTGGATCGGCAATCATTGGCTCAATGATTTCGTCAAGGTCAACGACTACGTCAGCGTAGTACTTAGCATTGTTATCAGGAACTAGCGCTGGTTGCTCGCCAGAAGTGATACCTGCAATACGCTTGTCAGCAAGAGCAATCAAGCCGTGAAGCGTTTGAGCTTCATTTTCCATGCCTTTATCAATCATGATCTGAATGCGTTTTTTAGCTAGTTCAAGAGATTGAATAAGAGTCTTATCTTGAGAAATACAGATAGAAGCTTTCGCTTTCATCTCAGCAGTCCAGTCAGTAAAGGTAAACGCTTGGTCAGCCATCAATGTACCGATGTGTACTTCGATTACACGGCCTTGGAATACGTTTTCTCCGCCAAACTGTTTCAGCATTTGAGCTTGCGTAGCGTGAACAACGTCACGGAAATCCATGTAGCTCTTCATTTCACCCTTAAAGGTTACTTTGACAGATTCAGGGATTGGCATAGTCGCTTCGCCTGTTGCCAATGCAAGAGCAACGGTTCCAGAGTCAGCACCAAAAGCAACGCCTTTAGACATACGTGTATGAGAGTCACCACCAATGATGATCGCAGTGTCATCAACAGTAATGTCATTCAATACTTTATGAATAACGTCTGTCATTGGAGGGTAAACGCCTTTTGGATCACGACCAGTGATTAATCCAAATTTGTTCATGAAAGACATCAGTTTTGGAATGTTAGCTTGCGCTTTAGAATCCCATACAGACGCTGTGTGACAACCTGATTGGTAAGCACCATCAACACTAGGGGAAATAACGGTGGCCGCCATAGACTCTAGTTCTTGCGCAGTCATCAAACCAGTCGTATCTTGTGAACCGACGATGTTTACTTTAACGCGCACATCAGATCCAGCATGAAGCGCTTTTTTAGATTTTACACCCACTGCATTTTTGTTGAAGATTTTCTCAACAGCCGTTAGGCCTTGATTATCCTTCGATATTTCTTGCGCTGGCGCATAAACAGTTGGTGTTGGTATACCTAGCGTTTCAGCAGCAAAGGTTTGTAGTTTCTTACCGAATACCACAGCGTAGGAGCTGCCGGCTTTCATGAATTCAACTTGTTGAGGTGTAAAAGCAGAAGAAACATCAACCAGCTCTTTATCGCCGTTGTAAAGTTTCTTTTCTTTAGTGTTGATGGTTAAAACAGTGCCAGTTTCAACAGAGTAGGTTTGCTCAAGAATTGTGTCACCATTAGCATCAAGAACAGGCTTGCCATTGGCATCTACTTTCTTAACCCAGTTTTTAAGGTCTAGACCAATACCGCCGGTAACGCCTACCGTCGTCATGAAAATAGGGGAGATACCGTTTGTGCCAGCTACAACAGGAGCAAAGTTCACGAATGGGATGTATGGGCTCGCTTGTTGGCCAGCCCAAAGTGCCACGTTATTCACACCAGACATACGTGAAGAGCCAACACCCATTGTGCCTTTTTCAGCGATAAGCATGACTTTCGCATTTGGGTGTTTGACTTGTAGTGCTTTGATCTCTTGCTGAGCTTGAGGAGTAATCATGCACTTGCCATGAAGTTCACGGTCAGAGCGAGAGTGAGCTTGGTTACCTGGGGAAAGTAAGTCTGTAGAAATATCACCTTCCGCAGCAATGTAAGTGACAACTTCAATTTCTTCGCTGATGTCAGGAAGCTTAGTGAAGAACTCAGCTTTGGCATAGCTTTCTAGAATCTCTTTAGCAATGCTGTTGCCAGCGTTATAAGCTGACTCTAAGCGTTCCATATCCGCTTCGTACAAGAATACTTGAGTTTTTAATACTTCAGCGGCTGGCGTTGCAATAGCGGAATCATCAGACAATGCAAGGTCAATCAACACTTCTACAGAAGGGCCGCCTTTCATGTGAGAAAGTAACTCTAGAGCAAATTCAGGCGTGATTTCTTTTACACTGGTTTCGCCTAAGATGATTTCTTTCAAGAACTTGGCTTTTACAACTGCAGCGCTTGTTGTGCCTGGTAAAGTGTTATAGATGAAAAAGGAAAGAGATTCTTTGCGGTGCTCATGGTCAGCATCTTTGATTTGATCAATGATTTCAGTTAATAAGTCAGCACCATCAATTGGTTTAGGATGCAATCCTTGGCTTTTACGATTCTCTATTTCTTGTAAGTACTCTAAATATAAGCTCATTTGCACCTCTGAATAATAATTTACGAAAATGTTATGTCTAACAATATGCTTCTAGCGTATTAATCTCCCTTAGATTTCATTTTCGATTTATCGATTGTAATGTTAGAAAACGCAGACTTGTTTTCAATTGAAAACAAGTCGTACAAAATTCTTCTCATTTTTTGATGCACTTATTTTATAGAAAAAAAGTGCTAAAGACTTACTGTGCACCATAACAATTTCGAATAGGTGACATTTAGCGGAATTATTCTGATTTGGCCACGTCATCAGATTGCTGAATAATCCTTACTACTCTAAAGCCCCAATTGCTGGCTTTTAAATCGGGCTGAGCTCTATATCGAGTCGAGCTCCTACCTACTCTTGGGATATCAAACCAAGAACCACCACGCAACACTCTGTTGTCGCATTGGTTTGCTAGCCAAACTTGGTTTTTAGTTGGTGCGCCTTCATAGGTGTCGTGATAGCAATCTTCAACCCACTCTGCGACATTACCGTGCATATCGAATAAGCCTAGTGGATTACTTGCCTGGCTGCCAACTGGAGCCGAAGATATGCCGTCCCACTGGCTTCCGCAGCTGTCGCAAACGCTGTAACCTTGCTTAACATTGTCGCCATACCAGAAGGCTGTATCAGAATCGGCCCTTGCTGAATATTCCCATTCAATTTCTGTTGGTAGGCGATATTCGGCGTTTGTTTCATTGGATATCCATGCCGTGTAGGCTTTTGCGTCGTACCAACTAATGTTGATAGCGGGGCGTTGACCTCGTCCCCAACCGTTGTCAGGTGGTAGTTCTCTGTTTGTTGCTTTGGCAAACTTGTCGTATTGATCAAAGGTGACTTCATATTTACTAATATAAAAGCCATTGGGTATGTCAACCTCATGAGCTGGTTTCTCGTTGTCGTCCCCCATATGACCTTGATCGCCCATGATAAATGTGGCCGGAGGAATTTTTTCTACTTTTGGCGCTGTTCCACCGGATTTGAGTGGTTCTTCTAAAATTTGCGGTAACGACTCAAAAGGTGTTTTTACTTCAATTTCAGGTTGAACTGCTTCAGGTGCTGCGACAACTTTCTGGGGCGGTGTTGCTTCTGGCCATAACAGAACAGCAGCGATAAGACCTGTGGTGACAATAGCGCCGGCACCTATAGTGATAGGAGATAGAGAGCGAACATAGCGCTTAACGGCTCGCTTAGTATTGGAGCTATCACTGACTTCTGGTTTGTATAAATTAGCTCGAATGATTCGAATCACTTCAGCTAAGGATTTAGGCCTGTGGCGTTCACTGTCACGACTCCATTTCAGTAAACGGCTCCATGTGGCTTCACTTAAATTAGGGTGAGTATCAGGTAAGCCAGTGGCGAAATCTTTATCAAGAATAGATTCACCCAATAACGCTGCCATCAAAAGCCGCATAAAAGCGAAACTGTCTGAAGTTGCGCTACGTTGTTGCTCCTTTTTTAAATACTCTGGCGGGAAGAAGCGAGGGTCCATTTCACTGTCTTCAATTCGTTTCATCCAGTTATGAGCACCAAATCCTGTCATCAAACCTAAGCCATTAACGACATGAATGGAGCTCAAATCCAAATGGCCATGAAAAAGGCCATTGCGATGAACTTGATCCAATGCTTTAGCTATGTTGTCGAATAAACTAATGACAACATTAAGCGGTGCTCCATCAGGGTATTTACCTAAAAAGCTATAGAGGTTCTCGCCACCACAAACCGCTGAGCATGAGAATACCCACAAATTAGAATAAAACGGCGGATAGTTTGGGGTGATTGCGGGATGTTTTACGCTGGCATATTTCCTAGCATTTTGTAAGAAATCTTCTACTTTGCCTTTGTTCGATTGAAAGAAACGCAAGACAAAAGGGCGCCCACCTTGATCCGCAACCCAAGTGGTTTTATAGCTATCCATAGGGTAATTTAAAACATACGGATCGAGCTCGACGCCAACATGTTGGCCAATTTTTAGTTTTGTAGGGTCATAAAAATCATTCATTACGAATTTGATATCCAAATCAAGACGTTGCTGCCTAAGTGCTTAATACAGGGTATAATCACGTTTTTTAACACAAAAAGGTAGAGTAATGTTATCAGCGTACCCAGAGCTTGTTGAATTTCTTCCCTGTGAATCTCCTGAGACATGGGTAAATTGGGCTCTTGAGAATCAAACTCTGCTATTAAATGATCACGCTCACTGTGAAAAAAAAGCTGCGTCCACTGCGATGAGTTTAATGTATCGCTATGTCGATCGCGATAATTTACTGCATAAAATGTCCCGTTTAGCTCGTGAAGAATTATTGCACTTCGAGCAAGTTCATAAAATCATGCGCAAACGCGACGTGGCCTATGATCACTTGTCAGCCTCACGTTATGCTGATGGTCTACGTAAACATATTCGCACTCACGAGCCTGCGCGATTAGTTGATACCATGATTATTGGCGCTTTTGTTGAGGCGCGCTCGTGTGAGCGTTTTGCCGCGTTAGCTCCGCACTTAGATGAAGAGCTTTCCAAGTTCTATATTTCACTACTAAAATCTGAAGCAAGGCACTTTGAAGATTATTTAGCATTGGCAAAAGAGTATTCAAACGAACCCATTGATGATCGTGTAGCCTTCTTTCGTGATTTAGAAGAAAAGCTGATTACCGAGCCTGATACTGAATTTCGTATGCACAGTGGCCCACCAAGCTTAGCGTAAGTTACAAAAACTTATAAATCTTAATGGTGACTTTTGAGCAGGGTGCTACACTCATATTATTGTCTGAGTTTCTGGAGAATATAATGGGCATACATAAGAGTGAAACCCTACCAGATGTCACGTATTGGCTTGCATTGGAAATTGCAAAAATAGACCCTGTTGTTGACTTAGATGTCATGTACAAAGGCTCTTTGGAGTTGGATTTTTTATATCAATTGCTTACGTGTAAAGTGCAGCAACATTGGTGGCAAACGTATGGTATCCAACTAAGCCCTGTGATTGTTAATAATGCTTTCTTTCGTGCGGTGGCAATGCTACATAATCGTAATATTGAATTCAGTCGATCTCGTAATTCAGCAGAGACGGTTTGGGTTCGAGAGCTTTTAAATCGTTAAATGAATTAAAAAAATGCCAGCTTACGCTGGCATTTTTGTATAGTGCTTTTTTGTGTTGTACTTTTGAAAATTAACGAGCGCGGTGTCTAATAAAGTATTTCTTGATGAATTACTTCTAGTCCGTCTAATCCGTTTTGCAAGAAATTCTCTACTGATGCCTTAAATTGAGTGTAAGTATTGCTCTCAATGCTGGCCATCCAAATCGAGTTATCCCAATCACCGAGAACACAGCGCAGATACTGATCATCTTTATGGACATCAGGTCGGTGCGTGTGTCCATGAATCACCGTTTTGCAGTGATGCCGAGCCAAAGAATCAACAACCGCTGATGGCGTGACATCCATGATAGACATGGATTTTTCCGATGCCATAGATTTACTGTCATTGCGAAGTTGAGCTGCGAGCGCGACCCGCTGTTCAAGTGGCATCGCCAATATGTGTTCTTGCCATGCTTTAGAGCGTACTGTTTTTCTGAATGCTTGATATTCAGTATCTTCCAAACAATATTCGTCACCATGTGTCAGCAGTACTGCACTATTTTCAAGAGATAGCGTCGTTTGCTCTTTAATAAGCTTAGCACCAACACGGTTAATCCAATCACTGCCAATCAAGAAATCGCGGTTGCCATGTAAAAAAAACAAGGCGATTCCTGACTTATAGATCTCCGCCAAGGCATTTTCTATTTCGGTATTCCAATCAGCCTGAAAATCGTCTCCGATCCAGGCCTCGTAGAAATCACCTAAAATGTAAAGCTCTGACTTTTCTTCGCGTGTAATAAGTGCTTTGCCCATTTGTACAAACGCCCGGATTAAATCCGGGCGTTTGTCGCTAAGGTGCAAATCTGAAATGAAATAACGGATCATTATTTTACTAGTTCAGCACTTTCGATGATCACGTCTTCAGCAGGCACATCTTGATGACCTGATTTCATTGTGGTTTTCACTTCTTTGATTTTGTTAACGATATCCATGCCAGCTGTCACTTTACCAAACACAGCGTAGCCCCAACCGTCTGGAGTTTTGCTACGGTGGTTTAGGAAGCTGTTATCAGCAACGTTGATAAAGAACTGAGCAGATGCAGAATGTGGATCCATTGTGCGAGCCATCGCCAATGTACCGATTTCATTCTTAAGGCCGTTGTCTGCTTCGTTTTCAATGGCAGTGCGAGATTCTTTTTGCGTCATGCCTGGCTCAAAACCACCGCCTTGAACCATGAAACCATTGATTACACGGTGAAAAATAACGCCGTCATAAAAACCAGATGTTACATAATCTTCAAAGTTTTTCGCTGACTTTGGGGCTTTTTCGTAATCTAACTCAACGTGAATGTCACCGTGGTTTGTATGTAAAATGATCATTTAAGATTCCTTATAAAGTTAACGCGGTAATATAAAAATGTATTTATGTTCAATCAATGTTGAGCATTTTATGTGTTTGTAAGCTAAGACGCCACCTTGGATGCGATAAACAATAGTGTAAAGTGGCTTGTTGGGTATCTATTAGTGGAATTTGATCTGCTGTTAAGTGACTTTGATCCATTGGCTGCAGATAAAAATGCTGAAAATCTAGGTTTTCAAATAACTCGGGCGAAAGGTGTGATTGCGGATACACCAGCTTAAGTTCATTGCCTTTGGAGACAATCAAGGGCTTTGCGGTTTTTGGACTTACGCAAATCCAGTCAATTCCTTGTGGTAATTCCATTGTGCCATTGGTTTCAATCGCAATGGTGTAGTCATGACGTTTCATTTCAGCAATGAGTTCGTTGTCCAGTTGAAGCGCAGGTTCACCACCGGTAAAAACAACGTATTTATGTCCTTGGCTTTCTGGCCAAAGAGCGTCGATATGAGATCGTAATTGTTGGGCGGTTTTGAACTTTCCGCCATTTTGGCCGTCTGTGCCGATAAAATCAGTATCACAGAATTGACATTCGGACTTGGCTCGCGTTTTTTCAAGACCAGACCATAGGTTGCAGCCGGTAAAACGACAAAATAGAGCAGGGCGTCCAGCGTGGGCACCTTCGCCTTGTAATGAATAAAAGGCTTCTTTAATAGAATACATTTGGTTATACCTATTACATCTCGAAAAACAGTCGAGGTAAGGGTGATAACTTTAGTTGATAATTTAATGGCTACATCGGTCATTTGTGGAACAAAAGCCAACAAGCCTTAAAACAAGCACACTAAAATCAGGGATAATTCTTTGTCTAACTTCTTGCTTAAGCTTCGTAATCAAGTGGGTCTTTTTTACCTTGCTCTGCAAAGGCTTCTAAGCGTTCACAACAGGCTCCACATTTACCACACGATTTTTCGCGACCGTTGTAACAAGTCCAAGTGTTGGCATAATCAAGCTTCATATCCAAACCGGCTTTTAAAATCTCACCTTTTGAAGCATGTAAAAAAGGTGTGACAATTTCAACCGATTGATAGTTAGCAATCTTAGACACAGCATTCATGGCTTCGACAAATTCTGGACGGCAATCTGGATAGATATGATGATCTCCAGAGTGCGCACCGTAATAGACTTTTCCAGCTTCTAATGAAACTGCGTACGCAATGGCCATGGAAAGTAAAACCATGTTGCGATTCGGTACTACAGTAGACTTCATATTGTCATCTTCGTAGTGGCCTTCGGGGATGTCAGCATCACTAGTAAGAGAAGAATTCGCCATTAAGCTATTAATAGCAGTGATATCGACGATTTTGTGGGGGATATCTAAGGCTTGGCAAACCTTGGCAGCAACATCTAATTCTTTGCTGTGCTTTTGTCCATAGTTAAAGGATAAAGCATAAACATCCAGTCCGTTTTCAATTGCTGTATTCAGAACGGTATATGAATCCATTCCTCCCGAATACACAACGACGGCTTTTTCAGACATTTTTTTGGTTCCTAAAGAGAAGCCTTAATAACAATCATAAAAAGACTGAGGTAAGGCGAGAGTTGATAAAGCGAGGAGTATAGCAGACAGACGTTCGATCCAACTAGAAAGCCAAGTTAAAACAAGACTTGTAACACTAGAAACTTTACGATATTTTTATATGCGTAACCAGTTACCTATTATTGGTGGCTTTTGTTTATCTTAATTATGGTTTGGAAGATCAATGGAGCAGTTTGGTGTATTGACACTTGGTAGTCGATTAAAGCGATTAAGTGATCATTTGTTTATTCAAGTGCAAGAAATTTATTCTCAATGCGAGATTCCCATTTCAGCAACATACTTTCCGATCCTTAGGTTGTTGCAGAAAACCGGAAGCTTATCTGTGATGGAGATTGCGGATAGGTTGCATCTTAGTCACCCGGCGGTGAGCAAACAAACCACTAAGATGATTAAAGAAAGTCTCTTAGAAAAAACAGTTGATGAGCAAGATCAGCGAAGGTCTTCCTTGCAGCTTTCTAAGCTTGGCTTAAGCGCTATGCAGCGGGTAGAGCCTGTTCTGCAAGAAATGAGAATTATCCTTGAGAAAATGACGGCTTTTTCGAGTGAAAACTTTATGGATGCTTTGTCAATTTTGGAGTCAGAGGTTTTGAGTGGGAGTTTGGCGGATAAAGTGCTGGATCGTTTAGGCCCTATCGATATTGTCTTGCTAGAAGCTCAGCATGAAAAAGCCTTTTGTGACCTTAATATGGCGTGGCTAGAGCGCTACTTTCCACATCAGATTGCTGCTAAAGATCGAATGATATTGAGTAACCCGCAGCAAGAAATTATTCAGAAAGGTGGTGTGGTTTGGGTGGCGGTTCGTAAAACACAGCCTGTTGATTCAGTCGTTGGAACCATTGCTTTCTTGCCTTTGGAAGGCGGATCTTCAAACTATAAAAGGGGGGAAGTGTTCAAATTATCTGTTTCTGAGCATGCTCAAGGAAAGGGTGTGGCTCAAGACTTACTGTCAACAGCTATTGATTTTACTCAAAAACAAGACTTTTCAGTGTTGTCGTTAGAGACTGCTTCATGTTTAGACGCTGCAAGGCACCTTTATGATAAAAATGGCTTTGTAGAAAAGCCATTTCCTAGCCCTTCTTTATATACAAGAGCGGATGTCTATATGGAAAAGTCATTATTATCGAATGAGGGTAGAGTTGTTTTATGAACACAATGCAAGATATGCGTCGAGGCGCTGTAGCCTCGATACCTATGATTATTGGCGGCATTCCTTTTGGGTTGCTGTTTGGTTCCTTGGCGTCTAGTTACGGTTTGAGTCCATGGTTTGCAGTTGCCATGTCGGCTGTTGTGTTTGCTGGTTCAGCGCAGTTTGTTGCGCTGGGGTTGATTGCCTTGCATGCACCTATTTGGGTGATTGTATCGACCACTTTTATTGTTAACCTTCGACATCTTTTATACGCTGCGGATCTGGTGAAGTTTGTGAAGCATTTGCCAATGCCCATGCGTGTGATTATGGGGTTTGGATTGATTGATGAAACCTAT
Organism: Marinomonas rhizomae; assembly: GCF_024397855.1. NCBI lineage: Bacteria > Pseudomonadati > Pseudomonadota > Gammaproteobacteria > Oceanospirillales > Oceanospirillaceae > Marinomonas > Marinomonas rhizomae. The sequence goes on from NZ_CP073343.1 coordinate 2,023,108, forward strand.
GCGGCCGTTCGTCCAATGTATGAAGTGGGAGCGGCGGATGAAAAAAATGGACACAAAGTCTACCTCGGTTCGTTTCTTTCCTTTTATGTGATGTGGAATGTGACCACCATTTTAGGTGTGCTGTCTGGTGAGCTTATTCCTGGGATGAGCGAATGGGGGTTGGAGTTTGCAATGGTGGCGACCTTTATAGGTATCATTACGCCCTATTTAAAGCACAGGGCATTTTGGTTGTGCTTGTTAAGTGCTGGAGTATCTTCGATTCTTCTATCTGGGTTGCCTAATAATTTGGGGCTTTTGGTGTCTGCGGTAATAGGTGTAGTAATGGGATTTGTGAGTGATTCTTCTAGTAAAACCATTTCAGACTCGGACGACAGTATACAAGAGGTGAGCAAATGACGGTATGGCAAAGCGTTTTAATTATCATAGGTATGTTTGCTGTCACCTTTGGTGTGCGGTTTGTGCTGTTTGCTAGAGCGGATAAAGTGGTCATGCCCGCTTTTATTGAAAGAGCACTGAAGTTTGTTCCTGTAGCTGTACTCACAGCCATTATAACTCCGATGATCCTAATGCCAAATCAACATATGGATTTGTCTCTGTCCAACCCTTGTTTGCTTGGTGCGTTTGCGGCTTTTATTGTCGGTATTTGGCGTCAGCAGCAATTGCTAACTATTCTAGTGGGCGTTTTGGTTTTTTTTGTGGCGAAATATGGTTTTTCTTTATAAAAAAGAGAAAAGATTTTCTGCTCAATATCCCATGCAAACCTAAATACTATATACTTGCCGGTCAAAGTAACAATATTGTTAGACCAACACTTATCGGGACTTACATCAAACATGTCAGAAACGTCTAAACCAGGTAATTTCATTACCCAAATCATTGATAAAGATAACGAATCAGGCAAACATGGCGGTAAGGTTCTTACTCGCTTCCCACCTGAACCAAATGGCTACTTACACATCGGTCATGCTAAATCCATTTGCCTTAACTTTGGCTTAGCGCAGCGTTACAACGGTCAATGTAATCTACGTTTCGATGACACTAACCCAGAGAAGGAAAGTGTTGAATACATTGAATCGATCAAAAAAGACGTAGAGTGGCTAGGGTTTGAGTGGAAAGATGAACCTAAGTTCGCTTCTGACTATTTTGACCAGTTGTTTGATTTTGCTGTACAGCTTGTTCAAGCTGGCAAAGCCTACGTCTGTGAATTAAATGCAGAGCAGATGCGTGAATACCGTGGCACGTTAAAAGAGCCAGGCAAGAATAGTCCGTTCCGCGATCGTACCGTTGAAGAAAATATGGCCATTTTTATGGACATGAAAAACGGGAAGTACAAAGACGGCGAAGTTGTTTTACGTGCCAAAATTGACATGGCTAGCCCAAACATCAATATGCGTGACCCTATAATCTATCGCGTTCGTCACGTACATCACCACCAAACAGGTGACAAATGGTGTGTCTATCCAATGTATGACTTCACACATTGCTTGTCTGATGCGTTGGAAAACATTACTCACTCTGTGTGTACATTAGAATTTCAAGACCACCGCCCATTGTACGATTGGGTCTTAGATACACTAAAGACTGCTCATCCGCAGCAAATTGAATTTGCCCGTTTGAACTTGAACTACACAGTAACAAGTAAACGTAAGCTAAAACAGCTAGTGGATGAAAAGCATGTCCATGGTTGGGATGATCCTCGTATGCCAACCATTTCCGGCTTGCGTCGTCGTGGTTATACTTCTTTGTCTATCCGTAACTTTTGTGAGCGTATTGGTGTGACTAAGTCTGACAGTGTTGTGGATGTCGGTATGCTAGAGCACGCAATTCGTGAAGATTTGGATGCAAGTGCAAATCGTGCCATGGTTGTGCTAAATCCTATTAAGGTGACCTTGACCAATTACCCAACAGACAAAGAAGAAATCTTCAATGTTGGCAATCATCCTAAAAATGAAGAAGCGGGCACTCGTGAAGTACCGTTTAGCAAAGAGCTATACATTGACGCTGCGGATTTTGCTGAAGTGCCTCCTCGTAAGTGGAAGCGTTTGACACTTGATGGTGCGGTTCGTCTACGTGGCGGTTACGTGATTACTTGCGATGAAGCGATTAAAAACGAAGCTGGAGAAGTGATCGAGCTACTTTGTCGTTATGATGAAAATACCCTTGGTGTTAACCCAGAAGGTTATAAGCCAAAAGGCGTTATTCATTGGGTGAGTGCGAAACACGCGGTAGACGCAACAGTGAATCTTTATGATCGTTTGTTCGTAAATGAAGCGCCTGATGCAAACTATGAAGATAAAACTTTCTTGGACTTTATTAATCCAGAGTCTTTGACTGTATTAACCAATGCCAAAATTGAGCCTTCCTTGGTGAAATCTGACAAAGGTCAGGGCTTCCAGTTTGAGCGTGAAGGCTACTTCTGCCGTGACTTGAAAGATGACGGTATGGTATTTAACCTTACTGTGACACTACGTGATTCTTGGGCGAAAATCGAAGCGAAAGGAAATTAAGCGCATGTTGAAGGTTTACAACACCCTAAGTGGGAAGAAAGAAATTTTCAAACCAATCGAAGAAGGCAAAGTAGGTATGTATGTCTGTGGTAACACGGTATACGACTTCTGCCACATTGGTCATGCGCGCGCGATGATTTCTTTTGATATTATTTCTCGTTTTATTCGGCACCTAGGTTATGAGCTCAATTACGTTCGTAACATTACCGATGTTGATGACAAGATCATTAAACGAGCTGAAGAAAATAGTGAATCAACTCAGTCTTTGACTGAGCGTATGATTGCAGCGCAACGCGAAGATGAATTACGCCTTGGTAATAAAATGCCGGACCGTGAACCAAAAGCCACTGAGTTCATGCAGGAAATTATCGATATGGTGCAAATTCTTATTGATAAAGGTTTTGCTTATCAGGGCACTTCTGGCGATGTTTATTACCGAGCAACTAAATTCAAAGATTACGGTAAATTAAACAACCGGAAGCTTGAAGATATGTTGGCTGGTGCACGTATTGATGTTGAAGTGGCAAAAGAGCACCCTGCAGACTTTGTTTTGTGGAAGCAGGCAAAAACGGGCGAAGTTTCTTGGGCTTCTCCATGGGGTGATGGTCGACCTGGTTGGCACATTGAATGTTCTGCAATGTCGACGAATTGCCTTGGCAGTCATTTTGATATTCATGGTGGTGGTCCAGATCTTAAATTTCCGCATCATGAAAACGAAATAGCTCAATCAGAAGCGGCGACCGGCAAAGACTATGTGAATTACTGGATGCACTGTGGCGCAGTACGCGTTAATAATGAAAAAATGTCTAAGTCTTTAGGTAATTTTTTTACGGTGCGTGATGTATTGGCTAAGTTTAATCCTGAAGTCGTTCGTTACCTGATGGTTTCAAGTCAATATCGCAGTGCGATTGATTACTCCGATCAAAGTTTGTCAGAGGCTAAGGTTGCTCTAGAGCGCCTGTATACCGCTCTGCGTCAGCAGCCAGTTGCAGGGGAGTATGAGCCAACGGCCTTCACTGAGCGCTTCGAAGAGGCGATGAAGGACGATTTCAACACAGCGGTTGCTGTTTCTGTTTTGTTTGAACTTGTGCGTGAGCTAAATAAAGCCAAAACAGAAGATGTGAATAAAGCTTCTGCGTTAGCTGCTGAATTACGATTCTTAGCCGAGTTGTTAGGTTTGCTTTATCAAGATCCTGAGTACTTTTTACAAAACAGTACTGTTTCTGAGGGGTTGAATGAATCTGCAATACAGGCCTTGATCGACGCAAGAACGCAGGCGCGTAAAGATAAAAACTTTGCACGTAGTGATGAGATTCGAGACGAATTAGCTAGCCAAGGCATTGAACTGCTTGATAGCCGTGAAGGAACGACTTGGACCAGAAGTTAAAGCGTTAGTTTGTGAGTACAAATAAAGGCGATGTGAGCATCGCCTTTTTTATTGTGCGTTCAAAGTGTGTTAATCGCTGTCTTTTACCACTTTAACGGCCAGTACATCGCATGGTGCGCCATGTAGAACGCCATTTGCTGTAGAGCCTAGCAATAGAGCAAGACCATGACGACCATGGCTGCCTACAACAATTAGATCAACGCGTTTTTCTTCAGCAATGCGGTGTATCTCGCTTTCTATGCCACCTTGTGAAATGCAGCTTTCCTGAACAGGAACGTCCAGTTGAGCTTCTAGGATGGCGATGCGTTCTTTGGCTGTTTCTTGCAATTGCGCTTGGATGTCTGTGATATCGATTGGAACATCGCCACCATAGGCATAATTAAGTGATTCGATGACATGAAGTATGGTAAGTTCCGCACCCGTTGCTTTGCACAGTGCAACGGCTTTGTTAGCAACCTTGATACTTTCGTCGGTTAAGTCAACAGCGAGTAAAATTCTGTTATACATCATAGAACACCTCCAAATTTGGCTCATTTACTTATTTTAGTTCAAAACTAGAGAGACATTAAAATATGACCGCTCTTATCGTTATTTTTATTACTTTATCTTTAATGGGGTCGGCGTTATGGATAATGCCGCCTAAAAAAGAGCGTCAGCGCATGGATTTACGTATGCATGCTCGAAAACTTGGCCTTACTGTTCAGCTTACATCAATTGACCTTCCTGACAAGTGGGATAAATCATTGATTCGTCAAAAAACAGTCGCTTACTCTTTTTATCGTTTGAAACCCGTTACTTCCTTGCCTGATTGTATTTGGCTGTTGCCTTATGAAGTATGGAAATATAATGCCTTGGTTGACGGCTGGTGGTCTAGTAAATTATTTATACTGACGGCTGATGCTAAAAAAGTGTTGGAAAAGCATGGCGCATTACTGGCTGGGATTAAAGTAACGCAGGGAAGTGTCTCTATATATTGGGATGAGTCGGGTGATGAAGAAACTCTGGATGAATTGTCGTCATTAATTTATTCATTGGTAGAGGTGAAAAGCGTCACAGCTTAGCGTCACGCTCTACGATCTGAAGTTTATAGGTAAGTGTTAAGAGCTCTTAGGCAGTTCCAAGTTTTTAATTAACTCGGTTAATGCTTCTTCCGGATTCTCGCTTGCCTCCATGGCGGCAATGGTTGGCGACAGAATTTCTTTCATTCGATCGGTGATGAAGTTTTTTAACGTGTTTTTTTCTGGGCGTTCTGTTGCATCTGATTTAAGGTGTGACAAGATGACGCCATAAAGCGTTTGGGCGACGCGCATGTCCCCACCAGCAAAGTTTTTATTCGCTTGAACCACTTGGCGATTTAGCTGAATCCATAGATTGAGCCAGCGAAGATATTCATAACAGGCTTGATAATGGGTGTTACTAATACGTCCTTTACGACGTAAATAGAGCAACATTTTAGCGAGTTTGGTAAGGCGTTCTTTATAGTTACTTTTTTCTTGAAAGCTAAATGCTTCGGGCTCTGGATTGAATGGAATAGGGTCGTTGTTTCTGTTTTCTTCGGCAGTTGCAATGCGAACTTCAATTTTTTCAGGGTCATCGGAATATTGCAGAAGCTCTCGAAGTGTGTCTAGATAGAAATCATAAAGCACTTCAGTAGCAATGGTATCGGTATTAATATCTTTTAAACCGCGAATATGTTGTTCAACGCGATCTGCGCGATTTGATAATTGCAATTGTTTTACACGACGTTCGGTGATTTCTTTTTCTTTTTGGTGGGCACGTGATCCAATGACCACTGACAAAAGTACAATGATGATCAAGAATGCAATTGTTAATATTTGAAGAGTAGCCATGATTGTCCTTAAGCAACGAATTCAGTATGTTAAATAAGAAATACTAAGTTCAGCAAGATTTAATGTGTGAAACAATACAGGGATCCCTTGTCATATAAAAGATGTTTACTTAATATCAGCGCCCCTAGAGATTAAACTTCGTGCAACGTGGATTTGCAGACCTACTTTATTAAAAGGCTTACACAGTTCAATGGGAAAATCACTGGTTATCGTGGAATCGCCAGCAAAGGCGAAAACCATCAATAAATACCTAGGTAACGACTTTGTTGTCAAATCGAGTGTGGGACACATTCGTGACTTACCATCAGGTACAACTGCCACCTCTACGCCTCAAGAGCGTGCAAAGCAGGCTGCTTTGACGCGCAAAATGAGCCCGGAAGAAAAACTTGAGTACAAAAGTAGCAAAGCGCGTAAACAGTTAATTTCTAGAATGGGAGTTGACCCAGAGAGTAACTGGAAGGCTCACTATGAAATTTTGCCCGGCAAAGAAAAAGTTGTCGATGAGCTAAAGCGTTTGGCGAAAAATGCAGACACCATCTATCTCGCAACCGATTTGGATAGAGAGGGAGAGGCCATTGCGTGGCATTTGCGTGAAGCAATTGGTGGTGATGATACTCGCTATAAGCGAGTAGTTTTTAACGAGATCACCAAAAAAGCCATCAAGGCAGCCTTTGAAACGCCGTCAGAACTAGACATGGACCGAGTCAATGCTCAACAAGCTCGTCGTTTCTTAGATCGAGTGGTTGGCTTTATGGTATCGCCGTTGCTTTGGTCTAAAGTAGCAAGAGGGTTGTCTGCCGGACGAGTTCAGTCCGTTGCAGTGCGTTTAATCGTTGAGCGTGAAAAAGAGATTCGTGCATTTGTTCCTGATGAATTTTGGGAATTGGATGCCATGCTTGCTACGCCTTCAAAAGACGTTATTAAGTTTGAAGCGGCAAAATATCAAGACAAAGAATATCGTCCTGTTAACAAGGCTCAATCGGATGAGCATGTTGCTCGTTTAAATGATGCAAAATACCTCGTTAGCAGCCGAGAAGATAAACCAACCAGCAGTAAACCTTCTGCGCCGTTTATCACCTCTACGTTACAGCAGGCAGCAAGTACGCGCTTGGGCTATGGTGTTAAGAAGACCATGATGCTTGCTCAGCGTCTGTATGAAGGTGGTTACATTACCTATATGCGTACTGACTCGACAAACTTAAGTGTTGATGCGGTAGAGGCGTTGAGAGGCTATATTCTTTCTAACTTTGGTGAAGCATATCTGCCAGCAGATCCTATCCGCTACAGCAGCAAAGAAGGTGCGCAAGAGGCTCACGAAGCCATTCGACCTTCTGATGTAAATGTACGTGTTGATGACTTGCTTGGTATGGAAAAAGACGCTCATCGTTTATACGACTTGATCCGCAGTCAATTTATGGCGTGTCAAATGACGCCAGCGGAATACACGTCGACGACTATCACAGTCACTACAGGCGAATACGAATTCAAGGCGAAAGGTCGTATCTTACGCTTTGATGGTTACACTCGTGCCATGCAGACAGTCGCTAAAAAAGGCGAAGATAACATCTTGCCAGATGTTGGTCAGGGTGAATATCTCGATCTTAAAGAGTTGCTACCTGAACAGCATTTTACTAAACCTGTAGCGCGTTTTAGTGAAGCAAGTTTGGTGAAAGAGCTCGAAAAGCGTGGAATTGGTCGTCCATCAACTTACGCATCTATTATTTCTACGATTCAAGATCGTGGCTATGTGCGTGTTGAAAATCGTCGTTTTTATGCTGAAAAAATGGGTGATATTGTTACTGAACGTTTGGTTGATAGCTTTAATTCTTTGATGAATTTCAGCTTTACGGCTCAAATGGAAGAGCAGTTAGATGACATTGCTGAAGGTCATAAAGATTGGATTAAAACGCTTAATGCATTTTATAAAGATTTTAGTTCTGTGCTTGCTAAAGCGGAATCGCCAGATGGCGGTATGATGCCAAATGAGCCGACTCCAACGGATATTGAATGCCCGACATGCTCTAGACCTATGCAGATTCGTACAGCTAGTACTGGTGTGTTTATGTCTTGTTCTGGTTATGTATTGCCGCCAAAAGAGCGTTGTAAAGCAACCATAAACCTGACCCGTGGTGATGAAGCAATAGCGGTCGATGATGAAGAAGGCGAGTCTAAAGCGCTGATCAATAAACATCGTTGTAAGATTTGCGGATCCGCTATGGACAGTTACTTAATGGATGAGCGCCGTAAGCTTCATGTGTGTGGTAACAACCCAGCTTGTTCTGGTTATGAAGTTGAGCATGGTGTTTTCAAGATTAAAGGCTATGACGGTCCTACGCTTGAATGCGATAAATGTGAATCAGAAATGCAGCTTAAAACAGGCCGCTTTGGTAAATACTTTGGCTGTACAAACGAGGAGTGCAAAAACACTCGTAAGCTGCTGAAAAGTGGTGAAGCTGCGCCGCCGAAGATGGATCCTGTGCCAATGCCTGACCTTGCTTGTCAGAAAGTGGAAGATCACTATGTGCTTCGTGATGGTGCGACGGGCTTATTCCTTGCTGCTAGTCAGTTCCCTCGCAAGCGGGAAACAAGAGCGCCTATGGTAAAAGAGCTGCTTCCTTATATGGATCAAATCGACCCGAAATACCATTTCTTTGCCAAAGCACCAGTAAAGGATTCCGAAGGTCGTCCAGCCATCATTCGTTATAGCCGTAAGACGAAAGAGCAATACGTCATGACGGAGAACGATGAGGGTAAACCAACAGGCTGGAAAGCATTTTATGTTGGTTCTAAATGGGTTGTTGAGGAAGGTAAGAAAAAATGAGTGGTGCCAGTTTAGCCAGCGTAACCAATCAAAAACTGGACACGGCAAGGCGTTTTATTAAGCAGAGTCAAGACACTGATGAAGTGTGGTTGAAAGTCGGGCTAGAAAGCTCGGCTATTTTCCAGTTGAGAAGTGCTCTTAACGGCTTGTTAAAAGAAGTAACCGCTGCTTATTCTTTATCTGGATCCTTGGACGTTGCTAAGCTGCTGGCAGAGTCTGAAAACAAGCAAATCGTTGTTCCTGTATTGGCTGAGTTGGCTGATTTGCTAGCACATAGTAATTCTTGGTGCTATCAATTGGATCTGGCGTATTTGGTTCAGTTCGAGTGTCGTGCGTCTATATCATCAGCGGTTCAAAGCGACAACCTGATAGGGCGTGGAAGTGATGCGGGAGCTTCCGTGAGTTTATATTTAGCCAAGTTGGTTGAATTAGTATTACGTTTTAGAGAAGAGTCGTCAGAGTATTAAATATGAAAGAATCCTACCTAGAAATTGTTGAGCTAGATAACGGCGATATCGTGCTGCGTCCAGCCAGTGAAGATGGTGAGGAAACCGTTCCATTAGCAACATTGCAAATATCGGATGATACTCGGTCTTATCTAAAGGATCGTTATTTTGAATTAGCGAAATGTATGTTTCATGCAGGCATTGATTTTGTTTATTCGGATGATTCGTTTTATGACGATGACTCGGAATATCTTGATGATGAAGATTTTCGTCCTAAAATTTTGCACTGAATAAGCGACCCTAAATCAGCTGTAATGAAACTGATTGATGCAATATAGGTTCAAATAAAAAAGCGAAGCAGAAGCTTCGCTTTTTTATTTATCTAGTGTTGAAGCGAATGGGAGTATTCAAAGTCCTTGGCGAATGACACCTACCGATAGGCCTTCAATTGCAAACTCTTCGCTTTCAAGGTCAACAAGGATGTCGCTGAACTCTTCGTTTTCAGGAATGAGCCTAACGATACTGCCTTTCTGCTCGAAACGCTTAACGGTTACTTCGTCACCAATACGAGCAACCACAATTTGTCCATTGCGCACGGTGGTGGTTTTGTGAACGGCTAAGAGATCACCTTCCATTATGCCAATATCTTTCATGCTAGTGCCTGATACAGACAAGAAGTAATCCGCTTGCGGAGAAAACATACTCGCTGGAATGTTTACATGCGAAGCAATGTTTTCCTGAGCCAAAATAGGGTAACCTGCAGCGACTTTGCCTATGACAGGTAAGCCAAGGTCGTCAACGGGCTCATCATTTGATGCGCGATCGACTAAGCGTATTCCTCTAGATGCGCCAGAAAGCATCTCTATAGCGCCTTTTTTGCATAGGGCTTTTAGGTGCTCTTCGGCTGCATTTGGGGATTTAAACCCAAGCCGGCGTGCTATTTCTGCTCTAGTCGGTGGAAAACCTGTTTCACTTATAAATTCGCGAATGGTTTCTAGTACGTCAGATTGTCTTTTGGTTAATTTAATCATAGGTTATCTGGTTGTTTATACAGTTACTGTTATTATATACAGCATTCCTAACTATACTCAATGATATAAATGCTTTCAGACGAACTAAAAAAACAGATTCAACTTGCATACCGAGCATCTTTGGATGCGAAGTCCCATAAACCAAGGGCTGGACAGCGCCAGATGATTGGTGCAATCGCTCGAACCTTGGGCAACATTAGACAAGGTTCTGAGGGCGAACGCCTTGAAGAGAAGCATGTTGCCGTAATTGAGGCGGGTACGGGTACGGGTAAAACCCTGTCGTATTGTCTTGCCGCAATACCAATTGCTAAGGCACGTGGCCTCAAATTAATTATTTCTACTGCGACAGTTGCACTCCAAGAGCAGATTTTACATAAAGAATTACCAGACTTGCTTGAGCATACTGAACTCTCGTTCAAGTACACGCTTGCTAAAGGCCGAGGCCGCTATCTTTGCTTGAATAACCTCGAAGGTTTTTTAGGATCAGAAGAGCTGGCCATGGAGGATATGTTTGCGGGCCTATTTGAACAGCACCTTCACTCAGATGACGTTAATACTGTTCTTTATCAAGAAATGGATGCCGCTTTGTCAAAAGGTGAATGGGATGGTGATAAAGATAACTGGTCTGGCATTGTTCGAGACCAGGATTGGCGACGTTTAACAACCGATCATCAGCAGTGTACTAATCGAAATTGCGCTAATTATTCCGCTTGTCCGTTTTTTAAAGCGCGCGCTGAGATTGAAGTCGCGGATGTGATTGTAGCTAACCATGATTTGGTGTTGGCAGACTTGTCATTGGGTGGTGGTGCGATTCTTACCCCACCAAAAGAAACTATCTACGTTTTTGATGAGGGGCATCATCTTCCTGATAAGGCTATTGGACATTTCCGTCATGAAGTTCGTTTACAACAAAGTATTACTTGGTTACGTCAACTGGAGAAAAATCTAGTTAACTTAAAGCAGGAGTTAACCGATGATGTCAGTTTGACTGGCCAGCTTTTGTTAAAAATCCCACAGCAAATACAAAGTATTGTTAACTTTATCCAATATGCGCAACAAGGCTTGGCTCCTTATATTCAGGGGTTGGGTTTGGATCAAGAAAACAATCAACATCGGTTTGAATTTGGTCAGGTGCCAGATGAATTGCGCCAGTTGGCTTATAGCCTACAAACGTCCTATCAAAAACTATTTAACAATATAGAAAGTATTCAAGACGAGTGTAAAAAAACGAAGCAAAATGAAGGCATGGGAGTGACGCCTGAAACGGCGGAAACTTGGCAGCCTATTTTGGGTGTTGTTATGGGGCGTCTGGAGCAATGTGTTGGCTTGTGGCGACTTTACTCAACAGTAGATGATCAGAATTTCCCGCCAAATGCTCGCTGGTTAGTTTTGTCCGGTCAAGGAATGGAACAAGATATTGAACTGGGCGCATCTCCAATACTTGCAGCCAATACCTTAAGGCAGCAGCTTTGGGACAAATGCTTTGGTGCTGTAGTGACCTCGGCAACGTTGACAGCGCTAAATCAATTTCATCGTTTTAATATGCGCTCAGGCGTACCGCGGGAAAGCGAATATCTGCGTGTCATAAGCCCGTTTAATTTCCAAGAAAATGGTCTTTTGGTGGTGCCGAATATGGAGCATGAGCCAAACCGAGTAGAACAGCATACTGCCGAGATTGTTGCTTACTTAAATGAACATGTGAACACAGAAAAGGGCAGTTTGGTGCTGTTTTCTTCTCGTCGTCAGATGGAGGAAGTGGCTCAGTCTGTTTCGGCTGGACTGCAAGAAATACTTTTGATGCAAGGTGAGCAATCTAAACGTGTAATTTTAGATTCCCATAAATCCCGCATTGATGACGGGAAAGGCAGTTTGCTGCTCGGTTTAGCCAGTTTTGCGGAAGGAGTGGATCTGCCCGGTGATTATTTGACCTGTGTATACATCGCCAAAATTCCTTTTGCGGTGCCAGATGATCCTGTTGAAGCGACACTCGCTGAATGGATTCAAAAGCGTGGTGGTAATCCGTTCATGGAAATTACTATACCGGATGCGTCTCTGCGTTTAGTGCAGGCAACTGGGCGTCTTTTAAGAAGTGAAAAAGACTCTGGTGAAATACATATTTTAGATAAGCGCTTACGCACAAAACGATACGGGTCGCAGTTAATTAATAGCCTACCACCGTATAAGTATCAGTAGTTTGGTACGCAAGGGGTGATAAAGCTTTACCAATTAGGTACACTCCTAGCACAGATTATTAACCTCAAAACACAATAGAAGCGTATAGATTCCAATATGGAAAACCAAACTCAAGAAGCACCACAAGAAACGACAGCAAAACCAAAGCCAAAACGTACACGTCGCCCAAATAAGCGTCCAAAAAAGCAAGATGATAATACGGCAAGTGTTCAGGCTGATACGCAAGCAAGCAATGATACTAAGCCTACAGGTAATGCAAACTCTAAAGTTTGGTCTATTGAAGACTTTCCGGTGGCGGAAGTTGAGGGCAAGATGCGCTTCCATGACTTAAACCTTCCTGATCGAGTGATAAAGTCTATTTCTGAAATGGGGTTTGAATACTGCAGTGAAATTCAGGCAGAAACCTTACCGATGACGCTCTTGGGTTATGACATTATTGGTCAAGCACAAACGGGTACGGGTAAAACGGCTGCATTTCTCATAGCAATGATTAGTGATTTTCTTGATTATCCGCTGGAAGAAAAACGAGCGAATAATTTTGCTCGTGGTTTGATTATCGCACCGACGCGTGAGTTGGCGATACAGATCGCTGATGAAGCGGTGAAGTTAACCTCAAATTGTCATTTGAATGTCGTGACTTTGGTTGGCGGTTTGAGCTATGAAAAACAGAAAATTGCATTAGAAACAGAAAATGTTGATATCTTGGTTGCAACACCTGGTCGTTTGTTGGACTTTGCTCGTAGCCGCAAAGTGCAATTGGGTAAAGTGGAATGTTTAGTGCTTGATGAGGCTGACCGCATGCTGTCCATGGGCTTTATTCCGGATGTGAAAAGCATTATTCGTATGACGCCACATAAAGAAACAAGACAAACTATGTTGTTTAGTGCGACCTTCCCTAAAGACATACAGGCACTAGCGCAACAGTGGACCTACTTTCCAAAAGAAGTCTCTGTTGTGCCCAAAGAGGCGACAAACCAAAATATTGATCAGGTCATCTATACTGTAGAAGCAGATCAGAAGTGGCCGGTATTGCAACAGTTGATCGAAAAAAATGGCGGACAACGTACTATCATTTTTGCTAACCGTCGTGATGAAACTCGTGATCTGTATGAGCGTTTGCGCAAGGCAAATATTAATTGCGCGATTTTATCTGGCGAAGTGGCACAAGATAAACGAGTGAAAACCTTGGCTAATTTCAAAGATGGCACCATTCAAGTACTTGTTGCTACTGATGTTGCTGGGCGTGGAATTCACGTAGATAACGTAGAGCTAGTGGTTAATTACTCATTACCAGAAGATCCAGAAGATTACGTGCATCGCATTGGTCGTACTGGTCGTGGTGGTGAAATGGGTAAATCAGTAAGCTTTGCCAGCGAAGATGATTCTTTCATGATTCCTGAAATCGAAAGAGTCGTCGGTGAGAGTATCCGCTGTGAATACATGGTAGATACATCTTTATAAAAATCGCTTAATTTTTAAGTGAGATAAGATGAATTTAGAACACCACTTTGCAAGTTTGGGTGAGGCGTTTTCTTCGAAAACTCTCATCCAGCCACTTCTTGAGCAGCGATTGGTAGAGTTTAACCAATCGCTCGCTAGCTTTCTGTCTATTGATATTAAATCGAATGAAACCAAACGACTTTTAAGTGGTGAGGAGGCTCTGCCTTCCAGCCTGAGTATGGTCTACGCAGGTCATCAATTTGGTGGTTTTTCGCCTCAGCTGGGTGATGGCCGTGGTGTGCTGCTAGGGGAGGTTCGTGGAGAAGATGGTCTTTTGTATGATTTGCATATGAAAGGCGCGGGTCCAACGCCTTATTCTCGACGCGCCGATGGTCGTGCCGTTTTACGTTCTTGTATTCGTGAATACTTAGCCAGTGAGGGGATGGCGGCGTTGTCGGTGCCTTCTTCTCGTGCTTTGGCGCTTTATGATAGTCGAGAGGCGGTGTATCGAGAAACGCCTGAGGCTGGCGCTATGCTGCTCAGAGTGGCACAAGGGCATATTCGCTTTGGCCACTTTGAATACTTTTTTTATCAGGGTAAACAGGCGGAACTGGAACAGCTTATCGATTACTGCCTTAAACATTATTATCCTGAATGCTTGGCGACAGATGCCCCCTTAGAAAGCATGTTGATCGAAGTGGTAAAGCGTACCGCAAGAATGATTGCTAAATGGCAGGCAATTGGTTTTCAGCATGGCGTGATGAATACCGATAATTTTTCTTTCACGGGTGAAACCATCGATTATGGCCCTTATGGCTTCATGGAAGATTATGAACCTAATTGGGTTTGCAATCATTCTGACTATGAAGGGCGTTATGCGTTTTCGCGCCAGCCAGGCGTTGGTTTATGGAATCTTAATTGCTTGATGAGATGTTTTTCCAAGCATCTGGAAAGGGATCAGCTGATTGCTATATTGCAATCTTATGAGCCAGAGTTACAGGCTCATTATGATTCATTGATGATGGAGAAAATGGGTCTAAACTCAGTACAAGAAGTACACGAATTGTTGCCGATACTATTTTCAATATTGGCTGTGGAAAAAATGGATTATACCGTCTTTTTCCGTTTATTGAGTCATATTGAACAGGGGGATTATTCGCTTTTGCTCGACGAGGTTGTTGATCGAGAAAAACTGTCTTCTTGGCTTGAGCGATATGAGCTTGCGCGAGTGAAAGGCGGTTCAGCGTGGTCTGAAGTCGGTAATTCCATGTTGGCTATAAACCCTAAATTTATACTAAGAAACTATTTGGCTCATGATGCGATTCTTGCTGCTGAACAAGGTGATTACTTACCATTCCGTCGTTTATTAAACGTACTTACTCATCCTTTTGATGAGCATCCTGAGTCAGATGCTCTTGCGCAAAGGGCGCCTGAGTGGGGGAAATCTCTGGAGGTGAGTTGTTCGTCTTAGTTTCGTGCATTTTTATATGGTTTGACGATATTTTAAAAGAGAAGCAGTCATTATGAAGCATTCTGTATGTGTATTGGGTGGTGGTAGTTTTGGTACCGCCTTGGCGAATATTATGGCAAAAAATGGTCATCAAGTTAGCCAGTGGATGCGCAATGAAGAGCAGGTTGAAGAAATTAATCTGACAGGTTTGAATAGTCGCTATTTGCCAAATGCACCATTGCACCGCGAGTTATTAGCGACCAGTAATTTGGAACAAGCAATCCGCGATAGCGATACCGTTTTTGTGTCTATACCGTCTAAATCATTCGAGCAGGTTGTGCAGCGCATCGAACCTTTATTGACTGCGGATAAAATATTAATTAGCACCACCAAGGGGTTTAATCCAAATCGATTTGAACTTATGAGTGATGTTTTGCGTCGAAACCCTATTACTCAAAAAATAGGTGTATTAAGCGGTCCAAATTTAGCCAAGGAGATCGCAGCAGGTCAAATGACTGGGTCTGTCATCGCTAGTGCTGATGATAATGTGCGTCAGCGTGTTATTGAATTGTTGAAATCGCCGACTTTTCGAGTTTATGAGAATATTGATAGTACGGGTGTTGAGTTGGCCGGCGCGCTAAAAAATATCTATGCCATTGTCTGTGGCCTTGCCAAAGCTCTAAATGTTGGCGAAAACACAATGTCGATGATTATGACTCGAAGTCTGGCTGAGATGAGTCGCTTTGCCGTGCATTTTGGTGCTAACCCAATGACGTTTCTTGGATTAGCGGGGATGGGGGACTTAATTGCGACCTGTACATCACCTTTGAGTCGAAACTACCGTGTTGGATTTGCCATCGGATCAGGTCAAAATTTGAACGAGGCTGTGGGTGGAATTGGAGAGGTAGCAGAAGGGGTGAACACCCTGAAGATGGTGGTAGAAGAAGCCAACAAACACGGCTTGTATATGCCGCTTGCGGAAGGTTTGTCTAAATTATTGTTTAAAGGTGCCAAGCTGGAATCATTGATCGGGTCAATGATGACTGGTGAGCAAAAATGGGATGTCGAATTTGCGACAAATGAGGGGAATAACAATGTCTAAACCAGGTTATGCTGATCAGGGTTTTTGGTTTCGTGTGATTTTTATGTTGATCTATTGGGTCGTTTTAAACGTTGCTGTCACTGTATTTGGTGTTTTGCTTATTTTAGTAAGCTTGGTGAAGTTGGGCTCGAAGCATGAGCCTGTGATGTTATCGTCTTGGCTAAAAGCGATGACAGCATTTATTGGGCAAATTTTTTCATTCTTGTCTTTTGGGTCAGAAGAGAAACCTTTTCCATTTCAACCATGGCCTCAGGTAGATGCGGATGAAGAAGCCTAAGCGTCTTTATGTCCTGCGTCATGGTAACGCTCAGCCATATGGCTATGATAAAGATGAGCGTCGAGAGTTAACTGAGCTTGGGGTGGCTGAAGTGAAAACGGCTGCCCGAGCTTTTCGCAGTAAAGGCGAACAGTTTGATGTTGTTTTTGTCAGCCCTTACATACGGGCGCAACAAACAGCGAAGGTTTTTTTGGCGGATCTTGATGTTTCTGTTGAGGTTAAAGATAGCTCTCTTATCACACCTGATGGTCGCGAAATGGATGTGGCGAATTGGCTGAATGACCAGCCTTATGAATCCATCTTATTAGTTACTCATCAGCCTTTTGCACATCAGTTTGTCGACTTTCTAGTTGATGAGCCTTTGCCTGTTAGTTTTGCTATGACAACAGCGACGATTGCTGCGGTTGAGGGTGAGTTTCTGGCGCGGGCATGTTGTCAATTCCGTTGGTGTGTCTCACCATCATAAATTATTAATAGAATTTAATGGTTGGTAAAAAACGAGTATGGGAAATGAAATTGTCTATAAGCTAGCGCATACTGAAATTGCTGCGCTTCAATGGTTGCCTAAAAATACTTCTGCATTAAAGGTGTTGTCATTGCATGGTTGGCTTGATAATGCTGCCAGCTTCTCACATTTATCTCCTCACTTGTCTGATTTCTCTCATATTGCCTTAGATCTTGCGGGGCATGGCCTATCGCTACATCGTCCGGCTGGCAGTTTTTATCATTTGTGGGATTACGTTTTGGATGTTGTGTCCATTTTGAATCAGTCCAAGCAAAGTGTTTGGTTGATTGGTCATAGCATGGGAGGCGCTGTGGCTATGTTGGTCGCGGCGATTGCTCCAGATAAAGTTCGCGGTCTGATTGTGTTGGATAATATGGGGCCTTTAAGTGGCTCTCCTGAAAGTCGAGTTGTGACGCTGCAGCGTGCTGTGAACAAAATGGCAAAGTATCGCTTAAACAGAGAAACCAGTTATCCAACCAAAGAAGCTATGGTGTCAGCTAGAATGGAAGGTTTTACTCAATTATCCAGATCCGGCTCGAGATTGTTAGTTGAACGTGGTGCCAAGCAGAATGACGATGGTATTTGGACGTGGCGTCACGATGGGAAATTGACATTCCCTTCTCCTTTTCGAATGGATGAAGAAAGTGTTAAGGCTTTTATTCAGGAGATAAAGTGTCCTACTTTGGCTCTAGTGGCAAAAGATGGGATTTATCAAAACGACCATCAATTGGTTGAGAAACGAGCGTCCCAATTTCCATGGATTAAATTGAAATGGCTGGAAGGAAATCATCATTTTCACCTTGAGCCCGATACTTGTTTTGCGGTAGCGACTGAAATTCAGCGATTTATAGATCAAAACTAATGCGTTAACCCATCCTTGCTTAGGATGAAAGGAAGGTTGTATGGTCAAATTTCGTAGCGTGATATATCTATTGGCTGCTTTTAGTGGCGTTTCTTTTGCTGGGGCAGGCGTTGATCCCTACCGAGAGGCGCAATTGGTTAAGAGTAGCTCTCTAGCTGAGCAGTTCGTTGAGATTCCGCTGAGCAAGATTCAGCGTGCTGGTAGGGGTTGGGAGCCAGAAACAGTTATTCGCTTAAAGGGCGATTACTTCTCGTCGCTGTATAAAATCAACCGTAATGCACTTATATCCGATGTGTATGCTCATTATCGTTCCCAAATGTTAACTGACGAGCGCAGTATCCTGTTTGAATGTGAGAGTAGGAGTTGTGGGAGCAGTAATGCTTGGGCGAATAGCTTCTTCGGTGATTACCTTTTGTATGGTTCGGATCAAAGTCAGTTTCTGTTGGTGGTTAAGAATAATCAGGATGTTTACCAGATTTTATATATTAATCGTCGAGGCGCAGGTGACGTAATGGTTCGTTTGGATGAAGTGAAATCCACTGAGGCAAACGATACAGAGTTTGATATTGTTGCTCAAATGGATGTTGAAGATATCCCTAGAATTCGCCGTTTTGTTAATGATTTACCTGCTGGGCAAAATGTAGTTGGTTTTGTTACCAGTCAAAAAACTGGTGGTTTAAGCGCTATTAAAAGCGGTGATCAACTTATTTCAACTGTGTCGGCGGGGCTTGGTGATCGATTAAAGGATAAGGTAAGATTTATTAATTTAGCGGATCTTGGTCGCGAATCTCTTGGTGTAAATCGCATATCTTTTGTTTATGCTCGTCCTTAGGCGGTAATGGTGAATACGAAAAAAACAGTTGCTCTGGTTTTAGGGAGTGGTGCAGCGCGTGGTAATGCGCACATAGGTGTGATTCAGGCTTTTGAAGATCGTGGATATGATATCGTCAGCATCTCTGGTTGCTCTATTGGGGCAATTGTTGGTGGTGTTTATGCAGCTGGAAAGCTGTCTGAGTATCGTGAGTGGGCGGAATCTTTGGATCGAATGAATGTAATTCGTCTATTGGATATGTCTATTTTAAACGGTGGCTATGTAAAAGGTGATCGTTTTTTCGAGAAAATTCAAGATTTGATAGGAGAGCCAACTATTGAATCTTTACCTATTTCTTATACTTCGGTTGCTGTTGATCTATTGAATCAGAAAGAGTTTTGGTTTCAACGTGGCGACTTAATAAGCTCGATGCGTGCTTCCTCTGCTATACCGTCTCTGGTTTTGCCTGTGACGCTTAACGGTCGAATGTATGTCGATGGTGGGGTATTGAACCCTTTACCTATCATTCCTTCAGTACCTGCAGGAGCGGACTATATAGTGGCCGTTGATCTTAATGGGCCAGCAGAGCAAGTTATAAATAATATCTCTGAAAGTGAGCAGGGTGGCCCTGCTTGGTGGCTGAGTACTAAAGGCTTTTTTGGGAAAAATAAAGATGGAACAGATGATAAAGTAAAGTATTCCCCAGAAAGTTGGGGGCGATTACAAACTATAAATATGATGTTTGAGACGATGCAAGAATCTCTTACTCAATATAAATTAGCTGGATATCCGCCAGATCTGCTCATATCAATACCTAAGGATGTCTCTGGTTTCTATGAATTTTGGCGAGCCAAAGAATTGGTTGAATTTGGATATAAGACTGCTTTAAAAGCGATTGATGGTCTAGAGTCACCAAAGTCGAGTTATTTTTCATTTCCAAAAGGCTATTAGCTACTGCTATTAGCCTATAGGGTTTACCCCTATGTCTCTGAGTAATTTAGATAAAGATATGAGTGGTAGTCCAATTAGGCTGTTTGGGTCATCGCCTTCCATTTTTTCAAAAAGGCACACGCCTAAACCTTCGCACTTAAAACTGCCGGCGCAATCGAGAGGCTGCTCTATAGATACGTATTGTGTAATCTCTGCAGTTGTTAGCACTCTAAAATGAACGTGGTATTCGTTTAACGTGTATTGATAAGAGCGGTCTTGCTGATTAAAAACACAGAGGCCAGTTAAAAAGCTGACTTTTTTGCCGCTAAAACTAGAAAGCTGGTTGATTGCGTTTTCAGTTGTATGTGGTTTTCCTAAAATTTGCCCATTTAACACAGCAACTTGATCGGAAGTGATAATTAGGTCGTTTGAATTCGGTGTGTTTTGCTGGCGAGCAAAGTCAACAGCGTGGGCTTTGGCGACGCTGAGGCGTTTTACTAAATCAATGGCGGATTCTTGACTTAATGGGCTTTCATCAATATTAGGTGAATGGCATTCAAATGGGATTTTTAGGCGTTCTAAGAGTGCTTTTCGATAAGGAGAAGATGAGCCTAATATGAGTTTTTTTTGCATTGTTTTATAATCGTTTTATTGGGATGAATGGGTATTTTACTTTTTTTTGTGTCTAATGGCTTAAAAAAGTGAAAAAAAGTGCTTTAAGAGCAGTTAGACTTTGACAAAAAGGGCCCTTAGCAATATTATCCCCCGCCATGTTGAATGATACGTTACCTAAATATTTTGACCCTCGTAAATACGCTAGCCATGAGCAAGCGATCGACGGGTACTTGCACCTTAATCAATTTAAGGAGCTTTGTGCTATATTAGCCTCAGATGAGGGTAATGCTTTTATTCATCTAGACTTTAGAGTTGATGAGGATAGGCGCTATATTGCTACCGGTTCATTAACCGCTCAAGTACAGGTTGTTTGTCAACGTTGTATGGGGGCTGTTTCACATGATCTGGAGATAGATTTGTCGCTGGCATTCGTTTATGACGAAGATCATGCTAAGAATCTACCAAACAATTACGATCCTGTTGTCATGACCGATGGTGAAGTAATTTTGGCAGATATGGTTGAGCAAGAAATTATACTTGCGCTACCAATTGTCGCCTATCACGAAGAAAGTGGTTGCAACCCAACAGCTGTAAAGTATGCCTCGTCTACCGATGACGCACCGGATGGCGAAAAACCGAATCCATTTAGTATATTGGCCCAATTAAAGGCCAAGTAAAGTTAGGAGCTCCAAAAATGGCAGTACAAAAAAGTAAAGTAACTCGTTCACGTCGCGGCCAGCGCCGTTCACACGATGCTTTGACAGGTCCAACTCTTTCTGTAGAAAAGACAACTGGTGAACTTCACCGTCGTCACCATATTTCTGCAGATGGTTTTTACCGTGGCCGTCAAGTTATCACCCCTAAAGGTGAGTAACTAAGATACCCATGATCAGGGTAGCTTTAGACGCTATGGGCGGGGACTTAGGTCCCCGCATTGCATTTGACGGTGCGATGGAGATTCTTTCTCGCTATAGAGATGTCGTCATCACTATTTATTATTCCCCTAATTCCGGTCTGGAACTTCCTGCGCCACATGAACGCTTATCTCTAATTGCTTGCTCTGATGTTATTGATGGAGACGAAGAGATAGTGTTGTCCTTATTTCGTCGCCGAAACAGCACGCTTTACCAGTCTCTAAACGCATTGTCTGAACAGTCTTCAGATGTTGTAGTGACCTTAGGAAATACGGGGGCAATGGTTGCATTAGCGCGCCATATATTGGGCGTGTTACGTCCGAAATTATACCCAGCATTAATTAGAGAGCTATACTCTAATCCTTTACGATGTTTGGTAGACTTGGGTGCGAATGTTCACTGTCCGCCATCTATGCTGGTTGGCTTTGCTGAGCTGGGTGCGGCTTATGTAGAAACACTAAGTGATGAACAGTCAAGGGTAGGCTTATTGAACGTTGGGGTAGAGAGCTCTAAAGGTAGTGCCGTTATTAGAGAGACTGATCGGCTTTTAGCGAGCAAGAAATGGCCTGATTATTTTGGTTATGCGGAAGGTACAGAATTGTTTGATGGCGATAAAAACGTCATTGTATGTGATGGCATGGTTGGTAATGCCGTCTTGAAAGCATCTGAGGGACTTTTGTCTTTTATGATGAGTAAGTTTAAAAAAGTGGATGGGGCATCATCCTTGTTTGAGACTTTTTACCAAACTGAGCGAAGACATGGAGCTTGTTTAGTGGGTGTTCGTGGCAATTTGGTAAAAGGTCATGGTCGTTCAGATTTGTCTGCTATGATCGGTGCGATTGAGTATGGAATTGATATTGCGCGTGCAGATTTATATTCTGCAATAGAAGCGCGACTTTGTAGTGAGGAAGTGAAATGAGCACTAAATTAGCTTTTGTTTTTCCGGGGCAGGGTTCTCAGCAATTGGGAATGTTGGCGGATTTAGCGGAGAAGCACGATATAATAGAGCAAACTTTTGTCGAAGCATCTGATGTTCTTGGCTATGATTTATGGGACCTTGTGCAAAACGATGCTGAGAAGCTTAGTCAGACAGATAAGACTCAGCCAGCTTTGTTGACGGCTAGCGTAGCTCTATGGCGTCTTTGGGGGCAGCAGGGAGGCGATAAACCTGCATATGTTGCTGGGCATAGTCTTGGTGAGTATTCTGCTTTGGTGTGCGCTGGTGTAATCGCTTTCGCTGATGCGGTAGAGCTTGTGAAGTTGCGTGGTGAATATATGCAGCAAGCGGTTCCTGCTGGTGAAGGTGCAATGGCCGCTATTATCGGTCTTGATGATGATAAAGTGGTTGCTGCATGTGAGTCTGCTCCGGGTATTGTTAGCGCTGTTAATTTCAACTCTCCTGGTCAGGTGGTTATTGCTGGTCATGTTGCCGCGGTTGAGGCTGCAATGGTAAATGCTAAAGAAGCGGGTGCTAAGCGTGCCTTGCCTTTGCCTGTTAGCGTTCCTTCTCATTGTGAGCTTATGATCCCAGCTGGTACTAAGTTAGCAGAGAAGCTAGACACGATTGTATTTAATGCGCCTTCTTACACTTTGGTGCAGAATGTTACAGCTCAAGCGGTATCTGACCCTTCTCTGATTAAGGCAAACTTGGTTTCTCAGTTAAGTGAGCCTGTTTTGTGGACGCAAACTGTTGTGTTGCTTTCTGAATTGGGTGTAACCTCAACTATTGAATGTGGCCCAGGCAAAGTGCTAAGTGGTCTTAATAAGCGTATAGTTAAAGGCTTAGAGACATCTTCTCTAGGTGATTTGGCTGGATTTGAAGCGGCTTTGTCTGCGTAATAGAATTTTATTATTTGTTCGTAAAAAATATACGATTCGACATATATTGTAGGAGACAAGCATGAGTCTTGAAGGAAAAATTGCTCTAGTAACTGGAGCTACTCGTGGCATAGGTAAAGCCATTGCTGTTGCTCTAGTAGAGCAGGGAGCAACCGTAATTGGTACTGCTACTAGCGAGTCTGGTGCACAAAGCATTTCAGAGTACCTGGGAGCTAATGGTAAAGGCTGGGTGCTTGATGTGTCATCAAGTGAATCAGTTGACGCTGTAATTAAAGAAATTACAGCTGAATTTGGTGCACCAACGGTTCTTGTTAACAACGCTGGCATTACTCGTGATAACTTGATGATGCGAATGAAAGAAGATGAGTGGGATCAGGTGATCAACACCAACCTAACTTCTGTTTTTCGTGTCACAAAAGCTTGCTTACGCGGCATGACTAAAGCAAAATTTGGTCGTGTGATTAGTATTAGTTCCGTTGTCGGTTCCATGGGCAACGGTGGCCAAACAAATTATTCTGCAGCGAAAGCTGGCTTAGAAGGCTTTAGCCGTTCGTTAGCAGCGGAAATTGCGTCTCGTGGTATCACGGTAAACTGTGTTGCTCCAGGATTCATTGAAACAGATATGACTAAGGTGTTACCTGATGAGCATAAGGCTAAATTAGTCGAAAAAGTGCCTTCATCGCGTCTTGGTCAACCAGAAGAAATTGCGGCAGCTGTCGCATTTTTGGCGTCAAATGGCGCCGCTTACATTACCGGTGAGACATTACATGTCAATGGCGGTATGTATATGTCGTAATTTGAGTTGAATTTTATATTTAATTCAACGAAAATACGTCTCCGGTTCATGTCGAGAATCACACCTTTTTTTGGTGATCGAATTTTTATAATATGCTCACACTGAGCTGTTAATGAGTAGAGTAGGAACTTCTAATGAGTAGCATTGAAGAACGCGTTAAGAAAATCGTTTGTGAACAACTAGGCGTTAAAGAAGAAGATGTTGTTGCTTCAGCATCTTTTGTTGATGACCTAGGTGCAGATTCCCTAGATACAGTTGAGCTAGTAATGGCTCTTGAAGAGGAATTTGATACTGAAATTCCTGATGAAGAAGCAGAAAAAATCACTACTGTACAAGCAGCGAACGATTACATTAACGCTAACTTGTAATATATTGGTGAACTGAGTTTTCCGAAAAGCCGCTTGTATTCGTTACAGCGGCTTTTCTTATTAATAGCTCTTAATGATTGAGAGCGATTTGCTGGAGAAATCTTATGTCTCGTCGTCGGGTAGTAGTCACAGGAATGGGAATGGTGACACCCCTTGGCAATAATGTGAAAGATACGTGGGATAACATCTTGGAAGGCAAGAGTGGTGTATCGGAGATCACTTCTTTTGATGCTAGCCAGTTTTCTACCCGTTTTGCAGCACAAGTAAATGACTTTGATGCAACTCAATATATGAGTGTCAAAGAAGCTCGCAAAATGGATCTTTTCATTCAATATGGCATCGCAGCTGCAGTGCAAGCTTTAGAGGATGCTGACCTTAATGCTGATACAGCGGATTTAACCCGCGTTGGCTGTGCGATAGGTTCAGGGATTGGTGGTTTACCAATGATTGAAAAAAACCTAGAGCTATTGAATGAATCTGGCCCAAAACGTATTTCTCCTTTTTTTGTTCCAGGCGCGATTATTAATATGATTTCAGGTCATGTTGCGATTCGTTTTGGTTTTAAAGGCCCAAATATTTCTATTGTCACTGCTTGTACTACAGGTACGCATAATATCGGTATGGCTGGGCGTATGATTGCCTATGGTGATGCGGATGTGATGATTGCCGGTGGTGCTGAGATGGCTATTACGCCATTAGGTATCGGCGGCTTCGGTGCTGCTAGGGCTTTATCTACTCGTAATGATGATCATAAGACCGCAAGTCGTCCATGGGACAAAGATCGCGATGGTTTCGTTATGGGTGACGGCGCAGGTATTCTTGTATTGGAAGAATACGAGCACGCTGTTGCGCGTGGTGCAAAAATCTACGCAGAGCTTGCAGGCTTTGGTATGAGCGATGATGCGCATCACATGACTGCACCACCTGAAGGTGGTGAAGGTGCAGCGTCAGCAATGAGTGCAGCATTAAAAGATGCTCATCTAATTCCTTCAGAAATAGATTATATTAATGCCCATGGCACATCGACACCGGCAGGTGATCTTGCGGAGACGCAAGCCGTAAAAGTGCTAATGGGTGACGATGCGTCAGATGTTGCTATGAGTTCGACTAAGTCGATGATTGGACATTTGCTGGGCGCTTCTGGGGCTGTCGAGTCAATATTCTCTATTCTTGCCATTCGCGATCAAGTTGCTCCGCCAACTATTAATTTGGATGAGCCGGGCGAAGGTTGTGATTTGAATTATGTTCCTGGAACACCGCAAAAACGCAAAATAGACGTAGTATTAAATAATTCGTTTGGTTTTGGTGGTACGAATGGAACGTTAGTGTTTAAGAAGATTTCTTAGGCGCTACAGGCTGAACGAATTATAATTCGTTCAGCCTAGCTAACTTTATTAATGGATTTGAGTTGGTGTGCCGCGTAATGCACTAATTTCTTTTGATATATCATAGCTTTGATTTTGGCTGTCTAGCTCATACAAATGATCTTCCAGCTGCTGATAAAGAGCAATTTCCTCATCACCTAGAAAGTGCAGGCACTCTCCACCAACAAACCATAATAGTTCTCTTTTTATCAGTGGGACTAGATTTGCGTAGCATCGTATGAAGCGTGATAATACTTCTTGAGCGTCGAAAGTATAATCATGGGTATTTTCCTGAATGTTTTTCATCAGGTCGTCCCACTTTTCTAAGAAGTCTAATTCTTCTTCTGCTAGGTCTGGCTGATCAAAAGGTGCGTGTTCTGAGATGCGCTGACGTAAATCAACAAATGCGTCAAATATGTATTGTGTGCGTGATTCCACGTAAAACCCTATTCAAGTATGTAACTATTTAGTCGGCTATTGCCGTACGAGAACTTCAATTATGACATATGCAATCGAAATTAGTGACCTTAAAAAACGCTATGATGGCGGCTTTGAAGCGTTAAAAGGTATCGATTTAAAAGTTGAAAAAGGAGATTTTTTTGCGTTACTTGGCCCAAATGGAGCGGGCAAGTCTACAACAATAGGTATTTTATGCTCGTTGGTGAATAAAACATCGGGCAAAGTGTCTATTTTTGGAACGGATATAGATCAAAATTTTGCTAAAGCAAAAAAATACTTAGGTGTGGTTCCGCAGGAGTTTAACTTCAACGTTTTTGAGACTGTTTTTAATGTTGTGGTCACTCAAGCTGGCTTTTATGGTATCAGCCGCACTGTTGCAGAAGAGCGCGCCGAAAAATATCTAAAACAGTTGGATCTTTGGGATAAAAGAAACGACCAATCACGTATGTTATCTGGTGGAATGAAGCGCCGTTTAATGATTGCAAGGGCGCTTATTCATGAGCCTGAAGTGCTTATCTTAGATGAGCCAACAGCCGGAGTAGACATTGAACTTCGTCGCTCTATGTGGGAATTCATTAAAAAGCTCAATGAGCAGGGTACGACGATTATTTTGACTACGCATTATCTAGAGGAAGCTGAGCAATTGTGTCGAAACATTGCCATTATTAATGCCGGTGAAATTGTTGAAAACACCAGTGTGAAAGCTTTATTGAAAACACTGAACCAAGAAACTTTTATTTTAGATTTGGATGCCAGTCTGCCAGATAATTGGGATTTACCTGAATTTAGTATGTCCATCAGTAAAGATGCAAGTACGATCGAAGTGGAAGTGATTAAAGGGCAGTCTATCAACACTATTTTTAAAGCCCTTGATGAAGTTTCAATCAATGTGCTTAGTATGCGAAACAAGTCTAATCGACTCGAAGAGCTCTTCGTTAAATTAATTAATAAAGGCTAGCTAAATGAAAAATTCGGAAATTTGGGTCGCATTTTATACGATTTTGGTAAGAGAGATTCGTCGCTTTACTCGTATTTGGCCACAAACTCTATTGCCACCAGCCATCACTATGACACTGTACTTCGCTATTTTCGGCAACTTAATTGGTGATCGAATCGGCGAAATGGGTGGTTTCAGTTATATGCAATACATAGTGCCTGGCTTGATCATGATGTCAGTCATTACCAACTCATATTCTAATGTGTCTTCGTCGTTCTTTTCTGCGAAGTTTCAGCATAGTGTGCAAGAGTTATTGGTTTCTCCTACGCCAAACTGGGTTATTCTTATGGGTTACACGCTGGGTGGTGTGGCGCGTGGTTTGTGTGTTGGTGTAACGGTAACCTTGCTGTCGTTGTTTTTTACTCATCTAGCATTAGAGAATTTATTCCTGACGATTCTTGTCGTCTGTTTGACGGCGATTATGTTTTCCTTAGGCGGCTTCGTTAACGCAATTTACGCGAGAAGTTTCGATGATGTCTCTATCGTGCCAACTTTTATTTTGACGCCGTTAACCTATTTAGGTGGTGTATTTTATTCTATCGATTTGTTGCCAGATTTCTGGCAATCCGTATCGTTATTAAATCCTGTTCTTTATATGGTAAATGCGTTTCGATACGGCGTTTTGGGTGTTTCTGATATTAATGTTTATTGGGCGCTTGTGATTGTTTGCGTGTTTATAGTTGTGTTGTTTGGATTTGGTCTACGTTTGCTCAATCAGGGCAAAGGTATTAGAAATTGAGGTAGTGTTATATGGGTTTTTTACCCTTAGGTCAGCAAACAGAATATGTTTCTGAGTACGATGCAGGGTTGCTTTACCCCATTGCAAGAGTTGATAAATGGATTGAGATGGCTATTGAGTCCGAGCGCTTACCCTTTTTTGGTGAAGATGTTTGGAATGCTTATGAGATGTCATGGTTGAATTCTAAAGGTAAGCCAATTGTCGCCTTAGCAGAATTTCGTTTACCATGTAATTCGCCAAATATCATTGAGTCCAAATCCTTTAAGTTGTATTTGAATTCTTTAAATCAGATGCGTTATGGGTCAGCGGAAGAGGTGCAAGCCTTGCTTGAAAAGGATCTTTCAAATGCCGCTGGTGCAGAAGTGACGGTCATTATTCGCGATGTAGATTCAATGGCGTCTTTGGTTGTATTAACACCGGATTATTGCATCGATGAATTGGATGTTGATGTATCTGAATACCACCCAAATTCTGGTCTGTTAGAGACGGATGAATCAGCGGGTGTGGTTGAAGAACGATTGGTGAGCCATCTTTTAAAATCAAATTGTCCTGTTACCAATCAACCTGATTGGGGATCGGTTTTTATTGATTACAAGGGGCCTAAGATTCACCACGAAAGTTTGTTGAAGTATGTGATTTCATTTCGCGAACATACGGATTTTCATGAGCAATGCGTTGAGCGAATTTTTATTGATATCATGCGTCAATGTAAGCCAGAAAGCTTAACTGTCTATGCTCGCTATGTCAGACGTGGAGGGTTGGATATCAATCCGTATCGTTCAACTGCACCATTGGTGTTGGGGAATGATCGTTTAACGCGCCAGTAGTTTATCTTTAGCTATACAATAAAAAACATATAATGAAATGACCCCCAATAGTTGGACATTCCAATTACTGGGGGGCTTTTTATGTTTGCAATATTAAGGGTGACTTACATTTCGCTGAGTTTTTGCTTTACTCTTGCTAGTGCAGGTTGGCCGTCGAAAGTTGTAACGCCTTGCAGCCATTTGTCTAGTATTTCTGGATGGGTCTTAATCCAGTTAGCTGCAGCTTGCTCTGGTTTTTCACTAGAGCCTATTATTTCGTTCTCCATTTTTAAACCAAACTCCAGATTGCTGAGTAATTTTCCGACATTCGGACATTCGTTTGCGTAGCCTTTGCGAGTGACTGTTCTTATCGTGGCGCCGCCGTAATTAGGACCAAAATATTTATCTCCACCTGTTAAATATTTTAAATCGAAATTAACATTCATTGGATGGGGTTCCCATGCAAGAAACACGATGAAATTATCGCGTTTTACGGTTCTTGCTACTTGCGAAAGCATAGCTTGTTCGCCTGACTCTACAACTTTCCAGTCTTTGAGGCCAAAGTCATCGGTATCGATCATGTTCTGGAGTTTTTGGTTTGCCGGTGCGCCAGCATCGATTCCATATATTCTCTGACGGAATTTTTGACTAAATTTAGCTAGGTCAGCAAAGTCTTTCACGCCAGCATCGAAAACGTATTTTGGTACCGCTAAGGTAAATTTAACGCCTTCTAAGTTGGTGCGGATAATGTCTAGATTGTCTTTGTACTTATCCATGAAGGCTGATTGGGCTGGCATCCAATTTCCCATGAAGGCATCGATTTTTCCATTTTTCAAGCTTTCAAAGCCGACTGGTACACTCAGGAGATATACCTGAGTGTCGTATCCCATTGCTTTTAATAAAGTCGTGGCGACACCATTCGTTGCGCCTATGTCTGTCCAGCCAGGGTCACTGAAGGTGACGTTTTTGCATTGCTCGGGCTCAGCGGATAGGGCGAGACTACTGCTAATAAGTAGGCTGGCTATACTAAGAGTTTTTAAAGAAAGTGCTTTCATTATCGTGCTCCTATTTGTGATGATGCTTTTTTAGCTTATGGTTATTAGACTTTTGGAAAGCGTGACCGACTTTCTAGGTCGTCTAGATCAATGTGATTTCTCATATACATTTCGCTGCTTTCGAATATCGGTTGATGATCCCAAGGTGTTTTCTTGCCTTTGTTCATCGCTTTTACGATTAAGCGACGGCGGCGTTGGCTGGTGAGTACATCTTGAGTGAGCCTTGCAGAGTCCCAGCGTTCTAGCGCTTCTTTTTTGAACGCTTGCAATAGGTCATCGAACTCTGGCTTGTTCGCCAAGTTAACTAATTCATCTGGGTCATTTTCAAGATCAAATAATTGATCTGGATCTATGTGGCAATGAACATATTTGTATTGGCCTCGGCGAATCATAAATAAAGGTGCTATGGCTCCTTCTCCAAAATACTCTCCGATGACCTCGTCATGGCCACCTGATTGGCCTAGTATGTGAGGCATTAAACTTCTGCCTTGAATGGGCATAGCGTATTCATGATCAGATTTGTTAGTTACCATTTCAAGAAAGGTTGGCAATAAATCCATAGTAGAAACAGATTCTTTAACTCGTTTTGCGGAAAAACGATTAGGTGCGTGAACTATCATAGGAACGCGGGCAGACCCTTCAAAGTAGGACATCTTGTACCAGAGGTTTCTTTCGCCAAGCATATCTCCATGGTCACCAGAGAAAACAATAATTGTATTATCGTCTAAGCCTGTTTCCTTTAGTGCTTTTAAAAGCAGACCCACTTTATCATCTACATAACTTATGGCGCCGTAATAAGCACGACGTGCATTACGCACTTGTTGATCAGTAAGCTCCTGATCATAATAAGCATACACTTCCTGTAAGCGTGCAGAATGAGGGTCTTGTTGTTCTTTAGGTATATTTATTCTAGGGAGATCAATCTCATCATCACTGTATCTATCCCAATACTCTTGAGGAATGGCATATGGATCGTGAGGATGTGTCATAGAAACAGTTAGGCAGAAAGGTCTGTCTTGTTCCCTTCTAACATAATCGTACAAATAGCGTTGAGCGTGGAAAACCACCTCGTCATCAAAATCCAATTGATTACTTCTAACACAAGGCCCCGCCTGTGTAACAGAGGACATATTGTGATACCAAGTCGGACGAGTTTTTAAATCATCCCAATTTGGAAACCAGCCGTAATCTGCTGGGTAAATATCCGTTGTGAGTCTTTCCTCAAAACCATGCAGTTGATCTGGGCCACAAAAGTGCATTTTACCAGAAAGTGCGGTTTTATAATTCTGAGCACGGAGATAGTGAGCAAATGTTGGGATGTCTGCTTGAAAGTCTGCCGCATTATCATAGGCGCCAATTTTGCTGGGTAGTTGCCCTGTCATTAATACATATCGTGATGGAGCACAAAGTGGGCTGTTACAATATGCAGAGTCAAATACAACCCCTTGTTCTGCAAGGCTGTTTAGGTTTGGTGTTTTTACAATGGAGTTTCCATATATAGGAAGGGCAGATGTAGTAAGTTGATCTGCCATAATAAATAGAATGTTAGGTTGTATTTTTGACATGGTTTCTCCTAATGGATAAAAAGTTAATTTTTGATTTAATTAGTGACCCTTGCTTTATTATAGATACATTGCGCCATGATGGAGATGCTGTAAACTGACTGAAATCTTATGTATAGGATAAGTTTAAATTATGTTAACTAACTCGGAACTACCTCCTTTACAATCTCTTGTTATTTTTGAAGCGTCTGCTCGTTTGCTTAGCTTTACTGCTGCTGCTCGTGAACTTGGTACTACACAACCTGCAGTAAGTCAGCAAATACGAGCATTAGAAGCTTCTTTAGGTGTGTCATTATTTGAGCGCATTTACCGTGGCGTGGTGCTAACTGATGCAGGTCATGTTTTATTGAAAACGACGCAATCTAGTTTGCAGGACCTGCGAAATGTATTGCAGAAAATAAAACAAAAACCCAAAACTCAGCGTATTACTGTCGCAACTGATTTCGCTTTTGCCGCTTTTTGGTTAATGCCTCGATTGCCAGATTTTCGAAGACAGCACAAGGATATTGATATTCGTATTCAGACTTCTCAGTCCGAAGTGGATTTAGTTTCTATAGAGGCTGATGTGGCGGTGTTATTTGGTGACGGGCACTATCAAGGGTATCTGTCTGAAAAATTATTGCCGGAAATCGTTTATCCTGTCTGTAGCCCAAAATTACTGGATGAGTATGCTTGTTTAACAAATCTAGAGGATCTCGTGAAGGCTCCGCTTTTGAAGTTAAATGCGGAAATGGGTCAAAAGTGGATTGATTGGGAGCAGCTGTTTCAGCTCAATAACTGTCAATGGCAACCGGCAGAGTCTGTAATGGAGTTCGATAATTATACTTTGTTGGTACAGGCCGCCATTTCCGGTCAGGGGATTGGGCTTGGGTGGTTTCCTTTGGTCGATGACTTTATAAAAAGCGGTGTGTTAGTTGAACTGCCAAATTTCAAGGTGCAGTCGGATAATGGTTATTACATTGTTCTGTCTAAGCAACAAGCCCCAACAGCGCCTGTTGCTGCTTTTCTTGATTGGCTAAAATCTTAATTTAAGTGTCTATAGATACAACCACCATAACAGTGCCACAGTACAAAGCGACATTGGTAAAGATATAAGAATCATAAGGGCAATTTCATCAACTGGTCCTTTGAATTTGCTGGCTAGCATGAAACTTATAACAGCCACTGGCATGGTGCTTAATACAATTAATACCGAGCCTTCTAAGCGGCTAAGCGGAAAAAAATAGACAACCAAACATGCGCAAATAACGCCTACTATTGGGCGAAATAAAGACAGTACGGCGGCGCGCCCTATCTTGCTACTTTCTGTGACTGACAGACCACTAATAGATTTGCCGAGCAGCATTAACATTATTGGCAATGTGATCTGGCTCAACATGTTCAATGTATTCATTATTGGTGTCGGTAAGTTGATGTTAAGGCTTAAGAAAAAAGCACCAATTACTAGCGCAATAACAGGACCATTCTTTAATAGTTGTTTAGGGTGGTAGTTGCCCGACATAAAACCAACCCCGAGTGTAAAATGGCTAATTTGCACGACAGACGATATTACAACGGCGATGGCCATTCCTTCGGCGCCAAAGAATGCGAAGGCAACAGGTATACCTAGGTTGCCAGTGTTAGGGTTGACCAAAGGTGGTAAGTAAAAGCGTGTCGGTAGCTTAAGGGCTTTAAGTAAAACGAATGAGCTCAGCGAAACCAACGCCAACACGAGAACCGTCGCAACGATGATTTTGAACATGCTGAAAACTTGCATCTGCATTGATAAAACGGAATAAAGCAGTAAAGCTGGTAGCCCTAAATTGGAGACAAGGGCAGCCAAAGAGGGACTATTCAGATAGTCTGTTTTTTTACCAAGAAAAAAGCCTAGGCAAATAAGGAGCAAGATGGGAGTTAATGAGTTGGCTAATGCTGGAAGCATAGAAATCCTTTGTGAAACCGATGTTTATATCTACTAATCGATTCTAAAGGCTTCCATAAGATAGTGCACCAAGGCTTTTACTCTAATACTGATATTTCTTGATTGAGGATACAGTAAAGTAACATCAGAGTTTGGCAGCTGCCAATCAGGTAGGAGTGTTACCAGTTGGCCTGATTGAATGTCATGCTCCACGTAGTAAGTGGGTTGTCTCGATATTCCAGCTCCATCCAGCGTTGCCTTTTTTACCACGTGTCCATTTGAACATTTTAGCTTTCCATGTACAGGG
Source organism: Marinomonas rhizomae (assembly GCF_024397855.1). NCBI lineage: Bacteria > Pseudomonadati > Pseudomonadota > Gammaproteobacteria > Oceanospirillales > Oceanospirillaceae > Marinomonas > Marinomonas rhizomae. Next base: position 2,056,441 of record NZ_CP073343.1, read on the forward strand.
AGTTCGTATCTATCTTCGCCGTTATTGTGGGTGAACGACCACCTTTTTACTGAACCATTAATTAAAAAATGATCAATCAAATCTTTGGGGCTATCTAGCTTGGGCATTGTCTTTATATATGTTGGGCTCGCTACAAGGTGGTTTTTGTAGCTCGTCAGCTTTCGTCCAACTAAATTTGAATTGGTCAGTGCCCCCATTCTGATCACAAGATCGTATTGTGACTCAATCAAATCTTCTCTAGTGCTTGAAAAACTAAGCTCAACTTCTATCTTGGGGTTTTCTTTCATAAAACGAATTAAGATTGGGGCCAGTATCTCTTCGCCAAATAAACCTCCCACTGAATTGATCCTAATTTGGCCTCCTATACTTGAGTGAGCGTTTTGAGCCGATAGTACAGCATGTTCTAGTTGATCCACACCTTGCCTTGCAAGCTGATAAAAAGTTTCCCCAGCTGGGGATAGAGAAAGCGAGCGTGTAGAGCGATAGAGCAACTGGATGCCCATTTCTTTTTCTAACCGGCTAATAATTTGTGAGACTCTGGCGCGGGAAATATTGAGTTGTTCTGATGCTTTGGAGAAGCTGTGAGCTTCAACCACAGCCAAAAACTCTATGATGCCTTCTGGAAAATGAGTGCTCATATTGTTAAGCCTTATTAAACAATGATTTCAATATATCGATAATTATAAACAGTAAAAAGGCTCGTATAGTAGTGGTATGAGTTTTTAGTTCGTTTATAGGAGGATTTGTGAAAACTAGAATATTAGGAAAGACTGGCTTTAAAGTATCGGAAGTTGGCTTAGGCTGTTGGCAGCTTGGTAATGATTTTGGTCCGGTGGAAGATAAAGAAGCGACAAAGATACTGCAAACGGCGATGGATGAAGGTATTCACTTTTTTGATACTGCGGATGTTTATGGAGGTGGCTTAAGTGAAGAAAGAATAGGGCAATGGCATAAGTCTTTAAGTAAGCCGCCGATTATCGCCACTAAAGTCGGCCGCAATGCTGAGCTTTACCCTAATGGTTATAGTAAAGCGGCAGTTAAAAAAAGTTTACAGGCTTCAGCTCAGCGTTTGGGTGTGGAGTCTATCGATCTTGCTCAATTGCATTGTGTTCCTCGCGAGGTTTTGTTTTCAGGCGATATGCTGGCTTGGATGGATGATTTTAAAAAAGAAGGTGTCATCAAGCATTTTGGGGCCAGTGTGGAGATGCTAGATGAAGCGATGTTTTGTTGTAGTCATCCAGAGTTGGCTAGCTTACAAATCTTATTTAACGTTTTTCGCCAAGATGCGACTGAGTCGTTATTGCCGTTAGCGGAGGAAAATAATGTTGGGGTTATTGTCCGCTTACCATTAGCAAGTGGTTTACTGTCCGGTAAAATGGCGCTTGAACAAGCTTTTAGTGAACATGATCATCGATCCTACAATAAGGATGGTGCTGCATTTCATGTTGGGGAAACCTTTAATGGTATTCCTTTTGAAAAAGGCGTGGCGCTAGTGGAAGCGCTAAAGAAAAAGTTGCCTGAAGACCAAAATATATTGGATGTGTCTTTACGCTGGATTCTTGATCAGCCACAAGTATCAAGCATCATTGCTGGTGCTAGCCGTTCTTCACAAGTAGCTCGTAATGCGGCTGCATCTTCTTTACCACCATTGAGTGAAGATTTGCATGCACTATTATCGGAGTATTACCGTGAAGAAGTGAGAGAGCATATTCGTGGTGGGATTTAGGTTTAAGTGCTAAGTGAGAAATGGCGCGATTATTATCGCGCCATTTCTATGCATTTATTTCAGAATTTGCTCAGCGTGTGCTTTGGTCTTCACTTTACTGATGATATCGGAAATAACGCCGTTTTCATCAATGATAAAAGTTGTTCTTACCGTCCCCATTGACTCTCGTCCCATAAACTTTTTTAGTTGCCAGGTACCGTACAGTTCATGTACTTCTTTTTCTGTGTCAGCAATTAATGGGAAAGGTAGGTCGTACTTCGCAATAAAATTCTGGTGCTTCTTTTCTGTATCAGTACTGATTCCAAGAGTGACAAAACCTTGATCAAGTAACGTCTGGTAGTTGTCACGCAAATCACAAGCTTGAGCCGTGCACCCAGGCGTGTTGTCTCTTGGGTAAAAATACAAGGCAACTTTTTTGCCTTTAAATTGGCTGAGTGTAATGGTATCGCCATTTTGATCTTTGGCACTAAAGTCCGGTGCTGTTTGTCCGATTTCGATAGTCATAATGTATCTCTTCTGTCCAACGCATTATTTAAAGAAAAATAGTTTGTCTATTAATGAGTAATTGCTTATTGGTCATTAGCTTAACAAGACCTTAATGAAAAATCCTCCTGAATGCGGTTTCTTGTGAATTTACTCCTGCTTTACGTCTGTCAATTATTGTTAATCCAGAGTCTGGACGTTACTATAGGCGCGCTTATAATTTTATCGGAGACTCGAAATGATCACAGGTAGTTTAGTTGCGCTTATCACTCCTATGTCACCAGATGGCGCTGTAGATACTAAAAAATTAGATGATCTAATAGAGTTTCATATTAACGAGGGGACTCACGGCATCGTAGCGGTAGGGACCACGGGTGAATCTTCCACTCTAACGACAGTAGAGCATGCGAACGTAATTCGTCAGGTAGTTAATACTGTTAATGGTCGTGTTCCTGTTATCGCCGGCACGGGGGCCAATGCAACCCACGAAGCCATCGATCTTACTCGAAGCGCAAAAGAAGCGGGCGCAGATGCTTGTTTACTTGTAACGCCTTATTACAACAAACCTACCCAAGAAGGTTTGTATCAGCATTTCAAAGCAATAGCAGATGCAGTTGATATCCCCCAAATTCTATACAACGTGCCAGGTCGAACGGCATGTGATATGCAAAACGAAACAGTCGTGCGTTTGTCCTCGGTGAAAAATATTGTTGGTATAAAAGATGCTACTGGTAATTTAGAACGCGGCGAAGCTTTGATTAATGCATTGCCTGAGACTTTTGCAGTCTATTCTGGAGATGATCCGACGGCAGTTGCATTAATGCTTTTGGGCGGTAAAGGCAATATATCCGTGACGGCCAATGTTGCACCAAAAGCCGTTTCTCAAGCCGCCGAGTTAGCATTGGCTGGAAAAGCGGATCAAGCTCATTCCATTGATACAACCATTTCTTCACTCCATAAAAACTTGTTTTTAGAGTCTAACCCAATCCCTGTTAAGTGGGCGTGTAGCCAATTAGGTCTATGTGAAGACGGTATTAGGTTACCTTTAACGCCTCTTTCTGAGCAGTATCATTCGGCCGTTCGACAAGCCATGATCGAAGCTGGAGTTTTATTAGTATGAATAAGTTCACCCTGAATTTGATGGGCGCAAGCTCTCTAACATTGTTGTTATCTGGCTGTAGTACATTTTTCACTGATCACTCTGATGACTATCAACAGGAGAAACCAGTGACTTCTTCATTGGAAGTCCCTTCAGGGTCGGCTCCTTTAAGTAATGCTCTTGTTATACCAAATGAAAAAGCTATTGCGAATTTAGAAGGCACGACTCCGTATACAACCCCTAGAGCGCCATTTGTATATTATCCGATGGTTGCTATTAATGTTGAAGAGCAAGACGATGCAGTAGAATTAAATGTTCCTGCGAGCATGACGCAATCTAAGCGTATCGTAACTGACTTTTTAACTGCGCTTCATGGTGATGGTGTCTCAATTGCCTCACAAACCGATGATCGTATAATTAGTGTGCCATTTGACTTCCATCCGCAGGGTTGGTGGGCATCTTTATGGAGCAATATTACTCGCTTGCATCCAGCACAACCTGCTTTTTCATTTCGTTTTAAGGAAATGGAAGGTAAAACATTGGTCACCGTACAATTTCGCGATGAACAACAAGATGTTGAGCCAGGGGATTGGATGAGTCCAGTACAAAATGATGATGCTTATGCGGTTGCTGTTCGCTTATGGGGAGCTATGGGGCGCCAGTTAAATCAGTCTTCGGCTTACCTTTCTAATCGCGGAGATGCCACATCTTTCCCTATTTGGGTAGATCATCATGGTCTTTTCGCTATCCACTTAGGTGAGAACGTTTCTCAGGCAGAGATTGAAGCTAAATTAAGCGCTGCAGGTATTTATCTAATGCCAGGCGAAAAGCAATTGCTTGCACCCGTGCCACCAGAGGACGTTGCTCGTGTAGGTGATGTAATAGATTTAAATTTGCCATTGGTAAGTAAAGAACAGACGAAATCTCTTAAGACTATACGTCGAGACTTAGACGATGTTAGCTGGGAAGAGCGTCAATATCCTTACAAAATCACGCGTCAAAAAGCCGGTGAATTTTTAGTTATTGATGTTTCTGGAATGGACTCACCTGAAGTGACTTCATTTCATTTAGCACAACGCTTTGTAAATTAAATACGATTAACCCCTCAAAAAGAAAACTGGAGACCCTCCAATGGAAAAACGACAAGAGCTATATGCAGGTAAGGCAAAATCTGTATTCCGTACAGATGATCCTGACAAAATGGTTCTAGTGTTTCGTGATGATACTTCTGCATTTGACGGCAAAAGAATTGAACAGCTTGACCGTAAAGGCATGGTGAACAATAAGTTCAATGCATTCATCATGACAAAACTACAAGAAGCAGGTATCCCAACGCATTTTGAAAAGCTTTTAAGTGATACAGAGTCACTTGTTAAGTGCCTTGATATGATGCCTGTTGAGTGTGTCGTTCGAAACGTTGCTGCCGGTAGTCTTTGTCGACGTCTAGGCGTGGAAGAGGGTATTACTCTTACGCCGCCAACATTTGAATTGTTTTTAAAGAACGATGCGTTGGGTGATCCAATGATCAACGAATCTCATGTTGAATCATTTGGTTGGGCAAAAACAGCTGATTTAGCTAAGGCAAAAGAGCTTACATACAAAGTGAATGATGTATTAAAAGCGATTTTTGCAGAAGGCGGCATGATTCTAGTTGATTACAAATTGGAATTTGGCCTATATAAAGGTGAGGTTTTATTGGGTGATGAATTTTCTCCTGATGGCTGTCGTTTATGGGATGCCAAAACCAAAGAGAAATTAGATAAAGATCGTTTCCGTCAAGGCTTGGGTGGCGTGATCGAAGCTTACGAAGATGTAGGTCGTCGTATAGGTATCGATTTCGACGCATAAGCGGTCTGGTAACTTAGTCCATAATAGAGGAGCCAAGCTCCTCTATTATTACCAAGCAAGCTTGTCATACAAGGACATACATTGATTAACTTCCTTCCTTTTGCTATCGGTTTGCGTTATGCCCGAGCAAAACGCTCCAACCATTTCATTTCTTTTATTAGCTTTTCTTCTATCGCAGGCCTTGCCCTTGGCGTGATGGTGCTTATTACCGTCCTTTCTGTAATGAATGGCTTTGATCGCGAATTACGTCAACGTATTTTAGGCATGGTTCCTCACGCGACTTTATGGGGTGATCCAGTATTAAATGACTGGCGTGATACCGCAAAGCTAGTGGCAAAGATGCCCGATGTTGTTGGTGTAGCCCCCCATATTCAAGCGCAAGTGATGTTCCAATCTGGCGAAAGTGTCCATGGTGCAATTCTAAATGGCATCAATCCAGACATGGAAAAGAAGGTTTCTATTATTGGCGATAATATGGCTTCGGGTTCGTTAAATGCTCTTAACGATACTCGCTTTGGCATCGTCCTAGGTGCTCAGTTGGCCAAGATGTTAAGAGTAGATATTGGCGATAAAGTAACGGCTATTTTACCTAAAGCTAATGTTTCAATTGCTGGCGTGGCACCTGTTTTAAAGCGTTTTACTGTAGTCGGAACCTTTGAGGTTGGGGCAGAGCTAGACAGTAGTCTTGCCTACATCAATATTAAAGACGCTGCTAAGCTGAAGCGCTACAAAGCGGATGATGTAGAGGCATTGCGTATTTCGTTTGATGATTTATTTGTTGCGCCTTCACGTATTTGGGATATTGCTCGCGCTGTACCGGGGCAAAACAGGGTGAGCGACTGGACTCGAACCCATGGCAGCCTATTTCAAGCGATAAAAATGGAAAAAACCATGATTGGCTTGTTGTTACTGTTAATTGTCGCCGTCGCTGCTTTCAATATTGTTTCCACCCTAGTGATGGTGGTTACAGATAAACGGAACGACATTGCCATCCTTAGAACAATGGGCTTAACCTCAAGCCAGGTTATGTGGATATTTGTTGTGCAAGGTATGTTTATCGGCATGCTCGGAACGCTTATTGGTGTGGTATTAGGTGTCACTTTAGCACTCAATGTTAGTGAGATTATTGCCGCTCTACAGACATTGTTAAATGTTCAGTTTTTAAGTGCAGACGTGTATTTTATCAACTACTTGCCTTCAGAGCTTCAGTGGTCTGATGTGGAGTTAATTGTTACATCTGCTTTTGTTATGACGGTGGCTGCTACTATTTATCCTGCTTGGCGAGCTTCGAAAGTAGAGCCCGCGGAGGCATTACGTTATGAATAATGTTGTATTGGAGTGTCGCGAACTTTCTAAGCAGTATCTGGATGGTAAACAAACTGTCGATGTTTTCCAGTCTATTGATCTAACGCTCCATAAGGGACAGGCTTGCGCCATCGTTGGCTCATCCGGTTCAGGTAAAACGACTTTGTTGAACTTATTGGCTGGGCTAGATTTGGCGACCACTGGAGATGTGAGTTTAGCTGGGGTGTCTTGGTCGAGCATGAAAGATTCAAAGCGGGCCAAGATGCGCAATAAAGAAATGGGATTCGTATACCAGTTCCATCATTTGTTGCCTGAATTTACGGCGCTAGAGAATGTATTAATGCCGATGTGGATTGCTGGCATGGATAAGCAAGAAGCCAAACAGCGTGGGGAGGAGCTTCTAACCCAAGTTGGTCTAAAGGATCGCTTTAACCACAAACCGTCACAATTATCTGGTGGAGAAAGGCAGCGAGTTGCTATTGCACGTGCTTTAGCTAATCGTCCAGCTTGCGTGTTAATGGATGAGCCGACTGGCAACCTAGATGAGAGTACGTCTTTAGAAATTCAGAATCTAATTAATACACTGAAAACTACTTATGAGATGGCGTTCCTTGTCGTGACGCATGACGAAAAAATGTTGAGCTGGATGGATTCTGCATATCGCTTATCTCAGGGCGCTTTGCATCCGTTAAAGTAGGAAGGCATTTGGTTTGTAGTCGTTAGCTTTACAATAAAAAAAGCCAAGACTCAGTTGAGTCTTGGCTTTTTTTATTGTAAATGAGTGAGTGATTGGTTATTTGGTGTTTCTTAGTTTACGTTCTTTCCAGCGTTTAATGACATGAAATCGCCATAAAATGATAATTACAGCGTAACCAATAGCGCCTACAATTAAGCCGGATACAATTGATCCTACATAAAGCGGCATCCAGATGTGCTCCATTTTATCCCAGATCCATTCGACGGAAAGTTGGAAGTCTTTATTGTCATGGGATCCCAGAATTAACATGCCAACCTTGTAATTGAAGTAAAAAACAAATGGCATAGTTAACGGATTGGTGATCCACACAAGGGCAATAGACAACGGGATATTTGCTCTTAATGGAATAGCAAATAATGCCGAAGCAAGCATTTGAAATGGCATTGGGATAAACGCCCAAAACAAACCATTAAAGAAAGCTCTCGCTACGGATTTACGGTTGAGGTGCCATAAGTTAGCTTCGTATATTTGCGACCCTAATAGGCCTAAAGCTTTGCTCTGCTTTAACTTTTCTGGATTTGGTATGAATTTTTTAAGATAATTCTTCGGCATAATCAGGTTAAAAATAATTTAGCAATTTAAGACAAGGAGGTCTTATGTTACTAAGTAGTTTGTCCATATTGATGGGCGCCATACTGGTGCCGAGCGATTATTTGTGGGTGTATTCTACTCATATCATTCTAATGTGTCTCTACCTAATATGGTCTAAGCGTTCAATAGTTCTACATTTGACGCTTCTCTCCTTTATTTTCGTCATCTTGAGTGAGTTTTTACCAACGGAGCCTTTGCCACTTAAGACCGGCTATCTGGTGTGGGTCGATTTTGAAAAGCAGCAGCTGGTTTATAAAAAAGATCAATTGCCAAGTAAGTTCTCTTTATCTAAGAGTGTAGTCAGCATTGTATATGTCAATGAAACGGGTCAAAGACAGACCAAAGATAATTTTGATCTAACTGCATTCAGAGAGCTTTCAAATGATGACGTTAGGATTCATTCATTATATCCAGGTGAAGTCACCAGCATCTTATTGCCAGATAAAAATGGCCCTTGGTGGTTAAGGCAGCTTTATATCAAAAAGCAAACGGCACAACTTACTATTCGTTTTACGGACGAAACGCTACATGAAATAGAAGAAACCCACTTTTCTCTCAGAAATCAGCTTTTTAATAAGCTTGATTTGGTGTTTGGGGAGTTCAATTCTTGGCGCTTCTCCAAGGCTTTGCTGTTAGGTCAGGATGATTTATGGAGTGAGCGAGATACATGGATAATTCGTACACTTGGTTTGGCCCACTTATTTGTTGTTTCGGGGCTGCATACTGGTTTTATGTTTGCGATTGGTTGCTTGCTGAGTCGGGCTGTATGGCAGGTATTACCTAGCAGAATCATGCTGTCAGGTTTAACTCGTTGGCAGTGTGATGCGGTGGTCATCATGCCTTTATTGATAATGTATGCCTATATAACCAATTGGGGTGAGCCTGTAGTAAGGGCATCCATTATGCTGAGTGTTTATTTATGTGCTCGCATGTTCGCAATAAAAGCCTCTCCTTATGGCATCATCACCTTTGCTTTGTGGTTAGTTCTTTTAGTTAACCCTAGGGCGGTGCTGAGTCCAAGTTTGTGGTTGTCTTTTAGTATGGTGTATTTGTTAATTGGCTATTGCCAGACATCCACCAAGTTGTCGCGACTATTTATGGTGCAAATCATGCTGAGCACCGCATCAATGGTATTAATACTAGGCTGGCAAGAAGCCATTTCAAGTGTATCCATCTTAGTGAATATTGCGCTCATTCCGTTGGCTGCATTTCTATGGTTTCCAATAGCATTATTGTCTTGTGTGGAGTCGTTGCTTATTGGAACGGCATACAGTTATCAACTATTGGATGTGCTGCTTTATTACATAATGATGATTGTTGAGTGGACTGCTTTTCAGTTGCCATTGCTGTTTTTTGAACAATTCACGTCTAGTTTTCCTCGTTGGATAATGTTGCTATTGATTGGCTTTTGGGTTTACCAAAGTCCTCTGAAAAGAGGGGTTGTCAGTGCGATGGGGATTTGGTGTGTTTTATTTTTGTCTGTGCTGATTGATGGCGCAATTGCGGACGTAATGCTGACAAATAGAGACAACAAGCTTATTGTCTCGGATCAAAATGAAATTGTATTAAATGAGTCATGGGCGGGCGCTGATGTTACCCGACTAATGTTCGGATCTTATTTGAACGTCGAGCAACAGGGTGGCTACGTTTTATCGCCCAGTGACATAACAGATCTTACTCCGCAAAGGCTTTTGGACCACGATATTAAGTGGGTAATGTTAAAGGGAGAAGTGCCAGAACAAATTACGACGATGCTTGAAGCAATGAATGTCGATTGGTTGGTGATTAAGGCTGATGAATCACTGGCATTTCATTTTCAAAAGAATCATGTATTGCTTCGTCATTCGTCCTGCATCTATTCATTTTTTCTCTTAAAATCTGACACTTGCAAACGTGTAGAAAAGTTAGAGAGTGTGTTAAATTACCTGCAAACTTAAATTGGAGAGCGAAGTGTTAGCCTTTATTCAAACTGGTGGTTTTTTCATGTGGCCGTTAATGGCGTGTTCCATTCTTACGTTGGCTATTATTATTGAGCGTTTTTGGACTCTTCGCAAAGCGGCAGTTGCCCCCAAAGGTCTGCTATCTGATGTTATGACAAGATTGCGTGATGACAGAATGACCATTGAATATATTCGTTCAATGCAAACCAAAACAGGGTTGGCTTCCATTTTTGCTGCCGGACTATTAAATTCAAAACATGGTCGTGGCGCGATGAAGGAAAGTGTTCAAGAAGCGGCTAGTCATGTTATTCATGAATTAGAACGATTCATGAATACCCTAGGTACTATTGCGGCCATATCACCCTTGCTTGGTTTGTTGGGCACGGTCGTGGGGATGATTAAAGTCTTTTCTGTACTAATGGAAAGCGGAGCTGGAAACACAGCTTTGTTGGCTGGCGGGATTTCAGAAGCTTTATTAACTACGGCAGCAGGTCTTGGGGTCGCAATTCCAGCGTTGATTTTTCATCGCTTTTTTAGCCGTAAAATTGATGAGCTTGTTGTCACTATGGAGCAACAATCGACTAAATTGGTTGACTCATTACATGGTGATCGTGAGAAGACAGGAGTTGCACAGTGAAATTTCGTCGTCAAAAAATAGATGACGTTCAAATCAATCTAACACCTCTGATCGACGTCGTTTTTTTATTGCTCATTTTCTTTATGGTGAGCACAACGTTTAATCAAAGTACTGAGTTAACAATTGATTTGCCGACTGCCACGTCAAATGCACCAAGCTCAGACCGTACCAAAAACGTCGAGCTGATTATCACTGCAGACGGCCAATATGTGATCAATGGTCAAACGCTGATTAATGAGAAAGTGAGCACCTTGGTACAAGGCTTAAAAGAAGTGACAGGGGGCGATTATACCCGACCACTTATTATTACCGCAGACGCAAAAGCGTCTTATGACATGGTGCTAAGAGTGTACGACGCGGCGGCAAGTCTTGGTATTACGAAGCTTGCTCATACTGCACAAAAAGAGCCAGCCCAGTGAGTGTAGAGTCATTGTTTACACGTTCATGGTATGGTCATTGTGGCTGGACTAACGTATTTCGTCCATTACAGCCATTGATAAAAAAAGCCGTTCTTAATAAAAGAGCCCAGTTCTTAGCGCATCCTGAATTGTCTTATAAAGCGCCAGTTCCAGTAATTGTAGTTGGTAATATCAGCGTTGGTGGAACTGGAAAATCGCCAATGGTTGTCGCTCTATGTGAGTTTTTAGCTAAAAATGGTTATCGTCCTGGTATTGTTTCTCGTGGTCACGGTGCAAAGGTTGAAGTGCCGACGCATGTATATCCTGATAGTGTGCCAAAAGACGTGGGTGATGAACCTGTGATGTTGGCTCGCCGATCAGCTTGCCCAATGGTGGTTTTTCCTAAAAGGGATGAAGCGGTAAAATTTCTACTAAGTACGACAGATGTGAATATTGTGGTGAGTGATGATGGTATGCAACATTATCAACTTAATAGAGATCTTGAAATTGCAATGCTAGATGCGACACGTGGTGTGGGTAACGGACATTTATTACCTGTAGGTCCACTGAGAGAGCCCATTGAACGACTTGCTGAAGTGGATTTTGTGGTGAGTGTGGCTGAGAAAATGACCCTGTCACTCGACACCTTAGGTTTACCCATTACACTTGCTCCATTAGTACCTACAAAGCTAGTTTCAATTGATGGAAAAAAGACTCTAGATTACCAAGATGCTTTTGCTAATGAACCAAAGTGGCATATTATGGCGGGTATTGGTAATCCTGAACGCTTTGTTGCAACGCTAGATCGCTTAGGTTTGCAAAAGAAAAATACAACACAGCAATGGTTTACAGATCACCATATGTTTGAAGTAAGCGACGTGCCCGCAAGTGGCGCAGTGTTGATGACAGAGAAAGATGCGGTAAAATGTCAGTCACTTCAATTATCAAATTCAAATGTTTGGTATTTACCAGTGTCTTTGGTTTTGCCAAACAGTTTCCAACAAGCGCTGTTAGAAAAACTTAACCTCATTAAAATGGATCATTCCCATGAATAAAACCTTACTTGATATCTTAGTTTGCCCTGTTACTAAAGCATCACTGACTTTAAGCAAAGACGGGACTGAATTAATTAGCAAAGTGGGCGGCATGGCGTACCCAGTTCGTGATGGCATTCCTGTTTTATTAGAAACAGAAGCGCGCACTTTAACGGCCGATGAGCGTTTAGAGTCAGGTTCTGCAAAATGAAATCCTATAAAGTGCTGACGGTATGTTTAGGCAATATTTGTCGATCTCCCGCAGCGCAAGGCATATTAGAAAGTGTCGCGACTAAACGCGGTGTGTTTCTAGAACTTGATTCTGCGGGTACGGCGGCTTATCACATTGGCAACCCTCCTGATTCTCGATCCATTAAAGCTCTTCATCAGGTAGATATCGATATTTCTCGACAAAAAGCCCGTCAAGTTACCAAAGATGACTTCCATGAGTTTGATTGGATTCTTGCGATGGACAGTGAAAATTTGTTTAACCTCAAGAAAATTCAACCGAAAAACAGCAAGGCGACATTGGTGATGTTTGGTGAATTTAATGACCAAGCTAAGTTTGGCGAAGTGGCGGATCCTTATTATGGTGGTGACGACGGTTTTGCTGAGATGAGAAAACACCTTATAGCAATTGCGGACGCATTTGTGCATCACCTGCATTCCAATAGAGAAGATTAAACCAAACAATGAACATGCGATTCAATACCGACGATGTTTTTGCGCAGCGCATTGAAAGCTCCATTCAAGAAAATGTTTCCCTAGCCACTTACAACACCTTTCGTTTCAATTATAGTGCGGAATATTTTGCCATAGCAGAGTCTTTAGACTCTTTAAAAGCGTTATTAGCTTGGGCAAATCATTTTCAACTCACCGTCACCATGATTGGTGGCGGTAGTAATTTGCTTATCTCGGCCGATGTATCTGGCCTTGTTATTCTCAATCGGTTAACTGGAATTAGTGCAAGAGAGCATTCGGGCAACCTTGTGAGTTTAACGGTTGCTGCAGGTGAGAGTTGGCATCAAGTGGTGAAATATGCGGTAGAGCAAAAGTGGTATGGCATTGAAAATCTCGCTTTAATTCCTGGAACAACAGGGGCGGCACCAGTTCAAAACATCGGTGCTTATGGCGTTGAAATCAAAGATGTCCTAGCGCGAGTTCAAGTTATTAATAGAAACACCGGTGATGTTTACTGGATCAATGGTAGAGACTGTGGTTTTTCTTATCGAGACAGTTTTTTTAAAGGTATGTGGAAGGATGTATTCTTTATTACTTCCGTTGAGCTTTCATTGAAGAAGCAGGCTGAACTCTTATTAAGCTACGGCGGTTTGTCCGAGAGCATTGGAGAGAGGCCAAGTCTTCAAGCTGTTTTTGATACCGTATGTCGTGTTCGAAGTGAAAAATTACCCGACCCGGTAGTGCTAGCAAATTCAGGGAGTTTCTTCAAAAATCCCATTGTTAGCCAAGCTCAGCATAGTGAGCTAAAAGAACGTTTTCCTAATCTGGTGTCTTTTCCATTTGAGGAGGGCTTCAAATTGGCAGCTGGCTGGTTGATTGACCAAGCTGGCTGGAGAGGTAAGCAATACAAAGGCGTTGGTGTGTATGAAAAACAAGCCTTGGTATTAGTTAATCATTCAGAGACTAATGCCGCTGCTTTGTTGGAATTAGAGGCTAAAATTAAGCGATCTGTTTTGGAGATGTATAGCGTTGAGCTGGAGCGTGAGCCTGTTCAGCTACCTCTGTGTAGGGAGTCGCAACAGTGAAAGTCGGTGTTATGGATTCAGGAGCAGGAGGACTAACGATCCTCAATGCGATACATCAAAAACACCCTTATCTTGATTTGTTATATTTGGCAGACGATGCATTTGCGCCATACGGTAGTAAAAGCATCGAACAGTTACAAGAGCGATTGGTTAAGGTCGGACGTTTTTTTGAAAATGAAAAAGTTGGTGCCATTGTGGTCGCTTGTAATACAGCCACTGTCGCAGCTATTGATACGCTGCGTGCCAGTACTTCGTTGCCAATTATTGGCGTTGAGCCTGCTGTTAAACCCGCTTTCCGTCTTAGTAAAAAGCGCAGAGTGGCTGTACTGGCTACGCCTGTAACCGCAGAGAGCCAAAGGTTAAATCAATTGATCGATCTCTGGAAAGCAGACAGTCATGTTTCTATTATGTCTAGTTCCACGTTGGCATTTGATATTGATGCTTGGCCAGAAACAGAAAACAAAGTTCAACAAACAATTGAGCAGTTGAGCCAAAATATGATGGCTCAAAATATTGATACCTTAGTATTGGCTTGCACACATTATCCTCTGGTTAAGCATTTATTTGAGCAAATACTTGGGGATGAGTGTGAAATTATAGAGCCGAGCGAAGGTGTGACAGCGCAGTTGATTCGCCGCCTCACAGAATCATATCCGAATGATATGAGCCAATTGCTCGACTTAAGTGCCAAGTATCAAGGCAGCATAGAGATTTGCAGTTCACTAGGCTTTAAAAATATGCCGCGCCTGACTTCGTGGGTGGTGTCGTCGACCCCGATCAAAGACCAAAGGCACGTGCTTATTTAATGGTTACTTGCTATTTTCAAAGAAAGTGATGATACGATCTTTTTCCCACATAGCGTCTTTATAACCCAGCTCCATCAAGGCTCGACAATACTGTGGTGTAAAGAGTAAGTAGCTTGCAGCGGAACTGATTTTCTCTGTTGTCGATCCTCCCGCTGCTTTTAGCAAAACACGAATCTTTTTCGGCAATGTCCCTATATAATGATGAGCGATTTCATTCAGCTCTTCCGATGGTGAAATGATTAAGGTTTCTGTTGGAAGGTTAGGGTGGTTTGCTCGCTTGTCTTCTGGTAGATCTCGAATAAGATTATTCATTATTTCTAATTGATAAATGTCATCTTCAAGATTGTCGATAAAAGCACTGTTTAGTAGTTGCCCCAGAATCTGCGCCATGCTTGGCGCGCTACTATCAATGTCTTTTTTCTGTGTTGCCCATTTCTGTGCGCTTCGGTTACCACTCACACCAATGATAAATAATTTATCTGCCCCCAGTTTAAGTGCTGGATAAATGGCCGATTTTTGACGGATTGCGCCATCGCCATAATAATGATCGTGTATTTTATGAGCCGGAAATATCGTTGGAATAGCGCTGGAAGCTAAGAGGTGATCAACGCCTAAGTTTTCTGTCACACCTTTACGTCGATTGCCCTGCCATTCTTGTAAATCCGAGGAACCTTGGAAAAAGGTGGTAGATTCCCCTGTGCTGTAACTCATAGCGGTAATGGCTAAGGCTTTGAGTTGTTCTTTATCAATGGCATCGCTAATTCTCGAAAAATCTAAATGATTTGTTAGTAGCTCTTTTAGTGGTGTGTTATCCATTAGAGCAATAGAGTTATCTTGATTGTGAAGATGAAATAGAGATAACAAGGTTTTTGTTAGTGAGCTCGCCACAGGCCATCGGCCCACTGTGTATATTTGATCAGGTGTAAGATGGCGCCAAACAAAAGCAAGTGAGGACACCGCTTTGGAAAAGTTGTCGGCATACGATGCAAGCATGGTAGCATTTAATGCGCCGGCTGAAGTGCCGCATAATATGGGGAAAGGTAGAGGAGTGTGTTTGGGAAGCATTTTCCCCATTGCTGACAACACGCCCACCTGATAAGCAGCACGAGCACCGCCACCAGATAAAATTAATGCATTATTATTTTTCATAAAAGCTCGCTTATTCTGAAATCTTTAAGTGTTCAATGTACCTCATAAGCCCCCGTTTCTTCTATTAAAACAATCACTCACTTATGCAAAGTATGATCGATTTAGTTAAAAATACCATTCTATGATATAAATATTTTGAATAATCTGGTGGCTTAGTTATTACTATCAGTGGACTGTCTAGGCAATCTATTCCACAATTCAGCCTATACTCTTTAAATTAGTCGATACAAAAGATACAAGTAGAAAATTTTTGAATAATAAGAAAAAGGATAATCCCATGAATGCTTCAGTTGTCATTAGCGGAGTTGGTCTATGGACTCCAGCACACAGCATCAGCAATGAAGAGCTCGTAGAAAGCTACAACGCTTGGGCCGAGCAATTCAACACAAAAAACGCAGGTGCCATTGATAAAGGTGAGATAGAAGCTAAACCTCTTTCTAGCGCTGCTTTCATTGAAAAAGCATCAGGTATTAAAAGTCGTTATATCTATTCAAAAGAAGGCGCGTTAGACATTAACCGTATGCGCCCTGTGCTGGAAGTTCGAACTGATGAGCAAATTTCACATCAAGCAGAAATGGCCATTGCCGCGGCTAAAAAAGCGTTAAAAGCAGCCAATAAAAAAGTCAGTGATATCGATATGGTGATAGTTTCCTGTGCTTATACTCAGCGCTCTTATCCTGCAATTGCCATTGAAGTTCAGGGCGCATTAGGCATCGAAGGCTTTGGTTTCGATATGCTAGTTGCTTGTTCTGCGGCGACTTTTGGCTTGCAGAGAGCTGTTGATGCCGTAAAAGCAGGCTCATCTAAAGGCGTTTTGGTGATCAACCCAGAATTAACGTCTCCCCAAGTAAATTACATGGATCGAGATTCTCACTTTATATTTGGTGATGTCGCAACGGCCATAGTTGTTGAAAGCAGCGAGACATGTCAGTCAGCTCATTCGTTCGATGTTCTAAGTACTAAGTGCATTACGTCATATTCAAACAATATTCGTTCGAACTTTGGCTATACGACTCGTGTAACAGATGAAGATCCTTACTCTGCGGATATGCTTTTCCATCAAAATGGCCGCAAAGTTTTCAAAGAAGTTTGTCCTATGGCTGCTGAGCATATTGAGAATCACTTGAAGAGCCAAGGCATTCAGGTATCGGAGTTAAAACGTTGGTGGTTACATCAAGCTAATATCAATATGAATTTGTTAATCAGTAAGCGCTTGTTGGGACGTGACGCCACGCTTGAAGAAGCGCCTGTTGTTCTTGATGAATACGCCAATACAGCCTCTGCTGGTTCTATGATTGCTTTTGCCAAATACCATGAAGATTTGGCCGTAGGCGATATTGGTGTGATTTGTTCCTTTGGCGCTGGTTACTCGATAGGCAGTTTGATCCTTCGTAAACGTTAATTGCTTATTCTTTTATCATGCTTGAATAAGTTGCTCAGTTAAGTCATTGAAACAGATCTGATTATAAGGGAGACTAATCATATTGGTTTCAATGACTTAATAGGGCATTTAAAATATGGCAATTCATCCTCAAGCAGGGCAGCTTGCTTCTCATGATATTCTTGTAAACCTACCAGAGCTGATGTCAGCTTATTACTTAAAAAAGCCTCGTGTTACAACACATCCAGATGAGCGTGTTAGCTTTGGTACATCAGGTCACCGTGGCAGTGCTTTATTAAGCAGTTTTAATGAAGATCATATTTTAGCCATTGCTCAGGCTATTGCGGAATACCGTTTATCTCAAAATGTGTCCGGCCCATTGTATTTGGGGAAGGATACGCATGCTTTGTCTGAAGCGGCTTTTCAAACAGCAGTGAGCGTGCTCACTGCTAATGGTGTTCGGGTTCGCACCCAGTTAAATGGTGGTTATACACCAACCCCCGTTATTTCTCATGCAGTGTTAACCCACAATAAAGCAGAGGCTGATGTTAGTGATGGTATTGTTATTACGCCTTCCCACAACCCACCAGAAGACGGCGGCATTAAATACAATTCAAGTAAAGGCGGTCCAGCAGACAAAGACATTACCGACTGGGTAGCTAAAAGAGCGAATGCGTTACTTGAAGCTAACCTTGAAGGTGTAAAACGTTTATCTCCAGATGAAGTGGAAGCCAGTGGTTTAATCGAACCGTTTGATTTCATTAATCATTACGTTAATGACCTTGAAAATGTCATTGATATGAAGGCTATCGCGGATAAAAAAATTCGTATTGGCGTGGACCCAATGGGTGGCTCAGGCATTCATTATTGGGAACCTATTGCAAAAAAATACGGTTTAGATATTACCGTCGTTAATGAAGAAGTTGATCCTACTTTCCGCTTTGTGCCGCGTGATAAAGATGGACGTATTCGTATGGACTGTTCTTCACCTTATTCCATGAAGGGATTATTAAAACTCAAAGACGATTTTGATATCGCGGTAGGCAATGATCCAGATTATGACCGACACGGCATTGTTTGTGCGGGCTTTGGATTGATGAACCCAAATGCGTATTTAGCAGTGGCAATTGAGTATCTATCTCAACATAGAACTCAGTGGCCACAAGATATTCAATTTGGTAAAACCCTTGTTTCTAGTGGCATGATAGACCGCGTGGTGACTGGATTAGGCCGACAACTTTGTGAAGTGCCAGTTGGTTTTAAGTGGTACGTAGAAGGTTTGTACGAAGGCACAATGGCATTTGGTGGAGAAGAGAGCGCAGGCGCCTCTTTCCTTCGCAAAGATGCAAGCGTTTGGTCGACAGATAAAGACGGTTTTATCATGGCACTGCTAGCGGCCGAGATTTTAGCTGTGACAGGTAAAGATCCACAGAGTCACTATGACGCGCAAGTGGCTAAATATGGTAAGCCTTATTACAAGCGTATTGATGTTGCCGCGACATCTGCACAAAAAGCCTTGTTGGGCGCTTTGGATAGCAAAGATGTCGCACAAACCGAATTAGCCGGAGAAGCGATTATATCAGTGCTAACTCATGCGCCAGGTAATAATGCTGCCATTGGTGGCCTAAAAGTCTCGACAGAAAATGGCTGGTTTGCCGCTCGGCCCTCCGGCACGGAAAACGTTTATAAAATCTACTTAGAAAGCTTTATATCAGAAGCGCATCTTGCTGAGCTTGAAAGTGAGGCGAAAGCCTTAGTGGACAGTGTGCTAGGAAGCTAGTAAGGCAATTTGATCTTTTTTAAACAAAAAACGCCGCTTATTGTTAAAAAATAAGCGGCGCTTTTGTTTTCGTAAAGTAGGTTTAACTAAATATCTGATAACCTAGACAGCCATTTTCCTAACTGAAAGCCCATTTTATCGCTGAGCTTTTGCGCGGCGGCTTTTAGCTCTTTGGCGTTACTGCTGTTCATTCTTTTGCCCGCGATGATCACCCAGTTACCACTTCCCGTATCTAAGGCTCTAACATCGTTAAAGTGCTGTTTAATGATGGCAGTTAGTTCATGGTTATTCTTTTGATCAATCCAGCAATTCAAAGCTAACCAACCATCTTCCTTAATGTTTTTGGCGCAGTTTTCAATGAAGCTTGTCTGGAGGACGGCGCGATCCATTCCTTCGGTGTTATAGAGGTCTGTCATTAGTAAATCGACTTTCTTAGGTAAACCTTCTTCCATGTAATCAATGCCATTGGCGACTTCTAAACTGATACGTTTGCCTCTGGGTAATTTGAAATACATTTCCGCCGCGTCCATCACCTCTTGTCGTAGTTCTACAGCAGTTATATGAATGGCTGGTACCGTATGGTGAAGTGCATTAAGCAAGGTGCCACCGCCAAGCCCTAAAATGCACACTCGTTTTGGTTCACAAAACAATAAGGGCAGCATCATGGCTTGCGTATATTCGTGCTGCAAAATATGGGGCGTAGAAAGGCGAATACGACTTTGCTCATCGCCATCGGCAAAAGACAGGATGCGGTATTGGCCATCATCAAATATGCGAATAGGACCAAGTTCATCGGCGCTGTCATGTATTAACATAGTGTTCCTTGATAAAAATAGATAAGGCTCGGAGACCGAGCCTTATGGAAAAATCTTTAGTATTTTAAATTACTCGACTTTTGCTTCTCGAAGATGTTTCAAGATAGCTTGTACTGGGTGAGGGATAGCAACATCATCAAAACGCTTTGCTTGGCTACGACAAGAGTAGCCAGTTGCCACTAGTTTTCCGAGCAGCCCTGGATCAGTTACTTTTTCTTTCCACGACAAATCATAAATGGTTTTCGAGGTTTCTTTATTAGCGGCTTCATGTCCATAGGTCCCCGCCATGCCACAGCAGCCGACGTTTTCGATTTTTAATTCAAGCCCTAAAATACTGTAGACTTTTTGCCAGTCTTGAAGAGATGCTGCGGCATTGGTTTTTTCAGTGCAGTGAGTCATTAAATGGTAAGTCGAGCTATCGCACATTAAAGGTTGTTTAATAAGGTGTGCGCTTTTCTTCATTAGCCATTCTTGCATCAATTGAATGTTAGGAATTTGTCGAGTATCGCTAAAGGCTTTGGTGTATTCCGAGCGATAAGTCAGCGTCATCGAAGGGTCAATGCCGATAAAAGGCAATCCATAGAAAGCCAAGCTTTGTAACATATCTAAGTTCTTACGCGCGGTGCGGTTAAAGGCTTTCATGAAGCCATGCACATGTAAGGGTTTTCCGTTAGGCATGTAGGGCGCTAGATACGCTTGGAAGCCAAGACGGCTTAGGGTTTCCATCGTGTCCAACACCAGCTCGGTTTCAAAGTAACTGGTGAAAGCATCTTGTACCACGATGACGGCGCGAGACCTGTCTTTTGGGCTTAGTGATTCTATGGCCAGTGGTGTTGCTAAACGAATGCCACGGCGTGACATTTCTTTTTTTAGGTTGAGCGTGCTCAATTTAGGGTTGTCAGCCAAACCTATATACTTGCTGCTGAAGTGATTAAACCAACGGCGACCAACAAGCCAATTGTATGGCTGGGGGAATATCGCCATGGTTGGCATCATAAATTCTAGCGAGCCAATAAGGTAATCCTTAGCAGGTCGTAGGTAACGACTATAGTAAAGCTCTAAGAATTTCGCTCTAAACTCTGGTACATCGACTTTAATTGGGCATTGCCCAACACAAGATTTACACGCCAAACAGCCCATCATAGATTCATGTACTTCGTTGGAGAAGTCATATTCACCACGACGTTTCGCTAGAGTGTTTTTTAGTCTTGGTAAGAAATTGAAAAAGACATTGCTGTGTTTAGTATCTTTGCTTGCTTTTACGGTATCCACGCCTTGTTGGCTCATGCCACGAAGCCATTCACGCATTAAAGAAGCGCGACCTTTTGGCGAGTGGCGACGATCTCGGGTGCCTTTCCAGGAAGGGCACATGGCATCATTTGGATCGAAGTTGTAGCAGGCACCGTTGCCATTACAGTACATGCCTTCTTGAAACTGATCGCGGTTCTGCAATGGAATTTGACGGTCAAATTGACCACGTAATGGAACGGCATCTATCTTTAATAAATCTACACCGAGTTCAAATGGTGTAGCGATTTTACCAGGGTTTAATTGGTTTCTTGGATCAAACGCGGCTTTTACTTGCTGGATACTAGGATAGAGCTCGCCAAAGAAAGCGGGTGAATATTCCGAGCGAACGCCTTTGCCATGTTCACCCCACAATAAGCCATTGTATTTTTGCGTGAGCGCAACCACCTTATCGGTGATTTCACGGATCATGGGTTCTTGTGATTCATCTTTAAGATCAAGCGCAGGGCGAACATGCAGAACGCCAGCATCCACATGGCCGAACATGCCGTATTGCACCTTGTAGCTGTCTAGAACCGCACGAAACTCCATAATAAAGTCAGCAAGGTTTTCTGGCGGCACGGCAGTGTCTTCAACAAATGGAATAGGGCGTCTTTCTCCCTTAGCGTTCCCAAGCAGACCAACCGACTTTTTACGCATTGCCCAAAGCTTGTTCACATTGTCGTGACCCATAGCAATGGTGTAGCCCAATGCACTGCTTCCGCCATGTTCGACTAAGGTGTCGAGTTTATCAGTAAGCACTTTTATTTTGTTGGCAACGTCTTGTTCATCATTGCCGGTGTATTCGACGAGATTGATCCCTTGGATGTTTTCTCCCACTTTTTCTGGGAAAAATTCAGCAACAGAATTCCAAACGATATCGCCTTTTGCAAGACCGAGTACTTTCGAGTCGACGGTTTCGATAGAGGTTGGCTTGGCGGCGAGCAGCTCACGTGCATGACGAAGCGAGCCTTCAAAGCTGTCATAGCGAATATTGACCAGAGCCGCATAAGTCGGAATAGTCAAAAGATTTACCTTGGCTTCGACGATAAAACCTAAGGTGCCTTCTGATCCGCAAAGCACCGAGTTCATATTGAATTGTCCGTCTTCGGTGCGAATATGAGCAAAGTCGTAGCCAGTTAAACAGCGGTTAAGTTCAGGGAAGGTGTCTTTGATCTCTTGAGCTTTGCTTTTTTGAATACTATCGACAATACGGTGCGCATGAGCGGAATAGTCACTACCACTTTGTATGTCGGCCAGTGTTTTATCATCAATGGGGGCTGATTCTAGTAGATGTCCGTCTAACAGCACGGTTTTCAATTCAAGAACATGATCGCGTGTTTTCCCATACATTACCGAACCTTGTCCGCTGGCGTCGGTGTTGATCATACCGCCAATAGTCGCTCGGTTGCTGGTCGATAACTCTGGTGCAAAGAATAAGCCGTGAGGTTTAATCGCTTTATTAAGTTGATCTTTTACTACGCCAGCTTCGACACGAGCCCAACCTTCCTCAGCGTTGATTTCCAGAATTCGATTCATGTACTTGGATAAATCAATCACCAAACCATCGGTTAACGACTGGCCATTAGTACCAGTGCCGCCGCCCCGCGGGCTTAACACCACATCATTAAACTCTTCCTGGTTGGATAACTGCACCAATAACTGAATGTCTTTGGTGTTTTTAGGAAAGATAACCCCTTGAGGTAAGACTTGGTAAATGGAGTTATCAGTTGAAAGAACCACACGGTTGGCATAATCAGGATTGGTGTCTCCTGAGAATCCTGAAGCTTTCAGGCGTTCGATGAAAGAAAGGTATTTGGCCTGAATGGGCGAGACTTCAGAAAGCTTTGGAATCATGTTTCATCTCCACAATTGATGAGTGTGCAGATTTTAACAAACAACTGAGTTCTAAAGGGATATTTTTATGGTTCTTCGTCGTCTCTAAAGATATCTTCTATGCATTAGCAAAACCAACTTGAGGGCTTTCATCTAGCTAAAATACCTACACTGTAATTGGGGACAGAGTAAAACTAAATAGACTCCCTAGCTAATCCCTCTTCATGCTATCCTTTTTTATCTTAAAGTATGTGAGAAAGGAGTCTCCATGCCACGCCGTGCGGTTGGCGTAAAAATAGGGGTGATGGCTGATTGTAGAAATTTAATTTTACTCTGACCCGAATTATTCCCTGGCTATGCGGGGATATCGTCCAGAGAGCATTTAATAGGTGTCCTGTCCACACTGTCCATATACACTTCCTGCTTTAAATCCAGCCGATTTCAGAATAACTTTCCTGAAACTGGCTGTTTGTTTGTTCATTTCTTACGATTATTTTCAGAAAAAATCAGCTCGAAAATAAATACTGGTTAATAATAAATCTGTTTTCCGCTCAAATTATGTGGCTGCTTCTCCAAACGTGTCGAATAATTGTAATGAATAATTGGGGGCAGGTCTTTTTTTGCCTTTTAGCATTGAGCCTGATCATAAAACTACCCATCTAGAGATAGTTGGGTAGTTTTAATTCACCTACAGGCTTAACGCTGATTTTTTAGATATTAACAGCAATGTTATTTAATTTGGCAATGGCCTCACTCGGTAAAATCAACTCTGCTGCGGCTAAGTTTTGTTGTAGATGTTTAGTTGAAGATGTTCCTGGTATTAATAGAATATTAGCTGAACGCTGAAGCAACCAAGCCAAAGCGACTTGCATTACTGTCGCGTTTAGCGATATCGCAACTTCTTCTAAAATGGATGATTGTAGTGGTGTGAAGCCGCCAAGTGGAAAGAAAGGTGTATAGGCAATGCCTTCTTTTGCAAGCAGATCAATAAGTGCATCGTCTCTTCTGTGCACTAGATTGTACTGGTTCTGTACGCAAACAATTGGTGCGATACTGCGTGCTTCTTCAATTTGATTTGCAGTAACATTACTGACACCTAAGTGATTTATCAGACCTTCTTTTTGTAACTCGGCAAGTACGGAAAATGGTTCTGCAATAGAGCCTTCGGCTGGGCCATGAGCATCAAACATAGCTCGCAGATTGACTACCTCGATTTGTTCTATGCCAAGGTTGGTTAGATTATCATGTACGGCTTGAATAAGTTCAGGCTTTGAAAAAGCGGGCAACCAATCGCCTTTCTCATTCCGAAGAGTACCAACCTTAGTCACCAATGCTAGTTCTTTAGTATAAGGGTGTAATGCCTCACGAATGATTTGGTTCGTTATGTGTGGGCCGTAAAAATCGGAGGTGTCGATATGGTTAATGCCACTTTCTATTGCGGCTTGAAGGACTGCAATGGCTTCTTTTTTATCTTTAGGTAGACCAAAAACGCCGGAGCCAGCCAACTGCATAGCACCGTAACCCATTCGGTTGATTGTTTTATTACCGAGCTTGAATGTACCAGCTTGTTGAATGTTAACCATGATGATTTTCCTATGTGAGATGTTGGTTAGGTGGTCTATTCTAAGTTGCATCACTTTGTGCGACAATCCTATTTAATCAGAACGTGTTGTGCGAGATTTAGAACAATGAAGGCATCTATGAATGACATTTCGGCATTTGTTGCTGTTGCTAGAGCTGGTGGTTTTCGTGAGGCCGCAAGAGTAGAAAATATAAGCGCTTCACGTTTAAGTGATGCCATACGACGCTTAGAAAGGGAGTTGGGAGTACGATTGTTTCATCGTAATACTCGCAGTGTTGTCCTTACGGAAGTCGGTTTGGTTTTGTTAGAACGTATGAATCCTGTTATGAATGAATTTGATTCAGCGTTAGATATGGTCAATCTATATCGTGATAAACCCTCGGGTAAACTTCGTCTTAACGTACCTGTTAGTGCCGTAAAATTAATATTGCCAGCTATTGTCCCTGAATTTTTGGAGGCCTATCCTGATATTGAACTTGAAGTGACGGCGGAGAGCGATGCTATCAATATTATTGATGCAGGTTTCGATGCTGGTATTCGTTATGACGAGCGACTAGAACAGGATATGATTGCTGTGCCTATAGGACCACGTCAACAACGATATGCATTAGCCGCAGCGCCTAAATTATTAGATAGGTTAGGTCGACCAGCTCACCCTCGTGACCTATTGAATTATCCTTGTTTAACGGGTCGGTTTCGATCAGGGTTAGCCAACACTTGGGGATTTGAGAAAGATAATGAAGTTATAGAGATCAAAGTTTCAGGTCCTTTAGTGGTTAATATAGGTAGCGTTCTAGATCTTGCTGTTGATGCAGCTGTTGCTGGCACGGGTGTTGTTTATTTGTTTGAAGAATGGCTACAGCCTTATTTTGACTCAGGGCAACTTGAACCTATTCTTGACAATTGGTGGTTGTCTTTTAGCGGGCCGTATTTGTATTATTCTGGTCGAAGATTGGTGCCAACTCCCTTACGAACATTTATTGATTTTGTAAAAAGTAGGGATATAAATTAAAAATGCGTCTGCATACTCTCCTTCAAAGGCTGCGAACGTATTTACAGAAAAGCCAAACTAGGGCTCGGATAATTATCCGCACGGGTGAATGTAAAGGCGTAAAAATAGTGACAATGGCTGATCGAGATTTAATTTTACTTTGTCCCCAATCAATTTAGTTGAAAAAGTAAGTGATAACGGGTTTAAAGCTCATGTTAATATGAAAAGCATGTACATTTTTTCAAATGAGTATGCTTGTGTCTTGCATTCAGTCAATCGTCCTTCCACCAGCCTTTCTTTATTCGTCTGGTGCTCAGCCTTCAGATATTCAATACGAGTTAGACATCTACCGTGGTGACATCGAGCATCCTAATGCGCCGGGAAATAAATGGCATAAGCTCCAACACCACCTTAAAGCCGCCAAGGAACAAAACACCTCTGTCATTGCGACTTTTGGTGGGCCGTTTTCGAATCATCTTCATGCTTTTGGCGCTACGCTCAAAGATTTGCCGTTTAGAGCGGTTGCTGTCGTAAGGGGGGAGCTTCAGCCTACACTCACTCCGACTCTAAAAGATTTGGTGTCTGCTAGTGTTGAGTTATGGCCTTCATCAAGATCGGATTATCGTCTTGGAATGGATGCACAAGTCGTCAGCAAAATAAACCAGCTCTACAGTAATGTTTACTGGATTCCAGAAGGTGGCGGTGGTGAGCTTGGCGCCATGGGTTGTCGTGATTGGGCGGATAATATTAGTGCCATCGATGATGCTTATGATGCTTGGGTGGTATCGTCTGGTACAGGCACAACCGCTGCGGGCTTGTTGGCAAATGCCAATACGCCAGATTTGCATGTGTTTAGCGCATTAAAAGGTGAGCCTGCTCAGCGAGGTTTGATTTTAGATTTATCCGATGGATTGACTCTAAAATCAATAACTAAAGAGCGGCTTGATGCCAAGTTATTCTTTCATTCAGACTGTCATGAAGGTGGGTATGCCAAACAAAGTCCAGTTCTAAAGTCCTTCATATCAGAATTTGCCCGTGCAAACCCCAATCATCCACTTGATCCTATTTATACCTGTAAAAGCATGTTTGCTGTTTTGAGTGCCATGAAAGAAGGTTCATGGCCATATCGTCGTACATTATTTATTCATACTGGTGGTTTGCAAGGTTGGCGAGGGTTTTCAAAAGATATTAATCCCTTTGCGTACTCTTAACGAGATGGCGATAGTCGACGTCTTCATGTTAAAGTTGCCCAACTTATGTAAAACCCACATGAAAATAAAAACCGTTATACATACTTTAGTGGGTTGATTTGTTGACATCGATAGACGGGAAGAGAATGACACATGAGTCTTTTTAGACGTGTTGGTATTATTGCTCGATTAGATAAACCTCAGATTCTTGATACGGTTAAGAAACTGATGGAGTATCTTCAAGAAAAAGACATCGCTCCGGTACTTGAAGACCAATTGGCGACCATGATGCCTGGTGTGAAAGTCGCTTCATCGGCGCTAAAAGAATTAGGTGATCATTGTGACATGGTCATGGTAGTGGGAGGTGACGGAAGTTTCCTTGGTGCTGCTAGAGCAATCTGTAATTACGACATTCCTGTATTAGGTATCAACCGAGGTACGTTGGGGTTTTTAACCGACATCTCGCCACACAATCTTCAAGAAGAATTAGACCCTATTTTTCGTGGCGAATACCATGAAGAAAAGCGCTTTATGATTGAAGCGAAAATCAAGCGTCAGAATCGTCCTAGCGGCGAAGGTATTGCGCTCAATGATTTGGTTCTTCACCCTGGCAAATCTGCTCGAATGATTCGTTTTGACTTATTCATAGACGATCAATTTGTCATGAATCAAAAATCTGATGGTTTAATTGTTGCCACACCCACAGGATCAACCGCTTATGCGCTGTCTGCTGGTGGTCCAATTATGCTGCCAAAATTAGATGCTTTGGTTCTAGTGCCCATGCACCCACATACGTTAAGTAACAGACCTATTGTGATTGATGCCAATGCCAATATACGCATTGTTGTATGCGAATCGAATCTAACGTATCCAAGTGTGAGTTGTGACGGCCAGCTTAATATTACCGCGGCACCAGGGGATGAGATCCACATCTCTAAAAAAACGGGTGGAATTCGACTGATACACCCTAAAAACCATGATTTTTACAATGTGTGTCGTGACAAGCTAGGTTGGCAATCCAGTTATCGCGCTTAATATATTGGGTTCTGGTTAAATTTTATTATTTTGTAAACAAATCCTTTTAGGGGCTGCATGTATTTTGTTTATCAGTTCAAAGAAACAGAAGACCCTAAAGGGTTAACCGAAGCTTTGTGGCATCATAAAGTGGCACATCAAATTCTGTTCAAAGATGGCCATAATGAGTTGTGGGTATTGGATCCAAGCCAGTTGCCAACCGTTGAGCAGCTTATGACTATTTGGAAGGGTGATCCGGCTTTGTTGCAGCAAGCCCAGGCTGCAGCGGTGACCAGAACAGCCACTAAAGGTGGAATCCTTTCTCAGCTCAAACTCTCGCCAATGACAACTATCTTATTACTGTTAACCTTATTAGTAGCGGTGATTACTCAACTTGGTGGTGACATCAAAACAGTCGGTTACTTTTCTATTAGTCCATTCGATATTAGAAACGGTCATATTTATTTTTATGATTTATCTGAAGTGTTATCTAAAGGTGAGTATTGGCGTATTTTCACTCCTACATTACTGCATTTCAGCGTGCTACATATTGTTTTCAATACACTATGGATTTGGGAGATCGGCAGCAAACTAGAACGTATTTTAGGGTCAATCGCTTGGAGTGTTGGGGTTGCCATTATTGCGGTATTAAGTAACGTTTTGCAGTACGAAATAAGTGGTTATCCTTTATTTGGCGGCTTGTCAGGCGTGGTATACGGTTTAATTGGTTTTGCTTGGCTTTTGCCGATTTTAAGCAAGCGCTGGCCAATCATTATCAGCAAACAGTTGATGGCGTTTTTTGTGGTTTGGTTAGGTATAGGCTATACGCCTTTTCCTGAAATGGTAGGGCTTGGTAGTATTGCCAATACGGCTCATACCATCGGTTTGTTGTCAGGGTTAGTGCTTGGTGTTGTTTACTGGCTTACGACCAAACACCGTCATAAATAGTTCAAACAGTTTAAATTTTATCTTTTAATTATAGACTTGGCCTGCTTCAAAGCAGGGAGATACAAAATGAATTTTAAAGAAATGATCGACAATATGTCGCCTGAAGTATATGTCAAACTGAAGCAAGCGGTAGAGCTTGGTAAGTGGCCGAACGGTGTAAGATTGACACCAGAACAAACAGAATTATGTCTACAAGCTGTTATTACTTATGACTACAGCAATAAAGAAGAAAAAGATCGTGTTGGCTACATCGACACCACAGGTCATAAAAACGTTGGCAAAAAAGACCCAACGAAAGAGCAAGACACCATTAAATGGGTTGGCGATGGTCCTGAGGGACAAGCTTGATGTTGCAGGGTAACCTTAAAAAAATGTCGACGGAGGTTCGTGATGGCCAAGTGTATTATCATCTGAACCTAGGAAGTGATCGTGTACTGGTTAACGATTTGTTAGGTAAAAAAGTTTCTTTGCATCTTGATGGAACGATTCATTGTGTAAATTGCGGCAAGGTGACCAAAAAATCGTTCAGCCAAGGCTTTTGCTTTAATTGCTTTCGAAAGTTAGCCGCCTGCGATACTTGCATCATGAGTCCAGAAAAGTGCCACTTTCATCTAGGGACGTGCCGAGAACCTGAATGGGCTGAGCAGTATTGCATGCAAAGCCATTATGTATATTTGGCCAATTCATCGGCGTTAAAAGTCGGTATTACCCGTGGTGATCAATTACCCACGCGTTGGATAGATCAGGGTGCCACCCAGGCTAGAGCCTTGTTTAGAGTACAAAACCGAAGAATGTCTGGTTTAGTCGAAACCTTATTTAAAACCCAAGTGGCGGATAAAACCAATTGGCGCAACATGCTCAAAGGGTCGTCTATCGAAATGGATCTTGAGCAAGAGCAAGAGCGTTTAATTGATCGACTTTATGAAGGTCTAGACTCCTTGCAACATGAGTTTGGGTTGCAGTCCATCACCGATTTGTCCGATGAAAATGAAACTCATGAATTTACCTACCCAGTTTTAGAATACCCAACCAAAATAACCAGCCTTAACGCAGAAAAAACGCCGCACATTGAAGGCACTTTGATGGGCATAAAAGGCCAGTACTGGATGCTAGACACGGGCGTGATTAATATTCGTAAATACACCGGTTACCAAGCGACATTGACATTCTAGGAGATAAGAACAAATGAAAGAGAGTCAGCCATCAGCGATTTATTTAAAAGACTATAAAGTTCCTCCTTTTCTTATTGATAAAACAGAGCTTACATTTGATCTAGACGAAGCGACAACCATTGTCACTTCGCGCCTACATATGCGTCGCAACCCTGCATTTGGCAAATCGACAGCGCCTTTGGTTTTGGATGGCGGTGAAGACGTTAAATTGATTGGTGTTGCCATGGACGACTATGCCTTGCCGCCAGAAGAGTACCGCATCAGTGAAGACAAGCTGATCATTACTGCCACAGCAGATCAGTTTATTTTGACTTGTGAAACCTTGATTGAGCCACAAAACAACACACGCCTTGAAGGCCTGTATCGTTCGTCTTCTATGTTTTGTACTCAATGTGAGGCCGAAGGTTTTCGTCATATTACCTACTACCTAGATCGTCCTGATGTCATGTCTGTGTTTACCACGACCATTATTGCTGACGAATCTCGTTACCCTGTAATGTTGTCTAACGGTAATGAAGTTGAACGCGGTAAAACGGATGAAGGTAAAACAGTCGTTGTATGGCACGACCCATTCCCTAAACCTGCTTATCTTTTTGCTTTAGTTGCGGGTGATCTTGCGGTAAAAAATGACGTATTTACCACGCAAAGTAAGCGCGATATTAAACTGCAAATCTTCACCGAGTCTCACAATATCGACAAAGTCGATTATGCGATGGAAGCACTAAAACGCTCTATGCGTTGGGATGAAGAAACCTATGGACGTGAATACGATTTAGATATTTTCATGATCGTTGCCGTCGATGATTTCAATATGGGTGCCATGGAAAACAAAGGGTTGAATATTTTTAATTCATCTTGCTTGTTGGCTAGCCCGGAAACCACAACGGACGATACATATTTACGTGTCGAAGCCATTGTTGCGCACGAATATTTCCATAACTGGTCTGGTAACCGTGTTACTTGTCGAGATTGGTTTCAGCTAAGTTTAAAAGAAGGCTTTACTGTTTTCCGTGACCAGACTTTTTCTGCTGATATGCATTCAGAAACCGTAAAACGTGTAGAAGATGTTTCTTTTCTGAAAACCGCTCAATTCGCTGAAGATGCTGGCCCAATGGCGCATCCTGTGCGTCCGGCTTCTTTTATTGAGATATCCAACTTTTACACGCTTACTGTCTATGAAAAGGGGTCTGAAATTGTTCGCATGATTCATATCTTGTTAGGCGCAGAGAAATTTCGTGCAGGATCTGATTTGTATTTCGATCGTCACGATGGTCAAGCGGTGACTTGTGATGATTTTGTTGCTGCTATGCAAGATGCTTCTGGTTTTGATCTTTCTCAATTCAAACGTTGGTACTCTCAAGCGGGTACGCCGATTGTTACAGTTACAGACAGTTTTGATGAAGCAACGGGCACGTATCGTCTAGCGATGAAGCAAGATACGCCAGCCACTCCAGGTCAGCCCACAAAATTACCACTGCACATTCCTGTGCGCGTTGGTTTACTTGACGAGCAGGGTACTGTCGTATCCTCTGAGGTAAACGGTGTTGTGGCAGAAGATCACGTTCTGCACCTGACATTCAGTGAGCAAGAATTTGAGTTTAGCGGTTTGACTTCTAAGCCTGTACCATCTTTGCTACGAGGCTTTTCGGCACCAGTTAAATTACGTTATGACTATTCTTCGAAAGACCTATTGTTACTGCTGTCTTCCGATTCGGATGGTTTTAATCGTTGGAGCGCCTCTCAACAATTGGCAGTTAATGAGCTTACTACGCTGATCAATCAGGCAATTGCTGGTAAAGAACTGTCAATAGACTCTCAGTTGGTTAATGGTTTTAAAGGCTTGTTAGCTGATGAGACACTAGACCCAGCTATGGTGGCCTTAATTCTTGCTTTGCCAAGCCAAGCGTATTTGTCTGAGCTAGCGAATCCAATTCACCCAGCGGCAATCAAGCAAGCGCGCCAATATTTAAAAGCTCAATTGGCTAATGCATTGTCAGTGGATTTTGAGCGGGTTTACCGCGAACATAAAATCCACGGTGAGTACCAAGCGACAGCGAAAGATATAGCACATCGTTCCATTAAGAATATTGCTTTATCTTACTGGGTTGAGACAAACAATGAGCTCGCTCAGCAAGAGGTTGTTTCGCAATTTCAAACGGCCAATAACATGACCGATCAATTTGCTGCGTTGTCTATTGCTGTTAACTCACATCACAAGCAAGCAGAAGAGCTATTGTCAGCATTTTATGAACAGTGGAAAGCGGAACCATTGGTAGTGAATAAATGGCTGATGTTAAGTGCTAGCCAAGATCAAGATAATGCTTTGGAAACAGTGCAAGGGCTAATGGAACATCCAGCTTTCGATCTGAAAAATCCAAATAAAGTGCGCTCTGTTTTAGGGGGCTTTGGTCAAAGTGTTGCGGGTTTCCATAACGCTGACGGCAGCGGTTATTGCTTCTTGGCTGATCAGATTATTGTGCTAAATAAACGTAATCCACAAATTGCTTCTAGACTCTGTACGCCATTAACTCGCTGGAAAAAAATGCAACCTGAGCTAAGTGCAAAAATGAAAGCAGAATTAGAGCGCATTTTGGCGGAAGATTTATCAAAAGATGTTTATGAGGTGATTTCTAAAAGTCTTGCTTAACCTATTATAAGCCACTAGATAAAATCTTATCTAAAGCCCCCATAGATTTTTCTTTGGGGCTTTTTTGTTGTTTGCTTGATAAAAAGTAGAATCTTGTCTTTACTGTTTCTTTGCATTTTACACATAAATCTGGCATAAGTGAGAGGTAACCTATTGTCGACCTTGAGTTTATTTAAGGAGCGAAAAATGAAAGCACGCACGACGATTTTGATTCCAATCGCCTTGGGCTTGATGATGTCTGGGTGTACGACTTCTTCACGCCAGCAGTCGGACTCGATCATTGAACAAACGGCAGGCTCTACCGAACCCGTTGCCCAAGCTCCACTCCAAAGCTCTGCTGTTAGCGCAAAAGAAATTGCACTAGAAAATCAGGTAAAGTCAAAAAACTCTCTTATAGATTCACTGCAGCAGCAATTGCTAGATAATCAAAGTCAGCTCGCTCTATTAAATAAATCTCTTGATGAGAAAGATATTATTATTGCTAACTTGCAGAAAACGCCATCTACCGCAAAATCTTTAGTGGCTTTAGAGGAGCAAAAGAAACAGCGTGAAGCGCTTGAGTCTCGTTATGCTGCATTAAAATTAGATAATGATTTATTAACACGTCGTATTAGTCAGTTAGAAAATGAAAACACATCATTAAAGCAGCAAGTGTCTAGTTTAGAAAATATGCCAACGTCGCAAGATGCTTTTAAGCAAAGCTATTTTGATTTGCTGGATGAAAACACGGAACTAAAAAGCAAATACGCTGATTTAGAAGCGGATAATCAATCTAATCAAAAACGTCTTACCGCACTGAAAAAAGAAAACCTTATTTTGGGTGGCGCTTTATCTGACGCAAGAGCGCAACATCAAGTACTGTGGGATAAGATTCGTTCTCTTGGAGCAAAACAGCCTGAAGCTGCTAAGCCAATAGTTAATCTTAACCAACCACCATTGCCGCTCGCGACAGATGATATGAATTACGCAAAAGAAAATACGCAAATGCGCATTGAGTTGGCTAATTTACAAAGTCAATTAGCAGAACAGAAGTCGCTTATTGAAGAGTATAAAACTGACATTTTAAAACTTGAAGCTGCTCTTGATGAAGGGGCTGATTATGAAGCGCGTTGGAAAGACCTTGATAATAAGCTTGCCCAAGCGCAACAAAATAATGCAGAACTAACGGCTCAACTTAACGCTGCAGGTGAAGAGCTAGCTGAAAGCCAAGCAGAGCTCAAAGCTTTGTCTGCTCGCCTAGCTGGCACCCAGCAAGCCTTGGAAATTAATGAAAACGGTGGCATAACCGTAGCGGCAGCGATAGAAGCTTTGCAGGCGCAAATGAACTCCTCATTACAAAATGTGCAATGGCAGCTACCAAATGAAATGGCCTTGCATAATAATTTTGAAATATTGGTGTCAGCAGACGTTCGTCCTTCGCTTTCTGGGCAGGTCTATCAAGCAGAATTAGTAACTGACAGTGATATTCAAATGATCAGTGATCCTGTTGCTAGTGCTGTTGTTCAAAATGGGCGCTTACAATGGCGCTGGCGTGTAGCGGGTTTAAACGAAAAGCCAGAAGCACAACTGGATTTATTTGTTAGTCAGCAAATTTCTTTCCAAGACCAAACGTTTCAGCGACAAATATACCGAGGCAATGAAACTTTATCATTGATCAATACGAACTTGTTTGAGAAGTACGGTTATTGGGGTATCGCTATTTTGCTTGGTTTGTTAAGTGGTTTTCTTATTGGCCGTATTAGTAAATCAAAAAACAACCAAGAATTAAGCTCTTAATGCCTCGGCGGCGTCCTTAAAATAGCGAAGTTGATCTTGATTGGTTGGCTTCGCTTTTTTCTTTCCTCGGATCATTCAACTCCTCATTACTTTTTTTCAACGCGACAAGCGTGACTTTTCGGTATAGTACGTCTGCATATTCTTTTTTGAGGTGGTTAGAGTGGTAAAGTCCGATTCGTATTCTATTATAGAGAAGCGACTAGCTGAAAACGTATTGATTCTAGATGGTGCCATGGGCACCATGATCCAAGGATATAAATTAGAAGAACAAGATTATCGTGGTGAGCGTTTTGAAGATTGGGAAAGTGACTTAAAAGGCAATAATGACCTGCTTTCATTGACTCAACCAAAGATCATTAAAGACATTTATTCAAGTTACCTTGCCGCCGGCGCAGACATCATTGAAACCAATACTTTCAATGCCAATTATATCTCCATGCTGGATTACCACATGGAAGATCTTAGCTACGAGCTAAATTTTGAATCAGCTCGATTAGCTCGTGAAGCCGCTGACGAATTCACCAAGCAGAATCCAAATAAACCTCGCTTTGTTGCTGGAGCTGTTGGTCCGACTAGTCGTACTTGTACGATTTCTCCTGATGTTAACGATCCAGGTTTCCGTAATATACATTTTGATGAGTTAGTTGAGGCTTATACAACGGCCGTTGATGGATTAATCAAAGGTGGTGTGGATCTTCTGCTAATCGAAACCATCTTCGATACCTTGAACGCAAAAGCCGCTATTTACGCTGTATTAGATTATTTCGAAAAAACTGGCGTTCGTTATCCGATAATGATTTCCGGCACTATTACCGATGCCTCAGGGCGTACTTTGTCTGGACAAACCACAGAGGCATTTTGGAATTCCATCTCCCATGCTAAGCCTATTTCAGTTGGTTTAAACTGTGCGCTAGGGCCTAAAGAGCTACGCCAATACGTAGAGGAGCTTTCTCGTATTGCTGATACGCATGTATCTGCTCACCCAAATGCTGGATTACCTAACGCTTTTGGTGAATACGACGAATCGCCAGAAGAGATGCTTGAAGAAATTCAAGGTTGGGTTGACTCTGGATTTTTGAATATCATCGGTGGTTGTTGTGGTACGGCGCCAGAACACATTAAAACGTTCGCGACAGCCTTTGCAGACTCGATACCACGTGTCATTCCTGAGATCGAAAAAGCTTGCCGTTTATCAGGACTCGAGCCATTCAATATCGACGGCAATAGCTTGTTTGTCAACGTCGGTGAAAGAACCAACGTGACCGGCTCGGCCATGTTTAAACGTCTTATCAAAGAAGGTGATTTTGATACTGCTTTGGATGTGGCACGTCAGCAAGTGGAAAACGGTGCGCAGATAATCGACATCAACATGGATGAAGGTATGTTGGATTCGCAAGCTGCAATGGAGCGCTTTCTTAAGCTCATCGCGTCTGAACCGGATATTTCTCGTGTGCCTATCATGCTGGATTCTTCGAAGTGGGAAATCCTTGAAGCGGGTTTGAAATGGATCCAAGGTAAAGGCGTCGTTAACTCTATCAGTATGAAAGAGGGCGAAGATAAATTCCGCGAACAAGCGCGTAAGCTAATGAAATACGGCGCTGCAGTTATCGTTATGGCCTTTGATGAAGTAGGGCAAGCGGATACGCGGGCTCGTAAAATTGAAATTTGCCGACGTTCTTATCATATTTTAGTGGATGAAGTTGGCTTTCCACCTGAAGACATTATTTTCGATCCAAACATCTTCGCTATCGCTACAGGTATTGAAGAACATAACCGATACGCTTTGGACTTTATCGAAGCAACAGGCGATATTACTCGCGAATTGCCTTATGCCAAGGTGTCAGGCGGTGTTTCAAACGTCTCTTTCTCGTTCCGTGGTAACAATCCAGTACGTGAAGCCATTCACGCGGTATTTTTATATCACGCGATCAAGCAAGGCATGACTATGGGTATCGTTAACGCAGGGCAGCTTGCTTTGTATGAAGATATACCAACGAAATTGCGTAATGCTGTAGAAGACGCTGTTCTTAACCGTACGCCGGACGCTACAGACAATTTGTTAGCCATCGCTGGTGAGTTTGCTGGAAATGGCGAAGTCGCAGAAAAAGAAACGCAAGAATGGCGTGGTTTGCCAGTTTCTGAGCGCTTAAGTCATGCGCTGGTTAAAGGCATAACTGAGTTTATTGATGATGACACAGAAGAAGCTCGTTTAGCCTTTGCGCGTCCGCTAGAAGTCATTGAAGGTCCATTGATGGATGGTATGAGCATTGTTGGTGACTTATTCGGTTCCGGTAAGATGTTCTTACCTCAGGTAGTGAAATCAGCGCGTGTAATGAAAAAAGCCGTCGCCTACTTGATGCCATTCATTGAAGAAGAAAAACGCCTAAACATGGACACGGCTTCATCCAGCAATGGAAAGATCGTTATGGCGACTGTAAAAGGCGACGTACATGATATTGGTAAAAACATCGTTGGTGTTGTTCTGCAGTGTAACAACTTTGAAGTGATCGATCTTGGTGTCATGGTGTCGGCGGAGAAAATCCTGCGCACAGCAAAAGAAGAGGGCGCAGACATGATCGGCTTGTCTGGCTTGATCACGCCATCGTTGGATGAAATGGTGCATGTTGCCAAAGAAATGGAGCGCCAAGGCTTCGATTTGCCCGTCATGATTGGCGGTGCGACAACATCAAAAGCCCACACAGCAGTAAAAATTGAACAAAACTATAATCGCAATCAAGTCGTTCACGTGACTAATGCGTCTCGTAGTGTTGGCGTGGCCAGCGCCTTACTGAGTAAAGATAAAGAGCGTTACCAAAAATTTGTCGATGAAATTAAAGCGGATTACGAAAAAACACGTATTCGTTATAAAGATCGTGCTAAAGCGGGTCGCCGTGTTTCTTTGGATAAAGCGCGCCAGAATAAAGGCCCAATCGCATTTGATGGCAGCAATGTTGTTCAGCCGAACAAACTTGGCATCACCGTTCTGACTGAAAATGATATCGACCTTAATAAAGTAAAAGATTACATCGATTGGACTCCTTTCTTTCAAACATGGGAATTGGCTGGTGCTTACCCTCGCATTCTTACTGACGAAGTGGTCGGTGTTGAAGCCACCCGCGTGTTCCAAGATGCGTTAGTCATGCTGGATGAAGTGATTGCGAGTAAATCGTTGCAAGCAAGAGCGGTTGTTGGCTTATTCCCTGCTAACCAAGCAAACCATGATGATATTGAAATCTATGCAGATGAATCACGCAGCGAAGTGATCGAGCGCTTGTCTTTCCTGCGTATTCAAAACGAACTGACGGCCCCAGGTAAATACAACCATAGCTTAGCCGATTTTGTTGCACCAAAAGAAAGTGGCGTCGCAGATTATATCGGAGCCTTTGCTTGTGCGGCAGGCTTTGGTATCGATCCTTTGGTAGCGAAATACGAAGCGGATCATGATGATTACAATTCCATTATGATTAAGGCGGTTGCAGACCGTTTAGCTGAAGCGACGGCTGAGTATTTACACGAAAAAGTTCGTAAGGAATTTTGGGGCTACGCGGAAGCAGAAGAGTTAACTAATGAGCAGTTAATCAAAGAAAAATACCAAGGTATTCGTCCTGCACCAGGCTATCCAGCTTGTCCTGATCATACGGAAAAAGCCAAGCTTTGGACTTTGTTGGATGTGAAGGAAAAGATCGACATGGAGATTACGGAAAGCTTTGCCATGCTGCCAACCGCCGCAGTAAGTGGCTGGTATTTTGCTCACCCTGATGCGACGTATTTTGGTATTGGTAAAATCGGCCCAGATCAGGTGGACGATTACGCAGAACGTAAAGGAATGAGCAAGGATGACGCTGAGCGTTGGTTAGCACCTAACCTTGGCTACGACCCTGAAGACGATCGCATTTAATTCATCTTGTTAGAGCCTTATTCGTTCGTGAGAATGAATAAGGCTCTATATTTTAAGCACAGAGGCGTTATGTCAAAAGCAATTAAGGATCCAGAAAAGCACCAGCAACGAATGCAAAATATAAAAAAGCATGTCGATAAACGCATTGCTAAGGCGCAAGAAGATAAAGGCACCTTTGTTCTTTTGACGGGCAACGGAAAGGGCAAATCCAGTTCGGCACTGGGGATGGTAGCCAGAGCTTTAGGTCATGGTATGAAAGTTGGTGTGGTGCAGTTCTTGAAGGGCGAGTGGAACACCGGTGAAATTGATTTCTTTAAGCAGCAAGCAAATGTGCAATGGGAAATTATGCCCGCAGGATTTACTTGGGAAACACAAAACCGTGAATCTGACATCGCCTCATCGGAACAGGCTTGGGAAAAAGCCGCTGCTATGTTGTCTGATCCGAGTATCGATTTGGTTGTTCTTGATGAGTTAACTTATTTATTGCATTACGAATATTTGCTTGAAGATAACGTACTTCAAGCCTTGATGAACCGCCCTGAGAATCAGCATCTTGTGGTCACGGGTCGAGGTGCGTCAGATGCCTTAATAGAGCTTGCTGACACAGTGAGTGAGTTAAAAGAAGTAAAACATGCATTTAAACGTGGTATTAAAGCTCAAAAAGGGCTGGAGTTTTGATGCTGTGTCGTTTTATATTAGTCGGCTTATGATTTATACCGAATCTTATGGTAATTATTAAAATAACAAATAGATGAAAATTTAATTCTCAATCGAATAGAGGTTTTTTATGGCTACTATTGAGCGCATGGAAGTTGGTCAGCGCATGAGTCGTATCGTTAAGCACAATGAAACGGTATACCTTTGCGGCCAAGTTGGTGCTGATGCTAATACGGACATTACTGAACAAACACGAACCATGCTAGATAAAGTGGACGTTTTGTTGGAGCAGTCAGGGACGGATAAATCCTATATTTTATCTGCCACTATTTATCTTCGTGATATGAAAGATTTCGCTGCAATGAACGAAGTATGGGATGCGTGGATTCCAAAGGGTCACGCTCCAGCGAGAGCTTGTGTAGAAGCGAGATTAGCAAGACCTGAGTTGCTAGTCGAAATATCTGTTGTAGCCGCTGTAAAATAATGATTTGAGGTAGGTTGGATCCTTTCATACCAGCCTACCTTTAACTTTCTCTCTCTGACTAGCCGCATTATTTAATTTCTTTTCACAACCACATCGTTTTCCACCAAAGCGTTGCTTAATACTCTAATGGTCCTAGCCATATCACGAGACAAGTTCATCAATAGAATACCAAAATCAAAAGGGTATTGATCGTGAAAGTCACTGAATAGTTGGCTGGATATTTCAAGTAGCAGGCTATCTTCAAGCGCACAAAGACTACCGACACGTTCATGTAAGGCTATCATTGATACAAAGCCAATTGCTTCACCGAAGCCAACGGTTCTAGTTCGCAGCTTTTTATCACCATGCTGTTTAAAAAAATCCAGCTTTCCATGTAATATTGTGTGGAAGCTTCCACCTTTACTGCCATAGGAAAAAATCTCATCACCTTTGGAGACTTTGTGCAAAACGCCTTCATTCAATAGAAACTGAATAGAGACTTCTGATAAAGCGCCAAAAATAGAGCCTTCTTTCAAATGCGCTGGCGTTATGTCGTATTGTGTTTCTTTTACTTGGACGGTTTTCATTGTTCTCTCCGCCTTATTTGAGTTCTATTAATGCCATCGGCCAATTTTTCAGTTTCTGAATAGCCGAGAGACTTATATTAGTTTTAGGCTGATTTGAGCAAAAACAGTAGTAGTGTTTTGTATTCTATTTATATTTTTTGACTCTATCTGTAACAGTAAGTTCGCCTTTTTTAGGTAATAACTGTTTTCGCCCTTAAAGAGTCGAGCTAATCTGTGCGATAATGCGCGCATCAGCTTTGCTCTGACGATTAAGTCTACTAGAGCTCAATTATTTACCTCATGATAAACGGAAGAATACTTTGTTAACGACGGCCAACATCACCATGCAATTTGGTGCAAAACCTCTTTTTGAAAACGTCTCTGTCAAATTCGGAGAAGGAAAACGTTACGGTCTTATAGGCGCGAATGGATGTGGTAAATCCACATTTATGAAAATTCTAGGTGGCGATTTGGAACCAAGTTCTGGCAACGTTTCAAAAGACCCTAATGAGCGTCTTGGTAAATTGAAACAAGATCAATTTGCTTACGAAGAATATTCTGTAATTGATACCGTTATCATGGGTCACACAGAACTTTGGGCGATTAAGTCTGAAAAAGATGCTATTTACGCTAATCCAGAAATGACGGAAGCCGATGGCTTGCGTGCAGGTGATCTAGAAGCAGAATTTGCTGAAATGGATGGTTATACCTCTGATGCACGTGCCGGAGAATTGTTGCTAGGTGTTGGTATTCCTACTGAGCAGCATTATGGCTTGATGAGCGAAGTAGCTCCAGGTTTAAAGCTTCGAGTTTTGCTAGCCCAAGCTTTGTTCTCTGATCCGGAAATTCTCTTACTTGACGAACCAACCAACAACTTGGATATTAATACAATCCGCTGGTTGGAAGGTGTTTTGGTAGAGCGTAATTGCACCATGATCATCATTTCCCATGACCGTCATTTCTTGAACTCTGTTTGTACGAATATGGCAGATTTGGATTACGGTGAGTTACGTTTGTTCTCTGGTAATTATGATGAGTACATGACAGCGGCGACTCAAGCTCGCGAGCGTTTGTTGTCTGACAATGCTAAGAAGAAAGCACAAATTAACGAATTGAAATCATTCGTTAGTCGGTTCTCTGCCAACGCTTCTAAGTCAAAACAAGCGACTTCTCGTGCTAAACAGATTGATAAGATCCAACTAGAAGAAGTAAAGCCTTCCAGTCGTCAGAATCCATTCATTCGTTTCGAGCAAGAAAAGAAACTGCATCGTATGGCTGTGCAAATTGAAAACGTTGCCAAATCATATGATGAAGAGTTGTTCAGTGGCTTGAATATGATGCTTGAAGTTGGTGAGCGTGTAGCTGTTATCGGGCCAAACGGTATTGGTAAAACGACTTTGCTGAAGTGTTTGGTGGGTGATACTGACTTAACCAAAGGTGAAGTGAAATGGTCTGAAAATGCAAATATTGGTTACTATGCACAGGATCATGCTCACGAATTTGAAAAAGACGTCGATCTAATTGAATGGATGGGGCAGTGGGGACAAGAAGGCGATGATGAACAAGTAATTCGCGGTACTTTAGGTCGTCTTTTGTTCTCTCAGAATGACATCAAGAAATCTGTGAAGGTACTTTCTGGTGGTGAGCAAGGTCGTATGTTGTTTGGTAAGTTGATGCTGCAAAAACCTAACGTTCTTGTTATGGATGAGCCAACTAACCACATGGATATGGAATCCATTGAATCATTGAACTTGGCTCTTGAAAACTATCCAGGTACTTTGATTTTCGTCAGTCATGACCGTGAATTTGTATCGTCTTTGGCGACTCGCATTGTAGAAGTAACCAGTGAAGGTATTGTTGACTTCCACGGCACATACGATGAATATTTGGCGAAATTAGAAGCCTAATTTAAGAAGTCATATTATTGTTATAAAAAAAGAAGGCCAAGTGCCTTCTTTTTTTATGCCTATGCTAATAAGTGTTGTTAGCGTTTTCGGCGATCTACATATACCTCAGGTTCTTTGTACTCAAGTACCTCAACTTTGTCATCAATATTGATAACACCTGTGTTTAGCGCAATCATATTAATACCGAATGTAATGCTTTCTTTATCCAGTAGACGAAATTTAGCCAGTGTTTTAAGTGGCTCACCTTTTTTGCTTCTTTGTGCCGTAGTTGGATTTAATGCTGTGAAAATACAACGAGCACAAGGTTTAACATTTTCAAATTCCACTTCACCAATACGAATTCGCTTCCAACTATCTTCGTCAAACGGCTGATTGCCCGTTACTACTAGGTTAGGGCGAAATTGCGCCATTTTGATGTCTTCTGGGCAAGTCTGATTCAACTCAGCCAATGACGCTGATGTGGTTAATAAGAAGGGATATCCATCTGCAAACCCTACTGGCACTTCAGGTCTACGGCTTGTAAAGCGTTCTGATTTGTCACCGAAATAAACTAGCCTTACTGCTTCACCTACAACCTCGCTAAACCAAGTATTGATTTCTTCTTGGGCAAGCTGTGCATTGACGGTGTTGTCCCAAACCGTAACCGCTGCATAGTCACGGGGAAAAGTCGAGAAATCCAAGGTAATGCTATTAATGACCTCTGGATGAGAAAGGTGCCATGAGCCATTGCTTAGTGCTTTGGCGGTGACTAATGTCAGGTTTGGGTGCTTTCGACCAGTAATGAACTCACCATCAGGACGCACCAACATATAGCGTCTATCTCCAAAAAGGCCAGCCATTTCGACATTGCTGCTTTCTAGAGAAATACCTTGGATAGATTTTATAGGATAGATAGCGAGTTCACTTAGGGTGTACGACATGAAAATTCCCTTTTTGTGCTAGATGAAAAAATAGGTCATTATTATTGCTTAACGAGAAAGTCTTTCCAATAAAAAAGCCCCAGAAAATCAATTTCTGGGGCTTTAGTGTGCTTGCTATTTGAACGAATGGTTTACAAGTAGTATGAAGCCAAAGGCGGGAAGCCATTAAACTCTATTGCACTGTAAGTTGTTGTATAGGCGCCAGTTGATAACCAATACATGCGATCACCAATTGCCAAATTTAGCGGTAGGCCATATTTGTAGTTTTCATACATGATATCGGCGCTATCACAAGTTGGACCAGCGATAATAACTTCTTCTAATTCGCCCTCTTTATCTACATGAATAGGATATTTGATAGATTCATCTAACGTTTCAATTAGGCCAGAGAATTTACCTACGTCAGTGAAGACCCAGCGATTTAATGCGGTGTGTGATTTGCGAGATATCAAAACGACTTCGCTTACAAGTACGCCTGCGTTAGAGATTAAGGAGCGACCTGGCTCTAAGATAATGCGAGGTAAATCTGATCCAAAGTCTTCTTCCAAGAAACGCGTAATTTCTTCTGCATAGGTGGCAAGGTCATTGGTTCGAGCAATATAGTTTGCTGGGAATCCGCCGCCCATATTGATCATTTCTAGAATGATGCCATCTTCTTCTTTAAGGCGTTCAAAGATTACTTTAACGCTAGCAATGGCCGCATCCCAAGCACCGATATCGCGCTGCTGAGAGCCAACATGGAAAGAGATACCGTAAGGGATCAAGCCTAGCTCTTTTGCTAATATTAATAGATCCATTGCCATATCTGGACGGCAACCAAATTTACGAGACAATGGCCAGTCAGCCGTTACCGTGCCTTCCGTTAAAATACGAACATATACGCGTGAGCCTGGAGCCGCTTTTGCAATGTTGCGCAAATCCGCTTCAGAGTCTGTCGCAAACATACGTACACCTTTTTCATAAAAGTAACGCACGTCTTTGGCTTTCTTGATGGTGTTGCCATAACTAACTTGATCAGGTGAGATGCCGCCAATTGCAAACAGCTTGTCCAATTCATAACGTGATGCTACATCAAAATTTGAACCGCGATCGCGAAGTAGTGTCAGTATTTCTGGTGCTGGATTGGCTTTAATAGCGTAAAAAATATCAGCAACTGGAAAACCTTTTGTTAGCTCTGTGTAGGCTTCATCAATAATATCTGTATCGATAACGACAAAAGGGGTGTCTTTGGTTTCTGCAAACGCTTTAAAACGGGCAAAACGCTCAGGTGTGTAGAAAGAGTTGACGTCTATAGTCATGGGCTTGAGGCTCCTTAATTATGCAAAACATAAACCGATTAAATAAGTAAACGCCTTTACCTTCTCCCGTCCTACTTATGGCTGTTACTTATCCGGCCTAAAGGCCTTAAGCGACTAGCGCAGCAGTTGAAGCGGTGCGGATTATGTTCAGCAATGACGCGGGCGAAATTTAAGACGCAAGTCGTCTTGGGTCAAGTATTTTTTCATATTTTAGACCAAAAAAAAGAGACTGTGTAAGTCTCCTTTTTATTTAGGGATTTTTAGCGTTACTTTTGGGTGATGCGAGTCTGGAAATAATGTAATCCACTCCCTGCAATTAAGGCGGCTACGAAGTAGAAGCCTTCGCTTGGGTTATTAACTAAAGCTGTTAGTCCAGGTCCCGGACAATAGCCGCTAACACCCCAGCCTACACCAAAAAGAGATGAACCAATGATTAATTTTGAGTCAATTTTGCGCAATGTTGGAACTTGCCATTTACTCCCTAATAGTGGTGTTAAGCGTTTTCCTTTAATGGCATATCCTATCATCCCAACAGCAATGGCGCTTGCCATCACGATGATTAAAGAAGGGTTCCAGTTACCGAAAATATCTAAAAAACCAATCACGACAGTTGGATTCGTCATTTCTGAAAACGCCAAACCTAAGCCAAATAATAAACCCGCAGTGAGAGTAACAATTGCGTACATAAATATTCTCCTAGTTAAGAGCAGTGACAGTGATAATGGCGGCAGACATAAAGACCAAGGTTGCCACTATTGAGCGAGGAGACAGTCTTGATATCCCACAAACACCGTGACCACTTGTGCACCCTCCACCGAGTCGTGTTCCATAACCGACTAGCAAACCTGATATGATCAAAATTAGTGGGCTTCTCGTTTCAGGGAAGGCAACCGTTTGCTCAGTTAGAAACCCGTATGTGCCACCGCCTATGATAAGACCGGTAATGAATAGAAAGGGTAATAAGCGTTCTTTACTAAAGAATAGCTGAGATAGTATCCCGCTAATGCCAATCACCTTGCCTATACTGAGAAGGTAAATAGTCGCGGTAAGGCCGATTAATAGACCGCCTACGAGTGGGTTAAACACGTTGTCCATAATTGCTATCCTCTAGGTTATATAAGAATATTCTAATTTATATTGATAAG
Organism: Marinomonas rhizomae; assembly: GCF_024397855.1. Lineage (NCBI taxonomy): Bacteria > Pseudomonadati > Pseudomonadota > Gammaproteobacteria > Oceanospirillales > Oceanospirillaceae > Marinomonas > Marinomonas rhizomae. The sequence continues at coordinate 2,101,253 of NZ_CP073343.1, forward strand.
TAATGTCTAATATAATATTTTTAAAATGAAAATTTATCTGTCTGTCCATTTTGATGGGGAGTGCTCACTCAATGCCTATTTTTACTGTGAGTTGCACAGTCTTTACCTATTGAGTTGCAGAAATTAGAAGGTACTCGCTGTATTCTTGTTACATTAAAGGAGTGCTTTATGAATGACTTGTGGCTGGGCGCTAGCGCTGATGAAGCTGACTATGTATTTCTTTTGCCTAATAGGCCTGTTTTACCAAGTTCTGTTGATGCGTCATTTTTAAAGAAACCTGATGTTTCTATATTAATTGATCTCAATGGTAACCATTGGCGTAAAATTTTCACGATAATGGCTAAATTAACCGCATCTAGATATGATTCATGGAAAGAGTTTCGTGACACTGAGTTGTTGAATAAGGTGGGGGTGGCCTTTTCTTTAGATCAACTGCATAACTATACAGGCACGATTTTTGTGGTTGGTAATACCTTTAAAAACCAACTGCCAGTGTCCTCGTCTGCACAAGAAATAGGAGATGTGCATACTTCCTTTGTTTGTCTACCACACGTTTGGTGTCCTTACCTAGATTATAGGCAATTTCCTAATAGTCTAATTGAAGCTCTACGTGAGTATATTTTGGAGAGAAAATGTTAAAAGCTTTAAAGAGTCTTTTTAGTCTTCCTGTAGAGCAGGGTGAGCAAATATCTTATCAGAAAGCTGTGGCGGCTCTGCTGATGGAGGTCATGCTAGCTGATAATGAGATAAATGAAAAAGAAGAAGGTCAGGTGAAGTTATTTCTTCGTGAAGTAAGTGAACTTGGGAATGACATAGATACTCTTTATGAGGAAGCTCGCTCTGGTGTTGATGAGGCGAATGATTTATATCAATTTACCAAAGTTATCAATGATACTGCGAGTTTAGAGCAGAAGATGTTGCTTTTAAAAGCTCTATGGCGTGTGGCTCTAGCAGATGGCAATATTGACTCTTATGAAGATCATCGTATTCGTACTATCAGTGAGTTGCTGTTTATGCCGCATTCTGAATTTATTCAGGCAAAACTATTTGTCTTGGACGAGTTGAAATTGGAAAAATGATATAAAAAAACGCGGCAATAGCCGCGTTCCTTTTGACTGGTCTTATTCTTCTTTCTAAATAGTAGAAAGGTAGAATTAAGCTGCGAAGTTCGCTGATGCGAATTCCCAGTTAGCAAGCGCCCAGAAACCTTTTAGGTAATCAGGACGAACATTGCGGTAATCGATGTAATAAGCGTGTTCCCAAAGGTCAACAGTGATCAAGGCTGTTTGGCCGTTAGTCATTGGGGTGCCTGCATTGCTAGTGTTAGCAATATCAAGAGAACCATCAGCATTTTTCACTAACCAAGTCCAGCTAGAACCGAAGTTGTTAACTGCTTTATCTTCGAACGCTGCTTGGAATTCTGCGAAAGAGCCCCATTTTGCGTTGATGGCATCAGCTAGAGCGCCAGTTGGTTCGCCGCCGCCGTTAGGGCTTAAGCTATTCCAGAAAAAAGTATGGTTCCAGATTTGCGCTGCATTGTTGAAAACAGGACCTGCAGGCGCAGATACAATGATCTCTTCAAGGGTTTTATTTTCGTATTCAGAACCAGGAACCAAGCCATTTAATTTTACAACGTATGTGTTGTGATGCTTGCCATAGTGGTACTCAAGCGTCTCAACAGACATATGAGGCTCTAGTGCGTCTTTAGCATAAGGAAGAGCGGGTAATTCAAAAGCCATTTCTTTTCTCCTTGCTTTATATTTAACGAAAAATGCTTGTTATCAAGCAGTTAATGGTGCTTATATAGTAGCACCGAACAACTGAAGATAATATTATTTACACTTGTTCATCAACGAATTTTCATAATTTCTGTTAAATAGTGACTATATAAGAATTTCCATGCGTAGAGACGATGATGTTGAGATCCCAAGCCTGACTCTGGATCAAGATGAAGTCAGCGATAGAAGGCCGCAAGGTGCGACAGCACAGAAGGGTCATACCAATCCCACTACTGCTAAACCCGCTCATGCACCTACTATTGTTCATAAGAAGCCCAGTTTAGCGGGTATTTATATTTTATTAATGCTGATACTAACAGCTTCAGCCGGGGCTGGTTATTGGTTATGGCAGCAAAATATGCAGCTGCGTAACGAGTTGTATGGTGCAAAAAATGAAATCCAAAATTTGGATCATCAGCTTCTTGCCGCTGATGTTTCCGCTAATAAGCAGGGTGAAACCTTAGAAGAGACGTTAAAAAATCACGACAGTGAGATTCGTAAGCTCTGGGGTGTTGCTTATGATACTAATAGGAAGTCGATAGCGAATAATGATACAGCTATAGATGAGCTGCAGAAGAAGCTGGCGTCATTGCGTGAAACGGTTTCGACTCAATCTAAACGTATTGCCGTTCAAGCTGAAGCTTTTAATGAAGTTGAGGCTGGATACAATAAACTTGTACCTTCTGTTGCGACTATTGATGAAGCGGTAAAAGCCATTGCGGTTAAACAGGATGATCAAGTAAAACGATTGCAATCTTCCGAGAAACAAATTCTTGCCCAAGCTGGCCAGAATGAAGCTCAGGCATTAAGTCTTGATCAGATTATGCAGGATTTAAATGCTCTTCAGAAAAAGGTTGCAACCTTAGAGAAGCGCTCTGCAGACACAAGTTCTACAGATGTGGCGAATATTCAAGATACTTTGGCTAAGCATCAAGATGCGATTAACTCGAGCGATGCTTTCAGAACTCAGGTGAATAGTGAAATTATTCGCTTACGCAAACAAATTAATCAGCTCATGTTAGAGCAACAACTAAGCTTGCAGTAGATATGTAGTCACTGTTGAATAAAAATGGCCGATTTATCGGCCATTTTTATTTGTGCCGTCACCATTTCGACTCTCAAGAAAGTGGCAGTTTTCGTTCTGTGAGGTACGCCCTGTTTTGTGACTTCTCTGAAAGACCGGCTCCTAGGAGATTTGTTTGCATCTTCTTTGATTAAATCATTCCTTTAAAGGCTTTAGTTATAAAGCTTTTTTAATATGCATATTCTACTAAAGTCTAGAAGTGATGGTTTTTATAACCTAAAGGCATGTTATAGTTCAAAAAATGCTGAAGCCTGACAACAGAGATGGGAAATTATGACAGAGGCAAGACTTACTCACCTAAAACAGCTAGAAGCCGAAAGTATTCACATTATACGTGAGGTTGCTGCTGAATTTGATAACCCCGTAATGCTTTATTCCATTGGTAAAGACTCAGCGGTAATGCTGCATCTTGCCATGAAGGCATTTTATCCTGGTAAACCACCGTTTCCTTTAATGCACGTGGATACTGGTTGGAAATTTAAAGAAATGATCAGTTTCCGTGATGAGTTGGTCGCTAAGCTTGGGTTAGAGCTTATCGTTCACCAGAATCAGGAAGGTATCGATCAGGGTATCGGACCATTTACACATGGTAGTTCAAAGCACACTGATGTAATGAAAACCCAAGGTCTTAAGCAAGCTTTAGATAAATACGGTTTTGATGCCGCTTTTGGTGGCGCACGCCGTGACGAAGAGAAATCTCGCGCAAAAGAGCGTGTTTATTCCTTCCGTGATAAACAGCATCGCTGGGACCCAAAAAATCAGCGCCCAGAATTGTGGAATATCTATAACGGTAAAGTAAACAAAGGGGAAAGCATCCGTGTTTTCCCATTGTCTAACTGGACTGAATTGGATATTTGGCAATACATCTATTTGGAAAGCATTCCAATTGTTCCTCTTTACTTTTCTGCTAAACGTCCAGTGGTTGAACGTGATGGTACCTTGATCATGGTTGACGACGAGCGTATGCCATTAAACGGTGAAGTGCCTGAGATGAAGTCTGTTCGTTTCCGTACCCTAGGCTGTTACCCATTAACTGGTGCAGTGGAATCTGAGGCGGCGTCTTTGCCTGAAATTATTCAGGAAATGTTGCTGACAAAAAGTTCAGAGCGTCAAGGGCGAATGATTGACCATGATTCATCTGGGTCAATGGAAGAGAAGAAGAAACAAGGCTATTTCTAAGTTTGGAGTAAAGAAAGAATGTCTCACCAATCAGAATTGATCAGCCAAGACATACTTGGTTATCTGAAACAGCATGAAGAAAAAGACTTATTGCGTCTTCTTACTTGTGGCAACGTCGACGACGGAAAAAGCACATTAATTGGCCGCTTACTTCATGACTCTAAGTTGATTTATGAAGATCACCTAGACGCAGTTAAGCGCGATAGTAAAAAATCAGGTACGCAAGGAGAGGAAGTAGACTTGGCCTTATTGGTTGATGGTCTACAGGCAGAGCGAGAGCAGGGCATCACCATTGATGTGGCTTACCGTTATTTCTCGACGGAAAAGCGAAAATTTATTATTGCTGATACTCCAGGGCATGAACAATATACTCGCAACATGGCGACAGGTGCATCCACTTGTGATCTTGCTATTATTTTGATCGATGCGCGTTATGGCGTGCAAACTCAAACTCGCCGTCATAGCTATATTGCTTCACTATTAGGCATTAAGCATGTTGTCGTTGCGATTAATAAAATGGATTTAGTTGAGTTTTCAGAAGAAAAATTCAACCAAATTAAAAACGACTATCTTAAATTTGTCGATCAGCTAGGCGACCGTAAACCTGAAGATATTCATTTTGTACCTATGTCAGCACTGCGTGGTGATAACGTAGTTAATGCATCAGAAAGCACACCTTGGTATCAAGGTGGTCCATTGATGTCTATTTTAGAAACGGTACAAATTAACCGTGATGTTAAGCGTGATGCTTTCCGCTTACCGGTTCAATACGTTAATCGTCCTAACCTAGATTTTCGTGGCTTTTCAGGAACCATTGCTGCCGGTGCCGTTAAGCCAGGTGATAAAGTTGTCGCTTTGCCTTCAGGTAAAACATCGACAGTTGAAAGAATAGTGACATTTGATGGTGACCTAGAGACGGCTAAAGCTGGTCAAGCTGTGACGATTACATTGGAAGATGAAATAGATATTAGTCGTGGAGATATGCTGTCTCATGTTGGTCAAGAGCCACTTATTGCGACAACACTTCGCTCATCTATTGTTTGGATGGCTGACCACCCTTTAGTTCCAGGTAAGCTCTATGACTTTAAAATAGGAACTCAGACGGTCCCTGGTAAAGTTCATCACTTTAACCATCGCGTTGATGTGAATACGCTGGAAGTGAGTGATATTGATGAGTTGGAGCTAAATGGTATTGGTGATGCGGTTATTCAGTTTGATGCCCCCGTTGCATTTGATGAATACACGGATAGTCGATTCACTGGCGCTTTAATTATCATTGACCGCTTGACCAACGTCACAGTTGGCGCAGGTATGGTTGAAGAAGCTGTTGCTGAGCTAGACCAAGATGCCATTGTTAGTGCCGAAGACCGTGCTGCACGACTTGGTCAAAAACCAGCCGTCATTGCGTTAGCTTATAGTGTTTTGCAACAAGGCGATACGCTTGAGCGCTTGCTATTACGTCAAGGTGTTGTTGCACTAGTTAAAGCGGATGCTACTGTGCATGAGGCTGCATTGATTCGCCAGACAGGTATTGCCTTTTTGGTTGCAGATACGGCAATTGCAGATTCTCAAATTGCGGAATCCTCATTGGATGAAGTCGTTGATCTGATTGTTGAAAGCGTTCAGCTGTAATGTAAAAATGCAAAAAAAAGCCAGCTCAAACTGAGCTGGCTTTTTACTTTTTAAATGAGATTTTTCTAACGAAAAAATTGACTACGCCATTTCCTCTGAGTCTATTCGTTTCACTTCTTTATGCTGATCTTCATTGCTGCCTAATTTCCAATAACTAGAAATATAGAGATTCTCTTTTTCAATGTTAGTGTCATTTTTGAAAAAAGAGCGCAATGCTCTCATGCTAGCAAATTCACAAGCGGCCCAGACAGAAACAGAGCCTTTAGGCCATGGCAATGATGTAATTTGATCTACTAAAAAACTGGAATTTTCGCCAGGATGCGGATTAACAACCCATTTTAGTTCAATGCCAGAAGGATGCTGTAAAGCCTGAATATCATCTTCAGAAATAACTTCAATTATGGCGTAGCCTTTTGCATCTTGCGGAAGCTTTTCTAGATTGACACTCATGGCAGGCAGTGCAGTCATATCTCCTACTAAAATTTGCCAGTCCGCAGACTCTTCGATCAACTTCTTCGGACCTGGCCCTCCAACAAGGATCGTATCATTAGGCTGGGCGTTTTTTGCCCACGTTGAAGCAGGTCCGCCATCTTCGTGCAAAACAAAATCGATATCAATTTCATTATCCCGCTGGTAGCGGATGGTGTAAGTGCGAAATAGAGACTTTTGATCTTCTCTCGGAAAAATCAATTTTACATAACCACTTTCCTGATCTTCAGGAATGGTATGAATATTTTCGCCACCAAAGGTGATTCTCAACATGTTTGGCGTAACAAGGGTTTTGTTGATTACCGTCAATTCGCGCGGTTGTTGTCTGCTCATCACAGGCTCCTTAAGATTGTTTATTGCAAGAGGTTGATGGATGAAGGTTGCTCACCATGGTTTCTGCAATGTGTATGAATTCATTTATTTGTTGTTCCGTTAAGTTTTGTGTCATCTTTTCGACCGCAGATTGGTCTAGCGTCATCAGTTCTGTAAGTAATTCATCGCCTGCTTGTGTCAGGCTTAATAGCTGACTTCGGTGATTTTCTGGGTTGCGAACTTTTTCCACATAACCTGAGCCAACTAATTCTTTAAGCACGCGAGTAATTTGAGATTTATCTAGTGCGAGCCTATCCGAGATATCTTTAGCACTACAGTTTGCTATTTTTTTAATGCATTTCAGAGAGCGTAAATGGGTTACTGGAATCGAAACGCCTGAACTTAACAGTGACTCACGTACTTGGTGGCGATAACTATGAATTAATCTATGAAGTGACTCGCCAATTTTTTCCTTCATATAAAATCTACCTTTAATGTCAAATATGAGAATGGTTATCAATATAGTGTTTTATGGTTGATAGTGTCAACTTAGGATTGTGTTTATTTGCAAAATCATTATTTTTGACACTTTATAGGCAAAGCTTGCACGAGCAATGTTGTAAATGGCTTTTTTTATCGAGTCGAATCGATACAATGCACAGATTGAAATTAGACAGATAAAGTCAAAATGGATAAACATAATGTACATAACGCGATTACTGAGTCGCTACTTAGTCGCTATGAAACGGCTAAATGGGCCGCAAAACAGGCGCATGAAGCAGCAACAAATAAAGAAAGTGTTGCAGAAAATAAATATGACACCTTTGGTTTAGAGGCCTCTTACTTGGCTCATGGACAGTCGCAGCGCGTATTGGAATGCGAAAAGGATTGGTTGGTGTTTGATAAGAAGCTGCCTGTTTTATTCGCTGAAGAGGATGTTGTTGGTTTATGGTGTTTGGTTGCTTTATCTGAACTCAACTCAACAAACCCCATAACGAAATTTTTTTTCATTTCACCTTGTGCGGGAGGGCTTTGTATTGATATTGAAGGAAAGCCGGTTTATCTCGTAACGACAGCGACGCCAGTGGGGAAGGTGTTGTTTGGTAAAATGCTTGGGGATGAAGTTGAATTAGCTCAAAATGGCAAACAAACCGCTTATGAAATAACCACTATTGCATAAAGCGGATATTGTGGCGGACAAATTTGGTTCAGACCCTAGAGAGTCGGACTCTGTTCGCATATAATACTTTGCCTTAAAATATTCTGTTCTTCTATCCAGAGCTTAAAATTCAGTTAGCAATGCTGATCGGATAGAAAACGTTCTAAGAAAAAATCACTCTCTTACTGAGAAAGTAATAGGAAAGAAATTATGCGCAGTCATTATTGCGGCGAGTTAAATGCTTCTAACATTTCACAAGAAATAACCCTATGCGGTTGGGTCCATCGTCGTCGTGACCACGGTGGCGTTATCTTCTTAGACGTTCGTGATCGCGAAGGCGTTACTCAAGTCGTTTTCGATCCAGATCGTGCTGAAAGCTTTGCGCTTGCAGACAGTGTTCGTAACGAATTTGTTGTTAAATTAAAAGGTTTGGTTCGTGCCCGCCCAGAAGGTACAGTCAATCCAAATATGAATACTGGTGAAATCGAAGTATTAGGAACAGAGTTAGAAATTCTTAACGCTGCAAAAACACCACCATTTCAGCTTGATGAGCACCAATCTGTTGGTGAGGATGTTCGACTAAAAAATCGTTTTATTGATTTACGTCGTCCTGAAATTCAGCAAAAAATGCGTTTCCGCTCAAAAGTAACTTCTGTTTTACGCCGTTACTTAGATGATAATGGCTTCTTGGATATTGAGACACCAATCCTGACTCGTGCAACCCCTGAAGGTGCTCGCGACTATTTGGTACCAAGCCGAACACAACAAGGTAGCTTCTTCGCATTACCTCAGTCTCCGCAGTTGTTCAAACAGTTATTGATGGTTTCTGGTTTTGATCGTTACTACCAAATTGCCAAATGTTTCCGCGATGAAGATTTACGTGCTGATCGTCAGCCAGAATTTACTCAAGTAGACATCGAGACGTCATTCATGGGTGAACAAGAAATCATGGCAATGACGGAAGATATGATTGTTGGCTTGTTTAAAGAGTTAATGGATATTGATTTGGGGTCATTCCCACGTATGCCTTACTCTGAAGCAATGGAAACTTACGGCAGTGATAAGCCGGATTTACGTATTCCATTAACGATCGTTACCGTTTCAGATTTGATGGCAAACGTTGATTTTAAAGTGTTCTCTGGCCCGGCGACTGATCCAAAAGGCCGAGTTGCAGCATTAAAAGTGCCTGGCGGCAATGCTTTGACTCGTAAGCAAATCGACGATTACACCAAATATGTATCTATTTACGGTGCAAAAGGTCTGGCTTACATCAAGGTGAACGATAAGTCTAATCTAGAAGAAGGCTTACAATCTCCAATCGTTAAATTCTTGACTGTTGAGGTACGCGCTGCCTTGCTTGAGCGTCTTGAAGCTGAAGATGGCGATTTGATTTTCTTCGGAGCTGATTCTGAGAAAGTCGTTAATGAGGCTCTAGGTGCATTACGCTGTAAGTTGGGTGAGGATTTAAATCTTTACACTTGCAAATGGGCGCCATTGTGGGTTGTCGATTTCCCAATGTTCGAAGAGACGAGCGATGGCGGAATCACGGCTATTCACCACCCATTCACTGCGCCTTCTTGTTCATCTGAAGATTTGAAAGCCAATCCATTAACAGCGCTTTCACAGGCTTACGATATGGTTCTTAATGGCACAGAGCTTGGTGGTGGTTCTATCCGTATTCACCAGTCTTCAATGCAAGAAACTGTGTTTGAATTATTGAATATTAGCAAAGAAGAGCAAGAAGAGAAGTTTGGCTTCTTGCTAGACGCACTGAAGTTTGGCGCGCCACCGCATGGCGGTTTGGCATTTGGTTTAGATCGTCTTGTTATGCTAATGACGGGGTCAAGCTCTATTCGTGATGTCATTGCTTTCCCTAAAACGCAAAGTGCAACGTGTCTATTGACTCAGGCGCCTGGCGAAGTCAGTGAGAAACAATTAAAAGAACTGAGTATTCGCGTTAGAAAGCCAGTTGTTGAATGATAGAAACAACTCTAAACTTATTCTAAAACAGTAAGTTATGTTGAGAGTTTGAAAGAAAAACGTAAAAGGCCGCTTATTAGCGGCCTTTTTTATATTTTGGCATTGCATACTTTGTAAAGGGCTGTTGAAATATACAGTAATTATATAAGGCACGATAAAATTATGCCCAAGACCAGAATTTTAGCTATTGACCCAGGCTCCAGAATTACAGGCTTTGGAATCATAGACGTTATAAATGGTAAATCTGTTTACGTTAATAGTGGATGTATACGATTACCTGATGAGGTGCTATCCGTTAGGCTTAAGCATATATTTCAAAGTGTTTCTGCGTTGTTGGAAGAATATAAGCCTGAAGAGTTTGCTATCGAAGAGGTGTTCTTAGCGAAAAATGCTAATTCAGCCCTCAAGCTAGGTCAAGCGAGGGGGGCGGCTATCGTTGCGGCGTCTATTCAAGAGCTAGTGGTGTATGAATATGCTGCTCGACGAGTCAAGCAGTCTGTGGTTGGCAATGGTAATGCTGATAAAACGCAGGTGCAGATGATGGTTCAGCTATTATTAAACCTAACTTCTAAGCCCCAAGCTGACGCGGCTGATGCTTTAGCTATTGCTTTGTGTCATGCTAATACGCGAACTTCCGGTGGGCTAGAGTACGGTGTCGGTAAGCGAGCGGGACGCGCCTCTAAGCGTTGGACAGAACTAGATGTAAGGAAAACTTTGTGATCGGACGAATTGTCGGCACTTTGATTGAAAAAACGCCACCAGAATTGATGGTCGATGTTAATGGAATTGGCTATGAAGTCAGTGCTTCTATGACCACAATCTACGATTTGCCTCAAATCGGAGGGCAGGTGACGCTATTTACTCACCTTCTTGTTAAAGAGGACTCCCATACACTTTATGGATTTATTGATAAAAACGAACGTGCATTGTTTCGTATTTTGATCAAAGTAAATGGTATTGGCCCAAAAATGGCATTGGCAATTTTGTCCAGTATGTCATCTGAGGAGCTCATTAATAATGTCCAAGACTCGGATGTTACCGCTCTTACTCGTATTCCTGGTGTTGGTAAAAAAACTGCCGAGAGACTTATTATTGAATTGAGAGATAAGCTTGGACAGGCGGCAAAAGCTGACTTGTTTTCAGCTCCTGCCGTACTGCGTCAAGTGCAAGCTGATCCTAGGCAAGAAGCTGAAGCTGCCCTTATTTCTCTTGGCTATAAACCCCAAGAGGCGGCCAAAGCCATTGCGGGTGTACCTGTGGATGCCGCGAATAGTGAAGATGTCATTAAGGCGGCTTTAAAAGGGATGTTAAGGAAATAAAAACATGATTGAACAAGATCGTATTATTTCTGCAGAGCTAAAAGGTAATGATCGACAAATTGATCGTGCTATACGTCCGCAAGCCCTAGCCGAGTATATTGGCCAACCAGTTGTTCGAGAGCAAATGGAAATTTTCATTCAGGCCGCCCGCCAGCGTGAAGAGCCTCTTGACCACACCCTAATCTTTGGGCCTCCAGGCTTAGGTAAAACTACCCTTGCCAATATTATTGGTAACGAGATGGGGGCTGAAGTTAGAACGACATCTGGGCCTGTTTTGGAGAGGGCAGGAGATTTGGCTGCGCTGCTGACAAATCTAAATGAAGGTGACATTCTATTTATAGATGAAATACATAGGTTAAGCCCAGCAATTGAAGAGGTGCTTTATCCAGCTATGGAGGATTACCAGTTGGATATAATGATTGGTGAAGGTCCAGCAGCTAGGTCAATTAAAATTGAACTCCCGCCGTTTACACTTGTCGGAGCAACTACGCGAGCAGGGCTCTTAACATCACCTCTCCGAGATCGCTTTGGAATTGTGCAGCGCTTAGAGTTTTATGATGTTGAATCACTGACAACAATTGTAGCGCGTTCCGCAAGTAAAATGGGTATGGAGCTAGATCACTCAGGTTGCTTTGAAGTGGCAAGAAGATCAAGAGGCACACCAAGAATTGCAAACCGTCTACTTCGACGAGTTAGAGACGTTGCGCAAGTTAGCGGAGAGGTGCTTGTTGGGCAAAAAGTTGCTCAGAGGGCATTAGATATGTTAAGTGTAGATAGTCAGGGCTTCGATCACTTAGATAGACGCATGTTATTGACTATGATAGAAAAGTTTGACGGAAGACCGGTTGGTCTAGACAGCGTTTCTGCCGCATTAGGCGAAGATAAAGATACTATCGAAGACGTCATTGAGCCGTTTTTGATTCAGCAAGGTTTTATAATTAGAACGCCGAGAGGTCGCCAAGTTACAAAACGTGCTTATGAACATTTTAATTACCAACTACCTTCAGATTTTAAATAGAGGTTAATAATGTCAATTTGGGGACTAATCGCTAGTGCTAGTTTTGTGGTCCAGCTTGTAATGTTGATTTTACTGGCTGCTTCTGTGTTTTCATGGATTGTAATATTTCAAAGGATTCGTGTTTTAAAGGAAGCAAAAAAAGTACGTGCCGCATTTGAAGAAAGTTTTTGGTCTGGTATTGATTTGAGCCAATTATATCGCAAGCTCACACAAGAAGGCCGTAAGGTAGGAGGTATGGAAACTATCTTTACCTCAGGCATTAAAGAATTTACTCGATTAAGGCAGAGCCATAATGTCGATCCAGAAGCTATTATGGACGGTGTTCAAAGATCGATGCGAGTGGCGCTATATCGTGAGGAAGAGAAGCTTGATCAGCATTTACCATTTTTAGCCACTGTTGGCTCAACTAGCCCTTACATCGGCTTGTTCGGTACGGTATGGGGGATAATGCACTCTTTTATTGGTCTTGCAGAGGTCCAACAGGCAACATTGGCAACCGTTGCTCCTGGTATTGCAGAAGCTCTTATTGCAACGGCAATTGGTCTGGCAGCAGCGATTCCAGCTGTAATTGCATATAACCGTTTTTCTTCTACAGCAGAATCTCTTAGTTCAAGTTACGAGAATTTTGCCGACGAATTTACTAGTATCCTACATCGTAAGGTACATGTGAGAGAGGGAGGCGCTGAATAGTGGCTCGCTCAAGAAGAAATAAACGCCGCCCAATGGCTGAGATAAACGTTGTTCCTTATATTGACGTTATGCTGGTGCTCTTGGTTATCTTTATGATTACTGCGCCAATGCTTACTCAAGGTGTGGATGTCGAATTACCCAACGCAAATGCCTCACCAATACAGGACACAGAAAACGATGTCATGATTGCTTCTGTAGATGCTAAGGGCCAATACTATTTGGATGTAGGTGGTAAGCAAGAGTCCATAGCTTTATCTCAAATACAGGATAGAGTTAGAAAGGTGTTAAGCCAAAACCCTAAGATGTCCGTGCTAGTAAGAGGGGATAAAAATGTTTCTTATGGTGATGTCATTGGTTTGATGGTTACCTTGCAAGGCGCTGGCGTTCCAAATGTAGGTTTAGTGACTGAACCGGATAAAAATTAATGAAATGGTTTCGCAGTGATAATTATAGTATTCCAACCGTCCTAGCAATAGGTTTGCATGCGAGTATTGTTATTGCAGGCTTGGTTGCGATAGATTTTAGTGATAATGAGACTCCAAAGCCAAAGCGTCCGCCTATTGTTAATGCGACCGTTATTGATATCTCTGAAACCATAATAGGCCAAAGAGAATCTGAAGAGAAAGCGGCAAAGCAGCAGGCAGCCGCGTTGGCAGAAAAAAAGAAAAAAGAAGCTGAACAGAGTAGAAGAAAAGAAGCCCAGCGTAAGGCTTTAGAAGAAAAGCAAAAGCAACTTGCCCAAGCTAAGCAAGCAAAAGAAAAGGCAGAAGCTGAGCGTCAGGAAGCGGAAAGAAAGAAAAAAGCAGCTGAGCAAAAACGTGCAGCACAAGAAGCAGAAAGTAAGCGTTTGGCTCAAGAGCAAGCTGAAAAAAAACGTTTAGCTGAAAAAGAGGCCAATGAAAAGCAACGCAAAGAGCTTGCCCGTAAAGCTGAAGCTGATCGTATAGCTGAAGAAGAGCGTAAGCGTCAAGAGGAAGCGGCTAGACTGGCGGAGAAGAAAAAAGCCGAGGAGGCGGCCGCTAGAGCAGCAGCGGAAGAGGCGAAACAAAGAGCGGCTGATGAAGCACAAATGGTTCAATCCATCAGTGGGTTAATAAATGACAGAGTTGCTGCTGCATGGATTCGACCACCAAGTGCTCGAAATAATATGAAAACCCAGTTGCGCATTAATTTCTTACCAAATGGGGAGGTGATGAATGTTCAGGTTACAGCAAGTAGTGGCGATGCTTTGTTTGACCAAAGAGCAGTTGATGCTGTCTACAAGGTAAGAAAAATTGAAGAGTTATCGAAAGTCGACTCATATGTTTTTGAGCGAAACTTTCGTCAGGTAGATTTAATTTTTAACCCGCAAGATTTGAGAAACTAATAATGATTAAAAAATACTTGAGTGTTTTATTCACTTGCTTAATATTTGTAAGCTCAGCGAGAGCTCAATTAGTCATTGAAATAACCAGCGGTGCAGATCAGCTTTTGCCTATAGCTGTTGTTCCTTTTGGCTATGATGGTGTGGATGCGCTCCCTGAAGATGTTGCTCAAATTATAGAGGCAGATTTAGCTAGAAGTGGTTTATTTCAACCTATATCTCGCTCTAATATGCTAAGTATGCCATCAAAAGAATCTGATGTGTTTTATAGAGATTGGCGTCTTTTAAAGAGTGATTATGTAGTTATAGGTACTGTTAAAAAATTACCCAACAATCAATATCGGATTGGTTTTGAATTATTAAACGTTTTAAGTCAAAAACCAGTCCAAAAGCATAGTTCTATAGATGTTAGTTCAAGAAACTTTCGTGATGCTGCACATTATATAAGTGATAAAGTCTACGAATTATTGACGGGGACAAAAGGGGCATTTAGTACTAGAATATTGTACGTTACTGCCGAAGGAGATAAAAAAGCGCCTTTATTTAAATTGCAGGTTGCAGATGCAGATGGACATCGCCCTCAAGTGGTGGTTGAGTCAAAAGAACCTATATTGTCTCCATCATGGAGTATGGATGGACGAAAAATTGCCTATGTAATGTTTCGAAATCGACGTCCCAATATTTTCACTCAAGAATTAGCAACCGGAAAGCGTCAACAGATTGCGCGATTTAGAGGATTGAATGGTGCGCCTTCGTGGTCACCGGATGGAAAAAAATTAGCATTGGTACTTTCTAAAGATAATAACCCAGAAATTTATACTTTAGATATCGCGACACAGAAACTGGAGCGTATGACAAACCATTATGCAATTGATACCGAACCAAGCTGGGAGCCAGATGGTAAGGGAATTGTATTTACATCCGATCGAGGCGGTAATCCGCAAATATATCGATTAGATGTAAATAGTAAGCGTGTTGAGAGGGTAACCTTTGAAGGAGAACTGAATACCAGAGCAAGAATGACGCCCGATGGTCGTTATCTTGTCACCGTTCAAAAGAACGATGGTAATTATCATATTGCGCTCCAGGATATGAAAACAGGTCGTGTTCAAATCCTCACACAAACTTACTTAGATGAATCGCCAAGCATTGCGCCAAATGGTAGCATGGTGATATATGCCACAACCTATCAAGGAAAGGGTATCTTAGCCGTAGTATCCGTTGATGGACTTGTAAAATACAGGTTACCATCAGCAAGCGGAGATGTACGAGAACCATCTTGGTCCCCGTATTTCAAATAAAGACATTGAGGAGTGAATAATGAGTGTAACAAAACTAGGTAAGTTTGCTGTAATTGGTTTGTCTGCAGCTTGGATTGCGGGTTGTAGCACAACAGCAACAGATACTGATTCTTCAACTGTTGCTGAAGATGCCAATTCAACTGAACAAGCTGGTACAACTGAAAATTCTGATCAAGCATTTGGCGTAGGTCAAGACGATGCGATGACAAGCGTGATTGTTGAAGAAGATGTTGCGGCTAATGATGACAACGGCATGGATTCACTAGCTGGCGTAGAAACTGTATTTTACTTTGATTTTGACAAATCAATTGTACGTCCAGAATCTCGTGAAGCTCTAGCTAAACATGCTGAATATTTGGTATCGCATCCAGACGCGCGTGTAGTTCTAGAAGGCCATGCTGATGAGCGTGGTACTCGCGAATACAACATGGCTCTAGGTGAGCGACGTGCAAAGGCTATTAGCCGTTATTTGACCATTCAGGGTGTTGCTGCTTCTCAAATCGAAACGGTAAGCTTTGGTGAAGAAGTTCCTGTTGCCTTCGGTCATGACAGCAATGCTTGGCAGTTAAACCGTCGAGTTGAAGTTCGTTACGAATAATGATCTATAAAGATTTAAAAGTTCGCTCTTTTGCAATGGTGCTGTGTTTATCAGCACCATTTGCATTAGCTGAGGTTCCACAAGCGAGTGGCGGTCTTTCTCCAAGTGCTGCTGCCGATCTGCTTTTTCAATTGGAAACACTGCAACAGGAGGTTCAAAGCCTTCGTGGACAATTAGAAAATCAGGGTCATGAATTAAAGTTAATGAAAGAGAGTCAGCGGGATCGTTATATTGATCTTGATAAGCGCATTTCTATACTTATGTCTGCTTCAGCTAATGAGCCAAAGTACACATCTTCCCAAGTGCAAAGTGTAGAGTCATCCTCCCAAGTAGAGGCTACTAGAACAGTTCCCTCAACGAGTTCTTTGATTTCTTCACCGCTAGCACCTGTTAATCTTCAGCCACCAACAGCCCAGTCCCAGCAAGCTTATAATGATGCTTATAATTTAATCCCTCAAAGAAAGTTTGATGAGGCAGAAATTGCATTGGCTAAGTTTGTAAAGGATTATCCAAATAACACGCTAACTGGTAATGGTTATTATTGGTTGGGGGAGGTTAAATTGGTTCAAGGCAAATCTCAACAGGCTATAGATGCATTCTCTACAGTGATTAAGAGTTTTCCTGGTCATAGCAAAGAACAAGATTCTTTGTATAAGTTAGGCACTGTGACAGATCAACTTGGTGACAGTGCAAAAGCTAAGTCTTATTTGCAAGATGTAATTAGCCGTTTTCCCGATAGTAAAGCAGCTAAACTGGCGGCAGGGTATTTAAGTAAGATTAAATAGTTTGCAATTCTCAGCGGGCTCTGTAATATACGCAGCCCGTTGGGTCGTTAGCTCAGTTGGTAGAGCAGTTGACTTTTAATCAATTGGTCACTGGTTCGAATCCAGTACGACCCACCAAAAACACTCATTCCGCTCCCAGTTACTTAAGGGCTAATGATATGTCCGAACTTTCTAATAAAGCAGCACTTCGTGAAACCGTCCAAAAATATTTGTCTGAAGCTGAAAAAAGCCTTGAATTAAAGTCTGTTGACGACGCTCAAATTCGTGACGAAATTAAATCTTTGCTTAAGCAAAAAAATGCCGTTTTGGTTGCTCATTATTACACTGAAGATGCCATTCAAGAGCTTGCAGAAGAGACGGGCGGAATTATTGCCGACTCACTAGAAATGGCTCGTTTTGGCGCAAACCATGAAGCGAAGACATTAGTGGTTGCAGGCGTTAAATTCATGGGTGAAACAGCAAAAATACTTAGCCCTGAAAAAACAATCTTAATGCCAACATTAGAAGCAACTTGCTCACTTGATATTGGCTGCCCAATTGAAGAATTTTCTGCTTTTTGTGATCAGTATCCAGATCGGAAGGTCGTTGTGTATGCCAATACATCAGCCGCAGTGAAAGCCAGAGCGGATTGGGTTGTGACTTCTAGTATTGCCTTAGATGTTGTTAATCATCTTGTAGATCAGGGTGAGAAAATTATTTGGGCTCCAGATCAGCATCTAGGTGGTTATATTCAGCGAGAAACTGGCGCTGATATGATTCTTTGGGATGGAGCTTGCATTGTTCATGAAGAGTTTAAGGCCAAAGGTATTTTAGATTTAAAAGCTATCTATCCTGACGCCGCTGTACTGGTTCATCCAGAATCACCTGAGCCTGTGGTTGAGGTTGCTGATGTTGTTGGCTCAACATCGCAGCTGCTAAATGCCTCGAAAAATATGTCAAACGATACCTTTATTGTCGCTACCGACAGAGGTATTTTTTACAAGATGAAGCAGGCATCACCAAATAAACGTTTTATAGAAGCCCCAACAGCTGGCTCAGGTGCAAACTGCCGCAGTTGTGCGCATTGCCCTTGGATGGCGCTGAATAGTCTGGAGATGTTACGAAATTCGCTAAGAGATAGTACAGGCGAGATACACGTGACTGAAGAAACTAGAATCAAAGCTCTGATTCCATTGCAGCGAATGCTTGATTTTCAAGTGAAATAATTCATAGCTTTATTTAGTATTTAGGGAAGACTAATTATTTAGAGTCCCTAAATATTTCATTTCCAAATCCGAAAAAGCCAATTGCAATCGATCGTATTCAAGGTTTTTCTTGTTATATGCAACCCTAATTGTTTGAAAGTCCTTGCCTGTTACGGTATCCAAGAGCTTGTTTTTTAGCTCCGTTGTTGCTTGAACTAATTGTCGATTTTTTTCTCTTTCCTGCATCAGTGGTTTTGACTGAGCTGCCAAGTCAGGGTGAGTACTTTCTGCAATGGTATTTATTTCTTCTTTTAATTTGTTATTGGTGTTTTCTGCTGTGTCTAATTCTTGTGCTAAAAGAGTAACGCAGGTCTCCGACTCTTGTAGTAAGCGTTCAAGTACTCGAGCATCCTTATCTTGTTCAATAAGGTTATCTGATGACTGGTTTTCAAGTGCAGTGTTTAACTCATCACGAAAGGAGCCAAAGGTTTCTTTTTTGTTAGCGCTTAATGCTTGTAGATTGCCAATAGCCGTTTCATTACTCTGGTTGAGCTGTCTTTCCAACTCAGCTAGTTTGGTATCCTTCTGACTAATATCTTGCCTTAACGATGTAATTGATAAATTTGATGTTTCTAATTCTGCTTCTAGTTGCAAGATAAGTGTTTGTGACTCTTTGGACATCCGTTCCATTTTAGAAATGGCTACTTTTTGTGCTTCAATCGCTGCCTGTGAGTTGTTGCTGTTGTTAGCTTTATCAATTTCGTTTTTTAGTTGTTCAATGACCATTCTTTGGCGATCAGATAAGCTGCTTAAGCTTGATATCTGCTTGAAAGAAGCATTGCGACTCTGTTTATCTTGCTTTTGAGCTTTTGGTGCTTGCAGGTTAAATGAGGCAAAACTTCCTGTGTTCTCAGACTGTTTTTGCTCGAGCTTTTTGATCTTCTCTTGTAGAGCATTGATTTCTGTTTCTAGGCGCTGCTGTTCTGCTTGTTTAATGGCTAATCGATTGATACGTAATCTGGCTTGATCGATATTGTCTTGTAAGTCTTGATTGAGTAGAGATTGGTTTTTTGAAAGTGATTCTTTAGTAATCAGTATCTCTGATGCTTGATAAAATTCATCTTCCATCTCTTTTAGATTCTGATGCAGTTCATCAATATTGGTTGTTTGTAGTTTTGGGGCAGAGAGAGCATATAATAGACTGGATAGGAATCGATTTAAGATAGGTTTAGGCTTTTCATTCGCCTGATTTAGCAAAATGGCTCTTTCGGCTTTGAGTACCGTCCCCCAGATTTTTAATCTATTCACTTCATGCTGGTCTAATTTATTGGAGGTAATTGAAGCAGCGGCAAAATTGATCTGTAGGTCCATATAATGAGCGAGACCTTTATAGGTTTTAGTCTCCTCTAATTCTTCACTACTTAAAGGAGTGTCTAAAATCTCAGCAGATTCTTCTCCTTCCTTTGATGCCTGTTGTTTTTTTTTCGCAAGTGAATATATCATCCACAAGAAGGTAGCATTGGCCAACAAAAGAAATGTACTGAGTTCAAGCAGCGCCCAGATCAACCACTTTGACATAAAAACTCCTAGACCCTAAAGCAATAGATATGATATTCATTATCATTAAACTATAGCAAGCGATCATTTTAGCTTGCTGTTTTTCTTATGTTAGCGGAATTAAATATTTTATGAGTAAAGAATTTATAACATTTATGCGTAATCGTGTATCGCAACCAGCGCTCGACTTACCCGCACCGAGCGAAACAGAGTGGTGTTCTATTCTCGAAGCGGCTAGCCGAGCTGCAGATCATGGCAATCTTAAGCCTTGGCGTTTTTGTATTTTTGAAGGGGAAGGACGAGCAAAGCTTGGGCAGATTTATTGGCACCATGCCTTATCTGAAGTAGATTCTATGCCTGAAAGTAAAGAGGAAGCTTTTATTAAAAAGGCGTACCGAGCTCCCGCAGTCCTAATGGTGTACGCTCGAATCCAAGATCACCCTAAAGTACCAGCAATTGAACAAATAATGGCAGCCTCAGCAGCCGCTCAGCAGGTTTTACTTGGCCTAAACGCTCTTGGTTATGGCGCAATGTGGCGAAGCGGCCCAGCTTGCTTTACACAGAAAACAAAAGATCTCTTATCACTCAAACCAAATGAGCAAATTATTGGCCTCATCTATACAGGAACCCCCACAGAAAAACAGGATCTCATTCGAGAGGTAGAGCTTGAATCACATCTAACATGGGTAAGAGATTAATTTCTAAGGTTTAATTGCAAAAAAACTATTGCAATTAAACCTCTCCATCACTAATATACGCGCACAAATTACGCAGCGCGTATAAAAGTTTTGGTGAGCTGTCCGAGTGGCCGAAGGAGCACGCCTGGAAAGCGTGTATGTCGAAAGGCATCAAGAGTTCGAATCTCTTGCTCACCGCCATTATTTGAAAAAAAAGACATCGTATGATGTCTTTTTTTTCGCCTGCAGTTTATCGCTTCTATGGTATTTATTCCCAAGTGGCATCTTGTTCGGAAATTCAAGTACTTCTAGCTTTGAAAAACCTCGATACTTTACACAATTATTTATTTAGAAAAATTGTCGCTCCGTGAATTTTTCGACATTATTAATTGCAAAGACCGAGTTATAAACGTGGATATACAAAATGTACAAGAAATGAGTGTTATTTATACAGTTTTCACTTGTTACTTCTATCACGCTATCCCTCCATTTAATTTGATTTATTGTTCACTCCTCAATTTTCTCGTATTCTCTCAGTTTCAAATGTAAGTAACCTAATCCAAAGAAGATGGCATTCTGCATGGACGATCAAATCCTTACCTTGAAAGAGGTTGCTGCTTATTTGAAGTTGGCAGTGAAAGACTGGAGCCTAGGCGCTGCCACATTGTACTAAACAGGTTGTCGACTTGAATATCTGCGCGTGTTAGCAAATCTGTTGTTAAAAAAGAGGGGGTTGTGTCTGGGTTCATTTTATAGCCCTTGAGTGGTTTCGTGTTTTGTCTAGATAACAAGCATTATTATTCAGTTAGTTATGCTGAATTTGGCGTTCAACTTGAACGCAAAAACTTGAGTCTCTAATACAAATCTATTTGATCCCCTTACAGCAATCTAGCGTACCACATTAGCATGTTGATAAACTCGTTAGTTCGATGATGAAGAAGATGATGAAGACGTTAATAGCACAACATCGCGTCGCTCGGCGGTGCTTCTCTACAGGCCCCGTTTCAGCGGCTTATGAACTCAAGGTGGACGCGGGGGAGCTGCGACGAGATGACGCTCAAGTCGCTCTGGCGGCAAAATTCGATGCCCTGCACGAGACTCTTGCCTCTTTCCCACAAGTACCCGTACGCACCGACGATCCTAGTGAGAACAGCCGTACAAGCAGAAATCCACTTTTACTGTTACTGGCGCGATCCCTGGCATCCGCCCAGTCCTTTCTTCGAAAGAAGTTCCATTTGTGGTTTTTTGGTCCACCGCCGCGAGGCATGTACATTCATGGAACGGTCGGGGTCGGCAAGAGCTTTCTAATGGATCTCTTTTACGCGTCGGTTACTGTGCCTGATGATGATTCTTGCTGTAATAATGACAGCCACAAACACGCAAAGATTACCAAACGCCGCGTCCACTTTCATGAATTCATGCTAGACGTCCATCATCGAATCTTTGTCTACAAACAGAAGCGCCCACGAGGTGATTCGCTTCCCATCATTGCGCAACAATTGGCACAAGAAGCCCAACTCCTCTGTTTAGATGAATTTCAAGTGACAGACATCGCCGATGCCATGATTTTAAAGCGACTATTTTCACTATTACTTGATTGGAATGTCGTGGTGGTGGCCACCTCGAATAGATCCCCCGATGCCTTGTATGAGGGAGGCATTAACCGATCCCTTTTTTTGCCATTCATCGACATGTTGAAACACACGTCCGACATTATTTCCATGGAGGATTCCCGCAAGGATTATCGACTCGAAAATCGAGTGTGTGGTCAATCCTATTTTTGGTCAAACAAGGATGTTCATGGCGATAATAATATTAATAAAAACATACAGGCGCAGTTGGAAGAAATATTTGGTGGCACTGCATCCGGAACTGAGGCTGAGATCATTCCCATCCTATTTGGTCGCACTGTCCAGGTCGCCCGTTTGAATGACCGGTGCGCCTGGTTTGATTTTTCCGAGTTGTGCTACCAACCGCTCGGGGCGGCCGATTATATTTCCCTCTGCTGCCGATTTCCGGTCCTCATCATAGACCACGTTCCCCAACTGGATGCCAAGCACCTCGACGAAGCGCGACGATTCGTGACCCTCATTGACGCGTGTTATGAATCTCACACCCGCTTGGTGCTGGCGGCACAAGTCCCGCTCGACGAATTGTTTGTCGATTTTGAAGCGCAAGTCGAAAGCAGTGATGGAGATGAAGAATTGATTGTCAATGAGAAGGGGGGAAACTCGAGTTCTTTTGCGACGACCATGATTCGCACCAAAGATGGGAAATATTTTGAGTGGTCAGCGACGGGTCGAGTTGGTGTGTCACTAGCACAATTTTCAGCCGCAAATGATCTCGCCTTTTCCTTTCGACGAGCCGCATCTCGGTTGGAAGAAATGGGTGGAAAGGAATGGGGACGGCAATGACGAAAGGTATTTACCTTGCAAAAAAACACTAAAATGAGTGACACCTCATGTTTTTTCGCTCAAGTGAAAGAATTTTGGTGCGCTTTGAGCTCTTAATCGCAGCTTCCCTAACCAAAGTGGATTTGCTATGCCTCGTTTAAAGGGTATTCAGATACCAATTTTCCATCAGCAGTCTTCTTTTCTGTAGTAAATCCCCCTTTGATAAGCTGCCTCAGCCTGGCTGGTCTTTGAGTTTATGGGCTAGGGCATGCTCAATACTAACATCACCAACAGCATTGCGACCTTGCTCACCGCCATTATTTGAAAAAAAGACATCGCATGATGTCTTTTTTTTCGTCTGCAATTTATCGCTTCTATGGTATTTATTCCCAAGTCGCATCTTGTTCAGAAAGTCTGAAATGTATATCACGCCCGTCCGAACACAGTTGGACAACCTTAGATGGCGAGCCATCTTCATTTAATGATACCAAGCTTACTCCTGACGCGTTTAAGAGGCGCTTTCCATGAGCTGTAGTTTCTGGTTTATGGGGAATGACTTTCATGCTGCGCCGTCTAGTAAACCAATTTAGTGGTGATCTTGGTGAATAGAGCCAGCGATTTAAACGATCAAAAATATCCAGTAGCCGCTGAGGAAATTCGTTTTTAATGCCACTGCTGGTGATTTGCCATAAGTCTGATCCTTGTTTATTGCCGCGTAGCTGGATGTCGTAAACAAAAGAGTAATGAACATCCCCTGATAGAATAACAAAATTTTGTGGTGTTTTATTATGCCTAAACATATTCATTAGGGCATACGCAGAACCCGGATGTGCCATCCAATTTTCTGCATCCACCATCAGAGGTTGCCCAAACCAAGTAAACACTCTTTGAATGCTTTCAATTAGTTTGACTCCAAAAATAGGGGCGGGTGATACCAGAATAACGGCTTGTAAGCCTTTCAGCTGATGTTGTAGGTCGGTTAGCGCCTCCCAGTCCATTAGTCCTGACGGTTTTTCCAGTGATTTCTCAGAACGCCAACGATGAGTGCGGGTATCTAGTACAACAAGAGGTGGTGTTGTCTGCCAAGTATAGTTCCACTTAGAAAATCGGAATAGCTCGTGCAGTAATTCATCATGGTGTTTTTTGCCAGGGTGAATGAGCACCTTTTGAACTTCGTGAATCAATTCACTAGAAAAATGTTCGGGTGCATTCCCCCATCCTTGGCACATAAGATAACCGAGAAGGGCGTTGCCAATAATTCGAGCAGAAAAATCATGATTATAGGCTGTTTCCTCCCAAGCTGCGGTCAGGTTCCAGTCATCCGTAATATCATGATCATCAAAAATCATTGCCACGGGGAGATGGGCAAGTGCACGACGGACTTTAGGCAAACCTTTGGCAAAGTTTTCGATAATAGGAATTTGCTTTGTGAAAATTGCTGCATGCTCATCTGACAAGTCTGAGGGTGTAGATATACCTCCATTCTCAAATATCAAATCCCAGCCTTTAGGAGACCAAGCAAGGGCATACATGGCGAGTACTTCTGCCAATGAAATTAAATGATTTTGAGCTGTATCTGTTGTAAATACAGGCTTTCTTACACCTCCAAAAACCTGATCTATCACGCCTCGGCTCAGTTTATTTTCTGGTAGCAGGGTTTCTCGCGCGTAGTAGTAAGCGGTTTCTTTATGCAGCTGATGGGCACTGTTAATCTCTGCGCATGGGAGTGTTTCGTCAGGCATTCCAAGGTGTGGGACTAGCTGATGAATCGCCCATAACATTGGAGCCGCGACATCATCTGCATATATTTGATCTCCGCTCATCATCAAGATGCTAGGCCAATCGCTAGGAGACGTATTTTCCAGCAGCTCATCCACCCGTAATAATCCATCTTTGCTAGGATGGTGCGGTTTTCGGCAAGAACCATGCAATATTTTATCTATATTCGGTTGGATGATAAAAAATGGGAAGGGGTGATTTGGATAGACAAGATCTTCAGCCCAATGCGTCCAGTCCAACCCATTCAGTCGAAGATCATAATGAATGGGTTGATTAGTTGGTAAGGCTTTGTCTAGCTTAATATCAATCAGCTGGATGAAAAGTCCGGTACCAGCTTTGAGTTGTGTGTGGTATTTGGCTGTTTGGTTAGTATTGAGTGTTGATAAAACAGTGTTGTCTTGAAGTAGAGTGATATCAAACGTTACAGCTTCTGTGGTCATCAACCAAAACGTTAGTCTATCCGCTGTCATTCTTCGTAATAGCGGTCCAGCTAATACCTGCATAAATTCCTCATATTAACTTGTTGAATACGGCTTAACAGCATTCAACAAGTTATTCATTTAGGAAGCAACCAAATGGTCTACAATAGGTTTGCCTTCCTTGGTGGTTGAAGTGACAGTCATTTTTGCGCTAAGTATCAATTGGTCATTGTCAGTACGGTGCACTTTCTGAAGAAAGTTAAGCTTGAGTTTAGATACGCGCTCTATTGATGACTGGATATAAAATGCATCACCACTGTGCATAGATTGTATGTAGTCTAGTTCAGCCTTAATCAAGACAAGGTAAATCCCTTGCGCCGTAATTTCAGCAAAGTCTAATCCTCTTGATTTTATAAATTGATGCCTAGCGTGCTCTAGATAATTCTGATAAACAGCATTGTTAACAATTCCTTGTATATCACACTCGTAATCGCGGACCTCAAAATAAACGCGATCTTTTTGATTCAAGTTGTCCTGCATTGTTTTGCCTTAAACGTCGTTATTTATTCATGGTGGGCAATTTGATTTTTGCCGGACCGTTTTGCATACATCAGATAATGCTGTGAACGTTGCACTAGTTCATTAGGACTTTCATCTCCGAACAAGGTTGCAACGCCTATGGATACCGTGACTTGACGCAATAAAACCTTGGTGTTTTTATAGCGAATTTTTTGGATGGACACTTCATTCCGAATAGATTCTGCAAGTTGAGAGGCGACACTCAGCTCTGTTTCACTTAGTAACATAGCGAATCGGCCACCATTTAAACGTGCAATAAATCCGTTATCCGGCAATAGGCTCACCAATAGTTTTGCAATGTATCGAATAAGTGATGTGCCAGCTTTGTTGCCATACTCTTGATTAATTTGACCAAGATTATCAATGTCTATTAGCAATAATGTTAAGTCATCTTCTGCATAGGGCATCATTGAAAATAATGACCGCTCAAACCCCTTTTCATTAGCTAATAATGTCATGGGGTCAAGTTCAGTATTTTTCTTTGCGTCTAATAATTCTGAACGTAGCGTCGCTAACTCTTCTTGAGCAGAGTGTAAAGCACTACTGAACGAATCAATTGCTTGGCTAGCTTTAAACGCTCCTTTTTCTAGAAGCTGAGCTATTTGTTCAACTTGAGATGCTTCTTTGGCATTCGCTAACGCTGCTTTTGTCGTACGTAGCGTGTTGTTAAACGTTTCTAGATCACTAGAGATATTTGTGGTTCCAGATTCTAATTTAGTGGTTAGGTCTTTCAATATAGGCCCTTGGTGATGAGCATATTGAATATCTTCTGTTACTAAGAATTCGTTAAATAGTTCTTGTGAAACAAAAGCAGGTAAGCCACCGAATCGGCGCAAAGCACGATCTACAACCTGATTAAATTTGGGGTTTCTATTAGAAGCATATTCGTACCATATCCCATAGTTATAGGGAGTTGGTGGAATATCCAGCTTTACCATAAGAGGTATAGCTGATCGCATTAGCTGGTTAGCCTGCTTAATATTATGTTGGAACATCGGAACCTCTGTTGCCATGATTTACCTCCAAGACGTCCCATTTCGTTGGCGATAACTTATGTTTATAAAAGAGCGCGAAAACTCGGTAACATTACGGCTTCGATATTGTAACGGCTTTGTCATGTTTTCGTATTCTTGAAAACACGAATATAGTAATTCTAAAAAAGAATAATAGCCATTAACCACCAGTAAATTTACTAGAAAAACCTTCTTTTTCAAGTAACTCTTTCACTTTCTGTCGATTGTCCCCTTGCACTTCGATGAGTCCATCTTTCACTGCGCCACCAGTGCCACACTGGGTTTTTAGTTTTTTTCCTAACTCTTTGAGCGCCGCTTCCATTAGAGGGAGGCCGCTAATAACAGTAACCCCTTTGCCTTTTCGTCCTTTTGTTTCCAGCGCAATTAACACTTTACCACTACCAACGGGGTCTTCTTTTTTACACTGGCACTCAGAAGTTGGCTGCTCACAGCCTGGGCAGAGGCGACCCTGATCTGTTGAATAGACTAAATTTCGATTTTTCATGGATTTTTACAACCTTTAACATCCTTTCATGCTTAGCATTTTATTATCTCAATAAAAGCGAATCAGATATAAATTGCAATATTCAGCATTTAACTTAAATCTGCGCTAAGCTGATAATAATACCAGTTTTAGAAAGCGTGTTGGATATGAAAACATTAGTAAAAATTCGACAAGCCACAGAAGCCGACCTAAGAAATATATTGCTGTTTGAGTTCCGCAATAGGGGGTGGTTTTCTCAGTTTTTACCCAACCAAGCATTACAACAGCAAACGGAAATGTATTTCAGACGTTTGCTTCGAAGTAACTTGAAGCATTTGCAATATCTAGTGTACTTACCAAATGATGTGCTGATTGGTCGCTTTAATGGGCAAATATTGGATGAAAAATCAGTAGAGGTATCTTACCGTATTGCCAAGAACTTCACGAACCAAGGTATTGCCAAACATGTGCTGAAACATATACTTATCGTTTGGGCAAGTTCTGGAATTACCGAGGTGTTTGCGACAGTTGCAGATCACAATAAAGCCTCAATTAAAGTGCTTCTGTCATGCGGCTTTGAAATTAAAGAAGTGCAAAAAAACGCAATTAATTTAAACCCAGAAATTCACGACAGCTTAGTCTTCCGTTGGTCGATAGCAGAAGACTTGCCGCTAATTACTACTAAGTTCGATAGCCTTCCAGTTTGTTAAGGATATTGACTATTTTGTCACTAAAACCTGCTGACAGGCTCATGGGCAGGTTTGTAATTGGGTGGGTGAACTCGAGGCTTGATGCGTGGAGCATCAATCTAAAGTCATCTTCCCAAATCTCTTTGGCCACTTTATTAATATGGCGACAACCATAGCAAGAGTCGCCAACAAGAGGGCTCAAATGGTGTTTGAAATGTCGACGTATTTGATGTTTCCGACCTTGCTTTGGCGTCACTTCGAGCCAGCTTAGACGCATACTGTCATAACGGCTTACCGGAACCGGCAGCTGAAACTGTTTTAATCTAACAAAACTTGTCTCAGCGTCTCTTTCTGTGCCTTCAATTTTAAAGCGAGAGCGACCTTTTTGTTCATTCAGCTTAGCTAATGGGTAATCAATAACGCCTGCATCATCACAATAACCACGAACCAAGCAATGATAGGTTTTTTGAGTCTTAGTCTCAGAAAACTGAGTGGCAAGGTGCCTTGCAACTTCAGGTGTAAATGCCATAACCAAAACACCAGATGTGCCTCGATCAAGACGGTGCACAGGGAAAACCCATTGTCCTGTTTGATCTCTTAGCCTCTGAACAACGGCGTCTTCTTCATCTTTGGCTAAATGTGTGCGATGGACAAGTAAACCAGCAGGCTTATTGACAGCAACTAGGTATTCATCTTGATATAAAATCTCTAACGTCATTCTGGCTTTTCTATAAAAGAGGTTATTTTTTCCATCGCCATGTCGACTAACGTTTGCATGGCTTCATCACTGGCCCAAGCAATGTGAGGCGTCAATAAAAAATTGGGTTTTTTAGAGAGCTCTTGAAGTGGATGGTCTAGCGGCATAGGTTCTTGACTTGATACATCGAAAGCAGCACCAGCGATGCTATTATGTTGAAACGCTCGAACTAATGCATACTCATCAACAATGCCACCTCGGCTAATATTGAGTAATAAACAGCTTGGTTTCATTAATAAAAATTCAGCATCGCCAATCAAATCTTTTGTGTCTACCGTTAATGGGCAATTGATGCTGATGACATCGGCCGCTGTTAACGCTTCTTCAAAATTAATATAACCCGCTCGAGTACTTTTTGCTCCTTTTCTGTCAGCAAAGATCACATGCATTCCAAAAGCTAGAGCAATGGCGGCGACCTTTTTACCTAAGGTCCCGCCACCGATAATGGCCATTGTGGAGCCTGATAAATCCTTAATAGGGTAGTCAAGAAAACAAAAAAATTCCGAGGTAGACCATCTTCCAACCTTTACGTCATCTAAATACGATGTGAGATTTCTTCTGAGTGTTAGAAGCATGGCAAAAGTATGTTCAGGTACACTGATTGTAGAATAATCGGAGACATTTTGAACGATGATGTGTTTGTTTTTGCAAGCCTCCAAATCTACATTGTTGGTGCCAGTTGCCATGACTTGTATCAGTTTTAAATTGGCCGCACCATTAATGGCGTCAGCATCCACTATAGACTTATTAGTGAGGACAATAGCGGCGTCTTTTATACGTTCGGCTACCTGTTCAAGAGAAGAGTTCTCGTATTCAACAACCTCTTTGATATGTGTTGGTAGTTGAATGTTTATTTGCTTTGGAAATGAGCCTCTGTCTAAAAAAACCGCCTTCATTTAACTTTCCTTATTTTTTTACTTCGTGTTATCTAATAATGGTAGCAAATATGGGAGTATATTTTGCAGTACGATAGGTTGGCCTGTTTTATTTGGATGTAAGCCATCGTTCTGCATCAGATCTTTGTTTAACGCTACATTTTCAAGCATAAAGGGTAGGTAAGCGATATTGTACTTAGTGGCAATATCCTTGTACAAATTAAAGAACATTTGCGTATAGCGCTTGCCATAGTTTTGCGGGATCTGGTTGCCAACCAATAATACTGTGGCATTCACATCGTGAGCTTGCTCAACCATTTTTTCTAAATTCATTGTGGTCTGAGTAAGAGGGTAACCACGTAAAGCATCATTAGCACCGAGTTCTAAAATGACCCAATTGGGCTTGTGGGTGGCTAATAGATCATTGAAGCGAGACAAACCACCTTGTGTTGTTTCGCCGCTAACACTGGCATTTACAACGTTTATTTCTGGATGTGATTGAGAAAGTTGATTTTCGAGTAAACTAACCCAGCCATCTTGTTGTCTTAAGTTATATGCCGCGCTGAGGCTGTCTCCCATGACAAGTAAAGTAGAAGCCGATGCAAACGAACTAATAAATAGTAGTGTGATTATTGTACATAGTTGCCTTAATTGCTTTTTTAAAAACATACCAAACCTTTTTAGAGTGAATCACTATGGCTAGAAACACCGCGATTAAAGTATCTAATTTAACTCATACCGTGACATCGAATACAGGGAATTTAACCATATTGAAAGGAATTAATATGGAAATCAAGGAAAGCGAGTCGGTTGCTATCGTTGGTTCATCTGGTTCAGGTAAGTCCACGTTATTGGGTCTATTAGCTGGTTTGGATGTCAATACGTCTGGCGATATTTTCTTGTACGAGCAAGAGTTTTCTAGCCAATCTGAAGAGCAAAGGGCATTAGCTCGTGGCCAATATGTGGGTTTTGTTTTCCAATCTTTTCATCTTTTGCCAAGTCTTCAAGCCATCGAAAACGTTATGTTACCGGCTGAATTAAAAGGTGATAAAGATGCACGTAATAAAGCGGAAGCATTACTTGAAAAAGTAGGGCTGTCGCACCGCTTGACCCATTATCCAAATCAGCTATCAGGTGGTGAACAGCAACGTGTTGCCATTGCACGTGCCTTTGCATCGAACCCCAAAATACTTTTCGCTGACGAGCCGACAGGTAATCTTGATGAAGAAAATGGTAAATTGATTATTAAATTGCTATTTGATCTTAACCAATCTCAAGGCACGACATTGGTAATGGTGACGCATGATAATGAACTTGCCAAACTATGCGACCGTCAATTGGTCATGTCTGCCGGTCAGCTAACGGAAAAATCCTTATGAGTTTTGCCTTTCGCTTAATGTTTCGAGACATTCGTAGTGGTGACTTAATCACGCTTCTATTGGCTTTGGTTATTTCAGTAAGCACAGTCACATCGATAGGCCTGTTTATTGATCGCTTACAATTATCCTTTGAGCAGGAATCCGCGAATTTATTAGCCGCTGATCGCTTAATTCGTTCAGATGACGTGATTCCTGAGTCTTGGGAAGCCAAAGCTAATGAGCTTTCTTTGCAAACCGCACAAAGAACGTCTTTCACAACGATGATGTTTGCAGGCGATTCACTTCAGCTGTCTCAATTAAGTGCAGTTACGGACGAATATCCATTGAAAGGGGCTTATCTGGTTGATGACGTTTTGTTCGGTACCGGAAAGCGTTCCACTGACACGCCTAAGCAAGGGGAAATCTGGGTATCGTCCCAGTTGGCCAGTTTACTCAAACTTAAGCTTGGCGATCAGGTGGAAGTGGGCGACGCCTCTCTTAAAGTTAGCCAATATTTAGTCCGAGATCCAGGATCAACTACCTCTGCGTTTGCCATTTCACCTCGTGCCGTGATGAATATGGCCGATCTTGCTGCGACAAACGTCATCATACCTGGTAGTCGAGTGCGTTACTCACTATTGTTTGCAGGTAACAAAGCATCTCTTGATGAGTATGAAGAATGGATAACGCCACAATTGGATGAGGGGCAACGCTGGCAAACACCAACGCAACGAGGAGAGCGTATAGGCGATACCATTGGCCGTGCAGAGTCTTTTTTGCTGTTGGCTGGTACTTTAGCTGTGGTCATGTCTGGTGTTGCCATGGCGCTGGCCTCCGCTCGGTTTGTAAAGCGTCATTTGATGCAAGTTGCTATTTTAAAAACCATTGGTGCAACGCCTAAGTTATTAGGGAAATTATTCTTCCTACAGTTGTCCATACTATTTATTGTGGGCGCTGCTATAGGCTTGGCAATCGGCTGGGGGTTGCAAGAAATCATCGCCTCTTTGCTGTCTGGTCTAATGTCGACGACTTTACCAGAGCCATCTGTTAGTCGTTTGTGGTTAGGGGCAGCCACTGGCCTAATTTCTATGGTGGTTTTTTGTCTGCCTTTGATGTCGCGCCTTATCAAAATATCACCACTTTCAGTGCTTCAACCTAATGCCAAAGTTGAGCTCAATGGTGTGGCGATTTATGTAATCGGCTTTATTGGTATGTTTGCTTTGATGTGCTTGTATACCAATGGCTTTTTGCTTCCAAGTATTATGACGGCGGCCATTTTAGGGATCGCGCTGTTTGTCGCCGCTATTGGGTGGGTTGCCTTTAAATTGGGGCGTTCATTAACATCTGGAGCAACCAGTGGTTGGCAGATAGGTCTTGCTTCCTTATACAGAAGATTGATCCCTAACTTATTTCAACTTTTGGTCTTCACCTTAATTATTATGCTGACTTTGATCTTGATTGGGGTGAAATCGAGCTTGATTGCTGACTGGCAACAGCAACTTCCAGAAGATGCGCCTAATCATTATTTGTTCAATGTGCAAGCAAACCAAATTGATCAGATAAATAGTGATACCACTCAATTGGGCCTCAAAAAATCCGACTGGTATCCAATGGTGCGAGGTCGCGTTACCGCAGTGAATAACACGACAATTCAGTCCCTTTATCCTGAAGGTAGAGGTGAGCCAGAGCTCTATGAGCGAGAGTTAAATCTCACTTGGTCAGACACACTAGGGAAAGGCAATGAACTTATTGAAGGTGATTTTTCCGCTGAAGGTCTTTCTGTTGAGCAGGAAGCAGCGAAAGAAGCCAATCTAGAAATAGGCGATGAGCTAACCATTAATATTGGTGGCAACATTGTGACTTTGCCAATTACCTCTGTTCGTACTGTGGACTGGGGCTCAATGCAGCCTAATTTTTATCTAATTTTACCTAAAAGTGCTTTGGAAGATTACCCAGCCAACTTTGTGAGTAGCTTGTTTGTTAGTGATACTGAGGCGCAAGACTTTTATCGATCCATGGCGAAGTTTCCTACCGTGTCGATTTTGAATGTAGGCGATATCTTGAAACAAATTCAAACCATCATAGGGCAGTTGTCTCAGGCAATTCAGTTGGTGTTGTTTTGTATTCTGAGTGCCGGCGCTTTGGTGTTGTTGGCCAGCGTACGCTCGACATTAGAAGAGCGTTTAGAGGAAGGGGCTTTATTGCGAGTGCTAGGAGCACGAGGAGCGTTAGTGCGACAGGCTTTATTAGTTGAATTTGGCGCCCTTGGATTCTTTGCTGGTCTGATTGCTGCCATAGGCGCTGAAACCTGCTTGTTAGGCTTGCAGGTGTTTGTTTTTAATGCTGAAGCGAGTTTCCATCCTTTATTGTGGGTGTTGGGGCCGACGATTGGCGTGGTTGTCATTTCAACCATTGGTATATTTGCCAGTAGGACTGTGCTAAAAGTGCCGCCCATGCTTTTACTGCGTGGGTTATAATTAAAAACGTATCCTATGCGTTTTTGGATTATGTGCTTTTTAATATACTGGGCTGTTTAGATGTTTGTAGAAAAAACTGGCTATATTGTGAGTCGCCATACGAAAGAGGTTAATGGCCACATTGAAATGAGCCTTTTTATTAAAACACCGGAAGGAACCGTTAAGGTCCTTCCAGATAGACAGCTTAGCGTATTTTTCACCGATGCACCGTTACAAAGCCTTCCCAAGGATGTGGTGGGCGTTCAATGTTCTGCATCCGCTTTGAAATCATTCAATAATGAACCTGTTGTCCTAGTTCAGAGTAATAGCCTGACGCTCCACCAGCAAATGATTAAGTGGGTAAAGAGCAATGGCTTCTCTGTTTTCGAGGAAGATATAAAAGCCCACAACCGATATTTGATGGAACGCAACATACGTGGTGCCGTGCGATTTATCGGCATTCCGGATTCTAGTAATCAAACATTTCATCAAGCCCGAGTCATTGCGGGAAATTGGCAACCCGATTGGAATGTGTGGTCACTGGATATCGAAACTTCAGTCTCAACCAATACCTTACTCTCTATTGGCGTCACATCGCGAGATCAGCGTGTTGCTTTTGTGGTTACCGATCAAGAAAATACCTCACCGATCATTCATCGCTTCAGTGATGAAAAAAGCTTGTTATTGGCGTTTATTCGTTATGTAAAAAAGCACTCACCAGACATTTTTATTGGTTGGAATTTAATTGGTTTTGATTTGCAGTTTATTGATCAGCGCTGTCAGGTTTTAGGTATTCGTCCGGCGTTTGGCGTGAATGGGGAAAATTGGAATATTCGTTCTTCAGATAACCAAGGGAAATACTTTGCGAGTATTCCTGGGCGTGTTGCGTTAGACGGTATTACTTTATTGAAAGTAGGTGGTTATCACTTCGAATCCTACAGTTTAAACAATGTCAGCAACGAGATCCTTGATGATGGCAAGCTATTACATGGCAGCGAGCGTTGGCAAGAAATAGAGAGGTTACATAGAGAAGATTTAGACGCGTTTGTTGCCTATAACCTTCAAGACTGCGATCTTGTCATGCGTATTTTTGAAAAGTTAAAACTCATCGAATTACAGCAAACTCGTGTCGACTTAACCGGTATTCCGTTTGAACAAACTGGTGGATCGGTTGCCGCCTTTGAAAACTTATATTTGCCTAGGTTGCATACTTCGGGTTGGGTTGCGCCCGCTTGGAGTGATGATGACTTTGTTGCTAGCCCTGGCGGTTTCGTCATGTCTTCCATACCTGGGTTATATAAAAATGTATTGGTATTTGATTTTAAAAGCCTTTATCCAAGTATTATTCGTACCTTTTATGTAGATCCCTTAGCTCGAATAATTGCTAAGCACATAAGTAGTGATTCGACACAAGATGAAGCGGCTGGAATTCAGTTGGTTCCAGGTTTTTTGGGGGCGCACTTTGATAGGCAAAAGGCGATTTTGCCGTCATTAGTTGGTGAGCTCGCTCAAGCACGGGAAGAAGCAAAAAGAGTGGGTAATAGCATTTTGAGCTACGCCATAAAAATCATCATGAATTCGTTTTATGGTGTTCTGGGATCAAATGTTTGCCGTTTTTATCATGCTGAATTAGCAAGCTCAATTACTATGCGTGGCCATGAATTATTAGGTAAAACGCAAGCTTGGATGGAGGAGCGTGGCGCAAAAGTAATATATGGTGATACGGATTCTTTATTTGTCACGTTGGGCAATGATCTAGCAGATCCTCAGACACAAGGTGAGCAATTGCGTGATGATATTAACGTTTGCCTTTCAAATTGGTGTAAGGAATATGCTCAGCTTGATTCCCATTTAGAGCTTGAGTTTGAGAGGGTTTACGAAAGGTTCTTTATGCCGACAATACGAGGGCAAGAAGAAGGCAGTAAAAAACGCTACGCTGGTAAATCAAAGGGAGAACTTGTTTTTAAAGGCTTGGAAGCGGCGCGAACCGATTGGACACCTTTGGCAAGGCAGTTTCAGCGAACCCTTTTTGAAAAAGTGTTTAATGATGAGAGCCCGGTTGTTTATATTCAGCAGACTATAGAAAAATTAAGAGCTGGTGGCTTTGATGATCAGCTGATTTACAGCAAGCAGTTAAGTCGCCCTTTGTCTTCCTACACAAAAAATAAGCCACCACATGTTAGGGCGGCGGCAATAATTGATCAAAAAAGAGAAGAGCAAGGGCTACCGCTAGAATACAATAAAGGTAGGAAACGCGTTTATTACCTATATCAACGTTCAGGCGTGGTGCCTTACGAAAGCGCTGATGATTTAATCGATTTAGATTATGAGCATTATATCGAAAAGCAGATAGAGCCTATTGCAGATAGTATCCTGCCATTTTTCAAAACCAACATGGCAAGTTTGCTATCGCAACAAATATCTTTGCTTTAGTGGCTTTGTTAGGCACGAATTCCGAAGGCGGTTTCTGTGTTATCGATTGTTATTCTTACGAGCTCTTCGACAGTAATGTTTTTTAGTCTGGCAACTTCTTGTGCTACCCAGGGCAAATATTTAGGGTGATTTTTCTTAGGGCGTGGTCGAATATTGCGTGGCAATAGAAACGGCGCGTCGGTTTCTATTAACAGCTTATTCAAAGGAATATGAGGTATAGAAGCTTGCAAGTCTTCACCTCGGCGTTCATCACATACCCACCCCGTGATACCTATAAATAAACCTAACTCTAAATATCCTTCTAACTCAATTCGACTGCCAGTAAAACAATGAATAACGGATTTTTTAGCCAGATCTGGATGTTGCTTAAGTATCTCTATCATCTCTTTGTGTGCATCTCTTTCATGCAGATACAAGGGTAGCTGGTGCTCAATGGCTAACTCAATTTGCTCATTAAATGCATGTAATTGTTCGTTTGGTGTTGAGTAGTTGCGATTGAAATCAAGTCCGGTTTCACCTATTGCAACAGGTCTTGCTGCATTAATTAGATCCGTTATTTGAGATTTACTGTTTGCATTCCACGTTTTTGCCTGGTGGGGATGACAGCCTAATGTGTGCCACATTGCTGGGTGGTTCTGGCTTAATACCTGAATTTGATGGCTTTCTTCTAGGTCAGAAGCGATGCAAATCATGCCTCTGACACCTGCATCCTGCATATCTGCAAAAGTACTGTCTAAATCATCTAGAAAAAAACGGTGATTGATATTAACTCCGATGTCTATCATAAGCGCCCCATCTCACGAGCTTCTTTTAAACTTTCTATGTACAGCTGTTTTAATGATTGTTTTGATATGTTTTGACTCTTAAGTAGATCAAAAGGAATTTTCTCCCATCGACCCGCTTCATAGGCAACGACTATTTTTAATACACCACCTAAATTGCCTTTGTATTCTAATAGAGCTGTTTTTATATTCTCATCTAATGGTAAATCTTTTAACAGCGATGGCATTTCTTCGTCTAGGAAGCTAGGAAGATATGAGAACAAACCCACCAAAAATGCGCCTTCTAATTTTGGAAATAATGCTGCCGAGAGACTTTGACAAAAACAGGCCCTAGATACTGCTATAGGAAAAAGGCAATCTGGCCTACCTGGCACACTGCCAAACATAACAAGTCCGACCCATTTTATTAGTTCTCTAATACCAATAATCTCGATTGCTCGCTGAGCGTTGGAGACATTAAATTGACTTCGATACATTACTGTATGAGTAAGCTTGATAATCCGGTACGTTAACGTGGGGTCGCGTTCAATGCATTCTGCTAAAACAATTGGAGAGGATTCTTGGTTATGTAAAGCGACTAATAAATCCATCAGAATGGCTTTGTAGGCTAAGATGCGCTTTCCTTTGACTGGTTTTACCTTATGTATGGCATTACCACTAAATTGACCTTCAGGAATGACCTTTTGAAGCTGATGAAATTGCTCTATATTATCGATTTTGTTTACCCAAATACTCTTTGCAGACAGTGAAGGGTGTTTAACTGTTTCAATTACGTCTTCAATTGATAGGCAATTTAGAGTAAAAAGTACGTGAGAAAAAACACTGAAAAAACTGGCAGGGAATAATGCTAGATCAGGGTTTATAATGCCGAATTGATATCCTTGAAGACGAAACTCTGACAATGAATCCATATCCGTTAGTGATAGTTCTGTGCCACTTAAGAAAATGACCATGTGAATATTGCTTTGTAGCGGTAGAGCAGGGAGTTCATGTAGACTTGTTTGAAAATAAATGGTTTTTTGCTGTGTAATTTCGGTAAGATTAACATCAACAAACAGGGAGCTTAAAAAGGAAGTGTCCTGACCCTGTGCATCACTGTTTGGGTGCAGTATGTAATACGCGATTGTTTCTGATAGTCGATTTACAACGGCTTTACGACAAAAAAGTACATCGGCGTCTTTCATTAAGAGTCCTTGCTAGAAAGAGTTAACACAAAAAAACACTGTAAGATTTAGCCTTATAGAATATCATGGTTATAATGGAATAATGCCTTAATTTAAAATGTTTGGAGTAAATATATGGCAAGCATGTTAGACGCTGTAGACCAAAGAACTAAGCTGGTGGGTGAAAACCGCTTAGAACTTCTAATGTTTCGCCTTGGCGGAATGCAAATGTTTGCAATAAACGTTTTTAAAGTTCAAGAAGTCGTCATGCTTCCTAAGTTGAACTTAATGCCACATAGACACCCATCTGTGGCTGGCGTAACACATTTCCGTGGTAGAACCGTCCCAGTTATCGATTTATCTGAGTCCATTGGTATGAGACCAATCGACCGTACTCAGCCATGCAATTTAATTGTGACAGAGTATAACAATACTGTTCAAGGGTTTATGGTTGGTGAGGTAGATCGCATTATCAATATGAA
Organism: Marinomonas rhizomae; assembly: GCF_024397855.1. Classification (NCBI taxonomy): domain Bacteria; kingdom Pseudomonadati; phylum Pseudomonadota; class Gammaproteobacteria; order Oceanospirillales; family Oceanospirillaceae; genus Marinomonas; species Marinomonas rhizomae. The sequence continues at coordinate 2,139,020 of NZ_CP073343.1, forward strand.
TTGGAATGAAATCTTACCGCCACCAGATGGCACTGGTCGCCAGCATTATTTAACTGCAATAACTCGTGTTAATGACCGTATTGTTGAAATTATTGATGTTGAAAAAGTCTTAGCCGAAATTTCTCCTTATGACGGTAGCATCAGTGATCATGTAATTGATAAAGATTTATTATCCCTAGCAAAAGGTTTAGAGGTTTTAATCGTGGATGATTCATCGGTTGCTCTAGCCCAGTGCCGTTCCACATTAGACTTTTTGGGTATAAAAGTGCATGAGGCGACTAACGGTAAACGTGGCTTGGAGGCGCTTAAGAAGTGGGCTGACGAAGGCGAGATCGTTCCAGAAAAACTGCTGATGATGATCACTGATGCCGAAATGCCTGAAATGGATGGATATCGTTTAACGCGTGAAGTTCGTGAAGATCCAAGACTTAAAGATCTTTATATCGTTTTACATACATCACTAAGCGGTAGTTTTAACAAAGCAATGGTGCAAAAAGTAGGTTGTGATGATTTCTTATCAAAATTTCAGCCAGATAAATTAGCAACATTGATTCAGGATCGCATGCGTACTGTTGTTGAGCAAGAATAGCTATTTCGCGTAATTTTAGTTTATTAAAAGAGCAGGCGAAGGCCTGCTTTTTGTTGTCTTACTCATAACTATAGAGTTATGGCTAAAGAAGGTGTCTTGTTTTTATGCCCACCATTGAAATGATTATACTATTACTTTTTATTGGTGCTGCAACTGGCTCAGTTGCTTCTGTTATAAGGATAGCACCTACCTTGATCGCTATCCCTGCCTTATATTTTTTTATGCCGGTGTTTGGTTTGTCTTTTCAAGCACTCATGCTTCCAGTAGTTGCAACCTGTATTACCGCATTTATTCCAGCTCATCTTTATGCTTGGGTTATTGCAATGAAGAAGGGGGCGGTTGACTCCCAGCAGCTTATTAACTTCGCTCCAGGCATTGCAATGGGTGGTGTAATAGGCGCTCAACTTCTGTCTCTTAGTAGCCTACTAACCTTCAAAGTTGCGTTTTTATTAATATCTCTAATGGCGATAATTAATATTGTTTTTTCTTCTAAGCTAGAAAGATCGCATGTGATGCCATTCGCAACGTCTTGGAATATGATTGTAGGACTCATTGTTGGTGTTTTGTCTCTTCTGGCGGGTAACTGCGGACGCGTGTTAGGGGATAGTCTGTGCCATCTAAGAAAAGTTGATCAAATACAACGGCAAGGCACATTAGATGGTTTTGTTGTTTTTGCCTCTATCGCCGCAATGGTAGGCTTTATTTATCCAGCCAAAACATTCAATGATATGGGAGTATCTGGTTTTGCTGGAGCGGTGCATCTGCCTTCAATGATCGTTTTATCATGTAGTCACATGTTCTTTTATTGGTTGTGTCGTAATCGCGGTAATGAGCTTGATAGAAATGTCCTTTCCATTAGCTTCGTCGTCTTTATAGTGTTTTCAGTCATTCGCTTATTGATTTCTTGAAGTGCTTTTAGCTGAGAAGGCAATAAAGCAAAACTGACACTATTCTTCTTTTCAGATACTAAACGAAACATTATCAAGCCTGAATTAGCTTGGTATTTTCATTATTGTCCCCATTTTATTAGCTTATAATAGACAATAAATCCAATCCAAAAGGTATAGCATGAAAAACAAGAGCGACTATGGCGTATTGATGATGAACTTGGGGACGCCAGACGCCCCGCAAACACCTGCAGTTCGCCGCTACCTTAGAGAGTTTTTGTCTGATTCTCGTGTTGTCGATTTAAACCCTTTGATTTGGAAGCCTATTCTAAATCTGATTGTTCTGACTCTACGTCCGCCAAAAGTGGCAAAAATTTATCAGCAAGTTTGGATGGATGAAGGCTCCCCCCTGTTGGTGTTAAGTGATCGCTTAAAAGCCAATGTAAAAAAATCGCTATCCGATAAATTGGGTCATAGTGTTCCAGTTGAACTAGCAATGACTTATGGCAACCCCAGTGTTGAAACGGCAGCTCAAAAATTGAGAAAGCAGGGCGTAAAAAACATCCTTGTAATGCCTATGTACCCGCAATTCTCAGCTACAACGACCGCAGCTGCTTACGATAGATTAATGAAATCCTTAAAGAATTGCCCTCATTGGCCATCATTACAGCTATTGCATGATTACGCGGACCATCCTTTATACATTAAGGCACTAGCTAATTCTGTGCGAACTCAATGGGATAAACAGGGCGAAAGGCGTCATTTGGTTTTGTCATATCACGGTATTCCTAAACGCTACGTGACCAATGGCGACCCTTATGCAAGACGATGTGAAACAACCAGTCGTTTAGTTGCAGAAGAGCTAGACCTCGGTGATCACGAGTGGACTCACGTTTATCAGTCTAGATTTGGGCGTGAAGAGTGGCTTAAACCCTATGCTGATGCCACATTAAAAGCGATGCCTTCGATGGGAATAAAAAAGATCAATATTATTAGCCCTGCTTTTTCAATTGACTGTATAGAGACGCTTGAAGAAGTAACATTGGAGCTGGGTGATGAGTTCAAAAATAATGGTGGCTTAGGCTTTGATTACATTCCCGCGCTTAATGACACAGCAGATCAAGTAGCTCTGTATGTTAACTTGATTGAACAAAATACTAAGCAATGGACCTAAAATGCATTTAAGTAATTCAAACATTAAAGCAATCGCTTTCGATGCAGACGATACACTGTGGCGGAATGAAGACATTTTCATTCATGCCCAAGATGAGTTTATTAATTTGCTTCTGCCGTATCATGATGAAGCTTATATTCGCGCCCACCTTGGTGAGGTGCAAATTAAAAACCTAGAGCATTTTGGCTATGGCATTAAGGGTTTTACTTTATCCATGATCGAAACGGCTATTGAACTAACGGAAGGTCGTATTTCTGGTAACGAAATACATGAAATTATTCAGCTTGCTAAATGCATGTTGGCATCTCCCGTAGATTTGTTACCAAATATAGAAAGGGTGTTATCCCAGTTGAAAGGGAAATATCGTTTACTGGTTATTACGAAAGGCGATCTACTTGATCAAGAAAGTAAGTTGTCTAGGTCAGGTATTGCGGATTATTTTGATGACATTGAGATTGTTAGTGATAAAACGTCGGACGCCTACCTGCAAATATTGCAGCGCCACCAAATTTCTGCAGAAAATTTTTTGATGATAGGTAACTCATTAAAATCAGATGTGTTGCCTGTATTGGACCTCGGGGCTCAGGCTCTACATGTTCCTTACCATAGCACTTGGGATCATGAAAAAGTAACAGATGACACATTGCTACGTTACCCACAGCTTGAAGCTCTTAGTGATATTGATCAGCTAATTAGTTGGTTAAATTCTTCGACTCGTGAAAATAGACAGGCCGTATAATGAAATATATAAAAGCGATTATTTACTCTTTTATCCTTCTGTCGACCATAGTACAGGCCGAAGAAAGCTCTCTTGATAAAGCTAAGAATGGTGCTGAAGAATTGTGGGGGAAGACCAAAGATACTACTATACAAATAGCGGATAGCGCATCGGAAAAAGCATCCGAGTATGGCGAGAAAGCTTCTGATTTAGGCAGTAAAGTCGCCAAAAATGCCAAAGACACTGGTTCAGTCGTATGGGATAAAATGAAAGAAGCCGGAACAGCTACTGCGGATAGTGCGAGAAAAGGCGCATCAAAAATACGCAGTCTTGTAGGTCAGGAAGATTGTAAAGAAGACAGTTCGTCTTGTAATAACCCGAAAGAGTAAGTCTGTGCAGGAAAAAGACAGTAAGAAACTAGCATCACCTTCTAGCAACTGGGAACAAGAGTTCTTGGAACAGGGTGATGATGCTCACATTAAATCGGCTAAGGTTCGGTATCGCTGCCCAAAATGCGAAAGCCTGCTGATTTTAAAAGAAGGCGCGAATGGTGCTTTCTGGGGCTGCGAGTCTTATCCTGTATGCAGCTATACTGCGAATAATGAAAACGGCAAGCCCGTAAGGGCTAAGCGCTACCTTTGTCCTGCTTGTCAGTCCCCACTTAGAAGAAAGACGTTTAAAGATAATGTTTTTTGGGGGTGCTCTAATTACCCTGAATGCAAAGTAACCGTGGAAGACGATAATGGCATTCCCTCAAGCACGAAAAAATATCCTTGTCGCGCTTGCGGTCACTATTTAGTTAGAAAGAAAAGCAAAAACGGCTACTTTTGGGGCTGTATAACTTACCCTGTCTGCACCAACACTCTAAATGATGAAAAAGGCTTACCGGTGTTAAAAAAGAAGCGTTAAAACTGACTTTCCGTCTTCAATTAACGACGCTTTTCAATATCTAACAGGGCTTCATCTATGTTGCTATACTGGAATTCAAAACTTTGCTTCTCTAACCTCTGCGGTACAATTTTTGCTCCCTCAGTTAATAAAGAAGCCATCTCGCCAAAAATAAGATTTAGCATCCATTTCGGTGTCGGAAGAATCGCTGGGCGATTTAATACTGCAGCGTAAGATTGCGCAAAACGTTTTTGCTCAATCAATTGCGGAGCCACTAAATTAAAGGTTCCTACATAAGATGGATCGGAAATGGCGTGGTTAATTGCCTTCACTACATCGTCAAGATGAATCCATGAAAACCATTGCTTGCCACCTGCAATTGGCCCACCTAGTCCGCACAAAAAAGGCAATCGCATTTTACCAAGTGCTCCACCTGTCCCTAACACAACCCCTAATCGGAATATAACGACTCGTGTGTTATCCGTTGAAAATGCATTCGCAGCGTCTTCCCAAGCCGCACACAAATCATGAGCGAAGCCTGTTTTGGGTGGCGTATTCTCATAAAAAACATCATGCCTTGCTACACCGTAGTAACCAACCGCAGACATAGATATGACCGTTCTAGGTGAGTACTTCAAGGACTGTTTTATGTTATTTGTTAAGGACACTCGGCTTTCAAATAAGGTCTGCTTACGTTTATTGGTCCATGGTTGGCTCGCAATGTTTTCACCCGCGAGGTTGATGAAAATATCTAACTGTTCATCTAATTCAACGAGTGATTCCAAAGTCAGTTGCTTAACTTTACTATCTAGACGTTTGTCCACTTGTCTAACAAGGGCGTAAACTTGATGGTTACCTTTTAGTAACGTTTTAAGCAAATGTTGGCCAATAAAGCCGGTGGCTCCTGATAACAAAATCTTCACTTTAAAATGCTCCATGTGTTGCGATAGCTACAGTATTACGTATAAAAAAGGAAATAGGATCAATAACTTCCTAAATCTAGTGAATAATCTAAAATTTGTCCTGTTTCATCAGAAGATTTGAAGCTTTTTTACTCTGCACCTTCTTTTTCTGACATAGGATGGCTAAAATGGGGAATCGAGAAACATTAGGTATCAAAATGCTACGCAAAGAATACGATCACATCATACTTCTTGCACATGGAAGCCCTGACCCCCTTTGGAAAGAGCCATTCGAATCACTTTATAATCAAGTGTCTCAAACGTATGGTAAAAACAATGTGAGTTTGGCTTATATGGAACTTACATCTCCTTCTTTGGAAGATGTTGTCGCTAAATTGGCAAAAGAAGTTCGTACCCTAGCTGTGTTGCCACTATTTTTAGCGGTTGGCCGTCATCTAAGACATGATGTACCAGCCCAAATAGAGTCATTGCAAACTGCTGAGCTTCAAATAGAATTGCTACCGCCAATTGGAGACGATGCATTAGTAAAACAGGCTATGCAGGCGGTCGTTGCCAATCATTTAGGTAAGGTTTAAAAATGCCATTAGTTTTCGTTAATTCATGGAGCCGGATGAATGCTATTTAGACACTTACCTGATGAAATATTTCAGGCTTTAAGCGGCTCCAATAGAGCATTAATTGAGGCGGTATTAAATGACCTTGCCGATGTTTTTTATGATCATGCAGAAGACCCAATAAAAGATAAATCGACAATCATTGAGTCGATTGAAGACACCTTACACAAATTGGATACGCTTGCTTGGCATGATGATCAAAAAGAATCCTTCGATTCACCAAAAACCATTCATGACTATGCGCTAAGAATATACCACCGCTTAGTCAATACTGGGTGGCTGGTCGAAGAGCAAGAACTGTATCGTGTTAGCGTGTTAATGACTCCGCAGATTTCTATGTTGCTGCGCTCCTTAGTCGAAATCAGCCGTCATGGTAAACGTAACTATGGTGCTACTGTATTAAGTATACTTAGTAACCTAGAATCGGTAGCCAAGCACCCAAAAGAACGCGGTGTAACTTTACGTCAGTCTGCTGAAGCTTCTAGAGATTTCTCTGCGCATTTAAATCAGATTTTGCTTGGTATTCGCAGCTTGCAGCGAGAATTATTTGCTAGCCGCGACCCGAAAGCAATCGTGGCAGGATTCTTTGATTTGTTTGTCGAAGGTATTTTAATTGCCGACTACAAAACGATCAAAACCAGTAACAACCCATTTCGATTTAGACGCCAGATTCTTGAGTTAACTCAGGAATTTTTGAGTAATCCTGAGACCATGGGGCAGGTTGCTCAATGTTATGTTGATCAACAATTGATTACCATGGCAGAAGCTCAAGCTATGGTTGAAAAAGACTGTCGAGATATCATTCAGACCTTCAGTAACATAGAGCAACGCTTAGAGCGCATCGACGAATACCGCTATCGTTTGGAAAAACGAGCGGCCGATACGGCGCGTTACATGGACAGTTCACGGCCGGGCATGGCCAATAAAGTGGCCGGCATCATTACTGATGTGGCGAAATACGACAAGCTGCCTATCTTAAAACAAGTTATTGGTTCTCGTTTTGTTGGTATGGCCTCAGCTGCGCAACCAACAAAACGTCGTGAGCCACCACCGCCTCGTGTCATGACACCATCAGAAGTGTCGGCTGATGCCATTAAACTTCGTGATCAGCAACGTCGCTTCCATGAAGCTCGCCAAGTGACAATTCCTAAGATGCAACATTATTTAGATACTCAGATTGCTTTAGGTGAGAGTAAGCATATTCTGGATTTTACCATCGAATCAGTAGAAGACTTTGTTTGCTTTGACCATTTACGTTATGTCGGATCTCTTGGTGTAAGTGCGAAGAAAATAGAAGATTCATTTGAAGTACAGTTTACTAATCAATATTTGGATGTGCACAACTTCGTTGAATGTCGCGAATTTACTGTAGTGCGTAGGAGCAAAGCGTAATGCTTAGAGAATTAAAAAAAGTCGTTGAAGAGTCCGGCAAAGACGCTCAAGAATTCCAACAGACCGCAAACTTTGTGATTGCAAACCAATTTGCCAGCGCCTACAAACATGGCCAACGTAAGCATTACCTTCTTTTAGAATCCTATCAGGACTACTTCGCTAACCTTTTTGATGCGTTGGGTATGACTCTCTACATAAACGAAAATGAGCGTTTAGCGGGGGTTTTACCCGTTCAAAAAGAAGCCTTTGTGCGTTTAAAAACAGACGAGACATTATTCTTATTGGTTCTACGCCAAATTTACGAAGAAAAAATTGAAAACTTCGAGGTGGATAATGGCTTTGTGGCTACCAATACCCACACCATACTAGACAGATTCGTTCAGTTGGTTAAACGTGAAATCCCCAATGAAACACGTTTTAAAGACATCTTGGCCTTGTTTAGTCGTCATGGGATTGTTATTCGCGGCAAAACCTATGAAGAAGACAGTAAGAACCAAATGATTAATATCACTCCTGTTGTGAGATTGATCGTAACCGAAGCCTATCTAAGACAATTAGAGTCATTCAATGGCACAGACCCAGATGAAGATGAAATTGCTGACTCAGATGTTGAAACAGAAACAACGCAAGAAACTAATCAAGACTAGGACCAAAATATGAAAAAGTTAAATCGAATCGTATTAGTAAATTGGTACCTGCTTGGTGCAGAAGAAATTAATATACGCGGCAACACTGCCATTATCGGACCAACAGGTTCTGGTAAATCCTCTTTGCTAGATGCGATTCAAACCGTATTGACAGGGGCTAGCAAACGTCATCTGAATTACAACGCCAGTGCAAACGACGGTAAAGCCAGCGGTCGTAGTATTCGTTCTTACATACTGGGGATGATAGATTCAGGCCAAGCAAATACAAAAACGTTTGGCACGCAACCCAGACAAGATGCAACAAGCTATCTTGCATTGGTGTTCGAGGACAGTATTACAGGCAAAGAATCAACTGTAGGCTTATCATTAAGTGCATCCTTAGCCTCCCCGGAAGAAGATGTACTTGGACGGTTTGTGTTATCAAACTTTGGTGCCAGAAAGTCCGACTTCATCGATGCAATGGAAGGCAGTAGCTATAAGGCTAAGCCTTGGATTGAAGTTCGCGAAACAATGAAGAAAGTGTGCCTAGACCCTTACATCAAGTCGGGCAGTGCCTCTGCAACTCAATACATTAATCGCTATCTTGAAGAATTAAGTCCAAGTCCAGATCATTTAATCACTTTGGACAGCTTCCTTAAAAACTTCAAAAATGCGTTGAAGTTTGTACCTATCGCATCACCAACTCGCTTTGTGCAAGATTTTGTTTTGGCAGAAGCACCTTTGCAAGTGGGCGCTTATCAAAAATCTCTCAATGAATATCGTCACCTAGAAGCCAAAACGCTTGAAGTATCCAAGCGTATTGATGATTTAAAACTCATTCAGCAAGACTGTGAGAAAAAGCATCAACAAGAACAAAGCGCTATTAACTATCACTGGATAGCGACAGAAGCACGCTTTGACGAGTTAGGCAGCAAACAAGATGACATTCAAGATCAATACGAGCTGCAAAAAGAACGCGAAGAGGAAATTGAAGAACAACTCGCAACTCAAGCCAGCTTATTAAAACAACTGCAAGGGCAGTTACTGCGCTTTGAGCAACAGTACGAACATTCAGATGTTGGTTTAAAGCTACAGCAGCTTGAGCAAAATAAGAAGCTACTTACTCTGCAAGGCCAGCAAGACCAAAAGGCCATTCTGCAAGTCCGTCAGTTAACCTTGTTATTGTCTGCGCTCAATTCCTTTGAAGATCTGCTGTCGAAAGAAACTATTGCCTTAATAAATGAGTTCTCTGCTTTCCATGGTTTGATCACGGAAGAAGGGCGAGTAGAAGGCAACCTTAAACCTTTGACGCAGAAATTAGCGGCCTTAAATGACATTTTAGACAAAGAAAAGTCACAGGTATTTGGTCAGCGTTCGGAATTGAACCGTACGATTCTAAATTTAAAAGACGAATGTAAACAGCTTGAATCAGATGTCTCCTCCCTGAAAGGAGGTGTTAGCCCTCTTTCACAGAATACAAAACGCCTGATTGCGTTATTAAAAGACGCCAGTATTACCGCGACACCACTTAGCCATCTTGCTGAAGTAACAGACAGAAAATGGCAAGATGCCATTGAAGGCTACCTTGGTGCTCAACGCGAAGCTCTGATTGTTGAGCCTGAAGATGCTGAAGAAGCAATTCGAATCTTCCGTGCTCATAGACGCCAGTTAATGGGCTGTCGTGTTATCGATACCACACAGACTCGACTATGGTTAAATCGTGGCGATCATAATTCTGCCTTGCGTTTTATTCGTTGTAATAATGATCACGCTCAAGCTTACCTAAACCGTCGTTTGGGTGGAATTAAACCGGTAGACACAGAACGTGAGTTGCTTCGCGAAGACAGCGCAATGACAGCCGATGGCATGTTAAAGCTTGCTGGTACGATTTCTACTATTCGCTTTGTACCACACATGATGGTGGGTATTAATACTGAAGGTATGCGAGAGTCGCGCGAGAAACAACTTGCCAACTTAAGTGGTGAGCTAATGAATTTCCTCAAGGCGGACCAACGTCTTGAGCAGGCAGACTCCTTACTTGGTCGAGTGATGGCTAATAACCAATTTGATGCTGAAAGCATCGGTAATGCTAGCCATACCATCACCCGTTTAACGCAAGAGTTAGAGTCAGTTGAAGCAGAAATTTCTCAGCTACAAAAACATGATGATACTGAGCTGCAAGAGCGTATCGAAGAACTTAAATCTCGCATCGCCAACGTCGAGTTAGATCAGAAAAAATTGGATCGCGAGCGTCAACAAATTGCGGAACAGTTTGGTGCACTGAATACACAAAAGAGTCAACTAAGTTCAGCATTGTCTGCGCTCGATGAAGAGCGTAATCGCTTAACATCGAATCCAAAGTACGACGCTGAATTTGCTAGCGAGCGATATGCGTTATTGGAAAGCAGTATGGTAAACGGTGCTGCTATTTATAAAGAGGCCATTAGCCGAGCGGACAAAGCCAGTGAAAAAGCACGTAGTTTTGATCAGAAGGTTCGTAAAGAAGTAGCCGATCATTATGGCAAATATCATCATGCGAATTTAGATAATGATGTTCAGTTAGATTATTTAGAATCTAAGTTTGAAGAGTTTGAGCACTATGTGACTTATCAAATCGATGTTTTGAGTGAAACGGAATTGGCGAAATACGCTAAACGTGCTGAATTAGCTCGAAAAGAAGCCGAGGAAACGTTCCGTTCGGATTATGTTTCTAAATTGAAGGACTCTCTTGATCAAGTCGCACACATTATTCGTGAACTTAACCACAGCTTGAAACGCCGTCCATTTAACCAAGAAATCTATCAGTTCCGCTATTACCCAAATGGTGATATGAAAGATATATTAGATCTTGTTGAGCGTTTCAGTGCTCAGGACCAAGCTAACGTAGGTGGTCTATTTGATCCGCATTTAAGCGATGATCCTGATCACATTCGTGCAATTGCATCGATTCAAGAGCTAATTTCTGATGATGAAAAGCAGCAGGATCTGGCAGATTATCGTAAGTTTTATAACTTTGAAGTTGATATCTTAGATGCTGAAGGGAATAAGAAGACGACCCTCAGTCAACGTATTCAGACTGGTTCAGGTGGTGAGCACCAGATTCCGTTCTATTTGGCCATTGCTGCAGCCTTGTCTACAACTTATCGCTTACATGAAACCATGGAAGGCGAGATCGTTGGTGGCTTCTCATTGGCAATGTTCGATGAGGCTTTCAACAAAATAGACATGGTAAAAACGTCAACTTGTATGGGCTTTATGAAAGACATTGGTCTGCAAGTTATTGCGGCAGCGCCAGATGATAAACGTGCCGTTATGGCCGCGAATATGGATACGGTTATCAGTGTATGGCGAGAAGGTGGTGCGGTGTCTATCGACGTGGCTTATCCGAAAGAAAAAGGTCAGGTACTACTGAATGGTCAATCTGATAGCCTAGCAACTCCAGCGTAACTGAGAATAATATGATCGTACAAAATCAAATAGATCAACGCATAAATGAAGAATTGGATGTGCATCATATGACTCTCGAAAATGAGAGTTATATGCATAATGTACCGAAAGGAAGTGAGTCGCATTTTAAACTCGTTCTAGTGAGTGATGCGTTCGAAGGTAAGATGTTGGTCCAGCGTCATCAGCTTGTTTACGGCGTTTTGCAAGATGAGATGACAAAGATACATGCTCTTGCTATGCATCTATACTCAATAAAAGAATGGAGTGAGCGCAACGCGCTTGCCCCTTCATCGCCAAAATGCCATGGAGGCGAGTAGGGGCAACAACCCTAACTCGATTAGCATATGAGTATTTCTATCACCGTTAATGATCCAAAAGATACCGCTACAATCACTATTGTTGGTAGCTTTGACTTCTCTTTGTTTAATGAGTTTCGAGCTGCTTATTCAGATCTCACTAAGTGTTATAAAACGTATGTGGTTGATATGAGCATGGTTGAGTATTTAGATAGTGCCGCTCTTGGTATGCTATTAAGTATGCGCAATGGTGTTGATGAGGGCAGTAATATTCAATTAACTGGTGCCAATGCTTTTATTAAAAATATCCTCATGATCTCGCGTTTTGATAAACGTTTTGATATCCGATAAAGGCTAAATAAATGAAGTTATTATGCGTAGACAGTGAACCCGTTTATCGCGAAATTATTTCTTTATGCGCTGAAAAAGAAGGCGTAACCGTCAACAGTGTGGCTACCTTTGATGAGGCCATTCTTGCTTTCGAAAACGACACTCCAGACATTGTCACGCTTGATGTTATTGTTAAGGGTGGCAGTGGTTATGATTTGGTTCAAAAACTCAAAACTTTATCGGGTAGCCGTTTTGTTCCAATGATTTTTCTCGCGTCCCATACCGCAGATTCAATTATGGATAAGTGCTTTAAGGCGGGTGCTGACGACTTCATTCCTAAGCCATTTAATGAGGTACTTTTCAATATCCGACTTAAAACGCATATGCGGCATGTCGAGTTAATGAAAGAAATGTATCGAAAAAATAAAGCACTAACCTACTATCAAACCATGATAGAGCGTGAGCATGAGATGGCTCATCATGTTCTTGATCACATTCAAACACGTAGTGAAAAGAACTCTGAACAAGTCGCAATCACTAGATTATCTGCTGCCAGTTTTAATGGCGATCTAGCCTTGGTAAAAACACGCTCTGACGGCGCACGTCTTGTATTTGTAGGGGATTTTACGGGTCATGGCTTGCCCGCTTCAATTGGTGCTTTGCCTGTTATGCAAACTTTTTTTGATGCTGCAGATGATGTTATCAGTGTGAATGAATTAGCTGCGCGTATTAATAAAATTCTTGTTAGCATTTTACCTGATTATATGTTTTGTGCGGGTTATCTAATCTTAATGACACAACGAGGTAACATCACTTATTGGGGCGGAGGTATGCCTAATGCTCTTATTAGACGGGTCAGTGGGGAGCTTGATTACTTACAATCTAGCCATATGCCGTTAGGTATCCTTTCGGTGAGGGAGTTTGAGGCCGATCTGCAGAGTAATCACTTAGCTAAGGGGGATACGTTAGTTATTGTGTCTGATGGGGTTTTGGAACTAAAGAACTGCCGTGATGAGATGCTTGGTGAAGATCAAGTTAAAACGCTCATCTCATGTGTATACGGCGAAGAAAATTTAATAGTTGCACAACAAAATATAGAAATAAAACTCGCTGATTATCAGGGAGAATCAGAGCAACTAGATGATATAACTCTTGTTGCCCTAAGAAGTTCTTGCTTGCCATCATGATATGCAAGCAAGGTATTCAGGCTTCAGGCTAAGATTTTTTACCGCTTTTTTTCTTGTTATTGCTCTTTGACTTCGTTTTAGGTTGAGCTTTTGGGAATGGGCGCTTTTCAGGCTCTGTGCGGAGCACCAAGAATAAATCAGTTACTACTTCTGGAATTTGCGCAATGCATGAAGCGGTTAGTTTTTCACTTTGGCGGATTTGCACAACTTCTTCATCATCAAACAAATCTGAAGCAACCATAATAGGCAGAAGCAGCTCAGCAACAACTTCTTCTTTTTCAGCCTCAAACCAGTGACTTTCTGTCATAAATACGCCTTCCATAAAACCGGTGGCCCATTCTTGCAGTTCACTGAGTTCTTCCGGTGATGAACCCATTTCAAGCTCACAAGGCACCATAAAGCCATCTTCGGATTCTAACTCTTTTTGAATATCAACAAAAAGACGAGATAGGTACTGAAGAATTTGCTTTTCTTGTTTTTCATTCTCGAATTGCGGTGTTTCTTCAAAAATAACGGGTAGCCATTTATCTTCCGCTGTCAAAGCAGGGCAAATAGATAGTGCGGTCAAGAAGCCATGAGCCATAACGAAGTTCTGGCATTCTTCATGAACTTGATCCGACTCCAAAAAATTTTCTAACGTCTCTAACTCAAGATCATCAAGAGGTTGGTGTGCCATGCAAATGTTTCCCTAATACAAATTAAGTGAGTGATTCTAGCTAAAAGAAGGCGAAAAATCGATGCAGAAAGTGCTGTGTTAAGGGATAATTCGCAAATGAATTTAAAGACGCTCACACTTTCACGTTTAGGCTACTCTGAATATCGCCCTTTGCAAGAGGAGGCGATCGATGCCTTATGCGCAGGACAGGACGTTTTACTTGCTGCACCTACTGGCGGCGGTAAGTCTTTGGCCTATCAAGCCGCTGGATTGATGCGAAATGGTGTTGCCGTCATTGTCAGTCCGTTGCTGTCTCTTATGTCCCAGCAGGTACAAGAGTTGAACAAAAAAGGCATTAGAGCCAAGTTCCTGAACTCTACTTTGAACCCTGGAGAACAAGATGACTTGGTTTGGGCTTTGCGACATCAGCATATTGACTTACTGTATTTATCTCCAGAAAAACTGGTTCAACCATCGGTTATAGGTTTTCTTCACAGCTTTGATATTTCACTATTCGCTATTGATGAAGCCCATTGCATTTCACAGTGGGGGAGTTTTTTTCGACCAGAGTACAGTCAACTTGGGCAACTAAAATCTTCATTTCCTGACGTTCCTATTATTGCTCTAACTGGCACCGTTGATCAAAAAACCATGACAACGATTCAAGGGTCATTGCAACTTAACAATTGCTTAGTATTGCGCAATAGCTTCGACCGCACCAATATTAAAATTCAAATTGCGCAAAAAAGAAAAGCCAAGCAACAAATTTTGTATTTTTTGCATCATGAGGTCCCCGGTGAAACTGGCATAATTTATTGTCGCTCACGAAAAAAAACCGAAGAGCTTGCCTTTTGGTTAAGCGATCTTGGCTTGCCAAGTTTGAGCTACCATGCCGCCATGTTAGAAGAGGACAAACAGAAGAATCATAAGATTTTTTCTGAGCAACTAGGCACGATTATGGTGGCGACCACCGCATATGGAATGGGGATTGATGTTGCCCATGTCAGGTTTGTGGTTCATTTAGATTTGCCTAGCAGTCCAGAGTCCTATTTTCAGGAAGTGGGACGTGCAGGGCGTGATGGAAAACCGGCTAAATCTCTTTTACTCTACGGCTTACAAGATATGCTGCAAGCGCAACAATTGGCAGCTCTGCAGCCTTTATCTGCAGAAAGCGAGCTACAGCATTTGAGCAGTTTATTTCGTATTTTAGAAGGACGAGGCTGTAGAAGGCAAAATTTGCTAGCGCATTTTGATGAAAGTATTCCAGCTTGCCAGCATTGTGATAGGTGTCTATCAAGCAAGTCTGAACAAAATATGACGACGGCTAGCCAAAAGCTTTTGTCTTTGATTTACCACACTAAAGGGCTACAACCTTTTTCACTGCTTATTCAAGTTTTGCTAGGTAAAAAAACCAAATCTGTTTCTGCTATTAGCGCTCAATCGCTGGCTTTATTTGGTAAAGGAAAAGAGCTGAGTGAAGTTCAGTGGAAATCGGTTATTAGGCATTTAATTGCTTATGATTACATTACACTTGGTCCTTCAAGTATTTTTACTGTACAAATCAACGAGAAATCACGAAGCGTACTGCAAGGGAAAAACCAAATTATTATCCCTAGTGAACACTATTACCCGACTCTTCAAGAAGAGCAGCTTGCAGTAGACAGTCTTAATTGGCATAAGGTTTTGGCTTGGAAGTACAGTCATGACAAAACAGATCTTAGTGAAACTCAGCTTAGGTTAATTTGTTTACATAAACCAAAATCTGTCGCTTCGTTAAGCCGTCTAACTGGCTTATCAAAAGATAAAGTGGCAGATTTTGCTGATACACTCATTAAACTCATCCATGATGTTGATCCCGAAGAGGCTGACACTCTATGCCCTTAAGTTCGCAGCAGACAAACGTAAGTCATGAAGAAGATGTGTTGAGCCTCGTTATTCAAAAGGCAAATGAGTGTTTTGATAAAGCGGATGCTTTTTTTGGCAATAAATTTAAACGCTCAACGTGTAATTTGAAGCAAAGAGGTCGGGCAGCAGGTACCGCCCACTTGCAAAAAAATGAACTGCGTTTTAATCATTTTATGTACCATCAAAACCCTGTTGAGTTCTTAGATACTGTTGTCCCTCATGAAGTTGCACACATCATCGTTTTTCAGATCTATGGCAATACGGTAAAACCTCATGGCAAGGAGTGGAAAGCGGTTATGCTTAAAGTATATGGAATTTCACCTAGCAGAACCCATTCTTTTGAGGTGCCCCCTCAAAAGCAATCTTATGAATACCATTGCGCCTGTCAAAAACATCAATTTACTAAACAACGTCATACAAGAGCCCAAAGAGGCGTTGAGTACATCTGCAAAGGTTGTCGTTCCACATTACAATTTGTTAGCAAAAATAAGTAATATTCTTAAAAGTATCGCTAAAAAATGATTTTTTATGCACTTTTGCCTTATAACCTCCATTTTTGATGCGATAGATACATCCTTATAGTAATATAGACGCGTTTTGTTTACAGCGTGTATATGATGGATTTATCTAATCGACCTAAAGAAAAATTAGAGCTTAATAAGCTCCAAAAACGCCTTCGCAGATTAACGGGCCAAGCTATTGCTGATTTCAATATGATTGAGGATGGCGATAAAGTTATGGTGTGTTTATCAGGAGGTAAAGATTCTTATACTATGCTTGAGATTTTGCGAAATCTGCAGGCAAGTGCACCGATAAGCTTCAGTATTATTGCTGTGAATCTAGACCAAAAGCAACCTGGCTTTCCGGAGCATATTTTACCTGCATACCTAGAAGAGCTTGGTGTGGATTTTCACATTCTAGAACGAGATACTTACAGCATTGTAAAAGAAATCGTTCCTGAAGGGAAAACGACATGTGGGTTGTGTTCACGCCTACGCCGTGGTTCTTTATATGGTTTTGCTGAAGAAATTGGGGCCACCAAAATTGCCCTTGGTCACCACCGAGATGACATTTTGGAGACGTTATTTTTAAACATGTTTTTTGGTGGGAAACTAAAATCCATGCCGCCTAAATTGTTGAGTGACGACGGAAAGCACGTTGTTATTCGACCATTGGCTTACTGCAAAGAAGAAGATATTGAAGCGTTTGCGACAATGAAGGAATATCCAATCATTCCATGCAATCTTTGTGGTTCACAAGAAAATTTACAAAGACAAGTCGTGAAAGACATGTTGCAAAAGTGGGAGAAGGAGTTTCCTGGGAGAACAGAAACCATGTTCTCTGCTATGCAAAACATTGTTCCCTCACACTTAGCAGACACAAACTTATTTGACTTTAAAGGCTTAAAGCAGGAACCTGCGGCTTTTGACCGATTAAATATTATTTCACTATAGGATCGTATAAAGATGTATTTCACTCATAAAGCCTTGCTTCTTACTGCTGGAATTCTAGGGTCATCATTGGTTAGTGCATCAACAGCTACTGTTGCTTTAACAAATGAAACCGTAAAAGGTGATGCGAATTTTGATATGGGGACATATGGTGTAGATGCCGGCTTTTCTTATGATAAAGACGAGAGTATCTCTACAGGATATATTGGTTTGGGTATAGAAGATTCTGACCCTACTGGCCCTTTACAGGTTGGTCTTGGTGCTCGTATATATGGAATAGACACAGATTTAAAAAATGATAGCGATATTTCGGTTGCAATTGCATTAGGTGGTTGGTATCGCTATACAATACCAGAAGCAAATCGCTTAAGTATCTTTGGTTCCCTCTACTATGCTCCAGAATCTCTTTCTTTAACTAACTTAAATCATATGTATGTTTATGAAGTTCGTGCCGAATATATGACTATGAAAAATGCACGGGCATTCGTAAGCTATGGTAAAACAAGAATTGTATATGATAATGCGGCCGGTACACGGAAAGAGGCAAATAACGGATTTGCTGTCGGTGCAACTGTAGAATTTTAATCTATTTAATAAATAAAAAAAGGTGGCTTAAGCCACCTTTTTTATTTAACCGATAAAGATATCAGTCACCATCATACGCACATAAACTGAATACTGGTATATCACTGTCTCTCAACTTCTGGCTTCCACCTAGATCAGGTAAATCTATAATGGCTGCCACTTCTTTAATATTTGCACCTTGGCTCGTTAATAGCTTGATAGCGGCTAATAGAGTGCCGCCAGTAGCGATCAAGTCATCAAACAATAGCACTTCATCACCGGCTTTCACTGCGCCTTCTTGAATTTCTAGCTCAGCTTCACCATATTCTAGAGCGTATTTCTGCGAGATAGTCTTACCAGGAAGTTTGCCTTTTTTGCGTACTAAAATCAGTGGTTTTTGTAGCTCGTAAGCGAGCACGGCTGCGATCAAAAAGCCGCGAGCATCAATACAGGCTATATGAGTGATATCCGTTGCAATATAACGATGTACGTAAGCATCTACAACCATTCTCATGCCTTTAGGATCGCTAAAAATAGGGGTGATATCCCTAAAGCTAATGCCTTCTTTTGGCCAGTCTTCTATTGTTTGAATTAGTGATTTAACGTAAAAATCGTCGTAGAGCATTACAGTATAGCCTCATTTTATGATTCAAATGCGCGCGATTTTACCACAATCACTAGCAACCCCAACGATTTTTTGAATTTCTGGGAAATCAATTATCTCAATTTCCTTACCCTCAACATGTATAAGCTCATTTTTCTGGAAGCGAGTAATAACACGACTGACCGTTTCTACAGCAAGACCTAGGTAATTACCAATTTCACCACGAGACATAGATAGACGAAAAGAGCTTGCTGAGTACCCACGTTTTTTGAATCGGTTAGATAGATTTAATAAAAAAGAAGCTACTTTTTCATCTGCATTCTTTTTTCCTAACAAAACCATCATTTGTTGATCATCTGATATTTTACGACTCATCACTTTAAATAGTTGGTGCTTTAACGATGGGATCTGTGAGGACAACTCTTCAAGATGGCTAAATGGAATCTCGCATACCGTGGTTGTTTCTAATGCTTTTGCTGAGACAGGGTAAACATTGGAGTCAATACCACTCAGACCTACCAATTCACTAGGACAGTAAAAGCCAGTGATTTGCTCTTCTCCAACTGACGTAATGTTAAAGGTTTTTAGAGTTCCTGAGCGCACTGCGTAAACAGAATTAAACGCTTCACCTTGTCGAAACAAAAACTCCCCCTTCTTAAGGGGTTTTTTTCGTTCAATAATCTGGTCTAATCTATTGATATCCTCATCCGCCAACGCAATTGGCAGGCAAAGAGCGCTCAAGCTACAGTTTTGACATTGTGAGGTAAGCGTACTGTTGAACCGTGATTGTGTGTGTGTCATTGACATGTTTATCTCCCTGATCCCGACTTATATGACTTTTGAATATTTTATAGTGCCGTTAAGATATTTATCAAAAGCCATACAAATACAGCGAATTAATAATCTACCACGCTCTGTAACCTGAATAGTGGTCTGCATTCCACTAAGATTAATTTCTAGCATCCCATCTTCCAGTATAGGAGCAAGAGCTTCAACCTCATCAGAAAAATAGTCAAAGAAGTGAATATTATACTTTTTCTCAATGACGGCTGTGTTAAGTTCAAATTGTGAGATTAGCGTCATTATAACCTGATGTCGAATTCTATCATCAAGATTACTAATATACCCTTTAGCGATGGCTAATTGTCCCTTTTCAATACTTGCTCTATAAGCGGATAAATCGGTATGGTTTTGAATGTAAACTCCATTTAAATCGCTTATGGCAGAGACGCCAAATGCAACCAAATCTGTACCTGCATGAGTTGTATAGCCTTGAAAGTTACGCTGTAGCTTACCTTGCTTCTGCGCAATTGCTAAGCTGTCGGTCGGTTTGGCGAAATGATCCATGCCGATATAATCATATCCGGCTGAAATCAGGTACTCGATACTCATTTTTAGAAGGTCTAACTTCATGCTGGATATCGGCAAACTGTCATCTGAAATTCGTCGCTGGGCGCGGAATCGATCAGGTAAGTGGGCATAGTTAAAAAGAGAAATTCGCTCTGGAGACAGTTCAACCACATGAGCCAATGTCTCTTTAAAGCCTTCAATAGATTGATAAGGTAAGCCATAAATCAGATCGAAATTAATCGATTTGATGCCCAGATCGCGAGAATATTCGACAAGGTCGGACACCATTTCAATAGGCTGTACGCGGTGAATGGCTTCTTGAACTTTTGTATCAAAATCCTGAACACCAATACTGATCCGATTAATGCCTTTTTCAGTTAATAATTTTAGTTTAGATCGGCTAATTTCTCTTGGGTCAATTTCGATGCTGTAATCTTGTGTCCCGTCATTAATTAAATTAAAATTTTGCTGAATATTATCAAACAAGACATCAATTAACGCCTCAGTCAGAAAAGTCGGCGTGCCACCACCAAAATGTAACTGTGTTACTTCTTTTGTATGATCCAGCATGAGACTACGTAATCTCATCTCTTCACCTAGTAGTTCTACGTACTCTGCGCCTTTTTCGTACTGTTTGGTGACAATTTTATTGCATGCACAGTAGTAACAAAGGTGAGCGCAAAACGGAATATGAAAATACAGGCTAAGGGGAGCCTCAGAAGGCATTAACATCTTATCAATCAGTGCAATTTTACTGATGCCAGAGTCAAACTGAGGCGCTGTCGGATAAGAAGTATAGCGGGGCCCGGATAAATCGTACTTAGCGATAAGTGAAGAATCCCAAATCATGATGCGTTCCTATTAAAATTTCTAATAGGAGTTTACCCTTTAGTGACAGAGTATTAGCTGACACAGATCAATACTTAGCAAACTGCAGGAAAAACCTTGCATTGCTTTAGTGCCAATAGGCTTTTAGCAAGGTACTAACTAAGGTTCCAATCTGTTTTAATAGAATTTTTTGAAATTATAAATATGAAATCTTTTCCTTTTTATCTTGCTCACGGCGCTGGTGCGGGACATAACAATACTTTTTTAAAGCTACTTTGCGATGCTATATCAAAACAAAGGCAACAAACTGTTGTTCCTGTGACTTTTTCATACATGAAACAGCAAGAACTTACAGGGAAGAGGAGGCCGCCACCACGGTTTAATACTCTTATTCCAGAGTACGCTCGTTGTATCGAAAATGAAGAAGCGTGTATCGTCGCTGGCAAATCAATGGGTGGACGAGTAGCAACGCAGCTTTCACACCTACCTATGACAAAGGCTGTTGTGTGTTTTGGCTTTCCTTTCTATCCTGCAGGAAAGCCTGAGAAACATCGGCTAGCCTTCCTTGAAGAGTTACAAGTGCCGTGTCTTATCATTCAGGGAACACGAGATGCACTTGGGTCATATGATTGGGTAACCCAACAATCACTACCAGATAATGTGAATATTATTTGGATAGAGGGTGCGGATCATGACTTTAAAACCCAAAAAAAATACAATAGAAGTATAGACGAGATTATTTTAGACCTAGCAGTTCAAACAAAAAGCTGGCTAGAAAAGAACACCTAAACCGAAGCTTAATATTGAGAGAAATATTATGGAACACCAAGCTCTGCTTGATGCTACAGACTTACTTTGCCCTGAGCCCGTCATGATGCTTCATGTTGAAATGCGTAAGCTGTCACCAAAAGAAGTGCTAAAAGTCATTGCAACGGATCCGTCAACAACACGTGATATTCCAAAATTTTGTCAATTCCTTGGTCACAAGCTTATGCAGCAAGTGCAAGAAGGAGATATCTATTACTATTGGATTGAAAAGAAGGCTAGTTAAAGAAGAAAGAGGCCAGATTGTCAAGATCTGGCCTCTTTCTTCTTAGCAAAATAAAAACCAAGGGGAAATTAAGCTACTCTCAGTTTTCTTGAGGGTTCTTTATGACCTAGTACTGCGCTTTGATATGTATGTGCGAAGCTAGAAAAACCAACATCGATATCCAAACGAAGCTGACGAGCGACATCGTTAGAAGAGATCAAACCACGTATAGCCTTAGTATCTTCATCGATAACCAGTAAATGCTGCAACTTATTGTTGCGCTGACTAAACAGAAGTGACTCAATATCAGAATTTTTAAGAGATGTGTAAGATAAAGCAAGTAGCGTTTCTTTCGCTCTCATCAAATCCGCCACCATGAGTTCTGATCGCTGAAAACCGTTAGCAACTTGCTTGATAAAAATATCTTCAGACAAATCTTCGAGACTAATAACTCCAATAAAATGATTGTCAGTGTCGACTACTATCTTCATACGTACATGCTCTTGTCTCATTAATTGAACAAGCTCATCCGCACGAGTATTGGACTCAATGACTCTAGGTCCCGCCTTTTGAAAGTCAGTAAAAACAGATAAAGCTGGAGAATATAGGTTTATATTTTCTGTCATTACAGGCCAAGTTAAATCGTTAACGCTTTTTGTAGATACATAAGTTAAAGTTTTCATGATAAATCCCCAATGTAAAAAAAAGATAGATTGCGCGTGGGTTATATCAATGAAAAAGGCGGGGCTCTGGGATTGGTGTGATCAATAATTTTGCTGATAGCGGGAAGGCTATAATGCGGAAAAATGACAGCCATCGAGGTAGAAGCATGAGTTGTAAATGCAATAACTGCAAAGCTGTCGGCGTCTGGCTCATTGCTTTGATCAGGAACAACTACTTCACTAAATTTTTGTTCAGTAGAGGGTTCTAACCAACGAAACTGATTTGCTTCTTGAGCATTGGCGCGCTGAGATATCGTCAATAAAGACGATACAATAACGGCAATAATCATCAGCAACTGAATTTTCATGGCAATACCTAATCCTTGTTCCGTCTTCTAAATATAGGCTTGGCACAGACTAAATCCCAGTATTTTTTATGAAATGCCGCCTATTTTCACGATCAGACCTATTACTTAAAAATTGTGACCAATTTCAATATGGTTTGATCTATGTCGCTATTTTGCTCCTCAAATTCAGCTAATCTGTATTCAAGGTTACTCATTTATTGGGAGAATGTTATGAAAGCAGCTGTTGCAAGTGAGTTTGGTGCGATTTTGAAAATTGAAGATATAGCCAAGCCCAAAATAGAGGCTCATCAAATACTCGTAAAAATTCATGCTTGCGGAGTCTGTCACACTGATTTACATGCCTGTCATGGAGATTGGCCTGTCAAGCCAACGCTGCCCTTGATTCCTGGGCACGAAGGTGTGGGCGAGGTGGTAGAGGTCGGAAGTGCTGTTACGCATTTAAAAAATGGCGATCGAGTGGGTATACCATGGTTATTTAGCGCCTGCGGGCAATGCGAATATTGCCTAAGTGGTGACGAAAATCTATGCCTTTCACAACAAAATGCCGGATATTCCGTTAATGGGAGCTATGCTGAATATTGTGCGGCTGATGCTAACTATGTTGTAAAAGTGCCTGAGGGGTTAAATTATATTGAAGCCGCGCCTTTATTTTGTGCAGGCGTCACGACCTATAAAGCGCTAAAAGTTTCGGCAACGAAGCCTGGCGACTGGGTGGCCATTTTTGGGATAGGTGGTCTAGGTCATTTGGCTGTTCAATACGCGGTTGCTATGGGCTTAAGAGTGGTTGCTGTTGATACGGGCGAAGCCAAACGAGATCTTGCAACCTCATTGGGTGCAGAATACTTTTTTGACTTTAAAACGGATGACATTGTTAACGATATTTTAGATAAAACGAATGGTGTGCATGCAAGTGTTTGTACAGCCGTTAGCAAGGCTGGTTTTAGACAGAGTTACGATGTAGTGAGAAGAGGAGGTAAATGCGTCTTGGTTGGTTTACCGCCTGAAGATATGCCATTACCAATTTTTAATACTGTATTAAATGGCGTTAGTGTTGTTGGCTCCATTGTTGGGACTAGAAAAGATCTTCAAGAATGTTTGGAGTTTGCCGCACGCGGTAAAGTCAAAGCAATCATAGAAGAGAAAAAGCTCGAAGATATTAATGATATATTTTCAGATATGGAAAAGGGCGAGATCACTGGTCGAATAGTCATGTCTATGTAGTAATGCACAGAGCATGAAATAAAAAAGGGCGGAGCCATATGTGTGGTTACGCCCTTTTTAATGTGCCGCATAAATATCTATGCTGGTAGCATGATGGTTGCCTCGCCAGTTACAACCACTTTACCTTCACATTCACATACCGTTTTGAGTGTTGCACGGCGACGACGTTCATTGATATCCGTAACCGTTACCGTGGTCACTACTTCTTGACCGACAAAAACGGGGGCGCGGAATTTTAATGTCTGTTCTAAATAAATGCAGCCAGGACCTGGTAATTGAGTACCTATAGCCGCTGAAATGAACCCAGCCGTCAGCATGCCGTGAGCAATAGGCTTACCGAAAGATGTTGTTGCTGCATAATCCGCATCCAAATGTACTGGGTTTGTATCGCCCGTCACGTCTGCAAAAGCCTGCACATCGGCTTGTGTAACCAGTTTGCGATATTCAACATTTTGGTCTATTGCAAGTTGCTCTAATGTATAGCCTGTTGTCATTACCAATCCTTATTTTGTCATTTTCGGTTATGGTACACTTTCGCCGGATTATTCTTAAGAGGTATCTATGGTTAAGTTAGTAATTTTTGATTGGGACGGTACCTTATTTGATTCCATCGACAACATATGTCATAGCATGCTGCAAGCTGGGCGTTTGGCAAATGCGCCTGTAAGAGTGAAAGATGACATAAAAAATATCATTGGATTATCACTTGATAAAGCCATCGACACAGTTTGGCCAGAACTAACCGCCATTCAGCAAAATGCCATTATTGAGCACTACAAGACTATTTATGTTGCATCCGATCAAACGCCACCCTTGGCATACCCAGGAGTGATAGATGTGCTGAACAAGCTAAAAGATTCAGGCATAAAAATGGCGGTGGCAACTGGTAAGAGTCGCCGAGGGCTTGAGCGAGTCATATCATTGACCAATACCAATCACTATTTCGTTGCATCTCGCTGTGCGGATGAAGCACTTTCAAAACCACATCCATTAATGCTAGAGCAAATATTGGCAGAGCTAAATATTCTGCCAGAACACGCCATCATGATTGGCGACACAGAATACGATCTAAACATGGCAACCAATGCTGGAATGAAAAGTATTGGTGTAACGTACGGCGCACATCATGAGGAGCGCCTAAGAGCTTGCCAGCCACACGCTATCATTAACGATTTCAATCAACTATCAAATATTTTAGGGCTATAGAAATGAGCTGGACAGAAGACGAAGATCGCGAGAAGTCACTTAAAAATACCGAAAGCCCGCATGCATCAACAGAAGAAAAAACCGAAAGATCACAGACAGACCCAAACAAAGAAATATGGTCTTTACTGGAAAAAACACTCAGTGAAAACCTTATTGAAAAACGCCGCGCTAGGCGCTGGAAAATTTTCTTTCGTTTTACCACGCTCGCTATTTTCTTGGCTGTGATTGGAGCATGGTTTGCAAAATCAAACTTTCAAGACGTCACGCTAGAAGAGGATATTGTCGCCATGATCCCTATGCGCGGTGTCATCGGTGCTGATAATGAAATTGAGTCCTCAGAATTTGTAGGCTTGCTTGATGCTGCCTATCGCAACTCTCGCTTAAAAGGTGTCGTTATTGAAATGAATAGTCCGGGCGGTAGCCCAGTGCATTCCGGTATTATCTATGATGCCATTCGCGCCAAGGAACAAAACTATCCAGAAATCCCGGTTATCGTGGTTGTTGAGGATATGGCGGCTTCTGGCGGATATTACATAGCGTCTGCTGCAAATGAGATTTACGCAGATAAAGCCAGCTTAGTGGGCTCCATTGGCGTAATTTCATCTGGTTTTGATGCAAGTAACTTATTAGAAAAAATTGGTGTAGAGCGACGTACTTTCACTGCAGGACGCAATAAGGCCTTTCTTGATCCGTTTGCCCCTATGACAGAAGAAGCAAAATTAAAATGGCAGGCCGTATTGGATGAAACTCATCAGCAGTTCATCAATGCTGTTAAAGAAGGTCGTGGTGATAGACTAGTCATTACAGATGATGTTTTCTCTGGCATGGTATTTACTGGCTCTCAGGCTGTAAAAATTGGCCTTATCGATGGTTTAGCTAGTGTAAATGGCATATTAGACTCACGCTTTCCAGATGCCGAACCTGTTGTTTATGAGCCAAAACAAGACTCATGGAAAGAGCTAGCCAAAGAGTTTGGTGTTGAAATGGCAACAAAAGTCATCAACACAACCAATATTCAATAATTTCAATCGCAATGCGACTAAGCTCCTACGGGAGCTTTTTTATTGCCTAAAATTAACACTCAGATGTCGGTTCATGACGGATAGAAGCAACCAGTTTTATTGAAATCATAAATAAGATAAAATAATTATATAAATTATCATATTTAGATTTGGAGACAACTGATGGCTCGTAAAGCGAACATAGCAAGAGAAGAAATTCACCAAGCTTGTTGGGAGCTAATCGAAAAAAACAGCTTTCCCAATATACCTCGCTTAACTGAATACTTTCTGCAAAAGGATGGGCGGCGCTGTTCAAACACCACTTTTCTAAATGCGATTACTCACTGGGAAGAAGCCTATAAAGAACAGCAGCAACATGAATTAAGCGAACTTAATGATGTGTTGCTTCCTGTCTTTAAACGCTTCTCGAGAGAAGTGACTCAAAATATTGGGCTGTTACTCGATGAAAAATCGTCCGAAATTGAACAGCATCAAATACGTAAACAAGAGGCAACACAAAGCGGTTATCTGTCTTTATCTTCAGCGCTAATTGAATTACAAAATACACACGACGCATTAACGTCAAAACACAAAGAAGTATGTGCTGAAGCCGAATCGCTCCAGCAGAAACTTACTTATAGCGAACAAAGGTACCAAGAGGTCATTGCTCAAAATTCAGTACTAACAAATCAGCTTAAACAAGAGCAGAAAGAAAGCACTGAGTTCAGAATTAATCTTGCTCAAAAAGAAGTGGATCTTGCCAAGCAAGACAATCAGCTTATAAAGCTAACCGAGGAAAACGTAAAATTGACCGCATTACTCGAAGAGCATCAAAACAATAAGGCTGCAGATGAAATGACAAAATGGCAAGAAATGACAAAAAAACTTGATGCATTAACCAGCTCAGTGAAAACCATGCAACGCAAAGATAGAGGCCCGAAACAATAACCGCTATAATGTGTCATTCGCCGTATCCGTGTATTCAAATTAAGAAGAGAAGATGAGCTACAAACAAACAGCCGTTCGTGATTTAACCACCATCAAAGATTATATTCGTTGGACATTCAGCCGTTTTCAACAAACGAACTTGTTTTACGGTCATGGTACAGATAATCCATGGGACGAAGCGGTTCAACTCGTAATGGGCGCGTTAAAGCTTCCTCTCGATTTTGATCGTGATATGCTGGACTGCGCACTGACTTATGATGAAAAAAAGCACATTCTTAAACTTGTTCAGACGCGTATCACCAAGCGCGAGCCATTACCGTACTTGTTAGGCGAAGCTTGGTTTATGGGGTTGCCATTTAAAGTCACCAAAGACACCTTAATTCCGCGCTCACCGATTATCTCGCTACTTGAAAGCGAATTTACCCCTTGGCTAAAAAACTACCCATTAAATATTTTAGATATGTGCACCGGCTCAGGCTGTTTAGGCATTGCCGCAGCCCTAGTGTTTGAAGACGCTGAAGTCGATATTTCAGACATCAGCGAAGCAGCACTTTTGGTGGCCACAGAGAATATCGAACGTCATCAAGTGGAAGACAGAGTTCGTGCCATTCATTCAGATATGTTTAAAGGCTTAGCAGGCAAACAATACGATCTTATTATTTGCAATCCACCTTATGTAGATGCCGAGGACTTTGAAAGCGCGCCGGCTGAGTTCCATAACGAGCCAGAATTGGCCTTAACATCCGGTGAAGATGGACTTAATTTTACCCACGAATTTTTAGCCCAAGTCGCGCATTATCTGCAAGATGACGGTATATTAGTATACGAAGTAGGAAACACCGAAGTAGCGTTACAAGCTGCTTACCCTCACATCCCCTT
Organism: Marinomonas rhizomae; assembly: GCF_024397855.1. NCBI lineage: Bacteria > Pseudomonadati > Pseudomonadota > Gammaproteobacteria > Oceanospirillales > Oceanospirillaceae > Marinomonas > Marinomonas rhizomae. Next base: position 2,166,763 of record NZ_CP073343.1, read on the forward strand.
TATGTGGGTTGAATTAGAGCAGGGTGGTAATGGTGTTTTTATCCTAACGAAAGAACAACTTAGCGAACTATTACAAGAGCAGAAATAAACTATGTCTGGTAATACATTTGGAACACTTTTTAAAGTCACCACTTTTGGTGAAAGTCACGGTCTTGCGCTTGGCGCCATTGTAGATGGTTGCCCTCCAGGCATTGAGATTTGTGAAGCAGATCTTCAGCGTGACTTAGACCTGCGTAAACCTGGAACATCAAAACACACCACACAACGTCGCGAAGCTGACGAAGTTAAAATCATGTCAGGTGTGTTTGAAGGCAAAACCACGGGCACACCAATTGGCTTAATCATAGAAAACACCGATCAGCGCTCTAAAGACTACGGTAATATTGCAGATACTTTCCGTCCTGCTCACGCTGATTATACCTATGATCAAAAATACGGTTTTCGCGATTATCGTGGTGGCGGTCGTTCATCTGCTCGTGAAACTGCGATGCGTGTTGCCGCTGGCGCCATTGCAAAGAAATACTTGAAACAACAATTTGGTATCGAAATCCAAGGCTTCCTATCGCAACTAGGCCCAATAAAGTTAGAAGTTAAAGACTTAAGCCAAGTTTATGAAAACAGTTTTTTCAGCCCAGACCCAGACGCCATTCCGCAGCTTGAAGAATACATGACTGCACTACGTCGTGAAGGTGACTCTGTTGGTGCTAAGATTACAGTCATTGCAAAAAATCTTATGCCAGGTCTAGGCGAGCCAGTTTTTGATCGCTTAGATGCTGACATAGCCAAAGCTATTATGAGCATTAACGCAGTAAAAGGCGTGGAAATTGGTGACGGTTTTGATGTTGTAGAACAAAAAGGCAGTGAACACCGTGACGAAATGACGCCTGAAGGCTTTTTAAGCAATCATGCTGGCGGCGTGTTGGGCGGTATTTCATCGGGGCAAGATATTGTTGTCCACATGGCACTAAAACCAACATCAAGCATCACGATTCCTGGTAAAAGTATCGATCGTGCAGGCAACTCAATTGATGTCATTACAAAGGGTCGACATGATCCATGTGTTGGCATAAGAGCAACGCCTATCGCAGAAGCTATGTTAGCTTTGACCATTATGGATCATTTGCTAAGACACAGAGCCCAAAATGCCGACGTTGTTTGTCCAACGCCTATTATTAAAGGACAAGCGTAGGTTTACAATAGTCTAAATACCAAGCCGCTATAACAATTATAGCGGCTTTTTTATTGTTACATCTTTAATTGAGGCGACTAAATGGCTAACAAACTAGGCTCAACCGTTATTCGAGTTTGTGTTGGATCAAGTAATCCAGTCAAAGTAAATGCTGCAAGACAGGCTTTTTCGCAGGCCTTTCCTAATCACATCATTCATTGCGAAGAAATGCATTCTCCTTCTGGTGTTGCTGAACAACCAATGAGCGAAGCAGAAACCCGTCTTGGCGCACAGAACCGCGCTCGCTATTGTTTTGAGAACCATGCTAGCCACCAAGATATGAATTTCTTTGTAGCAATGGAAGGTGGTGTCGATGAATTTGAGGAGGGCGCAGCTACCTTTGCTTACGTCGCCATTTTAAACAGTGAAGGGCATTTAATGACAGGACGTTCAGCTAATTTGCCTTTGCCGAATAAAGTTTATCAACGCTTACTAAGCAATGATGAATTAGGCGACGTTATGGATGAGTTATTTAATACAGATAACATCCGACAAAAAGGCGGCGCCATAGGCTTGTTTACTAATCATGCAGCCACTAGAGAAAGCGTATACACCGAAGCTTTGGTGCTTGCTCTTGCTCCTGCGTTACACCCAGAACATTACATTTAAACACCTATATAAGTAGCAGATACGATGAAATATAAATGGATCTTATTCGACGCTGACGAAACGCTATTTCATTTCGATAATTACGCCGGCCTAAAACACATGTTTGCGCAACATGGCGTTACTTTTGAAAAAGCAGAATACAATGAATACCAAGTTGTAAATAAGCAGCTCTGGGTGGAATATCAAAACAATCAGATTAATGCAGAGCAATTACAAACTAGGCGCTTCAAGCTATGGAGCGATAGACTGGCCATAAGCACTAAAGAGCTTAATAAGCAGTTTTTAGATTCTATGGCGGATATCTGTAAAACGTTACCAGGTGCTGTAGAACTCGTAACGCATTTATATGAAAATAACGTAAAAATGGGCATCATTACCAATGGTTTTGTCCAGCTACAACAGATCCGATTAGAACGAACTGGCTTTTTGCCATATTTCTCACCAGTGGTTATTTCTGAACTCGTTGGCGTAGCTAAACCACACTCGAAGATATTTGAACACGCTTTAGAGCAAATGGGTTCACCAAATAAAGATCAGGTATTAATGGTTGGCGACACACTTGAATCAGATATTTTAGGTGGGAACAACTTTGGAATTGATACTTGTTGGTTGAACCATCATGACAACCAACATCCGCAAGAGATTACACCAACGCATCAAATTAATTCACTGACAGAGTTGTTGGTATGGTTGAAAACTCAATAAGATAAATAATCAAAGTTTGTAGCAACTAGAGTGCTCTATATAGACTCACTATTTCCGATAAATGTTATTATCGGAAATAGTGAGTATTAGGAAATAGCGCTAGTTTTTGATCATAATCTCCAGCTTCATGATTAAATCATCTAGTTTGCTACAAGCTCTCAAGCTTTGCATGTTGCCAACCTTACAACATACAAAGCTTAAGCTGTTACTCGTTTTATTAGAAATTATATTGGTCTATTCGCAATGATACAGCGATTCCGACCTTGTCCTTTTGCTTCATACAAAGCTTGATCCGCCAGTGATAAAGTTTCTTCTATGCTGCTCTCATCAGATATAGGCCAGGCCGCGATTCCAATCGATGTGGTAATGTGACCAACTACGCCAAATGTTTCTTCTGAAATGGCGATGCGTAATCGCTCAGCAATGGCAAATGCGTTTTCGATAGACGTTTCTTTTAATAACAGTACAAATTCTTCACCGCCGGTGCGGGCAACCATATCCTGATCTCTACAAAACCTGTGCAATATTTGGGTTTGCTGCTTAAGGACATCATCACCTACACTGTGGCCATAGTTGTCATTTATGCGTTTAAAATAATCAATATCCAATGCCAAAATTGAAAATGGCATTTCAAGTAATGATAATTGCTTTAGTCTAAACTGAAGTGCTCGACGGTTATTCGCACCTGTTAGCGGGTCTGTTTCCGCGTCACGCTTAAGGTCACCAATCTGGTTTTGAATGACTTTTACACCATTTAACATTGCTCGTTTTAACCCAAAGCTCTCCACATACCAGGAATGAATATTTTCAATGTCCTCGCTAACCGTTGGACTATCAAGCGAGCCAACCTTATCGGTAAGTTGCTGAAGTGGCTTAGAAATGGCTCGTGCAAAAAACCAAATAAATAGAAATACAGCTAAAGCCAGAGGCAATGTGCGTAAAATAACTTTTTCCATAATTCCAGTTAATGGCACTAAAGTGGACTCCAATGGCGTTTGAGTGATTACTGTCCACCCAGTGCTAGGGATTGTTGAATAGCCTGCTAACATTTCAACTCCATTGCTGTTATTCAGTAATAACCCACCTTCTTTTGTCGCTAATATTTCATCTACGCCATCATTATCCATTACAAAGGAGCCGATAAGTTTTTTTTCTGGGTGGTATAGAACTTGTTTATCCTGGTCTATTACATAAATATAAGAGCCATTCTTGTAATAATGCTCATCCAGTATTTTGCTGAGAATGTTTGGGCTTTTGAGATAAATAGCGCCACCAAGAAACCCAAGATAATTACCTTTAAAATCAATAATGGGGGTAGAAAGAAATACGATTAAATTCTTTAATGTTGAGAGGTATGGGCTGCTTATCAGCGCCCTCTTTTCTTCTAGCGCTTCAACACTACCCGTTGATGAGAGCTTCATTCCAACTAGGTCTAATGCTTGTGGCGAAATTGCCTGAATATGGCCAGAAGCATCACTAATGACGACAGAGTTAAAGCTATCTGTTTGAAACATAAGTCGATTGGCCTCTTCTTTAAGGCGAGAATCGTCATTCATTTTATTAAATAACGCCTTGGCTGAGTAAGCAAGCTGCTGTTGAGAAGAGTTCAGAAAGGTTTCGGTAGTGTCGGATAGTTTATTGGCGTAAGCCCTATTTACTTCTATTGCTTGCAGAATTAACTGCTCTTTCTGTACTTCATAGTTCGAATAAAAACTATTAATGAAAGTTAAGATGGTGGCGGATAGCGCTAAGAGTAGAATTAATCGATTGAGCTTCAAGAATTTACTTTTTAATACGGTCAAAACAGTTCATCCATTACATTGATTTTAACATCTCACTACATACTACACATGAAGTTAAAGCATAAAACAAGGGGTGCATACTGCACCCCTTGTTTTGATCTCATTACCGATTATCAAGCCACACTATTTTCTGTGGGATTGGCTTTGGATATCTGGCTGGATTTCCGTCGATTGAACCAAACCATAACAAGTGCCAAAAATGAGAGTAAAGCGGCCGCACTCGGGATCCAATCAAAGCTGAAACCGATACTAATAACCAATCCACCTAGTGCGGCACCTAAAGCATTGCCTAAATTGAATGCACCAATATTTATAGAGGATGCTAGACCTGGTGCTTGATCAGCAATCTTCATGACCTGCATCTGTAATGGCGGTCCACTGCCAAATATTACAACACCCCACAGTAAAGTAGTTAATCCCGCACCAATAAGCGTCGTAGACGTAAAGCGAAACATCAATAAAACCAAAACCTGCAAGCCTAGAAAGACAAATAAAGCCAGGTCTGGTGACTTATCAGTAATTTTACCGCTGATATAATTTCCTAGTGTAAAACCAATACCCACCAACATAAGCATGGTAGCAATAGCGTTATCCGACGCTTTCGCCAACGTCTGCATAATAGGTGCAATGTAAGTATAAAGCGTGAACATGGAACCAGCGCACAATACCGTTGTAGAGAATGCCCTCAAAGCAGCAGGTTGCATGATAGCCTTGAGTTCTGTTTTAACGTCTGGCTTTTCAGCTCTAGGCATCGCTGACAAACTCCTTAAAATACCAACAAAAGCAATCCCCCCCAATAAAGCGGTTACCGCAAACGACAAACGCCAATCAAAAGTTTGCCCTAACCAAGTGGTAATTGGTACACCAACAATATTAGCAATGGTCAAGCCTAAAAAAATCGACGCTACTGCTGATCCTTTTTTATTAATAGGCGCAAGATTCATCGCAACAACAGCACCAATGCCAAAAAAAGCACCGTGAGAAAGGCTAGTAATCACACGAGACACTAAGAAAGTCTCATAATTAATGGAAATGGCTGAAAGCACATTGCCAATAATAAAAATGATCATTAGAGCTAACAAAGAGGTTTTATGACTATAGCGCGTTAAGTATAAAGTAATTAAGGGCGCACCAATCATTACTCCAACAGCGTAAGCGCTAATGAGCAAACCAGCCGCAGGAATGGACGCATTCACACCATCTGCAATAACCGGTAACAAGCCCATAGGCATAAACTCGGTTGTCCCTATTCCAAAAGTCCCTAATGCAATGGCGAAAATACCCCACTGATAAGCAAGCATAAAAGCTCCCAAGATTGATTCAAGATTTGTTAGTAGAAGTGACTATGTAAGATTGAAAACAAAATAAGCCAAGAGCTTGCACCCTTGGCTTATTAATCAACACAAATATATTACAACACTTGCAGTATGATTGTTTAATGAAAAGTTTCTTTAGCGATTATCATTTTGCTTTTTTCTGATGGCGAGGCCACCAAAACCAATAAACAACAAACACAATTAGCAAAAAGCCTATTACATTAATGAGCGCGCTCACATTACCTCCTCAAAACTTACCCATTAGAACGTGAAATACGGAATAGTCTCAGTCGATTTGCATTAGTCACCACGGTGACTGATGATAACGCCATTGCAGCGCCAGCAATAACTGGACTCAATAACCATCCTGTAAACGGAAATAAAACCCCTGCAGCAATAGGAATACCTAAACTGTTATAAGCAAATGCCCCCCATAGGTTTTGCTTTATGTTGCTTAACGTTGCGGAGCTTATCTGAATAACATCAGCGACGCCGGTTAGTTCATTATGTATCAAAGTAATGTCAGCACTTTCCATAGCCACGTCAGTTCCTGCTCCCATCGCAAAACCCACATCGGCCTGAGCTAAAGCAGGAGCATCGTTGATGCCATCACCAATCATGCCAACCACCTCACCTTGGTCTTGTAGCTTCTTAACCCAGTTCAGCTTATCGTCTGGCATCAGCTGCGCATGATAATCTTCAATACCAACTGTATTGGCAACTGAAGCAGCGGTTTCTGGGTTATCGCCAGTCAGCATAACCACTTTTAAACCCTGTTTTTTGAAGTTTAAAATAGCCGCCCTAACCCCTTGTTTAATGGGATCTTCAATATAAAAAACAGCCAATAGCATGGTTTCATTAGAGAGGTAAACACGAGTTGCTGCATTATGATGTTCATCAGAAGCGCTTAAACTTAAAGGTATGTTCTTCTCATTCATCAGACGTTCATTACCAAGATAATAAGTTTCCCCGTCAATACGCCCTTTTACGCCTAAACCTACCAGCGAACCAAATTCTTCTAAGTTGATATTTTGCTTTTCTTCTACGTCTGTCTGGCAATGTTTTAACAAAGCATCCGCCAAAGGATGATTGGCTCGAGACTCTAGGGCTAAAATCAACTGGTTAACAAACTTATAATGAGCTTGCTCATTATAAACACTGTAAACGACTTTAGGGTTACCTTCTGTAATCGTTCCCGTCTTATCAAGTACCACGACAGTTAGTTCACTGGCTCTTTGCAGGGCATCGCCATTGCGTATCAGTCCGCCATATTCTGCGGCCTTGCCGATTCCTATCATTGTAGAGATTGGCGTCGCTAATCCCAAAGCGCATGGGCAAGCAATAATCAGTACCGAAATAGTTGTTACCAACATATAGGACATAACAGAGTTATTGCCCATGCCAAATAAAGAAAGGTTAAACCAAGCAAGTGCTGTTAAAATGGCGATAATAATCACACTGGGAACAAAGATAGACGATACTTTATCAGCCAATACGCTGATCGGTGGTTTTGAGTTTTGCGCCTTCCCCACCATGGTTATAATCTGAGCAAGTAAGGTGTCAGATCCAACTCGGGTGGCTTTAAATAGTAAGCTGCCTTGCCCGTTTACTGTACCAGCAGATAACAAGCTCCCAGTGCTCTTTTCTATTGGCGCTGCCTCGCCTGTCAGCATGGATTCATTTACTGTTGAAAGACCCTCTATGACTTCGCCATCAACAGGGATCTTGTCACCAGAACGAACTCGCAGAATATCATTTACTTTGATATCAGAAACACTAATACGAGATTCGCTATCACCAGCTACTAGAGTGGCCATTTTTGGACGTAAATCTAAAAGTCGATGCAAAGCTTGGCTCGTTTTACGACGCGCCCTCAGTTCTAAAGCTTGACCAAGATTGATTAACCCAATAATCATCACTGACGCTTCGAAGTAAAGGTGACGTGCATTTTCCGGCAGCCAGCTAACCGGTGCAAACACGACCAGCATAGAATATAGCCAAGCGCTACCAGTACCTAAAGCAATGAGTAAATCCATATTCGCCTGATGACTAGTGAAGGCCTTCCACGCACCTCGGAAATAATGCTTACCCGCACTCACCATAATTAACAATGTGGCAACGCCAACAACAAACCAGATAACTCTATCAGTGAGCGAGCTCACCATCATGTTTCCGCCCAACAAACCATATAGCATCAAGGGAATCCCTAAGCCTAAGCCAAGTCCTGATGATCTACGTTTATGGTAATATTCAGCCAACTCCCTTTCGTCTCGCTCTTCTTCACTTTTCTCAGCATCAAGGATGAGGTTTGCGTGATAACCTGAATTTTCTACTGCTTTGATTAATGCATCTGGAGAACCTTTGGTGACTACTTGTGCGGTATGGTTGGCGAAGTTAACATCTGCGGAAATAACATCTTCAGAATTTAATAACGCCTTTTGTACCGTATTAACACAACCAGCACAGGTCATTCCACCAATAGAAAATTGATAATTAACAGAATCGTCCACTTCACCGTAGTTGTCCTGCTTTTTATCTGTAATGCCTTTGTCATCTCGGGATTCCTGCTTAGCGTTTAATTGAGCGCGCTCATAATCAAATAATCCCTGTGAAAGATAGCCGGCTTTCTGGACACTGGCTTCAATTGTTGCTAAATCTAAATCCGACGTAACAACCAACTTATGCTCTTTCGGCATACCTTCGATGATTGCTTCTGGGCTTTTCTCTTGAATGAGCTTGCGCACTTTCGATACGCAGCCTTGGCAAGACATACCTGTAACGTTCAATGCAAACGTTGTATTTTGATCGGCTGTTTTTGAATCTGCTCGCGTCATTTCAGTCCTCCTCTTAGTACCGCTATTGATACCCTATTTGGTCTCTTCCCAATCTTCGATCAAACAACAGATTGAATGACCATCAGGCGCACCATTTGGCATGCTTTCCCAAGCGGCTAATGCATTTTCCATCTTGATTAAATGCGCTTGCAGTTGAGCTATTTTCAATCTGGTTTCTGGGACTTTTTTTTGCAATAAGTCCCGAACCATAGGGCAAGGTGAGTCACCACTGTCGGATTGATGAAAAATCTCTTCGATTTGTTTTAAACTGAAGCCTAATTCACTGGCTTGACGAATAAAATTTAATCGTTGTAATGCCACATGGTCGTATAGTTGATAGCCATTGTTAGGGTCTCGTTCTGCGTGAATCAGGCCAAGTCTAGTGTAATGGCGAACAGTCTCGGCTGTGACATCAGCTTTTGTCGCTAGCTCACTCACTCGCATAAGAACTCCTTTGAAATGTATAAACCATTACCATAGTGTAAAACCTGTGTGTTGCACATAGGTCAAGCATTACTAGAAGACGTAGAAAAAAATTTGAAGCAAAAAAAACCGAGCTCATAGTGGCTCGGTTTTTAAGTTACCTGTGATGGCTAATAATTAATGCAATTTCAATTTTGGTTTAACAACTTTGCCTATTTTTTGCGCCGCCATAATTACCGTTGCTTTAAGCCAACCATGTATCGCAATCAAATGAAGTCGGTATAGAGAAACATACACAAAACGGGCAAGACGACCTTCAATAAACATTGAACCACCCATTAGGTTACCCATGAGATTGCCGACTGTACTGTAGCGGCTCAAATTAACCAAGGAGCCATAATCTTTGTAAGTATAATCTTTTAAAGGCTCGCTCAAGAAAGATGCTTTGATATTATCAAATACTAATGCTGCCATTTGATGGGCCGATTGTGCTCTTGGAGGTACAAAAGAACCATCCGCTTGTTTACAGGCGCAACAGTCTCCGATCACATAAATATTCTCGAACCCTGTTGTTTGTAAGGTTCCTTTTACCAAAATCTGATTATTGCGTGTGGTTTCAAAGCCCTCAATCTTAGCAACGAAATCTGGCGCTTTTACACCTGCCGCCCAAATCATTAGGTCGGCTTCGATATTTTTTTCGTCTGCTGTTTGAAAACCGCCATCATAAGCACGGACAACACGAGTACTTTGACTAACGGTGACGCCTAAGCGGATCAGCTCTTTTGTTGCTAAGGAGGCAATTCTATCTGGCAGCGCCGCTAAAATTCGAGGCCCAGCTTCGATAAGCTGGATATTCACTCGTTTACCAGACATTTCTGGCATGCCATAAGCTTTTAGCATGTCGGCAACATGAAACAGTTCAGCTGACAGTTCAACACCCGTTGCGCCACCGCCAACAATGGCTAGCTTCAACTTAGCATCAGTTCCTTCTTGATGAATTCGTAGAAACTGATTCAAAAGCGCTTGTTGAAAGCGCTCAGCTTGCTTATGGGAATCTAGAAAATAACAATGCTCTAGCACCCCAGGCGTACCAAAATCGTTACTCACACTGCCTACCGCCATAACTAGAATGTCATAAGAAATAGTACGTTCTGGTAAAACGATGTGGCCCATATCATCAGAAAGAGAGTCCAGGGTCAGCTTACGAGCTTCAGGATCAACCCCCATCAGGGTGCCTAATTGAAATTGATAATGGTGCTTAGCAGCGTGGGCTCGGTAGTTGACGCCATCGTTATTAATATCCAACGACCCCGTGGCCACCTCATGCAGCAGAGGTTTCCAAATGTGAGTTTGGCTTCTATCAATCAGCACAATCTCTGCTTGGCGCTTTTTACCAAAGCTATGCCCTAGCTTGGTAACCAATTCCAAACCACCGGCGCCACCGCCAACAACCACGATTTTTTTCATATAAAATCACCTATAAACATTGAATAATCTGGAAAATATTCATCGACTACTTTCCAGATTCCTCGATTAAAACCTCACTTGATTCTTTGAGCTAATAACTTATCTAGTGTGTTTGCAAATGCCATTCTATCTTGTTGATTAAAGGTCGCTGGCCCGCCCATCTGCACACCAGATGAACGCATCTGTTCCATGAAATCTCGCATTCCCAGACGCTGTTTAATATTCTCTTTTGTATAGAGCTCACCGCGGGGATTTATTGCCAAAGCGCCTTTTTCAATTACATCAGATGCCAAAGGAATATCGGCAGTGACAACCAAATCTTCGGTAGAGATGTTATCGACGATGTAATTATCTGCCACATCAAAGCCAGAACTTACCACTCGACGCTCGATCCACTTGGAAGGTGGAATGGATATGGCTTGGTTAGCCACTAAGATACAAGGGATTTCAACACGTTCAGCAGCACGAAACAGAATGGTTTTAATAACATTTGGACAGGCGTCAGCATCGACCCATAAACGCATAGGATTCCCCTTTTTGAAGATCTCTATTATTGATCAGTCGAAAAGTGAAATCCAGTAGTGAATAAGAACAAACGGAGCACATATAAGTGATCCGTTTGCTCTAACACAAATAGAGCTACATATTTGGGTAGTTTGGCCCACCAGAACCTTCAGGCGTCACCCACGTGATATTTTGTGCAGGGTCTTTTATGTCACAGGTTTTACAATGAATACAATTTTGAGAGTTTATCTGAAAAACAGACTCACTATTGGACTCGACTACTTCATAAACGCCAGCTGGACAATACCGTTGAGCGGGCTCATTATATTTGGGTAAGTTACTTTGTATTGGAATCGCCGCATCTTTTAATTTCAGATGACATGGTTGATTCTCTTCATGGTTTGTGTTCGACAAGAACACAGAAGACAATTTATCAAAGCTTAATAAGCCATCTGGCTTTTTATACTCTGGCGCTACATGTTTATCAGCCAGCTCCATGCACGCATAGTCTGGTGTCATATCGTTGAATGTGAATGGCAAACCGCCAGAGAATATATTCTGATCTAACCAGTTGTACGCACCGCCCCAAAAAGTGCCAAGCTTATGCATTACTGGAACAAAGTTACGAGCTTGCTGCAATTCTTTACCTAGCCACGAACTACGCATTGCATCATTAAACTGAACCAGATCGGCTACTAGTGTTTCTGCCTGAAGCGCATCATAAATACTTTCTGCAGCTAACATACCGCTCTTCATTGCGGTGTGAGTGCCTTTAATTTTGGCTGGATTCAACGTGCCAGCATCACAGCCGATCACCAAACCACCAGGAAAACTCATTTTAGGTAATGAAGCCCAGCCACCTTTAGCTATCGCTCTAGCACCGTAAGATACGCGTTTGGCGCCTTTTAAGTGCTCAGAGATAATCGGATGATGTTTATATTTTTGAAATTCATCATAAGGACTTAGGTATGGATTTTTATAGTTCAAATCAACAATTAGACCAACCACTACTTGATTGTTTTCTAAATGATACAAAAAGCCGCCACCGCCCGCTTCATTACCTAACGGCCAACCCGCCGTATGAATTACTGTGCCAGGTTTGCTTTGAGACTCAGGAACATCCCATAACTCTTTGATACCAAGACCATAATGCTGAGGGGCTTTGTCTTTATCTAGCTCAAAGTGATTAAGAAGCTCTTTGCCTAAATGCCCACGACAACCTTCTGAAAAGACAGTGTATTTGGCTTTCAGTAACATGCCTGGCATGAAGCCATCCTTTTCTGAACCGTCTGCTGCTAACCCCATATCTCCCGTGATCACCCCTTCCACATTGCCTTTATCATCGTAGGCAACATGTGCAGCGGAAAAACCGGGGAATACTTCTACACCTAAAGATTCTGCTTGCTCAGCAAGCCAGCGGCATAGATTACCTAAGCTAATAATATAATTGCCATCGTTATGGAGTGTTTTCGGAATCATCCAATTGTTAAATTTTTTGGACGCTGTCTCCGAACCTAACCAATGAAGTTCGTCGACGTTTACTTTGGTGTTTAGCGGAGCGCCCATTTCTTGCCACTCTGGGAACAGTTCCGTTAAAGCGGATGGTTCGACTACGGCACCAGATAATATGTGCGCTCCAATTTCAGAACCTTTTTCAACCAAACAAACACTAATTTCTTTTTCTTCAGCTTGTGCTTTTTGCATAATACGGCAGGCCGCAGATAACCCAGCTGGACCACCGCCAACAATTAAAACATCAAATTCCATTACTTCTCTATCTGACATGTTGCCTCCCATTATTTTTTTTAAGGGCATTCTTTACGGTCATGAAATGCTTTTTCATCGATTGAAAACATTTTTGTTTAGTTTGTCAACAGTTGTTGATCCAAACATTATTGAGTGAACATGACCCAAAGCCCGTGGCAAAACATGATCACAATAAAATGAGACAGATTGCTCCCAAGAATTTTTTTGTGATTCGTCGAGTTTTTCATCATTCTGTGCCGCGTATAAAGCTCTTACTTGCAACCAGGCACCAATCAAATACCCCATTAACATCATATAAGAATACGCTAAGCCCGTACCTAAAACAGGATTCTTTTCCATAGCAGCCAAACATTTCTCAGTGGCCGATTTAGTCTGATCTAGAATTAGTTTCACTTTGTCAGCATAAGCACTCACAGTAGATGACTGCCATTCTGCTATTTCAGTTTCGATGTCAGCCAATAAAGACATCATGGCGACCCCTTTGTCTGAATGCAATTTACGGCCAATCAAATCAATTGCCTGTATACCATTAGTACCTTCATAAATAGGCAAGATTCTCGCGTCGCGTGCATGCTGAGCCGCGCCCGTTTCTTCGATGAAACCCATTCCACCATGCACTTGAATTGCTAACGACGTTATTTCCTGAGCTTGCTCAGTGATCCAACCTTTAACAATTGGAGTATAAAGCGCAGTACGAGCAATGGCTTGTTTCTGGTCTTCCCCTGAAGCGAAATGTGATAAGTCATTTTCCACTGCAGACACGTAAATAAGAGAGCGCATCGCATCTATTTGAGACTTCATTGTCATCAGCATACGAAGCACATCAGGATGCTCGATAATAGCAGCGCGAGCTGTTCGCTCGGCATTCATTCCCTGTTTACGTTCTTGAGCATAGTCTAATGCTTGCTGGTACGCTCTCTCAGATATAGCCAAACCCTGTAAACCAACACCTTGCCTTGCATTGTTCATCATGGTGAACATGGCTTTAATGCCTTCGTTTTCTTGACCCACAAGATAGCCAACCGCCCCTTCTTTATCACCAAAACTCATTACACATGTAGGTGAGGCATGGATGCCCATTTTATGTTCAACAGAAACCACATGAACATCATTACGTTGAGCAGGCTCACCCTGATCATCCAAAGTAAATTTCGGCACTATGAATAAAGATATACCTTTCACACCCTCAGGCGCATTTGGCAAGCGAGCTAACACCAAATGAATGATGTTATCACTCATTTGATGATCACCCCAGGTGATGAATATTTTCTGACCTTTGATTCGAAAAACATCCCCATCGGGTATCGCTTTACAAGCAATGGCCGCGAGGTCGGAGCCCGCTGCGGACTCAGTTAGGTTCATTGTTCCAGCCCATTCGCCAGCCAACATTTTAGGAAGGTAGAGGTTCTTTAACTCGTCACTAGCGTGCAGGCTAATCGCTTCGATTGCACCGAGACTTAACAAAGGACATAGAGAAAAAGCTAGATTGGCCGCTTGAACGCCTTCGTTAACAGCAGTAGCAACATAAGAAGGAAGGCCTTGACCGCCATATTCAGGGTCACCAGATAAACCAATCCAGCCTCCTTCTGAATAAGCCTTAAAAGCCTCTTTAAAGCCTTTTGCTTCAATAACCTCGCCATTCTCTACTCGAGAGCCTTCTTTGTCGCCACTGGCATTGATGGGCGCAATAACTTGTTCTGCTAATTTTCCGGCTTCACCCAGAATCGCTTCCAATAAATCGTTATCGACAGCATCTTCTAAAAAAGGTGTAAGGCGTTCCGTTTTAGCAACAGAACGTAAGCTGAATAAAATGTCGTTGATTGGATATAGGTATTCGCTCATTTTTTATTCTCCAGTTAGTTTATCCGAGCGGATTTATACCTATAGAATGGAAAAATAAAGCAAATCTCTCAATAACAATACAGACCTATATTTCTAACAAATTCATTCATGAGACAAAATATAAAGCGTTAAGAGCCTAATTTATAGGCGTTTCATTGCTTTACCAAACTTTAAATATTCCTCACTTTTTCGATATTCGCCCGGGGTCATTCCTGTCCATTTTTTAAAGGAACGAAAAAATGCACTTGGCTCATCAAAGCCCATTAAAGCGGCAATATCATTAATACTCAATTGAGGGGCATTCATATAGGTAATTGCGGCTTCTTTGCGACAATCATCCTTTATGTTTTGGTAGGAGGTTTTTTCATCATTTAAGCGTCTACGCAAGGTAGACACACTCATGTTAAGAGCACTGGCTACTTCATCAGCACTTGGCATTTCTCTGGAAAAATCCTTCCCTAGCATCGCCATGACTTGTGACTTCAAGCTGTTGTCGTTCTCAACCATCACCAATAATTGGTAAGGGGCCGTTTTTAAAAAGCCTCTCAGACTGTCTTCCGTTTGGACAATTGGCATATCAAGATAACTTGCTGGAAATACTAAGGCATTCGCGTGCTGATTGAATTTCACTTCGGATTGAAAAAGAGTTTTGTAATACTCCACATCATCTGGACGCTCACTAGTAAAATAAGCTGCCTTCAAATTTAATCGACGTCCGATTAACCAGCAAATAAAATGATGCCACATGGAAAGGGTCGTTCTTAATTGCTCTTTTGACTCAGGTACCACAAGTTCGTTGATTTTGTCTTCAGAAGAATCCAAAGCGGCAAAGGTCACCATAGCAAAGCGCCCTTTCTTGATCAGAACTGGCTTCACCGTTGGCCCTCTGCATATTTCATAAAAATCACTGCAGCGGTACAAAGCATGGGTCAAACTTCGGGCATGTATGATACACAGGCACATCATTCTGAATGTGCCGTTTGGAACCTTACCACCACTGAGCATTCCAAAAGACTCGTCTTGCATCAGCCACATGATTTTCTGATAAAGCATGCCGTAACGATAAGCGGGGAATGACTCGCTCTGTTCTACTTCATCTTGCGTTAATTCCAAGCTGTCTAATACTGACTGACGATCTAACCCTTGGCTCTCCACAGCTTTTAAAAGATAGCGAACACTCGACATCGGAACAGAAGCTTTCACACTTATCACCTATCTATCAGATTATCCTAGTTAATTTTTATTCTACGATGCTTTTTTTAGCATAAAAAAAGGCCGCATCAGCAGCCTTTTTTATTGTACATTGATTTACTTATTTTTCTGCTTTTACTTTTGCTCAGTAAATGCAGACAACAATTCGTCTACTGACAGATCTTCACTGTCCGTATCAACATTGTTTGATTCTACCTCTATTTTCGCTTCTTCTGCCTTTTCATCAACAGGTTTCACGAAAACAAAACGACGAGGTCGCACGGGAGCTGCCCCAGCATCTTTTTCTGGAAGCAAACCTAGTCGTTCAAGCTTTTTGTGCGCTTGTTCTTTGCGTTCCTTGGATTTCTTTGTCACAAAACGACGAGTTGATGAAGCCTTACGAGCTTTGTTTTGCTCTTTCATCATCTCTTTTGAACCAGTTTTTCCAAGTTTTCCACGCATACTGCGCGATTTTTTAACACGAGCCATAATATCCTCTCTTTATCGCGCGCATTGTAGCAGTGAATTCACTCTAGGTCATCAAACAGTATTAGCATTCCTTAAAAGAACTATGTCCTGAATTTCTGTGCTCAACTATTGCTCCAAGCAATTCTCTTACTTTAGAAGAATCGCCAGACTGTAATGCGCCTTCTAGATTTTTAAGCACATCAATCATTCCATCAACAACTTTGTGGTATTCGGCGGTTTGAGATTTTAACTCTGCGCCTTTTAGATCGTCATGGATAAATTTATGAGGCGTTTCGCTGCGTGATTTTTCAAAATAACTTATAAGAGAATCTACATGTTTTGCTGCAGATTGATTGTCTCCAGATTTTACATCAGATGACATGGCGCGCATTTCATCTTTGATATCTTGCATATATCCATGTAGTTCTGTGTCGCATGAACCATGTGCAAACGCACCGGATGAACAAGTGATAGAAATAACTGCAGCAGTAAGAAGACCCTTTTTCATAAATACACCCTTTATTCTTAAAATACTTAAGCATGAAACCAATGACACAAGACAATATGTTTAAAATAGCATGCTCGCTAAAAAAAACACCTACTATCTTGTAATGCGCTAAACGATATTGACATTGCAGTCTAATTCACTAATGACACTTAAGGTGTTTGACGTGTATCTTACCAATATCACTAGGCTGTAATATAAGTTAGTCATTCAAACACAATAGGAGTTCAATATTTTTAAGTTTAGATACCATTTACTTATCCTGCTTAGTCTAGTTGCGACCAGTTTTGTCTATGCAGAATGCAGTGACTTTGACGCAAAACTTGCAGCCGACAAAGATGCGCAGAAATATATGGGTGGGAAAACATTCAAAAGCGCGATGGTTTTAAAAAAGCACCTTCCTAGCAAAAGAAAAGAGGTCGCCAGCTTTGTTTATGTCAAAGCGGACGACCTCTATTACACGGTTTTTTCTTTGGTTAACTCCCAATGTAAAACTAAAATCATTAAGAGAACCAATGGTAAGCACTAAAGCTATGCGTTCTTAACCTTTATTTTTGAGTTTTTTCAGGCTTTTTGTCTTTCTCTGATTTTTTATCTTTATTTCCTTTTGACGAATTATCAGATGCTTCTTCATCTTCCTCTTCTTCATCTTCCTCTTCTTCGCCAAGCTTAGAGATTTCTTCTAATCGTTCTATCACTCGAGCAGATAGAGAATCTACTGGATATTCGCCCTCTTTATCGGCAATACCGGGCTCAATACCTGTCAATAAGTGCAATGCTTCATCGGCGGTAGAAATAGCATAAACATGGAACATCCCCTCTTTTACGGCATCAATAATTTCATCACTTAGCATCAAATTAACCGCATTAGACTTAGGTATAATCACACCTTGTGTGCCGGTTAATCCACGCGCACTGCAAACATTAAAGAATCCTTCAATTTTCTCGTTTACGCCACCAATGGCCTGAATCTCACCGTACTGATTCAAAGAGCCCGTAATGGCAAGGTCTTGACGTAAAGGAACCTGAATCAATGCAGATAACAAACAACATAATTCTGCCGTAGAGGCACTGTCTCCATCGATATACCCATAACTTTGCTCCATAGCGATGGAAGCGGATATGTCTAACGGAAAACGCTGAGCGTATTTATTACCAAGATAACCAGACAAGATCAACACACCCTTAGAGTGAATGTTTTGACCTAGGTTTGATTCTCTTTCGATATCAATGATGCCTTTTCCACCCGGATAAACTGTCGTGGAAATACGCGCAGGCGCGCCAAAGCTGCTATCTCCAATCTGCATAACGGTTAAACCGTTAATTTTACCAACCGCATAACCGTCACTTTCAAGCAACACTGTACCTTCAATGATTTCTTCTATGATCTTTTCACTAACACGACCCGTTCGATGCTTTTTCGCTTTTAAAGCACGTGTAATATGGTTGGCAGTAATTTCTTCCTCTTTCGCCATTTGACGCACAAAATCCGCTTCACCTAGTAACTCAAACACATCGCCGATTTTCGCTGCCATTTCACGCTGATGTTCAGCCAAACGACCGCTGTATTCGATCAAGGCGGCAACGCCATCACGTGTCACGTTAGCGTATTCTTCTTTATCAACTCGATCCTTCATTAGACGCGCAAAAGACAACTCAGAATCTTTAGAGCGTTTTAGAGTATCGTCAAAATCAACTAACACACGGAACATTTCTTGAAAATCAGGATCAGCATCTTGTAGCAAGTAATAAATATCACGAGCGCCTATCAGCACAACTTTCACTTGCAAAGGTAAATCTTGCGGAGTTAAGGTCGTGGTATTCATCAATCCCATATCCGCATAAGGATGCTCAATTTTGATCGTTTTACTTTTAAGGGCGCGTTTAAGGGCTTCCCACAAGTAATGATCTGTCAGCAGTTTCTCAGCATCTAAGATCAAATAACCGCCATTAGCCGCATGCAAGCTACCAGAACGAATTAAGCGATAACTTGTTACCAACATACCTTGATCGCTACTGTGCTCCACCTGACCAAATAAATTACGATAAGTAGGATGTGGTTCATACACCACGGGCTGCCCGCCACTGGTTTCGTGTGTAACGGCGATATTGGGTAAATACAGTTCTTCATAAAACTGACGGCGACCAATCTCATCACGATTTTCAGTGGCTTTGTCATCGGCCATTTGATCAATAATAGTTTTGTCTAGATCGTCTCTCAAGGCCTTTAAGTGTGAGCTAATATCCGCATCATCTTGGTATTTTTCAAACAAGGCTGACATTAATGGATCCAGAGCTTCTTTAACGGTATCTAGATTCAGCTGACGAATTTTCTCGTAGGTTGCGCGTTTCCATTGTGGTAAACCCAACAACTCTTCATTAAGCAACCCTTCCAGTGTAGAAACGCCTTCCTGAAATGCATCACGTTCATCATCTGTTAATGCAGCAAACTCATTTTCTTCCAGTGCTTTGCCATCTTTCATTGGCGCAAAACTCACAGAGGATGCATCACGAAACATGGCAACACCAACTTTCCCCGACACTCGTTCTACTTTATTAATCGCGGCTTCGTACTGATCATTAAAGGCACGATCGATTATACTTTTTTGCTGCTGATACGTTGGGTTTTCAAAAGCAGCAGGAAAGGTAACCATTAACCCATCGATTAGCGCTCGAATTTCTTTTTCGAATTCAGAGGCTTGTCCTGGAGAAAATTCCAATGCCTTTGGGCGATGGCTTTCGGTATAATTATTAATGTAAGCCCATTCATTAGGTGCTGGACGGCGTTTTGCTTCACTCTTTAAGTAACTGAGTACATAGGAAGAGCGGCCAGTACCAGAATCACCCATAGCAAAAATATTGTAGCCTGGGCGCTGCATCGCCACACCAAATTGAATGGCTTCAACGGCACGCTCTTGACCTAAAATGCCGCTTAGCGGCTCAATGTCGTTTAATGTCTTGAAAGTCAGGTGATCCGCAGGAACTTTGGCTGAAAGAGCTTGATAAGGTAGAGAAGTAACCATGTTGGACATCAATGGATTTCCTTATGTCTAACAAGCCATTCAAAAAATAGGCTTGCGAAAGAAGAAGGCTCTTCTTTCAAATATTTTAAATAAATACAATATGTTGAGACTAACACTGTGATTTCACTTCGACTATATAGAAGCAGAAATATCATGGTTTTATTAGCAAAAAACATCAGTAGTCCAACTTTTTGTTACTCAATTACGCGAAATTTTGGCAAACCATCTAGAGCTGAAGTTGATGCTGCGGATTTGCCTTCGCAAAAACTCGATGGAAATTGGCAGCTGTCGCTTCTAGTAAGGCCTCATAACGAATGCCTTTCAAATCGGCCACATATTGAGCCACTTCTGACACATACTGAGGCTCATTTTTTTTGCCACGATAAGGTACTGGTGCTAAATAAGGTGAGTCGGTCTCAATAATCAAAGACTCTAGCGGTAACTTACGAACGGTTTCCTTGAGATCTTGCGCCGTTTTAAAGGTCACAATACCAGAAATGGAGATGAGATAGTTTTCATCCAATGCAGCTTTGGCCATATCGTAATCTTCGGTAAAACAATGCAATACACCTGCGCTATTAGGATTACCATATTGCTTAATCAAAGACAGAGTATCTTCTTTGGCACTTCTAGTATGAACAATAACAGGAAGTTCTAAATCCCCAGCGGCTTTAAGGTGATGCATGAAACTCACTTTCTGAGACTCATGTACTTCTGCTGATTTTTCGTAAAAGTAATCTAAGCCCGTTTCACCGATAGCAATCACTTTAGGGTCTGCTGCGAACTGACGCAAAAGCACTTCATCAGTAACCAAACCTTCGCTCTGTAATGGGTGAACACCGCAGCTAGCGTAAATACCATCACGCTGGGTGAAACCTAACACAGTATCCATTTTGTTAAGATCAACAGAAATCGTCAGCAACTGTCTAACGCCCTGGCGGTACGCTGCATCGATGGCTGAGTTGATATCATTGTTATGAGGAGCCAAATCAAGCATATCGAGATGGCAATGGGTATCAATTAACATAGTTGGTTTACCACTGATTCAATTCGTGTGTGAGTTGCATAATGGGGTTTAAATTTGTCTTTTGAAGGTCTGACTTCAATTTTTGCAGCGATTGATAACGTACCATTAGAGTCTGAATACCAAGGCGAGCAATAAGCGCTTCGTATATTGACTGCAAAGCCTCATCGATAGGGGCGCCAGTCGAATGACAAATACACTGGTGTAAAATCGCTGCTAAGCCGTTACAGTAGTCCGCAATGTTATTGCTATCCAACCCTTTCAGCACAACACTAACGGGGGTTGTTCCTCGCAGCATGCTCGTCAATTGATCTGGCAAGGCTGTGTATAATTGGGTCTTATTTTGCTGGTGAATAGATAATAAGCGAAATGGCTGAGTGGTTAGCCAAAATAGAGAGCTCAAAGCTTCACCATCTGGTTGCTGCATTAACCAAGACTTCACTTCCCCCATGCTAGGAGTTGGCACATTAACCAATAAACATCGGCTTCGAATAGTCGGTAACAAGCTAGTAGACTGAGAGCTTGTTAGGACAAAAAAAGTACGATCGGCAGGTTCTTCAAGGGCTTTAAGTACGGCATTTGCCGCATTCGTATTCATTGCTTGAGCATGAGTAATTAATACGACTTTGTTTTGACCAACCTGAGGTTTTTGACTAATTTGGCGAACCAATAAACGCACTTGATCAACTTTGATCGTCGCGTTCTCACCATCCAATATACGATAATCAGGATGCGTATCAGCGCTCATCAACTGACAAGAATGACAGGTACCACACGCGGCAGCCTGATCTTTTTCGCACATTAAATCCTTCACCATTTCATGGGCTAATTCTTCCTGCCCAACACCGTCAGCGCCAGTAATTAACAAGGCATGTGATAAACTGTTTGTTTGTTTAAGCACTTGCACTTGACGCAAACAAGGAATTAACCAGTCAGCAATTTTTGACATTTAACAATCACCAACCCAAGTTTTATGAAGTTGTGATAGCTCTTTCTCAATCTGAATCTTGACTGACTCTAAAGACTGGCTGGCATCCACTATTTTCACTCTTTCAGGATCCGCTTTCGCTCGCTCAAGAAAACCGTCGCGCACTTTTTGATGGAATGCTAGTGACTCTTTATCTAAACGGTCTTGATGCTGTCGCTGTACAACGCGCTCCTGCCCTAATTCGACAGACACATCTAAGACAAGAGTTGCATTTGGCTTATTATCGCCAACAACCCAACTCGCTAGTTGGTCAAGCATGGCAATATCGCCACCACGAGCTTTACCTTGGTAAACATAACTTGAGTCCAAAAAACGGTCGCTGATCACCCATGTACCTTTATCTAAAGCAGGTTGGATTTTTTCAGCTAAATGCTGTGCTCTGGCTGCAAAAACAAGCAATAGCTCAGTGGTATCATTCACCACTTCTTCTCGTGGTGACAAAATTAGCTGGCGAATTTCTTCCGCAAGTGGCGTACCACCTGGCTCACGAGTCATGATATAGGGAATATTATGATCATCTAACCACTGACGAATAAAGTGAATCGCTGTCGTCTTACCACTGCCTTCGCCACCCTCAAGCGAAATAAATTTACCTCTCATACAATCTTCCTCTATTTCGCAGTCGCTGGAGTCGAACGATAGTCTTCTCGTCGCTTAAACTGATATTTTCTAACCGCGCGATTATGCTCTTTTAGCGTATTAGAAAAAGCGTGTGTCCCATCGCCTTTAGCTACAAAATACAAGGCCTTGGTTTCCCCTGGGTTTAATGCCGCTTCGATAGCTTCTCTACCGACATTGGCGATCGGTGTTGGCGGCAAACCATAGACTTTATAAGTGTTATAAGGTGATGAATTTTGCAAGCCTTTGCGCGTCAAATTACCTTTAAATAAATCACCAAGCCCATAGATAACAGTGGGATCTGTTTGTAGTCGCATCCCCTTCTCTAATCGACTAATAAATACTCGCGCAATCATTGGACGTTCATAAGCCACGCCAGTTTCTTTTTCAATGATTGAGGCCATAATTAACGCTTCATATGGCGAATCATAGGGTAAGTTCTCAGCTTTATTGTTCCATAAATCAGTCAATGTTTGAGTCATCAATTCATGGGCATGCTTTAGTATGCTGACATCTGTATCACCTTCATGATAACGATAAGTATTAGCAAAAAATTGACCCTCTGGGTGCTGAGTATCAAGTCCTACTTTTTGCGCTATTTCTTCATTTGATGCGTCAAGCAAGGTCATGGTGATATTGCCACTTGCTTGCATGGCAAGCAAAAAATCCCGAGTCGTTTTGCCTTCCAATAACGTAATGGAATAAAAAATTGACTGTCCAGAATCAAACAACGCCATAATATCCAATAAGTTCATCTCAGGTTTGATGGCATACTTACCAACCTTAGGCACCCATTCAGGATGAAGCTTGGCAACCACGCGTGTTAAATATGGGTTAGAAATCAAACCGTTTTCACTTAACTCGTGCCCCAAGCTAAAAGCCGTATCTCCCGCTTTAACCTCAAACTCTTCTTTAGATGTTATATCTACAGGAGCGGTAATTGAATGGTAAAGATAACCAGCTAATATGGCTGACAGTGTAATAGACAAAAAAACTGCGCGATAAAACCACTTAATGTACGCCATGCATATCCTTAGCTTGCAATAAAATTTGTAACTTTCGAGTATGAACTCCAATTGGAAATGATACTCCTGTAACCTCGGTAACAGGAACTATGCCCATCAGGCTATTCGTAATAAAAATTTCGTCTGCGGCCATTAGGTCGTTAATAAAAAAATGACCGACTTGGACCGTGTAGTTGCTTTGATTTTCAATAATGGCTTTTCGATAAGTTCCCTGCACACCCGACAACTCTAGTGAAGGTGTGTAAAGAACGCCCTGCTTACACCAAAAAACATTACTCTGGATGCATTCAACCAACTCTCGTTTGCCATTCATCATGATGGCCTCAAAATCAGCAGATACTAAAAATTGTTTGGCGATGACATTTTCAAGCCGATTTAAATGCTTTATTCCAGCAAGAAAACGATTGGAACTGACAGGAACAGGCGAAATAGAAAGCGAAACGCCTTTTTGACGATGAAGTTGGTAATTTGGTGCAGGCAGAATACCGATAATGACGGAGTGAATGCAGTTCTCAGGCGCTAAATAGCCTCTTCCACCTTCTCCACGACTCACAATAATTTTTACAACGGACTCTTCATGGATTAATGGCAAAACATTGGAATGTAAAAAGTCGTACAGTAAAGATTTCTGCTCTGTAGAGAAAGGCATAGCAAGCTTAGATAGCCCACGATAAAGACGAGAGAGGTGATCATTTATTTGCAAGAAACGCTGAGGAAAAACACGAATAGTTTCGAACACGCCATCGCCATAAGCCAAACTACGATCAGCAACGGAAACCGAATGGTCTAATCTGTAATTGACGAACCAAGTCATGGCTAAAAACTCAAAAATTAAGGTTAGCTATGATAGCGCAAAAAAGGATGGCGTCCCATAGGGGGTTCGAACCCCTGTTACCGCCGTGAAAGGGCGGTGTCCTAGGCCTCTAGACGAATGGGACATACAAAAAACTTTCTTTATCAAAGAAAGTGGAGCGGGAAACGAGGCTCGAACTCGCGACCCCAACCTTGGCAAGGTTGTGCTCTACCACTGAGCTATTCCCGCATTTGTTTGTTGCTATACACTACTTAGCAACATTTTACCTTTTATTAAAGGTAAAAGTGGCGTCCCGTAGGGGGTTCGAACCCCTGTTACCGCCGTGAAAGGGCGGTGTCCTAGGCCTCTAGACGAACGGGACATAAACTTTTTACTACATTAACAATATCACTCTTCACACACTTTTTACTTTCAAAGTAAAAGTGGCGTCCCGTAGGGGGTTCGAACCCCTGTTACCGCCGTGAAAGGGCGGTGTCCTAGGCCTCTAGACGAACGGGACACAATTTAGCTTTTATAGAGCTACAACTAATCACTCACTTTCTAGTTTAAGAAAGTGGAGCGGGAAACGAGGCTCGAACTCGCGACCCCAACCTTGGCAAGGTTGTGCTCTACCACTGAGCTATTCCCGCATTATCAACACCCCTACTCTTTATTCGCATAAAGCAGTGGGCTGTCTTGTTCACCTTGCCAATTTGCAAGACAAACTTAAAAGTGGCGTCCCGTAGGGGGTTCGAACCCCTGTTACCGCCGTGAAAGGGCGGTGTCCTAGGCCTCTAGACGAACGGGACACAATTTAGCTTTTATAGAGCTACAACTAATCACTCACTTTCTAGTTTAAGAAAGTGGAGCGGGAAACGAGGCTCGAACTCGCGACCCCAACCTTGGCAAGGTTGTGCTCTACCACTGAGCTATTCCCGCATTATCAACACCCCTACTCTTTATTTGCATAAAGCAGTGGGCTGTCTTGTTCACCTTGCCAATTTGCAAGACAAACTTAAAAGTGGCGTCCCGTAGGGGGTTCGAACCCCTGTTACCGCCGTGAAAGGGCGGTGTCCTAGGCCTCTAGACGAACGGGACACAATCTAGCTTTTATAGAGCTACAACTAATCACTCACTTTCTAGTTTAAGAAAGTGGAGCGGGAAACGAGGCTCGAACTCGCGACCCCAACCTTGGCAAGGTTGTGCTCTACCACTGAGCTATTCCCGCATTATCAACACCCCTACTCTTTATTCGCATAAAGCAGTGGGCTGTCTTGTTCACCTTGCCAATTTGCAAGACAAACTTAAAAGTGGCGTCCCGTAGGGGGTTCGAACCCCTGTTACCGCCGTGAAAGGGCGGTGTCCTAGGCCTCTAGACGAACGGGACACAATCTAGCTTTTATAGAGCTACAACTAATCACTCACTTTCTAGTTTCAGAAAGTGGAGCGGGAAACGAGGCTCGAACTCGCGACCCCAACCTTGGCAAGGTTGTGCTCTACCACTGAGCTATTCCCGCAAAAAACTTCTCACTCAACACATATTTTATGTAGACTATACAGCCAACCGTATGAAAGGATGGCGTCCCGTAGGGGGTTCGAACCCCTGTTACCGCCGTGAAAGGGCGGTGTCCTAGGCCTCTAGACGAACGGGACAACGTTTTAATCTTGCTGTGTGAGCGGGTGCGTATATTACTGTTACCAATCTTAAAATCAACAGTTTTTTTCATTAATTTAAGCAACTTAGAAAAAAGTCGCTTTAGAAATCAATCTGATCGGAGCTATTATGCTAAAGAAACAACTATTTTTATCCCTGTCCCTATCGACGCTTTTATTAGCAGGCTGCTCCACAACGCACTATATAAGCATCACTCCACAAGAAGATGTTAAAGCCGCAACCCTCTCTAATGAGAGAGTCATAGACGTAACCACCAGTACAAACCTAACCAATGCCGTTGGCTCAATTAAAACAGGCCTTAATGAACGAGCTGACATTTTCACAACCAATGACGTCAAGCAAAGCGTTAGGGAAAGTGTACTAGAAGGTTTACGCAAAATGGGCTTCACTCCAGATCAAGGCGTAATGCCTGCAGCAGATCTGCAAATCGAAATAACTAAGATGAGCTACACAACTAAAGTAGAAACATTAAAAACAGTGGCCACTTTAGAGTTTGAACTAAAAACAACACTTGCTGCCAAAGGCCAAACCTATAAAGCTAACTATGGATCACAAAAGGTAAATGAGTATGGCACCATGCCTTATCAAAAGGCCATTGAAGATGACATGAATGCGCTTGCTAGCCAAACAGTCAATCGCTTATTGAGCGATCCAAACATCATCGCCCTACTCAAATAAGATTTAGTCAATAAAAAAAGGGTCAAACTTTATAAGTACCAGTGCAGTTTGACTCTTTTTATTCCCTCCGCTATTCCTTCCGTTATACGCTAGCACTTTACTTCAACACACCACTGGTTTTATCTAAACAATTTTATTGCTTATAAATTCACTCTCTACCTTGAATGCGCTGAAGTAAGGAGTAAAGTTAGCACTTTACTCCGCCCAGCTTCAGTAAGGATAAAGTGGTGCAAATTCGCAAATCAAACAAACTCGCCAACATATGTTATGAAATCCGTGGTCCAGTCCTAAAAGAAGCCGTTCGCATGGAAGAGGAAGGTCAACGCATACTCAAATTAAATATAGGCAACCCTGCTCCATTTGGGTTTGAAGCGCCTGATGAAATTCTTGTTGATGTGATTCGTAACCTACCAACCTCTCAAGGCTACTGTGAATCCAAGGGTCTTTTTTCTGCCCGTAAAGCTGTTATGCAGAAATACCAAGCCATGGGAATTAAATCTGCCGACGTAAACCACGTATGGATGGGTAACGGTGTTAGTGAACTTATCGTCATGGCTATGCAAGGCCTATTAAACGACTGTGACGAAATATTAATCCCCGCTCCTGACTACCCTCTTTGGACGGCCGCCGCTACATTGGCTGGCGGTTATGTAAAGCACTATTTGTGCGATGAAGGCTCTGGCTGGCAACCTGATATCAACGATATTCGCTCTAAGATTTCAAACAAAACAAAAGCCATTGTCATCATTAACCCAAACAACCCAACGGGTGCGGTTTATGAAAAAGGCATTCTTGAAGCAATTATTGAACTTGCAGAAGAACACAATCTGCTAATTTTCTCTGATGAAATTTACGACAAAATTCTATATGACGAAGCTAAGCACATACCGACAGCCACCCTTACAGAAGGTCGGGCGCCCTGCATTACCTTTGGCGGACTCTCAAAAGTGTATCGAACAGCGGGTTTTCGATCAGGCTGGATGGTGATTACGGGCGATCGAAGCGGTATAAGCGACTATATAGAAGGCTTAGACATTCTTAGCTCAATGCGACTGTGCGCCAACGTACCTGCTCAACACGCTGTACAAACTGCTTTAGGCGGTTACCAGAGCATAAATGAGCTTATTGTCCCTGGTGGTCGCTTCTATGAGCAGCGCAAGGTGGCATGGGAGGCGCTCGACTCTATCCCGGGCGTTCATTGTCACAAGCCAGAGGGGGCGTTGTATTTATTCCCTCGATTAGATCCTAAAATCTACAAAATCAAAAATGATATGGATCTAGTTTTACAATTCCTGCGTGAAGAGAAAGTACTGATAGTTCAAGGCACAGGATTCAATTGGCCAACTCCAGACCATGTCCGATTTGTCTTTCTTCCTCATGTTGAGGAGCTCACACCTGCAATGGATAGATTTGCAGCATTTCTTAGTCGATTAAGAAAGCGCTAATCCTCTCTTGAAATAATCCAATAAAGCCCTACTATGCTCCTTAACAGTCTTTTAAGGAGCATAGTGATGCGTATTATTCTGTTTTTACTGACAAACCTAGCTGTCATGGTGGTAGCGGGTATTGTCTTAAGTCTTTTAGGCGTTAACGGTTACATGACCAGCAACGGTCTAGACTTCACATCACTGCTAATTTTCTGTGGTGTATTTGGTTTTACTGGCAGCTTAATTTCACTTCTTCTTTCAAAATGGATGGCGAAACGTGGATCGGGCGCGGTTGTTATTGAACAGCCTCGTAATCACAAAGAAGTATGGTTACTTGATACTGTCAAAGAGCTTTCCCATAAAGCGGGCATTAAAATGCCAGAAGTGGCGATATTTCCTGCGCATGAAGCCAACGCATTCGCAACGGGCTGGAATAAAAACGATGCACTGGTTGCCGTATCAAGCGGCATGTTAGATCGATTTTCCCCAGATGAAATTAAAGCAGTCCTAGGGCATGAAATTGGACACGTTGCCAATGGCGATATGATCACACTGTCTCTCATTCAAGGCGTGGTAAACACATTCGTAATGTTTTTTGCTCGTATCGCTGCTTACGCCGTCGATCAGTTCCTACGCAAAGACGATAACGAAGGTTCCGTTGGCTGGGGCTATTACATAGCGACATTCGTATTTGAAATTATCTTTGGTATTTTGGCATCCATGATTGTTATGTGGTTCTCTCGTTTCCGTGAGTTCAGAGCAGACGAAGCAGGCGCTAGACTTGCAGGTAAAGGTGCCATGATTGCGGCCCTCGCGAGATTACAGCAAGAACATGAAGAAAGTCGCATGCCTGACTCTATGCTTGCTTTCGGTATTCGTCGCGGAAAAACACCGACGTTGGGCGAACTATTCTCAAGCCACCCTCCTATCGAAGTCCGCATCAAAGCACTTCAAGACCTTTAGTATCTAGATCTCATGAGCAATAAAAAACGCCAGCTTATGCTGGCGTTTTCATGAATAATGTCTTCAAAGAAACATTTAGAGTAAGACTTTCACACTATTGAGCATCAAGACTAAAAAGCTTTTTACCTGCTAATAAAGCTGCAGGGTGAAGCTGACTTCCACCTTGAACGATGCAATCGTTCAACATAGTTTTCATACGTCGCGGCCAAAACTTTTTAACATGCCCTGCAATGACATCGGCGACAGCTGAATCATCTCCAGCGCTTATATTATTGACGGCAATCTGATTAATCATTTCGATTAAATGTTCTTCTTCAGTTTGGTGCATATCTTATTCTCACAACAAGAAACCAGTTAGTAATAGCCATATCAGAACCGGCTTATCAAAGTGATAGGTCCTCACCATCACAATAAAAAAGCCGGCCATGATAGACCTATTCATCACTCCTCAACAGAGACTGACAACGTCGCTTCTGAGAGGAATTTTTGTTGGCGATGATGATTTTCCACAAAACCTTTTTGCCACTCAGACGGTTGAGAGACTTTCTCAACCTGCACTGCCGTTACTTTATATTCAGGACAGTTAGTAGCCCAGTCAGAGTTGTTGGTAGTTATCACGTTCGCACCACTACCAGGATGGTGGAAGGTCGTATATACGACACCAGGCTGCATACGATCGCTAATACGAGCGCGAAGCACGGTTTGACCAGCGCGACTACTGATACCAAGCCAATCACCGTCATTAACACCACGTTCTTCCGCATCATGTGGGTGAAGCTCTAAAATGTCCTCATCATGCCATGCTTGGTTTTCCGTGCGTCGCGTTTGCGCCCCAACATTATATTGGCTAAGGATACGACCGGTTGTTAACAACAATGGGAATCGACGATTCGCTCGCTCAGTTGTCGGCACAAATTCGGTAATAGCAAAGTGCCCTTTACCTTCAATCGTTGGAAAGCTATCAACATGCATAATTGGAGAGCCAACAGGAAATTCAGCATTACAAGGCCACTGCAAACTTCCGTGCTTGTCTAACTTGTCATAGTTAACACCAGCAAAACTTGGCGTCAGTGATGCTATTTCATCCATAATTTCAGATGGATGGCTGTAATCCATTGGATAACCCAGCGCATTTGCAAGCTCAACAGTGACTTGCCAGTCTTCTTTACCAGCAATAGGTGGCATCACTTTACGTACGCGGTTAATACGACGCTCGGCGTTCGTAAAAGTACCGTTTTTCTCTAAGAAAGTTGAACCAGGCAAAAGAACATGGGCAAACTTAGCAGTTTCATTCAGAAAGATATCCTGAACAATCAAGCAATCTAAAGCTCTTAGTGCGGCTTCAACATGTTGAGTGTTAGGGTCGGACTGAGCAATATCTTCACCTTGGACATACAAAGCTCGGAACTGCCCAGCAATCGCCGCGTCAAACATGTTTGGGATACGTAAACCTGGCTCATCGTCAAGCTTAACACCCCAAGCCGCTTCAAAACGCCCACGAGCAATCGGATCAGAAACATGCTGGTAACCTGGTAACTCATGAGGGAATGAACCCATATCACAAGAACCTTGCACGTTATTCTGTCCACGTAGTGGGTTAACACCAACACCGTCACGACCAATATTGCCTGTCGCTAATGCTAGGTTGGCAATACCCATTACCATGGTTGAACCTTGACTATGCTCAGTAACGCCCAAACCGTAATAAATGGCTGCATTAGGTGCTTTAGCAAACATGCGAGCAGATTGACGCACTAATTCAGCACTAACGCCTGTAATTTCTTCTACGGCTTCTGGTGCATGGCGAGGATCAGAAATAAATGCTCTCCATTTCGCATAAGCATCAGACTCACAACGTTTCGCAATAAAGTCCGTATCTTCCAAACCTTCGGTAATAACCACATGTGCCATTGCATTGACCATGGCAACGTTAGATCCTGGACGCAAAGGCAAATGCACAGCATCACCTAAGTGTGGGGTTTGCAGCAGGTCAATTTGACGCGGATCAGCCACTATCAAACTTGCACCTTCACGTAAACGGCGACGCATTAGCGAGCCAAATACCGGATGGGCATCCGTTGGGTTAGCACCAATAACCAATACACAATCAGACTTTAGAACTGAGTCAAATGTTTGCGTACCTGCTGATTCACCAAGAGTCTGCTTCAAACCATAACCGGTTGGACTGTGACAAACACGAGCACAGGTATCCGTATTATTATTTCCGAACGCTGCACGAATAAGTTTTTGTACCAAGTAAGTTTCTTCGTTAGTACAACGAGAAGACGTGATACCACCAATACTTTCACGACCATGCTCAGCCTGGATGCCTTTTAAACGACCGGCTGCGAAGCTCATTGCTTCTTCCCAGCTAACTTCTTTCCAAGGCTGATCGATTGAATCACGAATCATAGGTGTTCTAATACGATCTTTATGTGTCGCGTAGCCAAATGCAAAGCGCCCTTTCACACAAGAGTGACCATGGTTTGCATCGCCACCTTTATCAGGAACCATACGAACTAATTGATCCCCTTTCATCTCTGCACGGAATGAACAACCAACACCGCAATAAGCGCATGTAGTTACAACACTATGTTCAGGCTGCCCTAATTCTATAATAGAATTTTCAGACAAGGTCGCTGTAGGACAAGCCTGTACACAAGCACCACATGACACACAGTCAGATTCCAGAAAGTTTTCATTCTGACCTGCAGCAACTTTTGAGTCAAAACCACGCCCATCAATGGTCAGGGCGAATGTACCTTGAACCTCTTCACAGGCACGTACACAACGAGAACAAACAATGCACTTGCTCGCATCAAAAGTAAAATAAGGGTTTGAGGTATCTTTAGGAGCGTCTAGGTGATTTTCACCGTCAAAACCATAGCGCACTTCTCTAAGGCCTACAGCCCCCGCCATATCCTGTAACTCACAGTCCCCATTAGCAGGGCAAGTTAGACAGTCTAGCGGGTGATCGGAAATATATAACTCCATAATATTACGACGTAGCTTCGCTAACTTATCGTTCTGAGTCGTAACTTTCATACCTTGTTCAGCCGGTGTTGTACATGAAGCCGGCATACCACGACGCCCTTCAATTTGCACAGCACACAATCGGCAAGAACCAAATGCTTCTAAATTATCGGTTGCACACAACTTTGGAATGTTGATGTCAAAAAGTGCAGCGGCGCGCATTACAGATGTACCCTCCGGCACATTGACTTCAACACCATCAATTTCTAGCGTAACAAGCTTCTCACTAAGTGAGGCAGGCGTACCATAATCTTTACTCGGATCAAAATATTGCAACATATCAGACCTCCTCTACATTGTTAGTTGAAACCGCGCTCTTAACAAAGTCTTCTTTAAAAAATTTCATCGCACTTTGTACTGGGAACGGTGTCATGCCACCCATGGCGCATAACGATCCGTCAACCATGGTTTCACACAGATCGACTAATAGATTTAGATTGCCATCCACGTTTTCACCAGAACGAATACGGTCAATAACTTCAACACCGCGAGTGGAACCGATACGGCAAGGGGTACATTTACCACAAGATTCCGCTACACAAAACTCCATTGAAAATCGAGCTTGCTCACTCATATCAACAGTATCATCAAACATGACCACACCGCCGTGACCGAGAACGGCCTCTTTTTGACTAAACTCTTCATAGCCTAATGACGTATCCCACTGACTTTCATGCAAGTACGCGCCTAATGGGCCGCCCACTTGTACTGCTCGCAATGGACGGCCACTTCGTGTACCGCCACCAAAACCGAACATCAATTCATTAAGTGTAGGACCAAATGCCAATTCTACCAAACCACCAAACTTCACGTTACCGGCCACTTGGAAAGGTAAGGTGCCTCGTGAACGGCCAACACCAACATCCGCATAGGCTTTAGCGCCTTTATCCATGATAAATGGGATAGCAGCTAAAGACAGAACATTGTTAACGACTGTGGGCTGACCAAATAAACCAACAATCGCTGGCAATGGCGGTTTCGCTCGTACTAAACCGCGCTTACCTTCAAGACTTTCTAGTAGTGAGGTTTCTTCGCCGCAGATATACGCACCAGCTCCCATGCGCACTTCTAGGTCAAAGTGATTACCACTTCCCAAAATGTTCGCACCTAGTAAATTGTTTTCGTAAGATGTCTTAATCGCTTGATTAAGATTTTCAATGGAAAGCGGATATTCAGAGCGGCAGTAGATATAACCTTGCGTAGCACCAACAGCAAGACCCGCTATAATCATACCTTCAATCAGCATGAATGGGTCACACTCCATGACCAAGCGATCCGCAAATGTTCCAGAGTCACCTTCGTCGGCATTACATACGATATATTTTTGATTTTTAGGCGACTCTACATTTAATACTGTTTGCCATTTAATACCTGTAGGGAAAGCTGCACCACCACGACCACGCAGGCCGGACTCTTTCACAGCATCAACGATCTCTTGTGATGACAGCTTGATGGCGTTTTCTAATCCTTTAAAACCATCATTTGCTTGATAGTCGTCTAATGACAGTGGATCAGTGATACCAAGGCGAGAGAATGTGAAGCGCTCTTGGCGTTTTAAATAAGGAATTTCCTCTACCAAACCTAAAGCTAAAGGGTGGTCGACATTACCCTTCCAAAACTCAGCGTCAAACAAAGATTCTATATCAGCTTCTTTTACTGGGCCAAAGCCATATCGACCCTCATCAGTGTCCACCTCAAGAAGTGGTTCGATCCAATACAGGCCACGAGTACCGTTGCGACGTATTTCAACATCAAGCTTTTGCTCTTTGGCAACAATATCAACCAAACGAGCGACTCGGTCTGCACCGAGCGCTTTCGCGGTTGTATCAGAAGGAATATGGATACGATAAGTCATCAAAGAATCTCCACTCGCTCAGTTTTAAGGCTATCTACTAACGCATCAAAGCGCTGCGAATCAACTTCTGCGTATACTTCATTGCCAACGCGAACCGAAGGTCCGCAACTGCAATTTCCTAAGCAATAAACAGGCTCTAAGGTAATATTGTTATCCGCTGTAGTTTGATGATATTGCACACCTAAGGAACTCTTTGCATAGGATTCCAATCCACGAGCACCAACGGCCTGACAAGCTTCGGCTCGGCAGATTTCCACAACATGACGTCCTGGCTGTTTAGTTCGAAAATGGTGGTAAAAGCTGATAACACCATGCACTTCCGCACGGCTTAGTTTTAATGCCTTAGCAATTAACGCTACAGCGTCTTCTGGGATATATGAAAAGCGATCTTGAATCGCGTGCAGAAGCGGCAATAATGCTCCTGGCTTTGACTTATACTCATCAATGATTGCTTGCGCGATGGAAGGCTCCCAAGTCACGAATCTCGGCGTAGTCATTATTGTAATTCCTCCTACCACCGCCCTATCTATTGAAAAATCATATTCAGGCGGGAGTGTTACTTTTTATTTTTTAGTATCTATTGATACAGATCATACATTAGCACTTGAATCAAAAACCAATAAATAATAATTTCTGAACAATGCTGTCGTTTATTTACAATCGTAAAAACATCGAAATTTAGACACGTCATCCTACGCCAGTTACAGCGTTGAATGGCGCAGCATCGCATATCCGTCAACCTCTAACTTATCTTATTACGACATTTTCTAATGCCAGATACCCTGCCCGCACTACAAACAAAAAAAAGACAAAGATCGAATCACCCAGAAACCACTTAGGAAGACGAAAACGTCGCGAAAACAACAGCTGTTGACGCTAGCATGCAATATAACAATATACAGCTGGTTTTTAATTACTTGCGTTTCTAAAGCAGCATCTAAGCAGAAACCACGGGCAGCATTCTTTATTTTTAAATAAAAGAATGCACAGACTTAGTCTAAAAACAATAACGGCATCAATATGAAAATCGGAATACCAAAAGAGATTGAAGAAGGCGAATTGAGAGTCGCCATGACCCCGTCCGTTGCTTCCAGAGTGAAGCAATTAGGTTTTAATATCATGATAGAGAGCGGTGCTGGTGTTGCTGCATCCTATTCCGACGAAGCGTACATTGAAGCTGGGGTTGAAGTCGTTCATGATACCAAGCAACTATGGCATGACGCTGACGTCTTGGTAAAAGTCCGCCCTCCCGTCGAGCACCCAGAACTTGGTTTTTATGGTATTGAGCTGTTAGGCAAGGACCAAACCCTAATTAGCCTTATACATCCCGCTCAAAATGCAACCAAACTTCAACAACTATCTGAACGCGGAACAAATGTTGTTGCGCTCGATGCAGTACCTCGCATTTCTCGAGCTCAAAAAATGGATGTACTCAGCTCCATGGCAAACATTGCAGGCTATCGTGCCGTTGTGGAGGCCGCCCAACATTTTGGACGTTTTTTTACAGGCCAAATAACGGCAGCAGGTAAAGTACCACCAGCTAAAGTATTAGTTATAGGCGCAGGCGTTGCTGGTCTAGCAGCCATTGGTGCTGCTAAGAGCATGGGAGCGATTGTTCGTGCATTCGATACTCGCCCTGAAGTAAAAGAGCAAGTTGAGAGTATGAATGCAGAATTCTTACTTTTGGACTTCTCTGATGAAGATGGCACAGGTGAAGGCGGTTACGCCAAAACCATGAGCGCCGAATTCATAGCCGCTGAAATGGCGCTATTTGCTGAGCAAGCCAAAGATGTCGATATTATCATTACGACTGCATTAATTCCCGGTAAGACAGCCCCAGAACTTATTACGGAAGAAATGGTCCGCTCAATGAAGCCAGGCAGTGTCATTGTCGATCTTGCGGCTGAAACAGGTGGTAACTGTCGTTTGACTCAAGCCAACAAGGTTATTAAGGCTCACGACGTTTCTATCATCGGCTACACCAATTTGCCTAGCCGCATGGCTGCCCAATCTAGCCAATTATTTGCGACAAATATTTTCCACTTGCTAACTGAGTTATGCCCAGAAAAAGACGGTCAAATCGTACTTAATATGGAAGACGAAGTAATTCGTGGTGCCACGGTTGTTAAGCAAGGAAAGATTACATGGCCACCACCAGCACCTCGTATTTCAGCGGCACCAAAAATGGATGTCAGCGAACAACTACCAAAAGAAACTAAACAACCTGCAGCGAAAGAAAAAAAGCCCAGTGCGTTTGGCTTCCTCGTTCCTGTTGTTATTACTGGGGCGTTACTTCTCGGTTTAGGTTCGATTGCCCCTGCTGAATTCATGGGTCATTTAACTGTTTTTGTCTTATCTTGTTTTGTTGGCTATATGGTTGTTTGGGGTGTCAGTCACTCTCTACATACACCACTGATGAGTGTAACCAATGCCATTAGTAGTATTATTGTTATTGGTGCGATAACGCAAGTATCCAGCCAAAGCACTACCGTTTCCATTCTCGCGACACTGGCAATATTCATCACCAGTATCAATATTGTGGGTGGCTTTGCCGTCACTCATCGCATGCTTAAAATGTTTCGTAAATAGGAGATATACAATGGACTTCGGAGTAATGACTGCCTCCTATATTGGAGCAAGTGCTTTGTTTATCATGGCCTTAGGCGGATTAAGCCACCAAGAAAGTGCGAGACGAGGCAACATCTATGGAATGCTTGGAATGGCACTTGCTATTGCCGTTACCATTGCAGGAGCCGTAACTGACAATTACCAACTATTGTTACTAGGTATGATACCTGGCAGCTTAATCGGGTGGATTCTTGCAAAGCGCGTTGGAATGACTCAAATGCCGGAGCTCGTAGCCGTATTGCACAGCCTTGTCGGTTTAGCTGCCGTATTTGTAGGGTTTGCAAACGCTTTAGGCCATGGCGAGTACGACTCACTGGTTGCTCAACGCATTCATGACGTTGAAACAGCATTGGGCATATTTATTGGCGCTGTAACCTTCACTGGATCACTGGTTGCTTACCTAAAATTAAGCGGCAAAGTGTCAGGCAAGCCTCTTCGTTTACCTGCGCGCCACCTCATCAACTTAATAATATGTATTGTTGAAGTATACTTAGTAGTGCAGTTTGCCCAAGTGGGTGCTGCAGAAGGCATGAATTATTTAGCCATTATCACCGTACTTGCTTTGCTGTTTGGTGCGCATTTAGTCATCGCGATTGGCGGCGCAGATATGCCTGTTGTTGTTTCTATGCTTAACAGCTATTCAGGATGGGCGGCAGCAGCGATGGGCTTCATGCTAGGTAACGACCTACTTATCGTAGTTGGTGCACTAGTCGGTAGCAGTGGTGCTATTTTAAGCTACATCATGTGTAAAGCAATGAATCGCAAGTTTCTTCACGTCATCCTTGGTGGTATCGGCGGCGGAAAGCCAACTAGTGCGCCCGCTAATGCTTCTACAGAAGCTCAAGGTAATATTATCGAAATTCAAGTAGAAGAAGCAGCTCAAGCTCTAGCTGATGCAAAAGAAGTGATGATCTTGCCAGGTTACGGTATGGCCGTTGCTCAAGCTCAACACACGGTTTATGAAATTACAAAGAAACTCAGAGAGCAAGGTGTAAATGTTCGTTTTGGCATTCACCCTGTTGCTGGCCGCATGCCAGGGCATATGAACGTCCTCTTAGCTGAAGCAAAAGTTCCTTATGATATCGTTTATGAAATGGATGAAATAAACGACGATTTCAAAAACATTGACGTATCTATCGTGATTGGAGCCAATGATATCGTTAACCCAGCAGCCAATGAAGAACCGGACAGCCCTATTGCAGGAATGCCTGTATTAGAGCCTTGGCATGGAAAACAAACGATCGTACTTAAGCGCGGTATGAGTCGAGGTTATGCTGGAGTTGAAAACCCACTATTCTTCAAAGACAACACTCGAATGCTATTTGGTGACGCCAAGCAAAGTTTGGATGCACTGTTAAAACACTTATCTTAATGAACAGCGCTTTTATTTCTGCCCGTTAAAAAAAACGCCAGCATATGCTGGCGTTTTTTTATGAGGCGAAACACTTACTTTGTTTTATTACGAATCGTTTCTAGAATAAAAGCCATGAGCGGTATACCAGCTTCTTTGGATACATCCAAAAAACGAATGCCATAAACGTAGAAATACTCAACCCCCATACGACTTAAGAAATCATTATCAACTAAAGTCGCCTGAACTTGCTCGAGCATTTGAATTTCTTGAGACCTAATTTCACAGTCCAGTTTAAGAATATGGCTATAAGGCCCAATCTTGATATTACAAACCAAACGCATCGTTTGATTTACTGAGCCGAAATCCTCTTTAGAGACCAATTTAGCCCCGCCAAGACTAAGATCGATAACAATTGCTGAGGAAGACTCACTAATTGAACTTGACGACGTATTTGGCTCTATATTAGAAATAAGGCGCGTCTCAACACGAGCGGCTTGTCTAACTTCAGATGTTTCCACGTAACCTGGATAAGCAATATGTAGATGCGCTGAAGGCTCCATGTAACTTTTCGCAATTTTGCTTGAGAATGCACAAACATGCGTGCTCAACATCAAGCGGACATTAACCACCTGACTCTCTCTAACAAGTATGTTTTTTCCATTTAGTTTTGGGCAAGAAACAATTAATGAGTGTTTTGGAATATTACCTAGGACTTTTACCATGAAACGCCCAGGCGGAGAAATAAACTCAACCTGTACATTCGTACCTATTGGAACATCAAGATCGCCTAGATCAACCTGCATTACTCCAGCCATGCAACTACCTTAGTTATTATTTATTTTCTACTGAAAAACCAGCGGCACTCAAAAGGTTACAAGCATCGTTATTATGAGCATGAATTATACATGTATTTAATTCATCCCTTTCTACGTAATGCTTTCGCAACCAATCAAAGACATTTTTTTCTTTATTCTCACGGTATTTATAGCGCAATCTAGCGTCATCTCTTGCTACATCATAGATGGCTTGCACACTTCGGGCCAGCATTTCTTCGTGAGGGGAGGAACTGTTGATATTAACCGATGAAAACCATCCAGCACTAATAGCATCATGCTTCGTCACAACATCCGAATTTAACTGCAGAAACTCACACAGAGCCTGATACACCATCCATGTACCTTTTTCTCGTCCTTGCTTGCTATAACCGGCAATGTGCGGCGTAGCAATATCAGCAACAGAAGCCAGCTCTTGATTAATAGCTGGCTCACCATCCCAAACATCAAGCACTAAATGAATATTACCGTCCAATTGTTTATAGCGTTCAAGCAATGCACTTTCTTCAATAACACCACCACGTCCAGCTGAAATAATAGCAACGCCCGATGACAATCGTGCCAGTTCTTTTCTTCCAATCATTCCTTTTGTTGGGAACGGCCCCGAACGAGTCAAAGGTGCATGAAGAGAAATCACATCACAAGAGAGAATCTCATCCAAAGTAACAAAGTTAGCTGCACCACTGTTATCTATTTTAAAAGGGTCATAAACGCATACCTGACAACCCATACTGGCAAAGCGGTCATAAACAGTTTTGCCAACATTACCATAGCCAATAATGCCAACTTTTTTACCTAACCAGCTGATTTTTTTTGTCATATAAAGGTGGCTCAGGCCACTAAAAACATAATCAGCAACTGCGTCTGCATTGCAACCAGGCGCACTACTAAAAGCAATATTTGATTTGGCCAGGTAATCCAAATCAATATGATCTACACCAATTGTAGCGCTACCGACAAAACGAACAGTACTTCCTTCAAGCAGTTCTCTGGTTACCTTTGTCACCGAACGCACCAAAAGCACATCTACATTTTTCACTTGTTCATGAGTTAAGGTTCGACCATTTACCAACTCAACGCTACCTAAATGTGAAAACAAAGCTTTCGCATTTGGCATATTCTCATCTGCAATAATTTTCATACTGTCGCTTTAAAAACTCATTCAATACTTGGTCAGGAAGTCGCTGAACCAATAAATACTTAGAAAAGATCTCAGCCCTTTTGGGTAAGCCAGAAGCAATATACTTAGCGACCTGAGACATAACGGCCTGTTCAAAATGTTTTGCGTCATAATCTGGCATAGACAAATTATCCACACTGACGCGAAAGGATAATCCTGCCGCCCAATGCAAAATGCACTCGATTGCCTGAGGCTTTATTTCAACTTTCTCAAACTCTTTTTGTGTTTGCAGGTTACGAGAATCCGATTCATACCAATAGCCATAATCTTCTAGTAATCGCCTCTCATGTCCAGCAATACACCAATGACTCACTTCATGCAGCGCACTTGAAGGATAATCAAAACGAAAATACACAGTCGCCGAACTATTTGGTTCAGCTGGCAGATAAAGAGGCTCATCTGCACCACCAATAAGGCGGGTGTTAAAACTTGAAAGGAAA
Source organism: Marinomonas rhizomae (assembly GCF_024397855.1). Lineage (NCBI taxonomy): Bacteria > Pseudomonadati > Pseudomonadota > Gammaproteobacteria > Oceanospirillales > Oceanospirillaceae > Marinomonas > Marinomonas rhizomae. The sequence continues at coordinate 2,206,961 of NZ_CP073343.1, forward strand.
CAGGCGCTGAAGGCTTCCACGAGCTGAGTTGCACTTGCCAACGGTAGACCTCATAAAATAAGAAATTATTACATAAGAAATAATCAGGCGCTACGCAAAGAATCAAGCTTCACGTAACGCACTATATTTAACTCTATAGTGGTTGTGGTTTTACCTATATTGAGGGTTAAGACTCAAAAACCACCAATGCATTATCCGCGATAATAACGGGAAGGTACAAACGGCATCGCCGCTTGTTTTAATGGGATACTCTTCCCTCTCACACTGGCGAACAAAGGTTCGGCAGCATCTAAAGCTTGAGTTGAGACGTAAGCCATTACAATCGGTTGAGCAAGACTTGGCGAAAAGCCACCACTAGTTACAGACCCTTTAACCTCTCCATAAGCATCAACTATATCGACACCTTCACGAACAGGCGCTCGACCATCAACCAAAAAACCAACACGTTTTCTAGCAGGTTTGTTCGCAAATTGTGGCAATATAATATCAGCACCGGTGAAGCCACCTGCACGATCACCTTCTAAGCGACGAACTTTTTGTATTGCCCAATTAAGCGACGCTTCAATTGGTGTTGTTGTCGTGTCAATATCATGGCCATACAAACACAAACCAGCTTCCAGACGCAAAGAGTCACGCGCACCTAGACCAATCCACTCCACCTCATCAAACGCCAATAAAGCATCAGCAAAGGCTTGAGCTTTGTCATTTGGTACAGAAACCTCATAACCGTCTTCACCGGTATAACCAGAACAACTCACCCATAGTTCAACACCCTGCCATTCAAGTTTTAAACTTTGCATGAATGTCATACTGGCAGCATCTGGAACCATACGCGCAAATACGTCACGTGCTTTTGGTCCTTGAATAGCTAGTAGTGAACGATCTTCTATAACGTCAACATCACAATCAACCAAAGTAGCCTTTAAATAAGCAAAGTCTTGATCCTTACAGCCAGCATTAACAACCATAAATATTTCATCGCCCCAATTAGCGAACATTAAGTCGTCCGTAATACCACCACTATCAGTGGTAAACATACCGTAACGCTGTGTACCTTCCGCCAAACCAAGCACATCAACAGGTAAAATGGCTTCAAGCGCAGCTTTTACATTTTTACCTCGAAGTATTACCTGCCCCATGTGCGACACATCAAACAGCCCCGCATTTTCACGAGCCCATAAATGCTCCTTCATGACACCCAATGGATATTGAACAGGCATCTCATAACCAGCAAATTCAACCATTCTAGCGCCAGAAGCGACATGTAGATCACATAGTGCAGTACGTTTCATAACGAAAACCTTTTATTAAAGTAGTAATAGTGTCTGTTTCCAATCGGAAACAGAGTATCCAAATTCAGTCGACCTTGACAAGCCCTAAGCAGCATTTATTCATACAGATTCCAACCCAATCCTCATATTTTAGACGGAAATTTTTAAACGAACGGTCAAACATATTAATAAACAAACTTCAAAATTCCATTCCAATTAGTGTTTCCAATTGGAAACTTTTTCATTATCATAGGTGAAAATGACGTAAACCGAACAATGACTGACGCTCCTAGAAAGATGATCTTTTTTCATCATCATAGACTGCCTTAGTGTTATTATACGCACGACTCATTGTCTTTTTGGCATACATGTTTATTTAAGAGGAATTTCCCCATGGCGAATACCGAAGCTTTTTTCAGCCAAACTTTAGCTGAGCGAGATCAAGAACTTTTTGCGACAATCGTTGAAGAGCAAGAACGCCAAGAAACTGGCATTGAATTGATTGCTTCTGAAAACATCACTTCAAAAGCCGTTTTAGAAGCCCAAGGCTCTGTACTAACCAACAAATATGCAGAAGGTTACCCACATCGTCGCTACTACGGTGGCTGTGAAGCAGTTGACGTAACGGAACAGCTTGCCATTGACCGTGCTAAAAAACTTTTCAACTGTGAGTTTGTAAACGTTCAGCCTCATTCTGGCGCACAAGCTAACGGTGCTGTAATGCTAGCACTGCTTCAGCCTGGCGACACTATCATGGGTATGTCATTGTCTTCTGGTGGTCACTTAACTCACGGCGCTGCACCAGCTCAATCTGGTAAATGGTTTAACGCTGTTCAGTACGAAGTTAGCCCAGAAACATTATTGATTGATTACGATGCTATCGAAGCGCAAGCACTAGAGTGCAAGCCAAAGATGATTATCGCGGGTGGTTCTGCCATTCCACGTCAAATCGACTTCAAGCGCTTCCGTGAAATTGCAGACAAAGTTGGTGCTTACCTTTTCGTCGACATGGCTCACATTGCTGGACTTGTTGCGACTGGTGTTCACCCATCTCCACTTCCACATGCACACGTTGTTACCACAACAACACACAAAACACTTCGCGGCCCACGTGGTGGCATGATTCTTTCCAATGATCTAGATCTTGGTAAAAAAATCAACTCTGCGGTATTCCCTGGCTACCAAGGTGGTCCATTGATGCACGTTATTGCTGGTAAAGCAGTCGCTTTCGGCGAAGCATTGAAACCAGAGTTTACTGATTACATTAAACAAGTCGTTGCTAACGCTAAAGCACTTGCAGAAGTAATGGTTGAACGTGGTTGTGATATCGTTACTGGTGGTACTGATACGCATCTAATGCTAGTTGACCTTCGTCCTAAAGGACTTAAAGGTAACGCAGCCGATGCCGCTCTTGAACGCGCTGGCATCACATGTAACAAAAACGGCATTCCGTTCGACACAGAAAAACCAATGGTGACTTCTGGTATCCGTCTAGGTACTCCAGCAGCAACATCTCGTGGTTTTGGTATTGAAGAGTTCCAAAAAGTAGGTCATCTTATCAGTGACGTACTTGACGGTTTAGTTGAGATGCCAGAAGGCAACCCAGAAGTTGAAGCTCGCGTACTTGCAGAAGTTAAAGAGCTTTGTAAACGCTTCCCACTTTACCGCTAAGATCACGTACCCAAGGGGTAACCCTCCTTGGGTATTTTTTTAAAGAGGCATAAATACTATGAGCACTATCCCAGAAAACCTAAAGTACGCTGACTCCCATGAATGGGTGTTAGATAACGGCGATGGAACAGTTACTGTTGGCATTACCGATCACGCACAAGACCTACTAGGCGATGTAGTTTACGTTGAACTACCTGAAGTTGGCGCCGACGTAACTGCTACAGAGCAATTCTCTTTAGTTGAGTCTGTGAAAGCCGCTTCCGATATTTATGCCCCTGTTAATGGCGAAGTAATTGAAGTTAACGAAGCTCTAAATGACTCACCAGAGCTTATCAATGAAGCACCTTTTAAAGATGCATGGATTGCTAAAATCAAGCTCAGCGACCCTGCTGACCTTGACAAATTACTTGATGCTGCAGGCTATTCAGCCACAATCGAATAGCCTCAAATCTAGGCTCTCCCTCTATCCGTATTGAGAGCCTAACTCCTCGATCTAATCTTAATAGGTAATTAAACCATGACCTCGTGCATTCGCGATTTGTTAAACAGTGATGAATTTATTGCTCGCCACATTGGCCCTGACGCTTCAGAGCAGGCAAAAATGCTATCTACAATTGGCATCAACAGCCTTCCAGAACTAATCGAAAAAACAGTCCCGGAAGCCATTCGTCAAGCAAATCTAGACCTTTCAGCTAACCCTGTTAGTGAAAACGAAGCACTTGTTCAACTAAAGGCCATCGCCAATCAAAACAAAGTAGCGCGTTCTTTTATCGGCATGGGTTACCACGACACACATGTGCCCTCACCAATTCTGCGCAACCTACTAGAAAACCCAGGCTGGTATACGGCTTACACGCCTTACCAACCAGAAATATCTCAAGGTCGCTTGGAAGCACTATTAAACTTCCAACAAGTCATTATCGACCTAACAGGCATGGAAATTTCCAACGCCTCTTTATTAGATGAAGCGACGGCCGCAGCCGAAGCGATGACACTCATGAAACGCTCCAACCGCAAGAAGAGCGATAAATTATTCGTTGCAAGCCACTGCTTGCCACAAACAATAGACGTCGTTAAAACTCGAGCAGAACTGCTTGAAATTGAAGTCATCGTTGATGATATCGCAAATTTCGCACAACACGATGTATTCGGCGCCATTATTCAATACCCAGGCATTGATGGCACAGTGACTGATTTAACCCCTGTTATTGCCCAAGCACATGAGCAAGGCGCACTTGTCAGCATTGCCGTCGACCTACTGTCTCTTGTTCTATTGAAATCACCAGGTGATATGGGTGCTGATATCGTTTTCGGCTCCGCTCAGCGCTTTGGTGTACCAATGGGCTTTGGTGGCCCACACGCTGCATTCCTAGCAACCAAAGATGCATTCAAACGCTCTATGCCAGGTCGTGTTATCGGCGTATCGAAAGACAGTCATGGCAAACCAGCGCTACGCATGGCAATGCAAACACGCGAGCAACATATTCGCCGTGAAAAAGCGACATCGAACATCTGTACCGCTCAAGCACTACTAGCGATGATGGCTGGCTTCTACGCGGTTTATCACGGCCCTGCTGGCCTTAAAAAGATAGCGAACCGCGTTGCGGCGCTTACCAACTGTTTTGCCAACGCCATCCAAGTAAAAGGCTTCACCACTAACTCAAGTTACTTTGATACCGTTATCGTTAACACTGGTGAACAAACTGATAGCATCATGGCTAAAGGCGCTGAGAAGTTAATGAACTTCCACAAAGCGTCTGACAGCCAAGTGTCTATCGCGTTAAACGAGACAATCACCCCGAATGATCTTATCGACTTGGCTGAATGCTTCGGCGCAGAGCTATCACTAGAAGACATTACAAACACGGAAAGCGCTTATGGCTTTGATGATGCCCTATTGCGTCAAGATGACATACTGACTCACCCAGTATTTAATAGTCATCACAGCGAAACCGAATTGATGCGCTATATGCACCAACTGGAAGTCAAAGACATTGCGCTTAACCAAAGCATGATCCCTCTTGGATCTTGCACAATGAAACTAAATGCGGCATCCGAAATGATTCCGGTTACTTGGGCTGAATTTGGTCGCATTCATCCGTTTGCACCAAGCACTCAAGTTGCTGGCTATCATGCATTATTGCAAGAGCTGATCGACATGCTTTCCAAAGCAACGGGATATGACACCGTTTCTTTGCAACCAAACTCTGGCGCACAAGGTGAGTACGCAGGCCTTATCGCTATCGATAAGTACCACAAATCTCGCGGCGACCATGATCGTGATGTCTGTTTGATTCCAAGCTCAGCTCATGGAACAAACCCAGCTTCTGCTGCGTTAGCCGGCATGAAAGTTGTCATCGTGAAATGCGACGAAGACGGCAACATTGATTTAGTTGACCTTGCTGAAAAAGCTGAAAAGCATGCTGCTGAACTGAGTTGCATCATGGCAACATACCCATCTACTCACGGTGTATTTGAAGAACACATTCGTGAAGTCTGTGGCATTGTTCACAAATTTGGTGGCCAAGTGTACATTGATGGTGCCAACCTAAACGCTCTAGTGGGTGTTGCGCCTCCTGGCTCATTTGGTGGTGACGTTTCGCATCTTAACCTACATAAAACATTCTGCATCCCACATGGTGGTGGCGGTCCAGGCATGGGCCCAATCGGTGTTAAATCTCACCTTGCGCCTTTCTTACCTGGCCACGCGGTTTCCCCTGTGATGGGCATGCTTGAGCAACACGGCGCGGTTTCAGCCGCACCATACGGTAGTGCAAGTATTCTTGTGATCACTTGGATGTACATCAAAATGATGGGTGACAAAGGCTTGCGTGATGCAACCTTCAACGCAATTTTGAATGCAAACTACATTGCTAAGCGCTTAGGCGAACACTATCCAGTACTTTACACTGGCAAAAATGGCACAGTTGCACATGAATGCATTATCGATATTCGCCCATTGAAAGCGGAATCAGGTATTAGCGAAGAAGACATCGCTAAACGTTTGATGGATTTTGGCTTCCACGCACCCACTATGTCCTTCCCTGTTGCTGGCACATTGATGATCGAACCAACAGAATCAGAAAACCTAGAAGAGCTAGACCGCTTCTGTGATTCCATGATTCAAATTCGCAAAGAAATTAGCAAGGTGCAAGCCGGTGAATGGCCTCTAGAAGACAACCCGCTAGTCAATGCGCCACACACAGCAGACAGCCTTTTAGATATGGAATGGAATCACGCTTATTCACGTAAAGAAGGCGCCTACCCATTAAACTGGATCAAAGCTCGTAAATACTGGCCTCCTGTTGGCCGTATCGACAACGTCTACGGCGATCGCAACCTATTTTGCGAATGCCCACCAATAGAGAGCTACGAAGACTAATCTTCGAAGCTCCTTAAAAGCACTAGAAACGAAAAAGGCGAATCAGCAATGATTCGCCTTTTTTAGCTACGTACAAAGCAATCAAGGGAAACTCCAAACTAAAGATAAATATCACAATTTTATGATCATATTTATTATATAAGTTTATTTTTATTTATTCATGGCCTCCCCAGTGTGCCAGCAACGCATCACGAAACACCATTAATTTGGCAGATCGATGTCGAGCAGATGGATAAAGAAGCGTTAAAGGCGTCGATGATCGAGCATGTTCATTTAAAACTGGCGTCAGCAACCCGTCTCTCAAATAATCCTCTACGAAGAAAGTCATCAATTGTGCCATACCAATACTCAATAACGCGGCTTCTACTAAAGGATCCCCATGATCAACAACTAAGCTTCCTCTAATGGGAAAGTCAGTATTCTTCTCATTATTTCGAAATGTCCAAGGAAATAATTGCCCAGTAGCTGGATTTCTAACTTGCATGCAATTATGCGCAGTCAATTCCTCTAACGCCTTTGGGAAACCATAAGATTCAAGATATTTTGGTGATGCAACCGTCACCCAATCAGCCGCCTTAAGAGGCCGCGCAATTATTCGACTATCCAGAATATTTCCGCTACGAATGACAGCATCAAACCCTTCGCCTACCAGATCAACCACTCGATCAGTTAATACCAACTCTATGGTGAGCTGTGGGTACTCATCCAATAATTTAGCGACAATAGGCATAACAACAACCCGGCCAAATGCTGATGGCGCACTAATCTTCAAACTACCTTTAGGTTCAAGTCCATGCTCTAGTAACTCTTGATGCGCCTCTTCAAGGCCGCCAACTAATGGCTTAACACGTTTTAAAAATAACTCGCCATCTACCGTCAATTTCAAATTACGTGTATTACGGTGCAATAAGCGAAGACCTAACTGGGACTCCAACCGATTGACTGCTCTAGAGATACCAGATTGAGTTACATCTAATTGTTGAGCGGCAACCGTAAAACTCAGATTTTCTGCCACTTTAATAAATTGCCTTACGGCATTGAGATCGTATTCCATGATTTTATTCATTACTCAAATGATTTAATTACATTTATTAAACTTAAATCATCAAAGATAATCTCACAACTTAAAACTTTGTTGGAGAGAGAAATGCGAACACCACTACCCATTAGTGTTTATATGCTGAGTTTTGGCATTTTCATTATGATCAGTTGCGAACTACAAGTATTAGGGATGATGGAACAATTATCAGCAGCGTTGACGATCAGCATCGCTCAGGCAGGATATTTGGTCTCTATTTTTGCTGTCAGCATGGCTATTGGTGGCCCCATATTGGCGATCTTAGTTTCTAGACTAGCCGTTAAAAAAGCCTTAATGATGCTCTACATCATCTTCATTTTAGGTGAACTGCTAGGCGGTTTTTCGAATACTTTTGGCCAACTAGTCATCGCCCGATCTATAACAGGCATGGTTTCAGGTGCGTTTTTTGGTATTGCTATTGGCTTATCAGCTCGACTCGTCAACTCAGATAGCAAACTCAACGCCATATCAACGGTATTAGCAGGTATTATGCTTGGCACCATCATAGGCTTGCCGTTGGCTAAAGTAGTGTCTGAATACAGCAACTGGCAAAGCAGTTTTTTTCTTGTTGTTGGTCTGGCAAGTATCAGCGCTTTATTGACATACCTGACCCTACCCGATCTTTCGCCCGAACCACCACAATCTCTTAGAAAAGAATTAGGTGCTGTCTTTGATGCTCGGCTTTGGTGGGTGTTTTTTACCAGTTTCTGCATTATTGGTGCCGTATACGCTCCGTTTAGCTATATCGTCCCTATTCTCAATCAAACATCAGGAATGCCCCAGAACAGCATCACACTAATTCTATTTGCATACGGTGGCATCATGCTTATTGGAAACAGCTTAGTAGCCAAAATGGCCACCAAGGATGCAAAGCTGACGCTATTAACTGGAATATCAATACTTATTATAAATTTGTGTTTATTTGCCCTTTTTAGCAATCACCTTTGGATATCGGTTACATGTACATTACTGCTTGGTTTATGCGGCGTAAGTTTAAATCCTGCAATGGTAAGCAGATTGATGGAACTACCTCAGGGTGAACGTGCATTTGTAAATACGCTACATGCTTCAATGATAACGTTAGGTATCATGTTTGGCAGCTTTATTGCTGGAATGGCATTATCATACAACTACCCTCTAACAGTGACAATTTGGGTTGGTGCTGCCATTGCATTTTTCGGCTTATTAACTCTAGCACTCAGCCCAACACTCAAGTTAGAGGCAAGACTAACTTGCCCTAAATAGCGCCCGACCAAGTAAGCTGAAATAATTCTGAAAGGCTTGATTAATACGATGTCGCTGTTCACCTTGAGGATAAAGGCCTATTTTGGCCTCTTCTGAATGGCGAGTTCCTTTTACCAAAAAGCTACTGGTAGGTTTTGAGTCCTCAACGAAGGCTTCGAAAGCTCTTGCAGCCATCTCTTCTGGCTTAGCGTAATAGATGACTTTTAGCTTTTGATCAGTAAGGCGAGATATTTGAAACATATCACTTGGCTGATCTCCCTGCTCGTTTAGCATAATGGCTTTAAAGCATTCGACTAATAATAAGCTCAGTGGATGAGGTTGTTTGTTACGGGATAATTGCAATTTAGCGTCATTCAACCAACTTTCGGAAGCAAAACGAGCCGAGGATATTTGGTAAAACATTTTTTCGCCCATGTAATGGTCAAAAGCATGAAACCACTCGTGTGCGAGACTGCCAGCACCGGCGTTTTTCGCTAAAGATAATTGTCTTGTCGCAGGAACGTAGTGAGCAGCCACACCAGGCCTTCCGCCTTTGCCATATTGAAGTCCAAGAGTACCTCGTAAAGACACCAAGAGCTCTGGACCTTGCAGCACAGACATGAGATCCTCTAATGCTCGATAGAAATTCACCGCAGCTCGATCTCTTTCTTCTGGCGTTACCCAACGCCCCATTTCAATACCACGAAAATCAAACTGCCGACGTATTATGACGAAATTAATGGGGGCTTGGCTAAAGGACATGCAAAATCGCTCGTTGACTAGGCTAGATTCAAAACACTATTACGGTTTATGTTATACCAAATTGCTGATCAAATTCTGCAATTTTTGATCGGCGCATCTCTTTCAAATCCTGCAACTGTTCTTCAACTCTACGCTTGGCAATCTTAATACTTTCTGGATTACTATGTGCCGCTGCTTCTTCTAATTCACGCTCATACTGATCTAATAGAGTGTCATAATCATCCTGGTAAGCCTCTTCCACCAGCGCCAAAGCGATTTGATGCTGATAGCTAGCCGCTTTTTCCGTGTGCTTTTGAATGTAAGTCAGTGAATTATCAAAATACAGCTGCTTTAGTGAATCAGTTTGCGAATCTACGCTTTTAAGCGTGCTTTTTCTATCGTCAGAAAGCACCCTAGCCTGCATAACTTCGGCTTCATAATTAACACCGCCAGTCTGTGCAAAGCTAACAGGTACCGTATTCAACACAAGAATCGCAGTAAGAGACTGCAGTTTTTTCAAGAAAACTTTCTTCATGCGGACCTTCTTGTTCTATAAAAATGTAGATCAAATCTCGTGGCTTTGAATTTCGACCAAAGTACAAAGTAACCACTAGACAAATAATAGTGACATTTGATTCTATTGGGACGAAACAACAAGAACAACAGCCAAAACACAGATGCACATTTTAATCTTATCTTTACAGCATTAGATTCATCTACCTAGCACTGGAGCCTCTGATCACTACAGGTACGGTGAAATATTATGCATAACACGACTTACGTATTCTTCTTTTTCACCGACAGGAGCAACGTAGTCGATCGCATTTTTTGCTTCGTCAATACCGCCTAGTCGGGCAATAACCCATGCAGCAAGATAATGCGATGCCAAACAGCCTCCCGCTGTCGCTACATTCCCTTTCGCAAAAAAAGCTTGATTTAGCACCTCAACGCCAGCTTCTCTCACCCATGGTAATGTTGTTAAATCTGTACAAGCAGGCACACCATCTAATAAACCTAGTTTAGCTAAAACCAAGGTGCCAGAGCATTGCGCACCAATAACCTGACGACTTGGATCAAGTTGTAATTGCGCCATAATAGATGGGTCGGCCACCACGTCTCGTGTTTTTAAGCCACTTCCCACGATGACAGCATCGGCAGAAGCGAGTCCATCAAGCGACTCCTGCCTTTCAATCACGACACCATTCATCGACTTAACTTGTTTAGTTGGGCTAGCAATGGACACCTTCCAACCTTTACTCTTCACTCGGTTCAAAATACCAAGCGCTATAAATGAGTCCAGTTCGTTGAAATCATCAAAAGTTAAGATAGATATGTTCATAATTTAATTTTCCTCGAGGCCTGATCATTAATATATTCTATTAACTCATGACACCAAAGTGACTATCCTGAATTATTCATACATAAACAACACAACCCAGTAACTATGTTGAAGATCCAAAAGCGGGGGCTGTATAAGAGCACCAGCTAGCTTGTGGACAAAAAGTCCATACTGGCAGCAATCGACAGCGAATCAGCATTCGTTAACATGCATACCCCAGCTAGCTTAATTAGCGGAGAGCTATCTCTCATCATGTATTGCCCTGCTGGCGCAGAATCAACTGGTTTGCTTGCACTGAATGAAAGTGAAAGACACATTAGACCCGTACATCTGCTATAACTACAAAAACCGTTACGGAGCTGCTGTTGGTTACATTATAGAAATCTCTAAAGTTTAAGAGCTAAGATTTAAAAGCTAAAACTTTAAATCTGTAAAAACGAAAAGGGCAACCATCTGACTGCCCTTTTCTTCATCTGATTATTAAGACAACCACAAAACAACAATCGAAAAACAGACAAACATCAAACCAGTAATGGCATCCACCCACCTCATGTGCCGAACAAAGAAATCAGACACATAAGTACAGAGTTTGCTATAAGCTAAATGTACAGCAAAAGTACAGAGCAATAATATTAAAGTGAGAGTAAAAGTCTGCGATACAAGACTGCTATGTTGGTGGATAAAAGCTGGAAGTAAAGCTGTGAAAAACATCAAGGTTTTTGGATTAAAAATAGACAAAATAACACCCGTTACGAATGTCATTTTTCTCTCTGATTTTTGAGACTTCATAGCTTCTTGTTTACTGTTAAATAAAGGCCATAAAATACGCACACCCAAATAGCCAATATACAATCCACCAATGTATTTGATTACCATAAAAGCCAGTTCAGAGTGCAGAATCAGAGCACTTAAACCTGTCACTGTTGCTACGGACACAACGCCCATCCCAAACAAAATCCCAAACATGACTGGTAACGTTCTCCGAACACCAAAAAGCAACGCAGAATTCAATACAGCAAGGGTTCCTGGGCCAGGTGTGCCTGCCGCAATTAAACAAATCGCTATATAATACAAAACCGTGTCGCTACCAAGACCAAACATAAACTCTCCTTTAAATAAGCCTTCATTATCGTCTTGGAGAAATTTGCTTATAGGATAAAATTGCGCTTTTATGTCTCACAAACAATTTACAGGACACATCATGAACTCGAAAATCGGCTCACACTTCTTTAATCTAGATTGCTATGAAGGGATTGAATGTGTTCGGGCTGATTTCAAAGACCAGCACTTCTCAAAACACGTGCACGAAGGTTATGCAATAGGTGTTATAGAACATGGCGTACAGCGCTTTTTTAATGAAGGTGAAAATCATACCTCTGGGGCTGGCAGTTTAGTAATAGTCAATGCTGATTCCGCCCATACTGGTAGCGCAGCCTCACAAAATGGATGGGGATATCGAGCTATGTATCCAACTCCAGAATTATTCGATGAGCTATTAAGCGACTTTACAGGTAAGCATAAAAACGCGCCTTATTTCCATAACCCGATTATTAACGATGAAAAGCTTATCAAACAATTTAACTTAATATTCAGCTCTCTTTCCGATAAATCATCAAGACTCACCCTAGAGACCATCGTTTATAATTTTCTCATGCAATTGACGCTCAATAGCAAAATCAATCAATCCGTTATTCAAACAAAAAAAGCAAAGAAATCATTACTAAGTGCGAAAGAGTTCATTAACGCTTACGCCAGCAAGGAAATTAGCCTAGAACACCTATCGAAAGTAATTGGCATGAGTAAATATCACCTCATACGTCAATTCCAAGCATCTTTTGGCATTACACCGCATCAATATCAAATCCAGTCTCGAATACAAAAGGCAAAATGTTTACTCAAAAGTGGCGAACAGCCAAGCAATGTGGCGTTGGAGTGTGGTTTTTTTGACCAAAGCCATATGAACTCACATTTCAAAAAAGCATTAGGAACAACACCCTATCAGTACCAAACAAATATTAACGCTTAAAAATGCCCCATTTCCTATAAGCGCAATTTCAAACACTTAAAAACATCACATTTCATACACAGTTTTACTATTTCTTGAGCTCTACCATAGCCGTTATGATAGGCATTGGAAAACGGTTATATCAACTACAAACACAAGAGAAGAATCTAGCCGTCCCAACCCTTTTCAGAATAGCTAAGGAAGCATTCTCATGAAAAAATTTCTCGAAAATAGGCTAATAGGTACTAAACTTGGTTTAGGCTTTGGCTCTGTATTATTACTTGCGCTTATAGTTGGTATAGTCGGTATATCAGGTGTCAATACTTTGCTTAACAGAGCGGATAAAGTACGACTGTCCAATGACTTAGACGATGCCGTTGTTGAAATGCAAAGAGCCAGAGTGCTTTTCGTCGAGTCAGGATCTTCAAAGGATAAAGAGGAACTAGTTCGTCGCACAGAAGTTCTAGCCGATTTCTTGAAAGAAGGTGAAAAAATCTATAATGGCTCAGATGTGAGAGAGCTGGTAATACAAACAGATCAAAACCTTTTAGAGTATAAAAAGGCATTAACCATTCTGACTGATGCCCGAAAAAACTGGGAAGCGATTGACAATGAGGCTACTGGAATACGCCTTAATATATTTAACCAATATGACCAAATCATTAAACAGCTACGTCAGAAAAATGACATGGAAAATTTGAATACAGCTTTAGATGTCGCAAACAGCTGGTATGCTTTGACATCAGAGATAAATGACCACGTCATCAAAAAAGAAAATATACCTATAGAGCTTGTTACAACGAGATTCCAAGCCATTATCAACAAAACAAAAAATCTACAATTATCAAGTGATCTTCAAAGCAAGCAACAAGCAATCCTATCTCTTTTAAACCAATATGAAGACCTTGGGAAAAGAAATCCCGCGGTTAATGCTGAGCTTGTAAAAGCACAAAAAAATCTAATGGCTCTGTCCACTAAGATGAATGATAAGATCGATTCAATCACACTACTTCAAGAAGAAAAGAGCAAAAGTGATGGTGATAGAGTATCAACGGTTCTAATTACTGTCACTATCATCGCTATACTAATAGGCATTTTCTTTGCTTTGTTAATTCGCCATATGATTGTCAATCCAATGAATGACGTTAAGGCCGCTGTTGAAAAAATATCTAATGGTGACTTAACCCAGATATTAAAAACTGACCGTAAAGACGAACTTGGCCAACTGTATAACAATATCGGAACCATGAGCCGTACTCTTAATACGCTCATTTCCGAGGTCATTAATGGTGTTCTAAATTTAAGCTCAACCAGTGAGCAATTAGAAACCATTTCAAAACAAGGCCAAACTATGATGCAGTCTCAAAAAGATGAGACGGATCAAGTTGCCACGGCTATTAACGAAATGTCCTCAACGGTTGCCGAAGTAGCTCGTAACGCAGAAACAGCAGCAGAAGCGACCACGAAAACAGACAATATCGTTAACCAAGGTAACTTGAAAGTATCCGATACAGCATCATCAATCGAATCATTAGCCAGCGACTTGACCGTAACAAGTAAAGCAATGGAACAACTTAAAACTCGCACCGACAATGTCGGTAACGTATTAGAAGTTATCAAAGCCGTTGCTGAACAAACCAACTTACTAGCACTTAACGCTGCAATCGAAGCGGCGCGAGCGGGTGAAGCAGGACGAGGCTTTGCCGTAGTGGCTGACGAAGTCCGCGGACTGGCAAGTAGAACTCAAAGCTCCGCTAAAGAGATAGAGGACTTGATTGTCGAATTACAAAATGGCGCCCAAGAATCTCTGGATAAAATGCTAAGAAGCAGAGACTTATCTACTAAAAATGCCGAACAAGCAAAAGAAGTATTGGCTCTTTTTGCCAACATAAGTGAGCAAGTTGGTTATGTGCAAGATATGAATAACCAAATAGCTACTGCTGCTGAAGAGCAATCTCAAGTATCTGATGAAATAAATCGCAGCGTTGAAAATGTTCGTCAATTAGCAGACCAAACAACCGAAGGATCTATTGAATCTGTCCGTGCTGTCAGCAACTTAAGAACATTAAGCAATCAGCTCAAATCATTAACGGATCGCTTTAAAATCTAGTGATGGCATCATAATGTATTAGTATTTAAAACAGCCACCTAATCTAAACGGTTATAGGTGGCTGTTTTTATTTACATAATAAGTTGCTACTAATCACACACACGTAAAGTCCGCGATACCCACAACGAACAGCAAAGACAACTCCCACTAGCAAGAAGCGAAAAAAAAGACCTACCTTAGCAAGCCTTTTTTATTTTTCTATTCAAAAGCGACAAATATCTATGGGAAAATTCCGGTCAAACTGTCATTCATCAAAGCTTGCCACTCTTTATCCAGCGGCGCCTCAAACAGCATACGCTCCCCATTCAACATAATGTCTAATCGTGTCGCATGAAGACATAAGCGCTTAAAGCCAAGGGCTTTTGTTTCTTTTAAGGATTCAGCTGGCGAGTATTTATCATCACCAACAATCGGATAGCCCGCATGCAGCGTATGAACGCGAATCTGATGCGTACGCCCTGTTACTGGCTCACACTCGACCAAACTATAGCCTTCAAACTGACGAACTAATTTAAAGCGAGTTAAACTTTCTTTACCGTCTGTGTGAACCTTCACCACACGTTCGCCAGATTTGAGTTCATTCTTTAATAAAGGCGCATTAACTTGCAATTTTCGCTTAGGCCAGCTGCCATAAACCAAAGCCAAATATGTTTTTTGCACACCTTCTTTTTCACGTAACGCCGTATGCAGCTCTTTTAGTACTGCACGTTTTTTAGCGATCATGATAAGACCCGATGTATCGCGATCGAGTCGATGAACAAGCTCAATAAACTTCTCTAACGGCCGCATTTGGCGAATAACTTCAACCAAGCCGAAGCTCAAGCCACTGCCACCATGAACGGCTAAGCCTGACGGCTTGTTAACAACGATCAACCCTTTATCTTCATAGACAATGCGAGATTCTATCTCGCTTTTCAAACGATCAGACAAAACTGGCTTGTCTGATTCTGGTGCAAGTACTATCGGCGCAATACGCACAACATCTTCATTTTGAAGGCGGTAATCAGGCTTAGTTCGCTTCTTATTAACGCGTATTTCACCTTTCCTAAGTAAGTTGTAAATCTTACCTTTCGGAACACCCTTTAAAAAGGTAACCAAAAAATTATCAATTCGCTGACCCGTATTATTGTCGTCAATAGTGACGTAACGAACCGCTGGACGCTCTGCTGATTTTAGTTCTGAGTCCGACATAAGCTAAGATTGGTTTCCTTTATAATTGAAGCACTTAGTTTTTACTGTTATATTCACATTCGCAAAGGGTAAGAGGCAACAAAACACCTCGAAGATAAGATGCAAGAATTGAATGACAATTGCCGAAGCGACACTTTGGCCCCCTATCTTACCTCTGTAACAGTTAATCTTAAATAATAAACCGCATGATTCGGAAAAATCCGCTTCAGTGGAAGGAACTCTCATTAAATTGCTAGGCCACGCGTTCGCGTTGTTTCGTAAAAGCAAAGAAACGAGACCGGTTAAAGAGACTATTTGGTATTGATCACGGCAGCGACCGCATAAAAGCGTTTAACATAAATAAACGAATCGCGTACTCCTCTCGCCAGAGAACACTAAATGACTTGCTCTAATTCTGAGTCAGATTTATTAATGTTTACCCTATCACTGTTGTGACTCTTTCGTATCAGCCCACAGAGTTCACACATATAATGATTAGAATGCTTATTAATGCAACTCAACAAGAAGAGTTGCGCGTCGCCCTAGTAGACGGACAACGTCTATATGATCTAGACATCGAATCCGGTTCACGCGAACAGAAGAAGTCGAATATATACAAAGGTCGCATCACTCGCATTGAGCCGAGTCTTGAAGCTGCTTTTGTTGACTTCGGTGCAGATCGCCACGGTTTTCTACCTCTCAAAGAAATTTCTAAAACCTACTTCTCCAAAAAGTCCAATCACGAAGGCCGAATTAACATCAAAGATGTGTTAAGTGAAGGTCAAGAAGTGATTGTTCAAGTGGACAAAGAAGAGCGTGGCAACAAAGGCGCTGCTTTGACTACTTTTGTTAGCTTGGCGGGTCGTTATTTGGTTTTAATGCCTAATAACCCACGTGCTGGCGGTATATCTCGTCGTATCGACGGCGACGATAGATCACACCTTAAAGAAGCTATGTCAGGCCTGAACACACCAGAAAATGGTGGATTGATTGTTCGTACTGCAGGCGTTGGTCGTTCAACTGAAGAGCTTCAGTGGGACTTGGATTACCTTGATACTTTATGGTCTTCTATTACTAAGGCTGCATCTGAAAAGCCTGCTCCTTTCTTAATCTATCAAGAAAGCAACATCGTCATCCGCGCCATTCGCGATTATCTACGCGAAGACATTGGCGAAGTATTGATTGATGAGAAAAGCGCTTACCAAGACGCGATAAACTTCGTTATGCAAGTTATGCCGCACTTTAAGTCGCGCATTAAAATGTATACTGACTCCACACCGCTGTTTAACCGCTTCCAGATCGAAACTCAGATCGAAACGGCTTTCCAGCGTGAGGTTCGCCTACCTTCTGGTGGCTCAATTGTTATTGACCCTACAGAAGCACTAGTGTCTATCGATATCAACTCAGCCCGCGCAACGAAAGGCGGAGATATAGAAGAAACAGCACTACAGACCAATTTAGAAGCGGCCGATGAAATAGCTCGTCAATTGCGTCTCCGCGACATCGGTGGATTGGTTGTTATCGATTTCATCGATATGACACCAGTACGCAACCAAAAAGAAGTTGAAAACCGCATGAAAAACGCTCTAGAGGCGGATCGTGCTCGTGTTCAACTTGGTCGTATTTCTCGCTTTGGCCTATTAGAAATGTCACGCCAGCGTCTGCGCCCTTCTCTTGGCGAAACCAGCGGCATCGTTTGTCCTCGCTGTAATGGCCAAGGATTTATTCGTGACGTGGAGTCTCTGGCACTTTCTGTACTTCGCCTTATTGAAGAAGAATGCTCCAAAGAACGTACCGCTCAGATCCGTGCTGTATTACCGGTATCAGTTGCGACTTTCCTACTTAATGAAAAACGTACCAATATTGCGAAAATTGAAAAACGTAACAGCGTTCACATTATTCTTGTGCCAAATCCACATATGGAAACACCGCATTTTGAAGTAGAACGTATTCGCGATGACAGCACAGTTGTTACGCAAAACGAAAATAGCTACAACTTGGTGGAAACACCTGAACAACCGCCTTACGAACCACGTAAAGCAAATGAAAATGTTCGCCCACAAGCAGCGGTAACTAGCATTGCTCCTAAAGCGCCAGCTCCAGAGCACACCGCACCAGTAGCGACACCAAAGGTAACCAAGAGCACGCAGAATACACAAAGCAAGCCAAGTTTGCTTAAACGTATTATGACGGCACTATTTGGTGAGACTCAAACCAAAGCAAAACCTAAAACCGTTAACAAGACTAGCGCTACAACACCTTCACAAAATGACCGTGATCGTGACACTAGTGCATCAAGCAAGCCTAACGATAAGCGTGTAAACAGAAACAAACGTAACGTTAAGCATCAAAATGCGGATCGTGACGACAGCAATACGACTGAAAAAAATCGCTCTACTCGTCAATCACGCCGTGAACAGGCTGAAGCTGGCACGAAAGGCAATAACAACAACCGTCGTAATAACCGTGGCAACAAGCAAGACGCTCAAGAACCGAGAGCTGAAAAGCAAGAAGCGGCTGTAAAAGCAGCTCCTCGCCAACCTCAGAAAGAGGTTCCTGAAGTCAAAGAACGCAAACGCGATCGTAATGACAACCGTCGCCGCAACGGCAAATTAAAAGACGAAGCATTGGAAGCAACTAAACTACAAGAGCAAGAAGATGCCGCTCTAGTAGAAGCAGCTCAAAATGCCGAAGTGGAAAGCAACGAAAATGGCGATGAACCTCAACGTCGTTCACGTCGCTCACGTCGTTCGCGTCGCCCACAAAAAGAAGAAAACAGCACACAACAAGAGAATGTTGAATCTGAAAATGATCAAGCGACAGAGACTGCAGCTGCAAAAACTGAAGAAGTAAAACCAACCACTCCAGAAGTTAAGCAGACTGAAACAGAAAGTGAAGTTAAATCAGAAGAAGATGTGACAACAGAAACCATTTCGGAAGACAAATACAAAACTGAGCAAAATGTTCAGACTGAGAAAACTGTTGAAGCTGTTGAAGCTGTTGAAGCATCACCTGCAGATTCAAAAGAAACAACAGTAGAAACCGTTAAAAACGAGTCTCCTGAAGCAAAACCAACAAAACCTAAGATGTCTGTAAAAGCTCAGATGCGAAAAATTGAGCAACAGACAACTGAAGCAGCAACAGAGCAAACTGAAGAAGAGTCAAACATGACTTCCAAATCAGAAGAGACTCAAACAACTGCTACAGAAGCTACAGAAGAAGCCAATGCCACGGATAAGCCAATACCTGAAGCAGAAGAAGCTAAGACTGTTACTGCAGAACCAGTCAATGTGACAGAAGAAGTATCTACTGAAACACAAGATGCTGACGCTGTTATAGTGACGACAAATCAGAAAGAGACCGAGTCTACTGACAACACTTCTGAGATAACTGAAGAAAACGCTAAAACAGAAGAGGCGAAAGAAGTAAAATCAGAAGAGACATCTAGTCCTTCCACTCGTACTCCTCGTCGCGGACGTGGCAAACCGGCTACCAAACAGGCAAATACAGAAGCTAAAGCGCCTGTAGAATTACCTGCTGCCATTTTAGCCCAACAAGAAAAGCTACGCTTAGAACAGGAAGAAAAACGCAATGCTGCGACATCTCGTCGTCGCGCATCCCCTGGAAGAGTTAAAAACGACCCGAGAATTGCAAGAGAAGAAAAATCAGAATCAACTTCGGAAGCTAACGTAGAATAAACACTGCGGTGTCTATTTAGATAATACAAAGAGCCCGCATTTATGCGGGCTCTTTTGCAACAAGAGCACTATGGATTATTTCAAAGGATTGATTTGAACATAAATAACGGACAGGAAAAAAACAATGATCATTGATTTTTCTCGCTTTAAAGATTGGACTCTTGTGGGCGATTTATTTGGTGGCGCAACGACAGCCATTGTTTCGCTACCACTTGCACTAGCATTTGGCGTGGCATCAGGAGCTGGTGCAGAAGCAGGCTTATGGGGAGCCATCCTAGTTGGCCTTTTTGCTGCACTATTTGGCGGCTCAACCAGCTTAATCTCAGAACCAACCGGCCCAATGACCGTCATAATGACAGCGGTACTAACGAGCATGATGGCCAGCAGCCCGGAAGGTGGTGTCGCCATGGCTTTTACAGTGGTGATGATCGCGGGGCTGTTTCAAATTACATTAGGCTATCTAAAGTTAGGCAAATACATCACTCTAATGCCATACAGCGTTATTTCAGGCTTTATGTCTGGCATTGGCATTATATTGATTATCTTGCAAATCGCTCCTTTTCTAGGGCACTCATCTCCACCTGGTGGAGTAATAGGAACATTAAGCGCCCTCCCCAATCTTATTGTTAACTTGAAATTCTCAGAATTATTTCTAGGGCTGCTAACACTGGGGGTGCTTTTTTATCTTCCCAAACACTGGCGTCGATACGTTCCTCCTCAACTTGTTGCTTTGGTCGCAATCACGCTTATTTCTATTCTATTATTTAACGACTCAGATGTGCGCCGCATAGGTGTTATTCCATCTGGCCTACCATCAATTCATTGGCCCACCTTTGAACAGTCTGTATTTATAGAAATGATCATAAACGGCCTCGTGCTGGGGACTTTGGGCTGCATAGACACCTTACTTACAGCGGTTATTGCCGACAGCCTTACGCGCAAAGAGCATGATTCCAATCGCGAACTTATTGGCCAAGGCACCGCTAATTTT
This sequence comes from Marinomonas rhizomae, assembly GCF_024397855.1. NCBI lineage: Bacteria > Pseudomonadati > Pseudomonadota > Gammaproteobacteria > Oceanospirillales > Oceanospirillaceae > Marinomonas > Marinomonas rhizomae. The sequence goes on from NZ_CP073343.1 coordinate 2,227,641, forward strand.
TTCTCCGGCCTTCTTGGTGGGCTTCCTGGTGCTGGCGCAACCATGGGAACCGTCGTCAATATACAATCTGGCGGCAAATCACCGCTTGCAGGCATAACAAGAGCGTTAATTCTTTTATTGGTTGTTCTTGGTGCATCTGACTTAATTAGCCCAATTCCAATGGCTGTACTGGCTGGTATTGCCTTGTATGTGGGGATCAACATACTCGACTGGAGCTTCTTGAAACGAGCACACAAAGTAGCCCTTTCTCCCACCATTATAATGTACGGAGTGATGGCGCTAACCGTATTTGTTGACCTAATGGTTGCGGTTGGAATTGGAGTTTTTATAGCCAATATCATGACAATAGAAAAACTCAGCCGATTACAGTCAGGGAATGTAAAAGCCATCAGTGATGCTGACGACGATATTCCACTATCAGAAGAGGAAAAATCATTACTAGACCAGGCTGATGGAAACGTATTGCTTTTCTATCTATCTGGCCCAATGATTTTTGGTGCAAGCAAAGCCATCGCAAAGCATCACAACCGCATACACAACTACAAAGCTGTAGTGTTAGATCTGAGCGCCGTTCCTATGATGGACCTTACCATAGGGCTTGCACTAGAAAACGCCATAAAAGACGCGATAGAAGCTAACTGTGCCGTTTATATCTTTAGCCCTAATGGACAAACCACAGAACGACTTGAAAAGCTGGGCGTATCAAATAGACTGCCGCACAATGCGTTTTGTGATTCTCGTAAATCCGCTTTGCAGCAAGCGGTTAAAAACTTACCCACTTCGTAATAAAGCAATGCAAAAACATTAGATAAAAAAAAGCCGCTTATAAAGCGGCTTTTTTATTTGCTTAGCTGTTAATCAAAGAATCTGATTAAAGAGACAAGCGACGTACATCACTCAGCAAGGAGTTTAAGAATGTCATAAAGCGACCTGCATCACCACCATTCACAGCTCTGTGATCGTAAGACAAGCACAATGGCAACATTGTACGAGGCTCAAACTCTTTACCATTCCAGCGTGGCTCAACGTCCGCTTTAGAAACACCCAAAATACCCACTTCAGGACAGTTAACGATAGGAGTAAATCCTGTTCCGCCAATTGCACCCAAACTAGAAATAGTGAAACAACCACCCTGCATGTCAGCTGGCTTAAGTTGTTTATCTAGTGCTTTCTTAATTAGCTCTCCCGCTTCTTTTGCAATTTGAACGACAGATTTCTTATCTGCATCACGCAAAACAGGAACAACCAAACCAGCAGGCGAATCCACAGCAATACCAATGTGTACATAATGCTTTTGAACGTAGCTTTCGCCATCGGCCATTAGCGACACATTAAAGCTTGGATTAGCAACCATTGCTTGCGCAACTGCTTTAATCAGGAATGGAAGCGGCGTTAATTTAACACCTTGTTTCTCCATTTCGCCTTTTAAGCCTTTACGGAATGCTTCAAGATCAGAAATATCAGCTTTATCAAACTGAGTAACTTGAGGCACAACAAGCGCGTTGCGAACCATGTTCTGAGCAGTTAGACGCTGGATCTTGCTCATCTTAACAACGTCAACTTCACCAAACTTGCTAAAGTCTTGATCTGGCACAGTTGGCAGACCGGAACCTGTTGCAACACCACCAGCCGGAGCAGAAGCCACCTTTTGCACAGCTGCTTTCACATAAGCATGCAAATCTTCTTTCGTAATACGACCACGAGGGCCAGTAGGACGAACAAGAGACAGATCAACACCTAACTCGCGAGCGAGCATACGAACAGCTGGACCAGCATGAACTTTCTTAGAAGGTTCAGACAGTACAGCAGATTGATCTACTGCAGGAGCTGACTTTTCGGCACTTGCTTTAGGCTTTTCAGTTGGTGCAGAAGTTGCTTTTTCAGCAGCCGGCGCAGGCGCAGGCACTTCAGAACCACCTTCTACTTCAAGCTCAAGAACAAGATCACCTTCAGAAACCTTATCACCAACCTTAATAGAAACAGACTTCACTGTTCCTGATTTCGGCGCAGGAATCTCCATAGAGGCCTTATCAGTCTCAAGAACAATGATAGAATCACCTTCTTGAACTTTATCTCCGGCTGCAACAGCAACCTCGATAACTTCAACGCCTTCAGCACCGCCAATGTCAGGCACTTTAACCGACTCAACACCACCAGAAGCTGGTGCTGCAGCAGGAGCAGATGATTTTGGCTCTTCAGCTTTTTCTTCTTTAGCGGCAGGCGCCACTGAAGATGACTCAGTTGTCAGCACAAGAATATCAGCACCTTCGGATACAGTGTCACCAACTTTAATAGAAATCTTGGCGATCTTACCTGTAAATGGTGAAGGTATGTCCATAGAAGCCTTATCAGTTTCAAGAACGATAATTGAATCACCCTCTTCAACCATATCACCTTCAGCAACACAAACCTCTATAACTTCAACGTCAGTTGCACCACCAATATCTGGCACTGAAACTTTTTCTTCGCTGGAAGATGAAGAAGCTGGAGCTTTCTCAGCGGACTTCTCTGGTGCAGGATCTTCTACAGGTGCCTCAGGAGCAGACTCTTCCGCACCTTCAACCTCAATAATAAGAATCTCATCACCTTCAGAAACTTTTTCGCCTTCTTTCACAGAAATACTTTTTACTTTACCTGCCATGGAAGATGGAACATCCATAGAAGCTTTATCTGTTTCTAAAACAATAATTGATTGATCCACTTCAATTGTGTCACCAACCGCAATACTGATCTCGATAATTTCGACATCAGTCGCACCACCAATATCCGGTACTCGAATGATTTCAGTACTCACAGAAATCTCCTTTGTCTTATAGACGCATCAAACTTAAAAACTTATCTGACTTAGTTAAAAACATACACTAAGCCAGATACCTAGCTTGTCAGGTAATTAGCACATTACAGGGTTTGGCTTCTCAGGATCTAGACCAAACTTAGCAATTGCCTCACTAACTACAGATGCATCAATTACACCGTCTTTTGCCAGTGCACTTAAAGCAGAAACCACTACCCAATAACGGTTAACTTCAAAGAAGTGACGCAATTGAGCGCGAGTATCACTGCGGCCAAAACCATCAGTACCAAGTACATTGTAAGTACCTTTTACGAATGGACGAATTTGATCTGCGAACAATTTAATATGGTCGGTAGATGCAATCACAGGGCCATTGTCGTTCAGGCAAGACTCTACGTAAGAAAGGCGCGCTTCTGATTCAGGGTGAAGCATGTTCCAGCGACTTGCATCAAGACCTTCACGACGCAATTCATTGAAAGACGTTACACTCCATATATCAGAGTTAACACCGAAATCATTAAATAGAATCTCTGCAGCGGCTTCAACTTCACGCAGAATAACGCCAGAACCAAGCAATTGAACTTGTTTCTTATTGGCTTTCTTAGCATGAGACTTAAGCTTATACATCCCCTTGATAATGCCTTCTTCAACACCTTCAGGCATATCTTCGTGCGTATAGTTTTCATTCATTACAGTTAAGTAATAGAAAACACTTTCTTTCTCTTTATACATACGACGTAAGCCATCTTGCATGATAACAGCGACTTCGTATGAATAAGTAGGGTCATAAGACACACAGTTAGGAATTAGACCTGCTTGAATATGGGAATGACCATCTTCGTGCTGCAAACCTTCACCATTTAGCGTAGTACGACCTGCAGTAGCACCAATCAAGAATCCACGAGCCTGAGAATCACCTGCCGCCCAAGCTAAGTCACCAATACGCTGGAAACCAAACATTGAGTAATAAATGTAAACAGGAATCATTGGAAGAGCGCTGTTTGCATAAGATGTAGCCAATGCTAACCAAGCAGAGAATGCCCCTGGCTCATTGATGCCTTCTTGAAGGATTTGACCATCAGCAGATTCTTTGTAATACATAATCTGAGTATGGTCATGAGGCGTATAACGCTGACCTTCAGATGAGTATATACCCAGCTGGCGGAACATACCTTCCATACCAAAGGTACGAGCTTCATCGGCAACAATTGGCACAACACGTTTACCAATTTCTTTATCTTTAACCATAACATTCAGTGCACGCACAAACGCCATAGTCGTAGAGATTTCACGGCCATTCGTTCCCGCGATTTGAGACTTAAAGGCTTCCAAAGAAGGAACTTCAAGCGCTTCGCAATCATGGTTACGGATAGGGAAAGCGCCATGCAATTCTTTGCGACGAGAGCGCATGTATTGCATTTCTGGGCTATCTTCAGCCGGTTTATAGTACGGTAAATCTTTTAGCTCTTCATCGCTAATTGGGATACCGAATTTATCACGGAACTGAGCAAGGGATTCTTCATCCAACTTCTTCGTCTGGTGCGCTGTGTTTTGCGCTTCAGCCGCTTTAAACATGCCGTAACCTTTAACGGTTTGCGCCAAGATAACAGTCGGTTGACCTTTATGAGAAGTTGCTTCGGAGTACGCCGCGTAAACTTTGTAAGGATCATGTCCGCCACGATTAAGATTCATAATCTCATCGTCAGTCATGTCTTTAACCATTTCTAGCAATTCTGGATATTTGCCGAAGAAATGTTCACGAGTATAAGCACCACCATTTGCTTTGTAGTTCTGTAGTTCGCCATCGCAAACTTCATTCATACGTTTAACTAGCAAACCGTTGTGATCTTTCGCAAAAAGAGGATCCCAATGACGACCCCATAGGCACTTAATGACATTCCAGCCAGCACCACGGAAGACACCTTCAAGTTCCTGAACAATTTTACTGTTACCACGTACAGGACCATCAAGGCGCTGTAGGTTACAGTTAATTACGAAAATAAGGTTGTCTAGATTTTCACGACCAGCAAGGGCAATAGCACCTAAGGATTCTGGCTCATCACACTCACCATCACCTAAGAAAGCCCATACCTTACGATCACCTTGATCGATAAGACCACGGCTATGCTGATACTTCATTACGTGTGCTTGGTAAATAGCCTGCAAAGGCCCAAGACCCATAGATACAGTTGGGAACTGCCAGTAATCAGGCATCAACCAAGGGTGCGGGTAAGAGGAAATACCTTTACCATCGACTTCACGACGGAAGTTATCTAGCTGCTCGTCTGTCAAACGCCCTTCAATGTATGAACGAGCGTAAATACCTGGGGATATATGACCTTGGAAAAAAACCATATCCGCTTGCTGTTTACCGTCATTACCACGGAAAAAGTGGTTAAAACCGATATCATAAAGCGTTGCCGCAGAAGAAAAGCTTGTAATGTGGCCACCAAGTGTTGAATCAACACGGTTTGCCTTCATTACCATAGCCAATGCATTCCAACGTATTATAGAGCGTATACGACGCTCCATAAATACATCACCCGGCAATGGCTTCTCATTTTCAGGAGCGATTGTGTTTCGGTATGCTGTCGTGATAGACGACGGTAAAGACGAACCTGCTTTTGAAGCTCCATTCGTCAAACGATTTAAAATGTATTGCGCGCGATCAGGACCTTCTTCGCGAAGGACAGACTCAAGCGCATCGACCCACTCTTTAGTTTCAATTGGATCGATGTCTTCGAGAATATGCTGCTCAGTCATCGTGTTAATAACTCCCGCTATTAGAACAGATACTAACCTACCAAGGACATTATGTGTATTTAAGCCTTGGAGGCTACTTAAACGAACCGTCGGAACTTATATGAATAGCCACAAAGTTCCAGCCGACCTAGGATAAAACGACACACTGTTTAATAAGCTTTAAAACGCGTCGTTTTTATCCGTTCCAATGGCAATTATTATTGTTTTAATTTTATTTCCATTGCATCGACCACTAAAAATCTAGTCAGTTCGCTTCCAATTTGGGTTTGGTTCATCAAACCCAACATTAAATTTCCACATGCATATAGCCTTACTAATGCATGTAAAAAATCAAAGCTATATACTTAGAAACCGCATAGATAAACTGCTTCTAATACTTTTGCATTCTAGATATTTTACTAAACCCTTACATTAAACAGGGCTTTTTTACATATCAGAAGCATCTAATTTGGGCGTTAGATTAACACCTAATCAAGAGATCGCCTAGCCACCCACATGAAGATTGAGGTGCTCACAGAACTTTTGAAGCTTTTAAATACCCTAAAATTTGTTTAGAAGTAGTGAAAAAGCCTAAGACAAAAGCGTTAAAGCGTCAGCCAGCCTCACCAAAATTCACAGAAATCATGAGGCGTATAAACACCATGAATCCACGACCACACTTCAATCAATGAAGAATACACAGCATCCGCTCCAAAGTACCATTCAAAAAACGATGATCCGTATTATTTTATTCGCTTATCAAGACCCAACTGACACAATGACTATGAAAAATAATCAGCCACTCTAAGTATATCTAAAGTGAAAGGCTGATCGCGTGTGCGAAAAAGCTACACTGTCGCTCTTTTTCATGTAGAAAGATCATGCAAATCAATGAATATAAATAAATCAACACTGACGCATTACCAATATAGCGCTACAATATCCATAATTTACTTAGCAAGATTAGGATAGTACATGACTCTTTTGAACGCTCTATTAACTGAGCACATTCAATCGCAAGTGGCGTTTGCATTAAAAGAAGACATTGGATCAGGAGACATAACCGCACAACTTATTCCTGATGATCAAGAAATAACAGCCACCGTAATTAGTCGGGAACCAGCAGTCCTATGCGGTCAAGCTTGGGTAAACGAAGTGTTCTCTCAATTAGACAGTCGAGTTACGCTCTCATGGCATAACAATGAAGGCGATATGCTGGAAAGCAACAAGCCTTTTTTAACGATCAAAGGCCATGCAAGAACAATATTAACGGGTGAGCGTACCGCATTAAATTTTTTACAATCACTTTCTTATACCGCCACTGTCACTAATCAATACAGTCAAATTGTAGCGAACACGCAACTCACCATTTTGGACACTAGAAAAACCATACCAGGCATGCGACGAGCGCAAAAATATGCGGTTGCTGTTGGTGGTGGAAAGAACCACAGAATGGGTTTATACGATGCGTTTCTAATCAAAGAAAATCACATCATGGCGGCAGGGTCGATTGCTAACGCTGTGAGTATGGCGAAAAAAATTGCCCCTGGCAAAACCATTGAAGTCGAAACTGAAAACTTAGAAGAAGTTTCCATGGCTGTTGCTGCAGGGGCAGATATTATCATGCTAGATAATTTCTCTTACGAAGACATGAGCAAAGCAGTTGCTGATTTTAAAGGTCAAGTAAAGTTTGAAGCATCAGGTAACATGGACAAAGAACGCTTGTTACAAGTGGCTGAAACAGGTGTAGATTATGTCTCCATCGGTGCCCTAACAAAACACATTCAAGCAATTGACCTTTCTTTACGAGTATCTCAGGAATAACTATGAAAGATAGTATTTTAGTCATCAACTGTGGAAGCTCTTCGTTAAAATTTGCGATTCTTGCTAACGCTGGACAAAAAACACTGGTTGAAGGCATTGCTGACAGACTTGGTACGGATGGTAGCAGCATCACGTTTAAGTTCGAAGGGCAAAAGCGTATTATCGAACTAGAAAATGGCAGCCACAAAAATGCCGTCGCTCAAATTAAAGATTGGCTAAGCAACCATCCCGACATTGAACTCTCTCTTACTGGAATTGGCCATCGCGTAGTTCATGGCGGAGAAACCTTTAGTAAATCGGTTCTAATCAATCAAGATGTGATTGATGGAATTAACGAATGCGCTCAATTCGCCCCTCTCCACAACCCAGCTCACGCCAAAGGGATTGAGGTTGCTTTTGAACTTTTCCCTGGATTACCACAAGTTGCGGTGTTTGATACTGCGTTTCATCAAACTCTAGCGCCAGAGCAATACTTGTACCCTATTCCCATGCATTTTTACAGAGAGCATCATTTTCGCAAGTATGGTTTCCACGGCACCAGCTATCGCTATATTAGCCAACGTTTAGCACAAATTGCACAAGGCAGTGATCAACAAGGTGTACTTGTTGCCCACCTTGGTAATGGTGCCAGCACATGCGCTATCAACAAAGGGCTATCTTCTGACACCAGTATGGGCATCACACCATTAGAAGGTCTAATGATGGGAACCCGTTCTGGAAGCCTAGATCCAAGCCTTCTGTCTTTCATTAGCCAAGCTGATAATATCTCTGCCAATGCAGCCCTTGAAATTCTTAACAAAAAAAGTGGCTTACTCGGTGTCTCTGAAATTTCGAATGACTGCCGAACATTGGAAGAAGCCATGGAATCTGGAGATCAAAGAGCAAAATTGGCTTTAGATATGTTTGCAGCGCGAACAGCGAAGCACTTAGCAAGTGTAGCAACCTCTTTAGAAAGTATTGATCACTTGGTATTTACTGGCGGCATCGGTGAAAATTCAAGCTATTTACGTCAAGCTATTTGCAATCATTTGAAAGCACTGAATATCCGTATAGACTCAGAAGCGAATGATAATGCTCCTCGTGGCGAGACGTTAAACATTAGTGCAAAAGGCAGTAACACCAACATTTGGGTTATCCCGACCAATGAAGAGCTAATGATTGCCCTGGATACTATAAGTTTAATTCAGCAATAACCAAAACCATACACCCCATAATGGACTAAATTAGGATTCATCAGATATGTCAATAAATGTACTCATGACCGTCCCTACAGGCCCTGGTGTAGGATTAACATCTGTTTCTGTCGGTCTTGTCCGTGCGCTTGAGCAGCAAGGGTTAAAGGCCAGTTTTTTCAAGCCAATCGCCCAGCCTCAACCAGGCGACAAGGGTCCTGACAAGTCAACCGCCATGGTTGCTCAAGGCTCTACTCTTACACCAGCCGAGCCAATTCCGCTTCATGAAGCAGAGCGTTATTTGTATAACGACAATATTGATGAACTGATGGAAGAAATTGTTGGTCGATTCCAAGCCAGTGTCGAGCCAGATTCAACGGTTATTGTAGAAGGTCTTGCTCAAATTGCAGGCCATCCTTATGCAACAAGACTAAACAAAGCCATTGCTCGTACACTTGATGCTGGTTTGGTTTTAGTGACAGCGCCGAACAACATGCGAGTTAACGAGCTTGAACACCATGTTGAAATTGCGGCAGGTTCTTATGGCGGAATTAAAGCCAATGATGTGATTGGGTGTATATTAAACAAAACAACACCAGGCTCATTAGGCGTTAAATCCTATGGAGATTTATTTGCACAGAGAGGAATCTTCAAACGTAACTTTAGTCTACTAGGTCAAATTCCAAAAGCAGACGAGTTAACTTACCCTCGTGTCAAAGATGTCGCTGATTTTCTTGGTGCTCGAATCATCAACGCTGGTGAAATCGAATCTCGTCGAGTGCAATCTTATACACTTTGTGCTCGCGGCGTTGAAAACATGCTTGAAGCCTTGCGACCTGGAGTATTGGTTTTCACTCCAGGCGATCGTACTGACATCATCATGGCGACCGCCATTGCTGCATTAAACGATATCAAGATTGCAGCCTTAGTGGTCACTGGCGGCTATCAGCCGAGCGAAGCTTTAATGGCACTTTGCGGTAAAGCAATGGCAAAAGGCTTGCCTGTTCTCTCTGTTGAATCCAACAGCTGGGAAACCGTCATTAACATGCAGTCTTTCAACCAAGAAATTCCACTTGATGATAAAGAACGCGTCTTGATGGTAAAAGAGCACATCGCCCGTTGTATCGATCACGATTGGATCAATTCTTTTGCATTGAACCAAGAAGAGAGAAAACTGTCCCCTCCTGCATTCCGATTCCGCTTGATTGAGCTTGCTCGCTCATTGAATAAACGTATCATTCTTCCCGAAGGTGAAGAGATACGTACCATTCAGGCTGCGTCTATTTGTGCTGAGCGCGGTATTGCTCGTTGTACTCTTTTAGGTAATGAAACCGAAATTCTTCGTATAGCTCAAAACAATGGCATTGAGCTAAGTCATGGGGTCGAAATACTCGACCCAAGCAGCATTCGTGAACGCTATGTTGCACCAATGGTTGAGTTAAGAAAGGCTCGCGGACTAACTGATATAGTGGCTCGCGAGCAACTTGAAGACAATGTGGTTTTAGGCACCATGATGCTTCAAGTTGGCGATGTTGATGGCTTGGTGTCTGGTGCTGTTCACACCACAGCAAACACTATTCGTCCAGCCCTTCAACTGATCAAAACATCTCCGAACTCAAACCTTGTCTCGTCAATTTTCTTCATGTGTTTGCCAGATCAAGTTCTGGTCTATGGTGATTGCGCAATAAACCCAGACCCGAGCGCTGAGCAGCTAGCAGAAATTGCGATTCAAAGTGCCGATTCAGCCGCTGCTTTTGGTATTACGCCAAAAGTCGCCATGATTAGTTACAGTACTGGTGGCTCTGGAACGGGTAACGACGTCGATAAAGTACGAGAAGCAACAACGATTGCCCAGAACCTTCGACCTGACCTGTTAATTGACGGCCCTCTTCAGTATGACGCTGCCATCATGGAAAAAGTAGCTAAGCAGAAAGCGCCAAACAGTAAAGTGGCGGGCAAAGCGACTGTATTTATTTTCCCTGATTTAAATACAGGTAACACTACATACAAGGCCGTACAGAGAAGCGCGGATGTTGTGAGTATTGGTCCTATGCTACAGGGTATTCGTAAACCGGTTAACGATTTATCTCGTGGCGCATTGGTAGACGATATTGTCTACACTATAGCCATTACAGCTATCCAGTCAGGCCAATTAACTAGCCATTAAATCATCGACCTAACTAACCACTAACCCGTCTTCACTTATTAGCAAGCGAAGACGGGTTATCTCTTATAAAAACATTTTCTTCAACGAAATTTATCTGGGTAGTGGACAACTAATACAATGCCATCTAATATTTATTAACCTTTGTTAACAAACGTTAAGTTGGTGATCTGCATGTCTGGTAGCCTTCCTCATTCTATAGCACTTTCAAATCATACCCTCACGAGTACAAACACTCCTGGTTACACGACGTTTGATTTACGCTCTGATGAAGATACAAACATGGCGGCTCTTAATGCTCGAAATGCCAAAGCATCCAGCGATCTTGTTGTCACAATTTCAGAACAGGGCCAAGCACTGTCCCAAAGAAAGCAGAAGAAATTTGAAGAAATTGAAGACCCAAAAAAACAAGACCTATTACTCGATCTTTTAGATGAAGAGTTCATTGAAGATGACGAAGAACTCACTATGCATTCATCAAACAATGATCATAAAACGAGTAATTACCAGGAAAAAACGCCTACAGGAGACTTTCTCGACCAAATTGTTTAATCTAATAAATACTCGTTAATTTGAGTATATCGGCAGGATGCCATCAATTTTAAAATCTTCAAGGAGTGAAGAATGTTACTTACCCGTCTAACCATACGTGGTTTTACGCTACTAGAGTTAATGGTTGTAATCGCTATTATTTCTATTTTAGCAAGCCTTTCAGCCCCTACATTTACTCGTCAAATTGCCAAAGCAAAATTGATAGAGGCACAAAATTTAGCCACCCAACATCAGGCACTTGTTGAAGAATTCATTCTTCTACATGGCTCTTTTCCTAGCGAAACAGAATTCAACTTAATAAAACAATCCCCAGCAGATGATTCCATTGCAAAATCCATTTCTGTCCAGAGCCAAAACAAAAGCATGGGTGATCTTGTTCTCGCCCTAAACAACAGCACCGGCATTAGTGAAAACCAATACCTGAAGTACTCTCGCGATGAAAATAGGAATTGGACATGTCTTTCTGACTTGGAAAGCAACATCCTCCCGCTTCAATGTGAAAGCCTAGCTGGAGAGGACGAATGACTTTAGAAGAGATAATCTCCAATGCGGTTAGCAATAGAGCTACCGACATTCACATAGAACACTCAAGCCTTGGCATAAAAATATATCAACGCTGCTATGGATTACTTCATAAAGTGACCGAGTTAACGCAAGGAGCAAATTTACTCAACCGCATAAAAATGCGCGCCAACCTAGACTTATCTGAAACAAGGCGAACTCAAGAAGGCCAATTTCTTTTTGAAGAAAGAAGCCGTAGCACTTTTATTCGCGTCAGCATTATATCAACTATTAAGGGCGAAAAAATTGCCTTAAGGCTCTTGCCAGAAAAGAACCGTTTAGCATTGGATGAGATCGGCATACAGTCATCTCTGCTAAAAACACTAACATCGACATTAAACACTCCCAGCGGCTTAATTTTAGTTTGTGGCGCGACTGGAGCTGGAAAAAGCACCACTCTGTATTCATGCCTTGATACCTTAAACAATGGCAAAAAGACGATTTTCACCATCGAAGACCCGGTCGAATACGAAATCCCAGGCTTATTTCAATGCGAACCCAATCCGGCCATTGGCTTAGATTCCGCTTCTCTTTTAAAGTCATTCTTAAGACAAGATCCAGATGTAATCATGGTGGGAGAGGTGCGGGATGCCGTTACAGCAAATCTTGCGGTAAATGCGGCACTGACAGGTCACCTTGTCTTAGCAACATTACACACAAACTCAGCGCTTGACGCCATGCATCGTTGTCATGGCTGGCAGGTAGATTTTTTCTCTTTAGTTAGTTCCTTAAAACTTATAATTCATCAATCCATGCATTATAAAATTTCATCGCAGCAGCCAATATTCAACGGGTTACAACCTCTTTGGAATGAATTGCTTCCAAGAGATTACGATACGCTTATTTCATCCCCTGCCTTATGGAAAGCTTTTTCCCATCAGAACAGCGAGGCACAAAATGCCTTGGTATAAAATCCAACATCAAAATGGCAAAACAGACTACCGCTATGAACCCTCTGAAAGCAGAGCATTATTTGGCTATATAAACCGCGGCTGCTGGTATGTAAGCATTTCTGAATGGAAACCCAAAGAGCTAGACTATAAATCATTACAGACATTTTATACTGAAATCCAGAGTGCCTTGCAGTCTGGGCTTCAACTTAATCAAGCCATTTCTCATTTTGCACTTTCTTCTACCCATCAAAAAATCGCTACTACCAGCAAAGTCATATTAAGTGAATTAGAAAATGGGGCAATTTTCAACGACGTATTAAGCAAGCTGGTAAAGCCTTCTGCTGCTCCCTATTGCCAGCTCCTTAACTCGCAGGGTTCGAGAGAAGACTGTGAAAAAAGTTTAAACATGTCAATCACACAACTTAATACTCTACTAGATTGCTCCCAACGTTTATTAAAGGCCATTATTTACCCTTTTAGTATCATTCAGATTGCTCTCATTATTCTTATAGCCAATCAACTAATGCAAAAGAGCACCGATGAAAATTATCTTTTTGAGCTAATCAAGCATATGAGCATTTACTTTGCTTGCAGCGTCGTTCAACTCATCATCATACGAAGTTTATATCAAGGACAGGCTTGCTATTGGCTTGAAAAATACAGTGGGACCTTCCGATTAACCAAACTCTTTTCTTTATTAAGCACAACAAGAAAAGCAGGCATTACATTGCAGCATGCGTTGAAAACTATGCCTGAGTACTTCCAGCATCCACCTATTAAAAAAGATATTTACCAAGTCTATTACACCCTACGTCTCGGTAAAAATTACGCTAATAGCTTCCCAGTCGAGTGGTTCCCTAATGAATCCGCTATTGCACTTCATTCTGCTGAGCAGGACGGGGATATAGAAAGAGCGCTTTTGCTTGCAGAAAATGAACACACAAAACGTTGGCAAAAATTCATTGCTCTGCTTGAAAAATTGGTCCCGGCCGCTTGCCTTATGATTGCAGGTGGATTTGTTGCCTCAGCACTCATTGCACTATATGCACCACTCATTGAGATGTCCTAGATGTGGCTCACTTCAATCAATTGGTTTTTATATACATTAGTGGTCTTGAGTATTGGCAGTTATGCTGCTGCATTTACAGTAAGGTGGCCGATTAAGAATATCTATTTATGGGAAAAGGAAGCGCATGCTTTATTGCAACTTCCTTTTAGTAAACACCTTCCAGCTAACATAAATAATAACCGCTCCTTCTGTTTTGATTGCCACTTCCCGCTGTCTTGGCAAGACCTTATACCACTACTTAGCTACATAATGCTTAAAGGAAAATGCCGTTACTGCCAATCTAGAATTTCATATCGCTATCCCGCCATAGAATTCCTTCACCTAATAGGCAGCTTCCCGTTACTCTTTATCTTTGACGATACCTATCAGCTTATACTGCATACACTATTGGTGAGTGTTTTAATAACGGCAGCAGTAATTGATCTTGAACATCAATTAATACCTGATGAATGCAGCACCATAGCATTAGCTTGTGCGCTCTTAATTAATCTTCCTACTAATAGAATAGAAAGCAGTGTCTTAGGTATGATCATCGGCTATGGACTTATCTATGTTCTACGTTGGTTTTATTTAACGTTCAGAAATCAAGAAGGGATAGGATTAGGTGATGCGAAAATTATAGCCGCGCTCGCTGCATGGTTAGGATTTTCAGGCTTAGCCCCCTTGTTACTTTGTGCAAGTTTAAGTGGAATCCTATACACTGTATTAATTAACAGAAGTAGAGCTAAGTACATGGCATTTGGCCCATTTCTTATATTTTCAGCCATGATGGTGTTTTATTTTAGTCTATGACAACTCCAACTATAATCGGTCTTGCTGGTGGCATAGGCTCTGGCAAAAGCACAATTACAAAATACTTCAATAACATAGGCATTCAAAGCGTTGATGCCGATGACGTGGCGCGACTTGTTGTCCAATTAGGTTCAACTTGCTTGGATCAAATCCACCAGCGTTACGGTGATAGCATACTCTTGGACGATGGTAACCTTAATCGTAAATCCCTACGCAGTATTATTTTTGACAATCCAGAAGAAAGGTCCTGGCTTGAAGGACTAACTCACCCTGCAATTCGAAAAGAAATATCAGTGCAATTAAGTAGCATTACCTCACCCTATGCATTGCTTGTTCATCCTTTACTGTTTGAAACAAACCAAGACGCTATATGTGATCTCGTTATAGCAATTGATGTCCCTGAAAGCATACAACTACAACGCGTCATGAGTAGAGACAACATTAGTAGAGAAAATGCAGGTAAAATTATGGCGACGCAACTCAGCAATAGCGAACGCATTAAGAGAGCCGATCTTGTCTTGGAAAATTCTGGTAATATTGATGAAATGAATGCTAAAGTCTTCAAATTGCACAAAAAAATTTTAGAGTCACAATCATGTTAAATAGTAATACTGCAACCTTGGTTGCCTGCCCTACTTGTCAAAAAAAATCGCCTTGGTCTAAAGAGAATCCAGATCGCCCTTTTTGCAGCCCAAGATGTAAATTGATTGATTTGGGTGCTTGGGCAAGTGAATCTTATTCTATTCCACAGCAAACCTCTGAAGAGGATGAAATTTTTTCAGAAGATCTAGTAATAGATCCAAATAAATCCTTTTTATAATTGCTTAATATGGAATGTAATTATTTATGGCTCAACAAGATTTTTCGAAGAAAAAAGCTCTACTCATAGAAGATATGGCGGAAGCAAGAATCATGCAGCGAAAAATGCTGACTGATTTTGGCTTTACTTCGATAGATATTGCTATGAAAGCAGAAACCGCCATCGAACTTCTGAGGAACAAATCCTTTGATGTCATTCTATCCGATTACAATCTCGGAAATGGCAAAGACGGTCAGCAGCTTTTAGAAGAAGTCAGACACTCAAAACTCATTCCAAATACCGCCACTTATTTAATGGTAACAGCAGAAACGTCCATTGAAATGGTGATGGGAGCCATTGAATATCAGCCGGATGGCTATATTACAAAACCTTTTTCTCAAGCTGTTCTTCAACGACGCCTTAGCAAGCTATTAGAGACAAAAGACAGGCTTTATGACGTGAACGCTGCCCTTGATGCAAATAATTTTGAAGATGCAATTAAGGCAGCTAAAGGGGTAATGAAAAAATACCCTTCCCTCATAGGCAAATGCGAAAGAATAATTGGAGAAAGTCTTTTAGAGATTGAACAATATAAAAAAGCGTTGTCGTTGTTCAATAAAACCCTTAAAAGCAGAAAAATGCCTTGGGCATTGTTTGGCAAAGCCAAATCCTATTTTTTAATGGGAGAATTGGAAAAAGCCGAACTACACTTTCGTCAACTAATGCTTGATAACCGTTTTTTTGTGAGTGCTTATGATTGGCTTGCCAAAATCCAAGTTCTCCAAGATAAACCTGAGGAAGCGCAAGCTACACTAGTTGAAGCAATTGGTCGTTCACCAAAAAATATTCTCCGTCAAATGGAGCTAGGAAACATAAGTTTGTCCATTGGCGACAGCATGACTGCAGAAATGTCATTTCGCAGAGCTGTATTTTTAGCGAAATTTTCATGTTACAACACCGCCGATGTTTACTTAAAGCATTTAGAATCTCTTGCTAGAATCTCTGACAACGGCCCACTTTTACCAAGACAACGAGATAACTTTGAGAGTACCCTCAAAAAAGTTCATGAGTCTTTCTTTGAAGACCCAACCAACAAATCAAAAGCCTATAGCTACGAAATCGACATTTATTTAGCTGATAATGATCCACTCACAGCTAAGCAAATTTTTGAAGGCTGGCTTAGCGAAGTAAAAACCGCAAGTGCCACAGCACCAACTAAAGAACAAAGCGCAAATTACACAAAAGCATTTGGAGGCTAAGATGGAAAAAATCGACATCAGCACTATCTTGGCCAGCGCCATTCATGAAAGTAAAAACCAAGTAGGTACGTTACTTTATCAGCTACAAGGTCTTAAAGATTCAACAAGTAAAAGCGATTCGAACCTGAAAAGAATCGTCTTGATTGAAGAGTCTCTCAAAAAGCTCAATGATGAATGGGTTGAATATTTATACCTTTACCGCCTAGCATCTGATGGTTATGACTTACATGTAGACACCTTTTTACTGGATGAGTTTTTAGATGACCAAGTATTTGCTTTGCAGCCGTCCGCCAATGCAAAAAGTCTAGATTTAGAATATAACTGCGATGCACAGCTAACGGGGATTTTTGATGAACGATTAATGACAGCGGTCGTTAGTACTGCTGTATATAATGCTCTACGATTTGCAAAATCAAAAATCCTCATTAATGCAAAAATGGAGAATGGATTCCTAATTATATCAATTGAAGATGATGGCGATGGTTTTAAACAGATTGATACTGACGATCAGCCGGAGGAATTTCCAGAAGGTAATACTGGCTTAGGTTTGTATTTTGCTGAGTTATCAGCCACTGCACATATCGTTAATGATATCAGAGGGTTTATTAAAAAAGAGTCTTCTTCTACCCTAGGTGGGGCCAGCCTAACCGTTTGTCTCCCCCAACCGATCAACTTAACATTGTAGTTTGCAAGTTCTCTTATAAATTCAGTTTTTTTAAATACTTAGTTAACAATATTCCTGCATTTTCTATATGCTGCCTCAGAAAAATGAGTGCAGCCTTCTTTTCTTTTGACTCAATTAATGAAAGTAGCTGCTCATGCTGAGCCTGACTAGTATCTCGATAGCCTAATGGTCCATACTGAAAGCCGAGATAGCGTACTGCCTGTTTATTAAGACCTTCCACTACCCGTTGCAACGTTGGTCGTTCAGCTGATCTGTACAAAACTTGATGGAATAACCAATTAAGCTCGCCTTTATAGACCAATGTTAAACTCTCTTTATTTAGCTCCTCTAAGAAGTGCCTAGCCTCAACTAGATCACCTTTACCGATGTGATCAAATGCCCTTTCAAACAACAAACATTCTAATTCAGCTCGCATCAAATAAAGATCTTCTGCTTCCTTCCAATTCAAATCAGGAATCATAACCCCAGCTTTACCATGTAAAACAAGCCAACCTTCAGACTTCAAAACCTGCAATGCATCCCTAATAGGAATTCTGCTCACACCATATCGAGTTGACAGGTTCGCTTGTCGTAAAGGAACACCTCTTGGCAGCTGATTTTTTAAAATGTCTTCTTTGATACTATGGCTAATGTCCATAAAGAACCTTCTTATCTGAACTTAATATTGCCTATCAACAGACAAATAACACCAAACAAAATGCCCCAAAAAGCTGACGCAATACCACCAAATGACACACCAGAAACTGTTACTAAAAAAGTAATCAATGCCGCTTCTCGATTAGAATCATCCGCCATCGCATTTTTCAAATTCATACCAATGGTTCCTAGTAAGGCAATACCCGCTAAAGCCGCAATCATGGTTGCAGGAAAAATCGAAAATAAAGCAACTACTGATGTGCCAGCTAAACCAGCAAACCAATAAAACACGCCTGCAGATAATCCCGCTATATATCGTCGCTTAGGGTCTTTGTGACATTCTTCACCAGAACAAATAGCCGCCGTAATCGCGGCTAAATTGAAAGCGAAGCCACCTAAAGGTGCCAACATAATAGAAGTAAAACCTGTCCAGCTAATGAGTGGAGATACAGGAGTTTGGTAGCCACTACTGCGCATCACAGCTACACCTGGAATATTCTGAGAGGTCATAGTCACAATATATAACGGAATACCAATACCAATTAATGCACCAATATTCCATTCAGGCCAAACCCATACAAACGCGCCAAGTGAGAAAGGAACATCAGACATTAACTGGCCATCGGATCTAGCCAGTACAAATGCAACACCAGCAACCAAGACAAACAACACAGCATAGCGAGGTAAAAGCCGTTTGCTCACCAAATATGTCATCAACATTATTCCGACAAGGAAAACATCACTCATCATAGAATCGAAAATAGAAAGCCCAAACTTGAAAAGTACTCCAGCCAACATGGCACAAGCTAGGGGTAAAGGAACCAAACGCATGACTTTGTCAAATAGCCCAGAAACACCGGTTAGCAAAGTGAGTATGCCAGCAAAAACGAACACACCTATCGCCTCGGCATAACTGATTGTTCCTAGGCTCGTCGCTAACAATGCGGCGCCAGGCGTAGACCAAGCCGTGATAACAGGAGATCGGTACCACAAAGAAAGGAAGAAGCAGGTTGCCCCCATACCAAGCCCTAACGCCATAATCCAAGACACTATGATGTTAGAATCAGCGCCAGCCGCTTGAGCGGCCTGAAATACAATTGCAACGGAGCTTGCAAAACCTATAAGCACGGCCACAAATCCTGCAACAAGTGCACTTAAACTAAAATCTTTTACTATTCTGAGCACAACCCTACTACCTGTATGGTTTAAAAAGAGCACTCACTATATTTCATAACAACTATTTTTGTATACATTTTTTACTAATGTACTAACATATAACCAACCAAACCAAGTACAAAACCCATTACGGCCCCCATTGGTGGCATCCAATGCTTCTCTAAGGCAACTCGCGGAGCAATGTCTTGGAATACAGCATATAAAATACCGCCCGATGCGAACAACATCACAGCAGATATAATAACAGGCCATTCAGCTAACCAAAGATGCGCAATAACACCCGCTATCGGTCCGCACAAAGCAAGCAACACAAACAACAAAATAATTGTCCGTGAACGATAAGGTGATGACGCTTTTAATTCACGAAAAGCATTAAAACCTTCAGGAAGGTTTTGCATAGCAATCAGCCCTGCAAGCAACACGCCGTTAATAGTACCTAAAGCAAACGCAGCACCCAACGCCAGAGACTCAGGAATAAAATCTGCTAGCATAGCGACTAATTGACTCATAGAGGTCTGCTGTTTAGATAACCAAATATCAAGCCACATAAACGCCACGCCACCGGATAAAAATAATACCGCTGCAGACCAGGGAGAAAATTGAGAAATACCTTCTGGAACAAGAACCAAAGCAATCGCCGACAACAAAGCACCGCCGCCAAAGGCCGTAATGCCATGCATTAATTCTGTTTCTAACCACTGAGGCTTTATACGCTCAAAATTGGCAATCAAAGCCCCTAATGGCATTGCTAAGCCAGCACATAAAGTTAGAAATATAACGCTATACAAAGGTGCCATTAAACCAATACTCCAAAAGATATAATGTGATTATCTGTGTTGAGAGCGTTACTTGTCATGACTAATAGGTAAGACTTCACTAAGTATGCTGACTAACACTTACGGCGTTATAATCCGCCAAAATCAAATGCCAGACGTTATCTGGTATTGAATCTAAAAATAAGCTTAAAAAAATAATTTTTACTTCTTATATCTTTCTAATTGGCATTATAACGCGCACTAGAAAGCCTTGATGAATGGCGTCTTCAAACGAAAGTGAACCCTGATACTTATCGACAATATTTTTAACGATAGACAGCCCAAGACCAGCACCTTCAACTTCACCAGACCGAAAAAATCGCTCACTGAGTCTCTGTTTTTCTTCTTGACTAACACCCTTGCCTGCATCTAGGACTTTTAATTCAACTAAATTCGCCGTCTGCGTCCAAATTACTTGAATAGTTGAGCCTTTAGGCGAAAACTTAATCGCATTACTCATCAAATTTTGCAGTAATATCTCAATGTGATTAGGCTCTACATAACAATACCAAGGTAAGTTATCATCGACATCTAAGCTAATCTCTACATTATTCTTCCAAGCTAATGGAAGGATATCCGCAATCATGGATCGGCTAATCGCAATTACATCGACCTCTTCACTTGTGACTTTTTTCTGATGCTCTAAACGCGCAAGTGCAAGTAACTGAGAAACAATTCGAGTGGATCTATCAACGCCAGATGTGAGCTGAGTTAACGATTGATTACGCTCTTGATCATTTTCAGCCGACGCCGCATTTTCAGCATGAACTCGTAGAATGCTTAATGGCGTCCTTAGTTCATGAGCCGCATCGGCTATCCAACGCTTTTCTCTTTCCATCAATACATCAATTTCTAAAAGCAAGCCATTCAATGCGGTTTTAACAGGTGCCAACTCTTCTGGTACATAAGACATCTCGATGGGTTCTAACTTGGTTGGGGCTATCTTTTGAATTCGCTGAGCAAGTTGTTGAAGTGGCTCAAGCCCAAACCCTACAGCTGCCCAAACAAGAACAGCCAAAATGGGCCAAGCTAATATTTCAGGAAAAAGCGTTTGGAAAACAATTTGATCTGAAATCTCTCCTCTTACATCAGCACGTTCTGCAACAATAACCTTGGTATTTCCAGACAGTTGGTTCAAGGTAAAAGTACGCCATTGATACTGATCGGCCATTGCGTCCCCATAACCTGATGCATCTTCTTTTTGAAAAGACAGCATCATTGAATCAGAGGCTATTTTTAATTTATCACCACTCCAAATCTGATAGAAAATTTTACTTTCGTATTTATGGCCAACTGATTCATCAGTATTTGCTTCATCAATTAATAACGGTGATATCGTATTTTTACTCGAACCAAGCTTTTCAATATTGTCAGACAACGTCAATAATAAACGGGCTTGTTGGGCCAGTCTGGCATCAAATAACTCTTCGACTTCATGATTGGCAAATAGCAAACCAATCACCATGATAAGAATACTTGTCATGGTAAAAATACACATTACAAAAAAAAGGGTTCTACGACGAATTGAACTTAATAGTTTTTCGTTAGCCCAATTCTTGATCGACCACATAGCCAATGCCTCGTATGGTGCGAACTAGTTCTGGGAAGAGTTTTTTACGTAAATGATGGATATGTACCTCTAGCGCATTACTTTCCACATCATCCCCCCAGCCGTACATTAATTGTTGAAGTACATCTCGAGTAAAAACATGACCAGGCTGACTAACAAGTTCGTGCAGCAAAGAATACTCTCGGCGAGTTAAACTGATGTCTTTATTTTGATAAGTTACTTTATGACTTGCAGGAAACAACGTAAGACCTTTGTAATGAATTTCACTGATTGCTCGACCATAGCTTCGACGCAGTAATGCCCGAGCACGGGCTTTAAGCTCTGTCACATCAAAAGGCTTCACCAAATAGTCATCCGCCCCTAAATCCAGACCAGACACCCTGTCTTCCAAGGCATCCCGAGCAGTCAGAATCAAAACAGGAATGCCATTATCATTTGAGCGCAGCTGCTTCAATACAGCCAAACCGTCCAATCTTGGCAAGCCCAAATCCAGCACAACTAAATCGAACACTTCATTGGCCAATGCTTCCAATGCATGAATGCCATCATGAAGTAGATCAACCGTGTATCCTTCACGCTTTAAAGCAGTGGCAAGGCCATCCGCTAATGAAAGATCGTCCTCTACAATGAGTATGCGCAAACCTCTTCCTTCTTTCATAAGTTTGCCAAGGTTGATTGCAGCACTCTATCAAATTGAGCTAAATTCATTTCACCTTGGCGGGCGTTGATCAAATCACCATCTGCAGAAAAGAATAACAGAGTTGGTGGTCCAAATACGCCATATTTTGATAAAAATGCTTGCTGAGCAGGCGTGTTTTCAGTGAGATCAAGCTGCAAAAAAGCAATGTTATTCAAATAAACTTTTAGATCACTGCTACTAAAGACATCTTTTTCCATTTCTAAACAAGCGGTACACCAGTCGGCATACATATCTAAGACAACCAACTTCCCATTAGCTTTAGCCTGTTGCATCGCATTTTCAACAAGAACAACATTTTGCATGCGATCAAATAAAGGCTTCATTTCAGCCGCACTCACACCATTTGAAGCTGAGGAAAAGTACCCTAACGGCTTGTCTAAACTAGGTTTACCCGCTAAACCAGAGGTTAATATCGCAGCACCGTAGATTAGCAAAACTAACGCTAAGCCTTGTCGCGTCTTACCCCAACCATTATTACCAGACTCAAAGGGAGAGAGATGAATAGCATACACAATGCAAAGCAGCGCCCATAAATACACACTGATAGTGTCAGATACGATACGGGATACTAAAGCGATGGCCACTCCCAACAAAATCACGCCAAATGCCGCCTTTACCTGCATCATCCACATACCGGCTTTCGGAAGATATTTCCCACCTCCCAAGCCAACTAACAGTAAAGGCACGCCCATCCCTAAACTCATTACAAACAACACACTGCCACCTAGAACAGCATCTCCTGTTGTACTGATATAAATTAGCGCGCCTGCCAAGGGAGCAGAGACACAAGGCGATACAATTAATGCTGAAATGGCCCCCATAATACCAACACCAAGATATGGACCACCGACGCTTTTTTGACTTAATCTATCCAACCTGTCACGCAGAAACATCGGTAACTGCAGTTCATAGAAGCCAAACATAGACAAAGACAAAAGAACAAACAAAACACTAAAACTAATTAATACACCTGGAGCCTGAAACAAAGCTTGAAGATTAAGCTGTGCACCAAAAATACCGACTAAAACTCCCGCTATACTGTAAGAAAAGGACATCCCCAAGACATACGAAAGGGATAAGAAAAAGCCTTTTCTAGCGGTGATATTTCCAGCTTGCCCTGCAATAATACCAGCCAATATTGGAATCATCGGCAACACGCAAGGTGTAAAAGTAAGACCCAAACCTAAAACAAAAAAGGTGATCAAGACCCAAAAGCGATCACCATTTAATAACAACTTAACTAACTGCCCTGCTTCACCTTCAGTGGATGCTTTAGGGGGAGCTTGCACTGTATTATTGATGGATTTAGAAGGCACAGAAACCGATAATTGCTCGATCTCTACGGCTTTATCACTGCTGCCGCTAAAGGCCACAATCTTAGTTTGTGGTGGATAACACAAACCTGCCGCAGCGCAACCTTGATACGTCACCTTCAGGTCACTAGGCTTTTTTTCATCGCCATCAATGGCAATCGCCATTTCATTATGAAAAACATTAACCAAACCAAAATTTGGATCGTCTTTTTCTTCAGATCTCGTTAAGAAATGAAAAGGAATCGATACAGCCTTATCCTCTGCCAACGACACTTTTACTCGTGATTCATATAAATAATACCCATCAGCAATTCCCCAATGGATCTCTTTTTTAATATCATCAACCTGCAATTTAAAGGCCTCAGACGGCTTCAAAAAATCGCTATCCGCAAAGGCTGGAATTGCCAAAAGCAAAGCAATTAAAGCAGCTACTACCCATCTAATTTGCCGATAATACATGAAAGAAGTCATCACTCAATATTCCTTAATATGCGTAGATTTACACACTATAGATAAGCAACCTTAAGCAAATCTTACGTCATATCTTTTTGCCCCTTAATTTTTCCTTAAGAATGGCACAGTAGTATTTCCAGTAAATCTACTACTTGGAAGCACGCTATGACCAAACATCCTAAATGCATTTTGCTAGCCGCTTTAACTGGTTACCTTTTGTTATCTTCATCGTTGTGGGCATCCGATTTGACACCATCTTCCACAGCAAAAGCTGCACCTCACCAAGCTGTGATGCTGCCTAAGTATCAAACAAACCAAAAAGTTTCGTTACAAATGGAAAAGGGCAAAGTGATACTCGTAGATTTCTGGGCTTCATGGTGTGGGCCATGCCGAGAATCATTCCCTTGGATGACAAATATACAGGCTAAATACAAAGGCCAAGGACTTAAAGTTATCGCCATCAATTTAGATCAAGAGAAACAACAAGCGTTAGATTTCTTAAAAGAATTTAAACCAGGCTTTACCGTATTGTTTGATACACAAGCTCAATTACCAGAAGACTTTGGGGTTATCGGTATGCCAACAAGCTTTTTGTTGGATCGACAAGGAAAAATTAGAGCTACTCACGTTGGCTTTCATCAGAACAATATAAATGAATATGAAGCCGCTATTGCTGAATTACTAGCAGAAAAAGGGGAATAACCTATGCGAAAAATAATCCATATAGTCGGCTTGCTCAGCTTACCCATTATTGTATCCGGATGCAGTGACATGGGCGTTAAGCCTTGGGAACGGGATATTCTTGCCCAACAGGAGATGAACCTAATTAGTGATCCTATCGAAAGCAGTTTGAATGATCACATTTATTTCAGTAAAGAAGCCAGTAGTGGTGGGCAAGGATTTGGAGGTGGTGGCTGTGGCTGTAACTAAGAAAACCCATAATAATCGTGAACTGGCTCAGCTATTAGCGGCTGCCAGCTGTGCCCTTATTGGCGGTATATCTCCTATTGTCAATGCGGCTGATAGTTGGGATGTAGATTCTGCTTTCCTGCTCTATTCAGAAAGTGACGGACGAGTCTCTGCTGCTGAACCTGTTATTAGTGCAACCAAAAACTATGATGAAGAAACAAAACTTACCTTTAAAATCGCAGCCGACACCTTAACCGGTGCCTCTCCAAATGGTGCGACAGCAAGTGATCATGTTCAAATCTTCACCAGCCCTTCAGGTAAAAGTTCTTACAATGCGACTACAGGTGAGCAACCTCTAGACGATACGTTTAAAGATACTCGTATTGCACTTTCCAGCAATTGGACTGCGCCAATAGATCGCGATTGGGCTTACGGCGTTGGTGGCTACCTTTCCAAAGAGCACGATTATCAGTCTCTTGGCGTAAATGGCAGCCTGACTCGTTATTTAAACCAAAAGAATACAACACTTACATTGGGCTTAAACTTATCTAATGATACGGTAAACCCAGAAGGCGGTATTCCCACAGGCTTGATTCAAGTACCGCTCAATAATTTAGGCAGTGAATTTACTCAGCGAAGCGACGCGGAAAATAAAAATTTAATTGATGCCGTATTCGGCGTCACTCAAATTATCAACCGAAAAACCATCATGCAATTTAATTATGCGTTAAGCACCAGCTCTGGTTACTTAACGGATCCTTATAAAATTATTTCTGTGATAGATGATAATGCAGGTACAAATTATGGCGGTAATTTTCAAAGCAGTGGCCGAGATTTATATCTATATGAAAAGCGGCCTGATTCACGCCTCAAGCAAAGCATATACTGGCAAACAAAATATCAATTTGATAACGACGATATACTCGATGTAAGTTATCGATATATGTTTGATGATTGGGGAGTTAATTCCCACACGATTGACGCTAAGTATCGCTTTCGATTTGATAACCAGTACTTAGAACCACAACTACGCTGGTACACTCAAAGCAAAGCAGACTTTTATCATAGATATTTAAATTCTAGTGATTATACAAACGCTGATTTCGCCAGTGCTGATTATCGTTTAGGAGATTTAGATACCTATACTCTAGGCTTAAAATACGGTTATAAATTTGCGGATGAAACTGAGCTTTATACTCGATTCTCCCTTTACCATCAAGAAAGCTCTGGTGATAAAGGCTATGGAAAGCTTACATCACAAGAACTTTACCCAGGCTTGGATGCAGCTATGTTAATCCTAGGATATAAGTTTTAAACCATAATCCCCTCTATATATCATTTATAGAGGGGGTTTCATCGCTACCGGGGCACTATGAAGTTAATTGAAAAGTTACTTATAGATTCATCGTTTAACCCATCTAGCCATCCAAACCCTAGCTTATGGCAAGAAAGCGAACACGCATATAAAATTCAATTTGAATGTATGGCAAGCAACTGTTCAATATTGATTGAATCTAAACAGCTCGATCTCGTTAAAACAGCAGCTAAAAGCGCCATTATTGAAGCATGGCGAATCGAATATAAATTTAGCCGCTATCAAACAGATAATACATTCACCAAAATCCATTCGAACGTTGATGCTATTCAAAAACTAGATACAGAAACTGCCCAATTAATGATTTTCGCTAATCACGCTTACAACGCGTCACAGGGGTTGTTTGACATAACATCTGGAATACTGAGAAAAGTATGGAAGTTTGATGGCAGTGACAATTTACCTGAAAATAGTGCAGTAAATGAACTATTGACTATAGTTGGTTGGGAAAAGTTAGGCTGGAACCCAAATAACCCAACAGAATTAACTTTGCCATCAGGTATGGAGTTGGATTTTGGCGGTATAGGCAAAGAGTATGCCGTCGATAAAATGCTGTCTATCTGTCGTCAAATCTTTTCAAAAACTACCGCTGCCATTCTTATAAACTGTGGTGGTGACCTTGCTTGTAGTGGCAAAAGGTTAAACGGTGAAAGCTGGAAAGTCGGGATTGAGTCGATTAACGATCCCACAAAAGCAACACTCATTGTTGCACTCTCCTCTGGTGCCCTTGCCACATCGGGAGACAGTCGCCGCTTTTTAATGAAAGATGGTATCCGTTATTCTCATGTTTTAAATCCAACGACTGGATGGGCCATGACCGACGCACCAAGAAGTGTGACCGTAGGGGCGCCTACATGCGTCAATGCAGGAATAGTATCAACTCTCGCGTTACTAAAAGGTCCAGAAGCAGAAAGCTTTCTAGCATCACTGGATATGGACTATTGGATATCTAATTGAGATAAACTGTAAGTTTCACTTTAAACTTACAGTTTATGATTAAGCAGAATAAAAAAATAGCCCCACATACTTATCCCCTTGCGGGATGCTTATCCTCTTGCGGAAGTGCCATTGGCTAAAAGCAAACTGATGCTCGCATGTTAAGACCACTTTATTAATTATAATGGTTAAACCAACGTAATTTTGATGAGCTATTTTTGAGAAAAAAAAACCCTGACTACTTGCGTAATCAGGGCATTCTTAATTAAATCTTGATAACGACCTACTCTCACATGGGATCTCCCACACTACCATCGGCGATGGCGCTTTTCACTTCTGAGTTCGGGATGGGATCAGGTGGTTCAACGCCTCTATGATCATCAAGAAAACTGGCTTGTCTTATCAGATATCGTCTAATAAAACCAAATTTTCAATCGCCTAAAATGACTTTAGGACTTCAAGGTATAAGCTCAAGGACAAACTAATGTCACATGCTTATCTACCAAAAATAGACACACTAATGTGAAAATCTATTTTTTAATATTTAAAGCTTGACTACGACCTACTCTCACATGGGATCTCCCACACTACCATCGGCGATGGCGCTTTTCACTTCTGAGTTCGGGATGGGATCAGGTGGTTCAACGCCTCTATGATCGTCAAGCAATTCGTTTTGCGTTTTGTTCTGGCTGGACTGTGTCAGTCTCACCAAAACACGCGAATACGTGCTTGGATCTTTAACAATTCTGTTTTGAAATAACGTGTATCAAGCGATAAACCAGCTTATTCAATATCGTATATGTGTCTTTTTAACGTTTTCGTTAAAACCACTTTGGTGTTATATGGTCAAGCCTCACGAGCAATTAGTATTGGTTAGCTCAATGCCTCACAGCACTTACACACCCAACCTATCAACGTCCTAGTCTCGAACGGCTCTTTAGGGGACTTATGTCCCAGTGAGATCTTATCTTAAGGGAGGCTTCCCGCTTAGATGCTTTCAGCGGTTATCCCGTCCGAACATAGCTACCCGGCAATGCCACTGGCGTGACAACCGGAACACCAGAGGTTCGTCCACTCCGGTCCTCTCGTACTAGGAGCAGCTCCTCTCAAATCTCAAACGTCCACGGCAGATAGGGACCGAACTGTCTCACGACGTTCTAAACCCAGCTCGCGTACCACTTTAAATGGCGAACAGCCATACCCTTGGGACCGGCTTCAGCCCCAGGATGTGATGAGCCGACATCGAGGTGCCAAACACCGCCGTCGATGTGAACTCTTGGGCGGTATCAGCCTGTTATCCCCGGAGTACCTTTTATCCGTTGAGCGATGGCCCTTCCATACAGAACCACCGGATCACTAAGACCTACTTTCGTACCTGCTCGACGTGTCTGTCTCGCAGTTAAGCGTGCTTTTGCCTTTACACTCTATGCATGATTTCCGACCATGCTGAGCACACCTTCGTGCTCCTCCGTTACTCTTTGGGAGGAGACCGCCCCAGTCAAACTACCCACCACACAGTGTCCTCGATCCCGATAAGGGACCTGAGTTAGAACCTCAAACATACCAGGGTGGTATTTCAAGAGTGGCTCCATGCAAACTGGCGTCTGCACTTCAAAGCCTCCCACCTATCCTACACAAGTAGGTTCAAAGTTCACTGTGAAGCTATAGTAAAGGTTCACGGGGTCTTTCCGTCTAGCCGCGGATACACAGCATCTTCACTGCGATTTCAATTTCACTGAGTCTCGGGTGGAGACAGTGTGGCCATCGTTACGCCATTCGTGCAGGTCGGAACTTACCCGACAAGGAATTTCGCTACCTTAGGACCGTTATAGTTACGGCCGCCGTTTACTTGGGCTTCGATCAAGAGCTTCGCTTGCGCTAACCCCATCAATTAACCTTCAAGCACCGGGCAGGCGTCACACCCTATACGTCCACTTTCGTGTTTGCAGAGTGCTGTGTTTTTAATAAACAGTCGCAGCCACCTGGTATCTTCGACCGACTAGTGCTTACGGAGCAAGTCCTTCACACCGGCCGGCGTACCTTCTCCCGAAGTTACGGTACCATTTTGCCTAGTTCCTTCACCCGAGTTCTCTCAAGCGCCTTGGTATTCTCTACCTGACCACCTGTGTCGGTTTGGGGTACGGTCAATGTATATCTGAAGCTTAGAAGTTTTTCCTGGAAGCATGGCATCAACCACTTCGCCCAAAAGAGGGCTCGTCATCAGTTCTCGGCATTCTCTCTAAAAGAGTGACCCGGATTTGCCTAAGTCACTTGCCTACCGCCTTAAACACAGACAACCATCGCTGTGCTGGCCTAGCCTTCTCCGTCTCTCCATCGCAATATACATCGGTACAGGAATATTAACCTGTTTTCCATCGACTACGCATTTCTGCCTCGCCTTAGGGGCCGACTCACCCTGCCCTGATTAACATGGGACAGGAAACCTTGGTCTTCCGGCGGGGGAGTTTTTCACTCCCCTTATCGTTACTCATGTCAACATTCGCACTTCTGATACCTCCAGCCTGCCTTACAGCTTGACCTTCAACGGCTTACAGAACGCTCCTCTACCATGCCTAATAAATTAAGCATCCGTAGCTTCGGTGTACAGTTTGAGCCCCGTTATATCTTCCGCGCAGGCCGACTCGACTAGTGAGCTATTACGCTTTCTTTAAAGGATGGCTGCTTCTAAGCCAACCTCCTAGCTGTCTAAGCCTTCCCACATCGTTTCCCACTTAACTGTAACTTTGGGACCTTAGCTGACGGTCTGGGTTGTTTCCCTTTCCACGACGGACGTTAGCACCCGCCGTGTGTCTCCCGTAATTGCACTCATTGGTATTCGGAGTTTGCATGGGGTTGGTAAGTCGGGATGACCCCCTAGCCCAAACAGTGCTCTACCCCCAATGGTGAGATACGAGGCGCTACCTAAATAGCTTTCGAGGAGAACCAGCTATCTCCGAGCTTGATTAGCCTTTCACTCCTATCCACAAGTCATCCCCAGCCTTTTCAACGGATGTGGGTTCGGTCCTCCAGTTGATGTTACTCAACCTTCAACCTGCTCATGGATAGATCGCCCGGTTTCGGGTCTATTCCCAGCAACTAAACGCCCTATTAAGACTCGGTTTCCCTACGGCTCCACTATGTGCTTAACCTTGCTACTGAAAATAAGTCGTTGACCCATTATACAAAAGGTACGCAGTCACGGAACAAGTCCGCTCCCACTGCTTGTACGTACACGGTTTCAGGATCTATTTCACTCCCCTCACAGGGGTTCTTTTCGCCTTTCCCTCACGGTACTGGTTCACTATCGGTCAGTCAGGAGTATTTAGCCTTGGAGGATGGTCCCCCCATATTCAGACAGGATAACACGTGTCCCGTCCTACTCGTTTTCATGATTAAGGTGTTTTCGTATACGGGGCTATCACCCTCTATCGCGGCACTTTCCAGAGCCTTCTACTAACACCAAAACCACTTAAGGGCTAATCCCCTTTCGCTCGCCGCTACTTAGGGAATCTCGGTTGATTTCTTTTCCTCCGGGTACTTAGATGTTTCAGTTCCCCGGGTTCGCCTCCACACAGCTATGTATTCACTGTGGGATACTCTACAAGTAGAGTGGGTTTCCCCATTCGGACATGTTCGGATCAAAGTCTGTTTATCGACTCCCCGAACCTTTTCGCAGATTACCACGTCCTTCATCGCCTCTGACTGCCAAGGCATCCACCGTGCACGCTTGGTCACTTGACCATATAACCCAAAATAGTTTCGGATCACATACCAAAGAGCTTTTGTGTCTCTCTGGATTTACGATAATAGAAGTCACTAGGTTAAAGTGAACTTCCACCGGTTTAACGCTTGATTCATCGTTATTTCAAAATTCGAATTGTTAAAGAGCTGGTCTAAACATAAAGTTTAATACCGAGGAAAAACTTATTCACTAAGCTTCCCTCAAATCGTGGAGGCGTATTATAGAGATAACTACAATAAGGTCAACACAATTATTATATTTATTTAGAACTTTTTATCACTAACCCAAAGGCCAAAAATAGAAAGTTAAAAACAAAAAAACCGCTAAGAAGCGGCTTTTTCAAGCTCTCTTTAAAAAGAGATGTATCAGATAATTTGTGTGAACGCTCACCAGAGGTTTCTATCGTTTAAGGAGGTGATCCAGCCCCAGGTTCCCCTAGGGCTACCTTGTTACGACTTCACCCCAGTCATTGACCACTCCGTGGTAACCGCCATCCCCGAAGGGTTAAGCTAGCTACTTCTGGAGCAATCAACTCCCATGGTGTGACGGGCGGTGTGTACAAGGCCCGGGAACGTATTCACCGTGACATTCTGATTCACGATTACTAGCGATTCCGACTTCATGGAGTCGAGTTGCAGACTCCAATCCGGACTACGACGTACTTTCTGGGATTCGCTTACTATCGCTAGTTCGCAGCCCTCTGTATACGCCATTGTAGCACGTGTGTAGCCCTACTCGTAAGGGCCATGATGACTTGACGTCGTCCCCACCTTCCTCCGGTTTGTCACCGGCAGTCTCCTTAAAGTTCCCACCCGAAGTGCTGGCAAATAAGGATAAGGGTTGCGCTCGTTACGGGACTTAACCCAACATTTCACAACACGAGCTGACGACAGCCATGCAGCACCTGTCTCAGAGTTCCCGAAGGCACTAAGCTATCTCTAGCGAATTCTCTGGATGTCAAGAGTAGGTAAGGTTCTTCGCGTTGCGTCGAATTAAACCACATGCTCCACCGCTTGTGCGGGCCCCCGTCAATTCATTTGAGTTTTAACCTTGCGGCCGTACTCCCCAGGCGGTCTACTTATTGCGTTAGCTGCGCCACTAAGTCATTACAACCCAACGGCTAGTAGACATCGTTTACGGCGTGGACTACCAGGGTATCTAATCCTGTTTGCTCCCCACGCTTTCGCACCTCAGTGTCAGTATTAGTCCAGGGTGTCGCCTTCGCCACTGATGTTCCTTCCTATATCTACGCATTTCACCGCTACACAGGAAATTCCACACCCCTCTACCATACTCTAGCCTGCCAGTATCGGGTGCCATTCCAAGGTTGAGCCCTGGGATTTCACATCCGACTTAACAAACCACCTACGCGCGCTTTACGCCCAGTAATTCCGATTAACGCTTGCACCCTCTGTATTACCGCGGCTGCTGGCACAGAGTTAGCCGGTGCTTCTTCTGGGGCTAACGTCAAAGTAACTGGATATTAGCCAGTTACCCTTCCTCACCCCTGAAAGTGCTTTACAACCCTAAGGCCTTCTTCACACACGCGGCATGGCTGGATCAGGCTTCCGCCCATTGTCCAATATTCCCCACTGCTGCCTCCCGTAGGAGTCTGGGCCGTGTCTCAGTCCCAGTGTGACTGGCCATCCTCTCAGACCAGTTAAAGATCGTCGCCTTGGTAGGCCTTTACCCTACCAACTAGCTAATCTTACGCAGGCTCATCTAATAGCGGAAGGCTCCGAAGAGTCCCCTCCTTTCCCCCTTAGGGCGTATGCGGTATTAGCATGCGTTTCCACATGTTGTCCCCCTCTACTAGGCAGATTCCTACGCGTTACTCACCCGTCCGCCGCTCGTCAGCAGGAGCAAGCTCCCCTGTTACCGCTCGACTTGCATGTGTTAAGCCTGCCGCCAGCGTTCAATCTGAGCCATGATCAAACTCTTCAGTTAAAAAGTTTGCTTACTCAAAATCTATTACACTAACAATAACTTAATCGACTCATCATCCCTAAGAACAATAAGCCAACATAAAGCGAATTGACGTGTTAGACGTTTCGCAAGACTTCAATTTTTTTGATCATCTCGAATCAGTTAAAAACCAATCCGGACAATCTTCTGAAGCCTCTAGCGAGCGCCCACACAAATTATCTGATTATCTATTTTAAAGAGCGTCGCCACACATGCTGTGTGGCTGAGGTCGTGTATAATACAGACTATTTTCACCTATGCAACTATTTTTAAATAAAAAAGCCACTGCATCCAAAAAAATACAGTGGCTTTTTTCATACAACCAGCGCTTAGCTATTTAATTTCAAGCGTTTGCGCTTCAATTTTAGCTTTCCACTCAGCAGGCCCTGTTAAATGAACAGATGTCCCCAAGGTGTCAACCGCGACAGTTACAGGCATATCGACAACATCAAATTCATAGATTGCTTCCATGCCTAATTCAGGAAAGGCAACAACATCTGCTTTTTTGATTGCTTTAGATACCAAATAAGCCGCACCACCCACTGCCATTAAATAGACAGCGCCAAATTCCTTGATTGCTTCAATAGCAACTGGACCGCGCTCAGATTTACCTATCATTCCAAGCAGACCTGTCTTATCTAGAATCGTGCGAGTAAATTTATCCATTCTAGTGGCCGTAGTTGGCCCAGCTGGCCCAACCGCCTCATCTCTTACTGGATCAACAGGTCCAACGTAATAAATAAAGCGCCCTTTAAGATCAACAGGGAGCTCCTCGCCGTTAGCTATCATCTCAACCATTTTCTTATGAGCTGCATCACGACCCGTTAACATCTTGCCGTTCAACAATACTGTTTCACCAGGTTGCCATTCCTTAACCTGTTCAGGCGTAATAGTATTCAGATCGACTCGACGAACACTTTCACCTACTTCCCAAGTTATTTCTGGCCAGTCATCCAGTGATGGCGGAACCAAATCTGCAGGACCAGAACCATCCAATACAAAGTGTGCATGACGCGTAGCAGCACAATTAGGAATCATAGCAACAGGTAGCGAAGCGGCGTGAGTTGGATAATCCATAATTTTCACATCAAGAACTGTCGTTAAACCACCGAGCCCCTGTGCACCAATACCTAAATTATTAACCGCATCAAAGATAGCAAGACGAAGCTCTTCGACACGAGTTTGCGGACCACGCTCTTTCAATTCATGAATATCGATTGGCTCCATCAGAGACTCTTTCGCCATCACCATGGCTTTCTCTGCCGTACCACCAATACCTATACCCAACATACCTGGAGGACACCAGCCAGCCCCCATTGTAGGAACCGTCTTCTTAACCCATTCAACAATATCATCCGACGGATTAAGCATAGCCAATTTAGATTTGTTTTCGGAGCCACCGCCTTTAGCAGCAACATGAACCTCAACAGTATCACCAGGCACTACTTCCATATGAATAACAGCAGGAGTATTGTCTTTGGTGTTTTTACGAGCACCAGCAGGATCAGCAAGAATAGAAGCACGTAAAACATTGTCAGGGTGAAGATAAGCACGACGCACACCTTCATTAATCATATCAGTAACGCTTCTAGTACTTTCCCACTGAACATTCATACCAATTTTAACAAACACGGTAACGATACCAGTATCCTGACAAATTGGACGTTTACCCTCAGCACACATGCGCGAATTAATAAGGATTTGCGCCATCGAATCTTTCGCAGCCTTACTTTCTTCTCGCTCGTATGCTTCATGTACCGCTTTTACGAAATCCAGAGGGTGGTAATAAGAGATAAACTGCAATGCGTCTGCAACGCTATCAATCAGATCATCTTCTTTAATAATGCTCATGCTTCTCTCCTGCTGAGTATTACGATTAAATCGAAAACGAAATGGTAAAAGATGCAGCCCTGCAAAGAAAGCACTAAGGTGTGTTTTAAAGAAATATACCCCTCATCAATCAAATGAATGAGGGGTATAAGCTTGGGCGGTTAGTAAATTTGCTGGCTAAGAAATTTAGCGGTTAGCTTTCTGCTCTCTATCAGTCTTTGGTTTTTGAACAGAATGCTGAATATATTCTTCTAAAATTTGAGCGGTGAATTTTTCTCGCTCAGGTAGGGAGGAAATGCGCTCTGCCTCCCAATTGATCAAGCGAATAAAGACGGAGTATTTTTTAATGAACCCATAACCGATATCCCTAACACCGACATCATTCGCCTCCATTAGGTAAATCACTTGCTCTAAATTCTTCTGCGTTTCAAATTGACCACCCTCACTCGCCGCGACAAGCAAACGCTGAATATGCTGAATTGGGTTTTCAGAAGTACGCGACTCTTTTTTTGCTAAACTAGAAGTTAAAAACTTATCCAACATTTCTTCAGTGTGTGCTTCTCTCGCATGCACATCTGAAATCAACGCAGATTCACGCTCCAACAAACGAATAAATAAACTTTTATTCTTAATATCAGAGAACTCCAAATCCTTAAGAGACAAACCATTTTCAGACATTATATCAATAACTTTTTCATACGAAGCTGTAGCATCCTCACCAATAGACACCGCAAGAACCAGATGTCTACGAAGCTCATGCATAATTTTAGCTGCTCGATAGTCTTCTTTTCGCTGCAAATGCTGTTTAAACGTTTCTTTGTTTTTCGCCAGAGCATGACTAATTACATCATAACCTTGAACCGCCTCTTGCTCATCTCTCAATCGAGCCATTCGTATCTTAGTACAGCTATCTTCCCAAGCCTCATAAGATTTCGCTCTCGCTTGAAACGCTCGTTCAATGGCCTCTTCAAAACTCTGCTCAATTCGAGCCCTCTCGGCGCGCTCCTGCACCTCACCTTGCTCATGCTCGTAACGCTTCTGTTTTTTAAGCTGCAAATTCTCTTGAGCCAATAAAAGCTGTTTATCTAATGCTTCGATATCAGTTTGAATTTTAGCTTCATCGAAATCCGCAAGCTTTTCATATATTTTTGACCAATAACCATCTTCAACAAATGGCACATTAGGATCACTGGTAGCGTATTGTGTTTTTAATGTTTCAGTGAATTCATGATTGTCTGGACGGAAAGCTTTAGCTGCATTAATAACATTATCGCTTGACGCAAAGCTCGCAGAGCGATCATGCTCACCCCCATCAACAAGAGAGTCCGCTGCAACATCCATATCATCCAATACACTTTCAGCCGTCATGCTATCTTCACCGAAACCATCATCAACCCCAAAGAATGGCTCAACATCTTCACATTGAGCCTCCATATCATCAGCAACATGATCACTATGATCAGCCATCTTATTTTTACTAACAGCGCCTTCGGACTCAGACAAAGTCTGATCACCAAAAGACGCATCAACATTATAAAAACCAGAAAGATCCATATCATCAAGAATAGTGCGAGCTGACTCATAAGCTCGACTTGGGTCGTTATCCTTTTCACTGAAACGACGCTGATAGACGGACCCTTCGGAGGATGATTTTACAGCGGGCTCTTTTTGATAACGCGGAGCCGTTCCTCCCCAACTAACACGGTAAAGCATAGAGCGATCACACAACTGCAAAATAGGAAGCTCTCTTTGAGCCACCTGATATTGCCTAATCAAAGATTCAGCATGACGCAACGCCATAACGGACTCACTTGAATTAGAGGAAGTTGCTAAATTCAGTAATTTAACAACTTTCTGTATGGCCTTCTTCCTTTTGCTGATGCTCATAAAACATACTTTCCAAGTTGGCTAATTTTTACTCAGTATAGAATACAAAATCAGGGCATTTTCTCAATAGTAAAGTCCAGCCCCATCATCACTAGGCAATGTCAAATCATCACTAAGCAATGAATGAACCTTTTGCAAAATTCCAGCCAACTCTTCCTTTGAATACGCAACAGCATCAAACTTACCCCAAATCGGGCTAGGCCAGCATGAATCAGTCTTGTAGCGAACAATATGATGTACGTGCAATTGCGGCACCTGATTGCCCAAAGCGGCAACATTTAGCTTGTCCGCAGAAAAGGCATCATGCAAGGTCTCCGCTAACAAACAGCTCTCCACCATTAATTGCTGACGGTCTTCTTCTACCAATTGATATATTTCACCGATATCATTTCTTTGAGGTACAAGTATAAACCAAGGAAATTGTGCATCATTCATAAGACGCAACTGACACAATGAGAAGTGCCCAACAAGAATAGAATCACGACCTAACACTGGATTTAACTCAAACATCTTTACATCTTCCTATTTACAAAAATGGCTTTCGAAAGCACTATAGCACCCTATTTTTAAAACTCTCAGAGACTTGGAGCCCGCATGACTGATATGCAATGTGCCATAAATGCACAAGCAAAATTAGCCGAATGTCCTCGTTGGGACGAGCGCACTCAGACGCTCTATTTTGTCGATATTGATTCTTTCATACTATACGCTTACGACACAAAATCAAAAGAACTAGAAAAACGTGAATTTGATGAAGAAATCGGCTGTTTTTCCCTAGCAGAAAATGGCGGATTCATTGCCGCTTTCCGCACAGGCGTTTATACATTCGAACACTTCACTGCCGACTTAACACCCTACTGGCTTGCCACTTACGATCAAAAAACAACACGTTTTAATGATGGACGCTGTGACGCCAAAGGTCGTTTCCTAGCTGGTACTATGTATTCACCGAAAGATGCCTTTAATGGTGCTTTACACCAGTTCTCACAAGGTAAAGAAAACCTGATAGATCAAGCCGCTTGGACGTCAAACGGTTTGGCCTTTTCTCCAGATAACACCATTATGTATTACTCAGATACACCCAACCATGTGGTTTATCAGTTCGACTATGACTTAGAGACAGGCTCAGCAACCAATAAACGCGTTTTTGTTCAATTTCCACACGGAAACGGCCGCCCAGACGGTGCAGCAGTTGATTGTGAAGGCAATTACTGGTCTGCCCTTTACCAGGGACAACGCGTCGTCAAAATTAGCCCTCAAGGTGAAATTCTAGAAGAATATCCCGTTCCTGCAACTTACCCAACTATGGTTGCGTTTGGCGGGCCGGAAATGAAAACATTATTTGTGACCACTTGCCGTGGCGCACAAACAGAAGAAGAGCTAAAGCAATTCCCCCAAGCAGGCGGAATCTTCGCTCTTGAAACAAACACAAAAGGCCAAATAGAGCCTCGTTTTGCAGGCTAAACGCTTTTTTGTAATTTATAAATCTTACAATTAAACTTTAATCACCTAACTTTAAAGTACCGATACTATTATGCGCGCAAGCAACTATTTATTTTCTACCCTACGTGATGCACCAACAGATGCCGTTGTCACCAGCCACCAACTAATGGTTCGTGCCGGTATGATCCGCCAAATCTCTAAAGGCCTATACACTTGGCTACCAACAGGATTAAAAGTTTTTCGCAAAGTCGAGAGCATTGTTCGTGATGAAATGGAAAAGGCAGGATCTCTTGAAGTAATGATGCCGAGCGTACAACCCGCAGAATTATGGCAAGAAACCGGACGTTGGCAGAAATATGGACCAGAATTACTTCGCATGCAGGATCGCCACGGTCGCGATTATTGCCTTGGTCCGACCCATGAAGAAGTTATTACCGAACTTGCGCGCAACGAATTAACTAGTTACAAACAGCTACCGATGAATTTCTTTCAAATTCAAACCAAGTTTCGTGACGAAGTACGCCCTCGCTTTGGTGTGATGCGTTCTCGCGAATTTTGCATGAAAGACGCTTACTCATTTCATGTTGGCGCAGAGTCATTACAAGAAACTTATGACGTAATGCATAAAGCATACTGCAATGTATTCGACCGTATCGGCCTTGATTATCGCCCGGTTCGTGCAGATACTGGCAGTATTGGCGGCGCTTTCTCACATGAATTCCACGTTTTAGCAGATTCAGGTGAAGATGACATTGCGTTCAGTGATTCGTCAGATTTTGCGGCAAATATTGAGCTTGCAGAAGCTATTTGTTTAAAAGAAAAAGCCGATGCACCAACCCAAGAACTCGTTGAAGTATTTACGCCTGATTGCAAAACTATCGCGAAAGTAGCGGAGTTCTTGAAACTAGATGTGACAAGCACGGTAAAAACCATGCTTGTGAAAGCCATAGATGAAAATGAGCAGCCAAGCATTGTTGCTCTCGTCCTACGTGGTGACCACAACATCAATGAAATCAAAGTAGAAAAACTAGCTGGTATCGTTACGCCATTTGAATTCGCCGACGAAGCCGATATCGTAGCTAAAACAGGCTGCGCTCCAGGCTCCATTGGTCCACAAGGTTTAGTCGAAAAAGGCATTCGTGTTATCGCTGATCGCTCAGCGGCTGTTATGTCCGACTTCTGCGCTGGCGCCAACAAAGATGACTACCACGTTACCGGTCTAAATTGGGAGCGCGACTGCGCGGCATTCGAAGTTGCCGACATCCGCAATGTTGTTGAAGGCGATCCATCTCCTGACGGACAAGGCACTATCGTTATTAAGCGTGGTATCGAAGTGGGCCACATTTTCCAGCTTGGTCAACAATATGCCGAAGCGCTTAAAGCAACCGTTCTAGATGAAAATGGTAAAGCGCAAGTCATGCACATGGGCTGTTATGGTATTGGTGTTTCTCGTATTGTCGCTGCTGCAATCGAACAAAACTTCGATGAAAAAGGCATTTTATGGCCGGAAAGCATCGCGCCATTCGATATTGCTATTGTTGCGATGAACTACGACAAATCCGAAGCGGTACGTACAGAATGCGATCGCCTATATGCAGAACTAAAAGCTAAAGGCTTGGACGTATTGCTAGACGACCGCAAAGAACGCCCAGGGGTTAAATTTGCAGATTGCGAACTTCTAGGTATTCCGCATCGTTTAGTTGTGGGTGATAAAGGCCTAGAAAAGGGCACACTAGAATATAAATATCGCAAAGCAGGTGAAAACGAAGACATCGCTATCGCTGATGCAGTCGAGTTTATTCTAAGCAAAAAGTAAAATCGTCAAGCCTAACGGAAGTTACCACTTCCGTTAGGCTTTTTCATGCGAACAACGACCAGGAAAGTAGACATGACAACTATTTACCACAACCCT
Source organism: Marinomonas rhizomae (assembly GCF_024397855.1). NCBI lineage: Bacteria > Pseudomonadati > Pseudomonadota > Gammaproteobacteria > Oceanospirillales > Oceanospirillaceae > Marinomonas > Marinomonas rhizomae. Next base: position 2,267,609 of record NZ_CP073343.1, read on the forward strand.
CGCTGCTCAAAATCTCGCCAAACCTTACAGCTTTTAGAAGAGCACAACATCCAGCCTGATATTCGCTTATATTTGCAAGACAATCCTAGCATCGAAGAAATAAAAACATTGCTTGCACAGCTATCCGTAACACCACTGGAACTCATGCGCACAAAAGAAGCCACCTACAAAGAACTTGGTTTAAACAAAGATTCTACAGATGAAGAGCGCTTGCAAGCCATGCATGCAAACCCAAGCCTAATTGAGCGCCCTATCGTCATACACAACAATAAAGCAAAGATTGGTCGCCCGCCGGAAGATGTCTTAGCCTTATTCAAATGAATGAGAGCCACAAAACAGGAAGCACTGAATGACTCAATCAGCTTACGTATTAGTTTTGTTTTATAGTCGCCACGGCTCAGTTTCAACGATGGCGAAGCATATAGCCCGTGGCATCAACAAAGTGAGCGGCATGGAGGCAAAAATTCGCCAAGTGCCAGAAGTGTCCGACACAACAAAAGTCGCCGCACCTGCACTACCGGATGATGGCGCCCCTTATTGCACCCTAGAAGAGTTGGCAGACTGCTCAGGGCTTGCTATAGGCTCACCATCCTATTTTGGTAGCATGGCTGCGCCTCTAAAGCACTTCATCGATCAAACATCCACACTCTGGTTGACTGGTCAACTGATCGACAAACCCGCTTGTGGTTTCACCAGCGCTAGCACCATGCATGGTGGCCAAGAACAGTGCATCTATAGCATGATGACACCATTAATTCATCACGGCATGGTCTGGCTTGGATTGCCGTATAAAAATAAAGAACTCATCAGCACACAGGCTGGCGGAACACCTTATGGTGCAAGCCACCTAGCGGACAACACGCATGAGACCGCACTAACAGATGACGAAAAAGCCCTATGCGAAGCACAGGGTAAACGCCTTGCCGAAATAGCCCTAAAGCTAAAAAAATAAGCTTTACCAAGCATCACTCAAAACAAACCAGACAAAACCAAAAAGCCGCAACATAAACATTATGCTGCGGCTTTTTATCAACTTTCTATTGACCGCTGCCCTGTAATTATCAAAGCGCTGCCAACCTCAATCTGAGATTAATGCCTCGGCAACTCAACGTCTTTAAACAGCGCCTCAACATCTTGTCGATTACCCGCCTCCATTGCCGCCATAACAACATCTTTGGTTAAATGAGGCGCAAAAGATTCAATAAATTTATACATGTAGCCACGAATAAATGTATTACTGCGAATACCGATTTTTGTACAGCTATCCGCAAACAAGTGCGATGCATCAAGGGCAACCAAATCGGCATCCTGCATTTCATCATGCGCCATTGAAGCAACAATACCAACACCGAGCCCCAATCGAACGTAAGTCTTAATGACATCAGAATCAGCCGCAGTGAAAACAACATTTGGCTGCAATTCAGCATCTTGAAATGCCTGATCCAATTGAGATCGACCTGTAAAGCCAAACACATAAGTGACTATAGGGTATTCAGCCAATGCTTGCAGAGTGAGTTTTTTCACTTGTGCCAATGGATGGTCTTTTGGCACAACCACTGAGCGGTTCCACGTATAACAAGGCAACATCACCAAATTACCAAACAACTCCAACGCTTCTGTGGCAATAGCAAAATCCACCACACCGTCGTTTGCCATTTCCGCAATTTGCATGGGTGTTCCTTGGTGCATATGCAAACTCACTTCAGGATAACCCTCAATAAATTGATTAATCACTTTAGGCAAAGCATATCGAGCTTGTGTATGCGTCGTTGCTATATCCAGCGACCCCTTACGCTCATCACTAAATTCCTTCGCCACACGCTTAATATTTTGCGTCTGGCTCAGCACCTCACCTGCTAAAGCAATGATTTTCTCACCCGCAGGCGTCACATGCGTTAAATGCTTCCCGCTTCTCGCGAAAACCTCAACACCAAGCTCATCTTCCAAAAGACGAATCTGCTTACTAACGCCTGGTTGTGACGTATACAAACTTTGCGCAGTGGCCGACACGTTTAAGTCATGACGTGCCACTTCCCATATATACCTAAGCTGCTGTAATTTCATCGTCGGCCTTATTCGAAAAAGAGTTAAAAACATAATAAAATATTACTTTATAGAATAGTAAAAAACCTCTAGTGTTGCCAGCTTAAATAACTTCAATATGGCTTTCTGATGGATTTTCTTTGGTACATTTGTGCTGGTGCAGCGGTTGGTTTGGCCGTGGGCATCACAGGCGTTGGTGGTGGCTCACTAATGACTCCACTTTTATTAATGTTTGGCTTCCCTCCTCACATCGCTATCGGCACTGACCTTATGTACGCAGGCATTGCAAAAAGTACCGGCGTTGTTATGCATGCTAAACGTGGCAATGTAAATTGGAAAATAGTTTTCGCCATGGCTGCAGGTAGCATTCCCGCTTCTCTTATAACCGTTTGGGCATTGTCACAATTTGAAAAGCCCGATCATTATCAAGAAATCTTAACCAGCACATTAGGCATAATGCTTGTTCTCACCGCTATAGTTATACTATTCAGAGCGAAATTGACCAAGGCAATAAGCTTCGATATATCCGAAAATCAAAGCACTAGAATTATTTTTTTATGTGGATTTATTTTAGGAACATTAGTTACCCTTACTTCCGTCGGCGCTGGCGCATTAGGAACGGCCATCATGATGATATTATTTCCAGCCATGAGAGCAAAAAACATTGTAGGTACGGATCTGGCTCATGCCGTCCCCCTTACGCTCGTTGCAGGCACAGGGCACATCTTCTTAGGCAACGTTGACTATTCATTACTCGCCGCCCTATTGATTGGCTCGATCCCAACAATCTATGTTGGTACTCGCATCGCAACCCATGTACCCAATCATGTTTTACAACCGATACTAGCAACCGCTTTACTCTCATTCGGCGTGAAGTATCTTTTCTTCTAAAAAATCGAAAAATCACAGTTAAGCGGTTCATTCAAAGAGAAAAACACGATATTGTAAACAGCTATAACTAAAAGCAAAAAAGCAGGAAACCCCGCAATGAGTAACAAACGTCTTGAAGACTTAAATATTGCCTCCTTTACCTCTCTGGTAACGCCGAGTCAATTAAAGAAAGAGCTGCCAGTTAGCGAAAATGTTAGCAGCCATATAGCGGAGTCCCGCGATATTATAAAAAACATCATGGATGGCAAAGATCACCGCCTAGCTATCGTAATTGGGCCATGCTCAATACATGATCCAAAAGCCGCATTAGATTATGCAACACGCCTAAAAGCGCTTGCTGAAAAATTAGATGACACCTTATATATCATTATGCGCGCATACTTTGAAAAACCACGCACAACCGTGGGCTGGAAAGGTCTTATTAACGACCCAAATCTAGATGGCTCTTTTGATATAAATAAAGGCCTGCGTATAGGCAGAAAACTTCTGATTGATCTTGCTGAGCTAGGCCTACCACTAGCAACCGAAGCACTGGACCCGATTTCACCGCAGTATATCCAAGACTTGATTAGCTGGTCAGCTATTGGTGCACGCACAACCGAGTCACAAACACACCGTGAAATGGCATCAGGCCTATCTGGACCAGTTGGCTTTAAAAATGGTACAGACGGCGGGTTAACGGTTGCTATCAACGCCATGCAATCTGTCTCTCATCCACATTCTTTCTTAGGAATTAATGAAGAAGGTCAGGTTACCGTTGTAAACACCAAAGGCAACGATTATGGTCATGTCGTTCTACGTGGCGGTGGTGGAAAACCAAACTACGAAGCGGAATTTGTTGCCGAAGCTGAACAAGAGCTAACAAAAGCCAAGCTTAAAATGAACATCATGGTAGATACCTCCCATGAAAACTCCAGCAAGAAACCTGAACGCCAAATTACCGTTTCTGAAAATGCGACTCAACAAATCCTTGATGGCAACCAATCTATTATGGGTCTGATGATTGAAAGCAATATTGGCTGGGGCAACCAAAAAGTACCCGCCAACTTAAGTGATCTAGAATACGGCGTATCTATTACGGATGCTTGTATTGACTGGGAAACGACAGAAAAAGCGTTGACAGAAATGGCCAACAGCTTGCGTGCCGTACTTCCAAAACGCCAGCGTGTATAAATAGTTCTTTATTAAACAAGAAACTATATAAAAAAAGGGGGAGTCGCAATTTAGCGACTCCCCCTTTTTTCATACAAAAACTTCTTACAAGACAAACCTACATAAAAGCGTTGTCTGTCACAGTATGATCTGTTGAATCTTTCACACCAGTAAGCGCAGGAACTTTTTCAATCAACGTTTTTTCCACACCTTCTTTAAGAGTCAAATCAACAGCGCTACAGCCTTGGCAACCACCGCCAAACTTCAGCACAGCGATTTGCCCATCAATTACTTCAAGCAAGCTAACTTCACCACCATGAGCGGCTAAGCCAGGGTTGATGTCAGAATACAAAACATAATTGATTTGATCTTCAATTGAACTATCAGCCGTGACTTTCGGCATTTTTGCATTAGGCGCTTTAATGGTCAGCTGGCCGCCCATTTTTTCGGTAGCGTAATCAACAAAAGCCTCATCTAAAAAGTTTACTGACATTTTTTCAATGTAAACTTTTAATTTTGGGAGATTCAAAATCTCATCTGTCTCATTTACCTCGTCTGGACGACAATAAGCAAGACAAGTTTCAGCATAGGGCGTACCTGGCTGCTGGATAAAAATTCGCACAGCAATACCTTCTACACCTTGTTTTTCTAGCAAAGAAGAAAGATATTCTTGGGCACCATCAGTAATTGTAATATTCATAATAACCCTTTCAAAATCTACACAACGATTAATGGTGTTTATATTACAGCAGATGACGAACAAAGCCAAAGACCAAGTAAAAAAGTAGGGTATTTTTCCTCTTTCTTTTGCTGCTTTTAAGATTAAATAAATTCCGAATAAGCCTTATTATGAAAACCACTAAAGATATAGGTAAATATTCATTTTTAGAATAAAGGATATTTGCTAACATGGCTCAACTAAAATTTCTTAACCACGGTTCATTTCACTATGTATCAATATGACGCCATTGACCAACAGCTTGTTGAAGAGCGTGTAGCACAATTTCGCGATCAAACACGCCGCTATTTAAATCAAGAATTGAGCGAACAAGAATTTCTACCATTGCGCCTCCAAAACGGCCTTTACGTACAACGCTACGCACCAATGTTGCGAATTGCGATCCCATACGGAATGCTTTCTAGCGCTCAATTGCGCAAACTTGCCGACATCAGCTGCCGTTATGACAGATCATACGGACACTTCAGCACTCGCCAGAATCTACAATTGAATTGGCCTAAAATAGAAGATGTGCCAGATATTTTGGCAGAACTCGCGGAAGTTCAAATGCACGCGGTTCAAACAAGCGGCAATTGTATTCGCAATACGACAACCGACCAGTACGCTGGCGTTATATCAGACGAGACAGTCGATCCGCGCCCATACTGTGAACTGATTCGCCAATGGTCCACTTTCCATCCTGAGTTTGCATTCTTGCCACGCAAATTTAAGATTGCGGTTAATGCCACCGAGTCTTCTGACCGTGCTGCGACCCAAGTACACGATATTGGCTTGCACATCAAAAAGAACGAAGCTGGCGAAATTGGTTTTAAAGTCATTGTTGGTGGTGGTCTAGGCCGTACCCCAATGGTGGGCGTAACCATTAGCGAATTCATTCCACGAGTAGACCTACTTACCTACTTAGATGCGATTATTCGCGTGTACAACCAGCAAGGTCGTCGCGACAATAAATACAAAGCTCGAATTAAAATACTGGTTAAAGCACTGGGTATAGAAGAGTTTCGTAGCCGAGTTGACGCGGAATGGGCTCACTTGAAAGGCAAAGAAAGCACAGTTCCAATGAGTGAATTCGAACGTTTACAAGGCTTCTTTAGCGAACCTAATTATGACGCGTTAGAAAACAACCCAGCGAACTTAACTAGCAAGCTAGCTGAAAGTGCAGGATTTGCTCGCTGGTTTGAACGTAACACGTTCGAGCACAAAAAAGCGGGCTACCGCATTGTAACGCTAACACTTAAAAAAGCCGGTCAAGCACCTGGCGACGCTACTGCTGAACAAATGCATAAAGCCGCTAACCTAGCCGACCAATTTAGTTTTGGCGAATTACGAGTAAGCCACGAACAAAATCTAGTACTTGCTGATGTTCGTCAAGAGGAACTAGTTAATTTATGGGAAGCTGCAAAAGAAGCGGGCTTTGCCACACCAACTCTTGGCTTATTGACTGACATGATTTGCTGCCCTGGTGGAGATTTCTGTGCGTTAGCTAACGCAAAATCCATTCCGATTGCCGCACAAATTCAAGAAACATTTAATGATCTTGACTACCTCTATGACCTTGGAAATATTGATTTAAATATTTCAGGCTGCATGAACGCGTGCGGTCATCACCATGTTGGTAATATCGGTATTCTAGGTGTAGACAAAAAAGGAGAAGAGTTCTATCAAATCTCTATCGGTGGCGCCTCAGGCCACGATGCGAGCATTGGTAAGATTCTCGGCCCATCATTTGCTCAAGAAGAAATCAGCAGCGTTATTCAAAAGCTGATGGATGTTTATGTTGCGAATCGTACAGAAGAAGAACGTTTTATAGACACTTACCGCCGCGTTGGCATCACACCATTTAAAGAGGCCGCTTATGCCAAAGCTAATTAAAAACGGCGAAATAGTCGACAATACTTATAACTGGCTACAAGATGCTGAACAAACCGTTACGCAAGACAGTATTGTGGCAGCCCAAAAATGGTTATCCGAAAAAGAGACCATTGGCAATGTTGCTGGTATTTGGCTTGAAGCTGGTGATGGCGTTGAGTTCCTGCAAGATGTGGACTTAAGTCAGTTTGATGTTATTGGTGTGCATTTTCCAGCTTTCACTGATGGCAGAGGTTTTTCCTACGCTCGCCTATTAAGAGAAAGATTAAATTACCAAGGCGAAATACGAGCACTTGGTCACTTTATTCCAGACCAATTAGGCTATCTTTTGCGCGTTGGATTCAACAGTTTCCAATTCAGCGAGGAAGTCGATCTAGAAAAAGCGCTAGACTTACACAAGCCTTTCTCAATCGCTTACCAAGGTGACGTAGCAGACCCTAGACCTCTATTCTTGCGTCGCTAAACAAAACATTTTCAATAAACTAACAAGAAAAGGCCATTACGATGGCCTTTTCTATTGCGTATTGGACGTCTCATGATTATCGTACTAAACAGATAAAGTGATTGATTGTTAAAGGAACTAAACGTGTCTAAAAAACGCATTACAGGCCTAATTGTTGGCGCACTACTTTCTGCCACTGCGCATTCTGCGACAGTGTACATTTCTGACATCCAATTTGTCGCCATCCGAGAAGGACTCGATAACAGCACTAGAGCAGTAGAAAGAGGCTTAAAAAGCGGAACTCCGGTTGAAGTTTTAGAGCAAAATGATGGCTATACTAAAGTTCGCACTCCTAGTGGTAACGAAGGCTGGGTTGCAGATTATTTCCTCAGTGAAGACATGGTAACAAGAGATCAGTTAGAGGTATTGCAAACTCGCCTTAGTAGAAATACAGAGAGCAGAACGGAACTTGCAAACACCTTAAAGGTTAGCCAGCAAAAAATTCAAGAATTAAACGAAACAAATTCCAACCTTCAAGGCGAAAATGACTCACTAAAGCAGCAGCTTCAGGATGCGGCAGAGTTATCAGAAAAAGCACAAGCCATCGTCTCTCAAAATAAGGATGTCAGTTATCAGATAGCAACTCTTAAACAACAAGCAAGCACAGCTATCGCGCAAGCAGAAAAACTGCAAGACACCACAGAGCAAAAATGGTTTATGATCGGAGGAGCTACCCTTTTTGGCGGCTTATTACTTGGCATACTACTACCCATGTTACGGCGCAAAAAGAGCAGCACAGGTTCTTGGTCTTAAGTCGAGGGCTTCGATTAACATGAGTTTGTAAATGTATAAAGGATAATTAATGGAAGCATCGATAGTACACTCCTTCTTTTTAATATTTGCAGGAGCCGCTGTCGTTGCCTCCATAGCTTTATACACTAAGCAACCAATGATTATCGCCTATATTGCCCTTGGTGTATTATTTGGCCCTTCCGCTCTATCTCTAATCAATGAACCCAAACTAATGGATGAGATGAGCCACATAGGTATCATCTTCTTACTTTTCTTGCTTGGCTTAGACATGCAGCCAAGTCATTTAATAAACATGCTCAAAAAAGCCTCTTGGATTGCCCTACTCAGCTCTGCTGTATTTGCAGCACTAGGTTATGGCGTTGCCATATTATGCGGCTATAGCAGCATTGAAAGTTTAATCATCGGCATTGCTATGATGTTTTCAAGCACGATCGTTTGTATTAAATTACTTCCAACTACGGTATTGCATCACAAGCACACAGGTGAACTTGTGGTTGGCTTGCTTCTATTACAAGATATGATTGCAATCAGCGTGTTACTGGTTTTGTATAGCATGTCTGGCACTGAAGACAATGGCGCCATGCAATACCTAAAGCCCCTAGTCGGCCTGCCTCTTTTGGTCGCTGGAGCCTTTTTATTTGTAAAATATATTCTATTAAAACTCATCACTCGGTTTGATCGTTTCCATGAATACATTTTCCTAGTATCGATAGGTTGGTGTCTATCCATGGCGGTACTTGCTGAGACTGCAGGCCTATCTGCTGAAATGGGTGCTTTTATAGCCGGCGTTGCATTAGCAACCAGCCCGATCTCCCAGTACATAGCAACCCACCTAAAACCTCTGCGAGATTTTTTCTTAATTCTATTTTTCTTTACTATTGGCGCCAGCTTTAATCTTGACCTACTTGGCATCGTAATTATTCCCGCTTTACTTCTGGCCATCAGCTCAATGCTTATCAAACCTGTTGTTTTTCGCTACTTACTGAAAGGCATAAAAGAAGACGCGAGCACATCTTGGGAGGTTGGCTTTCGCTTGGGCCAAGTAAGTGAATTTTCGCTCTTGATTGCCTATCTAGCTGCCAACATAGGACTAATTGGCGAAGAAGCTTCACATGTAATACAGGCAACGGCCATCTTGAGCTTTGCATTATCCACTTACATTGTCATTTTGAACTTCCCAAATCCTATTGCTATTTCAGATAAATTGCGTCGAGACTAGAAGAATTTGGCTGTTTTTACAGGTTAACAAAAGAACTTCTACTACATTTATAAAATGCTTTTCTATTGCCTCTTTCTTTAGTCACATAAAATATAATAGAATAGCGCGAAATACCTGACTACAAATGCAAAAAGTCTTGTATACTAACGCGCAAATTTCGTCCTCACTTATTTAGAGTAATGTAATGGCTGACTTATCAAAATACAGAAACATCGGTATTTTTGCTCACGTTGACGCGGGCAAAACTACTACTACAGAACGTATTCTTAAACTTACCGGTATGATCCACAAGCTTGGTGAAGTTCACGAAGGTGAATCTACAACAGACTTCATGGAACAGGAAGCTGAGCGCGGTATTACCATCCAGTCTGCGGCTGTAACTTGTTTCTGGAAAGATCACCGTTTTAACGTTATCGACACACCTGGACACGTTGACTTCACAGTAGAAGTATATCGTTCTCTTAAAGTTCTTGACGGTGGTATTGGTGTATTCTGTGGTTCTGGTGGTGTTGAACCACAATCAGAAACTAACTGGCGTTATGCGAACGAATCTGAAGTTGCACGTTTGATCTTCGTAAACAAGCTAGACCGTCTAGGTGCAAGCTTCTACCGTGTAACTGAACAAGTTAAAAAAGTACTAGGCGCGACACCATTAATCATGGTTCTACCTATCGGTACTGAAGACGAGTTCTCTGGTGTTGTAGATCTTCTTTCTCGTAAAGCTTACATCTGGGATGATTCTGGCCAGCCAGAAAACTACAGCATTGAAGATGTTCCTGCTGACATGGTTGATCAAGTTGAAGAATACCGTGAAAAACTAATCGAAACAGCAGTTGAACAAGATGACGACCTAATGATGGCGTACATGGACGGCGAAGAGCCATCTATTGACGACCTAAAAACTTGTATCCGTAAAGGTACTCGTGATCTTGCGTTCTTCCCAACATACTGTGGTTCTGCTTTCAAAAACAAAGGCATGCAGCTTCTTCTTGATGCTGTTGTTGATTACCTACCAAGCCCAACTGACGTAATCCCTCAGGATCTTACAGATGAAGAAGGTAATCCAAATGGCGAGAAAGCAATCGTTGATGCTAAAGAGCCATTAAAAGCACTTGCATTTAAAATCATGGATGACCGTTTCGGCGCTCTTACTTTCGTACGTATCTACTCTGGCGTACTAAACAAAGGCGACACTATCCTTAACAGCTTCACGGGCAAAACTGAACGTGTAGGCCGCATGGTAGAAATGCAAGCTGACGACCGTAAAGAAATCAGCACAGCGCAAGCAGGTGATATCCTAGCAATCGTTGGTATGAAAAACGTACAAACTGGTCACACTCTTTGTGATCCTAAGCACCCTTGTACTCTTGAAGCAATGGTTTTCCCTGAGCCAGTTATCTCTATCTCTGTTACACCAAAAGATAAAGGTGGTAACGAGAAAATGGGTATCGCTATTGGTAAAATGGTTGCAGAAGATCCAACTTTCCGCGTTGAAACTGACGTAGACTCTGGTGAAACTATCCTTAAAGGTATGGGTGAGCTTCACCTAGACATCAAAGTTGATATCTTGAAGCGTACTTACGGTGTAGATCTGATTGTTGGTCAACCACAGGTTGCTTACCGTGAAACGATCACTAAGCCTGTTGAAGACACTTACACGCACAAGAAACAATCTGGTGGTTCTGGTCAGTTCGGTAAAATCGACTACCGCATCAAACCAGGTGAAGTGGGCTCTGGCTTCAAATTCTCTTCTTCTGTTGTGGGTGGTAACGTACCAAAAGAGTTCTTCCCAGCTGTAGAAAAAGGCTTCAAGTCTATGATGGAGCAAGGCGTTCTAGCTGGCTTCCCAGTACTAGACGTTGAAATTGAATTGTTCGACGGTGGGTTCCACGCAGTTGACTCTTCTGCAATTGCCTTCGAAATCGCTGCTAAAGGCGCTTTCCGTCAGTCAATTCCAAAAGCTGGTCCACAATTGATCGAACCAATCATGAAAGTTGACGTGTTCACTCCAGATGACCACGTTGGTGATGTTATCGGTGACTTGAACCGTCGTCGCGGCATGATCAAAGACCAAGAGAAAGGTTTGACTGGTGTTCGCATCAAAGCTGACGTTCCTCTATCTGAAATGTTTGGTTACATCAGTACTCTACGTACAATGACTTCTGGTCGTGGTCAGTTCTCTATGGAGTTCTCTCACTACCTACCATGTCCTTCTAACGTAGCTGAAACTGTTATCGCTGCCGTTAAAGACAAGCGTGAAAGAGAAAAGAACTAATTCATAGTTTTTTCTAATCTCTAAAAAAACCCGATACACAATGTGTATCGGGTTTTTTATTGGCCAAAATAAAGCCCACAACTTTTTCTAAAACCTAGACCTAAAGAAATAAAAAAAGCGCCTAAGCGCTTTTTTCATTATCAAACCAAGTATCTTTAAGCCCAATTAGAACGGCACTGGATACTCTTTGAATACCGCCATGACGTCTTTCAACGCCTCTTCAGACAGTGTCATATCAAATGCAGCCATATCTTCTTTTAGCTGTTCAAGAGACGTTGCACCAATGATAGTTGAACCAACACCGTCCACTTGGTCACACCACGCTAACGCAAGCTGAGCCGGTGTAAAGCCATACTTCTTGGCAACTTTCATATAAGCAGCAACAGCTTTTTCAACCAAAGGCGTATCACGGAAAATACCGTTACGCTGAGAATAAGTCCAACGACTCCCTTCAGGGCGAGCGCCACCGAGATATTTTCCCGTTAAAGCACCCGCTGCCAAAGGCGACCATGGTAAGTACGCAACATCTTCATGCACGCAATTCTCAACCAAATATGGCCAATCTTTTGTATGCAGCAAACTAAATTCGTTTTGAATAGAAGCGACGCGCGGTAAACCATGCTTTTCACTAAGGCGAATAAACTCATTAATCCCCCAGGTCGTATCATCCGACAAACCAAAGTGACGAATCTTACCCGCTTTAATGCAAGCATCTAAGCCCTGAAGAATATCTAAAATCTGAGCAGACTGATCATCACGGTCAACATTCGTAAAACTAATAACACCTGGGAAATGCTTCGCAAAGTGAGGTGTTGAACGGTTAGGCCAATGAAGCTGGTAAAGGTCAATATAATCGGTTTGCAAACGTTTTAGAGAAGCATCAACCGCCTCAATCACGGTTTTACCTGAAATATTACTACCATCACGCACATATTTTAGACCTGGACCTGCAATTTTAGTCGCAAGAACAAATTCTTTACGTCGTTCTGGGTTACGAGAAAGCCAATCACCAATGATAGTCTCTGTTTTACCGTAAGACTCTGGTGTCGGTGGTACAGAATACATTTCTGCCGTATCAATGAAATTCACGCCATTTGCTAAAGCGTACTCAATTTGTACATCAGCATCGGCTTGATTGTTTTGAGTGCCCCAAGTCATAGTACCTAAACATACTCGCGAAACAGACAAACCAGTTCGCCCCAACTTACTATATTTCATTCAAAACTCTCCATATTTACTAACAAGATAATCACTAGACGATACATTAAAGCGGCAACCAAAGAACCAATATCGAGCGATATTAGATAAATACAATTCACCAAACCTAACTAGCCAAGCAATGATTAGCCAGCAATAATTTCTCGACAAATGGAAACACGATTACGACCCGTGTTCTTAGCCTGATACATAGCCATATCAGCCCTATTTAACAACTCATCAAATTTTTCAGTGCGGTCTAGAGAAGCTAAACCGACACTAACAGTTGCACAGTACAAAGTATTTTCTACACATTGGATAGGCTCTTTCTCGACGTACTTCCGTAACTTCTCAGCCACAGCGTGCGCTTCTATTTTATCTATCATAGGAAGGATAACCACAAATTCTTCACCTCCTATACGACCGATATGCCCGACATTCTTAACCCTCAATATATCGCTACAGACATTTACAATCGCCTTGATCACCCTGTCGCCTACTTCATGACCATATTGATCATTTACTTGCTTAAAATGATCAATATCAATCAACAACACACTAAAAGGCTGCCCTTCATCAATACACTTTTGATACGCATTTTGCGCCATATCCAAAATAGCACGACGATTATAGGTACCAGTCAACTCATCGGTAGTAGCCAGATTTCTTAGCTCTTCTTCTAATTTTTTTTGCTCTTCAATTCGTTGTGTTAATCGCTGCATTTTGATTTCAGCTCTTTTTCGAAACCCCCAACCAAATAGGATCAACACAATGACTAGCACACCGCCACCAGTGGCGATAAACATGTAGTCCTTAGCGAAACTCCAGCCTTCTGATGAATCTAAATTTATCCAATAACGATATATATCCCGTTTCTGCTGCGCTGTAATACTGTCTAAGCTTTTTTGCATAATAGACAACAACGGAGCCCAATCATCCCTTACTGCGAAACGTAAATTCCATTCAAAGCCTGACTCACCCACTACCTTAAGGTTAGTAAGACCATTTTTTTCAATGTAGTAAATAGCAGCCGCGTTGGTTGCGACAATAGCATCCGCCGACCCATAAGATACCATCCGCAGCCCGACTTCTATATCCGAGACTGCTAACGTATTTAATTCTGGGAAATTTTCTAACAAATACTCATAGGATGCGTAATTTTTTATACCAATTACTTTCTTGCCTTTGAGCGCCTCCATTCCCTCTCCGGCAAACTCATTACGAACAATAATTATCTCCGGCAAGCGAATATAAGGTCGAGTAAACAGCATAAACCTACTACGTTCTTCGGTTTTTTCAGCGGCTCCCCACATATCCACTCCTCGGGAGCGCCCTTCAGATACCACTTTATCCCAACTGGCAAGCTGTACAATTTCAAGCTTCAACCCCAAGTCAGATTGCTGATCGATTATTTTAATAAAATCAGCGGTAATACCTTGGTATTCATTATTCTCATCAAAAAACTCAACTGGAGGGTAATTTGGCGCAGGCGCAAAGCGAATAACAGGATGTTGATCCAACCAGAGACGTTCCTCAGCCGTAAATATATCTTTGCCATACAAGATGTCAGCCGCGCCGAATAGAAGCAGATACAAACCACCGAAAAAGCTTCTAGTCAAAAATGCATTTCTCTTCATAACATCCCTATGCACAAAACATTTGCAGCCCAAGATTAAGTTAGGAGCATTTAAAAAAACCATATTCTATAGTAATTCAATGACCTGACATTGACCATCCCAGAAAGACCAAACAAAATACAACGACCGACTTATAACAAATATATCAACAATCTAACTTATTCCTCCAACAAGTATTCATAGCGCTGATCCGTTAGAGTTTTCAAAAAAGCAACAATGGCATCCACTCTTCGATCTGGTAAAGCAGGACCTTTTTGCAGATTCTCCAAATCTATATTTTCTGACACCTCAGGTTCCGCCCAAGCCTTACCTGTTTCAGGATTCTCCGTACGACTAGGGTTATTGTATTTGTCGTAAAAAAGCACCACGGTACGAAGATCAGTAAACACGCCGTTATGCATATACGGTCCTGTCACAGCAACATTACGTAAAGAAGGCACTTTAAACTTGCCAGCTTGTTTCTCATCATCAATAGTTGGGTTGTCCAACAAGCCCAGATCCCTTCTGCCATTTTGATGCAAAACATCAGGATTAGCAGGAACACCAATATTACGGTATTCGTAATTCGTAAAGGTTTCTTGGTCGTTTAGCGGAGACGAACTTAACTGATGGCAAGCATTACAATTAGTAAATTGTTGTGAAAAGAACAAAGTTTTGCCCAACTCCTCTTGTGGCGTTAACGCTATCTCGCCACGCAGAGCTCGATCATATTTGGAATCAAATGGCATAAACATAGCCGTTTTTTCGAACGAGGCAATAGAGTCAGTAATTGCGGCATAACCCTTCATAGGATCATTTAAAACATCTTGCCCATATATTGAATTGAACAAGCTTTCATAACGCTCGTTTTCTCTAACTCGATTCACAACTGCCGCGCCGTCAGGCAAAGCCATTTCCAAAGGATTTAAGAATGGCCCTTCTGCCTGTTGGGCTAACCCCGATGCACGGCCATCCAAAAACTGACCACCGCGATACTCGCCATTAGACATACGATGAAATGCGGGTGAGAATGCCGCGTAGGCGGCTGTCGGCGTATTGCGACTTCCCATAGATAAACGGTCACTGCCCAATGACACGGCGCCAAATAGCGCATCTCGCCTTTTATCAACAAAGCCGTTCGCTATATCATGGCAAGTACCACAAGACTGATTACGCTCTTTAGACAGGTTAGTATCAAAAAAAAGCTGTGCACCTAACATTGCCTTAGGGTCTGTCATCGCAATCGGAAGCTCAGCAGTGGAATGTGTAGGCTTAGCTTGAGAAACGACCTGTTTAGGTTCGCTACAGGCACAAAGCAGAACTGAAATAGCCACCACACCAAGGGAAAAACGCAGCATCAACTTTACTCTTATGGAAAATGTTTAATCAAAAAAGAAGTGACATAAATAATACACCCACGAAAACTTGAGTAAAACAACACTGAGCAAACTGATTGAATTAAGCATAAAAAAACGCCAAACAAGACAAATTTACGATCTTGTTTGGCGTTTAATCAATAACCAAAATTAGCAGCAGTTATCTTTACACTAATTTTGCTCTGGTAAAGTAACATTCAACTCCAACACAGAACAGTCATCCGTATTATCCAACTGTATCTGCACATCTTCGCTGCCAATATTCACATACTTACGAATCACATCAATAATTTCTTGCTGCATCTGCGGCAAATAATCAGGTTGATGGCGTTTGCTGCGCTCATGAGCAACAATAATCTGCAAACGATCCTTTGCTACAGAAGCTGAGCTAGGAGCACTTTTACTTTTAAAATAATCGAAAATTCCCACTCTAACCCCCTAACAAACGCTTGATAAAGCCTTTCTTCTGAATCTCTAAGAAGCGCAATGGACGCTCCTCACCCATCAAACGATCAACGGCATCCATGTAAGCCAAACCAGCCTCAGATTCCGTATCCAGAATCACGGGAGTACCTTGGTTCGATGCTTTCAACACCGCCTCAGACTCAGGAATAACCCCAAGCAGAGGAATCGCCAAGATATCCTCAACATCAGAGACACTTAACATCTCACCAGACGCAACACGTCCAGGGTGATAACGAGTTAAAAGAAGATGCTCCTCAATCGGCGCTTTACCTTCCTCAGCTCGCTTAGACTTACTTTGCAAGATCCCTAAAATACGATCAGAATCTCGTACCGAAGATACTTCAGGGTTAGTTACTACAATAGCCGCATCAGCAAAATAAAGGGCCATCTGAGCGCCCTTTTCAATACCGGCTGGTGAATCGCAAATAATATATTCAAACTCTTTCGCCAGCTCTTCAAGAACTTCTTGAACACCTTCAATCGTCAGCGCATCTTTGTCACGCGTTTGAGATGCTGGCAAAATGAATAACTCTTTTGTGCGCTTGTCTTTAATCAAAGCCTGAGACAAAGAAGCCTCTTTATTAATGACATTTACAAAATCATAAACCACGCGACGCTCACAACCCATAATCAAGTCTAGATTACGTAAGCCAACATCGAAATCAATAATAACCGTTTTATGACCTTTTAACGCAATACCAGTCCCAATAGCAGCACTGGATGTTGTCTTACCGACACCACCCTTGCCTGAGGTGACTACTATAATTTTTGCCAATGCTATATCCCCCGATAAACTCAAATTAAGCTTATCTAACAAATCAAATGAATAATAAATTTTAAAGCGGTACGATTTCTAAGCTATCGTCAACTAATAACACTTGCGCGCTGTCTTTCCAAACGATATTTTGCAGCGCATCACTCAACATAAAATTACCAGCAATGGAAACCAATTCCGCCTCCATGCTTTTACAAAAAATTCTAGCGTCTACATCACCTTTCACGCCAGCCAACGCACGCCCCCGCAAAGCACCATAGACATGAATATTGCCATCTGCTAATACCTCAGCACCAGCACTAACCTGATTGAGAATAATCAAGTCACCTTCAGAGTACACTTGCTGACCAGAACGAATTGGCTTGCTAATAACTTTGGTCGACTGAGGCACTAAGCGCTCTTCAACAACAGTCTTCACTACTACATCTGGGCTAGTATCATCCTTAATGACTGGAGATGCATTGATTGGTCTTGCTTTGCTGGCAGGTAATAAAGGAATGGTTACCGAAGCATTCCAGACAGGCAATTCTTCAGGATCACATCGCCAACCAATCACACCAAGCCCAAGGGCACTGACCGACTGAATCAGCTCTTCAAATTCTTCTAACCTGATACCACGCTTCATCTTCGAAATATCGATAATGATCGGCGCCTGATTAAAAAAATGCGGAACCTGATCAATCTTCTCTTTTAAATGAAACACAATGTCATCTAGTGAAAAAGTTTGAATTTCTAATAAAACCGTCGTAACAACGCTTCCTTTTAGCCGGAAGCCTGAGTCTGTCATGCAAACTTTCCTTTTTTAAAAACTTAAATGGCTCAAAACACTAAAAAGCCGCACTGAAATTTCACCATCAGCGTTAAAAATCTATTCTATCAAGCTGGATGATTAAAGAAAGACACCTCTACAATGTCTTTACATTCGCTCAATGGTTCCCGCTGCTCTCTTGTAGTGCTAAGAATAACGCAAAATGAACAATAATGAACGTAAGATTAAGCATTTGATTTAATTAATATTTTACAACTTACTTACATACTTGTTCCCATAAATCTGGGGAAAACTTTTGCACCATGAAAGCCCAGAAAATAACCCGACATTCACCTCACTCCTCCGGCGAATGCACAGCAAATTCAGAAGAAAGTCGACTAACACCCAAACCGCTTTGTTTAGTGAGCTTAATCTGAACCGGAATACGCTCTTTTAACGCACTAATATGACTGATGATACCAATGGTCTTACCGGAAGAATGCAAATTATCCAAAGCATCAAGAGCAGACTCCAATGTCTCGCTATCCAAGGTGCCAAAGCCTTCATCCAAGAACAAAGAATCAATACTGGTTTTATGGGAAACCAAATCAGACAATGCCAATGCCAATGCCAAACTCACTAAGAAAGATTCACCGCCAGACAGCGTCTTAGTATCTCGCGAGGCATTTGCTTGCCAAGTATCCACCACAAGCAAAGACAAAGCATCTTCGTTACGCATTAATTGATAACGACGATGCAAAATGTCCAAATGCTGATTAGCTAAATAGACCAAATGATCCAAGGTTAAACTTTGCGCAAAGCGGCGGAACTTGGCACCATCTGCCGAACCGATCAGATGATTCAAACGCTCCAAATGTATGAAAGCCCCTCGACGCGCCTCTAGTGCTTCCTTAGATTTCGCCACTTGCTCCCTACGCTGTGTTTCTTCTTGAATCTGTTGACTAATAACGCCCCACTGGCGATGCAACGCTTGGCGCTCTGTATCGAGCTGAGTGTATTTTTCTTCTAGTGCATCAAGAGAAATGGCGTCAAACTCCGCACTACCTGATTCTTTCCCTTCAAGAGCGACAAGTTCAGACTTTCTTTCAATATGCTTAGCTAAAGATTCTTGAGATTGATTAAATAATGTTTGTAGCTTAGAAACAGCCTCTTGAAGATGCTTAAGTGTTGCTTGGTGCTGAGCCATTTCTTCTGCGGATAAGCTTGCTTGCAGCCAAGCAGCTTCACCCTCAAAGCCTTTCTCTGTCAGTGATTGTTGCCAATGAGCAAGCGCAGCATCATATTCTTCTGCCAAAACTAGACGCGTCTTATTAAGTGCATCTAGCGACGCCTTGCTGGACGCCAAAGCTTGAGCAAGCTGCTGCCGCTCCGCTTCAACTTTTTCCAGCTCTTGATGAGCGCGATCAGCTAAAGATTGCGCTTCTTGACGAAGCTCACCAACACTCTTATCACCTAGCAAGTTATACAGCTGTTTAGTAATGTCAGCTAAGCCCGCATCTAACTCATACACTTTGGCTTGCGCATCGTCGCGTAGTTGCTGACTCTCTTTTAGCGTATTTTCTAAATTTTTACTTTCATAACTAAACTGCTCACGCTGCTGCAACAAAGCATCGTAACCGGCTTTGCTGTCGCGCCATTGCTTCATGGCCTCTTGTAACTGGGTCAACGCATCAACCAAAGACAAATCAAAATAGCTGTCTGGCACACCCGATTGCTGCATATCATGGCGTAAATTCGCAGTGATTTTTTCTTGCTCATCCTTCTTACTAACAAGATTTTTTTGATGAGTCTCTAAGGTTTGCCACAATAATTGACATTGATTCTGATCTTGCGAAACCTGCTGCTGTGTTGTTTGGTGCTGAACAACTAGGTTCTGCAACTCAGTCTCTAAAGCCAAACGAGACTGGTGCAAGGCTTCAAGTTTAGGTGCTATGTTTTGCAGCGCCAGCCAATCTTGCTCTACATGTTGAACCAGAGCAGAGACTTGTTCTTTATCAGACAGGTTAAAACCTTGATCCTGATTCAACGACGTCAGCCATTCTTTCAGATCATTTTCGGTTGCCAGTAAGCCATCGATCAATTGCTGACGTCGCGTTTGAGCAGATGTTAATTCGCGCTGCATGGATTCCAAGTCTGCCGCCAACTGCATACCCTGGCCTTTCAGACCGTCTAATTCTTTGCCTAATAGAAGAAACTCTTCTTGGCTACCAGAATCTGCTTGGTACAAAGCATTAGCAAGATTGTGCTCTGCTGAACCACACAACGGACAATCATCATGTTCACCTAACTCATTACGTAAATGGGTTAACGCCACAATATGACGCTCCGCCTCGGCAAGTTTTTCAATCGATTTTTGATGACGAAGCTTGTTTTTGTAGGTTTGCCTTTGTTGCTCTAGCTGGCTTTGCTGTTGCTGAATACGGCTTGCCATTGTATTCAGATTCTCGTCCAGCTCGGACAATTGCAACTGTTGATCTTGATATTGATGAAACTGTTTCCAGAGTGATTGCGCATTATACTGAGCACGTTCAGTTTGATGATAACCTTTCTGCCAATCGGCATATTCACGCTGCGATGATAACGCCATGTAATCATGAACCGTGCTCTGCAATGCTTGCTGACGCTCTTCTATGCTGGCTTGTTCATGCTCTAACTTAGCTTGATTGCTTCCATGAGCAGAGCGAGCAGCATCATAATTTTTGGTATCTTGATCGATACTGATCTCAAGTTCGGCAATAGCGTGAGTATTCGTTTCTATGATTTGCGCCTGATGCTGCCAACTAGCCAACTGATTTTCAATTTTTTCTGGCGATGTCCAGCGGCTTAAAATGGCTTTGCTTTCGTCACAGGCTTTATCAATACCCGCCTGTTTTTCAGACACGTCTTTTAGTTGCGCCTGCTGATTATCGACTTTTTCTGTCGCTTGCTTAAGTCGAGCAAGGCTATCCTGATGCTGAGCCTTCACACTTTCTTGGCGGGACAAGATAGGCTGAATTTCATCATTGATTTTGTTATTCAAGGTTTCCAAATCAGCTCGCGCACGGGCTAACTTTTCTTTCGCTTGCTCAACGGAATCAGTCAATATCTGGCTTTGCTTAAGCTGTGCTTGATGCATTTCAGAGTATTGACTAACATCCGCCTGATTCTGATCCAAACGTGATTGTAAACCTTGCTGTTTGTCATAATCTGGCTGTAAAACCTGTGCTGTGAGAGCTTGTTCAAGCTGTCGTTGCTGAGGTGCAAAATCCGCTAGCGCTTGCGTCGCATCATCGAATTGTTGCTGATATTGAGCCACTTGCTCTTGCAGTTTCTTCTCAGTACGTCGCCACTCCAATATCGCTTGATGTTGCTTTAACGCGTCGGCATTGGCTTTTTCATTAGACTCAAAACTCGACTCGGTCAGCTTTAGCTCAGAAAAAGCGTCATCTGATAATAACTGAGTCTGCTCATTAAACTTCTCGAGCGACGCTATGGCTTGCTTCTCAAGCTTGTGTTTATCAAACACCCACTTCGACACGTCACCGTAAATTTCTGTGCCGGTTAGCTCTTCTAATAACTCTGCCCTGTCATTGGCTGACGCATTCAAAAACGCCGAAAAGCCACCTTGAGCCAGCAACATAGACTTGGTAAAACGCGAAAAATCCAAACCAGTGATGTCGGCTATCTTATCGATTTTTTCATTTATCTTAGTGGTAATGATGGTGCCGTCACGCTCACAAAGTTCGCAAGTCATCGGTTGCAACTTACCATCGCTCTGACCTCGAGCGCGTCGCTGCCCCCAGAAAGCGCGATAGCCTTTGCCTTTTATTTCAAACTCGACTTCCGCCAAACATTCCGACGTATGACGCGTCATCACATCGTTCTGACTTGGTGACACTTTCAGGCGCGGCGTTTCGTGATACAAAGCCAAACAAATCGCATCCAACAAGGTCGACTTACCCGCTCCCGTCGGCCCGACAATGGCAAACACACCAGCGTCGTCAAATGGCTCTTTGGTAAAATCAATTTCCCATTCGCCTTTTAGGGAGTTCAAATTCTTCAGGCGCAGTTTGCAAATTTTCATGATTGCTTCTCCTCGCCATCTTGCTGATGCTCTTCCAACTCTACCAAGCAAGTATTAAAAAGCTCGGTCAGAGTTTTAGACTCGTCTTCGTCCAGTTCTAAATTCGATTTAAGACTCTGCTCGAATACATCACCAACCGTTAATTCCGACAAGGTTTTGCGCGCCTCAAAACCTTCGTTCTTTTTCTCTATCGCACTGCGACGCATCACTCGCAGTAACTCAATCGGTTTGCCTTCAATAACTTCCAGCAAGCGCTTATGGACATCACTCAAATACTCATCGGCAATCACAGTGACTTCCAACCAAAGGGTTTTGTCTTCTGCTAATTCCAAAGCCGTGATCTGTTTAATCACTTCTTTCAAGTTGCCCTTCAAACTCGCCATCGGCTGAAAATTCGGAATCGTTACCAACTGAACAGGGTCCACAGGCTCGGCAAACAAATCTTCAACAAACGTATCCTCACCTAGCAAATTGGTATCAAATATCACCAGGGTTTTGTCACGGCCAAGCTCATCAAAACTCAACGGAATCGGTGAACCGCTGTAACGGAATCGCCCACTTTTACTAATCGGTTGAGCACGATGAATATGCCCAAGGGCTAAATAATCAAATGCCGGGAACACCGACGTCGGTAAGGCTTCCAAAGTGCCCACATAAAGATCACGAACAGACTCGCTTACTTGGCCACCTACTGCCGTTAAATGCCCAGTGCCAATAATCGGCACCGCCGTTTTCAATGCTTTGTTTTTCTCGCACGCAGCGTCAAACACTCGCTGGTAAAAATCACCGATCATTTGCAGCAAACCGAGCTTCTTATCTTGTTCAGATTGCCCAGCGACGCTTTGCATCACGTCTTTCGGGCGTAAATACGGCACAGCACATATCCAGGCGGCAATATCACCCGTTTTGTCTTTTAGCGGAATAACATGAGAATCGATATCTTCTAGGTTAGCTTGGCTCGAGACTTGAGTATCGAGATAGGTCAACAAGCTCTTGGATTCATTTAGCATACTGACCGAATCGTGATTCCCCGCGACGATCACCAACTGACATTGGCGCGCCTTCATGTCTAATACCAACTGATGATACATTTCGCGCGCGTAGCTTGGTGGTGAACCCGTATCGAATACATCACCAGCAATAATCACCGCATCGATAGATTCTTTATCCACCAGCGCCAATAACCAATCGATAAAGGCTTTGTGCTCATCACGGCGGGATTTCCCCATAAAATGCTGACCAAGATGCCAGTCAGAAGTGTGTAGAATTTTCATTTATTGAATCCGTTGAATATAAAAATAAGCATAAAAATAAAAAGGCCAAGTTACCGAACAAAATGCAACTGATTCGGATGGATCCTTAACGGACGTAATAACATCGCCCAATCTTTCGCCGACACGCTTTGTCCATGATAAATAAGTTGTAAAGAAGTACCGCCAGAGCTCCTCAGTGCCTCTTGCAGAAAAACAATCAGCGCATCGTCGGCTAAGCTAAGTGTCAGGTCAGTATTATCAAACAGAGTAAAATGCCCAACAAAGTTTGGCGTAAAGTCCAACAAAGCCTCACGCCAATAAGATTCGAACATGGCATTTCCAGGAGAAGAAATCACCACAACAGGCGCGTCTGCAATGTCCATTTCAAACAACAAACGCCCTTTCCTAACGCCCGTCGATAACTGAACAGCTACCTGATCCTCAGCTGAAAGCGCCAAGGCTCGCAACCAATCCTTTTCGTTTAACTCCGCTTTTTGCAACACCAGTTTCAAAGGCGCACCCGCTGGATTTAAAGCCATACACTCATAAAAATGAGCGTGCTCAAAATTCGCTTCTTCACCTGTTTCTTTAAATGGTAAGGACACAAAAACACGGTCGCCAAAAGAATCATCACTTGGCCCTAACAACACAAGCTCAATAGAATCATCATTAAGGGAAACATTACTTAGCACAGAAAAAGTAGAAGACTCAGCCGGTGTTTGCTGGGTTAATGACATAGACGAAGCAAGGGTAGTTTGGCAGGAAAGAATCGACTCGCAATTGCTCGCATCATAAAGACGACACGCACCACAAGCGCCAGCGCGACAACCGTAACGAACATCCGCACCCTGAGATAGTAGCGACGACAATAAGTTGTCACCCAAAACTGCCTCAAACTGCTCATCATCCAATTCTATCGTCAGCGCCTGTGAATCCATCATCCAACCTCATCTTTGATCTGGCTATTATGACATATTCTGCCTAACTACCTCTCTTGTGTGACACTCAATCGTAGAAAAATCCCATTTAGTTACTATAAGAACAAGCTCATTAGCCTTCGATTTTATAATTGGTGATTCTTAACTGCGCAAAACGAAACTTCCCGCATCATGCCAAAAGGGCTTAAGTATTTTATGCAACTCCCTGCCCCCTTAAAGCCAATCACTTAACTCGATTATGTTAGCAAAGTATCAACTTTGTGACTTATTGAACCAATCCTGACCAGTTGGTTGGCTTTATAACTCCAAGCTTGCTATGTTTTTAACCGTTGATTATGAGTTATGAGCTTTGAAAATATCGTCAACTTTCGATAAGTATCATTTACTAAGACAAGGAGAACGAAATGTTAGGCTGGACTGTATTATTGTTAATCATCGCCCTTATTGCAGGGGTGCTAGGCTTTACAGGTATTGCTGGTGCCGCGGCGGGAATTGCAAAAATCATCTTCTTTATTTTCGTAGTATTATTGGTGATTTCACTTGTATCCAGAGCAATCAGAGGCAAAGGGCCTAAGCTTTAACATTGGCTCGCAGACACTTATTTTTATTCAATTTATAGAAAAGGGGCATGCGCCCTTTTTCTATTACTTACCTCACCCGTTACCAATTCGAAGAATTTGATCGCCTTACTAAGATCTTTTTAATGTCATAGAGACTAAGTCGGTTTTTCTTCTCTGATAAGCATGTCTAAGAACTTTTCAAATCGCCGCTGCCTAGTTTCAGGTTTCTTCGCACTCGTTAAGCCGTAAGCGATCACATCACGACTCGATTTATTAAGCGTATCAAAAAAGAGTTTTACCCTCGGCTGACCTTCCAGTGCCGCTAAAAAGTCTGCAGGCACTTCCATTTGACTCACTACATAGGCGTTTTCCCAACGACCGTCAGCTTTCGCTGCTCGCACATGCACAAATCCAGACTCCTTCATTCGGCCTTCGCTTATCAAACGCTCAACATGCTCCGTGTTTCTTTTAGACCAAATACTTCGTGCTGATCGTGGTGTTATTCGTTGAAGATAGGATTGATCATCAAGTGATTTTTTCACACCATCAATCCAGCCCCAACACAAAACCTCCACCACAACATCATTCCAAGAAACACTCCGAATTCCAGAATTTTTCTTAAATATCTTTACCCACAACTCACTTTCAATAGCGTGATTCACCCTAAGCCACTCATCGAGATCGCTCGGTGTTTCAAATGACATGATTTTTAAGGAATTTGGTTCAGGCATCACAATAGACTCAGTTAGGAATAACGCCGCGCACTGCGGTAAATTTCAAGCATAACGGAAAATTTGTCCGACAGTAGCGATTCGCTCGGCATTTTCCTTGTTGGACTATTTCGGGCAACGAGTACATCTGCATTAGTGCTCATCCGAAGATATGCAATCCATTTTGCAACCTTCCGATGATCGCGACTAAGCCAGCTCCCATTACCACACCCGTGAGAAGTGCTCCGAAAATAAGACACACGTAGAGTATTGTCCAAGCACGGGAAGATTTTGATTTCACTAGCCCTCCGGAAGTCTTGTCGGAACACAGGTAAATTTGACTCAAACTTCTTTCCACCCCGAAAGCAATACCACCGATTACACAAAAAAGCAGTGCGACCGCGAAAGTTATGACCCGAGACTCTGCATTAGCAAAGCCATCCCACAAAAGAATAGCGCCATTAATCCAAGCTAATCCAGTACAAGCCCATGAGGCAAGTTGATGGATAATTGTCAGCATGTGGGTCATTGATTACTCATTCCTGTGATTTTTGTGCCGAACGCCAACAGCTTTCCTGTGTCTGGCGACCGCAGGGAACGAATTTAATGGTCTTGTTACACATTGACTTTGTATTTAAGATCATTGGCCTCATCACCCGTAATACCTCTGAACCCCCACTGATAGGGTTGCTGTTCCTTGATTGTGATTTCGACATCAACCGGCGCGACTCCGAGCTGACTTTCAATTTCTATAAATAGAGCCTTTATAAGATCCTTCTGAGTTTCCGGCTTACGCCCTGCCATCATATTTATTTCGATCACAGTGTAAGCATCACTTCTACCTCCCGGATAATAGAAGTCATCGCGCTCTAAAGGTACGAACCGATGGGCACGTTTATCCTCCGGCATACCAAGAACTGATTGCATGCAACCGTGAATGACATCCGACAACTTTGACTTTATTGGATTTAGTTTTTCTTTTATTCCATATACAACGATCATGATAATTCCTTTAAGGCGTGTAACGCCAAAAGCAGCGAGCGGCGAAGCCGTTCGACTGCCTTTTTTTTATATTTCCTGCTGGATGGTCTTTTCGTATTCACGAAGCTGATCATACAAGTTTATTAGCGCTTTCATCCTGGAAATGATACTCTCCTTTGTAAATATTACATCAGTGTGATGAACTAGAGTGTTTCGAAAAGCGGCCAAGTCTTGGAGCTCATTTTTGAAATCTTTATTTATCACATCTTTTGATATAAGAATGTTTGCCATGCCCCTCCAGTTTTTCCCTGAGCCCAGCTTTCCTTTATCTGATTCGTCGGAAACATAGCTAGCCACATCATACAACTGCTCTAAGAGAATATTCCATACCTCTAAAAATTCCCCGTAGACTTCGTCACGATTGAACGCAACATTCTCTGCGACCTCTTCTTTTTGCTCATCTGTAATATGTATCTTATCTAGGCTCTCGATTGCGAGTTGTAATTTGTCGGATACTTCACCATTAAGCTTTTCCAGATCAATATATTCTGACTCGCCAATAAACCTATTATGAGCTACTTTATTTCTCAACTCATAGAGTCTACCCCAGCGTTTTTCTAAAAACTCACCTGTGCAATCCACTATTTCAGCAAAGTATCTCTCCCAGTTTGACTGGGGAACGAACTCCCTAAGCTCTGCTAAATCCAAATCTGAAACTGATTCTGCGCCCTTAATTTTCTCAATAATTTTCTTGGAGTCTAATCCTGCGTAATCAGTAAAAAGAAATTTTGATAGCTGAATAAAATCAACCTCATACAAGAAATTATTCAGCGGCGCCTTAGTATTTTTAATCGAAGCCGTAACTTCTTCTGGCGTATTATCCTTAGTCCATCCCAGACCAACATTGGTCAACATAAACTTGGTTATTAGCTTTCTCATCTGGTTTTCAAGATTGTGAATAATGGGGTAGGCCTTGAAGCAAAATGAGGAGCTTAGATCGTCACACAATATCTCAACTGGAAAACCGCTAATCTTAGTTAAGATCGTCCTAATTAATTTCAGGAATGACTGGAACATTCCGATGTTCGATTCATCTTCGTTGTCGATTCGAATATGGAAGAATCGGTGCGAGGTATTATCAGATTCACCAAGCTGTACGTCGTATGCGAATTCAGCTCCCTCGTAGCTTATCTTTCCATTGGAGATAGTAATTCCATCGTAGGACTGAATAAGGTAGTTGAGAGTGTTGATCGACTTACAATACTCCTCATTAGAATCAATCATAACTAGGTATTCAACTTTCATTTCACATCCTATATTTGAAACTTTGACTAAATATAACGCCCAAAGCACGCGCCAAATACCGGAACTTTGATTTTGTGCGAGCATTTTCCCGCACAAAATTGAAGTGGAGAGTATTTGGTCGCAGTGACTTTGCTTGTTACATGTTTACTCGACATTGCTTTCAATCCATGAGGAAATATCTGGGTGATTAGCTTGTGCCGATTTAGTTAATTCTGACGGATTATCGCATAGTGAGTCTAGATAAGATGTTGCTTTCTTAGACAGAAGATCCCAATTTAATTCGTCTTTATCTTCGTCGTCTGGATCGAGCCAACTTCCGTCGTAGAACACTTTGCCAGAAGTGATTTGCATTACAAAATCATGAGCACTATTGGATACAAGAGCTCTTTCGCCTTCAGACCCTAAGAAAACCACTGGCGGTTCACCTTTTAATTCAGGGTAGTACCAAAGGCAAAATAGAGAACCGCAGCCATCTTGACCAAATTGGATGAAATGATGTTCGGTTTCTCTCCATTTCTTACCACCCAACCACATATCTAAGACATCTGACGTTTCTGAGAATGTCTGCCTATTAGTTTCGTAATCGATAGGCCAGCTTATAACTTCTTCGAGCGACATCTTATGTAGAAAGTCGATATCCGCTTGTGTTTTTTCGCTTAATTCAAATTCCACGCGATACTCCTTTAGACATGTAACAGCTTAACAGTGCGCATGCGCGTTTAGACAATTTCACAACCCTCTTTATTTACCCGTAAGTCTCTGACCTAAAAGACATTAATACAGATACCTACAGAAGGGAGATCTGGAAAAACGAGCATACGTGTTATTTCATTTATCCACAGCGCGTTATTTCGGCGGTCGATAATATTACTCATTGATACTAAAAGACTTTATGACTCGCTGCCAGTACAAACGAGCAATACAGTGATTATTTTTTAGGCAAACCGTGCCAACAATCAGTTATTTTGAAAATAAACTCTATATCCGCTCAGGCTCTATAAATTTGTCGTGGTTTGTTAGGGGGGTTAGGTGGCTAAAATTAAAAGCCTTAGAATGAAAGCTAAATTCTGCGTCGGGCTAAAGCCGCGACCTACCATAGAAAATGAAAGTTTCGCTTTCAACAGCGTATTACGTTGCGCTTATGTGTCCTACGCTAGGGTTAGCTAAGAAGAAGTCAGTACGACATGACGACTCTGATTAACGAGAATAAGAGTGACATTCACCTGAGGTAGGCGGTAGTTTCGAAGGGAATGTCACTCGATTCGAGTTGTGTGTGCAGAGTCATATTCCAAACAGGCGCAAGCAAAGCCTTTGGCAAACGCCATGGCAATGGCGTTGCCATTATTAATATGATTGAACAAGAAAGCCGTTTATAGGAAGTCTTTTCGTACTGGAGTGAAGTTGTCCAGCAAGACGCCCGGCTCTAAACAGCGGCAGCCATGCATAACATTTGGCTCTTTATAAAGCGTGTCGCCAGGGCCTACAGTTTTGGTTTCATCGCCTATGGTGAACTCAAACTTACCAGACAGTACGTAAGTTAACTGTTCATGTGGGTGATTATGCAGTGGGCCGATGGCATCTTTTTCAAAATGCACTTCTACTGCCATGATGTTATCTGAATAGGCCATGATTTTGCGTGAAACGCCCGCACCAAGATCTTCTAGAGGGACTTCATTATTGTAAACAAACATAGGATAACTCTTTGCATTATTGTTTTAGACTTCTCTACTATAGCAGCGATAAAACATTATTCAATATTTTTTGAAAAGCTGTTTCATTTATATTTATAGACGTAAAAAAAGCAAATAACGAAATCGCTCCTGCTTTTTAGATATATTAAATAGCATTACTTCACATAACCTAGTTTTTCAGATGCTGCTACTTTGAGCTGATAAATGGAAGGATTTGGATACCTCAGGGCCAAAACCCTTTTTAAAAGCGCTTTTAATGTCAGCAGTCTATTTGGTAATAAAAAGGCTCGACCCAGCAGCGCATAGGGATTCTGATTAACGAGGATAAGAGTGACATTCACCTGAGGTAGGCGATAGTTTCGAAGAGAATGTCACTCGGTTCGAGTTATGTACAAAAACCCAAAAACTTAGACTTTTGGAACAGATTCTAAAAGAGCCACAAGTAGTCGCCAAAAATCCCCAACGGAGTCTATCTCCATGCGCTCAGTTGGTGAATGGGCACCACGGATATTCGGGCCAAAGGAGACCATTTCCATGCCTGGGTATTTCGCGCCGATGATGCCGCATTCTAGTCCGGCGTGGATCACTTTCACATTCGCTTCGTGACCCATCACCTCGGTGTGAACCGTTAAGAAATGCTTGAGCAAACCTGCGTTTGGATCTGGACGCCAGCCTGGGTAACCATTTTCGAGCTTGACGTTTGCTTGGATCATGGAGAAGGCAGATTTTGCCACATAAGCAAGGTGCTCTACGGCGGAATCCACAAGAGAACGAACCAACAAGCAAGCATCAAAGGCTTTTGTGCCATCTGCTGTGTCACGCAGGTTGATCACGCCAAAGTTGCAAGAGGTTTCTGTTACGCCTTCCAAGTCTGCGCTCATGCGATGAACACCGTGAGGCGCGCAGTACATGGCGTTTAACAAGGCGTCTTTGTCTGTTTCTTCCAGTTCCGAGTTCAGTTCAGCGGTTTCTAATGTCACGGCCAGATTTGCTTCGGTCGCTGAAAATTCGGCCTTGGTGGTTTTTTCGAATTCTTCTATAAAAGCAAATAACGTCGCTTGGTCTTTGTCGTTTACGTTGATAATTGCTTCAGCATCACGAGAAATCGCATTGCGAAGTGTGCCCCCCGTAAAGGCGCTTAATCCAAAGTCACAACGTTCTTTAAGTAGATTCAACAAACGCACAATCAGCACGTTTCCGCTGGCACGGCCTTTATGAATATCCAGGCCTGAATGCCCACCGCGCAAACCTGAGACGGTAATTTTGAAAGCTTTTTTACTGCTGTCTACTGCAATAGCGGAATACTGCTTTTCAATATTAATGTCCATGCCACCAGCACAGCCGATGTAGACATCACCTCGGTCTTCAGAATCCAAGTTCAGTAGAATGCTGCCTTTTAGAATGCCCTCTTCTAGCTGTAATGCGCCACGTAAGCTGGTTTCTTCTTCGATGGTGAACAAGGCTTCAATTGGCCCATGGGCTAAATCAGTGGATTCCAATACAGCCATGGCAGCCGCGACGCCTATGCCATTATCGGCACCAAGAGTGGTTCCTGTTGCATGAACCCAACCATCGATCACTTGCGTGACAATGGGGTCTTTGGTGAAGTCGTGATCAATGTCGGCGTTTTTCTGCGCCACCATGTCTAGGTGACCTTGTAAGACAACGGTTTCTCTGTCTTCCATGCCCTTGCTGGCGGCTTTGCGGATTAACAGGTTCCCAACTGGGTCCACATAGGTTTCATGGCCTAACTCAGTCGCCCATTTGATTAGGTATTCTCTTAGTTCGGCTTCGTGAAAAGAAGGTCGAGGAGTATTACATAGTGTTTGGAAATGGCGCCAAATGGCTGTTGGTTGTAACGTCGTAAGTACTTCGTTCATCGTGATCTCTTGTCTTTTAAAATGCTTGTTACTAGTGCTAGCAACACTAAAGAAGACAACCTATCGTGGCAATCGAAATTAAGACTATGCCGATAGAGAAAACGTATGTGTAATAGACGCTTATAAAAAAGACGCCTGATAAAGTTTACCAAGGCGTCTGTTTTCATTTATTTACTCTGCAAACAATGCTGAGTTTATTTTTTCTTAAGCGAACCCGCCGAGAAAGTAACAAATTCTTCAGCACTGGTTGGGTGAACACCCACAGTGTCATCAAAGTCCGCTTTGGTAGCGCCTGCTTTAATAGCAATACCCAAGCCTTGGATAATCTCGCCTGAGTAATCGCCTACCATGTGGGCACCAATCACTTTGTCGTCGGCATTATTCACTAATAACTTCATGAGGGAACGTGAAGTACCACCACTTAGCGTGTGTTTCATTGGGCGGAAGTCGGTTTGATAAACTCGGAAGTCTAGGCCTCGTTTTTCTGCTTCTTGCTCGGTTAAACCAACAGTTCCGATCGCTGGCTGGCTGAAGACAGCCGTTGGAATGTTGTCGTAATCAAAATCGACTTCTTTGCCTTCAAACCAATAAGCGATCAGCGCCATGGCTTCTTTAATCGCTACTGGGGTTAGCTGAATATTGTCTGTCACATCCCCAAGGGCAAATACACTTTTCGCTGAGGTGGTGAAGTTATTATCAATGATCACGGCACCATTTTTGCCAGTTTTAATACCCGCTTTATCAAGTGCTAAAGATTCAACATTCGGCACACGACCCGTTGCATATAGAATCAAACCGAACTCTTCTGTATGGCCGTCTTTGAAGTGCACAGTACGAGCACCATTCGGGTTGGCAGTATCAGCTAGTTCAATACGTTCAACGTCTGTATTTAAACGCACGTCAATGCCAGATTTTTTGTATTCTTCACTGGCAAACCCACGAACGTCTTCATCAAAACCACGAAGTAGTTGATCACCGCGATAAGCAAGGCTGGTTTCAACACCCAAACCATTCAAGATGCCAGCAAATTCAACCGCAATGTAACCACCGCCCACAACAAGGGCTTTTTTAGGTAGCTCTTCCAAGAAAAACATTTCGTTAGAGCTAACCACCAAATCACTGCCTTGGAATTCAGGAATAAATGGCTTAGCACCAACGGCAATCAGAATTCGCTCTGCGGTGTAAGTTTTGCCATCCACCATGACGGTGTGTTCATCGACAAAGCTCGCATAACCCGTAATAAGTTCAACACCAGCATTACCAAGCAAATTTCCATAAATGCCGTTTAGGCGCTGAATTTCTTTGGTTTTATTATCACGTAAAACAGACCAGTTAAACTCTAAACCTTTATGAGACCAACCAAAGCCAGCCGCTTCATCAAAGCCATGACCGTATTCTGAACCATAAACAAATAATTTTTTCGGTACACAGCCAATGTTCACACAAGTTCCACCTAAAGCACTGCCTTCGGCAACCGCCACTTTATAGCCTTTGGATGCCGCAACACGGCTAGCACGCACACCACCAGAACCGGCGCCAATAACAAATAAATCGTACTGATAAGACATTCTTAGTCTCCAAAATCATTCATGATGTAATATGAGAGCAGTTTAACAGCCCTACCCTCTGAGAAGAAGGCAGAACCAAAAATAGCGATGCTGTAGATATTTATTTCTCTTTAGATACACATAATGAATATAAAAAATGTATCGTTAAAGGCTACTACGTTACCATTAAACAAACGATCACCTTACCAACAAATCTCAGCAAAAGATCATACTACAAGGAAGTTACATGCCCGATTTCATTATCCTAGTTTACATCGTCATCATGGCGTTTTACTTTTTTCAAAAAGACGATGGTAAATCATTCTTCATTATAATGGCGTTACCATTTATCCCGCTCTTTAGTGACGATTATTGGCTTTGGCTACAATTAAGTGCGGCGCTCAGTGTACTGCTCTTAATTATTGAGGGGCACAAGGCAGGTCCGACCGCTGGCGGTGCTGTGGTTGCTTTTTTCTTTTTCTCGGTCGGTGCCTTTGCTGTAAGTATCGTCATTAAAACAGCATGGACATTCCTTTCGGACTTCAGCTTTTCGACTTTTCATTTAAATAATCCACTGAGTTATGAATGGCCAACTTATGTGATTGCTTTATACGGGCTCGCAGTTGTTCTTTCTCTCCTGACTATTTTTCGCAGCAACAAAGAATGTTTAGAGTTAACACACATCCATATTTCTGCCTTTGCCTTTGCCTTTGCTGCTCTGCCACACTTTTGCGGTTCATTCCTCTATGGCATGGCTTTAAGTTTAGGTTTATTTGCCATATTGTTTTTACTCGCCATAATCAGAAAAATAAACCCAGAGCAACGTTTCCTTTTTGCCTACACCACGCTAGGCATCATTCCCGGAAGCTTTCTTCTAAAGGGAATCATGGTCGCATTTTTTTAAATTATCAGTGTCGTCATCAACGGATCATCGGCTCAGCTTTATAAGAGACAAGACAATCTATAGCAATGGATAGGTAAATCCCTTTATGACTCTTACGCAACTGGGTATCATTAAGAAAATTCGCTATGGAATCATTCACATGAAATTTGTCTCTTTTAATATCAATGGCTTGCGTGCTCGTCCACATCAAATCGAAGCTTTAGTAGAGAAACACGCGCCAGATGTCATTGGCTTGCAAGAAATTAAGGTCCACGACGACGCTTTCCCTCACGAAATTCCTAAGTCTGTTGGCTATCACGCTTATTATTACGGTCAAAAATCACACTACGGTGTGGCAATCTTCAGCAAACAAGAAGCGACTAAAGTAGAGTACGGCTTTCCAGGGGATGATGAAGAAGCACAACGTCGCATGATCATTGCTACTTTTGATACGCCGCAAGGCCCAGTGAAAGTATTGAACGGCTATTTTCCTCAAGGTGAAAGTCGTGACCATGAAACTAAGTTTCCCGCAAAACGGAAATTTTATGCGGACCTAATGGCATACCTTGCCGCGCATTCTCCTGATGAAAAGATCATCGTTATGGGCGATATCAATATTTCCCCAACGGATCTGGACATCGGCATTGGCGAGCCAAATGCAAAACGCTGGTTAAGAACTGGTAAATGCAGCTTTTTACCCGAAGAGAGAGAGTGGTTTAAAACATTGGCAGACTGGGGTTTGACAGATACTTACCGCCAGCTTAACCCAATCAAGAATGATCGCTTCAGCTGGTTTGACTATCGTTCAAAGGGCTTTGATGATACGCCTAAGCGCGGTTTAAGAATCGATGTCATTATGTCGTCAAATGGTCTAACACCCTACTTAGAAGACTCCGACGTGGATTATGATTTGCGCGCCTTAGAAAAGCCTTCAGACCACGCTCCTATTTGGACTAGCTTCAATCTAGAAAAATAGAACGAATCCAGACGGTCATTGTGCAATTTTCATACAAAATCATATAATGACCGTCTTACTTGATAAGAACCACTACTAAACACCAATAGTCCCAGTCTTATCCACAGACAATGTGGATGGTTTTATTTAAAACATAAAGCTTAGCGTGTAATTTGCCGTATAGAAACGAGAAAAGATGATGACAAACGAAACACTAACAATGGAAGACATGCTTCAGCAATCAACCCAAGCCGCTGTTTTCTTAAAAGCGCTGAGCAACGAAAACCGTCTGATGATTTTATGCCATATCCTAGATCAAGAATTGTCTGTGACAGCCTTGAACGAAAAGCTACCTTTAAGTCAATCCGCTCTTTCTCAACATCTAGCGGTATTAAGAAAAGACGGACTCGTTAGCACTCGTCGTGAATCTCAAACTATTTTTTATAGTATTGGCGATACAAGAGTAAAAGAATTGATCAAAACGCTACACAGTTTATTTTGCCAATCACGTTAAAACCGAAAGGTCTTTACAGGTAAAAATCTTTCACCAACTCAGCGAGTAAAGTTGGTTGCTCCAAAGGCAACATGTGCCCGCAATCATTGAGCGTTTTAACCTTCAATTGCTTGACGTTTTGCATATCTTCTAACACCGCTTTCGACAATAACGCATCCTCTTCTCCCACCACGAAACACAGGGAAAGGCCTGCTTTTTTAAGCATTAATAAAAGATCTGGACGAACTAAACTACTCTTCAATTGTTGAATGAAGACCACTTCCCCCAACGCTCTATCCATTGCAACAATAACATCAAGCAGGTCAGCTCTGTCTTTATTCGACGGCCCTAGCATAGCGATGGCCTTTTTCTTTGGTATGCCGTTATAGCCCTTCTTTGTCACCCAGTTAAGTGCGACCTCGCGCTGTTGGCGTTCTGTGTCTAGCAAACCACTTGCTGTATTAGATAAGACCATCAGTCGCTTGACGCGCTCAGGATATTTTACGGCAAAGGCGCAAGCCAAATACCCTCCCATAGAAAAGCCAAGTAGATTCATTGGCTCAGCTGGCAAGACAACTGCCAAAGCATCAATGATCGATTCAATGGTGTCTTTCTGTGGAATAGCAACATGCTGCAAACTGAATGATCCTCCCAACTCTTGCTGGGTAAGCTCCCAAAGACGCTCATCACACATAGTGCCGGGCAAGCAGTACACTTTTGTTAACAAAACATGGCCTCTGAATCTAAAAATTAAAACTGAGTATTGCGTAAACGTACGAAGCTAGCAAACCGTGGAATACCACGCTCAGTGAAACCATGATATTTATAAATAACATAGTCACCAATATTGGGAGGTGTGCTGCGTTCATTGTCCGAAAAGCCACTGCCAATTTTAAAACGTAAGCCAGATGGCATTTCCACCAGAACGGACCCCATCATGCCATCATATTTTCCTGTGCCATTTAAGATATCTATGACCTTAGCATCTGCTTCCATGTAGGGTTTTAGCTTTAGTAAGTTATCTGATCGGCCATTCGAAAAACGTGCAAGCCTACGGTGCAGCATAAGACCCTCTGCGCCTTTCTCTACATAGGCGGTCAAAATGCTATGCAGCGCCTCATTACTGCTCACAGAGAACTGCTCAACTGGCTTTACATGTGGCAAATCCAAGATAGTAAGCAGGCGCATATAACGTTTGTATCTTTCTTCAAACGTCATATTTCTTTCTCTGTCGGGTGCATCAAACACCATATAATATATCTTACGCCACTCACTGTTGACCGGAGTCTGTTTTCTAACCGTCGACATAATAAACTGAAAATCATTATGCTTAGACCATAGCTCCCCATCCAACCAAACATTTGGCAGCGTATCTGTAAACCATTTAGGGGCAAAAATAGGATTCCCCTGCCGCGTGATGAGCTTTTCTCCCGTCCAAATAGCACGAATTCCATCGTATTTCTCACTAACAAGATACTCTTCTACATGAGCTCCTTCAGGAAACACGGTGGCAAGCTGCACATCAGGCTGTGCAAAAAGAAATAAGGGGGATAAGAATAGCCAGACGGCCAAACATTTTAGTTTAGACATGATTCACTCCTTTGATATTAAAAGTGCCTTTCCATAGCACCTGTTTACGCTAAACGATTTTGTTTCTGGAATCAAACCGTAAGCGCTTCTACTCTACGATAAGCTACAAAAAAGCCCATACTTGTCACCAAATATGGGCTTTTACTGACCTACTTACAATATAGCGTCATTTAATTATTTGCTAAGCTGCACGATTAGTTTGTTCATGCGGCTAACGAAAGTTGCTGGATCTTCCAACTGACCACCTTCAGACAAAGTAGCTTGTTCAAACAACAACCACGCCATATCTGCAAAACGTTCTTCGTCCGTTTCAGCGTCCATTTTTGCCACGATAGGGTGATCTGGGTTCACCTCAAGGCTAGGCTTAGACTCTGGCAGCTGCTGACCAGCCTGCTCAAGCAAGCGGCGCATTTGTAGACCCATGTCATACTCACCAACAACTAGGCAAGCTGGTGAGTTAGTCAGACGGTCTGTGCTGTTAACCGCTGTGACTTTAGACTCAAGAACAGACTTCATGCGATCAAGAAGCGGCTTGATTTGTTCAGCCTTTTCTTCTTTTTCTTTTTTCTCTTCTTCGTTTTCAGAATCCGCTAGATCCAGTTTGCCTTTAGTGACATCTTGGAATTGCTTACCTTCAAACTCTTGAAGAGACGACATCATCCATTCATCAATACGATCACTCAACAACAAGACTTCGAAACCTTTCTTACGCAAAATTTCTAAGTGCGGGCTGTTTTTCGCAGTATTGTGGCTCTCAGCATAAATGTAGTAGATCTTATCCTGACCTTCACTCATGCGTTCGATGTACTCAGCTAAAGACACAGTTTGCGCTGGGGCATCCGTGTTTGTAGAGCTGAAACGCAACAAGCCGGCAATTTTGTCTTTATTGCCCATGTCATCTGCAGGGCCTTCTTTGATAACGCTACCGAACTCGTCCCAGAATTTTTGGTAATCTTCTGGCTCGTTCTTCGCCATTTTGCCTAACATGTCCAATACACGTTTAGTCAATGCTGAACGCATAGAATCAACCGCATGGTCGTTTTGCAAAATTTCACGAGATACGTTCAATGACAAATCATTTGAGTCCACTACACCTTTCACAAAACGCATGTAAGGAGGTAGAAATGCTTCTGCTTCATCCATGATAAATACGCGCTGAACGTATAATTTCAGACCGCGTTGCATGTCGCGATTCCAAAGATCGTAAGGTGCTTTGGATGGAATGTACAACAAGCTTGAGTATTCCAACTTACCTTCAACTTTGTTGTGAGACCACTTCAAAGGCTCTTGGTAATCGTGAGAAATGTGCTTGTAGAATTCTTGGTATTCTTCATCAGTTACTTCGTTGCGAGGACGAGTCCAAAGTGCTTTTGCAGAGTTAACTGCTTCATATTCTGGCGCTTTGTTTTCTTCCACTGGCTTAGGATTGCCCTCTTCGTCCATTTCTGGATAAACCGGCTTTTCCATTTCAACAGGGATAGAAATATGGTCAGAGTATTTAGTAACCAAGTGACGAAGACGATGGTTATCTGCGAACTCGTTTTCATCTGCTTTAAGATGAAGAATGATGCGAGTACCGCGAGTGTCTTTTTCGATGTTCTCGATAGTAAATTCACCAGAACCATCAGATACCCAACGTACAGCATCATCCGCTGCTACACCGGCACGGCGAGTTTCAACTGTTACTTTATCAGCAACGATGAAGGCTGAATAAAAGCCCACACCAAACTGACCAATAAGTTGGCTGTCTTTTTTCTGGTCGCCGCTCAATTGCTCTAGGAAAGAAGACGTACCGGATTTTGCAATCGTACCAAGATTGGCAATCGCCTCTTCACGGGACATACCTACGCCGTTATCATCGATAACAACCGTATTCGTCTCTTTATCAAATTCAATACGAACACGTAGGTTTGGGTCTTCTGCTAGAAGGTCTGCGTTAGCGACAGACTCAAAGCGAAGCTTATCTACCGCATCGGATGCGTTCGAAATAAGCTCTCGTAGAAAGATCTCTTTGTTGGAGTACAAAGAGTGGATCATCAAATGAAGTAGTTGTTTAACTTCCGTTTGAAACCCTAACGTTTCTTTTTGAGTATCAGTTGCCATGTTGTAACTTGCTCCTATTTGAATGAACCTTCGGACAAAGCCAAAGGCGTATTTCGTTTCACTTGTGCCTCATAGATAAAGGCTCTTGGAGCAATTTCAAGAGGCTAACTCACTAAAAGAAGTAAAAAAGTCACAATAAGTTTATGGATATAAACAAGCTAAAGGTATTCAGGAAGAAATAGCGAAGACGCCTGATCAATTTACGATCAGGCTTTAGTTACTTTTCGAACTAGGGTTAAACCATCACCTATGGGAATGAGCGATAGCTCAACTTCCGTATCTTCGTGAATGGTTTTATTTAACTCACGCACTATTCTAGTGTCTTTATCGGTAAAGGCTTCATCCGCGACGTTCCCCCACCACAAGGTATTATCAATCAACAAGCAGCCACCTGGGCGTAATAATTGCTTGGCCAAAAGATAATAAGCTAAGAGGTTTTGTTTATCCGCATCAATAAAGATAAAGTCGAACGTTTCACGCTCAGCTTCTAAAAAAGACTCCATGACGGGCAAGGCTTTATCGCAATAAGTCGTTACACGATCCTTAACGCCCGCTTGGTCTAAATAGCGAGTCGCAATATCTAGCCACATTTGCTTCTTTTCGATCGCAATGAGCCTTGATTCTTTTGGCATTGCCATCGCCATCGACAAGGTGCTGTAACCCGTAAAAACACCAATTTCGAGAAGCTTTTTTGGTGCCTGCAGTTTAACCAACAAGGCCAATAACTGACCCACTTCTGGCGACAACTGCATACGCGCCATATGATACTGAGCCGTCTCACGGCGCAAAGTTCTTAATAAGTCATCTTCACGTACGGAAACATCGACTAAGTACTGGTAAAGCCTATCATCAACTTTTACAGTACGATTAACAGGCTTATCGTCTTCCGGTAAAGGTTTGGGGAAATTAGGAAGCATGAGATTTCATAACGAGTCCGCGGCTCAATGTTTTGAATGTTTTAGATCGAAATTCACGACGGTAAAGCACTGCAACGACCATGACGCTCGCCGCCATACAGAAATAAGGGCCAAGGAACCAACCACAAAAGGCCATCGCAAAATAGAATGCACGTAACCCATAGTTAAATTGGTTCGCAGCTAAGCTACAAATTTGCGCCATATACATGGCATATAGCTCTCGCTCACTGTCTTCAATACCACGTTCTGTTGCAAGCGGCGCACTACCTACAAGGACAGAACAAAAGTTATATTGTCTAACAGACCACGTGAAGGTAAAAAATGCATAAGAAAAAATTGCCACCAATACGATGATCTTTAATTCCCATTCTTGCTGACTCATCGGAGACAAAAGGTAAAAGTCCGACAAAATACCCAGCGCTTTTTCAGAGTAATTAAACGCTGTGAAAAGGCCCGCAATAATCAACAAACTACTGGAAGCAAAAAACAAACTGCTTCTTTCTAAATTTGCCATGACGGATGCGTCGGCAATGCGATTATCTCGCCTAAGCAAGCGCGACATCCAAGCCAGCCGAAACTGATGTAATACACTAACCAAACATGAACGACGTTTCGAATTATACTGGGCATAAAAAGCATAACCCCACCAACATGCAAAAAAGACAAAAAATGTCGCGATATCAAGGGGATTTAACAGTAATGACACCGAGTGCTTTTCCATATTTTAACTCTACTGTAGGAACATTCTAGGATGGTAATATTAGACCACTTTTCACTTTGTATGTCCTAGTTTCCTCATAGAAAATTCTGCAAGCCGCGCCAAGAAAATAAATCTAAACACTTCATTGAAAAAACACTTGCATCGCCAGAAAATATCGGTAAGATCTCGCACGTCAACACGACATGCGGATGTGGTGGAATTGGTAGACACGCTGGATTTAGGTTCCAGTGCTTCACGGCGTGAGAGTTCGAGTCTCTCCATCCGCACCATCTTATTTCCTTTCTAAGTAATCTCTTCTCAAATCAAAATACACCCTGAAACAACCTAGTTATTCATTTAGAAAAACCCCCTTTCTACCACACAATGTCTATTTTTAGCCATAAAAAAACCGAACCCATCACTGAATTCGGCTTTGCTTAGCATCCATTATTTTGCTTCATAGCAGATGCTTTATTTTAACTTCCAAGACACTTGTTTACCGGCGAAGAAAGGCACGATTGGCTCACCGCTTGGCAAAGTAATACTACTAGGCACCTCCCAAGACTCGCGCACCAAGGTCACGGTTTCTGTATTACGTGGCAAACCATAAAAATCAGCACCGTAGATGCTAGCAAAGCCTTCTAACTTATCAAGCGCACCCAGCTCATCAAATACCTGTGCGTACAGCTCAAGCGCAGACCAAGCGCTGTAACAGCCCGCACAACCACAATCAGATTCTTTGCGATGCTTAGCATGTGGTGCTGAATCCGTCCCTAGGAAGAACTTAGGCGATCCAGATTTAACAACGTCACGCAACGCCTGTTGATGCGTACTGCGCTTAAGTACAGGCAAACAATAGTTATGTGGACGCATACCGCCATCAAGCATGTCATTTCGGTTCAACAATAAGTGCTGAGGCGTAATAGTCGCAGCCACACCTTCACGGGCAGCCAAAACAAAATCCGCGGCATCTTTCGTAGTGATGTGCTCAAACACTACTTTTAAATTCGGCACGCGCTCTACGATGTTTACCATATGCTGATCGATAAATTCTTTTTCACGATCAAAAATATCAATATGCTTTTGCGTCACTTCACCATGGATCAGCAATAACATATCGTTTTCTGCCAAGGCTTCAAACACTGGATACAATGACTCTAGAGAATTTACACCGGAATCAGAGTTCGTTGTCGCACCAGCTGGATACATTTTAGCCGCTAATACACCCGCTTTTTTCGCATCTTGAATATCTTGAACGCTGGTTTTATCCGTTAGATAGATGGTCATGATAGGCGTAAAAGTACTACCTGCAGGACGAGCCGCTAAAATACGCTCTTTATAGCTTAACGCTAACTCTGCCGTCGTAACCGGCGGCACTAAGTTTGGCATCACCACAGCGCGCTCAAAACAACGAGCCGTAGCCGGAACCGTCTCAAGTAACATGTCTTGATCACGAAAATGTAAGTGCCAATCATCTGGCTTAATAATAGTAATTTCGTTCATTAGCGGCCTTTTTATGCAACGTTTTAGAAAGGGGAATAATAAAATAATGTTAACAGAAGTGGTTAATCGACAGTAGCCAACATTTATACATAAAAAAACCGAATCTATTGCTAGATTCGGTTTTTAAAAGTAACTACAAGCAAAACGTATTACGCGTTTTTGCGCGGTGCTCTTGGACGACGCTCACCACCGCGATTTGCATCACGATCACGACCGCCACCAGAACCACCACTTGGACGACGACGCTCACCACCATTAGATGGACGACGATCACCGCCACCAGCTGGACGCTTACGAGTTGAAGGTGCTGCTGCACGCTTATTTAACTCTTCTGCATTGTCTAGCTTAGCAATGTCAGTACGTTGACCACAGATACGAGTCTTACCTAATTTACCTAGTGCATCAGAGCTTAGGTTTGAAGGTAGATCCACTGTCGCGAAATCTTCATAAATTTCGATATGGCCAATGTAGCGGCTTTCAATATCAGCTTCGTTAGCAATCGCACCAACGATATTGCCTGGCTTAACACCATCACTGTAACCAACTTGAACAACATAACGTGTCATAGAGGTATCAGGATCGTCTTTCAACGGCATAGCTTCAGCTGTCACCGGGCGAACTTTACGTTCACGAGGAGCTCGGTCTCCACGATCACCACGATCTGGACGATCGCCACGATCTTCACGACGCTCTCTGCGCTCTTGACGAACTTCCATCTCAGACAACAACAAAGGCGTTTTGCCTTGAGCCATATGAGCCAAAGCGGCCGCCATTTTTAGTGGATCAACTTCGTTTTCTTTCTGGTAGCTTTGAACAAGCTCAAGGAAGAAATCAAGGTTTTCGTTATCCATCGCATCAGTAATGCTCTGCTTGAAACGATTAACGCGATGCGCATTAATATCTGAAGCCGTTGGCAATGTCATACTTTCGATTGGCTGACGAGTCGCACGCTCAATGGCTTGCAACATACGACGCTCACGGTGAGC
Source organism: Marinomonas rhizomae (assembly GCF_024397855.1). Lineage (NCBI taxonomy): Bacteria > Pseudomonadati > Pseudomonadota > Gammaproteobacteria > Oceanospirillales > Oceanospirillaceae > Marinomonas > Marinomonas rhizomae. Next base: position 2,310,308 of record NZ_CP073343.1, read on the forward strand.
AACGAATAAAATCGCTGTACCTGAACGACCAGCACGACCAGTACGACCGATACGGTGAACATAAGATTCAGTGTCGTATGGAATGTCATAGTTAACAACGTGACTTACACGCTCTACGTCCAAACCACGCGCAACAACGTCAGTCGCTACAAGAATGTCAATTTGACCTTTCTTGATACGATCAACCGTACGTTCACGCAAATTCTGGCTAATGTCACCATTTAAGGCTTCACAAGCGTGACCACGAGCCGTTAGCTTTTCAGCCAATTCGACCGTTGCCGCTTTTGTACGAACAAAGATGATCATGCCATCGTGTTCGTTCATTTCAAGAATACGAGTCAAAGCATCTAGTTTATGTAGACCGCTTACTGGCCAGTATTTTTGAGTAATCGTCATCGCCGTAGAAGTTTTTGTAACAATTTTAACTTCTTTAGGATTGTTCAAATGACGGTTAGCCACTTGACGAATCACTGGAGGCATAGTCGCAGAGAACAAAGCGATTTGACGAGTTGGTGGGGTTTGCTCAAGAATCCATTCGACATCGTCGATGAATCCCATGCGTAACATCTCATCCGCTTCATCAAGAACTAGGGCTTTAAGGCCATCTAGTTTCAATGTTTTACGACGAATGTGGTCCATAACACGACCAGGCGTACCAACAACAACCTGAACGCCACGCTTTAGCTGACGAAGTTGTGTGTCGTATGACATGCCGCCGTAAATTGGCAAAACATGAAAATCTGGAAGGTTACGAGCGTAACTTTGAAATGCTTCAGAAACCTGAATAGCAAGTTCACGAGTTGGAGCCAGTACAAGTAATTGTGTCGTTTTATCTGTAACATCAATGCGAGACAGTAACGGAAGCGCGAACGCCGCTGTCTTACCAGTACCCGTCTGCGCTTGCCCCAAAAGGTCACGACCTTCTAATAGATATGGAATACTTTGCGCTTGGATAGCAGATGGTTGCTCGTAACCTAAGTCAGCAACCGCTTTAAGAACAGGGGCGATTAGACCCAACGAATCAAATGTAGGCTGAGTATCAGCATCAGACATGTAAATTAGTACCTTTTTTTGGTGAGGATAAGGCCTGTAATCATTTACATGCCTTAATGAAATTCTCTAGAAATTCTCGGAGGAAAAACTGATGGCGAAGTATATACAATAAAACGAAAATAAGCTAGGCCAGATTAAAAATAAGATTGGCGTCCTTGCGACGCCAATTATTTATTAGTCCTTTGTATCGCTGTCCACTTTGGAGTCAATCATCACAGCCAACCAGTGCATTTTCGGGTTTGCCTCAAAAGCCAACTTCATAATGATGGTCAAAGGAATCGAAAGTAGCATACCAACAGGACCAAACACCCACCCCCAAAGCAGTAAAGATAAAAATACCACTAAGGTAGAAAGCCCGAGTCCGCGGCCCATATAGCGTGGTTCAATCACATTACCAACGATCAAATTCACAATTAAAAACACACCGGCAACCAAGCCAGCCGATAAACTACCAAGCTGGACAAACGCGAGCAAAACCGCCGGAACCGCTGCGATAATAGAGCCAATATTCGGCACGAAATTTAAAAGAAACGCACATACACCCCATAAAATAGGAAAATCAACACCCAACACCCACATGAAAAAAGTGATTAAGACACCCGTTAACATACTAAGTAAGGTTTTTATCACCAAGTAACGATTGACCGATTGAATAAAGGAATCAAACTTACCCATCGATTTTGAGGTATCGCTAAAGGCTAAAGACAGCTTTTTAGGCAACTCAACCGCTTCAAATAAAATGAAGATAACAATCATCACCACTAAAACCAGGTTAGTCAGTGCACTTCCAAGCCCTCTCAACGCATTGGCTACCATTTGCATTAATGCGGAAGGATCCACATAACCTTTCACTTGATCATAAGATATGTGCAGCCCCAATTGATTAATCACTTGTATTAAATTGGAGACCTCTTCGCCAAAGCGTTTTTTGTATGTCGGTAACTCATTGGAAAAATTATCCAACGAGGCGCCAACCAATACCGCAATAGAACTGATTCCTACTAATATAACGAAAACAACCACCAAGATTGAAAGCCAAGTTGGTAAGTTTCGGCGCCGCAGACTGGACATCGCTGGGGCACAAATGATGGCAATAAAAACAGCCAGCATAAAAGGCACCACTATTTGAGAGGCTTCTTTTAGCGCGGCGATAATGATCACAAAGGCGGCAAAACCCACTAACCAATGGATGCCCTTATGCTGTTCACTCATATTAATTCCTTACAAAGGGATTGGATAAATACTTTGCGCATAATCTGCCAAGTCCTGAAGCATAATTTGTTTTGCTGGTGGCAAGTCAGGGGTTTGAGCGATGTGATTTAACCGTTCAAAATACTGCTCCATGTTGATAGAGCCTCCTCCGTCTTTTTCAAGCAAACGAACCTGCCTATATTCTTCCCATTCGAATTGTTGCTGTTCCGTTAGTTGATCGGGGTAATTCCGTCCAATATAACGCATTAACATTTCAGGTAAACGACGATCATCAAACGACATGGCCAACTCTGATAACTGATCAGCCGGAGTTGAACGAATTTTTTCCATTCTGACTTTATCTTCTCTTGAGAAAAAGCCTCCGGAATACAACATAACATCTGGGTCTTTATGTATTGGTCGATCTTCCTGCACAAAGACATCACTCAGCTTAGCCGCTAAACCAGCATGCCCTTTGATGATGGCAAGATTATGACGGCACATTGAACCATCCAACTGGAGTCGTTTGACGACATCAGCATCTTTCAAAAAAGTCGCAGGCGCAACCGCAGGAGACTTATTATAATGAATTACCTTTAAAGGCAATCTTTCTAGATCGCCAAGCTCATCTTGACGAGTAAAGACTCGATGACGAATCTCTTCCACACTTAAATCAATCAGAGGCTGAGCATCTGCCATAAGGTCATATACAATCACGCCATTTTTATTGGCTGGATGCGGTGCAATGGGCACAACAAAAGCCGCGTAGTTTTTCGCCTGCCCAAACATGCCCGAGATATGCAGAAAAGGCTTTAATCGTGCGATATCAATAAACTGCTGTAGCTCATGTTTTTGGCGCATTTTAAAATAATAAGCGAACAATTTAGGCTGCTTATCGCGAATCAGCTTAGCAATTTCAATGGTTCCATATACATCAGATAGCGCATCATGAGCTTGCTCGTGAGCAATGTCGTTTGCCTTTGTGAGCGCTTCCAGCTTCATTGAAACTTGGCCCTCTTCGTTCTTCGGCCAAACAATTCCTTCTGGACGCATTGCGTATGTCATGCGCACTAGATCAATCATGTCCCAGCGAGAACAATTGTTCTGCCACTCTCTGGCATAAGGGTCAATAAAGTTACGATAAAAGCCATAACGAACCACTTCGTCATCAAAACGAATGGTATTGTATCCAAGAGCGCAAGTACCAGGTTGCGAAAGCTCAGCTTCTACTGCTTGCATAAATTCAGCTTCACACAAGCCTTCTCTATTCGCATCTTGAGGGCTAATTCCTGTCAGCAAACACGCCTCTGGTTGAGGAAGCACATCTTCCGCTAGGCGGCAGTAAAACATGATAGGCTCGCCAATGGGGTTAAAATCAAGATCGGTTCTAATCCCCGCAAACTGCATGGGACGATCTCGCGCTGGGTCCGTTCCGGTTGTCTCAAAATCAAACCAAAAAAATGAAGTGGGGCCCGATGAAGTCACAAATAATTCCTGTAAGCCGTTAAATAAAAAGGTATTATACGCACCTTGGCGTGTATTTGGCGATGAGAGGAGTATATCTATGTCAGTCCCAGTAATTTGTCCATGCGGAACCGGAAGCCCATATGAGATGTGTTGTGGCATGTATCACAACAATCCTGGCACCGCCCCTACTGCAGAAACACTAATGCGTTCACGTTATACCGCTTTTGCTATCGGTGACTTTGAGTACATTGCTGCCACGCAAAAATTAAAAGACGAGCCAGATCAAAACACCGCTGATATCCAAGACAGTAATGAACATACCAAATGGATAAAGCTCGAAATCAACGCCACAGAAGATGGCTTAGAGAAAGACAAAACAGGCGTTGTTGCCTTCTCTGCACACTTCAAAGAAGGCAAACACATTGGCCGTTTGAGCGAACGCTCTATATTTAAGAAAGTGAAAGGCCAATGGTTTTATATCTCTGGCGAGCACGATGTTGAGAAAAACACCCCATTGGTTAACTCTGACGCAATGAAAATAGGCAGAAATGACCCATGTTTATGTGGGTCTGGTAAAAAATTCAAGAAATGCTGCGCTGTAGCTTAATCTAGTCGACAGCGTCCCATTTTTCTTTTATCTCTCTCAGCTCATCTTCAATCGATAAGAAAGTACGCACTAGCTCTGGATCAAAGTGCGTACCAGCCACTTGTTGGATATGCGCAAACGACTCTTCTATCGTCCAACTTTTTTTGTAAGGACGTTTCATAGTTAATGCATCAAATACATCGGCCAAGGCAACAATTCGAGCGGATTGAGGTATCTCTTCACCCTTTAATTTTGATGGGTATCCTTCGCCATCCCACTTTTCGTGGTGACCTAGTGCGACTTCGGCGGCCAACTTAAATAATGGGGCCTCCCCTCTTATTAATATCTCATACCCAATAACCGTATGTTGACGCATTATCACCCATTCATCATCCGTTAACTTATTTGGTGATTTCAAAATACTGTGAGGGATACCAACCTTACCTGTATCATGCATAGGGGCCGCAAGCTTTAGTAACTCAACCTGTGATTCTTCCCAGCCTACCGCCCTAGCCAATGCCGCACAGTAATCTGCCATTCGCCACATATGCACACCAGTATCGGTGTCATTAAGCTCACTTACCGCACCAAGCATACCAATGGCAGATTCCAGCGCCTCATCAAGCTCTCTGGTTCTATCATCGATAATTTGCTTGTTTCTTAGGTTCTCGGCCGCCAATTTTAAATGAGTAGACACTCGAGCAAGCGTTGTCAGTGGTGTTATTGGTTTAGTAATGAAGTCCACACACCCAACATCAAACCCCTTCTGCTCTTGCTGAGGATCGGTCATCGCCGTTAAAAAGATGACCGGAATATCTTGTGTTCTTGGATTCGATTTCAATCGTTCACACACTTCAAAACCATTCATGTCAGGCATCATAATGTCTAGTAATATGATATCTGGTAAGGATCGGTCCACAATATCTAGCGCCAACATTCCGCATTTAGCCACTTGAACTTGGTAATGCTCAGATAATATATTTTTTAGTAAATCAATATTTCTAGGCACATCATCAACAATAAGCACACGCTTGTTTTTTGAGACTGTTTGGCTTTTTACTTTATGCTCATTGATCAATTGCTTTTCCCTCTAAACTCACTGATACAAGGCTACGTTTAAAAGCCTTAACTTTCTTTATTGCGTCTTGGAAGTCATAAGAAGAAATATCCTCTAATGCAGACTGCAGAAAATGCACACTATCCTTATCAAACACATCCAAAATTATTTTTCGGATTAATGTTTCAGAATCAGAATCGCCATTTTCCAATAAGGACTCTAGCTCCTCAATGACAGACCAAAGCGGCGTCAAATCATTGCCATTTTGGCAAGATGGCTCTTTAGATAATGCATTAAAGCGATACTTCACGATCCAGAATTCAAGTTTCTCAATCAAAAGATATGGATCTAATGGCTTAAACAAAACATCATCGATACCTATCTGACTTAAACTCTCTAACTTTAAACTTAATGTATCCGCAGTTAAAAAAAGAATAGGTGGTTTTTTGCCACATAAGGAGCTATAAATTTTTTCGCTCGCTTCATAGCCATCCATTATAGGCATTCTAATATCCATTAGAATTAAATCATAAGTCCCTGCCAGAGATTTTTCATACGCCTCTTTTCCATTTTCAACCCAATCTACAGACGCCCCTAGCTTTTCAATAATCGCTTTCACTATATTGGCGTTGATTTTATTATCTTCAGCTAACAAAATCGTTTTACTTTTGAAAAAATTCTTATTATCTGAAGCAACGTCAAAAGACTTTCTATTCTTTGCCCCTTCTTCACCTGAGCTTAAAGCGACTATTTTTTTATGTATATTCGACGGTGTAACAAGCCCTGTCATTAAAAAATTGGACACACCTAAATCACGACCCTCTAAGAATAGAATACGATTTTCAAAACCTTTTAGTTGCTCAGAAACCGTGCCAGTATCGGCCAACCAATGACCTCCAGCAATGATTGACAGTTGCGATTCACCTAGCTCAGATAGTTTTAATGAATTGATATGATTAACATTTAGGTCTGAAAGCAATGAGGCTATTTCAGCATCATCTTCAAGAATAGTCACATGTTCTGAATGCAATAAATCCGTTTCCGAATCTGGATGGTAAGGAAGCTTAATCGTAAAAATACACCCCTCATTTATCACACTTTTGAAAGAAATATGACCACCAAGCAAGCCAACAAGTTTTTGGGTAATACTTAATCCCAAGCCTGTACCACCATACAATCTTGTTGTACTACTGTCCGCTTGTTTGAATACATCAAATACATCAACACCGTCAGGTATGCCACTCCCTGTATCCTGAACCTCAATGACAATCTCTTGCGTTTTTGACAGATATACTTTTACTCTGACTGAACCCAGATCCGTAAACTTAATGGCATTACCAACCACATTCACTAAGATTTGCTGAAGCCTTGTTTTATCACCAATCAATTTATCATTGAGGCTAAAATCACGACAAATCATAAAATCTAACTTTTTAGATTGAGCAAGATTTTCCCCAGTCTGGTAAACATACTCAAGTACATCATCTAAACTGAACGATCTATTTTCTAAGTCTACTTTGCCTGATTCAATTTTTGAATAATCTAAAACGCTATTAATAATTAACAACAAACCATCAGCCGACTGCTGAATTTTAACAACTTTCTCTCGATGTTCATCAGCTAAATCAGCATCTAATAATAAATAACTGAAACCAACAATAGCATTCATTGGTGTACGAATCTCATGGCTCATCGTTGCTAAAAATTCCGATTTTACTTTTAGAGCTTCTTCCGCTGAAAAAACGGCGTTCTCTAGCTCTTTAGTTAATTTTTGAGATTTTTCAAAAGATTTTTTAGCAATTTTCAACTGATTAAAAAGCATTACTATGATAAAAAACATAGTGATGGTTAATAAAGCAATTAACGAACCTAAATAAAGGAAAAGTGCTAGACTGTCACCTCTCTGCTCTACCTTATTCTTTGACCTAGATGTCAATGTACTTAATACAACACCTTCTGTTTCTTTTAATAAGAAATTGCTTCTATCCAACAAATTCTCAATATTTATTAATAATTTCTCAACAAAAAGGAGGCGGTCAATCTCCGTCACTTCACTCTTAAGAGTCTTCATCAATTGATCAGAATTATCCAGTCGATCAAACAAAACTCTTAGCTGACCTTTTTCTAAAATATTTACGCGACTATAGAGAATGTCGAAGCGCATTCTCGCTTCATTAAGGCGATCATCACTAAAATCATCTTCGAGTAACTTCAGTGAATTTCTGAGTTTTAGCGTTTCTCTATCTAATTGGTAAGCAGCCCAGAGTGCATCTTCTTCTACAGCAGACAGCATGATTTTTTGACGGTCGACTAATTCGGTAAAAATCAATATAGCGGCCCCCATAAAAATGAACGCAGCAACCGCCAACAAAAGAAAGGGTGATGATTTCTTTTGTTGGCGGTTCACAATAGAAGATTTAGGCAAGCGCATAATAAAACTTACTCAACGTTTATCGACTTTATTTGCCATACAGACCGATTGTGAATCACTTCGTTATTTAAGTTAGGCTCATCACTGAATGGATAAAGCAGAAAGATGGGGCCTTTATCCCTTACACTCATCACCTTACCATTCATTTCCATCGCGAGAATCACATCGTACTCTTCACCATCTTTCCTTGGCACTTCAGCACTGTAATCATTTAATGCGGTTACTGATAGCTCATCTGTCTTTGCGCCCACCGCGGCCATTACAGAACGCAATAAAGGCCCACGATACAAATCAACCCCCTCGCTCCAAGGTGTCATAGTACGCTGATTCATCACTTCTAGGTTCATCAGCATATCGCGGTCAAATTCTGCTTTATTCCCATCAGCATTAGTGTTGGTGATATTTCCTGTAATCGTAAGAATTACCGTTCCCGTTGGTTTAGATAAATCATGCGCTTGCAAGTTAGTAAATCCAAACACTCCAAATAACACCATTCCAATGACGAAATACGACTTCATTCCAAAAACCTCAAGATGGATTAATATCAGTGCAGTATAGTGAAAGGATTAGCGATATTCGCTGGTCATTTACGAAACGACACGCTTTCTACACCTAGAAAAACAAAGGCAGCACAATAGATACAAAAAAAGCTGCAAATGCAGCTTTTTTTATAGTAAAAACTTATTACTAACAATCAATTAAGGTACGGGGTGACCTTGAGAAGCAGTCCAAACACTAAACCAATCATCATCGCTCAACGAAACCGGTATAGCGTTTACAGCTGCCGCTAAACGGTCAATCTTTCCAGACCCCATTACAGGACAAATCCCAGCCGGATGACGCAATAACCACGCAATCACGACTTGATCAACCGAACAATTGTTGTCTTGCGCTAACTTACTTAACACAGCTTGTACGCGCTTAGCTTTCTCACTGGTTCCAGAAAACAACTCGCCACCAGCAAAAGGCGACCATGCCATGGGCGTTACCGCATGCTGTTGCACATGATCCAGTGTGCCATCTTCAAAGTGCTGCAACGCAAGTGGTGACAATTCCACCTGATTGATAATCAAAGGCGCATCAAGGCGAGACTGCAACAAATCAAATTGACGAGTAGTAAAATTGGATACGCCAAAGTGTTTAACTTTACCGAGCGTAAATAACAAATCAAACGCCTGTGCGACCTCATCCGCATCCATCAAAGGGCTTGGACGGTGTAATAACAAAGTATCGATATATTCACACTGCAAATTTGCCAAAGATTGATCGACACTCGCCAATATGTGTTCAGCGCGATAATCATATCGATGCACCTGAATATCAGGACGATTATCCGAAGGCAGCAAGATTCCGCACTTAGTGATGATTTCCATCTTATCTCGCAAAGCGGGTTTAAGCTTTAGTGCCTCGCCAAACAAAGCTTCACACTGATAACCACCATAAATATCCGCATGATCAAACGTCGTTACACCAAGATCTAAACACGCTTCTATAAAGCCTAGTGTTTCTGAAGAATTCATATTCCATTCTTCTAGCCGCCAAAAGCCTTGAGCGATACGTGATCCTTCAAAACCAAGGGGATGATACTGATGTCTCATGGGGATTTCCTCTGCGTCATTATTTTATTGCCAATCATTCTAATGGAGACCTTTTAATAAAAAAACAGCAAACTCAGTGAACACGCATAACTGACAGGAAACATCATCGAAGGTATACTATTACGCATTCAAGACTGACCTCTAAGCAAGAGCGACGCGACCACCTACAACGGACAAATTGCGGACAATATGGAACACTTATAATTTACACGCAGCGACACATCAGTAAGCACAAAAGCGAAACAATAAACACAACACCACTGTGATGGACTTAATAATGAATTCAATGACGCTAGGCCCTCTTTCCAAAGCCAATGGAGAGATCCAAATTCCGGGTTCCAAAAGCCTTTCAAACCGCATTTTATTGTTAGCAACGCTAGCAAAAGGCACCACAAAAATCACCAATCTACTAGACAGCGACGACATTCGCCGCATGCTAGAAAGCCTAACTAAATTAGGCGTCAACTATTCTCTAGAAGATAACGGCACAACCTGTATACTGGAAGGCCTTGCTGGCCCGATTCAAGCAGATTTCGGTGACTTATTCCTTGGTAACGCAGGTACTGCAATGCGCCCTTTGGCTGCAGCACTTTGCCTAGGAAAAGGTGAGTTTCATCTGCATGGTGAGCCACGCATGCACGAACGCCCAATTGGCGATCTTGTCGATGCATTGCAAGCATTGGGTGTCGACATCGCTTACGAAGGCGAAAAAAATTACCCTCCACTGCGCATTAAAGCCAACGGACTATCTGGCGGCGAAGTGTCTATTAAAGGCAACATCTCAAGCCAATTCCTAACAGCTATTCTAATGAGCGCGCCATTAGCAGAAGGCGATCTCACCATCAAAGTCGATGGCGAGCTGGTTTCCAAGCCATACATCGATATCACTTTGCACACTATGAAGCAGTTTGGTGTCGAAGTAGAAAACCAGAATTACCAAGCATTTGTGGTAAAAGGTCAGCAAACTTACCAAAGCCCAGGTGAAATCATGGTCGAAGGTGATGCCTCTTCTGCGTCTTACTTCTTGGCAGCGGCCGCTATTGCAGGTGGAAAAATTAAAGTCCACGGTGTAGGCACAGACAGCGTACAAGGCGACGTAAAATTCGCCGATGTATTAGCGAAAATGGGGGCGAACATCACTTACGGCCCGACTTGGATAGAAGCCGAACACAACGAACTTAACGGCATTGATATGGACATGAACCACATCCCAGATGCGGCAATGACCATAGCAACAACAGCCCTATTTGCCAAAGGCCCAACGACCATTCGCAACATTTACAATTGGCGTGTAAAAGAAACAGACCGTTTGTATGCAATGGCGACCGAGCTTAAAAAACTCGGAGCAGACGTGATTGAAGGCGAAGACTTCATCACAGTCACGCCAGTAGAGAAACTACAGCATGCCGCTATTGACACGTATAACGATCACCGCATTGCTATGTGTTTCTCGTTGGTTGCCTTTTCAGATACGCCAGTGACTATCAACGATCCGGGCTGCACATCAAAAACCTTCCCAACCTATTTTGAACTGTTCAACACCGTGGCGAGCTAAGTTTTTAAAAGGCACAAACCTTATTAAAATCCACTTGTTTGAACAAAAATAGTAAAAGCCAAATCCCTATCAAGGATTTGGCTTTTTTTTGGTCAAAAAAAAGCCCCAGCATTTCACTGCTGGGGCAAGGCTCTCAATACAAAGGGAAACGTATCAATGAAATCTTAAGACTGTGGTTGTGCTGGTGTTTCAAGTTTTTCGATCTGTTGTGGGGTTAACAGTGCATACAAACCTGCACGGTTTTTTGCATAAGCAATGGTTAAATCTTCTGTAAGCTCACCGCTTTCCTCAGCGAGGTCATCAACTTTATCCATGTAGCTTTTTGAACTTGGGGACAAGCTGCTTAACTCAACTTGAGTACTATGTAGCTGCTCTTGAATTTTACGGATCGCCTTACCGTCTTTTTCAAAAAGGTCAGACACTTTTGCTTGCGTTTTCTCATCTAAACCAAGCTGCTGAGCCATGCGGCTAGCAAGTTGCTCATGACTTGGAACGGCATTAATTGGAGCTTCCTGAGCGGCTTGGCCTTTAGCAACATCACCTTCGGGTGATTTTGTTTCAGCATAAGCACTAACGGCTACACCGGTTATAATCGCGGCACTCAAACCGATAACACCCATCATTCCTGCTTTTTTACGATTAAACATAGTTGGCTCCTTAAGCTCTATTTCCTGTTTGGATGAAATCTATTATGTCTATTTCTATGTCAAACAGTGTCAAAGAGAGTGAATCGAGATGCACAACTTGTCATGAGAGCGTAAGGGAAAGTGCGCATTCACGAATTTTGCCTATTAACCGAGTAAGCCCGAACATATTCTTAGAAGTAGTGATGAATCGCTTGACGCTTCATCCACTTTTTAGCCATTTGAAAGCGCAGGGTCCCAGTCTTTCCAAACCACTTCGCGCCCCTGCTGACGAATCATCGCCATAATTTCCGTAACTGGGCGATCATCACTGATCTCAAATTGTTCCAGAGCCTCTTGAGAATCGTCCGCATAACCGCCAGGTTGCGTTTTAGATTCCGCACTCATAGTAGTAAAGCCCATACGCACAGCATGATGGCGAAATTCAGGGGATTCGCGGGTAGACAGGCTCATCTCTAAGTCCCGATCAAACAAGCGCCACGCTGCAATAAGTTGAACCAACTGACGATCCGAGATGACAGATTTAGGAACAATACCGCCTTCACAAGGGCGAATACGCGGAAATGCCACGCTAAATCGGCTGCGCCAGTAACGCTTTTGCAAATGCCGAAGATGATGCGCCATCATCACGGAGTCCGTGCGCCAATCCTCCAAGCCAAGTAACACACCCAAGCCAATTTTATGAATACCCGCTTGCCCAATTCGATCTGGCGCGTCGAGACGATAATTAAAGTTGGATTTATTGCCACGTAAATGATGTTCAAGATAGGTTTTACGTCGATAAGTTTCTTGATAAACCAGCACGCCATCTAAGCCAATATCCTGCAGTCGCTTATATTCGCTAGCATCCAATGGCTGCACTTCCATCGAGAGCTGACTAAAATGCGGTTTGATAAGCGGAATCATGCGCTCAAAGTAAGGCATAGAGACTTTATTGGTTTCTCCTGTCACCAGGAGAATATGATCAAAGCCTTTATCTTTAATCGCCGCGACTTCTTTTTCTAGCTGAGCTTCATTTAAAGTGAGACGCTTAATCGCATTGCTCATAGAAAAACCACAATAGGTACATTCATTCGCGCACGTATTAGACAAATACAAAGGTGCAAACAAACTCACCGTATTGCCAAAGCGCTGCAAAGTAAGCTGTTCGCTTTTCGCCACCATTTCCAGCAAATACGGCTCTGCGGCAGGGGAAATCAAGGCTGAAAAATCTTCCACATCCAATTTGCTTTTGCTCAAGGCCCGCAACACATCTGGCTCTGTTTTTTCTTGATGCGACCGTGTTACTTCCTGCCAATCGGCATTTTCAACAAACTCGCTGAATTGACCTTTCGTAGCAGGGCTTTGTTCAAGCATGCGAATTTTTTGACTGACTTCTTCCATCATGACAGAGCCCCAATGAAGTCCGTCAAAGGACTGGTGGCATTCGCCTGAACTCGCTTTTCACCCAAGCCCGATTCATAAGCCATTCGCCCTGCTTCCACAGCAAGCCTGAAGGCCTTGCCCATTTGAGCCGGTTGCTTAGCGACGGCCATGGCCGTATTTACCAACACCGCATCGGCACCAATTTCCATCGCTAAAGCAGCATCAGATGGCGCACCAATCCCTGCATCCACAATCACTGGCACCCTACTTTGCTCAATGATAATCTCCAGAAAAGGACGACTCGCCAAGCCCATATTGGAACCAATAGGCGACCCCAGCGGCATGACACATTGACAGCCTACTTCTTCTAATCGCTTACAAAGCACAGGGTCGGCATGAACATAAGGCATCACCACAAAGCCTTTTTTGATCAACTCCTCCGCCGCCAATAAGGTTTCCATACCATCTGGCATTAAATAACGCGGATCCGGATGAATTTCTAACTTCACCCAGTTGGTTTCTAATGCCTCACGAGCAAGTTCAGCGGCAAATACCGCTTCTTTCGCGGTGCGTGCACCAGACGTATTAGGTAGTAGTTTTATCCCCTGTTGCAACAAAGGTTGAAGAATGTTGTCCGTCTGATTTTTTAAATCCATACGACGCAGCGATAACGTGACCAATTCGCTCTCACTGGCGCTTAAAGAATCCATCATGGTATCGGAACTGGCGTACTTCCCAGTTCCGGTAAAAAGTCGAGAATGAAATTCGTGTCCAGCAATAAATAAAGACGACATATTAGCCTCCTGCAATCGATTCAAAAATAAACACCTGACTCTGCTCATTCAGTTCCGTACTGCGCCACAAGCTTTTTGGCACTACTTGCTGATTAATCGCAATGGCAATACCTTGCTCGGTCTTGCCTAATTGAGTAAGCAAATCTTCGAGCGTCTCTCCAACAAATTCGTGGACAGTATCGTTTAACATAATCTTCATGATTCATCTCTCGCATATTGTTCAAAAGACATGATAAGTGACCGAGTCGCTGATTCTGGATTAACCGCTTTAGTGATGGCTGTCACCAAAGCAACACTATCGACGCCCGTTTGCGTAACGCTCGGTAATCGTTCGGCATTGATGCCACCAATTGCCACTGTCGGAAACGCGCCTTTTAATAAAGTCGCATAGTGAGCAAGACGCGTTAAACCTTGTGGCTGAGATGGCATGTCTTTGGTTTGCGTTGGGTAAATATGACCTAAAGCTATGTAACTAGGCTGGATGGACTGGGCCCGAGCGATTTCATAGTAACCATGGGTACTGATGCCGAGTCGCAAGCCTGCCGCTTGGATTTTTTCTAAATCCGCCACGTCTAAATCTTCTTGACCGAGATGAACACCATAAGCGCCAAAAGCGATGGCTTGCTGCCAATAGTCATTGATAAAGACTTGAGCGCCGTATTCTTTTCCTAGTGTAATAGCTTGTTGAATTTTACTTTCTAGATCGGCGTCGTCAGGGTCTTTGATGCGCAACTGAGCAATTTTTACGCCTTGCTTTAGCACTCGCTCCAACCAATCCACAGAATCAACAACGGGATACAAGCCCATTTTTTTGAGGTCCATCTTGGCGAAAGGCAGCGTTGTTGAAGCCTTTGTGTTCATGTTTGGTGAAACAATCGCTGGAAGGTTTTCAATCTGAAGAGGCCAACCAGGTCGACCCAATGAACCAATTCCTTTGCCTATTTCCACGTCTGTTTTCAAGGCACCAGTGATATAAGCTTGCGCCATAGTCATCGCATCTAAAAGATCGTAGCCATGAGCGATAAAGCCAGCCAGCGCTATCGACAAGGCGTCGCCTGTGCCACGGGTGTTTTGTACGACCAGTTTTTCGCATGCGAAACCAATGATAGAATCCCGATTCACCAGCCAGTCTGTTGCTTGTTCTGAGTTTGAATGTCCTGCTTTGAGTAGCCAAGCACACCTTGACGATGATAAATACGCGGCCAATTGACCTTGTATATCAACCACTGACTGTTGAGCTGATAAGCCTGTCAACCGCTCAAACTCTATCGAGTTAGGTGTAATTACATCCACATAAGGCAGTAATGACTCTAATAAAGACGCTCCGACTGAGTCTTGCTGCAACAGGTTTCCCGACTCGCAGCTCGCCGCTATTACGGGATCAAAGACAACCAACACAGTAGGAAAGTCTGCTTTAATACGCTTCAACCAAATCGAGCAGGCTTTTACTATCTCAATGGATGGTAGCAAGCTCACTTTAATAGCATCTGGCGGTACGTCGTCGAGCAAGGTTTGCCACTGCTCATCGAACATGGACAAAGAAACAGCCTCGACGGAGCGCACTTCTTTGTGGTTTTGCGCTGTGATGCAAGTGACGATGGTTTGCACGTGGCAACCTAAATCTTGCCCTGTACCCAAATCCGCTTGAAGTCCAACGTTGGCGGACGAGTCCGACTCGCCCACGCACCAGACCACAGGAGGTTTTATAGACATATATCCTCCTTTCGCTTACAGCGATTCTTCTTTTGATTTGTTTGACGTTAATTTATCTGTGGTTAACTTATCTGTGGTTAAGTAGACATCACTGCCTAGCTCACGAAAGTGCTCAGACATTTGCTGCATACCTGCGTTCGCTTCTAAAGCACTCACATCGATTGCCTGTGTGCCTTCGAACTCTTTTGCACTCTCTAACCCTTTTGCATAGTCGCGAACTTCTTGGGTGATTTTCATCGAGCAAAATTTTGGCCCGCACATGGAACAGAA
The DNA here is from genome assembly GCF_024397855.1 of Marinomonas rhizomae. Lineage (NCBI taxonomy): Bacteria > Pseudomonadati > Pseudomonadota > Gammaproteobacteria > Oceanospirillales > Oceanospirillaceae > Marinomonas > Marinomonas rhizomae. Next base: position 2,326,032 of record NZ_CP073343.1, read on the forward strand.
ATGTGCCACTTTGCCGGAAGCTTGTGGCAATGTTTCATCATGGTAGGAACGGGCGGTTTCAGGGTCTAACGACAGGTTGAACTGATCTTCCCAACGAAACTCAAAACGCGCTTTCGACAAGGCATTGTCACGAATTTGCGCCCCTGGATGTCCCTTGGCCAAATCCGCTGCATGAGCGGCGATTTTATAGGTGATCAAACCTTCTTTTACGTCTTCTTTGTTTGGCAAGCCAAGGTGCTCTTTCGGCGTCACGTAGCACAGCATGGCACAGCCGTACCAACCAATTTGCGCGGCACCAATGCCAGACGTGATATGATCGTAACCCGGAGCAATGTCTTGCGTTAATGGCCCTAACGTGTAAAAGGGTGCTTCGTGACAATGCTTCAGCTGCTCGGTCATATTCTCTTCGATAAGCTGCATTGGCACGTGCCCCGGCCCTTCGATCATCACTTGCACATCGTACTCCCAAGCGACTTTTGTCAACTCGCCCAAGGTGCGAAGTTCCGACATTTGTGCTTCGTCATTGGCATCCATGATAGACCCCGGACGCAAGCCATCACCAAGCGACAAGGCCACATCGTATTGCGCGCACAACTCACAAATCTCGCGGAAGCGCTCGTACAAGAAGCTTTCTGTATGGTGCGCCAAACACCATTTCGCCATGATAGAACCACCGCGAGACACGATGCCCGTCAGGCGTTTCGCCGTCATGGGCACATAGCGCAGCAAAACGCCGGCATGAATAGTAAAGTAATCCACGCCCTGCTCCGCTTGCTCGATCAAGGTATCTCGAAACACGTCCCAGTTAAGATTTTCGGCCACGCCATCGACTTTTTCCAAAGCTTGATAAATAGGTACGGTGCCAATTGGCACGGGCGAGTTACGCAAGATCCATTCACGCGTTTCATGAATGTTTTTACCGGTCGATAGATCCATTACAGTGTCTGCGCCCCAACGAGTTGACCACACCAGTTTTTCTACTTCTTCTTCAATGGAAGACGTCACGGCAGAGTTACCAATGTTGGCGTTCACCTTCACTAAAAAATTACGACCAATGATCATGGGCTCAGATTCTGGATGATTAATGTTGTTTGGAATGATGGCGCGACCTCTTGCCACTTCATCACGAACAAACTCTGGCGTAATGCGTGTTTGTAGATTCGCCCCAAAGCTTTGACCTGGGTGCTGCTTCAATAATAATTCGCTCTTGATTGCATCAATATTTTGATTTTCACGTAAAGCGATGTATTCCATTTCTGGCGTAACAATACCTTGTCGAGCGTAATGCATTTGCGTCACACACTTGCCTTGGCGCGCTTTGCGTACTTTAGGTAACTCTTTAAAACGCAATTCATCCAGAGCCGAGTTTTCTAAACGTGATTGCGCAAATTCTGACGACACACTGGGCAACACCTCGGAGTCATTGCGCTTGTCGATCCAAGAAGCACGCATTGGCGCCAAACCACGATACACATCGATATTTTCGTGCGGATCCGCATATGGACCAGAACAATCATAAACATAGATGGCTTCATTGGGTTCGAAAGTCAGGTTATCTGGATCAGAACCAATCGGTGTATCGGTTAAGTTGATCTTACGCATAGGAACGCGAATCGAATCGTCTGATCCGCTCAAATATATGCGCTCAGACGCTGGAAAAGGCTTGGCTTGTAATGATTCGATAAAAGACTTGGCGGCTTGGCGCGTTTCTTCTCGAGTCTGTTTTTTAGACAATTTGCTTGGTTTTTTTTGAGGTTTATTCGTAGTCGACATAGCACTTCCCTTATTTAAAAAATGGAGAATTGCTTGTCTGGGGTGCTGTTTTACAGGCAAACGCACTACTGGCGTTAATTTGCAAAACATGAACCCTGAATTTTATTAGGAAAGGATGCTGTAGACATATGACCGCATCGATTCCATAAAAATCAGGAGTTCATTCGATGCAGAAAAGAAAAATAGAGACTTTCTTGTTTCCTACGCGGGTATTAGCCCGATCAGGTTCTGCGGATCCCGCATTTAATTATGCGATCTCAGCCAAATGGCACTCCGACAAGTAGGGCTGAGTATACCCAGTCTTATCGGAATGTAAACACCCACATTTTCAGCAAGTGTTTGAGGAACCAATCAACGAAAAACTACTCGGCTTGCATTTCCAGCGCCATTTTATAGAGGTAATTTTTCTTCTCACCCGTTAATTTCGCCGCCATAACTGCCGCTTGCTTAACCGGTAAATCTTCTAGCAAAATCGTCAGAATACGCTTCGCTTCTAATTCGGCTTCATTACCGCTCTCTTGCGTAAAACTCAGCATAACGACAAACTCACCACGCATTTGGTTGGCATCTGCATCGAACTTGGCAAGTATTTCAGAGGCCGTTCCGGATAAAAATGTCTCAAATGTTTTCGTTACTTCCCGTGCTAAAACCAGCTGAGCATCCTCACCATAGACTTTTTGTACATCCGCAATGGAGTCATAAACTCGGTGAGTAGATTCATAAAAAACCACGGTGCCAGTTTGCTTCTTCCAAGATTCAAACAAGTCACAACGACCTTTGGATTTAGCAGGAACAAAGCCAGCAAAAAAGAACTGATCGGTAGGCAAACCAGAAGCACACAATGCTGAAATCAACGCGCAAGCACCAGGGATCGGCACGACTTTATGACCTTGCTCTCGTAATGCATGCACCACATGATAGCCAGGATCTGAAATAAGTGGCGTACCCGCATCAGAGACTAGGGCAACATTTTTGCCTTCCTCTAGTAAGCTGGCAACGTAGTTAGCTTTATCTTTTTCATTGTGATCGTGAATTGAAAATAGCTTCGCTTCAATCGCAAAATGATTGAGCAAGCGGCGAGTGTGTCGAGTGTCTTCTGCGGCTATATAGTCTACATCGCGTAAAGTTTGCTCTGCTCTCTTACTGAAATCATCTAGATTGCCAATTGGAGTGGCAACTATGTACAGCGACCCTCTCGCATCATCAGAACTATGTGGTACCATGTTGCCTCTTTTATTTGTCATTTTATAAGCTTATGAGCCTAATTAATTACCGCATCATATCATTAACTCTTTGTACTTTTCTGCTAAGCGCCTGTAATTCCATGAATTTAAATATGGAGCAGCCACAAAACAGGGTCCAAGCAAAAAATAGCGGTTCACAAGAAAGAACTTTGCCGCCTAGTATTTATCACCCAAAAAAAACAACCGATGTTTCCAAAGCGCTGGCCGATGCTTACCTCTCTGCCAAAAATCTGTATGAGCAAGGTGAGTTTCAACAGGCCATTGATATTTTAGAAGACAAGCTTTTAACAACGCCTTCTTCTATTCAATTTGAAGCCTATTTATTAGCTGCTTTGTCTGCGTCTTACTTGGATGATTCAATTGAATCTAAAAGCTATCTAGAGCAAGCAAATCAGCTTATTGCTGCGCGCCATCCGGACAATCAAAATAAACTTAAAGAAACAAGAGCATCCATCCTTGAACATTTTGGAAATTGGCTAGAAGTCGTCGACCTTCGCATGGATTTAACCTACAACCTTCCCCTTAACGAAGGCGAAGAAAATCAAGCAAAATTATGGATGGCGATCCAAAACCTGACTCAAAATGAAGTGGACGAATTATTTCAGCAGCAAAAACCTCTACTTAATGGCTGGCTGACAATAAGCAGCATATTAAGAAATCAAACCCTGTCCATTGAACAGCAACTTCAGATGTTCAAAAAGTGGCAAGCTGAAAATCCAAATCACCCAGCCGCCCTATCACCACCACAAGATTTTGAAATAATGGCTTCCGTTGAACAGATGGCACCTAAAAAGATCGTCTTGATGTTACCAATGAGCGGGAAGTTAGAACGCGCATCCCAAGCTATTGTTGATGGCTTCTTTGCCTCTTTCTACAAGCAAAATCAAGCCAGGCCAGAAATTCATGTCGTCAACGTTGATGACTATGCGACTATCCAAGAAGCACTTAATGCCGCCAACGAACAACAACCAGACGTCATTATTGGGCCTTTGCAAAAAAACAACGTTGCTCAAGTAAGTCGCCTAGAGTTACCCTACCCTGTTATCGCGCTTAATCAGCTCGATATTAATCAGCACCCTAAAAATCTGTATCATTTCTCTTTAAATGCCGAAGATGAAATACATGAACTCATCGCCTTCGCCAAACAAGAAGGGGCAACCAAAGCCGCCATTTTAAGCACACAAGATACCTGGGCTCTAAAACAAAGCGATGAGTTTCGTGCTGAAGCCGCCAAAGAAAATGTCACTATCACATCCAATCAGTCTTACGCGAACACCCCGAGAGGCAGACAAGATGCGGTTCAAAAATTACTATTGGTCACCGAAAGCTATGCTCGCAAGAGATCCATTGAAAAATGGATTGGAACAAACGTAGACAGCATAGCTCGGTCTCGTGAAGATTTAGATTATGTCTACTATATTGGCAAACTCAATGATGCCAAACAAATTCGACCGCTTTTAGATTTCTATTTCGCTGACAAAATACCTATGTTAGCTAGCAGCACTTTAAATGATAGTGCACCCGAAAGATCAACAAAACCAGAAGACATAGAACGCATACTATTCACTGAAGCACCGGCCCTTACACCAAAGAATACTTCACTTGAAGTTTTGCCTAAAAATCAGAGTTCAAATATTTTACGCAGACTACAAGCACTAGGAGCTGACTCGTACTTACTGGCAAACAAGTACCAGCTGTTCACATTGCTTCCAAGCACTAAAATTTCAGCAAATACTGGCATTATCACCATGGATGAAAATGGCATATTTCATAAAAGACCTGAAATCATGACTTACCGAAAAGGAAATTTGGTATATGCGAGCAGTCAGCAGTTTTTTGAACAAAAGGAAAAAGCCGAAAAATAACGGCGAGAAAGCAGAACAAGCTGCCGAAGCCTTTCTATTAGAGCAAGGGCTTCGGTTTGTAGAAAGAAACTACTTCTGCCGTATCGGGGAAATTGATTTAATCTTTAAAGATCAAAACACCTATGTTTTTGTAGAGGTTCGCTTCCGAGCAAACAATGCTCATGGAAGTGCCGCTGAAAGCCTCGGGCAATCAAAGCTTAAAAAAGTTCGCAATAGCGCTGCTTTATGGCTACAAAAGAACAACAAAGTAAACAATGCAAGTCGCTTCGATGCGATATTATTTGACGAAAAAATAGACTCTCAACATTTAACTTGGCTTAAAGCAGTATTTTAACCACTATGGATTTTCAAGAAGCAATCTACACACAATTTGCCCAGAGTTTTGAAGCACAACAACAGGCTCTGGAAAGCTTACCGCCTTACATTGAGCATGCTGCAAAAGTGATTTTTTCAAGCATTGCATCTGGCGGGAAGGTCATTTGCATCGGCAACAGTACTGGCTCTCACCTATCTCAGTATTTCAGTACATTGATGCTGGACAGAATGGACCGAGAGCGCCCTGGCCTACCCGCTATTAATTTGAGTGGTGAAGGCTCCGCACTATTAGCCATCACCCACAACGATAGCTACCACGACGTCTTCTCAAAGCAGATCACGGCACTTGGCAATCAAGGCGACATATTGTTTGTTATTGCAAACAGAGGCAACACCTCCCCCATAATACAAGCGATACAAGCAGCCCACGAGCGAAAAATGAGCATAGTCGCGCTGACTAGCCCAGAAGCTAAAAACGTCTCTTCACTGACCTCACAAGACGACACAGAGATAAAAATCAATCTACTCGGTACCGCCAGAGTTCACGAATGCCAACTTAGCGTCATTCATATTTTAGTTGACCTACTTGAGCGCCAACTGTTTGGCTACGAAGACTAGGTTTAATCCAATACAAAAACTTAAGACAAAAAAGCCGCTCGAGAGCGGCTTTTTTAGTCTTAAATAAAACTATCAGGCTTGTTCACGAACCTTGCGCTGACGCTCTTTTTCAAGTGCTTTTTCGAGACGATGTTTTTCAACTGCATCCAGCACTTCCGCACCGATATGCTCTTCACCACGAGAACGAGCAAGCTGAACCTGACGCTCACGCTCAATAAAGCGTTGGCGCTGCTCATCAGTGAATTTATCAACGCAATGCACGCAACTCACGCCTTGAATGTAATGCTCGCTTTGTTTCTCTTCTTCGGTAATAGGCATACGACACGCATGGCATTGGTCGTATTCGCCTTTTTGTAGATCGTGATTTACAGACACACGATTATCAAACACGAAACACTCACCTTCCCATAAGGTTTCTTCTTTCGGCACTTCTTCCAAGTACTTCAATATACCACCTTCAAGGTGATACACCTCTTCGAAGCCTTGCTCTAACATATAAGCGGTGGATTTTTCACAACGAATACCACCCGTGCAGAACATAGCGACTTTCTTGTGTTTCGCTGGATCCATGTTTTCTTTCACATAGGAAGGAAACTCACGAAAGGTCTCTGTTTTTGGGTTAACCGCATTTTTGAACGTGCCAATTTGCACTTCATAATCGTTACGGGTATCAACAAGAACCACATCAGGATCAGAAATTAAAGCGTTCCATTCAGTCGGCTTAACATAAGTACCGACCACGCGCTTAGGATCGATGCCTTCAACACCCATGGTAACGATTTCTTTTTTAAGCTTCACTTTGGTTCGGTAGAACGGCATGTCTTCGTCATAAGACTCTTTGGTGACAATCTTATCCAAACCTGGCTGCTGATCTAACCAAGCCAACATGGCATCGATACCTTCACGAGTACCCGCTACTGTACCATTAATGCCTTCGCTCGCTAGCAACAAGGTGCCACGAATACCGTTATCTTCTAGTGTTTTCTGAAGCGGTTCACGAAGGGATTCAAAATGGGGCAGTTCAACAAATTTATAAAGGGCACACACAACGACTTTAGACATAACATTCTCCTATGCGATCTGGAACGTAAAACCAGAGCAATTAAACAAGGCGCGCATTATAAAGATTTATAGACCATTTTTCGAGGCCAAATCCCAAAAAAACCACACAAACAAAAGGGAGTAAATTTACTGATCCGGATCAAGCGTAGACCCGGTGGTGTTATTAACACGGAACCAGCCAGCAATACTGTGCCGAGTCCGTTTCGCCACGACCACTTCATGATAAAAGCATTCGCTCAAAAACACCGCCAAGCGCCCTTTTTTCGGGAAAAAACGCCCTACTTCGATAGAAGAATCATGCTCATCGTAAATAATCAATTCACCGCCATCACCATCTTGCCAATCTTCATTCAAATACAAAACGGTCGATAAAATACGATTACTTTCGCCTTTAAAGGCATCTATGTGTTTTTCGTAAAACGCGCCTTTTTCATATCGGGCAAAATGCGCCTCATAATCGAACAACCCCAAGAACAAACGACGATTGAGTGCGACACGCAAGTCAGCCATCATTTTTAAAAAATCGGTGCGAATAGCTTTGTCTGGATCAATCCACTGAATATAATCACGTCGAGCATCCAAAACAATTTGATGATCTTGCTTACGACCAATACCCGCCTGCAACATCACCGCATTTTGTATGCTTTCTGCCTCATCCATTAACGCTTGAGTAAAATCCGATGAAAAAAAGTCGTCTTGTATGCTCCACCCCTTGGTCTGTAGATCCATTAATAAATTAGCAAATGGTTCCTCCCTACTGAAAGCGGGAATAGAATTTTCAACATACAGACGTTTAGCAGGCAGAACTTTATTAGACATAGATAGATTCGTCACTTAAAAAAGATCACTTGTAAAAAGACAAAATTACAACAACAGGTATGATACTGTAGCCAAAGATACAACACACCAAGATTTCACCTGATAGATTTAAAACAAAATGACTCAAACCTTTCAATTACGAGACTACCAAATTCAAGCCGTTGATGCGTCTTTGGGACACTTTCGTAATAGCGACGATCCAGCCGTTATTGTACTTCCAACAGGCGCAGGAAAAAGCTTAGTAATAGCAGAGCTTAGTCGATTAGCTAAAGGTCGAGTTATTTGTTTGGCACACGTGAAAGAACTGGTTGAACAAAACCACGCGAAGTTCTTGGCAACTGGCGCATCGGCGGGAATTTTCTCCGCTGGACTAAGCCAGAAAACCAGTACAGAAAAGACCACCTTCGCTAGCATCCAATCACTATCGGCAAACCTTGACGATTTTAACGAATCCGCAAGCTTAATCATCATTGATGAATGCCATCGCGTCGGCATGGAAGAAAGTGGCCAATACAATAAAACCATCGAACATTTTCGAGCTCTAAACCCTAAGGTAAAAATTCTTGGCTTAACCGCCACGCCCTATCGTTTAGGCAGTGGTTGGATCTACCAGAATCATTACCATGGCTACACGCGAACCTGCACCAACTCATTATTCAAGAAATGTATTTTTGAGCTGCCACTCCAACACATGGTGAAAAAAGGCTATTTGACGCCGCCTATACATTACGATGCCGCGATTGCTCATTATGATTTCAGCTTACTAACCGAGAGCTTGGATGGCGAGCAAAACACCGACGACATCGCCTTAAACGAGCTGATTCATAAACACCCAAGAGTCACCGAAGCCGTTACCGAACAAATATTACAACTTAGCCAAGATCGCCAAGGCGTGATGATTTTTGCTGCCACCATAGATCATGCTAAAGAAATCGCCAGCTACTTACCGGCAGATAAAACCGCGCTAATAACCGGTAAAACCAAGCTCAAACAACGCGATTCATTAATCACTGCATTTAAAAATAAAGAGATCAAATACTTGGTTAACGTTTCCGTATTAACCACCGGATTTGATGCGCCCCATGTGGACGTAATCGCCATATTACGGCCAACGCAATCAATCAGTTTATTCCAACAAATTGTCGGCCGTGGTTTGCGTTTAAGTCCTGGCAAAAAAGACTGCTTGGTCTTAGATTATACCAATAATGGCTACAATATATTTCAACCTGAAATTGGCGAAAAGCGCCCAACTCAAGATTCAGTGGCAGTGCAAATTCATTGCCCTGCGTGCGACTTTGCCAATACATTCTGGGGAAGAAAAGACGCCGAAGGTAATATCATTGAACATTTTGGACGCCGCTGCCATGGTCTAGTGGAAACCGAACACGGAGAAGAACAATGCACGTATCGCTTTCGCTTCAAACGCTGCCCTCATTGCAATGAAGAAAATGACATCGCTGCACGACAGTGCCAACATTGCGCCGAAAAACTCATTGATCCGGACGATTTATTAAGAAGCGCACTCAATCTAAAAAACAACAAAGTATTGCGCTGCTCAGCGATTACGCCAGAAATAAACATCAAAGAAAAAAGCATTAAGATCACCTATCACGATGAAGATGGATTAACACTGGCAGAGACATTTCGTTTTAATTTCAAGAAGTCCCGACAAGCGTTTAACGACCTATTTGCGCGGAGGATTGCCAACGGCAGTCAATCTATTGAATTTGATAATCTTGAAGAGGTGGAACGCTTTTTACCGTATCTTCCTGCGCCTGATTTCGTCATCGCGAAAAAGCAAAAGCAACATTGGCAGGTCACTGAACGATTATTCGATTACCAAGGACCTTATCGAAAAGCCAACGAGCTTAGTTAAAAGCATTAACCCTTGGCTTTTAACGCATTACGATAAGACATTTCAAACGGCAGATTCATTCGTTTCAAGTGGTCGATTGCAGCCGCACCCAAAACACCTTTTGGCACCCCTGTCAGCAAAACAAACCAATAGTTAGCAATCATATTTTCCGCAAAAATACCGGCGGTTTTATCGTCCACACCCACTTGCTTAAAGCGCTTAACGATACCTTCTGAAATAACCGCCATTTGATTGGTATGAAACCCACCCTTCGCCAAGCTATCTAGCAATACTTGCCGAGTAAATTCAGCGTATTCATCGTAAAAGTCAAATAAGACTTGAGCCATCTGCAAAAGGTAATCAATTGGCGAAGAGCTGGCTTTTTGAGAAGCAACAGCCGCGCGAAGCGCCACATCCATCTCATCAAAAAAGATATCTTTTACTAGGGAAAGTTTATCCGGAAAGTGTACAAACAAGGTTCCAACGGCGATGCCAGCTTTGTCACTTAAGTAGCGAGTACTGGTTGCCTCAATACCTTGCGTTAAAAAAGCTTGCTTGGCAATGGTTTTGATTTTAGATCGAGTATTGGCTTTTTGCTGCTGACGAAGACTCACCTTAACATTCCCCTAAGTAAGATATCAGGAGAGTCTAGCCTGTCTAATTTTCGAAAACGAGCATAATTTAACGCGTAGAACATTAACGCATTGAACTTAGATTCGGCATAGACGATCGAGCGAGGGACTCTGAAAGATCCGACATAAAAGACACAATACGTTCTGCATTTACACCAAAATCACCACTACCCACCCTTGAACAAGAGCGCATATCAACTCGAATTTTATCGGACTCTACCTGTGTGATACGAATTATCACATCATCACGAAATCCAAAAATCGGCGTACGAGCGGTTGCCTCAATAATGCCGGCACCAGAATAGGTTGCCAACACATCCCAACCTCTATCCTCAACAAGTTTTTCTATTTGAGAGTAAACAACCTCTTTGCTTTTTTCAGAAAACAAAGGTTCAACTTCAGGATAGTATTTACGCTGAATAGGAGCCCAATCACGATTATAGCTCAGATCATTTTCTTGAGATTTACGGATGAAGTTAGCATTGAGAAAAGCAGGAGGGATATTTGTATCGGTTGTAATGTCGTTTATGTCAGGCAAATTGGCGCGTTGTAGATAAAAACCAATCCACATTAAGCTGTAGACCAAAGACACAATTAGAACCAAAAAGAAGAATCTCTGACACGCTATATTTCTTTCTTTCCAGCAAACACCTAGCGACACAGCAGCAAACAAAGACAAAACCAAAGAAGCCAATACACTCTTACGGAGCATAGAAAAGCCTGTAATTGGTTCAAAAATCCCAACTCGAACACCGGCAATAGATATAAATGCAATACAACCAACCAACATGAGAAGAATGTATAAAACCGGAGAGATATAACGACTCATAGACAACTCATAGCGAAAAAATAATATCTCACACCATATCGCGACTTGACGGCAACGAACAGAAGCAACTAGCTTGTTTCGACGCATTCCTTTGTATTTGCATATTTTCTGTAAGATTTCAGACAGAGAATATAAAGAATAGCGTTTTAGCAGGAGTCATTGCGTAAAAATAGGTCAAAGTAATAAATCGATTACACATGAACTAACAAGATTGAATCGCCACTAATTAGCTAGACACCTTTTAGTTAGATAAAATGATCTAATTGAGAGGTATTTATGAGCAAAACACGTTACCCAGAACAATTCAAAATTGAAGCGGTTAAGCAAGTGACTGAAGCAGGCTTTAGTGTTGCTGAAGTCGCTAATCGCTTAGGCACCACCACTCACAGTTTATACGCTTGGATTAAACGATATGGCCCTGAGGCAGAATCGTTTGCAGAGGCTTCTGCTGAGTCGAGCGAGATCCTTCGTCTTCGGAAAGAACTCAAGCGAGTGACGGAAGAGCGCGACCTGTTAAAAAAAGCCGCGGCGTACTTCGCAAGCCACCCAGACTAAGATACGCCTTTATCAGGGACCACTGTGCCGATTTTTCAGTAAGGCGACTGTGTAATCTCTTCGATGTTCATCCCAGTGGCTATTACGTTTGGTTGAAAGAGCCAAAATCAAAACTTGCTAAGGAAAATGAACGGCTAACAGGTCTTGTTAAACAACTTTGGCTGGAATCGGGTTGTGTCTACGGTTATCGAAAGATCTATCAAGACCTGAGATCCTTGAATGAATCTTGTGGTATTAATCGAGTGCATTATCTGATGCGAAGAGCAGGCCTTAAGGCTCAGGTGGGTTACCGAAAGCCTAGAGCTCGGTCAGGAGAAACACATACAATAGCCAACAATGTGCTTGAAAGACAGTTTAATCCAGAAAGCCCGAATACAGCGTGGGTTACAGATATCACCTATATCCGAACTCACGAAGGCTGGCTATATTTATCTGTCGTGCTTGATCTCTATTCCCGTCGAATAATAGGCTGGAGCATGGGACCAAGAATGGTGAAGGAACTTGTTCTTGATGCACTGATGATGGCTGTGTGGAGAAGAAAATCAAAGCAAAGGGTAATAATCCATTCAGACCAAGGCAGTCAGTTTACGAGCTATGAGTGGCATAGATTTTTGGACGATCACAATTTACAAGCCAGCATGAGTCGACGTGGGAACTGTCATGATAATGCTGTTGCTGAAAGCTTTTTCCAGCTTTTAAAGAGAGAGCGAGTGAAGCGAAAGATTTACTCGACAAGGGGCGAAGCCAAACAAGACATTTTTAATTATATAGAAATGTTTTATAACCCTGTCAGACGCCATAGCGCTAATGATATGTTGTCACCTGTTGAGTATGAGAAACTGTTCGAAAAGATGACTGAGAAGTGTCTACTGAACTAGTGGCGATTCAGATCTCCCTATAAAAAAATTGTTGTCTAACAGCTAATTACCATAGTTAGAGTTCAAACCTGAAAACTTACCAAAGCAACATTAGAGAGTGACCGTCAAAGTAAAAAAACAGTCAAAGTCACCATCCCCCCACAACAAATAGCTGTAAGATTAACCTGTGAAATATCTACACCAAGAGTCTGTTGCAACACATTATGTTGTATTGTGTTTAAGCAAGGGCGCAGCCATAAATAAGTAAGACACAATGATCCGTGTAGAGACTCGATGTTAGGCGATAACTTAACCCCTAAACGAGAAGATATCTATCAGCACCCTAAAAAAGTAACTGACAGACAAGAATAGGACATTGGGAAGGAGATGCGGTGATAATATGACCAAAAGCAACTATTGGAACACAGCAATCTTTTTGATTTTGTGACTCACTCGACCACAAAAAAAATGTAATCACTACAAGGCCCTTTTTCAAGATCGTCGATGACAATATTACAAAGCCAATCAATATACTCAAATATCAGTGGGGCCAAAAAGAAGCATAACACGGAGCTGTGACGAAACAGTAAAGATGTGCCTGCATCCTTTTTAATTAAAAGGATGCAGACTTTAAGGTTTTTAAAATGTATGAATTATCGAAAAATAACAATTATAATTGAATTTAAATTATCAATTTATCTTCTCTTAAATATTAAACCCAAAAATAGTAAATAGCATTATAACAAAATATAATTACACGAGCCTGTTTTAATTATGTACATTAGAAAAAGTACTAAAAGTGTTTTTTTCATGTACGAATCGACAATTGTGAAGTCTACTTAATATTAACAAGACACAAAAAAACAATAAGATTACAACCAACTTTATTAATATCAAAAATATTTAAAACCACTTCCTTTAATTTAATTTTTTAATGGTTACTGATCCATTCGATCAGATAAGCTTTCTAAGAATTGGATTCCAGAATACGTCACATCTTTCTGAATAATGCCTTGCTCAATTTTTAAGTCATTTTCATCGATAAAGTCAGAATCAACAGATTTAAGTGTTATGTTATAGTCATACGTTTTTATAAAAACTGGGAAAACTGAAAATTGGTAACTTAGTCTACGCATTAATTCTGAAAGTGGTTGATCTAAAATGCTGACAAAACCGCGACCAAATTTCTGGTCTTCTTTAGCTCTTGATAGCAACCAATCATATTGTTCTTTTTTAATATATTTATTAGGGACTTCAAGATATTGAATTTCATACTCTAAATCACCATCTATTTTACCAATAAGTTTATTGTTCCCTACATCTTCGTAACGTACAAATTTACTTTCATCATTAGCTGGGTCAATACTCATTTCAAAAATTTGTTCAGCAGATAAGTTTGGTATCTTAGCCGCCATTTCGCTAAAGGCTTTTTCAGCTCTTTCATGAACAACATTATAGTCGAATAGATATGCACTATGTTTATTATGATCAATAACATATTGACCTTTCCACTTTACAGTCATCTCGGTGAGCTTTGTATGCCTTTCATTTAGCAATTGATAATCTGTGCGTAAATAGGTATCGTTAACTTTAATAGTTATATCTACCAAATGGTTAGTCCCTTTCAAAACCTCGTATTTTAGTGTTAAATTATTGTCTGCAGCCATGGTTTGACTGCCTATCAACAAAGCAGAAAGAACAGTAACTATTCTAGTTTCTTTTAACATGTTTAGTATATCCTTATTAGCTTGATCAAATAACATTTTTTTTGAGTTTCTTAACACAATCTAAAGTAGGTAATATTGTGTTCAATCTAACAACTTATTGCCCATTATTATAATAACTTAGTTAATAATTAATGTACATGGTATTGGGCACATTTTCGAAATGCTGAATGTAGCTATTCCCGAAACAGGTTGCGCCTAAAACTTCCGTTATTAGATCAACTACACATTTTTATTTTTGCACTAAAGTGTGTTTTTCTGAAATCGAAAATATTTTATTATCAACGATATTGTACTCACTAACCTTAAATATCAGACCGAAAAATTAAATAATATTCGCTGTACCAGTATACATATGACACTTGCTAAACGTGCAGTATACTCGGTTAAAAATGTGATTTCGTAAAATAAAGGCTACTTTTAACAAGCTCATCAACACATTTACTTTAGCTAAAAAAGTACATCGCGATTACAGGTAAATTAGCCAAGACCCCAGAAACTCGTAAAAATAAATAACCGACACTAGATCCTCCACCATCAAATGATTTTTTATAAATTAATGGGTAATCAAAGTGATATAACAAATACAAAACATTAAATAACCCCACTCTGTTAACGTTCAAATCAATGTTTTCGCCTGTTTTTAGCTTTATAAAAGCCCTATTTAGCGCAGCATTTACTTGAGTTTGTGTATCAGACACGTGATTAATCAAATTGTAATTAAATAATACTGATTCGATATCATCCCTTTTGAATAGTCTGCTTTGCTTTAATGAATCATTTATAAATGGGTTAACTTCAATTTTCTCTTTGCTTATGGTCATCACGTGTTTTGAGCTAAATCCAAACTTGCGCCATATAAGAATGCGTTTTAATAATAGTGTACCAATAAGGAGCGGTAAATAAACAACTAAGCCAGCTACGCCATAGCTATCAACTAACCAAAGCGCGGCTACTAATGAAAGCGTAATTAAAGCAACGGTAAATAATAACTCTATTAGAAAAGACAAATGACATAATAAACGTAATAAAGGGAGTTTAATTTCACTTGTAGAACTTAAAGTATCCTGCTCTTTAAAGTGAACATTTTCAAACCATTTTTTATCGCCTAGGCTGGTTGGCTGTTCATTGTTAGTCATATTTAACTTCTTAATAAGTTGGCCATAAGCCATTTGCCATCGACTTGTCCAAACTTACATTTTCCTTTTATTGTTACGTTGTCTTTCTTTTTACCAAAAAATATTTTTGATGTTGTAAATGTGTAATTAACCCACAGCTCGTCAGTATAACCATACTTCAATGCATTCTTTTGTGATGTTTGATAAATACTGTTTTTAGCATCCTCAAGCACCTCAGTACCAACAATTGTAAAGTTATGGATACTCAAATACTGTTTTTTTGTATAATGATCATGCTCACGAGCTAACATACCTTTTACAATACTTTGGTCCATATCTTTAGGTAGCGGTGCATAAAGCTGCTTGAAAAGCTCATAATCTTGATTTAAAACGATATCTACTGACTTTTTACATTTTTCAATCGGGATACTGTAGTCAACGGCACTTGCCGTAAATGACAAAATTAATGATTGAGCCAGTGTAACAAAAGCTATTTTTTTCATAGCTTTCTCCTAAAATAGGTAATTAAAATGCACTTTACTAGTTAGCTGAGTTTCTACTCTAAAAATACCACCCGAAGTGCCCTCCACTCCGCTGCTTTCAATAGATTGCCTGTTTATTTCATTTAAGAGTTTCAGTCGAAAAATCCTCTAATATCATCTACAAAAGGTTTATCAATGTGCTCAGCTAACTCTTTTGCTATATTTCTGACATTTTCATGTGCGCGACTATAACCTAAAGTAACCCTAGATAAATTTTCAAACTCAACATGATATTGATAAAACTCTTTTTTTATAGGATGGCGAGTCGCTATTACACTTGTCATATTCTTCAATTGATAACGAACTGTCCTAATTGGATAAAGTGAACTGGATTTAAATATAAGCACACTATCATTTGCTGACAAAATTAAGCGCGATTTTAAAAAAAGTAAATGCCAACATAATGTAGAAACACATGCCCACGCAAATACATTGAAATCAGCTTTATCGTAAGACAGCACTAATTGAGCAACACAAATAAGCCCAATCATAAAACCTGTCACTCTAAATATCCCCATATCTTTGTAAATATAAAAGGTGCCATCTGATGACTTACGAAACTTTGGCTTCATAGTAACCTCAGTATATTTGCAAATAAAAACAGCACAAAAAAAGGCAGTGTAAGCTTGGCATAATCTTTTACTCGCCATAAAACCGGTGCAAAGTCGTCTATAGATTCTACATTAACATTGTTGCTAGCTTGGCTGGTTGGTTCAGTAATAAGCATCGGCTCTGCGCCACTGTGTGTTTTAATGTAAGCATTTGTGCTTAACCATAGCGCCAGATTTACAGCCAGTGATTCAGCCTCACTTCGGCTAGACAATAGATAGCGTTGATTAGCAACCAGTAGCCGCCACTTATTTTGTAAATCAGTATCGGGTTCAACAAGAAAGCCTTTACTATGTAAATAAGCATGTTGTTTGTACTTTATACCAAGTATTGAAATACTGTAGTAACAACCTTTGCTCGCAGTTGTTAACACCAGTAGCAGGTTGGTACTAAGCAATAATATCGATAACAAAACAAACACCCCAGTTGCCCATGCGTAAAATTGCAACGATAAACTTTGTGTGCTTGCACCTAAAGCTAATACAGCAAAGATCCCCCCTAAGGTACGAGTTATGACCGTTGCTTTGGTTTTAAATGCTATGTGATTTTTATCGCTAGACTTATCAAATATGTGAGAGTATGTAGTAACGCTTTTTTTTAGTTGTTCATAATTCAATGGCATAATATCAATTATTCTTATCCAAGGTGCCTACAAACCTTTTCCAGTCAGAACAAAGTGACCCGCCCTTTTCTACACATTCATCCATTACTTGTTGGGCTTTTTTCAAATTGACTTTAACACCCTTTCCATCACGGTAACCTTCAAATACAAAGTACATTGCAGTCAGGTTTCCAGCGTCGGCACCTTGTTGATAGTATTCAAACGCTTTAACAGGGTCTTTTTTACCGAATGTTCCTTCTTCATATAACTTTGCATAATAGTAAAAAGCATCAGTATTACCCTGCTCAATAGCTTTATCAAGCCAATAACGTGCCTTATCAAAGTCTTGTGGATATTCCCTCCCAGAGCTTTGTGCATAAAGACGGCCTACTCGCGCCATCGCTTCAGCATCTCCTTGTTTTGCTTTGCTACGCTGTATGTCAACATTGCGCTGTTCTTTGCTAGAAAAAGTTGCATGTAACGATGTATCTGTACCAGCTTGCAGGTCAAGTGATACAACGCAGCTAGCTAAGCCTAGTATGATAGCTAATGGTAATTTTTTCATCTGTATAATCCTTATAGAAAGCGGGCTATATAGGCCCAATGAAATTTTTTGAGTAACAAAGCTTTATGATGCTAAATTTTCTTGCTCCCCTTTTTAATACATTACGCTATAGCCATTTATTTTGATCGTGTAGCTACACTAGATTGATGTGGCCACTACTGTGAGTCATATAATATCGTGTTACTTACACCCGCATCAGTAGAGAGGTGAATTTTACCTTTTGTAATACTATCAGGGACATTGAAAGTAATCGAATTTGCAGATATATAAGAGGGTGCAATCGCTATATCATCTAGTAGAACGTTGGTATCTTGCGTTACCCCAGCCACATTGATTGTATAAGCAGTACCACGTTTAAGCATAACAGTAAAAGAGCCTAAAATAAGTGGTCCATCATTACTATAGGGTGTGATGTAAATATCATTTGTTTTTAAGCCGCCAACATATAAAAACGCTCTATATTTCCCTTTTGCGATATTAAGCTTAAATCTATATTTCCCCTCACTATATGTGGGTGTAAAATTATAAATGTTGCTTTGCGAATAAATGACCAAAAGTGGCGCGTCTACACTCTCCATGTTCATACCGTTTACAACGACGGTATCATTACCTCTAAATACCTCTTTAGTCGTTACCCCATTAATTAATGAACTCAAGCTATTAATTTGAACGAATGGTATTGAATTCATTGAGATACTTTCTGCTTTTTCATACGCAGCTGAGTCATGAATGTCTAATATGAAGTCACCATCATTATCTAAGTCTATAAAATCAGCTAGACCATCATAGTCCGAATCAAGTGGTGATCCTTTATCATTTGCCTTTTCTTGACTATCGGGAATTGAATCACCATCGCTATCTAGGTCAATAAAGTTGTAAAAACCATCTTTATCAGGATCGGTAAAACCCTCTAACTTATCAGCAATTGAATCACCATCACTATCATCGTCAAGCATATTAGGTATGCCGTCACCATCAGAGTCTAACCCAATAGATGCATCCACATAGTACTCATAAAAATCGGGGATTCCATCCTCATCGGTATCTTGACTTTCAGGTAGAATCCCAAGCGCCCTTTCTTTGTTGTCGGGAATACCATCGATATCTGCATCATAAAAAACATCTACTTGATATCTAAAGCTTGGATCTCCGCCAGAATTAGCGTCAATGACTCCCAAATGAAATAAACCATCTTTAGGAATAATAACAGTTACGAATAAGGTTTTATTTTCTTTACTATAATGAATTAAAGAAGAGTTAATAGCTAAACCACTCTCATCAGAAAAGTAAGCCTTGGGAGCAAAGCTTTCTGACTCATAGGTAACCAATGCTGAAACAAAGTCTCCTTTTTTGCCTTGAAAACTATAAAGGTCACCATTGTCTCTTTCGTTTGAAATAGCACCTCTCACCCTAAAAGGGATCCCAGTATCTAAAGGTGTAGCAACGCTGGGGTTATCATTAGGTTCACTATTTTGTACCTCAACAAATTTAGAGCGAGTAGTATCGAATGGGAAATCATCATCAACATCAGGCACGCCATCACTGTCTTCGTCTTTGTTTTGCCATGTGCCTACATGAGAAGATGGCTGAATGGTTTTTGCGTGTGATGGTGTTGTATACATTAGTGAACAAAAAGCGCTGCTAACAGTTAAAAGCCAGATGTAAAATAATGGTGTTTTCAAGAGTCCATCCTTGTTGATTAATCCGTTAATGTATTGATTGTTTAAGCTTATGTTCTAAATCTAATTTTACCGTACCATAATTTCTAATAAATATTGAATTTCCGCTCGTGACACTTGTAAACCTGATTTACCCAATGCCCTTAAAATACATTAAAACCTGCCACACGAGTGCTTTATATCGCTAGCATCGCATCTAGGTTCGGCCTTCCAACGTAAAAGTTTTCTTTTTAAAACTCTTGTACCGACTTTACGTCATGGTCTACTAGTAAGTCCTTTGTAAAAGACTGCCAACATCACATACATAGCCATCAGTCCGCCAACAAACATCAAGCCAAAGGTAATTGTTTGCGAAAATTCAGGCTGAATTGCAAATCGATATAAACCTATGCTTAGCAATGTGATGCCCAATACGGCAATTATAACAATACTTAAAAGTCCTTTAATCATAATACACCCTCTGTTTTAAACTTAGTGTGTTGATGAATATAGCCACCTTTCCGCCAAAAAAATCAATAAGAAGGTTATTTCCTGTGAAATTTTAGCCATTAACAGCTATTTCTTTAAATAAAAAAGAGCATACTTAATTGCATACCCTCATGATCTATAAATACTTAAGTTATTCAAACAACCAGTTAACTAGATGTTACTATGATTATCCAGCCATCTTCTTTGGTATATTCAAAGCCACAACCATCCGACAAAAATTTCTTCTCACCATATTTAGCCTTAATTCTAACTTGAGCAAAAAGAGGTTTTGTTTCTGTTGACATTTTTATAGAGGTAATTTCAAAATCAGGATTTTGTGCATACTTCTGAAACTTTTCTGCTTCTTTACTCAAATATGCGATAGCACGTTTTTTTTTGTCTTCAGTATCTTTAAATTGTTTTTGCACAAAAGACATCATTTTATCAATGTCTTTATCAGCTTTTGCTTGTCTAAACTCTTGGCATTTTTTTATAAATAATGGATCTTGGTTATCTGTGGCCGGCAAGTTTACATTCGACTCATCAGCAAAAGCTGACGAGCTTACTAACATAAAACCAAAAAGTGCAATCAGTTTCATTTTGAATCCTTTGTTAGCGGAACGAATAGTGGAGATGCGGTGTATATATTGAGTTTCTCATCATAATTATTTTGTTCAGTAGCAGTGGCGTCCATCGTAAATTCAAAGCCGCCCTTCACCGGTTTCCAAGTAAAGCTGTCTACCTCAGGCGGACCAGACAATATAATTCCAGTTTTATGAATACACGCAACGCCTTTCAATAAACTTTTTTCATCTTCTAATGCCCATAAATCCTTACCAAAGGTTGACAATAAGATAGTGCACGTATGCTTACTATTTTCTATACTAACATCGTAAATCAACATCGAACCATCTGATTGAAAATCAACAGATTCTACAACAACGCCGGTTATAGATTGAGAGTCTGTACATCCATGTAAAATAGGTGCAGTGAGTAATAACAATATTATTTTATTAAACATAGTTTTCCTTATAAACCTTTTGTAAATTTATTTTCATGATCATAATTACCATTTATTTATAGACTAAATCTTCACCGATTTTACTAACTATAAAGAAGCAGGCAAAAATGCACCTAGTCACATGCAAAAAATGATTTTGAACGAGCATAGAGATATCCAAGGCTTGTGATCAAAAAAATTGCAACGCACTTTCGAGATTTTCTGATTTAGAATTCATAGTAATCAAGTAAAGGTATGGTACATATTCTGTTTTATAAATAAACTAAATTCAGCTTGTAAGTTGGTTCACCTCTATAAAACGGCTAAATATCAATAAACACTATCTATATTTCTTTATTAGCCAAAGAATGAAACTTACACTAAAGCTAATTAGTATCAATTTTTCATATCCATACTAACAAAAAAACTCGCATGCGTGTACTGCTGTAGATGATTAAAGACTTCTTTATTGCATTGATATTTTTTTCTGGCTGGGGGGAAAACACAATGGTTGCAGTGATAACTTTCCCTCGCCAGCAACCTAACAAGACATTTAGGACTTACCAAAAATTTACGATAAATAGCTGTTCGTAAAAGCCTTTTTTTAGTACTGTCCATGTTAATCTTATTGTCTTTATATACTCCCTCCTCATGTTAAAAAACAAAATTATTTTACTATCTCTATTAATAACCATCCCATTTCAATTGGCGTTTGCTTCCCCTAACTTTGCCACTATAAAAACACAAGCAAAGCTATCAGATGACACTTATCTAGAAGAAGGCACACTCAAACAACGCCTTCAAGAACAGGGTCAAAAACTGGTGCATCAATCTTTAATTCCTTTGTCTCAAGTAAGTTATTTTTTAAGTCGTGCAAATGGCGTCCAAACCATTGCCATTCGCGGCACTGCAAATTTAGAAAATGCCATGCTGGACTTAGATCTGGAATTAAGACCAGACGCCATTCTTGATGTGAAACTACACCAAGGTTTTGGCTCTGGAGCAAAAGCCGTTTATGAGGATATCAAACCATTTTTAGCGAAAGACAGACCCATCCACCTAACAGGTCACAGCCTGGGTGGTGCTATTGCCGTAATCCTTGCCATGTACTTGCAAAAAGATGGCTACTCTGTGGAGCAGGTAATCACTTTTGGCCAGCCTAAAGTGACGAATGTCACAGGCGCAAACAAGTTTGATGATTTACCATTGACTAGAGTCGTCACGCTTAATGATATTGTTCCTTTAGTTCCACCTATCAGCCCGATGCAGATTAGAGACTTAGATATTTTTTGGCACATGGGAGAAGAAATAATTCTCATGAACAAAGGCGAATTTGCCCAAACTAATGGCGTAAAAGCTATGCTAAGAGCGACCAAGTTCACAACATCAATCCCAAGCGAAAAGAACTTAATTGCACATCAAATGACGACTTATATAAAGCTGATTGATCAGCTCCAGACATCGGCAGAGAAAATACCTTATAAAACCGATATTAGCCTTTTTGGCTTCTCACTCGATTAGCCACTAATCACTTCCCAACTCCCCTTATAACAAAATTCCACGAATCATTTTTTGACCTTCCGCTTTGCTTAATCCTTCTACAACACGACCTTACACCCCCTGATTTTTAACAAAACATTGCCACTAAAGATCACTCTACAGTTAGAAATAAAAATCCTTATACTTATCAAAAACCCTTAAACTATTGTTTTTAAATGCTTTTTATTTTAACTCAATCATTTCGAACAAACTTTTTCTAAACAACTCTTGACTCAATTAGTTATACATCATACAACTTAAAGGGAAGATAAATGAAATAGCGTTTTAATTTTAAATGTCAGGTGTTTTATTTAATTTTATTTGTCTTCACATACATATTAAAAGTCTCTTAAAAGATAAAAATATTAAACAGGATGCTTACTTTATGATCATTAAATCCATTTCAGTGGACGTTTTTACTTTTCCTTGCCGTCGATCTGTAGATACCGCAGGCCATGCCCATCCTGGTGATGAAAAGCATACCAAAATGGCAATGTTGCGTATCACAACCGAGTCTGGCGACGAAGGTTATGCCTTTGGACCACCGGAAGTAATACGTAAACACATCCTAGACGCCTTCGCTCGAAAAGTACTTATCGGACAAAACGCCATGCACAGAGAACGCCTATGGCAAGAGCTTGCTCATTGGCAACGTGGTAGCGCTGGTCAATTAACCGACCGGGCTCTTGCATTAGTTGAACAAGCCCTGTGGGATCTTATTGGCCGTAAATTTAACACTCCTGTGTACCAACTTCTTGGTGGCTACCGCGACAAAGTTTTAGCTTACGGCAGCACAATGTGCGGTGACGAGCTTAAAGGCGGCTTAGCAACCCCTGAAGACTACGCCAACTTTGCAGAAACACTTGTAAAACGTGGCTACAAAGCCATCAAGCTACATACTTGGATGCCTCCTGTTTCTTTCGCCCCTAGTCCAAAAATGGACATTCGCGCCTGCGCCGCTGTGCGTGAAGCTGTTGGGCCAGATATTGCGTTGATGTTAGATGGCTACCATTGGTACAGCCGCACAGATACGTTCAAAATCGGCAAAGAGCTAGAACGTCTTAATTTTGAATGGATCGAAGAACCAATGCCGGAAGAATCTACAGAGTCTTATGCATGGCTGACAAAAAATTTAGATATTCCGGTATTGGGACCAGAGTCACTTTCAGGCAAGCATTTTAGCCGCGCAAGTTGGGTTAAAAATGAAGCCTGCGATATTTTACGCGCAGGCGTTGCAGGTGTCGGTGGTATTGGGCCGTGCATGAAGGTCTCTCACCTTGCCGATTCTTTCGGAATGAACTGCGAAATCCATGGTAACGGTGCGGCTAATCTTGCGGTTGTTGGTGCGATTAAAAACTGTGCTTGGTATGAACGTGGATTACTTCACCCATTTCTAGAATACGATGATGTGCCAGCCTATCTCAATAGCATCGTCGATCCTATGGATGAAGATGGTTATGTTCATTTACCTCAAAAACCTGGTTTAGGTGAAGACATTAACTTCGAATACATTGCCAATAACACAGTGGAAACCTATTAATTAAATCACATAAAAAATGAAACGTCGCTGGCACTATGAGCACCAGTCAGCGGCAATGCTTATCCATTACAAAAATAAAGAGGAAGCAAAAAATGAACGTTTCAAATCTGCTTAAATATTGTGCACTTTCAATAGCGGTTAGTGCCACTATCGCTCCCAGTGCGAATGCTATAACACCAGACAATCAACTGGTTATCGGTATGAGTATGGATAACCTATTATCCCTCGATCCGGCTTCAGCCAGCGGCCTAGATGTAGTTGGCGTGAACTCTAATTTATATGACATGCTAATTGAGTTGGCACCAAAGGAGCCATCAAAAATTTCACCTGCTATCGCGAAAACTTGGACTATAAGTGAAGACGGTAGCCGCATCACATTTCAGTTAAGAGATGATGTCACCTTCCACTCTGGCAACAAACTAACAGCACAAGACGTCGCTTGGTCATTTCAGCGCGTTTTGAAGCTCAATTTAGCTCTAGCTTCTACTTGGAAAACATATGGTTTTACTGCTGATAATGTCGAGCAAGCTATCCAAGCAAAAGACGATTACACGGTTGAAATAACCTTACCAGAAAAAACAGACCCTAAATTAGTTCTCTATACTCTGGGTAGTTCTCCAAGTGCTTTTATCATTGATAGCAAGGAAGTCCTAAAACACGAAGTAAAAGATGATTTAGGTCATGCATGGTTAACAACAAATGCAGCAGGATCAGGTCCTTTTAAGCTAAGGGATTGGCGAGCAAAAGACCGCGTACTCATGAATAGATACGATGACTATTGGCGCGAACCGTCCGAGATGAGCCGTATAGTAATGCGCCATATGACAGAGTCTCAATCATTGCGTTTGATGCTTGAGCGTGGCGATATAGATATCGCCATGGGCATGTCAATTCCTGACATCGAAGCCTTAAAAAAAGATGATAATGTCCGTGCTGAAGCGAATATTCGAGGCACTCTTTACTATGTTGCCGTGAGCATGAAAGACCCTAAATTTTCGAACAAAAAAGTACGAGAAGCCCTACGCTATTTGATCGACTATAAAGGCATTAACGATTCAATTATGCCGAACTACGGTGTTTTGCATCAACGTCCTCTCAAATTAGGACTGGATGCTACCCTTCCTGAACTTGGTTACGGATTAAATGTAAAAAAAGCCAAAGCGCTACTAGCAGAAGCTGGCTATCCAGATGGATTCAAAACCAGCATTCGAGTGCTTTCTCAACTACCTTTTATTAACATCGCCACCAGCGTGCAATCTACCCTTGCTCAAGCAGGTATTGATGCAGAGATCATTACCGGCACAGGTAATCAGGTATATGGCGCGATGCGTGAACGTAAATTCGAGATGCTCGTTGGTCGCGGGGGCGGAGGTATAGAACCACATCCTCATTCCAGCCTGCGTTCACTGGTTTACAACCCTGATAACAGTGATGAAGCTAAACTGACTAACTTCCAAGGCTGGCGTACTGGGTTTTATAGCCCAGAAATTAACACCATTATTGAAAAGGCTTTATTAGAAAAAGACACTCAAAAGCAAATTGAAATGTACCAAGACGTCCAAAACCTTTATGACACTCAAATTGGTGCCATCTTCCCTATTTCACAAATGGTAGATACCGTTTTACTTAGAAGCGATGTGAAACACTACGAGGGTCACCAAGCTGCAACTACGCGACTAAGAGAAGTCACTAAAGAGCGTTAAGGGAATTCTTTTTCAACGAAAGTACTGGTCTATATTGGCCAGTACAGCCACTAGTTGCCTCGTTTCTAGTGGCTTTCTCCCCTTTATTTTGGAGATTTACTTTGCTTACTTTCCAGTTATCGAATGTGCGTTTTAAGCATTTTCTTGGTGGCCTAAGCTCCGTCGCCATTACCCTATTAGGTTTGCTTGCATTGACGTTTTTCATCGGTCGGGTAATGCCCATCGATCCTGTTCTATCTGTCGTAGGACCCGATGCAGATAATTCAACGTATGAACAAGTTTACCAAGAAATGGGGCTAGATAAGCCTCTCTACATGCAATATTTGTATTATTTGAATGACATTGCTCATGGGGATTTTGGCAATGCCCTACTGACTGGTCGTCCAGTGATAGAAGATATTGCACGTGTTTTTCCAGCAACACTGGAACTCGCCACCATAGCGATTATTTTTGGTATTTTTATCGGTATTCCATTAGGAGTATACGCTGCAGTAAACAAAGGTCGTGCTGTTGATCATATTATTCGAGTTATCAGCCTCTTTGGTTATTCAACACCCGTATTCTGGGTGGGCATGATAGGTCTGATTATTTTCTATGCTTGGCTTAATGTCGTCGGCGGATCTGGGCGCGTAGATTTGGCTTACGATGGTTTCGTCGATCCAGTCACTGGCATGCTACTGATAGATTCGGCTCTGGCAAAAGACTGGGATGTGTTTCAAAGCGCCATCAAACACATTATTTTGCCAGCCTTTATATTGGGTTTAAACGCCGTTTCTTTTATCACTCGTATGACAAGAAGCTTCATGTTAGAGCAGCTTTCACAAGAGTACATTTTGACGGCTCAAGTAAAAGGTTTACCTAAGCATGTTGTCATCTGGCGCCATGCATTTCGCAATATTCTTGTGCAATTACTCACTATTATCACCCTCTCCTATGGTGCGCTTTTAGAAGGTGCAGTATTGATTGAAACTGTCTTTGCTTGGCCCGGATTTGGGCAATATCTTACCAGTAGCTTGCTACTCGGTGATATGAATGCAGTTGTTGCATCCATCTTATTGATTGGTCTGATTTTTATCTCACTGAACTTGCTGACAGATTTGCTTTATCAAGTATTTGATCCGAGGACACGAAAATGATTACAAATTCAACTATGAAGTCATCTGCCACCTCAAAATCAACCTACGACAGCATAATGATGTTATTACAAACGTTTGCGCATGGTTGTAAACGAATCATACGTAACCCTTTGACTGCAGTAGGACTTGTTGTCGTAATGTTGCTGCTCATCATTGCACTGTTCGCTCCTTGGATTGCAACTCATAACCCGCTTGCTCAACAGCTTAGCAATAGCTTACAAGCGCCTAGCTCCGAACATTGGTTTGGCACCGATGAATTCGGCCGTGATATCTTTAGTCGCCTTGTCTACGGCTCTCGCATAACCCTGTATATCATTGCTTTAGTCACGATAATTGTTGGGCCGATTGGCTTAGCGATTGGGACTATTTCAGGTTATTTCGGCGGCGTGATCGATACCGTATTCATGCGGATTACCGATATTTTCATTTCTTTCCCAGGACTTGTACTTGCCTTAGCTTTTGTTGCTGCTTTAGGGCCTGGCCTTGAACATGCAGTAATTGCCATAGCATTAACAAGTTGGCCTCCTATAGCCCGTTTGGCACGTGCTGAAACACTGCAATTACGTAAAGCGGATTATATTGTGGCGGTTCAATTACAGGGAGCCTCTTCTAGCCGCATCATTTTTCGTCATATTGTTCCGATGTGCTTATCTTCTGTAATCGTACGCCTGACTATGAACATGGCAGGAATTATTTTGACTGCAGCAGGCTTAGGTTTCTTAGGGCTAGGAGCTCAAGCGCCATTGCCTGAATGGGGTGCAATGATCTCCACTGGCCGTAGTTATATGTTGGAAAATTGGTGGCTTGTTGCCGCCCCTGGCGCCGCAATTATGCTCGTCAGTTTAGCATTCAACTTACTTGGCGATGGTCTGCGCGACCTACTCGACCCTAGAAACTAAAGGTGTGATTTTATGCAGAATACAAAATTAGAAGTCAAAAATCTCCAAATTAGCTTTTCTCATGAAGGGAGCCAAGTAAATGCCGTGCGCGACGTTTCTTTTTCACTAGGACAAGAAAAGCTAGCCATTGTAGGAGAATCGGGATCAGGCAAATCCACAGTTGGGCGTAGTTTAGTAAAACTACATCCTAAAAATGCCACAGTAGAAGCCGAAAAACTGCAATTTGGCGATATCGACTTATTAAAAGCCAACGAAAAAACCATGCAAGATATTCGCGGTCGTAGAATTTCGATGATAATGCAAGACCCTAAATTTTCGCTAAATCCTGTGATGCGAGTCGGCGATCAAATCGCTGAAGCTTACCTTGCACATTACAAGGTAAGTAAAAAGGCCGCCAAAGAAAAAGCCTTAGCTATGCTAGAAAAAGTACAAATTCGTGACCCAAAACGAGTCTACACCCTTTACCCTCACGAAGTGTCTGGTGGCATGGGTCAAAGAGTTATGATCGCCATGATGCTGATTCCTGAACCAGAAATCATCATTGCTGACGAACCCACGTCGGCGCTTGATGTTTCGGTACAGCGCCAAGTGCTCAACCTACTTGATGAGCTTATTGGAGAAAGAAATATTGGCCTGATATTTATCAGCCACGACCTAGACCTAGTGCGTAATTATTGTGATCGAGTACTGGTTATGTACGCGGGACGTGTTGTGGAATCCATCAAAGCCAGTGAACTAGAAAATGCCCAACACCCATACACACAAGGCTTGCTCAAAGCACCACCTAGAATAGGCGACATTCGAAACCGCCTTCCGACCCTGCAAAGGGATCCTAGCTGGCTATACAATTAAGAGGGAGCGTTATGAACATAATTGACATAGACAAACTCAACTTATCTTTTGGAACAGGCGCCAGCGAAAGCAAAATCCTGCACGACGTTACTCTTCAGATTCAAACAGGAGAGTCTTTTGGCCTAGTCGGAGAGTCTGGCTCAGGAAAAACAACTGTCTTACGCTGCCTTGCAGGACAATACCATCATTGGTCAGGCCAACTGTCTGTTAATGGAAAACATCTACAGCATAAGCTCGACAAGAAACGCTGTATCGAAATGCAGATGGTCTTTCAAGACCCATACGGATCATTGCACCCAAGGCACAGTATTGAGACAGCATTAGCAGAACCTTTGAAAATCCATAGAATGGATAACAGAGACGAACGCATTAGCTCCATACTCAAAAAAGTAGGTTTGGATGATAGCTACCGTTATCGCTCGCCCCACCAATTGTCTGGAGGCCAACGTCAACGTGTTGCTATTGCCAGAGCCCTGATACTTGAACCAAAGATCCTTTTATTGGATGAACCAACATCAGCGCTGGACGTTTCTGTACAGGCAGAAATCTTAAATTTATTAAAAGACTTAAAAGAAAAAGAAGGGCTCACTTACCTCATGGTTACTCATGATCTAGGTGTGGTGTCTTACCTCTGTGATCGTGTTGCCGTTATGCAGAATGGCCATATTGTAGAAACCATATCATCAGAGGATCTTGCTAGTCATAATGCGTCGGAACCCTATACTAGAATGCTACTTGATTGTTGCTTTCATACCGAAGCCACACTCAACTCTGCGACACTTAGTTCTCCATAGAACGTATAATTGATATATGTAAGCGCTCAGTGAATTGAGCGCTTTTCCTTTAGTTCTTCCCCTTAAACTACCTCCTCCTCACAATTAACTATGTTGTAAAACGTTACGTTGCACATCTCGTTACGCTTAATTGAAAATAAATAGTTAAAAATATTAATAAGAAGCGTTATCATTAGCATCGTTTATTAGCCTACCAACCGCTTCTAGTAGTCTTGATCACTTACTTTCAAGAATGCGCCACAGAAAAAGCTGATGTAGATATTCAATTCAAAGGAATCCATTATGTTACTTAATCGTCCCTCTATTAAGAAAGTCTTACTCTGTGCTTGCCTTTCTGCTTCTGTTAGTGCCTTTGCCAGCGAACACAGTGTCACTACAAAATATGGCGAAGTGAAGGTGAACGATGATGTCAAACGCATAGTAACGCTATCTGAAGATGCCCTAGACAGTGCCATTGCCCTGGGTGTGAAACCTCTAGGCGCAATTGCAACCCGTGGCGGTGATTCTGTCGCTGAATACATTCAAGAACGCACTAGTGGCGTTAATATGGTTGGCACCTCTCGTCAAAACAACTTAGAAGCTATCGCAGCTCAACGTCCAGATTTGATTTTAGCATCGGCGTATTTGCCTCAGGATCAATACAACATCTTATCAAAAATTGCTCCGACCGTTGTTCCTATTTCACCTGGAATGGTTTCTGACAGCTGGATCAGTGTTGCTAAAGTCTATGCTCAAGCGTTAAACAAAAGCGATCAAATGGATGAAATCCTAAGCGACATAAAAGATCGTGAAAATGCATTAAAAGAAGTCATTACCAATAGACTTTCTAAAAACGAACGTTCAGCAACTTTAGCTCGCTGGATGCCCCAAGGCCCTATTGTGATGTCTTCGCAGATCTTCTCTACCGATGTGCTTGCTGCGACCGGATTCATCATTAATGATGCTGGTGTTATCAAAGAAGGCCGCCCACATAGTAGCCCTCTTAGTTTAGAAAACTTAACTAAAGTTGATAGTGCTTGGTTATTCTTGGCAACACTCAATAGTGAAGGTAAAGATGCTTTGGAAGCTGCTAAAACATCGCCGTCTTTCTCTCGCCTTAATGTAGTAAAAGAAGACAAGGTTATCGCAGTAAATGGACAACTTTGGACAAGCGCTGCTGGCCCACTTGCCGCACATGCCATTCTTGATGACATTCAAACAGTGTTTGACCAAAAAATTAAATAATAAGATATCTACTCTAAATGATTAGTTGGTTTCACATACCTCCTGCACAGCGTCCACTATTTAGCTTGTTTGTGCCAGCACTCTTAGTGCTGGCACTTTGCTGTTTCTGTAGCTTATTGTTTGGTGCTGGCGGCTTAAGCCTTCAAGCTTCCTTTCAAACCTTATTAGGCAATGGTTCTGCAGACGACCAATTCACCGTATTTCATTTACGCGCAAACAGAACACTTGTTGGTTTATTTGTCGGTCTAACATTGGGAATTGCTGGCGCGCTTATGCAAGCTGTTGCTCGTAACCCATTGGCAGAGCCTGGTTTGCTTGGCGTCAGTGCAGGAAGCTCTTTTGCCGTTGCCATTACCTTGGTACTAGGTGCAAGTACGGCGACATTAACCGTTGGTATTGCTCAACTTGGCGCCTTGATAGGCTGCATTTGTGTGCTTAGCGTCGCTCGCATGCAAGGACAACACAACGACCCCATTCGACTAGTACTGGCCGGTGCAGCACTTTCAAGCCTGTTACTTGCAGTGACCTCTCTATTATTACTGTTTGACCAAAGAGCCGCCGATGAAATTCGCTTTTGGGTAACCGGTAGCGTTGCAGGCAGAGATACCAACACTCTGTTCTCACTATTACCTTCCATGTTGATTGCTGGGCTTTGTATCTTATACGCAGCAAAGCCGCTTGCGTCATTAGCACTAGGTGAACGAGTTGCTATTGGCTTGGGACACAAACCGCAACGCATCCGCGCTGTTGTCATTGTAGCCGTTGCTTTACTCGTTGGTGGCGCCACCGCGATTGCTGGTCCCGTTGCTTTTATCGGCCTAGTGGTTCCCTTCGCTGCTCGTGCTTTAGTGGGCCCCGATATTCGTCGTACTTTGTGGTTATGTTTACCACTCGGGCCGATTATTGTTATTGCCGCAGACGTTGTATCACGCCTTGTTGCACAACCAGCCGAAATGCCGCTAGGCGTACTAACCGCCATTATCGGCGCCCCAGTACTTTTATTGATTGTGCGCTCACGAAGAATGCCGACATTATGATAAATCAAAGCCTCTCGCTTCCTAATGATGAAGAAGTTACATCTGCACCAAGCGGTCACTGTCTATTGCCTTTAGGCCGAAATGCAATTTTATTGATAGAGAAGCCCGCAATAATACGCAACGCTTGGCTGTTAACCTTGTTGGCTATCGCTTGTATCGCAACCCTTGGTATTGGCACCATGCCTATTTCACCAAAAGAAGTCATTGCCGTTTTATTTGGTCATGGCAGCTCAATGAGCCAATTCATAGTGCAAGATTTACGTTTACCCCGTTTATTAGCCGCTCTATTCACTGGCGCCGCTTTCAGTTTGGCTGGCTGTTTAATGCAAACCATGGCAAGAAATCGGCTTGCGACACCAGGCATTATCGGTATAGATAACGCCGCTATGGCATTCGCTGTGTCTTCGGTGGTTGGTATGGGAATTTCTCTCGCACCTTCCGTGATGGCATTAGCGGGTGCAGCAACGGCAACCGCCTTGGCGTTTGGTTTAGCAGGTGGAAGTGGCACACGAGGATATCGTTTCATCGTTGCGGGTATCGGTATTGGTGCCATTGCGGGTGCGATAACACAATTACTCTTAAGCCAAGTCAGTATAGATGTAGCAAACAGCGCTTACCCTTGGACGGTCGGTAGTTTAAGCGCTCGCGATCCTATGATGGTAAAGGTATTAGGCATTGGTCTAGGCGTTTGCTTAGTTGCTTGCTTACTTTTCGCCTCTCAGTTTGCCTTGATGCCCTTCTCTGACCAAGTAATCACAGCCCTTGGAGCCAATATCAAATCAATTCGGATTATTACGTTAGTCTTGTGTATCACACTAACAGGCCTTGCCGTTGCCGTTGCAGGACCTGTTGGTTTAGTCGCCTTAATCGGCCCTGAAATTGCACGAGTTCTGGCACGCTATCGTGGTATTCCATTAATAAGCTCTGCACTGACTGGCGCCTTAGTAATGATAATCGCTGACCTCTTTGGTCGAACTGTATTATCCCCAATAGAACTACCTGTTGGTATAGTCACTGCCGTTGTTGGCGGCCCTTACTTAATTTGGATACTTGTTCGACGCACTTCAAGGACTTCACTATGACGGCTACGTCTCTACAATTTACACAGACACCTAAAGAAAATACTTACAAAACATCCTTGGCACACCTAGGTGCAGAAAAGCTAACCTTAAAACACGGCAAAACTAGCATCATTGAAAACCTAGATGTTTCGCTACCAGAAGGAAAGGTGACCGCTATTGTGGGGCCAAATGGCTGCGGTAAATCAACATTGCTGAATGGCTTGTCTCGTGTTCACTCACCAAGCTCTGGTGTAGTACTACTAGACGGTAAAGACATTCACACACTCCCTTCTAAAGAAGTCGCGAGGCAGCTCGCCCTCTTGCCACAAGACACACTCGCACCTGACGGCATTACAATCGAAGAACTTATTCGTTTTGGTCGCCACCCTCACCAAAGCTTGTTAAAGCAATGGGCAATGGATGACCAGCAAGCTATTAATTACGCCTTAAACGCCGCAGATTTAGAAGGGCTCAAAGATCGATTGTTAGACACACTCTCAGGCGGACAGCGCCAACGTGCTTGGATAGCCATGTCGATTGCCCAAGAAACGCCATTACTTTTGTTGGATGAGCCTACATCGGCACTGGACTTGGGGCATCAGATTGAAGTGTTTGAATTGATACGACATTTATCCAAACAAGGTAAAACCCTCGCAATGGTGGTTCATGATTTGCCCAGTGCTTGCCGTTATTCAGATCATATTATTGCTATGAAAAAAGGTGAAATCATCACCCAAGGCAGCCCAAAAGAGGTAATGACAAAAGAGCTGGTACGTGAATTATATGGTGTTGAATGCGACTTAATTCCGGACCCAATGACTGGCAGTCCTATTCTCATTAATATGAAGCGAGTTAGAAACTAAATACATACAAAGGCAAAACAGGTACTTCATAGACCTATTTTGCCTCCAAATCACAAACGTAAACCCAGCGGTAAGCTCTCACCGACCAAGGCGTTTAGTTCATCGCTGTTAATCTCGATTTGGCTTTCCAAACGTTCTAACCATTGGGCGGGGCATTTATCTTTTTTGAGTTTATTAGCGACTTTTTTGCGCATAGCGCTCATCTTGTCAGATTCACCAAGGCTGACTTGGCTCATTAAAACAGCGGCCAACCCTGCTTGCTTGCGTTTCTTCCAATCTTCCTTGAGAACCGTTTCTAGTATCGGAAAGAGTTTATCCTCTGCAATTCTTTGCTCTTGCTTGCCAGATAAAAGATGACGAGAAGCAATGCGCCCTATCGTCCACCAAGCGGTATCTGGCTCAGAAGTCTTTTGTAAACGCTTCAGCAACCAATCAATCGTGGTGACTTTATCTTCATTCGACAAACCCTCTAACGCGCCGACCAAACGAATTAAATCATCGCTGGATTTAGTCGTCAGTGCTTTCATCTTGTCACGAGAACGCTGCCCTGTTGGGGAATAGTATTGGCTAAACTGTTTAAACAAATGCGTTTGTTGTTCCACCGATAAGCCACCAGCAATACGACGATATAAGGTCCAATATTGCCCCCATACGGGTGCCGTATCAAACTGAGCGCCAGCTTTAGTAGTATTAACGACTTGTTGAACCCGTGCCAAATCATCCGCGGCACCAAAACCTGGGCGTAAACAATAGCCCATGAGCTGCAACCATTGTCGCTCATGCTGGGCGCTTTTGGTCCGACCCGATTTTACACTTAACAGTTTATCCACCAAACGTCGTGAGGTGGCAAGATTCCAATCATCTCGATTGCCTAACAACTGGTCCAAATCCTGTTTAAGAGATTTCACTAAGTCTGGATTTTGTTTTTGACCCGCACTGGAAAAACACTTAGCTAAATGCTCTTCAGCTTGCCCCATATTGGCATGCAACAAACCACTTTCATCAGCTTGCTCAGTCTCTTGTGAGGAACCCACATGGGTAGAGAAATCCAAACGCCACTGGTCTTTCTGATTATTGGCGTTTAACACCACTTGCAACACACCAACCTCGGTCATTTGCACCGATAGTGTTACCGCGGTTTCTTGGGATTCGATGGAGCCATCTAGCTCTGTCATCAAGGTTGAAATGTAATGCAATCCATTTTGATCACAAACGCTACCGACGACACAATCAATATGGTCATCTGATCGATATAAGGGGAACTGAACTTGCTGACCCAGAGTCACAAAGAACTCTTGTTCCAAGCGGATAATCTCACCTTTCAAGGTGTCTTTTGGCAAGATACCGACGAATTGATCTTCGCCAAGCTTCAAATACAAACTGTGTGCCACGCCACTTTCAATGCGTGTACTTTCGCCTGCTAAAGCGTTCAAATACATGGCCGCGCCTTTGGCAACCGCGTCGTTGGGTTCGTCTGCACTACAAGCCAAAATTGGCTCAGAAGACCAAGTATTGAGCTGCTCTAACAAACGCGACTTCAATATCGGACTATTAAATAAACCACCATTAAACAACACCGCATCAGGCATAGGCGAGCCTGTTGCTGCTTCAATTACAGTTTTATGCTGCTGCAAAAACGCCGCTAAATGACGTGTAAAAGCGGGATCAGATTCGTAAGGCAAACCCAAGGTGTGCATGGCGTAATCGCTCTTTTGCACCTTGTCATCGCTATTCACCATAGGAAAAAAGCCATTGTGAATTTGTTCTAACAAAGCATCTCTATAGACATCAAATTTTTGTGAGCCGCCAATTAAACGACTGCCACCACCAAGAACCGTAATACTTAGGGATTCCGGTGCGCCTTCACCTAACAAGGTTTCTTTTGCCTGACGAGTTTGTTGAACCAAAGCCGCTAAGCGCGTAGCTGACAAGGCAGAAATTTGTTTTGGATCTAACTGAAACGCCAAGGCTTGATCTAGATTATCGCCACCTAGCAATAAATGCTCACCTACGGCAACACGCTTCAGAGATACGCTACTGTTTGAAGGCGCAGACTTGATCGCCACCAAACTAAAATCACTGGTGCCACCGCCGATGTCGACAACCAAAAGCATCTTTTTATTCGCTAACGCAGCGAGCTTTTCGTCATCACTGATGTAGTGGTAACAGGCCGCCTGCGGCTCTTCAAGCAGATATAAATCCTGTAAACCTGCCAACTTCGCCGCTTCTAGTGTCAAAGCTCGCGCCTCTTCATCAAAAGAGGCTGGCAAGGTTAACGCGATGGATTGCGACTCTAGCGGTGCATCCGCAAAGCGATGGTTCCAGCTTTGCTTAATGTGTAATAAAAGAACTTTACTCGCTTCAAGAGGACTGAGTTTCTTTGAGAACTCACTCGCCCAAGGCAAAATAGCGGAGCGTCTATCAACCTGACGATGGCTTAACCAACTTTTCGCGCTTTGTATCAATTGTCCGGCTCGACGCTGGCCTAATGCCAACGCACCAACACCAACAATGCGCTCTTTATCATGATGGCGCCAAGGCAAAACCGGATCGATTTTACCTACCTCATCGGAGGCCAATACATAAATAGCACTGGGCAAATACGCAAACTCTTGCACAGAACCATCCGCCATCACTTGCGGAATGGGCAATAATTCTGGCGCATTTACATTCGAGTCATTTGATACTGGTATATAAGAGACAACACAATTGGTTGTCCCCAAATCAATGCCTACGCGATAAGTAGAAGGAAAAGCCGTCTGCGCCATGTATTAAGACTCCCTGACTTGAAACTCAATAGTCCAACTTAGGTCTGATTGGGTATCGTGTGCTTGTAACAGCAACAGCCCCAATTCAGTAACACGGGCCGTCAGATAGACTCGCACCATATCGCCAGCTTGATAATGACCTGCGTCTAATCGTACCGACAAAGGGTTCAATTCATTTAGCTGGGGAACAGAAAACGAAGCAATGACCTTACCTACCGATTCCACATTGCTGTTTTTCGATTGGAAGAAACGGAATGTCACACTTTCGCCAACCACAAGAGAAAACTCGTTCGGCAACATTTGCTCTTCTGAACCTTCCTCCAACCCAAATGATGCCACACAAATAGCATCCACAGGAGGTGCCATTCCAGGAATCGCTGGCATTGGACTAGCAACGCCAATGTAGTAGTTTGCCGCTAGGCCACTTTTTACTTTAACGCCGCCTTCAGCTTGCACTTGGGCATAATATGTCGCGCCTTTAGCAACCGCATGGTCCAAATGAGACGGCGTTAACACAGTTAATTCGCGGCCACTCAACGACTCGGCCAGCATAGAAGCCAAACGGGTTTCTAGGGTATTGCGAATGACACTGGCATTGAACACACCACCGTTTAACAACACCTTGCTTGGTTTCACATCATGCTGAGCTAAGAATTCGCTGATGTGGCGAGTGATCGCTGGATCACCTTCGTAATCCAAGTTAATCGCACTGAAACCACTACGTGCTGTTTTTTGAGCTTGATCACCTAATTGAACTTGTGGAAAAAAGCCATCAATCAAAAGCTGTTGCACATCGTTCTGCGTCAAGGTTGCTTTGATGCTGTTATTAAACAGACTGCGACCACGACTAGGCACAACAACGCTCACGTCGCCTAAATCCGCATTGGTTAACAAACGTTCTTTTGCTTCTCGGCAAGCTTGGGTCAAACCGCTAATTTGCCAAGGCTCAAGATTAGTGCCGTTTTGCGCTAGCTGAGCAGCCAAATGGTAAGTCAGCGTCAAATCCATATTGTCGCCGCCAAGAAGAATATGACGACCCACAGCGACACGCTCTAGACCAAGCACTCCATCTTGCTCTACCGCTTGGATTAACGATAAATCTGTTGTACCACCACCCACGTCGACAACCAAAATATGCTCATTGACATCTAGGCTTTCAGCCCAGCTTTGCTGATCACTTAACCAGGCATAAAATGCCGCTAACGGCTCCTCAATCAAACGAGCACGCAAACCGACTTTCTCAGCGGCTTGTTCAGTAATAACACGAGCAGCGGGATCAAATGATGCCGGCACGGTAATAACAAGAGTTTGCTCGGCAATTGGCGCATCAGGGAATTGATGGTCCCATGCACTAACCAAATGCGCTAACAAGGTTTCTGTCACCTGCGCTGGAGACACTTTTTCTACTTCTTCAAGCGCATCCACAGGTAATACCGCTTCATCAGCACTCACGCGAGAATGGCACAACCAGCTTTTAGCACTCTGTACCAATCGACCAGAAGATTTCGCACCCAACTCACGCGCCAGCTGTCCGACAACAAAATCCGCTTTGCCCCAAGGAAGCTGTAAATCGCTCTCTAAAAATTCACCTTGGTGAGGAAAATACACAAAAGAAGGAAGTAAAGGACGAGCATCCACTTGACCTGCCGCGATAAACTGCGGAATCGCCAATTGTTGAATACGCCCTACTTGATCTGATTCGGTTGCCATTTGGCTAGATGGCGAATAATAGACAGCCGAATGCGTGGTACCTAGGTCGATACCAATGAAATATTGACTCATGAGTTATACCTCGATTTCAGCTGGCGCTAGAATATTTAGGCTTTCTGTATTGGTTACTTTTGGCAGACGCGTTTCCGTCACTTTCCAACCAGGATGAATCAGCGTGCCAGAGTATGGGCCATCACCCTCCACTCGACCTTCAAGCTTGATCTGCTTGGAATCGTAACCAGATGGCACTTCTACACGGCTATTTTCCGCGGCGCTATTCACAGCATCTAGAGACACGACATCGATGGTAAAATGTTGCTTCAATACTTTAGAGCAACCAGCGTGAATTTGGCGAGACGCCGCCCCCACATCCGCATCGCTGTAATCATCAATGCTTTCTTGGATGAAATCGATAAAGCGCGCTTCTTGTTGTAACAGTTGTAGTAACTGGTGCGCTCCGTCAGCGTTGACTGTATCCAAAACAGGTGCAGCGACTTCGATTTCACGAATCACTTCCACTTCTTCTGTTATGACTTTAGGCTCGACTTCGAAGGCAAATTGCTCGCCTTGATCAACCGTTTGACAGCGAGCGGCATAGTCGCCGCTCCCCATGTATTTAAAG
This sequence comes from Marinomonas rhizomae, assembly GCF_024397855.1. NCBI lineage: Bacteria > Pseudomonadati > Pseudomonadota > Gammaproteobacteria > Oceanospirillales > Oceanospirillaceae > Marinomonas > Marinomonas rhizomae. Next base: position 2,364,510 of record NZ_CP073343.1, read on the forward strand.
AACTGACCAAAAGCGCCAAAAAAGCGCGGTATAAATGAAACTGGTTTAATTTTATTCGTCATAATCTACCCGTTTTGCGCAATTTAACCGTTTTGCATTTCTTCAAGCTCTAACCAACGCTCCATGGTTGTTTCAAGCTCTTCTTCTTTATGCGCTAGTTTTGCTAAAGTTTTCTGAACCTTATCCGCATCCTCGGTATAAAACTCTGGCGCGCTAGTGGTGACATGCAACGCGGCGATCTCTTCTTCCAACTTCGCGATGGTCGCAGGCATATTGTCAAATTCGCGCTGCATTTTATAGCTTAGCTTCGCTTTTGGTTTCGCCTGCATAGAGGTTTTTTTATCCTCTTCGACTTTTTTTGCGTCTGCTTTGGCTTTTTCTTTTTTAGTTGGTATGTCGTCAGTTTGCGATGTAGATTCTGTTGGGAATTTACCACCTTGACGAATCCAGTCTTGATATCCACCAACGTATTCTTTCACTCGGCCTTCACCTTCAAAAGCAATTACGCTGGTGACCACGTTATCTAGAAAAGCACGGTCATGGCTTACCAATAACAAGGTGCCATCGTAGCTCATTAGAAGCTCTTCAAGCAGCTCTAAGGTTTCCACATCAAGGTCGTTGGTTGGCTCATCCATGATTAATAGATTGGCTGGGCGAGTGAATAACTTCGCTAGCAATACACGATTTCGCTCACCACCAGACAATGCTTTTACTGGAGTACGGGCGCGCTCAGGCGGGAAAAGGAAATCACCAAGATAGCCAATAACATGTTTGTTCTGACCGTTGATTTCAATAACGTCTTTACCTTCACCAACGTTTTCCGCAACCGTTTGTTCTGGATCTAGTTGCTCACGCAGCTGATCGAAATACGCTACGTTAAGTTTCGTACCTTGACGCACCAATCCGGTTTCAGGCTCAAGATCCCCTAATAGAATTTTAAGGAAGGTACTTTTACCGCAACCATTTGGCCCAATCAGACCGATTCTGTCTCCACGGTTTACCACGAAGTCCATTGGTTGCAGAATCACTTTGTCTTCAAATGAATGACCAACTTGGGTGAATTCAGCTACCAGCTTGCCAGACTTATCTTTGGTCTCAATCGCCATTTTGGCATTGCCTTGGCGATTAATACGTTCAGAACGTTCTTCACGTAAGGCTTTCAAAGCACGAACTCGACCTTCATTACGGGTACGACGTGCTTTAATACCTTGGCGGATCCAGACTTCTTCTTCTGCAAGGCGCTTATCGAACAAGGCGTTTGCACGCTCTTCTTCTTCGAGCATCTTCTCTTTAAAAGCAAGGAAAGCGGTGATGTTGCCGCTGAAGGAAATAAGATTACCGCGATCTAGTTCAATGATACGGTTAGCCAATTTCTCTAGGAAACGACGATCATGGGTAATAAATAAGATCAAACCGCGGAATTGCTGAAGCTGTTGCTCCATCCATTCGATTGTTGGTACATCCAAATGGTTAGTCGGCTCGTCTAGTAGCAAGACATCTGGGTTAGAAATTAGTGCCTGCGCTAAGATAACGCGACGACGCCAACCACCAGACAATTCAGACATCAGCTTATCAGCAGGCAAGGCCAAACGCTGAATCATGTGATTCACACGTTGCTCTAAATCCCAGCCTTGAATTCGATCTAATTCAGTCTGAATATCACTTAATTCATTGGCGTGATCATTCTCGAAATCTTCTAATAACTTGAAGTAGCGAATCATTAACGAATGCGCTTCACCGGCGCCCTCACTGACCACTTCACGAACGGTTTTTTCATTCGCATCAGGCAATTCTTGTGGAAGCTGACCAATAGTCATGCCTCCTTCTAAGCGAACAACGCCTTCATCGGCAACTTGTTCGCCTGAAATGACTTTTAACAGTGTCGATTTACCCGCACCATTGCGACCGATAATTGCAACACGCTCTCCAGCTTCGGCTGAAAAACTGATTTTTGACAGCAGTGGATTATGCCCAAAAGCAACACTGATCTGTTCTAACGACAATAGACTCATATCTATCCATATAAAGTAAAAATTTTGTGGCGGTATAGTATCATCCTTCTAACCGAAGGTTCAGCAAATAGACGAGACTAGCGATTAAAAAGAAACAGTTTTTTGTTGGTTAAAAATATTTTTAGCAACTTTGATCATAAAATGAGGGTGTAATATTGCTATTGTCTGCGCAAGATTTAATCTAAAACGCTTTCTTCCTTATTATTTACGCATATACTAACCCCACATAATGATAATTTTTATATTTCACGGAGTGTCAAATGGAGCTTAAAAGCAAGGTAGGGCCAATAACAGCAGTGGTCGTTGCCGTCGCAACCGTAACTTGGATGATTGCAGGAGGCAATGGAGTTACGGTTAGCCCAACAGGAAAAACCCCAAATGAGAATACTGTTTCTTCACAGTCAACAGAAAGTAAGCTAGCTTACCCAGTTCAAGCCAAAACCCTTATCACCAAAACGATTGAAATGCATTTGCCGTTAAGTGGAAAAACCTTGGCTGATGAAACACTTCAACTTATAAACACATACCCAGGCCGAATTACGAAGCTCCCCGTCGAAAAAGGTCGCTTTATAAAAAAAGGCAGCTCAATCCTGCAAGTTGATACTCGAACCTTAAAAGCACAAATAGAACAAGCTGGGCTACTAATAAAGCAGAAACAACTTGAACTTGATGGCATCAGAAAACTAAATGCAGGCAATTTCACATCGAAAGTCAATTTAGCCCAAGCCGAAACGGATCTAGCCTCGGCAAAAGCGACCAAAGAAGCCCTATTGATTGATTTAGAAAATGCGAATGTAACAGCGCCCTTTTCTGGCATATTGAACACATTGAACGTACAAGAAGGTCAAGTATTAGCGGCTGGCGCGGCTATCGGCACCTTAGTTTCTGTGAATCCAATTAAAGTTAGCGTGAATATTCCACAAAATAAAATCCAGTTTATAAAGCTAGGCACCCAAGGTAATATCCGTCTCGAATCTGGCTATGAAGCACAAGGTTTTGTTTCCTATATCAGTACCACGGCTAACGAATCCAGCCGCACCATCAGTGTCGAGATGCAAGTAGACAATCCAGATAATGCTATTCCTGCAGGTTTAACGGCTGCTGTAGATTTCGTTTTAGATGAACAAAGAGCTCATGCCTTCTCTCCAGCGCTTCTTACCTTAGATGACTCAGGCAGAACAGCCATAAAAACCATCAGTATAGACAATACGGTTGTTGTATCAACTGTCGAAATCATTAAATCAGAACGCGACCAAGTTTGGGTTCGCGGCCTCCCCGACAACGTGAACATTATCACCGTCGGACAGGGCTTTGTGTCTGCGGGCGATAAAGTCGAAGCCCATTACCAAAACTAAGGAGGCCCAATATGCAAACATTGATTGAGGCGGCCTTAGCTCGCTCTCGTACTGTAATGATGTTTTTCGTCCTCATACTTATTATGGGTACGGTTTCTTACATCGAAATTGCCAAGGAAAGTGATCCTGATATCACCATACCGATGGCCTATGTATCAGTATCGCTGGAAGGCATCTCGCCTGAAGACGCAGACAGTTTATTAGTTCACCCTCTGGAAAAAGAATTAAAAGGCTTAGAAGGGTTAAAAGAACTCAAATCTACAGCCTCAGAAGGCCATGCATCAATCATGCTGGAGTTTGAGTCTGGCGTCGATATTGACCAAGCCATTAGCGATGCTAAAGATAAGGTAGATAGAGCCAAAAGCGAATTACCTGATGATGCCGATGAACCGACTGTCACAGAAATCAACCTTTCCACCTTCCCAGTATTACGTGTCAATTTATCGGGTAATGTCAGTTTCGCGACACTGAGTCGTACGGCAAAAAACTTACAAGATTCTATTGAAGCAATTGATGGTGTACTAGAAGCTAAGATCAGTGGTGACCGTGACCAAGAAGCTCAGATTATTATTCGTCCCGAACAGCTTGAATCCTATAATTTGTCCTTATCAGATGTCGCCAACTTCGTTTCTGGCAACAATAGATTGGTGGCCGCTGGGAATTTAGACACTGGGGCTGGACGTTTTTCACTGAAGGTTCCCGGTCTACTGAAAACCAAGGAAGATATTCTTAACCTTCCAATCAAAGTTGACGGAGATCAAGTTGTCTTATTAGGAGACATAGCTACTGGCGAACTGACTTTTGAAGACCCAACAAGTTACGCCAGAGTCGAAGGCAAACGTAGCATTACGCTTGCAGTCTCTAAGCGTGTTGGCGTCAATATCATTAACACCATTGAAGCGGTAAAAGCAGCGGTTAAGAGTGAAAGCGAACAATGGCCAGATGGCATCGAATACAACTTAACTGGTGATAAATCCACAGACATCGAGACCTCTCTAAACGACTTATTTAATAACGTTCTCGCGGCCACCCTGCTAGTAATGATCGTTATTGTATGGGCTCTTGGAGTGCGAAGTGCTTTTTTAGTCGGCCTAGCCATTCCCGGGGCCTTTCTATCTGGTATTTTAATACTCGATTTGCAAGGTTACACCATCAACATGGTTGTGCTTTTTGCCTTAATTCTCAGTGTTGGCATGCTCGTTGACGGGGCCATTGTTGTGACTGAGTATGCCGATCGAAAACTAGCTGAAGGCGCATCCAAGCGACAAGCCTATAGTGAGGCCGCAAAACGTATGGCATGGCCTATCACAGCCTCTACAGCGACCACATTAGCGGTATTCATGCCATTACTTTTCTGGCCCGACATAGTCGGAGAATTTATGCGCTTCATGCCTATTACCATCATAGCGACACTGGCTTCGTCTTTAGTCATGGCGCTAATAGTATTACCGACCATCGGCTCTATCATTGGTAAAAAAGGTGCCTATACAGAAAAAACCATGCGCGCACTGCGCATCACAGAAACAGGTGATTTGTCCGAACTTACTGGTCCAACAGGCTTCTATGGCAGAATGCTGACTCGTTTAGTGGAGTACCCAGTTTGGGTGCTATTGTTCACAATAGTGTTACTCTTCACTATTTTTGCCAGCTATGGCAAGTTTGGTAAAGGCGTTGAATTTTTTCCTAATATCGAACCTGAATCAGCTAACCTAGATATACGTGCCCGCGGCGATCTATCTTTAGAAGAAAAAGACGCATTAGTGAGACAGGTAGAAGAGCAAGTTATTGGTACACCAGCACTAAAAAGTGTTGTTGCAACAACATATGCCACACCAGGCAACAATGCTGCACCTGATAGCATCGGCTCTATTACCATGGAATTTACTGATTGGTACAAACGAGAATCCGCTGGCGTCATATTGGACCAAATAAGGGAAAGAACGAAACAAATCCCTGGCATCGAAATCAGCGCAGAAAAAGAACAAGGCGGCCCCCAATCAGGTGCAGACATTCAGCTACAGCTTAATTCAAACTATTCTGAAGCCCTCAACCTTGCTGCTGATGAAATTAGTAAACAGCTTTTATTAAGAGATGAAATCATTACGGTCAGTGATGACAGGTCTCTCGCTGGCATTGAATGGCGTATTGATATTAATCGCGAAGAAGCAAGCCGGTACGGCGTCGACGTCAACAGCCTTGGTAATGTTATCAAACTGGTTACCACAGGTATAACTTTAAGTGACTTTTTACCAGAAGGGGCTGATGACAAAATTGATATCGTTTTACGCTATCCAGTGAATCAACGTAGTCTAGATCAACTGGATCAGCTACAGATTCCAACGAATCAAGGCAGTATTCCAGCCAGCAACTTCATTCATCGATATGCCGCACCTAAGCAAGGTGTGATAAATAGAACCGATGGAAAGAAAACCATTAAAATCGATGCCGACGTGAAAGACGGCTTAGTGGTTGATGAAGTAATTAAAGCCATCAAAGTAAAACTAGATGCCGCCGGTATAGATAAATCCGTCAGCTATGAGTTTCGGGGCAACACTGAAGACCAGCAAAAATCCATGGCTTTTTTGATCAAGGCATTTGGTGTTGCGTTTTTCATCATGGCGATCATTTTGGTGACTCAGTTTAATAACTTTTTCCAATGTTTATTAATCCTGAGCGCGGTAATCTTTTCGACCATGGGTGTATTCATTGGACTTATGGTCAAAGGGCAACCGTTCGGCATTGTAATGAGTGGTGTCGGTGTTATCGCTTTGGCAGGGATTGTTGTTAACAACAATATCGTTCTAATCGATACTTTCAACGGTTTGCGCAAGCAAGGCATGATGGTTCGCGAAGCGGCCATCAGAACAGGCGTTCAACGATTAAGACCGGTTATGTTAACCACCATTACCACTATTCTTGGGCTTGTCCCCATGGTGTTTCAGCTCAATATCGACCTAATTCATCAATCCTTCAGTATTGGCGCGCCATCGGCCCAATGGTGGACGCAATTATCCACTGCCATCGCCGGAGGCCTCACCTTTGCAACGCCATTAACGCTTATTTTAACGCCTTGTTTATTAGTTCTGGGCTATCGTAGAAAAGAACAAAAGCGACTGCAAGCCTTGGAAGGACAAACGGTAGAGCCCCAGCCGTCTAAAAATACGCCCCTGAAGGAAGGAAGCCAAGACAGCGAAATTTAACAGGGCAAACACAAAGCCTCAGCAAACAAAAAAGCGGACTCAGAAATTACTCTCAGTCCGCTTTTTTATAAGCCAATATTTATAACGAAATATACTAGGCCAACTGATCCAGCGCCACTTTAACATCGGCAATGATGTCATCAATGTCTTCTAAACCAACGGACACACGAATCAAGCCTTCAGCAATTCCAGCTTTGGCTTTTTCTTCATCCGTCAAACGACCATGAGTGGTTGTCGCAGGATGTGTCACCAAGGTTTTGGTATCACCCAAATTTCCTGTAATCGACATCAATTTAGTGGCATTAATAACAGACCAAGCTGCTTTACGGCCACCTTCTACTTCAAAGGACAACAAACCACCAAAATCTTTCTGTTGCTGTTTAGCAAGTTCATGGTACTTGTGGCTCGGCAATCCGCCATAATTGACTTTAAGTACTTTAGGGTGCGCTTCTAAATATTCCGCCAACTTCATCGCGTTTGCAGAATGAGCAGTCATACGCAATGACAAGGTTTCGAGGCCATTTAATAGCACCCAAGCATTGAAGGGGCTCATGCATGGACCAGCACTGCGCATAAAGGCAGTGAAAACATTGATGATCTCTTGACTAGCAATTAAAGCACCGCCCAGACAACGACCCTGGCCATCAATAAACTTAGTGGCTGATTGCATGACGATATCAGCACCTTGCGTCAAAGGATTCTGCAGCGCTGGTGTCGCTAAAACGGTATCAACACACAACAATGCACCTTTCGCATGCGCCAATGCCGCTACACGAGCAACATCAACCACTTCATAAAGCGGATTGGAAGGCGTTTCAAAATAACAAAACCGTGTATTTTCGTTAATTGCTTCTTCCCATGCGGCATAGTCAGTCGCATCGACATAAATAACTTCGACACCAAACTTGGTGGTGTAGGTATTAAAAAACTTAACCGTTGAACCAAAAATATTACGTGAACACACCACACGATCACCAGCCTGCAATAAGCTATATGCCAACGTCATTAACGCCGCCATACCAGAACTTGTCGCAATCGCTGCCTCACCCTTTTCAAGCGTCGCTAGGCGCTTCTCAAACAGCTCAACCGTCGGGTTAGTAAAACGAGAGTAAACATTACCGTCCTGATCACCAGAAAACTTTCCTGCCGCCTCTTCAGCACTCGCATAAGCAAAGCTCGAGGTCATGAAAATGGCTTCGCTGTTTTCTTGTTCTTGCGTTTGACGAATACCTGCACGAATCGCATTCGTTGCATCTTTATAATCTGCCATTACTTCACTCCAAGCCACTTTTCAAAATCATTTCCCAAAAACAACTAAGCCAGGCGTGACCTGGCTTAGCTTTATCCGTCACGAGATCATGCAAATATTACATAGGGTGCATCATATCGCTAGCTTCTTGGTCTTCAACCGAAGCCTTATTTAAATCATTACGCGCACCTTCAATGCCTTCCAAATAGGCAGCATCAATATTGCCCGTAATGTATTTTGCATCAAACACAGAGGTATCAAATTCACGAACATCAGAATGCTTTTCATCGATACATGCATCGATCAAATCTTGCAAATCTTGGAATATTAATTTGTCCGCTCCAATTAATTCGCAGATTTCATCAACATTGCGATTATGCGCAATAAGTTCTTTCGCCGCTGGCATATCGATACCGTAGACGTTCGGATAACGAACTTCTGGGGCGGCTGATGCGATATAGACTTTCTTCGCACCGGCTTCTCTCGCCATCTCGATAATTTCTTTACTCGTGGTACCACGAACAATAGAGTCATCAACTAGCAAAACGGTTTTATCTTTAAATTCAAAAGGCACAGGATTAAGCTTTTGACGCACAGACTTCTTACGAATAGCCTGACCCGGCATGATAAATGTACGACCGATATAACGGTTTTTAACCAAACCTTCACGGAACGGTATATTTAATGCCTGTGCGATTTGTAACGCAGCGGTACGGCTTGTATCTGGAATCGGAATAACCACATCGATATCATGATCTTTCCATTCACGCTGGATTTTCTCAGCAAGACGATCGCCCATGTTAATACGCGCTTTATAAACTGAAATACTGTCAATAACAGTATCAGGACGTGCAAAATAGACGTATTCAAACAAACAAGGACGCGCTACTTTTTTCGGTGTGCACTGACGCACATGAACATTGTGGTTTAAGTCAAAAAAGATCGCTTCGCCTGGTTGGATATCACGCTCAATTTTGAAACCTGCCGCATCCAATGCAACACTTTCAGATGCAACCATGTATTCAATACCAGAATCGGTTTGACGTGAACCATAAATCAATGGACGAATACCATCAGGATCACGAAAAGCCAAAATACCGTAGCCTGTTATCAAGGTAACAACTGCATAACCACCTTCAATACGCTTATAAACACGCTCAAGCGCATTAAAGATATCTTCTGGTGTTGGTACCAGTTTTCCTTCTTCATGAAGCTCATGAGCCAATACGTTTACCAAGACTTCAGAATCAGAAGTGGTATTGATGTGGCGCAAATCAGATTCAAATACTTCACGCTTTAATTTGGCGGTATTTGTTAGGTTGCCATTGTGCGCAAGTGAAATGCCATAGGGAGAGTTAACATAGAAAGGTTGAGCTTCAGCTGAGCTAGAAGTACCTGCCGTTGGATAACGGACATGACCTATACCTATGTTACCGTGTAGTTTTTTCATATGACGAGTGCGAAAGACCTCACTCACCGGACCATTGTCTTTGCGTAAGCATAAACGTCCGTTATGGCTTGTAACCATACCCGCAGCATCTTGCCCACGATGCTGAAGAAGGGTTAACGCATCAAAAATTGCTTGGTTAACCACAGACGTGCCTACGACACCAACGATACCACACATGTTCTAGATCCTCGTGTTGGGGAATTGCGACAAACGCCGCAAAGGTTCTTTATCTATTTGGCTGCTATATAAATAAGCAACTAATTTCCAAGGGCGCGGTCAATGAGAGTCGAATCCATAAGATCCGAGCTCTTGCCTAACATATCACGCGTCCAGTCATTCAATTGACCCAATTGAGGGATCAATTGTGAAGTTTTCCAAAACTCTGTTTTTTCTATCGCTGGACTCAAGCTCAATAAAGAAACAAAAGCCACAACAATCAAGCTGCCACGAGCAAAACCAAATAGCATGCCCAGCACTCTATCCGTACTTGTCAAACCCGTTACTTGGATAAGTGATCCCAATAAAAAGCTAACCAAGACCCCCACTACCAAAGTAGCTATAAATAGAGATACAAAAGAAACGATATAGCGAATCTGATCATTTTGAACCTGATCAACTAGCAGCGCTTGCATCTGATCAGAGAACTTAACTGATACGACAAAAGCAACAACCCAAGTCAAAAGTGATAAGACTTCTTTTACAAAGCCTCTCTTCAAACTCAAAAGAGTAGAAAGTACCACTACTGCAATGATCAACCAGTCAATGGTCGACATTGAATTTACTTGCTCCATGTACACCTCTAAAAATCGCCGCAAAGTTTAACAGACACCTGTAATTTTCCAAATACAGAGACATCAAACCTCAAGCTAATTCACTGAATATTTAACGACAATGCCGTTTAAGCTAAATTTCTTCTTGATCTCGTCACGCATTTTTTCAGAGGTCTCTCGTTTGAACTCAGGACCAACATAGACTTTATAAAGTGAATTAGTCGTCAAACTGTATGCATCGTAATTAGCACCTTTAAGCTTATCGACTAAACGAACTGAATTGTCTTTACTTTTAAACGTGGCAATCTGAAGGGTCCAACGCTCAGCTACTGGAGCAGGCGTTGTTTTTTCAGCGGGCTCTTTCGCAACAGGCTTGGGTTCAGGTTTAGCATCTGACTTAGCAGAAACGGTTGATTCCGCTTTGCTAATTTCTGAAACATCTTTCGCAGATTGAGGAACAGGAATCAAACGAATATCTGATGCGGCTTTGTCTTCACCAACTGACTTTTCAATTGGCAAGCTATCGACAGACTGAACAGGAGCGATTTCGACAACAGGAAACGCGGGAGGTGTCGTGACTTGAACCTGAACATCTAATTCTGCAGGACGCTCGCCATCTAAAATCAATGGCAATACAATCGCTGCCGATAACACCATAATACCGGCACCAATCAGTCTATATGTAACTGTTCTATCTATCATAAATCACTCTTTTGATTGATTAAGCGCCAAATAATCTGACACAGTTACAAACGAACCAAAAACAATCACCGAACGCTGATCGGCTTCAGCCTTGACTAAGGCCGCACTTAACGCATCACTGACAGAATTAAACGCCATAGCACTTAAACCAAGACTTGGTGAGCTGTGCGCAATATGCCTGATCAGTTCATCGGCCTTCGCGCCTCTTGGACCCGCTAAATCACTACAGAACCAGTCAGAAAAACTGTCCGCTAGATGCACCATCACACTTGCAACATCTTTGTCTTTCAACATACCGCAAACGGCGACAGGCTTACGTGGCAAGGTACTAATGCGGTTAGCAAGCTCAATGGCGGCTTCAGGGTTATGAGCGACATCAATATACACATCAGGAGAAGTGGCAACTTTTTGGAATCGGCCCATTAGTTGAGCTTTACTAAATAAATCAACTAAATCTGCATGCGCAGGAGAAAGCCCCATATAAACCAATACTGCAATCACTGTGGCGGCGTTTTGTAGCGGCAGAGACGGAACCGGTAAGTTCTCAAAATACACATCATTACCGGACCAAGACCAGGAATTCTGATCCAATTCAAAATTGAAATCTTGCCCTTTCTGACGTAAGTTTGCCCCTATTTCTAAAGCGGTACTAGCAATAGTACTAGGAGGGTTAACAACGCCACTGATGAGTAACTTACCTTTTCTTGCAATACCTGTTTTTTCTTGAGCAATAACATCTATGTTATCGCCTAGCCAATCAAAATGATCTAAAGAAATAGAGCTCACTACAGCGACATCTGTATCGATCATATTAACTGAATCTAAACGCCCACCTAATCCAACTTCCAGCACCCAATAATCTAACTTAGATTGGTCAAAAACCCATAAAGCGGCAAGTGTACTGAATTCGAAATACGTTAAGCTAATTCCTTCACGTGCAGCTTCTACGGCCTCGAAAGCTCGACATATAACATCGTCATCACAAGGAGAATCGTTTAATGCTATACGCTCGTTGAAAGCAAGAAAATGAGGGGAAGTATAAGTTCCAACAGAATAACCTTGTGAACTCAGATACTGCGTCAGCATGGCACAAGTTGACCCTTTACCATTAGTTCCAGCAACAGTGATCACTTTGCACTTAGGTCTAGATAAGTTTAACCGAGCTAATACGGCACTCCCTCTGTTAAGACCTAACTCTATTTCAGAAGGATGCTGGCCCTCAATATATGAGAGCCAGCTAGCTAATGACGTTTGCGCCATTTAATTAAGCAACCTTATTTTCAGTAAGCAAAGAAAGTATATTGAATAAGCGATTACGCATTTCATCACGTTTGATAATCATATCCAACGCGCCTTTATCCAATAAAAACTCACTACGTTGGAAACCTTCAGGCAATTTTTCACGAACCGTTTGCTCAATAACGCGTGGACCAGCAAAACCAATCAAAGCGTTTGGCTCAGCAACGTTTAAATCACCTAACATGGCAAGAGAAGCAGATACACCACCGAAAACTGGATCAGTCATGACAGAAATATAAGGAATGCCCTCTTGCTTCAAGCGCTCCAAACCGGCACTTGTTTTTGCCATCTGCATCAAGGAAATAAGCGCTTCTTGCATACGTGCACCACCACTGGCAGAGAAACATACAAGCGGAATGCGTTTTTCTAAACAAACATTAACGGCTTGAATAAAACGCTCACCTACGATTGCGCCCATGGAACCGCCCAAGAAACTAAATTCAAATGCAACAGCGACCACGGGCATGCCATTTAAAACACCTTGCATCGCAACCAAAGCATCTTTCTCACCAGTTGCTTTTTGAGCATCTGCAATACGGTCTTTATAACGCTTTGAGTCTTTGAATTTTAATTTGTCTTCAGGTTCAAGATGGGCACCAATCTCATGACGCCCTTCTTTATCCAAGAAAATATCTAAGCGACGACGAGCACCTACACGAAGGTGATGATTACATTTTGGACATACATCTAGGTTTTTTTCCAACTCTGGACGATACAAAACGTTTTCACATTTTGGGCATTTTTTCCAAAGACCTTCAGGTACACTACCAGCAGTCGCACGCTTTGATTCACTGCGCACAATGGAAGGTACAAATTTATCTAACCAGCTACTCATTTACTTCTCCAAATTTCTCGTTTGCTGCCGCTTAAGCATCCATTTCATTGCGCATGGGCGATAAAATAGCCCCTAAAGCGTCAGCTATATATTCTTTTTGATGATCTTGATTTTCAGCAATAGCGTTAACTAATACACTACCAACAATGACACCATCAGCACATTTGCTTACTGCCGCTGCCGTTTTTGAATCACGTATACCAAAACCAACACCAATTGGTAAGGCGGTAATTGCACGCAATGCATCCACATGTTTTTTAACACTTTCAACATCTAGTTCAGCAGAACCTGTCACGCCTTTTACAGAAACGTAATACACATAACCTGAAGCCAAATCACAAATTTTCTTTGCTCGCTCAGGTGTTGTCGTTGGTGACAGCAAATAAATCAGATCCAAATCGTTCTCACGGAAGTATTCTACTACATCTGTCGCCTCTTCTGGAGTCAGATCCACTAATAAAATGCCATCAACACCCGCTTCTTTTGCTGCATTTGAAAAAGCTTGATACCCAAAAAACTCGATTGGATTCAAATACCCCATCAAAACGACAGGCGTTGTCGTATTGCCTAGCCTAAATTCAGCGATGATTTGCAGTACTTTTTTGACACTGGTTCCTGCGGCTAAGCTTCGTTCACAAGCCAATTGAATCACTGGACCATCAGCCATAGGATCTGAAAAAGGCATGCCGATCTCAATCACATCAGCTCCAGCATCTACTAGAGCATTCATCAGTGTCACTGTGTAATCTGGGCTAGGGTCTCCAGCGGTGATATACGGAATGAGCGCCTTTTTACCAGATTTTTCTAAATTTTCAAAACATTGTTTAATGCGACTCATACTTCTATCCCATCTAATTCTGCAACGGTAAGAATATCTTTATCACCACGACCAGAAAGATTTATTACTACAATCTTATCTTTTTCCATCGTGGCGGCTAGCTTCATCCCGTAGGCAACAGCATGGCTTGATTCAAGTGCTGGCATAATACCTTCTAAACGAGTCAAATCTCTAAAGCCATCCATCGCCTCATCATCATTAATCGCCACATAATTAGCGCGTCCAATATCTTTAAGCCAAGCATGCTCAGGACCAACACCTGGGTAATCCAAACCCGCCGAGATAGAGTGAGTGCCGATAATCTGACCATCATCATCAGCCATGACATAAGTACGATTACCATGAAGCACACCAGGGCGACCAGCACTCAGAGGTGCAGCATGACGACCCGTTTCAATTCCATCGCCACCCGCTTCAACACCATACATAGCAACATTTTCATCTTTAATAAATGGGTGAAACATACCAATAGCATTAGATCCGCCACCAACACATGCGACTAACGCATCAGGCAAACGACCTTCTTGAGCTAAACATTGGGCTTTCGTCTCACGACCGATGACAGATTGAAAATCGCGAACCAATTTAGGGTAAGGATGAGGACCCGCAGCCGTACCAATAATATAAAAGGTATCGTCTACATTTCCTACCCAGTAACGCATCGCTTCATTCAGCGCATCTTTTAAGGTCTTAGTACCAGATTCAACAGAAATGACCTCAGCACCTAACAACTTCATACGGTATACGTTAAGTGACTGGCGACGAATATCCTCCGCCCCCATAAAAACCTTACACTTCAGACCCAAACGAGCGGCAACGGTGGCAGAAGCAACACCATGCTGCCCAGCCCCAGTTTCTGCAATAATATTTGGTTTCCCCATGTGCTTGGCAAGCAAAGCCTGACCAATAGTATTATTTATTTTATGAGCACCAGTATGATTTAAATCTTCGCGCTTTAAGTAAATCTTAGCTCCGCCCGCTTTTTTGGTCAGACGTTCAGCAAAATAAAGTGGAGATGGGCGGCCAACGTAATGAGCTAAATCATGATCAAAAGCAGCCTGAAAAGCACTGTCTTTCGATAAGCGCTCATACATTTTCGCCAAATCATCCAAAGCAGACATCAGCGTCTCAGAAACAAATGTGCCACCATAAGGCCCAAAACGACCATGAGAATCCGGTAAATCTAAGTTAAAATCTTTGCTATCCACATTTCGCTCCACTAATGAATTCTTGAACTTTAGACTCACTCTTAATGCCTTTTGACAACTCAACGCCACCACTAACATCTACGGCATAAGGTCTAACCTGCGTTATCGCTTGCTGAATATTGCTCGGCGTTAAACCGCCCGCCAGAACAATTGGTTTAGACAAGCCATCTGGTATTAATGCCCAATCAAACACTTCGCCCGTTCCGCCAGGGACGCCAGCTTTATAAGCATCTAATAACATAGCAATTGCACTTGGATATTGATCAACCAAAGCGGTTACATCATCACCGCGCTTAACTCTTAATGCCTTCATATAAGGACGCTGATATGAAAGGCATTCAGCCTCAGACTCACCACCGTGAAATTGTATAATCCAACGAGAGCTGCCATTTATAACAGAATTGATGAGTGCCGCGTCAGCATCAACAAATAAAGCAACAGGCGTTACAAAAGGAGGCAGTTTATCAACAATAGAATTCGCCATATCAGGCGAAACATATCTTGGGCTTTTTGCGTAAAAAACAAAACCAACCGCATCAGCACCATGACGACACGCCATAAGCGCGTCTTCTAAATTGGTTATTCCGCAGATTTTAACTCGGCAATTCATAGTTAGGCTCGTCTACATAAGGTAAAAAATGAGGACCTAAATGTCGCTTTGGCACATTAAAGACATCAGGGTATTGAGCATCCACAAAATACAGACCAGTTGGTGGCGCAGTTATACCGCCCTTGGTACGATCCTTTGCTTCTAACGTTTTTTTCGCCCAGGAAACGGGTTTCTCACCAGCCCCTATAGACATCAAAACACCAGCAAAATTTCGAATCATATGATGCAAAAAAGCATTAGCGCGGACATCTATAACAATGTATTGACCCAGCTTCTGCACATCAAAGTTTAGAATTGTACGGATAGGCGTATTGGCTTGGCAGCCAATTGCTCGGAAAGAAGAGAAATCATGTGTACCCAGAAACACTTTAGCAGCTTCCTTCATGGCATTAACATCAAGCGTCTTATATGTCCAAGTCACTCCTTTAGCCAATATTGCCGGACAAAAATCCGACGAATAGATAACATAACGGTAGCGACGACTTAATGCACTAAAGCGAGCATGAAAGTCATCTGTAACAGAGCGTGCCGCTACTACGGTAATATCCGTAGGAAGATAGGTATTAACACCTATTGTCCACGCACGCTCGTTACGCTCTACTTCTGTTTCAAAGTGAACCACTTGGGCGCTTGCATGGACACCGGAATCAGTTCGACCTGCACAAACCACCTTAACTGGGTGATTTGCAATAACAGACAATGCTTTTTCTAAATTCTCCTGAACACTTGGAACACCAAATTTCTGTGCTTGCCAGCCCTTGTATTCAGAGCCATTATATTCAACAACTAGTACTACTTTATTAGTCACTTGGGAACATTCGCTCCATCATATTCTGTGCTTCAGCTATTTGCTGCTCATTACCTGACTCAATTACATCATCTAGAATGACGCGCGCCCCCTCTTCATCCCCCATATCCATATAAGCTCTTGCTAAATCAAGCTTGGTCGCCACTTCATCACCGCTAGCGTCGAAGAAGTCAAATTCTTCTTCCTCATCACTAACATCTTCATCTTCCGCTGCTTCAGCTTCACCAAATGAAGGTACTTCAATCTCATCTTCTTCTTGCTGTGCTTCTGCTAATGTTTCTTCAATTGAATTGGCTAAGGAATCATTTGGGGCACCACTAAAAATAGAAGCCTCATCAACATCATCCTGATCCACGTCGTTTAGCAAACTAGAAACAAAAGACTCTTCTTCACTTTCAGTTTCATCATCTACGCTTGGATCAACAGTCGTTTCAGTTTCAGTTTCAGTTTCAGTTTCAGTCTCAAGGTTTGATTCAACCGATTCTGGCGTCATAGTAGGAATGTCTTCTTCAACAAAAGACTCAAGCTCATCTAACTCGTCTTCGCCATCAAGATCCATTACCGATTCAGGCAGGTCATCCGTTTCATCAAATGACGCAAATGCATCATCCTCTAGCGCACTTTCAAATTCATCTTCCGGATCTTCAGAAAAATCCATATCATCTGTTACTGCTGAATCTTCAAGGTCTGTAGTAGCAACCTCTTCCCCAAAAGAACCAAAGTCATCTAGACCATCATCGTCATCAGGAGTGTCGAAATCAAAAGCGAAAGGGTCTTCCTCTTTTAGCTCTACCTTTTCTTCAACTTTTTCATCATCTAAAGCGTAATCCGCTGCAGCAACCGCCGCCACAGGGGCTACAACCGCAGCAGATGAGAGATCAAACTCATCCTTTTTTGATGTGTCTTGCTCCTCTTGTTTTTTTCCAGCTCGACGCATAACCAAACCAATCAAGAAGCCAAGCAAGAGCAATACTACCGCACCGATCGCCACAACAATTGGGTTGCCAAATATTTTATTAACAATTGAATCGGCTTCAGCCTGCTCTTTTTCACGACGAATCTGATCAGCCTCTAATAGCTGATCAACCGTATTTTTCTGCTCCTGAAGCGCCTGCTGAGCACTGGCAAATTGTTGCTGTAACTCCGCCATTTGCTTATCTTTTAAGCTAATGAGCTGCTCCAAGGTTTCAAGCTGCTTATTTAAATCACCCAATTGACTAGATAGCTCACTTTTTTCACGCTGCTCTTTATCCAGCAGCTCTTGAGAAGCAGACAACTCCCCCCGCAAAGCACTTAGCTTGGCATTATCATCATCACCAGCATTCGAACTGGCTGCATTCTCAGGCAATAGACTTTGTCCAGACGCCAAGGTTAGTTTATCGCCTCCAACCGAAGACTCGTTGGAAGCAGCCTTTGCCTTCGCTTGAGTATTTAGTTGAGCCTGCTCTACTGCCGAACTATCTCTTGACCCTTTTAAAGCCATCCAAGCATCATGCTGACGCTGAAACTCTTCTTGTGAAGTAGATCGATTAAAGAGAGCAATTTGATCCTGTGTTGGTAAGCGTAAAATAGCACCTTCTTTAAGAAGGTTAATATTATCAGAATAAAAAGCATCTTTATTAAGCGCCTGAATTGCCATCATTGTTTGATAGATGGTTAGCTGATTCGTAGGGCGATTTTGACCCGCAATAGACCAAAGCGTATTCCCTTTCACTACATTCATTTGACCTTTCACAGTCATTTTCTCTGCAGAAAGAGTCGCTTGTCGAAAAACGGTTTGATTTGAATCATCAGACGAAGAAGTAACAGGAGCCGACTGAACCACTTCCTTTTGCGTTTTATTAACTAACGCGGATTGATTTAAAGGCGTTTGATATTCTCTAACAATCTGCCCACTCGGCCAGCGAGCAGCTAATATAAAATGCAACTCATCGACACGAAGCGGCTGATCTGAAGACACAGCAACCACAAGGTCACCGTTGTCGCGAACAACGTCAAATTTTAACTGAGAAAGAACTCTCGTTGGTGCAAATCCTGCTTGTCGGAATTCACTTTCACTACCGAGACGAATCAATATATCGTTATCAGTCAGAGCACCAACATCAGACAGCTCGATCTTTCCACGATAGGGTTCGCCCAAATTTGATTGAGAGGTTAGCTCACCCAGTTCCAATGCGTAACTGCTGGACACATACAGCGCACCTGACACAGCAATACTAACGAGGGTTTTTCTGAGCATAAGCTTCCCTTTATTTACAAATTATGGACATAAATATCAGAACAAGTATCTTACACAGGTGACCATTTATCAATAGCTTTAGAATCAATGGTTTGCACTTAATACTAGAGAGAGATAAAAAATACAAAAACAAGAGTTTTTTACACCTAATAACTTAAAAAATGACGCCTAAAATAAAACCCTTGAACAAAGTCTACACCGATCTGTCGAGCAAAAACTAAGTCTTCTTCTCTCTCCACACCCTCAAGAATAACCTGTTTACCTGTAACATGAGCAAAATCAATTATCTTTGAAACAAACACCATAAAATTAGCATCTAATCTATTATCTAGCACACATTTATCCAATTTTATCCATTCTACCAATTGTAATACAGCAACAGATAACATCGATTTCGGGTTACACAAATCATCTAATGCGGTACGAACACCTAACCCATTAAACAGCTCAATCATAGACAAACTCATTAACGCATCGCTTATCTCAGAGTTTTCTATCAACTCAACCACCACCCGATCACGCCCAGCTAATTGAATAAGTTCAACAAAAGGATTATTTCCCACATCCTGCCCGCAAGCGTAAAATGCATCCTGATCTAAATTGACAAACACCTTCTCCGAATTACACAGACGATCTAGCTGAATCTTTTTTTGAGCCAACTCAACTTGAAACAATAGCAACGGATTATCATGCAGCGCTGCATAAACATAATCAGGCCTTATAAATTCCCCCACCGCAGACCTAAACCTAGAAAGGGCCTCATATGCGAATATTTCTCTCGTTTTCATCTCCACAATTGGCTGATACTCAACTCCAAACCGTCTAGACTCAACCAACTCCAACAGCATTTTTTGTGTTACAAAATCCATTTCAAAAACCCCAAATAAAACGAGAACGACACTCATTAACATAAAGATTCATTATAAAAAAAAACCTCGCTAAATAGCGAGGTTTTCTTTTATTTCAATGAGTTAGAGAGGGATTACATCATCCCGCCCATGCCACCCATTCCGCCCATGCCACCCATATCAGGCATGCCACCAGCGTCATCTTTAGCCACATCAGCAATCATAGCTTCAGTCGTGATCATAAGACCTGCTACAGAAGCGGCTGCTTGAAGCGCAGAACGAGTTACTTTAGCTGGATCTAGGATACCCATTTCCAACATGTCGCCGTACTCACCAGTCGCCGCGTTGTAACCGTAATTTCCTTCACCTTGCTTAACTTTATCTACAACAACGGAGGCTTCAGCACCTGCGTTGATGACGATTTGACGCATTGGCGCTTCCATTGCACGTAGAGCAAGAGTAATACCAACGCTCTGATCTTCGTTTTCACCTTTAAGATCAACAATTTTAGTCAGCGCGCGAACTAGAGCAACACCACCACCAGCAACAACGCCTTCTTCAACTGCTGCGCGAGTTGCATGAAGAGCATCATCTACACGAGCTTTTTTCTCTTTCATTGCCAACTCAGTCGCTGCGCCAATTTTGATGACAGCAACGCCGCCAGCCAATTTAGCAACACGCTCTTGAAGCTTCTCTTTGTCATAATCAGAAGAAGAGTTAGCCATTTCCGCACGAATTTGTTCTACACGAGTAGTGATATTTGCTGCATTGCCAGCGCCATCAACAATTGTTGTGCTTTCTTTTGTCAAAGTAACGCGCTTTGCCGTACCAAGCTGCTCAAGAGTAGCTGTTTCAAGACTCAAACCAACTTCTTCAGAAATAACCGTTGCACCAGAAAGAACAGCAATATCTTCAAGCATTGCTTTACGACGATCACCAAAACCAGGTGCTTTTGCAGCCGCCACTTTTACGATGCCACGCATAGTGTTTACAACCAAAGTTGCCAACGCTTCGCCTTCAACGTCTTCAGCAATAATCAATAAAGGACGAGACGCTTTGGCAACACCCTCCAATACTGGTAGCAAGTCGCGAATGTTTGAAATTTTCTTATCAACAAGAAGAATGAATGGGTTTTCAAGTTCCGCGCTCATTGTTTCTTGATTATTGATGAAGTAAGGAGATAGGTAGCCGCGATCAAACTGCATACCTTCAACGACAGCTAGCTCATCTTCAAAACCAGAGCCTTCTTCAACTGTGATAACACCTTCTTTACCAACACGCTCCATTGCTTCAGCAATAATTTTACCTACTGAAGAATCAGAGTTAGCAGAAATTGTACCTACCTGCTCAATAGCACGAGTGTCCGTACAAGGGGTAGATTGCGCAGCAATCTCTTTAACAACGGCAGCCGCCGCTTGATCAATACCACGCTTAAGATCCATTGGGTTACGGCCCGCAGCAACGGCTTTCAAACCTTCAGCCACAATAGCTTGCGCTAAAACAGTTGCCGTAGTTGTGCCATCACCAGCGACATCATTGGCTTGAGAAGCAACTTCTTTTACCATTTGCGCGCCCATGTTTTCGAACTTATTTTCAAGTTCGATTTCTTTCGCTACTGTTACACCATCTTTAGTAACAAGCGGTGCACCAAAAGATTTTTCAATAATAACGTTACGACCTTTTGGCCCCAGAGTTACTTTTACTGCGTCTGCAAGAACATTCACACCCTTCAGCATTTGCTGACGAGCGCTATCTCCAAATTTAACTTCTTTAGCTGCCATTTTCTTATACCTTAACTGTTGTAAATGCTATGAATCGTAATAGAGCTACAGGGAGAATTAGGCTTCAACAATGCCGTAAATTTCATCTTCCTTCATGATAAGTAGCTCATCACCTTCGATTTTAACGGTTTGACCAGAGTATTGGCCAAACAACACAGTATCACCAACTTTAACGGCTAAAGCTTGCACATCGCCATTTGATTGAATACGGCCAGTGCCAACAGCCAAAACCTCGCCTTGAGTAGGCTTTTCTTTAGCAGATCCGGGCAGAACGATACCAGATGCAGTTGTTGTTTCTTCTTCTTTACGTCGAACAACGACACGATCGTGCAAAGGACGAATATTCATTGATCAATCTCTCCAATTAAAAACGATACCAGGACTCCCCTGGCTGGATAATCCTACTGCATACATAGTAGGAAGCTTTAACAAGAATCTATATACGGCTACACAAGCCAATTTCAACCCCGAAAATGAATTATTTTTTATCTATTAAGTCATTGTCATCTTTAGGTTCTTTTGAATACTCGCCATCAATTGTTTCACCACTGGACTGAGCATCATAACTTCCATAAGGCGCCCATTTAGACCCTTTTTTCACCATAGATGCAACAAAATTAACCAAGAGCCCAGCCGCAAACAGTTTACGTAGCGGCGGAACCAGCAACAACCCACCAATAATATCTGTCACAAAACCTGGCATTAATAAGCACAAGCCTGCAAAAATCAGCATAACCCCTTCTGCAACCTCAGAGGCTGGCAACTCGCCGCGGCGCATTTTCTCTTGCGCTTTAAGAGATGTTTCTAAACCTTGCTTACGAATTAAAGTCACGCCTAGAATAGCGGTTAGAAATACCAAACCAACTGTCGCCAGGGCACCAATTTGACTGCCAACTTTTATTAAGACTGATAGCTCAATAACGGGAATGAGTATGAAAAGCAAAAGTGCAAATCTCATATTTACCTTCTTTGTTTTAAATGTATTTATTTATCTAAGGGCAAAATACAATGAATCAACCGATAGATAGATTTAAATCTCAGGTGTTGCATATTTTAAGTGAAATACCCAAGGGTGAATGCATTGCTTACGGAGAACTTGCAAAACTAGCGGGTTTTCCAGGTTATGCAAGGCAAGTTGGCAGTTTAATGAAAAAACTTCCCAAAGACACCAAACTGCCTTGGCACAGAGTAATAAACGCACAAAAAAGAATTAGTTTTCCAGAAAACACAGACGCCTACTTAAGGCAAAAGGAAAGATTGGAGCAAGAAGGCTGGGTTATTGTAGGGAACAAACTAAGTCTCAATAAAAACCCAACAAAGAAATAAAAAAGCCACCGTACAACAATACGCGGCAGCTTTTTAAATAAAATTAATCTCTAAAGTTGGTAAATTGAACTGGCTGAGCCAACTCAGCACCGCGCAATAAAGCCATGACTTGCTGAAGGTCATCTCGTTTTTTACCAGTAACACGAAGCTGATCACCTTGAATCTGCGCTTGAACTTTCGCCTTGCTATCTTTGATCATCTTCACGATCTTTTTCGCTTCGTCAGTTTCAAGACCTTCTTTCATTTTTACAGCTTGAGAGGCACGCATATTCCCTTTTACGACATCTTCTTTTTCTAAACTTTTTAAATCAATCCCACGGCTAACCAATTTTTGGTTTAAAATATCAGACATCTGACGAAGTTGAGGTTCTGCCTCAGCTTCCATGACGACGCTTTTTTTGTCTTTAACTTCGTAGTGCGCTTTCACGCCTTTAAAGTCATAACGCGTTGTAATCTCTCTGTTTGCCTGATCGACTGCGTTAGTGACTTCGTGCCAATCTAACTCAGATACTACGTCAAATGATGGCATTTTCTGCTCCTTTGCATTTTCAATAATGTATTTTGGGGCGATAATAACAGGGATTGAAATAAAACACCTAATGGAAACCTATTATGAAGAACACGCCTTGGTTAGTCATCGGCGCTGGCGCTATCGGCCTCTTTTGGGCCTGTAAGCTAGAAAAACTCGGCAATAAAGTCCATCTAGTGTACCGATCAGAAAGTCCAGGGAAGAAAATCACACTGGAATCACTTGCCGATGAAGACGGTCAACAACAAGTTTCTGTAACGAAGCATAAAATCAAAAGCTTCAAAGCAGAAGATCTTACCGAGCAATATGACAAGGTACTAATTTGTACCAAATCTTT
This sequence comes from Marinomonas rhizomae, assembly GCF_024397855.1. Taxonomy (NCBI): domain Bacteria; kingdom Pseudomonadati; phylum Pseudomonadota; class Gammaproteobacteria; order Oceanospirillales; family Oceanospirillaceae; genus Marinomonas; species Marinomonas rhizomae. Next base: position 2,387,906 of record NZ_CP073343.1, read on the forward strand.
CGATCTTAAAGATGCTTATTCTCAAGTTGCGGCACATGTTAGTGACAATGCCGATATAGCTTGTCTATGTAATGGAATTGGTGCACAAGAAGCGCTTCAGAAAACACTGATGGAAACACAAACACTATGGGCAGGAACCACCAGTGAAGGCGTTTTAAAAATTGAAGCCAACCACATAAAGCATACTGGCTTAGGAGATACCTACTTTGGCGAATGGCGACAATCAACACCCGCAAAGTACTTCCCCATTGAGTCTCTCACGGTTGCCAACATCCATCAGCGCATGATTGAGAAACTGGCAGTCAACGCCGTAATTAACCCCATAACCGCCATTTTTAACATTCATAATGGCGACATTTTAAATGATGAGTACAAGTCATTAATTGACGCGACACTATCTGAATTATCAAGTATTTTCACCCACCCAAAATTCAGCTACTCACAAGAAAGCCAACACCTAACCCAAGAAAATCTCAAAAACCGAGTACACACCATTGCTCAACTTACTCGTTTGAACCGATCTTCGATGCATGAAGATATTCGACTACAACGTCAAACCGAAAACAGCTTTATTTCCGGCTTTCTACTTAATCATAGCCCGATAGAACTGCCTGTCCAGCGCTTGCTTTTCGAGGGTGTAGCCCATGCGGAACAGCGTGAAGAGGTCAAAAAAAAGCTGCTAAGTCTTCCTTAGCAGCTTTTTTATTGAGCCATAAAATCTAGATTTTAGAGATCTTTTCTTTCGTGAGCAGAATTTTCTTCTCTTTATAAAGTGCACCCAACGCTTTCTTGTACGTTGCCTTACTGACTTTAAAAACAGCATAGATAGCTTCTGGAGACGCTTTATCCGTCAACGGGGACTCACCACCATGAGCATCCAGATAATCTAAAATATCATCTAAAATGTTACGTACTTTTTTGTAGCCCACTTCTTGCAAGCTTAAATCGATCTTGCCGTCTTCACGCATTTGCTTAATGAAGCCGACAGTCTTTTCACCTTTGCGGAGCTGCCTAAACGCATCTTCGAAAAACAAAACACCCCAAAAACGGTTATCGATAACACACTTAAAACCAATATTCGTTTTGTCGCCGATAATAATAGACACTTTATCGCCTACACGATAAGGCGCCTCTTCACGGTTCAGCAACGCATCCACTTTGGTCGTCGCGACAATTCGGTTTGTCGTTTGATCAAGGTAGATAAACAACAAATGCGTTTCGCCTTCTTCTACGCGGTTCTTCTGTTGACTAAAAGGCACCAATAAATCCTTTGGCAATCCCCAATCAAAGAACGCACCTACTTGATTTACCGCTATTGACGTTAATGCAGCAAACTCCCCAACTTGAGCCTTAGGAAACTCAGTGGTGGAAATTAATTTATCATCTGAATCCAAGTAGACGAATACTTCCACTTCGTCATCGACCGTTACACCTTTTGGTACATAACGCTTAGGTAATAAAATTTCACCCAATTGATCGGCGTCTAAATACACACCAAAATCTTTCTCTTTAACGACTCTTAATGTATTTAAGCGCCCAATTTGTGTAGCCATGAGTTCTCCGGCAAGCAATTTTTTTCGCACTATACGCACTTCATTCGTAAGCGCAATACAGTTCATTTTGAATGTTATAAGTTAGTCATTATCTGCTTTCATACAACCAGCAAATATACCGTCTAATTTAGACTTTCCAAGCTCTTCCATTTTTTCAATATTTTGATTTGGTATCTCGGCAGTATCTCCGTAGAACTCAATCGCCTTATCAACACTCGCCTCTCTTAAAAGATGCAACATAGGATAAGGTGAGCGATTAGTGTAATTAGAAACATCATCAGGCTCTGTGCCTGAAAAACAATAATCAGGGTGAAAAGTTGCCAACTGATAAACCCCTTCACAACCTTGATCAAACATAAGATTTTCCGATGTTTCAACAAAGTCTAAATATCGATGAAAGTCTTTAAACAAGGTCGGAAAAATTAGCAACGTTGTTTCTGTCTCAGGATGTTCGTCCAACCACTGAATTTCCGCCATTAACTCTTCTAACGCCACATCTATTTTTTTTGATCGCAACACCACGCAGCGCACACTGTCACTTTCCACTTCACGTTTAGCAAAAGGACAAACATTTAACGCCACAATAAACTCTTTTACCCATGTCATTGTTTGGGTGGTGACTAACTCATCTGATAGCAGCATAACGTGTCTTCTTATAAATATTTGATGGTATTTTAGAGCAAAGCGTACAAAGGGTCTAACTTATCCAATTATCATCTGAGGTTTAGATTTCGAATCCTCAGAAAACAAGGTATCATGGCTCATATTACAGTCCATTATAGTGGTCATACGCCCAAATTCATTATGATTATCATAGTTAATTTATGACATTCATAGTTGGCCGTGCCACTTATCCCGCTACAGAGAGTTTACATGTCATTTGCTGAATTAGATTTGGATTTCACCATAGAACAAGCCATTAGTGATATTGGCTTTGAAACCCCGACAGAAATCCAAGAACAAGCTATACCAATCGCCTTAGAGGGTTCTGACCTACTTGCAACTGCCCCGACTGGTACGGGCAAAACCATCGCTTTTTGTGCGCCAGCTATTCAGCATATACTTGACCGTGATGAACAATCTACTACCGCTCCAAAGGTGCTAATTTTAGCACCTAGTCGCGAGCTAGCACGCCAGATTTTTAATGTTGTAGAGCAATTAACGCAACATACACGCATTCAATCTCATCTTATTATTGGTGGCACGCCTTACGGTATGCAGCAGCAGCAACTAAGTGAGCCTTGCGATATTTTGGTTGCCACACCCGGTCGCCTTGTCGAATTAGACGATAAACAATGGCTAGACCTAACAGATGTCTCTTACTTTGTTATTGACGAAGCTGATCGCATGCTGGATATGGGTTTTGTTAACGCGATTAACCGCATTGCCAAAGAACTGCCAAAAGAACACCAAACATTGATGTTCTCCGCCACGTTAGAAGGCGAGAAAATGGGCCGTTTTGCCAGCGCACTATTAAACAGCGAAACTCAACAGATTCGCCTTGGTGAATCTTCTCGCACAGTGCCAAGCCAAATTCGCCAAATTGCCTACCGCGTCGATAGCGAAGAACACAAAGAAGCCGTACTAAAGCATTTGTTAACACAAGAGCGCGTTCAACAAGCGGTTTTGTTTGTTTCCAATCGAGAGCATGTTGACGTATGGGTTCAACGCATCCGTAAAATGGGCTTAATGTGTGACGGCTTGCACGGCGAAATGAAGCAAGGTGATCGTAGTGAGCATATGAAACAGATGAAACGCGGCCGCCTACAAGTGTTAGTCGCAACCGATGTGGCCTCTCGCGGTATCGACCTTCCTGAAATCAACACCGTCATTAACCTTCGCTTGCCTCGCAAAGCCGATTCCTATATTCACCGAGCGGGACGCGCTTCACGAGAAGGCGCACCAGGCGACTGCATTTCATTAATCGACATCAACGACTTGCCGATGATTGAAAAAATTCAACGTTTCATGCAAGCCAACATTAAATTCGGCCGAATTGAAGGGCTAGAAGCAAAAACAAAAGCTCGCTCTCCAAGCAATAAGAAGAAAAAGAAGAAACCAGCTCCTAGCAAAAAATAATGCCGAAAACTGGCTTATAGAGTTTAGAAACAACAAAGGCGCTAATTTAAGCGCCTTTGTTGTTTTCATCACTAGCAAGCACAAGAGTAAAATTTGACCCTACACTGATCCTTAGTCAAATTTCAAAGTGTGTAACTTGCGCTTCGCTTTGGTTTCAAGATAAGAACGGTTATGTTGATTCACATGCACCTTAGTCGGAACCAACTCGGCAACATCAATACCGTGCTCTATAAGCTGTTGGGCTTTATCTGGGTTGTTTGTTAACAAGCGCACCCTAGAGACACCAAGAGCTTGCAACATCTTCGCAGCAACACCAAAATCACGACCATCATCAGGCAAATGCAACATTTCATTGGCTTGATAAGTATCATAGCCTTGATCCTGCAAAGCGTAGGCTTCTAATTTTGCATACAAACCAATGCCACGACCTTCTTGACGCAAATAAAGAATATAACCACCTTCTTCATTTATACGATCTATCGCTTCATCAAGCTGCTCGCCGCAATCACAACGACCAGAACCAAATACATCGCCAGTTAAACACTCTGAATGCAGGCGAACCAATGGAATGCTGTCGTCGCCCTTTTCCTGTGTACCCTCGAAAAATATCCCTATATGTTCTTTGCCCGAGTCATCGCCATTAAAGGAAATGAATTCAGCCATTACGTCGCCCGCCCTGACGGGAATCATCACTCGACGTTTAATTGTCAAATCACTCATACTACTTCTCTACTAGGGATTTTCTTAACTTTACGTATTTATGTAAGTATAACGCGCATTAATTTGGTCAAAAGCAAAAATATCAATGTTAAATAAGGAAATAACGCTTTAAATCAAATGATCTAGGGGTAAAGAAGTACTCTCTTTCACACTGCGCAACAAAAAGCTTGATTGCACACCAGTCACACCAGGTATACGCGTTAACTTACCTAATAAGAAATCATGGTATTTTTCCATGTCTTCTACCACGACTTCTAGTAAGTAATCACAGTTTTGTCCGGTCACTAAATTACAATTTCTTACTTCAGGGAAATCGTCTATCTCATCTTCAAACACACTAAAACGATCTGGCGTGTGTCGGTCCATACTGATCTGCAAAAATGCCGTTAATTTTAACCCCAAACTCGACTTTTTCAGAATAGTGACTTTACGATCTATCACTCCGATTTCTTCAAGCGCTTTCACTCGACGCAAACAAGGTGATGCAGAAAGGCCAACCCGATCCGCCAACTCCTGGTTGGTTAAGCTAGAATCTTGCTGTAACTCACGCAAAATATTCAAGTCGATTTTATCAAACCCCATATCACCAGCTCCAAATCACTAATTTAATCAGCCATCACGCAATATAATGCCACACAAATTGAATTTTACATAAAAAACGCAATCTTTTACTCATATTTTTTGGTTACACTATAAAAACTGAAGAAACAAAGAAACATTTAAAAACTAAGCGTCTACTCGAAACGCTCTAATAACAACGGGGTTTACCGACCCCTTATTAATAAGGACAAAATCATGTCGTCTTTTGACCATACGAAATACTCGCCATTCAAACCCGTCGCCATTACAAATCGTACCTGGCCTGACAACACAATCACTAAAGCCCCTATTTGGTCTAGTGTCGACCTGCGTGATGGCAACCAAGCATTGGTAGAGCCAATGACTGTGGAACAAAAGAAACAATTTTTTGCTCTACTTGTTGATGTTGGCTTTAAAGAAATAGAAGTTGGCTTTCCTGCGGCCTCGCAATTGGATTTTGACTTTGTCCGCTGGTTGATCGAAGAAGACCAAGTGCCAGACGATGTTTACATCCAAGTTTTGACTCAAGCGCGTCCAGAATTGATTGAGCGCACTTATGAGTCCCTAAAAGGTGCGAAGAAAGCCATTGTCCACGTTTACAACTCAACCTCTACAACACAGCGTGAGCAAGTGTTTCGCATGGACATGGAAGGCATTAAGCAAATCGCTGTTAATGGCGCAAAATGCGTAAAAGAACACGCAGCTAAACACCCAGAAACAGAATGGGTATTTCAATACTCGCCTGAAAGCTTCACCGGCACAGAAATTGATTACGCCATTGAAGTATGTGACGCTGTGGCCGATGTTTGGCAACCGACTCCAGAAAACAAAATTATTATCAACTTGCCTGCGACAGTAGAAGTATCTACCCCTAACCGCTACGCAGACCAAATTGAATATTTCTGTCGTAATGTCAAACAACGTGACAGCATGATTATAAGCTTACATACACACAACGATCGTGGTTGTGGTGTAGCTGCAGCAGAATTAGGCGTAATGGCTGGCGCAGACCGTATCGAAGGCACATTACTAGGTAACGGCGAGCGTACCGGCAACATGGACATCGTCACTATGGCGATGAACATTTACAGCCAAGGCATTGATCCAGAGTTGGTGTTAGGCGATATGGATCGCATCATAAGTGTGGTCCAAGCTTGCACCTTGTTACAAGTTCATCCGCGTCACCCATACGCAGGTGAATTGGTGTTCACTGCTTTCTCTGGCTCTCATCAAGATGCGATTAAGAAATGTTTGGCCAACCAAACTGACGACAAACCTTGGGATGTGGCGTACTTGCCAATTGATCCTCGTGACGTCGGTCGTAGTTACCAAGAAGTCATTCGTGTTAACAGCCAATCCGGTAAAGGTGGCGTCGCTTATACTCTTGAGCAAGAATACGGTTTGGCTTTGCCTCGCTGGTTACAAGTAGAGTTTAGTCCTATTGTCCAGCAATTTGCCGAAAAAGACGGCGGAGTTGTCAACGCAGAATCCATGAAAGAGCTATTTGAAAGCCACTTCATGACAGGATCAACGCCTTATAAATTGGGTAAATATGATCTTGCAAAAGATGATGTAGACACCGTTCACGCCGACCTTATTGGTAATAACACCAGCGTTAAAATCACTGGTGATGGCAACGGAGCTTTGTCTGCTTTTAGCGAAGCGTTAGGCAAACACTTCAATATGCGTGTGGATATTATCCAATACCAAGAACATGCATTGACTGTTGGCAGTAACTCTCAAGCCATTGCCTATGTTCAAGCCAATATTGATGGTGATCGCTTTAATGGTGTTGCGATTGATAACGATATTGTGTCGGCCTCAATTCAAGCTTTGTTGGCAACAATAAACCAGAAGGTCACTCAGACAGAAGATTCTGCGGTTGCTTAAATAGTCCCCAGATAGAAAAAGGCCGAAAATCGTTAGATTTTTCGGCCTTTTTTATGAATACATTTAGTAGGTGACAAACATGCCTCTAGGGATGATAAACCACTTTGTTTCGTCCCGTCTCTTTTGCCTCATACAAGGATGCGTCTGCACGCTTTAATAATGCGGCTTTATCCTCTACTTTTTCTCCTGTATACATAACTACACCAACGCTCGTCGTGATGGGGATTTCAATGTCTTCATAGCTTACTGGCTGCTCTGCAATGATCTTCCTATAACGATCAAAGACTTTGAAAACATCATCTTCTTTCACATTATGCAGGATAATACCGAACTCCTCTCCACCCAATCGACCGATAATATCACTGTCTCTTAGTGCAATTTTGATTCGCTTTGACACCTCAACTAAAACAGCATCACCAGCCTCATGTCCATAGGTATCATTGACGACTTTAAATTTATCAAGATCAAACATAGCCAATGCCATATGCACACCATAACGACGAGTGAAAGACATTTCTCGGTCTAGGACAAACTCAAAAGCGCGGCGATTGGCAACATCTGTTAAGTGATCTGTTGATGCTAAATGCTCAAGAGCGAGATTAGTTTCAACAAGTCGACGCCTCATATCGGCAATACGCTGCATCGCTAACATTTTTGCCGACAACACTTTTTGGCTAATAGGCTTCATTAGATAATCATCGCCACCAGCTAAAATAGCCCCTTCTATGTCATCGTCTTCAGCGCTGGCGCTTAAAAAAATGACTGGCAACCACTCTTGTTTTTCCTGCTCTTGAATTTTACGAATCGCTCTGACCGCGTCAAAACCATTGAGACAAGGCATTTGGACATCCATCAGAATCAAGTCCAAATCCTGAGAGTTTTCCACAAACAGATCTATAGCTTCCTGACCATTATTGGCTTCTATTGTTCCATAGCCTAGCTTTGATAGGTGTAATTTCAGCAACAATCGGTCAGTCTTGGTATCATCTACGATGAGTACTCTCATTGCCATTACAACATACCCTGCAGCTTACCCTTCACACTTTGATACATGACCAGTATTTCTCTTAATTTTGCTTCCAATTCAGGCACATTGCCCTGACGACCTTCCTGCTCAAGTTGAGCCGCCATCGAAGACATAGTCATGGCGCCAACATTTTGACTAACCGACTTTAAGCTATGGGCTAATCGCTCAATGGACTCGTAATCTACTTCACCTTCATGATTAATGATTTCATCAAAAGAATTAGTAATACTATCTGCATCTTCGTAAAAAGCATCAATCAATAATACAAAATCTTCACCAAGCAATGTCTTTAATTCGTTCAGTACCGATTCATCAATAATGTCATTAGATGGCTGAACAGCGAAAACAGAGCCGTTCGGCAACTCATTTTTATCGGAAGAACTATCTTGTGATTGACTATTGTTCGGCATCCATTCATTCAGCATATCGATAATCTCCTTCTGCTTAAAAGGCTTTGGGACTAAGCCATCACCACCAGCACGTAGCACTTCTGAAAAGGTTTCCGCCATAACATCCGCGGTTAATGCGATAATTGGCACCCGACTGTTACAACCACTTTTTTCACCTTGCCTAATTCGCCGCATGGCTGACAATCCATCCATAACCGGCATATGTAAGTCCATAAAAATAAAATCAGGCTTATGCAAGTCATTCATTTCTATGCCAATAGCGCCATTTTCGGCACCAATCACATCATACCCCATTCTATTGAGAATACCTTGCGCAACAGCCATGTTGGCCTTCATATCCTCAACAACTAAGATAAGACCTTTTTTATTTTTATCAGTAACATCTCGAGTTTCGTCATCATGGCTCTCTGAATAAGTAACCTGATGCCCTAACATATTTTCTGACAACGCAGCTACTAAGCCTTGCTTCAATGCCAAAGCATCCACGGGTTTAGCAATGCATATATTGATACCTGCAACAGATAACTCGTGCTGTGTTAGCGAACCAGCTGATGACATCATAAGAATGATAGGCTGGTATAAAGAACCGCTCATTTCCCGAATCGCTTTCGAAAGCATCAAGCCATCTATTTCTGGCATCATGTAATCGATAATAACCAATTGATAAGGCTCACCTTGATCAATCGATTGCTTAATCAGTCCTAAGCCTTCAATAGGACTGAGTTCAGTGTCCGCATAAATATCACAAGATTTCAGCTGATTTTTGAGTATAGCTAAGTTGGTCGAATTGTCATCGATAACTAGGGTTTTCTTTCCAAGTAATAAGCGCTCATCAACTATAGTCTCAATATGCGACATGGCATGACTTTCGGGTAATGAAAGCGCTACTTCAAAAACAGACCCTACGCCCAACTCGCTTGACAAAGAAATACTACCATTCATCAATCCAATTAATTGTTTCGTAATAGCAAGCCCTAACCCAGTGCCACCAAACTTACGCGTTGTTGAACTATCTGCTTGAACAAACGCACTAAACAACTGTGGTTGAATATGCTTTGCAATGCCAACACCAGTATCCGCTACACCAATAGTAATGCTAGCCACACCCTGCTGATCAACCTCACCTTTAACGGATACCAATACATGGCCAGAACCAGTAAACTTGATCGCGTTACTAATCAAATTAATCAAAATCTGCTTAACTCGATACGCATCCCCCACAAGAAAACGTGGGCACGATTCATCGTACTCTACCAATAAATCAATACTTTTCTCTTCCGCCTTAGGCAGCAGTAAACGCACCACGCTATAAATAACTTTTTCTAAATCGAAATCAACCCGCTCAATAGAAAGGTGACCTGCCTCTATTTTAGAAAAATCCAGCAAATCATTAATTAGGCCCATAAGCCCTTCGCCAGACTCTTTGAGTATGCCTAACTGCGTTTTTTGCTCCGAATTCAAGCTGCTACCAGAAAGCAGCTCAGCCATACCTAGCACACCATTCAAAGGTGTTCTAATTTCATGACTCATAGTCGCAAGGAAATCACTTTTTGCTTTACTCGCGGCAACAGCTTGATCACTTGCCTTGCGTAGAACCACTTCTGTTTCTTTTCGAGAAGTAATGTCCATATTCACACCCACAAGATGTGATGCATGGCCTTTTTTATCGAATACTATGGCTCCATTGGACTTTAAATAACGCACTTGACCATCATTGCGCATGATTTTGAAATCAAAGTCTAACTCCTCAGAAATATGCGATGCATTTTCTTTGCTCGTAAAATACGCACCACTGTCTTCTAATCCAGCAAACACACTTCTTAATCTGGCTTTATCTTCTGAGTAAACGCAATCGTCCCAAACCTGCTGCGGCGGCTCTCGCGAACCAGCTACAAAGCCATAAAGTCGATACATCCAGTCATCCCAATGCAGGGTATTTTCTCGCAAATTAAATTCCCAGACCCCAATGCCAGCCGCATCGGCCGCGATAGACAAACGTAAGTTGGTGTCTATCATTTTTTGCTCAACTTCCAAACGCTCTGTTACATCACGAATATGTGCAATATACCCACCTAGACTGCCATCAGGGTTACGAATCATGCTGCCAATCGTTTCGGTATGAAAAATTTTACCCTGTTTGCTTTTGTAGCTAACGCGATAGCGGTTCAAAACATCTTCGACATTATCCTTGTAGGCTCTAGCTTGCAGAATAAAATCACTTTCATCAGCGTACAGAACTTGAGTCGACTTCCCTTTTAGATCATCAAGGCTATAGCCAAAAAGATCAGTGAATGCAGGGTTAAGCATTTTGATATCGCGATCTCGACCAACTAGGACGATTGCTTCTGGCGCATGTTCAAAAAGGGACTCAAAGAATATTTTTTGCTCACGCAGCTCACTCTCATATTGAACTTGTACATTTCTATCGTAGGAAAGCGTCATCTCATTACCAACCCATTGGGCAAGCAACTTCATTACCTCATAATCGTCTTCGCCAAAAGGCTGACTTTTAGGTTCTGGACTCGAAAAATTTAGTGTCCCCCAACGCTCTCCATTAACATAAAGCACAACACCAATATAAGCCTCTAATCCAAACCCCTTATAACAAGGGTGTTCTTTAATATCGCTAAGCGCCGTATGAAAATAGGAAGTTGGTAAATCACTGTTAAGAGTATGTACACAATAGGTGTTACCTAACTCAAACACGGCCCCAGGCAACACCTCTCCGTTTGGAGTATGGCTGTACTCAACTTGATAAACATCGCCCTTAATCGAACTAATAAGCCCTATAGGTAAAGCAAAGTGTTCGACACCAACTTGCAGAATTCTTTGTAGCTTATCATCCAAGGACAAATCAGAATTAGCCGTCACGTCATGCAAATGCTTCAACGTCTGCAACATTCGTTTTTGTGCGATCGCTTCATCACCCATTGACATAGATTTGCTTTTAGAAAGTAACGAAGAGGATAACTGGTCTTCAGACGAAATCACTAACGTTGAAAATAAATCGACTAGAGTAGTCACATGTTCTTCACGCAAACGTTCTTCCATTACACAAGGAGCGTCACTTAACAAACACAATCGAACCTCATCAGTAGACACTGTCTCTATGATGCAGCTAGACAGGCATGGAAAATCAGAGAATAACAAAGATAACGAAGGCGTTTTTTTTATATCAAGATATCGAGAGGAAGGTAATTCACTAAAGCGAGAAATGCCATCAATCAGGTCAACATGAGAAAGAGTACCAAGCTCGCCAGATAACACCACTCTTCCATCACTAAAAAGCAATCCTGCACAAGGCATCCCCAAAAGAGACCTGGCTACTTTTAAGGCCGCCTCAAATTGACTCATTCATTTCCCCTTGGTTCGCCATATTATAAAAGCCATAGGCAACACTGATAAATGTATTACCCTGTCTTATAAAACATAACAGCAAATGAAAAATCTACTAGACAAAATTTTTCTGTGAATTATGGAAGTAATTTGTCAATCAAAACACAGTCTTTGGTGTCATTACGACTTGCTTTTACTTTGTCTAAAATCTTTTGCGCGACCTCTTTTTGACGATCTGAAATATATTTGGAATCGACTGTTTTTTGAACATTACCTAAATAAGCATTTAACTTAGGTGTGCAATAATCATCAAATGCCAAGGCGCTAGTAGAAGCAAAAAGTGCCACTGTGCTAACTAAAGCAAGGGGAAGTGAGGTCTTGAACAACATATAACTTTCCTGAACAGGCTATTTAATTAAAAAATTAGACCATAGACTGAGTCAAAGTGAAACCTAAAGCAGTCTTCTAACTAAGCATTTACATGTTTAAATCATGAAGCCGCAGTATGAAAACACCCTGTTACGAACATTGAACGGAAAGCACCGTATTATATAGCGATCAGTTCAATGCAGTAACAAGGTATATAGACTGTTAAATACGAATCACCTGATGACAGGTTTTCTGCACCAATGCCGCATCATGGCTAACCAATAACACCGCACAATTTGCCTCACTGGCCAATTCCACCAATAAAGCAGTCACCTCTTTTGCTGTAATCGGATCAAGGCGAGACGTTGGCTCATCAGCAAACAAAAACACAGGATCCAATAACAAAGCTCGCAGAATCGCAAAACGCTGCAATTCACCACCAGACACCGCCAGACAATTACGCTCTAGAATGCCTTCAGGTAAATTCAACCGAGCCATCAAAGGGGCAATCCGGGCTTTATCAATACCATGTAAATCGACCACATCATCAAGCAGCTGACCCAGTGTAACGCTAGCTGAAAACGCCGAGGGTGGATCTTGATAGAGTTTCAGCCACTGATGTGGCTTAGCGGTTTTATTAGAACGAGTCAGCTTGCCCGAAGAAATAGGCAGCAAGTTAAGCAAGGCGTCACCAAGAGACGATTTACCACAACCACTGTCACCAACAATACCAACCACTTCGCCCTGCTTGATACAGAAAGACAAGCCGTCAAACAAAGTCCTACCACCTCGCTCTAATCGCAAGCTGTCAGCCACTAAAATATCGTCAGCGTCACTCTTACGAATCGTTGGCGCCATATCTGACCAAGCATTGGGCTCGGCAGCGATCAACTCTCGTGTGTAATCGTCTTTTGGATAATCAAGCACTTGAGTAGCTTCGCCTTGCTCGACTAAACGACCCTCTTTCATTACCAGTAGCAAACCACCCAACTGACGGGCTACCGACACATCGTGAGTAATAGTCAGCAAACTGCCTAGATTCGAACGAGCCTGCAGCAGCTGCACAATGCCATCACGACGAGATATATCCAGCCCTTTGGTTGGCTCATCCGCCAAAATCACATGCGCACCACCCGCAGTAGCCGCTGTAATAGCAAGACGTTGCGCCATACCGCCAGACAATTCATCCGCGCGTTTATGGCCATTATCCGCCAAACCAACATGACGTAAATCCTCTTCGGCCATCGCTAGCGCTTCCTGCGGGTCTTTCTCACGCACGAATTGATATACCTCTTTGACTTGATCAATGCCCTTCATTAACGGATCAAGAGAATGCCAAGGCTCTTGCGGTAACATGACCATTTCACGCCCCCACAAGGCTTGACGCTCTTCAATCGTCATCGCCTTACCAAATACCTCTATGTCTCCAGCCACACTCAAATCAGTAGGCAATAGTCCCATAATGGCTTGCGCCAACAAGCTTTTACCCGAACCCGTTTGACCCAGTATCGTTAACGGTTGACCTTGCTTTAACTCCAAAGAAATTGGCTCTAACAAACAAGAGTCGCCCACATAAACCGCTACATTGGTTAATTTCAGCAATACACTCATGTTCGCTTCCCTGCCAATAAATGAAATGAAAACACCATCAAAGCGACAACAACCAAAGGCTGCGCCAATAACCAGGGCGCTTCGCTGTAATACGGAAATAGTTCAACTGTCATTAGCCCCAATTCGGCCAACGGTGGCTGAATGCCTACATAGACAAAACCAAGCGACGCCATGGTTAAAATCGCATTCGCGCCACCAAAGGCCGCCAAAGTGAACACAGAAGGTGAAATAGCAGGCCAAATATGGCGTTTAAATTGATACCATCGGCCAAAGCCCATCATCTGGGAAGACTGTCTTGCAGGACTTTGAATGACGCCCTGAGTCACAGCTCGAACCACGCGGAAATATTCGACCCATTGCACTAAAGAAATCGCCAAATACAAGACCAAAAAAGACCCCGGCGCAATAGCAGCAAACAACAACACAACCACCAAGCCTGGCAAGGCGAGCAAAATATTAACGACCACACCCATGGCATGATCGATCTTTTTGCCACCCCAAACAGCCCACACACCAAACGCAGTACCGACCAAAGAAGACGTCAGTACACACAACACACTCAAGGCAAAAGATAAACCAATCGCATGCGCCATACGTGTCATCATACTGCGACCAAAATGATCTGTACCGAGCCAATGTGCCGCAGAAGGCGGCTCCATAATGGCATTTAAATCTTGCTGAGAGATGCTATAAGGCGAAAATACAATCCCCAACAACGAGAACGCCAATAAGGCCAATAAAATAAACAGGCCAACCCATTGGGATTTATTCATTTTCATAATGTTTTCGCCCCTCTTGGATCAATCCATAAACAGATAACATCCACCAAGGTATTTAACAAAACGAACAGAACCCCCATCACCAAAGCCGCGCCTTGTATAACTGGAATATCACGGGCAAAAATCGCATGAGCCAAACCATGCCCAATTCCTGGCCATGAAAACAATGACTCAATCATCACAATCCCTTCAATCATGCTCACTAACTGGATGCCAAAAAACGCCACCACTGGCACCGCAATATTGCGCACACCATGCTGTCTGAAGGTCTGCCAATTAGACAAACCTTTCACTTTTGAAAACTGATAAAACGCCGCAGCAAAGGTTCGTTTGGCAGAATCTCGAACCACACGATTGGATACCGCCGCCAAACTCAAAGCCAAAGTCACCGCAGGCAAAACCAAATGCGCTGGCGTACCAAATCCCGCTACAGGAAACCAATTCCAATGTAATGCGAAAAGCAAAATAAACAGCACACCTAGTACAAACACTGGCATAGCGCGAATGACACTGGATAAGCTCATAATAATCGCGTCAAACGGATTACCCCGCCACGCACTTAATAAACCGAATGGCACAGCGATCACAACGGACACCATCAAGCCTGCGAGAGCCAATACCAAGGAGTGACCAAGCATATGCTCGACAGCATCCCTGACAGGCAAACCACTCACCAATGAATCGCCTAACTTGAACTGCAACAGATCCGTTAACCAATGAAAATAAGCCGCTAATGGACTTTGATCTAATTTCAACTCTTCGCGCACCAAAGCCGCCGCGTTAGAATCGACATTGTCTTGTCCATAGCGACTGGCGGCAATTCGATATGCCATGTCACCGGGTAGAGAGCGCATCAAAATAAAGGTTAGGGTTCCCACACCCCAAACCACAGTGATCAATTGAAGCGCCCTTTTTAAAAGCATGGCTTTCATTATTTTACGAACTCCATGTCATTCAGAAAGTAGCTGCGTTCGAAAGGATCAAAATGAAAACCTTTCACACGCTTGTTCACTGACGTTTGCTGAACATAAGATGACACCGGAATCATTGGACGCTCATCAAAAATAATCTGTGCACTACGCTGTGCAATGTTTTTGTAGGTCGCAGGATCAGACGTTTCTTCTAGCGCCATCAAATCCGCACTTAACGCCTTGTTATTCCAGTTCATCGCGCCCCAATCACCGCCGCCATTAGAGCCAAAATCCGACAACATCACACCAAGCGGGTCGGCGATAAAGCCATAGTTACGCGCGATCAAGGCAACTTCTAACGAACCATCTTGATGACCCATTGGAATGGCGCTGGAATTGGTCACCTCAACCTTTGTATCGATACCAATCGCTTGCCACTGAGCCTGAATCGCCGTCGCTACCGTAGTCAGTTCTGGCCTATCCGCATAAGTTATAATGGTCAAATGAAATTGTTCACCATCTCTTTCAAGCATACCATTTGAATTCTTCTTCCATCCCAAAGACGCCAACAGAGATTCAGGTGTACCCGCCTCCGCTTCCGTTTTGCTAGTCACATTGGCTAAGTGCCAATTAGACATAGAAGCAGGTAAAAGCTGGTCCGCTTCAGAACCTGGGACACGCAAAATCCCTTTCGCAATACCTTGACGATTAATCGCTAAACTCAAGGCTTTACGTGCGTTAACATCCTTCATAAAAGGATGACCGCTGTTTAACTTCAGAACGATGGTTCTTGGAATAGGATTAGAGTGAATATCCAAATTTGGTAGTCGCTTTAAAGATGGCAAGCTAGCAGGAGCCAAACCAAACACAATATCAGCTTGACCACTTCTGGCCTGCAAAACACGACTTTCTGCACGGTGCCCCGTTAAATAACTTGCGTAAGGAATACTGGCTTTCTTTCCCCAGTAATCCTCAAACTTCTCTACCACCAACTTATGCGGAGGCGAAAATTGATACAACTGATAAGGACCAGTCGCCGACAACGCCAACACATCACCGTCTTTGCCATAAGCATCAGGAGACAAAATACCATTCGCATAATTCGCCAACACAGCTCCCAGTAAGGTATAGGGGCTAGACAAGGTAATTTTCACCTTATTACTACCCTCTGCACGAATACTATCAATTGGCGCCTTCTTTAAAGCGCCATGTTTAGATTGTGCAATCGTCAAACTGTTCACCACCGCATCGGCATCCATTAAGCTGCCGTCGTGAAAATGTACGTTACCACGTAGCTCAAATGTCCAAGTTTTAGCATCATCACTCACCTGCCAATTTTTCGCCAAGGCTGGAAGCAATAAACCGTTTTCATCTACATCGACCAAGGTTTCTAAAATCTGCATACGGCTATAAACAAAACCATTTTTAGATGGGTCTAAACTCGTGAACTCAAATGCAGCACTGACTGATAAGGTGTTGGTTTGTGTTGGTTGTGCAACCGCCACATTAGTAGAAACGACTGCTGACAGAAGCAATAACTGCGTCACTCTACGTAGAGGTTGGAAAAAGGTTTTCATAAAACTCGATCCTTAATTTTTAAACAATGAGGACGTTCACGGCAAGGTGACGTCCACAAGACAAGAAACACTACTCGAAATAATATTGTTATGATATAACATAATTAGTTTTGTAGGCAAGCCTCAACTCTTCTATAAACAACAACTTACGTGGTTTTTCCTACCGCGAGTAAAGCCAAAACATGAGATTTAAAAACATGGGACTTAAAAAAAGCGCATTAAGCCAATCGGCCTTACATAGACTTGTATTAACCAGTTTTTTAGTTTTCGCCCTTTGGATGCTTATTATCTGGGCGGTAGCTTTACCATGAGCACATTAATTCTGGATGACGTGTGTATTTCCTATGGCAGAGTACATGCCGTTTGCCATTTAACGGGGCAATTTGAAACTGGCAGCCTAACCGCTATTGCAGGCGCCAATGGAGCTGGAAAATCCACCTTAGTGAAAGCCATCATGGGAGAGTTACCCTTAACCAATGGCAGCATCAATAGAGGAGAGTTAACACCACAAGATATTGCCTACCTGCCGCAAACCGCCGAGATAGACCGCCACTTCCCCTTAAACCTTGAAGACTTAGTGAGCTTAGGTTCATGGAGAAAAAATGGTGCATTTCGAGGTTTATCAAACGCTTGCTTAGAAGAAGCAAAAGACGCCTTACGACAAGTAGGCTTGGCTGGTATGGAAAAGCGTCAAATAGGCTCCCTTTCCTCAGGACAATTCCAGCGCGCCTTATTCGCAAGACTGCTTTTACAAGATGCCCGAGTGGTCATTTTAGATGAACCTTTCAATGCGGTAGACGAGCAAACAACTAGCGATCTACTCACTTTAATTCTCCAGTGGAACAAAGAAGGTCGTACCGTTCTCGCCATTCTTCATGACTTAGAACAAATTGAACAACACTTTCCAAATACCTTATTACTGGCACGCGAAGCCGTTTATTGGGGAGACACTCAACAAGCCCTATCAGCACAAAACAAACAACGGGCAAAAAGCTTAATTCACTATTGGGATAATCCTCAGCGCCAAATTCCGTCTCAACTTAAGGAGTCAGCATGACCCTTTACGAACTCGCCATTGCCCCTTTTAACGATTATGGCTTTATGCGCCGCGCTTTGATTGCATCCGTGGCACTGGGTTTAAGCTCTGGACCGATTGGCGTCTTGCTCATGTTACGACGCATGAGCCTGATTGGTGACGCGATGAGTCATGCAGTACTGCCCGGTGCCGCCATTGGATTTATGATCGCAGGAACGCTTTCTTTACCCATTATGGGCTTAGGCGCCTTGGTTGCAGGGCTCACAGTGGCGATATTGTCTGGCATCGTCAGTCGCAACACCAACCTAAAAGAAGACGCTTCATTTGCCAGCTTCTACCTTGCTTCCTTAGCATTAGGCGTTTTACTGATTTCCATTAAAGGCTCCAACATTGATTTATTGCATGTACTGTTTGGCTCTATTTTGGCCATCGACGCCGAGGCGCTGTACCTCATCGGTGGCATCGCCAGCTTCTCATTAATTCTGCTGACCTTAATCTATCGCCCCTTAGTGGTCGAATGCTTTGATCCAAGATTTTTACGTTCCGTTGGCGGTAAAGGCGTCCTCTACCATGGAATTTTCTTACTGATGGTTGTGCTCAACTTAGTCGCGGGATTTCAAACCCTTGGCACCTTAATGGCCGTCGGCATGATGATGCTGCCTGCGGTTATCTCCCAACTATGGGCAAAAACCCTACCGAAAATGATCGTCATTGCCACCTTATCTGCAGCGACATCAGGCTATTTGGGCTTGATCATTTCCTTTCATCTTAATTTTGCTTCTGGACCGGCCATCATACTGACAGCAACAAGCCTTTACGTCTTGTCCTTGCTGTTCGCCCCTGCTGGTATTTTCTACAAGCATTTACGTCAAAAAACTCACTCAACTCCTATGGAGAATCAACAATGAAAAAAATACCTTTCACGTTAACATTACTGTCTACTTTGACATTAGGAACGACACTGGCACATGCATCGGCTGAAAAGCCTGTTCCCGTTGTGGCTAGCTTTAGCATTCTTGCCGATGTGGTACAACAAGTTGGCGGTAATCTTGTTGATGTCACTAGCCTAATACCTGCAAATGGCGACCCACATGAGTTCTCACCCTCTCCAAAAGATGCAAAAGCCATCAAAAATGCTTCTGCCACCTTCATCAGCGGTGAAGGCTTAGAATCTTGGTTCTCTAAAATGGTGAAAGCATCTGGTTCTAGCGAACCTGCAACCGTTGTATCTAAAGGCATTAATACTCATACCTTTGTTGAAGATGGTGAAGAAGTGACTGATCCACACGTGTGGAATAACATTCCAAACGTCATTGTATGGGTAAACAATATCGAGAAAACACTGGAGAAAGTTGACCCAGAATACGCCACGACATACCAAGCCAATGCTCGAAAATACATTCAACAACTTAGCCAGTTAAACAAAAAAATTCACGCTGAAATTGACACCATTCCTGTTAGTAAACGCCAAGTACTTACCAGCCATGATGCCTTTGGTTATTATGCAAAAGAATACAAGGTTAAATTCCTAGCGCCGCTTGGCTTGTCGACTGAAACAGAAGCAACCGCCGCGGATGTCGCCAGCCTTATCGACCAGATCAAACAAGAACAGATCAAAACCTACTTCATTGAAAATTCAAATGATGCACGCCTAGTCAAACAAATTGCTAACGCAACAGGCGCAAAACCGGGTGGCGAGTTATATCCTGAATCACTTTCCGATGCCAATGGCCCTGCCACAAGCTACCTGCAACTGATGAATTACAATACTCAAAAAATTGTCTCTGCACTGAAACAATAATCTAAATTTCTAAACACTAAACGAGCAATAAAAAAGCCAGTTCAACTTATGCTGAACTGGCTTTTCTTTGCGTTAAAGAAAGTTTTTACGCTTTTAAAAAAGGATCAAATGCTTACTTAAAAACGCGTTTTCGCACACCTTCTAATCGTTTCAGGATGGCATCAAGACGCTCTGGTTTCACCATAAACTCTTGGAAACCTTTCATGCCTTCTTGCGCCATACTTGGATCCGTATCACGGTCATAGAATTGAGCTGTTCCAGACGCATTGTTTAACATTTCGACCCCTTTATTTAGGAAGAAATCATCAGGAGCATGCGCTTTTTTATGAGGTGGGATTTGCAATAGAGCCGCATTAACCAAAGTTTGATTATCAGGACGAGCCATGAACTCTAGAAATCTGCGCGCATCTTTTTTATTCGCTGCTTTTGCTGGAATATGAATAGTATCCATCGGCGCATCTTCTGCCATACCCACTTCACTGTTAATTTGCGGGAACTGGAAGAAGTCAATTTTTCCCTCTAGCTCTTTTGGAAAATTGGGTGCTATAAAGTTACCAATCAAATACATCGCCGCTTTACCGTTGTACATAAACGGCTGAGCTTCTTGCCATGAATAAGAAGCGTGATTCTCTAGGAAATAGCCTTTATCAACCAGCTCTTTCCAATGTTCGAAGGTTTTACGAACACGAGGATCAGTGTAAGGAATCTTGCCGTCCATTAAGTCAATATGGAAGTCCAAGCCATTCGTACGCATGTTCAAATAATCAAACCAACCCGCGGCGGTCCAAAGGTATTTCGTGCCTATGGTAATGGGGGCGATATCATTGGCTTTTAGCGTAGCATTTACCGCTAAAAACTCATCCCATGTTTTGGGTTCAGTCAAACCTAACTTATCAAAGATATCTTTGCGGTAATAAATACCCCATTGATAATAGGTATAAGGAACACCCCATTGCTTACCATTGATCGTCATCGCAGAGGTTGCCGATGGCATGTTGGCTTTAAGATCTTCTTTCTTCCAAATGTCACTCACGTCTTCAAACAAGCCACGATCAACAAATGCTTTCATTCTGTTACCCGCGTACCAGAATACGATATCTGGCGGTGTAGTCGACAACCAGTTACGGATAGCGGTTTTATAACCTTCTTTGTCGTACAGGTTGTACTTCACTGTCACGTCAGGGTTTTCTTTTTCAAACTTCTGTACGATTTCACTAAATGCCTGCTTTGGAGCAGGATCTGCCTGATCGGAGTTAATCACCAAGGTGCCAGCGTTAGCCATAGAGACAGCACCCAGTGCCATTGCCCCTACCAATAAAGATTGTATTTTTTTCATTTATCAAAGCCCTCTTTTTCTTTTTATTAATTGGAACCTAGTTTCAGTATTGATCAATAAAAGCAAAAAATCAACAAACGAAACCAAGTTCCACTTTATTTTTTATCGCTTTTATTTAATTTCTCTTCCAGATCGCCACACCAGCACTTTCTAGAGCTTTACTGCCTAGGATCAACGTTGCATTCTCAGGTTCAAAAACCACGGATTGTGAAGCATAGTTAAAGACGAATATCACATTACCACGCTCGCGAACTCGTACGCCCACGGGTAAATAACAAGTAGACAAAGAAGCCATATCGGCTAACTTCGCTAAGCTTGCTTTCAACAAGTTATTATCTAAGCAGGAACCAAGATAAAAGTGTCGACCAGCCCCCATCAACACAGGATTACCACCATCATCTTTTAACAAACAAGGCAGTGCCGTTTTAATTTGTTCATGCCAGTGTTTCAAGTGACCTGCGCCCCAGCGCCCTGAAACAGCTGGCTGTGTATGCTCTGGCAAAGCATCAACACGCTCTACAGTTAATGGCAATAAACTCGCCAATGGGCCCGGTGCAAGGTTTTCTGGCATCTGATACGTTTCTGTTTTGCTGCCTGTTCTTGGGCCCGCCAACAAAACGCCTTTATAAACACTCAATCTTTCTTGTAATTGAGGCGTGATATGCGCCTGAGCTGGAAGCACCAATAACTCATACATATCCAAAGAAGCATCACTTGGAATAATGTCTACAGACAAACCAAGCTCACGCATGGCTTCATAAACACGATAGCACCAGAATAAATAACGATAAGCGCGGGACTGCGGCTGAATATCCAATGACCAACAAGCGTCGTAATCAAACATCAGGGCGACTTTTCCTGCACTAGGTAAAGACATTAATTCTTCTGCATCCAAACCAAGCGATTGAGCTAATTCTTTAACTTCAGCCGCGACTAAGGTTGCCTCTTTTGCCGCTTCGGCCTCTTGTGCATCCGGACGTAACAAGCCCGCGTGCATTTGCTCTTGACCAAATGGCGCCTGACGCCAGCGGAAATACGACACCAACTCGGCGCCATGGGAAAACGCTTCCCACGTCCATAAGCGCACAGCGCCATCGGCAGGCGTTGGGTTATGTGGTGCCCAGTTCACCGGGCCTGGCTGCTGCTCCATGATCCATAAACGGCCCTTGCCGCAACCACGGTATAAATCATGATGAAAAGCACCAAAATCAGGATGACCAACACGTAGATACTTGTGTTTTTCTTCTTGGGTATAAATGGCCTCTTGATCCAAAAAGCCCAATGGATAGGTATCCCAACTTGCCACATCAAGGTCTTGCCCCACCTTATGATGATCAAACGCTGTAAAAAAGCCCATGTAGTTATGAACCAAGTCACGCCCAGCAGAATGCTCACGCAGAATATCCACTTGCAACTTATTAAACGCCACTACTTGGTCTGAACAACAACGTTGAAAATCCAAACGATGGGATGGATTGGCTTCGGTTACTGTTAGGTTTGGCAATTCAATTTCATCGAAAGAGCGATAATCCATGCTCCAAAACACGTTACCCCATGCTGTATTTAACGCGTCAATCGTGCGGTATTTTTCTGCTAACCAAATACGAAAAGCCGCAAGGTCAGCGTCGGCATAACTTAGAATCGTGTCATGGCAACCGAACTCGTTATCAGTTTGCCAAGAAGCCACTGCTGGATGCTGACCATAGCGCTCAGCCATCATGGTCACCATACGGCGGCACTCTTCACGATATTCAAGACTGGCAAAAGTGTAATGACGGCGAGAACCAAAATGACGCACACGGCCCTGCTCATCTTTTGCCAACATAGACGGATGACGATCCACCAACCACTTAGGAGGCGTTGCGGTTGGCGTTCCCAAAATCACTTTTAAACCATGTGAATGGAGAATATCTAAGGACTCATCCAACCACTCCCAATGCAACTCCCCCGGCGTAGGTTCAATTGTGCTCCAACTGAATTCACCTATCCGAACGTATTCAATCCCAATACGCTGCATATGCTGAGCATCTTCTCGCCAACGGCTTTTTGGCCAATGTTCAGGGTAATAACAAACACCTAACTTCATATTCTACGCTCCAGAAAATGGCTGACTTGGCTCACCAATGACATCAAGACCCAAGGTGGCTTTTAAATCGATCGCCACAACATGACCGGACAACGGCTTTTCTGCTAATTCACTTTCACTTGTGGCAACACTCGCCGACGTGATAAACAATGTATTCCCGTCCGCACCACCAAACACACAGCTTGTTGGCTTGGAGAAAGGTAATTCTATCGTCTGCAGTACTTCACCTTCTGAGTTGTATCGCACAACACGGCCACCATCCCAATTGGCATTCCAAATACAGCCTTCTGCATCAATACAAGAGCCATCCGCACCTATGCCTTCTTTCACTTCAAAAAATGGCTTTTGGCTTCGCACATCATAAAATTCCGGATAAGGAAAGGCGTGAACTTTACGTGTCATAGAATCACCAAAATAGAAACGTCCACGAGATTCATCCCATGCCAATGTATTGGAAATGCCAACCCCCTCCAGCATGAGCGTCTTTTTGCCTTCTGCGGTAACTTTCCACAAACGACCCGATGCGCTTTCTTCAGCATCGTCCATGGTACCAAGCCACAACACACCGTTTGGGTCACATTTAGCATCGTTACTGCGATTGCCTGCAATATCGGTATCCAAATCACATAGGTGTTCTAATTCACCTGTCGCTTTATCCAAATAGGCAACTGCATCCGACAAAGCCACTAATAAGCGATCACTTTGTGTCGTAAAAACGGCGGATACTTTTTTAGGCAAAGTCCAATGTTGGTATTCATTAGACTCTTGATGCCAGCGCCACACTTGGCAAGCGGGAATATCAACCCAATACAAAGCCTGTTCTGACTGACTCCAAAATGGTCCTTCAGCTAATTGATTACGCTGCGTACTAATTTGCTTCATTGTTTTTATTCTCCAACTTGTCTTGTCTGCTTTAAAGAAAGCTATTGCTGATAGGTCTTCCAAGCCGTCATAAAGGCTTCTGCATTGTCTTTTGTGATCTCGACCGATTGACCTTTTTTATACAAAGCCGAACCTAGACCAAAACCACGAGCACCAACATTCAAATAGTCAGCAACATTCGTCGGTGTGACACCGCCCACCGGACACAACCAAGTCTCGGCAGGAATCACCGCGCCCAAGGCTTTCACTACATTGATTGTAGGCAAGGCTTCCGCAGGGAAAAGCTTCACCGCATCAGCGCCAGCATGCAGTGCCGCAAAAGCCTCACTTGCTGTAAAAAAGCCTGGCATAGCGTATAAACCGGCGACTTTCGCAGCCTTAATTAACTCCACATCGGTATGCGGACAAACCATTAGTTTTGCCCCCGTGTCGACCAGCTCTGTCAATTGTGACATGGTCAAAACTGTTCCCGCACCAATCAACACCTGATCACCAAATTTTTCTTGCAATGTATGAATACTGGTAAAAGCATCAGGGGAATTGAGCGGCACTTCGATCAGGCGAAAACCAGCGTCAATCAAAACTTGAGCATGTTCAACCACTTCGTCTGGCGTTATGCCACGAAGGATCGCGACCATGGGGAACTCGTGCATCAATGCATCAAAAGAATGTTTCATATCATTACGCTCCTGTTGTCGGATTATGTTCCGACCTAGCCTGACGATTCGCCAAGCGTTTTAAACCTCGAATACTGGCTTCATTAGCCGCTAAAAATTCAGAGGTGAGATTTATCAGGGACAAAGCCAAGGCATAACGTGCGCTTAGCCCATGACTGCCAATAATCAACACAGGGCTCGTTGGCATAGTCAATGCCGATAAAATATCGTTCACATCATGACCAACCACCACACCAGACAAATAATCCCGCACTTCGTCAGCGGCTAACTCGCCACACACAAAACGACTACGTGCACTAAACAAATGATGCAAAATACCGCCTGTTTGTTGGCTCGCCAAGACGCCTTTTTTAAAGGCCTCTTCATTTAGCTGATCGGATTTAGGTAAGCCTTTTACCAAACTGGATTCGTCATTCAAACGCGCAAACAGCTCCCCCGTAATAGACGTAGAAAAATGCGTTACTTTACCTTCGGTGATTTGTGCCCACTTACAATGCGTACCCGGCAAGCAAAACACGGGAGATTCATCGGTACGCCCTTGCTCTTCTAGCCAATCAAGCGCACCCAGTAATTGTGTTTCTTCTCCGCGCATTACATCAGTAAGCCCAGAAACACCTTCACCACGTAAACCTGGCACAATCGCCACCTTGTTTGGCAACGACGTGCTCAACCAAAAAAGATTGTCAGATAAATCGTCTAACTTGATAGGACAATACTGATAAGGCACTTCTTGCCAACCACCGCGACTACCGACCATACCCGCCATATAAATGGGTAAATCAGGCGTCAACCAATCGCCCAACAACTCAGACAAGACACTTTCGAATTCAGCCGAGCTGAGTTTTAACATGCCTCGATCACTGTCGCGTTGAGCTTGAATATGACCGTCCTGATTCATCAAAAAGGCGCGTAAATTGGTGGTTCCCCAATCAATAGCAATAAAGCTCGCTTGGCCACCAGCAGGTTGTGAAACAGGATTTAATGAGGTCATTACAAGCGCCCTCCGTCCACAACCAAGCTTTGCCCAGAAATCATACGACTGTCATCAGCGCTTAAAAACAGCACCAAATCCGCCACATCTTCTGGCTCAATTTTTTCTTTCAGGGCTTGCTGAGTCATTAATTCAGCTTCTGCTTCTGGCGTTAACCACAAACGTTTTTGTTTTTCCGTCATCACCCAACCGGGTAATACAGTATTAACACGAATTTTTTGTCCACCAAGCTCACGTGCCAAGCCTTTTGTTAAGCCTGAAATTCCCGCTTTTGCCGTTACATAACCCGGATAACCGGCAAGCCCCAACATCCATGAGTTGGAACTCATATTAATAATGCTTCCGCCACCCGCTGCGGCCATCGCGGGTGCGACGGTTTGAGCGGCAAAGAAATGATGTTTTAAATTGACCGACATGCATTGATCAAACGCCTCTGACGTCATATCTTGTAACGTATGGCGATGATCGTTGGCCGCGTTATTCACCAGAATACGAATCGCGCCCCATTCGGCCATGCGCTCAGTAATAACTTTTTGAAGCATGTCTATTTCGGTTAAATCAACTAAATTAAAGTGCGCTTTCAAGCCTTGCTCGTTTAACGCCTTTGCAAGTGCATCTCCGGCCGCTTGATCGATATCGAAAAAACTAACCAAACAACCTTGCTGAGCCAAGGCTCGTACCAAGGCTTCACCAATTCCAGATGCACCACCACTCACCAGAGCATGACGTCCATTTAAACTAGAAAAGACAGTTTTATTTTTATTATTTGTCATTAATGAGACTCCCTACTCACTTTTGATCCACTGTTACCAACAAGGAAATCCAAGTCAGCCCCTTGATCTGCTTGCATTACATGATCAATATATAACTTGGCATAACCACGATGATAATCACTTTCTTCTGGCTGCCATGCGGCTTTACGAGTTGCCATTTCTTCATCAGAAATATGCAAATGCAAACCACGCCCTTCTACATCAAGGGCGATTTCATCACCATTTTGCACTAAGGCTAACGGCCCTCCGACTGTCGATTCTGGCGCCACATGCAATACAACCGTACCAAATGCCGTACCGCTCATGCGTGCATCACTAATGCGAACCATGTCGGTAATGCCTTGCTCTAATAACTTACTTGGCAACGCCATGTTGCCGACTTCTGGCATGCCTGGATAACCTTTTGGACCGCAGCCTTTCAGTACCAAAATAGAGTCTTTGTCTACTTCAAGTTCCGGCGTATCAATACGAGCTTTGTAGTCTTCAATGTTTTCAAACACCACAGCTTTACCTGTGTGTTGCAGCAACGCCGGTGTGGCCGCGCTTGGTTTAATAATCGCACCTAGTGGCGACAAATTACCGCGTAACACAGCAATGCCCGCTTTCGCACGCAAAGGTTTATCAATAGGACGTATAACCTCTTCATTGAAACACTCAGCGCCTTCGGTAATCTCACCCAAGCTTGCACCACAAACCGTATTGGCAGTCATATCAAAGAGATGACTCAAACGCTGAATTAACGCTGGGAAACCGCCCGCGTAATGGAAGTCTTCCATCAAGAATCGACCGGAAGGCATCAAGTCGACAAGACAAGGAATTTCCGCACCAATGCGGTCCCAATCCTCTAGGGTTAAATCCACACCCACTCGACCCGCAATTGCCAATAAATGCACGACCGCATTGGTTGATCCACCAATGGCGGCATTGGCACGAATGGCATTTTCAAAAGCTGTCTTGGTCAAAATATCAGACGGTTTTAGATCTTCTTTCACCATCTCAACAATACGAGCGCCCGTCATATGAGCCAACGCCTGACGTCGAGCATCGACCGCTGGCAAGGTGCCGTTTTCTGGTAAAGACATACCCAAAGCTTCCACCAAACAAGACATGGTCGATGCTGTGCCCATGGTCATACAAGTTCCACGGGAACGAGACATACCAGACTCTGCACGCATAAAAGCATCAAGGCTCATTTTACCGCCGCGTACCGCTTCACTAAATTTCCAAACGTCTGTACCTGAACCTATATCTTTACCACGATATTTACCGTTTAGCATTGGACCAGATGACACAACAATCGTCGGTAAATCCACCGAACACGCGCCCATCAATTGGGCTGGCGTGGTTTTGTCACAACCGCCCAATAACACAACACCGTCCATTCCGTAAGCACGCATGGATTCTTCTACATCCATGCTCATCAAATTACGGAACAACATCGCGGTCGGCTTCATTTGGGTCTCACCCAACGACATAACAGGAAACTCTAGCGGCACGCCGCCCGCTTCCCATACACCACGCTTCACGTATTCAGCTAATTCACGAAGATGCGAATTACAAGGCGTTAATTCGCTCCATGAGTTACAAATACCAATAATTGGACGACCATCAAAACTGTGATCTGGCAAACCTTGGTTTTTCATCCAGCTACGGTGAATAAAACCGTCTTTGTCTAATTTGCCGTACCATTGTTGACTACGTAATGGTTTTTTATCTTTGTTATTGTTGTCACTCATTCAATATTTCTCCGTTTCAGGTACGGCTTTAATTGCTATCAACACTAGAGATTCAGGGTCAAAAATAGGCAATGTCAGCCCAATTTGACTCAAGCTCGCACCGTTTAATATAAGGTCTTTTTTCCACCACACAGGTAAGGCTTTCATAAGATGTCCAGGCAGTGGGCTGTGTTCCAGAACGTTTATTTGATAGAGCTGATCTGGCAATAAGTTTGGTAAACGAATCGGCAAGGTTTGAGCTTGCTTGGGCATTGCTAATTGACTGTAAATCGCCAACCCTTGCATTTGGTCTTGGCTCAATGCCCATTGGGTTTGCGCTCGTCCATCGGCACTTGGCAAGCGCCAGTTATTACCTTCATGCAAAACGCTTCGATACTGTTTGTAATGAGAAAGCCAATTAGCAATGGTGGCTTTCTGCTCTGCATTGGCGTCCAACAAGTTCCATTCAATACCTAAATGCCCAAGCATGGCGGTTCCCGCGCGGAACGCCACATCATGAATACGGCTCGTGGTATGGCTTTTATCTGGGCCAATGTGAGAACCCATCACTTCAGGCGGCAAGAAATAGCTAAAACCACACTGAATAGCTTGTCGCTCTAAAGCATCGTTACAATCAGATGCCCAAAAACGCTTAGTAAAATTCAAGATACCGAAGTCCACGCGCGCACCGCCAGAAGAACAGCTTTCGATCTCCATAGCTGGAAATACTTGATTGAGCTCGCTCAATAATCGGTACAAAGCGTCTACTTGGGCGTGGGCTTGTGGCGCAATATCACCACTTGGCTGAGTGTAATCTCGGTTCATATCCCATTTCACATAATCAATAGGATATTCGGTAAACAGAGCAAACAAACGCTCGCGGATGTATTGGTAAGCTTCTGGCTTAGCCAAGTTCAACACTAACTGATTGCGCGCCAAAGCAGGCTCGTACTGGGGTAATTGCAATGCCCAATCAGGGTGAGCGCGAAATAAATCAGAATCTGGGTTGACCATTTCAGGCTCAAACCACAAACCAAACTCCATGCCTAAATCGTCTTTCACATAACGGATTAATGGCATTAAACCATCAGGGTATTTGCTTTCATCAACGAACCAGTCACCCAGCGCGGCTTTATCATTATCACGACCCCGAAACCAACCATCATCGAGGATATAACGTTCAACGCCCACATCGGCGGCGGCTTTCGCCAGCGCCTTGAGTTTGGTCATATCATGATCAAAATAAAACGCCTCCCATGTATTGAGATGCACAGGACGCGGCTTGGTTAATCTCAAGCGGTGACGCGCTTCTTGGTGAAATTGTTGGCTCATGGCGTTCAAACCAGAAACACTGTGTGCAGCTAAAAATTCTGGTGTTGTGATGGATTCATTAGCAGCCAAGATGATTTCACCCGGCAAATACAAGACTTCAGCTTGTAAATAACGGTGACCTTCCGCTGTGTAATCGGCTTTTAATCTGTGATTACCGCTCCACGCCAAATGCGCACCGACCAGCTCACCTTGCTGCTCACCAAAACCCTGTTCGCCAACAATCACTGCAGGAAAGTTCGCCTGAGAATTGCGACCATTGCGATTTTCTTGCAACCAAGTCGCTTGCCAATCACTGCGCTCTTGCTGAAACTCTTGACACCAGCGACCATAAAATCCCATTCGTTCAGTAAACTGTGTAACAACGGGCAAGGTGCAAGCCAGACGCTGCACCAGCACATCCGCTTGACCTTGGTTAGTCAGAGTCAACTGTTGACGTAACACACCTGATGGCAACAAACCCATCGCTAATGAAACTGATAATTGAGCCACTTGGTCTTCCAAACGAATCACAAAACCGCTTTCTAGTTCTTTCACATCAACCAAGCTCCAGCATGCCGCCCACGTGGGGCGATCTTGCGCACTGGCTTCCACCGCTGGCGTTTGTAGCCAGCCGCGCCCGGCTTCCGGAATGAGCGACATTGGTGTTGGCTTATCCATCATGCCTTGCGGTATCGCCGCTTGCTGCGACAAATATACACTGGCTAAATCTGTCGCTTCGGGCAAAGCATCGCCAAAATACAACAATTCTGGAGCACCTTGCGCTGGACAAGCCAGCACCAAGGTTTTACCTTGCTGTTGATTTCCTGATACGTCTTGGCGATAAAAGGACACTTTCTTCATTTCTGACATAATCCATTACCCTTTTGTTGCGCCCAAAGTTAAGCCTGCAATAAAGTGCTTCTGCATAGCGAAAAACAAAATGACAGGAGGTAATGCGGCAATGACGGAACCTGCAGCAATTAACTGCCAAGATGCCATCCACTGACCTTTCAATGCACTAATACCAGCCGTAATCGGACGCACTTCATCGCTTTGTACCAACACCAGAGCCCAGAAATAGTCATTCCAAATAAAGGTAAAAACCAGCACGGACAAAGCAGCTAAAGCAGGACGAACCAAAGGCAAGACAACATGCCAGAAGATTTGCCACTCACTCACCCCTTCTACACGTGCTGCCTCAATCAATTCATCAGGCAAACCGACAATAAAGTTACGCATAAACAGGGTACAAAAACCGGTTTGGAAAGCGATATGGAAAAGGATCAACCCCGATGCTGTATCATACAATCCCATGCTGATAGTTAAATCGCGCACTGGAATCATGAGGATTTGAAAGGGCACGAAGTTACCTGCAATAAACGCCGCAAAAAGCGCCACATTGCCACGAAACTTGTATTTTGCTAAGGCATAACCCGCCAGCGTAGACAGGGCAACAGCACCAAACACCGCAGGCAAGGTAATAACAAGGGAATTGATTAGATAGCGCAGCATGGGCGTTTGAGTAAACACCATGGTGTAGTTTTCAAAAAGCATCCACTCACTTGGAATGCCCCAATAGTTACCGCTATTAATATCAGCCATGGAGCGAGCCGATGTCATCATAACGGCGATTAGAGGCAACAGCCAAAGCAACAAAGCAATCCAAACCGCAACGCGATAGCTTAAATTAAAAGGTAACGATCTTTTTTCTATAGGAGTTGGAAACATTAGGCTTTCTCACTCTTCAGCATACGCCACAAGAAGTAGGCGATATAAATATCCATAATCAAGAACAACACAGTCGCAATCGCTGCACCGTAACCAGCACGATAGTTAAAGATGGATTGTTCATACATGAAGTAAGCTAGAACACTAGAAGACCCAAATGGCCCGCCACTGGTCATGGTGGCAATAAGGTCGAAACTGCGTAATGCACCGATCACTGTCACCACAACCGCAATGAATGTAGCAGGACGTAGTTGAGGTAAAATGACATGACGCAACATTTTCCAGCCGTGAGCACCATCTAAACGCGCCGCCTCTATTTGATCTGGATTAAGATTATTTAAGCCTGTGAGGTACAAGATCATGCAGTAAGCAATTTGCGGCCAAAGTCCAGCAACGATAATACCGAAAGTCACCCAGTTCTCATCAGATAAGATAGCAACGGGCTCTATGCCAAATAAGCCAATCGCCTTATTAAACAGACCGAATGAAGGGTCGTAAAACCAAGAGAAGACTAAACCGACAACCACCTGAGAAATAACAAAAGGAAAGAAAAACATAGACTTAACTAAACGTATGCCCATGATTTTTTGATTAAGAAATAACGCAATCCCCAAACCGATTGGCGGGGCTAGCATGAAAAAAACCATCCAATATAGGTTGTTTTTTAACGCCACCCAGAACTGATAATCATCAAACAGTTCTAAATAATTACTAAAGCCTACGAAGGTCTTTTCACCAATTCCATCCCATTCATAAAAACTCAACCAGATACTCTGCAGAATAGGAAAGATAACGTAGACCACAAACAAAATGACTGCTGGCGCTAAGAATAAAACCGGCATCCATTGCTGTTGCTTGCTATGCAACTTTTGCATGGCGCACATACCTCTTATTTTTATTAGTTTATAAATTGTCCCACTTGCTACCCGTTTTCAATCAACGAATAACTTGCCTAACAAAATAATGGAATAAAGTTCCATTTTTTGCAATACTGAATTTAGAACATTTTTTCAGGTCTCTTTTTTGAGACCAAATTGACCTTAAAAAATTATAAAAACAGAGATTAAGGAAACCTAACCATGTCGGAACAAGACACTAAGAGCGGAGGCTCATCGTTAGATAAAGCGCTTAGCTTACTGCAGGAAGTCTGCATGACACCTGTACCACTTCGCTTTGCCGAACTGGTTGAAAAAACTGATTTACCAAAAGCCACCGCGCATCGCACCTTAACGTCATTAACTGACAAAGGCTTAATTCGCTTTGACGAAGTAACCCAGCTTTATCATCCTGGTTATGGATTACTAGAATTAGCACACCAAGCGTGGTCAAAAATTGATGTGCGCGATATCGCTGCGGACCAGATGAAACACATTTGGGATGAAACGGGCGAGACCATTCACCTTGCGGTTTTAGACCGTGGCGACGTCATTTATATAGACAAACTGGAAAGCCAGAAAAGCTTGCGTTTATTTTCAGCCGTCGGCAAAAAAGGCCCAGCCTATTGCACCGGTGTAGGTAAAGCCATGATGGCCTTTCTCAGTGAAGATCAATTGGCTGCCGCCATCAAAGAACAAAGCTTTATTAAGCACACAGATTCCACGTTAATTAACGAAGACATGTTAAGAGAAGATCTTCGCAAGATTCGTGAAAGTAAAATTTCCTTGGATTTAGAAGAGCATGAAGAAGGCATTCAATGTGCCGCTTCGGTGATTTTAAACCATAGAAACGAACCCATTGCCGCGCTCAGTATTACCGCACCCAAATTTCGTGTAGACGATGCGCGTTTCCAACACTTTCAAACATTGGTCAAAGACGCCTGTAAGAAAGTATCCACCCGAATGGGGGCTATGGCCTCTAACTAGCATAGGAAAGTCCATTATGGCGACGATAAAACTAACAAACGTCATCAAACGGTTTCACGACATTGAAACTATTCATGGCGTCAATTTAGATCTAGAAGACGGTGAATTTGTGGTCTTTGTAGGTCCATCTGGTTGTGGTAAGTCCACACTATTGCGCTTAATCGCGGGACTAGAAGACATTACCGATGGCAAACTAGAGATCAACGGCACCAATATGAATAACGTGGCGCCAGCCGACCGCGGTGTTGCCATGGTATTCCAATCCTATGCCTTATATCCGCACATGACAGTAGAAGAAAACATGAGCTTTGGCTTACGTATGAATGGCGTAGCACCCGAAAAAATCAAAGCGCAAGTCAGTAATGCCGCCAACATTCTGCAACTCAACGAACTACTGGATCGCAAACCTAAACAACTTTCCGGTGGTCAACGCCAGCGTGTGGCTATTGGTCGTGCCATTGTTCGTCAACCAGAAGTATTCCTATTTGATGAGCCACTTTCTAATCTAGACGCAGAACTACGTGTCGACATGCGCATTCAGATTGCCCAATTACACAATCGTCTTCAAGCGACCATGATTTATGTAACACACGATCAGGTCGAAGCCATGACATTGGCGGATAAAATCGTCGTGTTGCGCGCAGGCAACGTAGAGCAAGTTGGCTCACCGCTTGAACTTTACCACAACCCTGCCAATGAATTTGTCGCCGGT
The DNA here is from genome assembly GCF_024397855.1 of Marinomonas rhizomae. Classification (NCBI taxonomy): domain Bacteria; kingdom Pseudomonadati; phylum Pseudomonadota; class Gammaproteobacteria; order Oceanospirillales; family Oceanospirillaceae; genus Marinomonas; species Marinomonas rhizomae. The sequence continues at coordinate 2,421,657 of NZ_CP073343.1, forward strand.
TTTATCGGTTCGCCAAGAATGAACTTCCTCGAAGGCAAAGTGGTGAGCATTGACAATAAAGATGTCGCAGTCATTGATCTAGCAGGTCAGAAAATAGAGCTTGAAGTCGATGGCACCAAGATTTCTGTCAACGAAACCGTCAAGCTTGGCATCCGCCCAGAACATGTCAAAGAAAACACCCAAGACGCCGATATTACTATTAGTCTAGACATTGATGTGGCAGAACATCTTGGCGGCTTAACCTATCTTTACGGCCAATTTGAAGGCAGCAAACTTACCATTGAAGTGAGCGGCTCTAACCTTACCCGCAATGGCGAGAAAGTCACCGTAGGTATCAAAAAAGAAGACTGTTATTTATTTAACCGTGATGGTGACGCACTGGTTGATCGCCCTGTACCAGCTAGATAGCGTCTGTATTACAGACAAAAAAATAGCCCATGCAAGGGCTATTTTTTTGTCCAAATTAAAAGCAAAGAAAAAAGGCTCAGCAATAAAAATCAATGAAAACGACTGACTTTTACGACCTCTGAAAAGTAGTGCATCAAGCTGTCTAAAAATACTCTAACCGCAGGTGTCATGCTCTTTCTGCTGGAATACACGGCCTGAACAATACTTACCTTTGTCGTCCAGTCAGGTAGAACGCGCACTAAATCCCCCGATTCTAAATCCTCACTCGCCACGATCTCCGGAACCAAGCCAACCCCAACGCCCTGTAAAGCAGAACTAAGTAACAAGCCTCGATTCAGACACACCAGCCTTGGGTGATGCTGAACCAAACAGATAGAGCTATCTGGGCCAAGTAAATCCCACTGATGTAAAGACTCCTGCTTACCAAAAGTCTCTGTCAATGTCGGCATTTTAGACAGCTGACTTGGATGATTAGGCATGCCAAATTCATTAATAAACTGAGGGCTGGCCACCAAAATCATCTTACTTGTGGCCAGTTTTTTAGCGACAACACCGGCTTCGTTTACAATTGCGCCGCGTGTTCGTAAGGCAATATCAATCCGCTCCTCTAGTACCTGAACATCCCTATCTGTTGCATCCAGATAAACAGATACCTTGGGATACTTTTTCATGAATTCAGGCAGGAAAACAGAAAAGTGATGCTGTGCCAATAGCACAGGGCAACTCACTCGAACCACACCCGAAGGCACTGACTGTAATAATGCAACAGACTCGTAAGCAGATTGCCCTTCCGCCACCATATTTGCAGCGCCTTCGTACAACTGCAGCCCTGCATCGGTTAAGGTGAATTTTCGGCTATTACGCTGAATCAATTGGATTCCCAGCTTGTCTTCTAGCTGAGCAACTCGGCGACTCAATAAAGACTTTGTGATCCCTGACACACGCTCGGCAGCGGTGAAACCACCATTTTCGGCGGTCAGGTAAAAATAGTAGATATCGTTAAAATCCATCAATCGCTTTATTACCCTGCAAAAAAGACCAAAAAATGACATTATAAAACGCTAGTTTAGGCGTTTTTGACAACCCATAACAATCACACCAATAATCCCGACCGCAAACAACAAAGAGAAATAATCAATTCCCGCCAATATAACGGCATTACGATGCACTTGATCCGCAATCCACGCAAAACCTGCCTTATTTGCCATATCGGAACTCATGTGAGTGCCATACACACTGGTAATCTGACTCAGCACTTTTACAAATATAGGATCGTTCGTTGCAACATGCTGATTTAGCACCCCATAATGCACTGTCGTACGCCACTGCAGCCCAATGCTAGCTAAAGATATCCCTAACGCCACACTCATTTGTGACACCATGTTTTTCACTTGCTGGGCGTGAGAAAAGACCGTTTCATCATGCTGCAGTTCGGTAAACGCTTTCGCAGCCACCGTACCTTGTACGCACACCGTAAAAAACACAAAAAGAAATAACGCTGGCACTATATAGGTTTGTAAATTTGTCGTAGGCGTTAATCTCATCATAAAGAAACCGTATGCCATCAAGCACAAAAAACCCGTCACATAGAATTTTTTTCCGTGTGGCTTTTTCGGCATAATAAGCATACTAACGAACAGGCCAACCACACCCCCTACTTGTCCAAAAGCATACCAGTTACCAATCGTGCTCCAGCCATAACCAAGGCCTTTCTGCAAAATCTGCGGTATCAAATAACTGTTTGATCCCATGATCAAATAACAGACAAAAAATACAGTCACGCCATTACGATACAACTTGCTGCTAAACAGAGACCTCATCGAGAGTAAAGGCCGGTTTTCATGGTGACGAACCATGCTACGTAAAAAATAGTAAAGACTACTTAGACCTAATAATAAGAATACGCAAACCAAAACCGTGTTACTGAAAAAAGCATAGTTACCATACTGAAAACCATACAAGATTAAAAAAGAACCCGCCGCCAAAGCCATTAATATATAGGGATGACTTTGGCTACGCACTTCCTCTTTAGCAGGTATACCCGGCAAACAAAATGAAGCCGTAATCGCACTCAACAAACTCACAACCATTAATATAACAAACAGATAGTGCCAAGAAGCGGTCATGAACAAATGTGCCGCTAAAAAAGGCGCAAGCGCCGATCCTATTGTCAGCCCATAAGCGTACGATTTGATGCCCGTTAAACGAATCAGTCCTGGGGGAAATAAGTTAATAATGACGCGAGCACCTGTCATAAATGCGGCTCCGCCAAACCCCATGATGACATAGCCGGTCAAAAAACCATCAAAACTGCGGCAATTAAACCCAACAACACAGCCGATAAAGAAGATAAATAAAGACGCAAGTATGTAGTACTTCCAGCCCATTCGTTCAACCAACCAACGCTGTTTAGAAATAGTCACCACAGCAACACAAGCATACGCAGCCGTTGCCAAACTGTACTCTTGTGGAGAAACACCAAGCTCCCCCATCAAAGGCGCGGCTGCAAATACAATCATGCCGGTCTGCAAAAAGTTCAGCAACATGAGAAAAAAAATGGTCGCCAGCATCAACCATTCATGGGAAGGCGCGGGAACATATTTGTGACGACTAATTCGACTTATCATCACTTACATACTTTCTTTAATGATCTTTTGGATAATCACATTGACACCATCGTCATTATGATCAAAAACATTCGTCCTCCAAGGGGGTTGGCTTTCTGCAAGAGAGGTCAATACTGGCGCACCAGCATTAGAGGTGTCGACACTAACGCTCATAGACAAACCTGGACGCAAAGGATGTTCTTCCAACTCTGTTGGGTTCAACAAAATACGTACTGGCACCCGTTGAACCGTTTTAATCCAGTTGCCTGTGGCATTGGAAGCAGGTAGTAAAGAAAACGCACTGCCCGTTCCAGGCTCAATACCTTTGACCTTGCCATGATAAGTAACACTCGAACCATAGACGTCTGAAATCAAGCTCACTTGCTGCCCAGCTCGAATATCGCCAAGCTGTGTTTCTTTAAAGTTGGCCGTCACCCAAACACCTTTTAATGGAATAACAGACATCAAAGTGCTACCTGCTGAGACATGCTGCCCAACTTGAACGCTACGCTGGGCGATATAACCACTTGCAGGAGAAAGAATCGTGGTGCGATTTAGTGTCAGCCAGGCCGCCTTCAAAGCAGACTGCGCTTTCAATACATCCGGATGAGTCAAGACCGTGGTGTTGTCCACCTTGGTTTTATTGGTATCGTACGATTTTAGTGCCAGATTATAAGAGGCTTGAGCGCTGGTTAATGTGCTTTCATAGTGACTTAGGTCTTCATTTGAAATAAGGTTATTTTTCTTCAAATTCACTCGACGCTTATAGTCTGCCTCTGCTTTATCTAATGAAACTTTAGCCAAATCCACATTGGCTTTTTGCTCTTCCAGTGACGCAAAACTGTTGCGCACGGATCGAATAGTGCTCGCAAAACTCGCCTCCGCTTCCTGCAAAGCTAACTGAGCATCCACAGGGTTTATTTTTACCAAGATGTCCGATTCACCAACCAAGCTAGTATTGTCGACCATAATATCTGTCACAGTTCCAGACACCTGAGACATCACATTAACAATGTTGCCGGATACATAAGCGTCTTCTGTTGTTTCGTTGAATTGTCCTATTTTTAACCACCAAATGTAAAAACAGACAAAAACAACAATGACGCCTAGTGCCAACAGAATAATGGTTTTTTTCTTCTTCAGGGAATGCTTATCTATCTCTGTCATCACTTACCTATACTCTCAAAAAACAATCTGATTGGGATTTTAATCGGGCAAGAATAAGACGATAGAATAACAAGAACAATATCAAAAAATGGGACTTATCATCCTATATACAGGACAAAGAATGAGATATGAATTTTCCTTATTATTTACCTAGAAATTGTGCAAACATCGACATATTGACGAATACATCCTATTGCAAATTAGAAAAAACACACAGTTTCTAAAGATATTTATTGCTGTACTGATCAATTTAAAACGCTAAAAAAAATAAGGGGGCTATATCACGAATAGTATTTCTGGCGGGTGAACGCTGATGATGACTCCATCACAATAAGATAGTACAAAGAATGAACGGAAGCCTATTTACAACCGTTCATTCAAATACCTTTTTTAAATGAATTCCTCTAAAAAATTCGCTAAATAGCCATATGCTCGCTTGGCTACAAGTGGATTGTATTGGCTGTTATGCTCTGGATTATTGGCCGTTGGCAGCATAAAAGAGTGGACAGCATGGCTAAAATCAACAAACTGAAAATCTATCCCTAAACCTGTCCAATAACGCTTAGCATCTTGAGCATCTTCTTCCGTTACCATAGCGTCCTGATGACCATTTAATACCAAGATTTTTGTCTTGGTGTTGGCCTTCTCTTCCGATTGAGCACGGAAAAAACTCATCAGGCCATGAAAACTCACAGCACCGGCACTATCAGCAAGATGCAAACCTGCTTCTAAAGCCAAACGACCACCTAAACAAAAACCAACATGAACAATGGTTTTACCGTGAATAACATCACAAGCCGATTGTGTCAGCTCGTTCTGCAAATCATGTAAAGGGTCTGATTCAGCAAGCAGAGCACCCATCTTGGCCATTTTCGCATCTAATTCGACTGGATTTTGGTCAATACCATACAAATCAAGCGCCGTTGCTGAAAAACCCAATGAAGCAATATGGTCTGCAATGCTTTTTTCAAAATCTGTCAATCCAGAAAAAGTTGGCCAAATAACCACCTGAATATGACTTTTTTCCGAGCTCAAACCATCAACTTGGTAATGCATGCGTTTGACCTTGTCTTTAAATATCGACTCAAATGTTTGGCTCACTGGCAACCCCTTAAAGAATTATTAGTAACGTTCATTCAGTGTAACCAGCAAAATAGAATAAAATCAATCTACGGCCCGACAGATTCCTAGTTGATTCAACCTTTCGCACCTTCCTTATAGTACCTCCAACGCCAAGAGATCGCTTATTTGTTGTCTTTTCCTGATAAGACGATAATGTCCATCATCCATCAAAATCTCGGGAGCAAGCGGTCGACTGTTATAATTTGAAGACATAGAAGCACCGTATCCACCAGCGTCATTAAACACCAATAAATCACCGACTCTTGGGTTATCCAGTGTTTGATGGCAAATCACGCCATTAGCGTCTTGCGTGAACACATCACCGGACTCACACAAAGGGCCAGCCACAGCATAGTTAAGGGGGGCTGCCATTGACCTTACTGGCTTATAATTAACGTCTTGATGAATCACCTCAATTTTGTGGTAGCTTCCATACATACTGGGTCGCAACAAATCATTAAAGCCAGCATCAACCAAGACAAAATGATGCTGCTGCGTTGATTTCAAACAGTGAATTTCCGATAGCAACACACCCGCGTTTGCGACTAAAAAGCGCCCTGGTTCTACTTCAAGCTTAATGGCATGCCCTAAATGATTTTCAATATCCCTGCGTGCCTCATCCCATAAACGAAAGAATATACTGGTATCTAGCTTTTCATCGTTAATCAAATAAGGCGCAGGCAATCCACCGCCAGTAGAAATAGCTCGAATGTCCACATTGGCGAATTTAACAATCTCAACCATAGCGTTACAGGCTTGCGATAAATGCTCCAAATCTGATCCAGAGCCTATGTGCATGTGAATACCAATTAGATCCAAACCATATTGTTGAATCAAAGTAATGGCCTGCGGCAGATCATCTAAAGTAATGCCATGCTTACTATTGGCTCCACCTGTATTGGTTTTTTCACTATGACCATGACCAAATCCTGGATTCACTCGAATCCAAATTGGATGCCTCGGCGCCTTTTCTGCAATTCGATGCAACATATCTATAGAGCCAATATTGACAGGGATATGATGCTGAACAACCAATTCAACCGTTTCTCGATCAATGATATCGGCGGTGAAAACAATGCTTTCTGACTGCTCTATATTGCTGTAACCCGCCGCCAAACTGCGTTCGATTTCTCCCGCAGAAACAGCGTCAACCATGACACCTTCCTCACGCATCAATCGTAGAATGTGTGTATTCGAGCAGGCTTTTTGTGCAAAACGAATAACGTCAAAGTCGCGTAGCTGTCTAATCTGATGCCGAATAGTGGCCGCATCATAAACCCATGCAGGCGTACCAAACTGCTGCGCTACCTCTCTTAATGTATTGGAATTAAAAATACTCATTTAGCTATACTCCTAGCGATTATTCTAATCATGTGAAAGAAATCATAGCGCTAAGGAAAAAATACAAATAATATCTATTTATTCGAATTCTATTCATTTTTGATATGGCTTATGAAACTGACATTCCGACAGGTAGAAATATTTAATGCCCTAATGACCGCAGAGAGCGTGACCAGCGCCGCGGACATGCTGCACACATCACAGCCGACAATTAGCCGTGAATTGGCAAGACTTGAACAAGTACTAGGGTTTAGCTTATTTGAACGCATACGCGGCCGACTCAAGCCCAGCAACGCTGCCTTCACATTGTTTGAAGAAGTAAAACGCTCATACATTGGCTTAGAACGAATTTGGTCAACCGTTGAGGATTTACGTACCGATCAAGTAGGCAGACTATCATTGCTAACATTACCGGCTTTTTCACAGTCGTTGCTCCCAGGAGCCTGCCTTAAATTTTTAGGCTCTCGACAAAACGTTGGTATATCAATTTCTGTACAAGAGTCACCATTTTTAGAGCAAAGCTTAACTTACCAACAATATGACCTTGGTCTGACAGAAAACAATAACACGCCATCTGGAACAACACTCAGGCCATTACTAAGCATTGATGAAGTCTGCATATTGCCAAGCGGCCATCCGTTATTAGCAAAAGACACTATTGATATACGCGACTTTGAAGGTCAGCCTTTTGTGAACTTATCACCTACCGATCCCTATCGAATAAAGCTAGACGAAGAACTGTATCGGCTTGGGATTAATCGTAAAAACCACATAGAAACGCCAACCGCTGCGTCAGTCTGCCAGTTGGTTAGCAAGGGCGCAGGTATTGCCATCATCAACCCGTTAACCGCTTTAGACTTTATTGGACATGGCTTACATATTCGCCCTTTAAGTGTTTCATACCCCTTTACCATCAATATACTTTTGCCTTTACATCGTCCTTTTAACCCTTTTTTAGATGACTTCCTTGCCGCACTAGAGGAGGAAGCGCAAGAAATAAAAACGAAAATTAAACAGTACTCAGCTGCTGCCAAGTAAGCTCGCCTCTTAAGTCAGAAAAGTTGTTTGCCTACGACAAAAGGATTAACCTGAAATAACTGTAAATTAACGGACGACATTGACTAAGATTGAGGAGAAGGACATGTTATTTGGGAGTTGTTTATGCAATGGTGTTCAATACGAAATTAAAGACGACCTCGGAGACATCATGCAGTGTCATTGCCAAAAATGTCGCAAGGCTAACGGCTCGGCGTTTGCCGCTAATGCGGCCATTCCGACAACCGCTTTTTCTCTACTAAAAGGTGAAGAGCTACTGGCAGAGTACGAATCAACTCCGGGTGTTTTTCGTGTATTTTGCAAGCAATGCGCCTCGCCACTTTATAGCAGACGCCCAAGCATGCCTGAACTGCTTCGACTTCGTATCGGCACACTCGACACTAAAATTGAAGGAAAGCCGTCTTCACATATATTTGTCGGATCCAAAGCGGAATGGCATGACATCTGCGACGAGATTCCACAATATGAAGAACGCCCTACAGTGTAAAGGAAATTAAAAAAAGGCCCATCCTTTTGATGGGCTTGAATAGAAACTATGTCGACATTTAATACGACTGACAATCTTATTTATATCATTACCACATAACTCAAGCTGGCAAATAGTAACCCCATCAAAATTCAAAAAGTTATCCCCCCCATTACAAAAACCTTTTCACTTCTAGACATTTAAAACAAAAAGTCGATAATTGCGCGATTATAAATAGAGCACAAATATAATGAAGGCGATACCGAACAGACATTGTGTCGATATATTACGAGAGCAATGCAAAACAAACTCAATGAGGCCCTTCATAGCAAGGGGATCTAATGCTGTTCGATGCGCAAGTTGCCTAATGGCTGAATTCGCCTGCTTTTGCCATCTAAGAAAGAATATTGCCTCGCCAATCGAGTTTATTCTGCTTTTTCATCGCGATGAAATTCATAAACCAACCAATAGCGGCCGACTCATCGCTGACTTATTCCCAAACGACACCCAAGCCTACCTATGGAGCAGAACCGAACCACATAAATCCTTACTGGATCATATAAATAGCAGACAAGGAAACTGCACGATATTGTTCCCAAACACAGAAACCGCACAAGCCAAGAATAGACAACTAAGAATGGCCGCCCCACCAAGCGATAAAGGCAATGAAAAACACACCTTTATTATCTTAGATGGGACATGGAAACAGGCAAGTAAAATGTTTCACCAAAGTGAGTGGCTTAAAGATATCCCTCACTTTGAAATTAACAGTGAAGCCCAGCGCTCTTTTCTTGTTAGACATTCAAGCCATCAAATGCAGTTCGCCACTGCTGAAGTGACCGCCATGCTACTAGAGACGCTTGGTTACCCCGAACAAAGCCAAGAGTTGCTAAGCTATTACCAAGCGTTCAACAAACATTGCTTGATAAGCCGAAAGCGCGGTAACAACGACACCTTGTGAAAGAAAGTTACAAAAATAGAAAGCTAACTAAAACAACGAAATACCATTACTTCGTCTATTAAGACTCTCTAAACAACAAATTCACCCAACCGTTGGAATGAAACTGCGCCGCTTGTTTTTTCTTCTTTCCCACTAGAACAGGTCCATTATCTAAAAACAAAAACGCTTTCCAAGTGCGCTTAAACACACCCCAGCTAAGTTCAAAAACCAGCTCATTATGGCAGCAGAAAAACACCGTCGTATCTTCTCCCCAAGCAGAAAAATGCGCTAACACATCATCTGGCAATGATGGCTGTTCGCTATCCCATGCTTTTTCCCATTGTAGCTTACCGTCAGGGGCTTGAGCGCTGATTTTCTTCAACCAATCACGATCAGTAAAGTGATCTGGGTGTATTTGCTCATCACTAATATAGTCTCGCCAAATTTGACTGGCACGCAACTCACTCAACAAGCGAATGTCTTGTAGATCTTCCGTTTCGACTTTTGGATCATTACGTTTAAAAATCCAACTCTTTGAAAACTGTTCTAACGATTGGTACAAGGAGATTTCCTTAAATGTGTTCTGGTTTAGTAGACTTTAGTATGATGAAAAAAACTAACCTAACAAGTGAAAAAGGATCGTTTGTTCAATCGGTCAAGCTTAACTAGTATTAGCATTGTTGTAATAAAACAACATTTCTTAATTAGCAGAACAGGAGAATACTATGGACTCTCAACAACAATACGAAGCACTTTTAGCAAAATGGGGCTACGCAGACACTACAGTTGAAGGCCACGCTCGACGTCAAAGACGCGCTCGCCGCGTTAAAGCTGTTGTTACTTTTTTCAAGAACACTTTTAAAGCAATCAAAAAAGTAAGCGCTCGTCCTCAGCAACTTGGTCAAGCAAGCAACTAAGCTTCACAAGAATAAGCCCATAATAATTGGGTGTTAGTGTATCGTAAATAGATCTTTTTAAGGGGAGAAAAATAATAAAACCCCCTCCCTTCCTAATTCCCCTCCAAATTCGTTATCATCAATACTCATTCACAACAAAATTTTTTCTTTATGACTTACTCTTACAAAGCAATAATCTTTGATTGCGATGGCGTCATTGTCGACACAGAAAACATATCCAATACCATCTTAAAATCCATGTTAAGCGAGTGCGGCCTAGAACTCGATGACGAGACCTTACACGCAAAATTCACAGGATTCACCAACCAAGAAAACCTAATCAATGCTGAAAAACTACTGGGCAAGCCACTACCAGCAAATTTTGACGACGATTACAGACAGCGCTTTCATGCCATCATCGAAGCTGATCTAGAACCTATTAAAGGCGTACGTGACTTACTTAGTAAGATCACCACACCAATTGCCATGGCAACCAATGCACGCCGCAAAGAAATGAACTTCAAACTAGACAAAATTCAATTATCTGAACGCTTTTCTACCCGTTTCTGTGTCGAAGACGTGGAAAACGGCAAACCAGCACCAGATCTTTACTTAAAAGCCGCGCAAGCACTCAATGTGGAACCAGAAGATTGCTTGGTAATAGAAGATTCAGTCGCAGGAATCACCGCAGGACGAGCTGCCGGAATGCGAGTACTCGCCTTCAGTGAAACGCTTGATGAGAAAATGCAAACAGCCGCAGGCGCGACTGAGTGTTTTAAATCAATGAAAGAACTAGAAGGTCTGTTAGGTCTATAACAAACCTTCTACCCATTCATATCAAACAGGCCGCTTTATCCAACCAACTTAGTTAGACATAGACTGCAACTGTTTCAGCAGGCTCTTCGGCAAGTCTTTAATCGTCAATGTGCCGGAGTCTGCATCAAACACAACAGACTCAGCCAACAGCTCACTATCAAAACTAATGGTCAATGCACGAGAACTACCTGATAAGCGAGTCAATTTTTTCAGCGCGGCTTTTTCAACGAAAATTTCCTTCTCCATCTTGAAGCTATCAGAATCGGCAATTTCTAAGAACTTATTTGCCTGCTCAACAGAGAATCGAGATTCAACCTGAGAAGCAATCTCTTTAATCGCCAACGGCTCGCGGTCTTGCGCTTTCGCCTGACAATGCTCAGAAACCACTTTCTTAAATTCATTCGCCTGCTTAGAAGGCAAACCTTCAGACTGACAAAACGCCGCAGTCAAATCCACCAGCTTGCGCGTTTCTTTTGCCGCGACTTTCGGTTCATCACAACCAATAAACTGAGTAAAGTATTCACTCTCAAATTTAGGCGCTCGACCAAAACGGAAAGAAATATAGCGACCTTCATCGCCCGCTTGCCACGCGGTCAAATTGATACGCAGCGACATATGAAGTTTTTCCATCTCAATTTGTTCGATTTGCGACAAACTCAGATCCGCACCAAGGCCAATGCCTTTTTTGCGTTTCAGCATCACTATGTACAAGAAATGCGTATCGTGAAGTTCGTAATGGTTAAACCACAACAAGCCACCTTCCGCTTCTTCAACAGGCTCTAAATACTTTAAGTATTCTGCCGCACAATCTTTGGTAAATCCTGCAAAATCGACAAAAGTATCGTTCTTAAAATGCTTAAACAGCAAAGCGGGTAATTGTGCGCCCTCTTCACTTCCCTGAGGATTTACAAAACGTCCAGTATTCATACCAGAACGATTAAATAGATTCGTCACCTGAGCAGACAATGCTTCGGCTTGCCCATCAACAGGGTTTTCATTGGGACGTGCAATAAGTATCGCCTTACGCTCGCCTTCATGCTTTTGAATCTCATGCACAATTAAGTTGCTAATAGACACCAGCTACCTCTTACGTTTAATATGGATGATTACGATCATTTTTTAACCCATCGACTCACTAAAGGACATCCCGAAACCAAAACGCCATGATAAAACCCAAAACCACCAAAAGAGACACACGCGAAGAACTTGAGTCTCTGGTAGATCAATTTATCAAGAAAAACGGAACGATCCAGCAAGTCGACATGGGTGAATCCGGTTTAGTTGATGGCAAGTATAACACGAGCCACATAGGCTTTAACGAGCCAAAACAAGATCGCACGCCATTAAATCACGTTGTTGCTGCTATTCAACAACGAAAACACAGCAAATCCCCACCAGTAACACCTCCTAAGAAGCGACCTAAGAAAAAAATCATCTACGATGACTTTGGTGACCCCCTTCGTTGGGTTTGGGAAGAATAAGAAGATAAAAAGAGTCTTCTCTCTATGGCTTTGAATTACTAAGCTGATGCTGCAATAATGCTCCCACATTTTTAACAAAATTAGGGAGTTATCATGTCCATTAAATACCTACACGCCATGATAAGAACAGATAAGCCAGAAGAAAGTCATGCCTTCTACACAGAAGGTCTAGGACTAATCCAGACCAGACGTATGGACAGTGAGAAAGGACAATTCTCACTTATCTACTACGCCACAGAAAAAGGCGCACCAGAAGTTGAACTGACCCATAACTGGAGCGATCGCGCTTACACTGGCGGCGACCAATTCGGCCACCTAGCCTTTGAAGTCGACAATATTTACCAAGTGTGTGAAAAGCTACAATCCTTGGGCGTGACTATTTTACGACCACCGCGCGATGGTCATATGGCTTTTATTAAAGATCCAAACGGTATTTCAATCGAACTATTACAGAAAGATGGGGCCCTTGAAAGCGCGGAACCATGGGCTTCTATGGAAAACACAGGCAGCTGGTAGTTACATAAGTTTACAAAAACTCGAATAAATTAAACAAAGATACAAAAAGCCAATATCCATATTGGCTTTCATCTCTTAATCTAACCCTGTAGTCAAACTAACTAGGTAGAATAGAAATGACAATCTTCAAGACAACCATAGGCCTAACCCTTGGCGCTCTACTTTTTTTTAGCCAAGCAGCTGTTGCGGAAAACCTGTACACTTCAAATGTACTGTCGCGACTTGCCGATTCTGATCGTGATGGTGTAATCGATGCCCGTGACTTTTGCCCAAACACCTCAAAAGATGCTGCTGTAGACACCTATGGCTGTCCCGATCAAACAACTAAATTACTGTCTATAGAACTAAATGTTTTGTTCGACACTGGTAAAGCTGACATTAAGTCGCGCTTCTATCCTGAGCTAAAAGATCTTGCCGACTTCTTACAAAAACACCCTGCGAGCACAGTCGTTATTGAAGGCCATACGGATAGCGTTGGCTCTGCTGAAATGAACCTAGATCTATCCCAACGCAGAGCGTCCGCGATTATCAATGTATTAGTCGACAACTTCAGAATCCAACAGGCTAGAATGAAAGCCATTGGCTACGGTGAAAATCGTCCTATCGCAGACAACAATACAGATGATGGCCGAAAGCTAAACCGTCGAGTCGTAGCGGAAGTCTTTGCTAAGGAACAGTTTGCCAACGACCGCTGGACAATCTACAGCGTAGACGAAAACAGCAGCACCGCGCTAAACAACAGAAACTAAGTATTTAGTAAACAGAATCCCCTCTAAGCCAGTCATGATAAATGACTGGCTTTTTTTGGTTTGGAGGTAGGAGTCATCAATTAGTTTTTTTAATCTTCTTTTATCTCAACCTCTTCGACCGACGCTAAGTCTCTTCCAGTACTGTCTTTCCATTCCTTTAAACCATTGGCACTGCGCCCCATAATCACCGCAGCGGCACTGGATGGACTGCTAAATAAATAATCCTGCTGGAAAACCAAGGACTCGCCTTTAGCAACAATAACACCACCTTCGATCAATTCATCGCGAATCAATTGCGCCCATTTGGGGAAAGACGGCACGGTATCTTTCGTCACTTCAGAGCCTGTAAACACCACAAAACCATCCGCTACTCGTTTGCCTCGACCATTGGCACCACGAGCACCTTTGATATACAAACCATCGTCGGCATGAAAAATGTCATCCGTGTGCCGAACCAACGGCTCAAACACACGAAAGCCCATGGTATTCACAAGAATCTGAACGTACTCGATAAACTCTTCCATTTCCGCTTGGTCGGACTCAGAAATAGCACTACGTGTAGGCGTATTATCGTTTACCAAATCATAGCGCCCTGCTTGATTGGCGATTTCAAACAATCTGGACTCAAGGTATTTGATATGAGCTTTATTTAGATTGTCGTCTTTACTAATAAAGACCACCGCCTCATTCCAGAAATCTTTTTTAGACACATGCTGAGCAAGGCGCTTAAACGCGTTTTCCGCTTCACCAATATAGACCTTGGGTTTTGAGGTAGAAGATTCCGTTTTGCCAAACAACAAATACACAGAGGTGCTTTGTAAATCCGCTCTGTCGGCGCAATCTTTCACCTTGCCCCGTGGAATACGATAAGCCTTACCATTCCAATTGGATAGCTCGCACATCATGCGCCCTTCTGGATCGGCATCCATCAAAAAAAGCTTGATCGTTTTAGCGTATTGCTTGTTGTACATCTCACATTCCCTGGTAAAAGAGCATTAGGTCTAGGCTTTTAGAAACAAAGCTTAATCTGCTTAAAACGAATTACTTGCAAATAACTAGGACTCGCGCACCTCATCTAGCACAACTAAATCCCTTTCTTGCTCATACCAGATACAAATGCGCTTATTTACTAAACTGTACAGTAGGTAACACAACGCGGGGTAAGCGCAAACGTTCACACTGAGCACTTAAAAATTCACGCCAATAAGGCCAAACATGAAAGCTGGCATTTTGCAGTGCGAATTCATCGATAACGTCTTGCTCTAATAACTCTGCCATTTGATATTCAGCGATAAAGTCCGCCTCAATAAACGCTTTAATATTGCCGCCTTCACTCTCACTTGAGGACAACCAGCGAGTTCCTAAACGAACATAAATCCTTACCAGCAATTCAGCATCATTCACTTTAAGCACTTCACTTTTTCGTACTGTATGCATTTGCTGAACAAGCAACTCATCTAACTCAGTTGATTTAGGATCAAAATCGTCTTCGCATTGCGCTTGTGTTGATTTTAAGTAAACATCCTGAATCTTAAGGTTCTCGATGGCTTGCTGTAATTTCTTACTAACTTTAGCTGCCATAACACGCCTCATATCCAGTGGAATGGGAAGTAATCATCACAGCCTTTGCTTTAGCCCTATAGTTTGCAAGATTAACAACGGTGACATCATTCCACAGAACATCTCGCTTAATATGAACACCCGCATTGGTCATTAACTTATCCAATACCGTAGGCACTTCATCGGCCATTCGTAGCAATCTATCCATTGCGTCAGATTGCATGACATCGTCGGCTTCATATTTAGAAAAAGCAACAGGACCGCCACCAAAAACCTTTGCCGCTTCGTCTTGGCTCAAACCCCAAGCCTTACGAAGGTCTCGCACCTGCTTACCCGTTAATAAACCTTGCACCTGTTTTTTAAAAGCCACCATGGCACGCTTATTAAAACGCGCTTCAGTTGCACCAGCTTGCTCGCTGCCACAGGCATCACACTCTGCATAATGACTTTCAACTCGGCCTTGTTGACCTAAATACTCAACATCAATCCATTCAGTATGAGTATGTAATTGCCCAGCTTCACAAATCGGACACATTCTTTGTTTCATAACACTCCCCTACTGCGATAAATGACAAGAGACAAGTAGCAATAACTTCCCTGTCTTAGCAATCGCAAATTTCACATAATATTCGTAACGCAGATGCTTATAAGCATTGTCATTCCACTCATCACGTAACAAGCGGTAACTATCACACGCTGCCCAAGGACCTGTTGGTTTTTGTACACACCATTCAGAATTGATGTATTCGCCTTTGGTTAATGCCTGCTTCAACAGCTCACGCACATCGGCAATATCAAAGGCCAATCGCCCAACGTCTTGTACGCACTTGCGAGTCCATAAGTTGGTTTTATTGTCGCCCTGAGCTAGAAGCGCAAGAACATCAGCAACCTCATAAAGAGGACCACTTCTTATTCGAGATCTTCCATTGCCAACCTCCTTAGGCGGCACCCCATCATAAGCGCTAATATTTGATGCATTATTTACCATAATGGTAACTATATCCAGTAATATTCATTCTTTCCTTAGTTAATACAAAAAAGAGACCTGAGCTCTTTTTTGTCCTCATGCTACCATTAAAACACTACAACGCTTGCTCGACTAACGCATCAGCAAGGTTCAATTGCGTGGTTTGCGCTTCACTGAGTTGGGCTTTCAGCTGGTCGCAGATAGCCATTATTTGATCAACTTTGGCAACGATACGATGTTGTTCTGGTAAAGGTGGAATTGGAACAATTGTATTAGCTACTTTTGCAACATTAAGGTTAGGTTGAGCTCCACCAGCTGCAAATTCCCGTAATTCATTATAGGATTTCAAGAAAAACAGTTTCACATAGTCTTTATGAAAAATATCTTTTTCAACTAATTGGATTGCTGCACAAGCTTGATTTGTACCCGCTGGATGGAGCAATTCAGAAACTTGTCCACGAGTTTTACCTTGTCCATACATAGCAACGATTAATGTTCCAGTAGGGTAAACGGTCACGTTTGTTTCTTTCACCGCTAGCTCTGAAATTTTTTCATTTGTATCAGAAATATATAACTTAGAGGTTTCTCCACTTGATACCCAGTTATATTGAGCAGAAGACCAATAAGCACTATTTGATCTTGAAGGTGTTGCACCTGTCCCAACTAAACAAAATGTACCAACTCTTTCACACTCCCATCCTTCCGGCAGTTCAAACGGTTTTTCATCCTCTGAAATCGGTGGCAGTGGCTTTTGTTTTTTGATTTTACCTTGTTTAATTAGCTCGGCTTTCTCGGCGGCGATGCGTTCAAGTAGAGCCGAGGCAGGTTCGTCGTTAGGGTCTTGGGGGACAAGTTTGCCCATGACCGCTAATTGCAAGATGGTTTGTTTAAACTGGTCAATGCTTTGTTCTGTAGTGAATAAGGTGTCAAAGTTGCCGCTGATTCGCGTCCAGTTTTCTGCTAACTCTTCGGCATTCTGGCTATTCACTAAGGTGTCTAACAAGACAGTCACTAAGGTTTGGTGCGCATCAAGACTGGATTCGGTTTGCGCTTCGAGCTGGTCGTAAAGCGCCGTCAACTCGTCAACTTTCGCGACAATGCGGCGTTGTTCTTCAGTTGGTGGTAAAGCAAATATAATTTCATTGATCTGTACAGTACTCAAATTTGGTATTGCACTACCAATTGACTTAGCGAGGTTCTCTGATATTTTTGTAGTCAATGGCAAGTAAAGATAATTTAAATCAATTTGATAAGGAATAAACTTACCGACACGCTGATTCAAATAGAAAACTTCATTAGTCCGATTAAATCCTAACTTACCTGTAGTTGCTCCAGACATTGCGATAACTAAATCATCGATTTCAACTTTAAAAGAATCATCTAAATCTGCAACGACGGTGTTACTCACTCTAGACATTGTTTCTGGTGTTATCTCACCTGAAAAGGAAATATCGCCAATTTTTACAATTCCTACACCACTATCTTGAAAAGTATTACTTTTGAATGCGAACCCATTTATAAAGCTACAAACATCACCCAAACGAGCCCACTCCCAACCCTTCGGCAATTCAAACGTTTTTTCATCTTCGGTAATGTCTGGCAGTTTTTTCGGCTTTTTGATTTTACCATCTTTGACTAGCTGGGCTTTTTCATGGGCAATACGCTCTAGCAAAACCGACGCAGGTTCATCATTGGGATCTTGAGGAACCAGCTTGCCACGCACGGCTAGCTCTAGAATCAGTTCGCGCAGTTTTTTGATGCCGTACAGTTCTATTTTTTTACTTGAGCCACGACCAGAGCTGGATTTGCGCTTGATGGCGCTGCTCCAGATATTGATGTGCTCGGTGATCAGGTTTTCTATCGGGCTAGAATTTGTTGTTTGAGAGTCCACCGACATTACTTATCTCCAGCCGCAGTAGAGCCAGACGAACTTAACGCCGCGCCCAGTATGTCTTTTAGCTGGTTGCGCAAAGCGGCAATGTCGTCCTGTTGTGCTTGGTAAGTTGCCAGTAGCTCTTCTGGATCGTGGTTTTCTACCGCTTCTTGGTAGGGGTTTTTAATGTCTAAGTTAAAGTTCCGCGCGATGATGTCATCAATAGAGACTTTCCAAGCGTTGTTGGTTTCGACTCGGCTGGCAAAGCCGTCCGCTTCGTCGCCCCACCAGTCGATTTCCGTCTGAAATTCTTCAAACTTCATTGGCTTGGTTTTGTTGTAGCTTTTCACACCTTCTGGATACGGATGCTCGTAGAACCACACGTCTTTTGTCGGCTGGCCTTTGGTGAAAAACAGGATATTGGTTTTAATGCCAGTGTAAGGGTTAAACACACCGTTCGGTAAACGCACAATGGTGTGCAGGTTGCATTTTTCCGTGAGCATTTTTTTGATCTTGGTTTTCACACCTTCGCCAAACAAGGTGCCATCAGGCAATACCACCCCAGCTCGGCCTTGGTTGCTCAGTACTTCTATGATCAATTGCAAGAATAAGTCGGCGGTTTCACGGGTTTGCATGTCCGCAGGAAAATTCTTTTCAATGCCGTCTTCTTCGGTGCCGCCAAACGGTGGATATGCGCTAGTTTTATGATTGTAGATAGTATTAGTTAGTTTCGATAATATGGACAAAACCTCAAGCAAATAATCAAAAATCAGAGGCATTATATGAGAGAGCAAAAGATAACTAGACAAGTTATTCCGGTTTACACTTTAACCGAAATTTGCAACAGAGATGATCAAAATGCAGTTAAACGACTAATTCCTATTAAAAGCGCCTCTAACACCGAGTACTACTTTCGAACATTAAAACTATCGAAAACAGAAAGTTTTAGTGTCAATCAAATGGAGATGGTCTTAGACCCTGATGGCTCCCCTTGGGCTGAAGCATGCTTATACATATTAAGCAGAGTAGAAGATTCATATGATTACAAAGGAGTGATTTCGGCTAGTAATATTGCTTCAGGCCTAACAGTGTTCAGACAGTTTTTAATTGATTACGGTGTTGATTATTTAAAGTTCCCTCGCAATAAACAACAAAGACCAACATATCGATATAGAAGCTATTTAAAGGACCTTATTCGATCAGGTCAAATTGCTAAGTCGACCGGACAAAGATTTATGCAATCTGTTATTAGCTTTTATAAGTGGCTTTCAACAGAAAGAGGCTTTTCTCCAGAAAATCAGATGTGGAAAGAACAGGATAAATATATTGACTTCAAAGACAGTTATGGCTTTTCCAAAGTAAAGCATGTGAAGTCTACAAACCTTTCCATACCTTCGTATAGAGAAACAGCACCTGATGATTTTACAATCAACGATGGTGGTAAACTAAAACCATTAACCATGGATGAACAGTTAGACTTGACCAAAGCTCTCTTCAAGTTAGGTAACTTTGAGATGACGATGATTCATCTATTAGCTCTGTTTACTGGGGCGAGGATTCAAACAGTTCTAACGCTTAAAGTAAGACATTTTAGAGTTGAGTTACCTGATGACCTACCTGAAATCCGCTTGCCTTGTGGGCCAGGAACTGGAATAGATACCAAACATGATAAAAAGTTAACTATTTTCATTCCTAGATGGCTACATGACCGTTTGTCTATCTATGTTAACAGCGAAAGAGCAGTAAAACGCCGCCTAAAATCTGATCGGGGTGACACTGATGCAAACTACGTCTTCCTAAGCAATAGAGGATCACCTTTCTATGAAGACTCAATAGATCGCAATACATTTGACCCCTACCAAACGAAAAAGTATAGAGCATCTGCAGGAACTGTTCGGACATTTATTGCGGAACGAGTATTACCTGAACTAAAAAGGACGTATGGAAATAATTTCAGCTACCAATTTCATGACCTTAGAGCATCATTTGGAATGAATTTAAGTGATTCTTTCACTGAGTCTTGAATCGCCACTAATTAGCTAGACACCTTTTAGTTAGATAAAATGATCTAATTGAGAGGTATTTATGAGCAAAACACGTTACCCAGAACAATTCAAAATTGAAGCGGTTAAGCAAGTGACTGAAGCAGGCTTTAGTGTTGCTGAAGTCGCTAATCGCTTAGGCACCACCACTCACAGTTTATACGCTTGGATTAAACGATATGGCCCTGAGGCAGAATCGTTTGCAGAGGCTTCTGCTGAGTCGAGCGAGATCCTTCGTCTTCGGAAAGAACTCAAGCGAGTGACGGAAGAGCGCGACCTGTTAAAAAAAGCCGCGGCGTACTTCGCAAGCCACCCAGACTAAGATACGCCTTTATCAGGGACCACTGTGCCGATTTTTCAGTAAGGCGACTGTGTAATCTCTTCGATGTTCATCCCAGTGGCTATTACGTTTGGTTGAAAGAGCCAAAATCAAAACTTGCTAAGGAAAATGAACGGCTAACAGGTCTTGTTAAACAACTTTGGCTGGAATCGGGTTGTGTCTACGGTTATCGAAAGATCTATCAAGACCTGAGATCCTTGAATGAATCTTGTGGTATTAATCGAGTGCATTATCTGATGCGAAGAGCAGGCCTTAAGGCTCAGGTGGGTTACCGAAAGCCTAGAGCTCGGTCAGGAGAAACACATACAATAGCCAACAATGTGCTTGAAAGACAGTTTAATCCAGAAAGCCCGAATACAGCGTGGGTTACAGATATCACCTATATCCGAACTCACGAAGGCTGGCTATATTTATCTGTCGTGCTTGATCTCTATTCCCGTCGAATAATAGGCTGGAGCATGGGACCAAGAATGGTGAAGGAACTTGTTCTTGATGCACTGATGATGGCTGTGTGGAGAAGAAAATCAAAGCAAAGGGTAATAATCCATTCAGACCAAGGCAGTCAGTTTACGAGCTATGAGTGGCATAGATTTTTGGACGATCACAATTTACAAGCCAGCATGAGTCGACGTGGGAACTGTCATGATAATGCTGTTGCTGAAAGCTTTTTCCAGCTTTTAAAGAGAGAGCGAGTGAAGCGAAAGATTTACTCGACAAGGGGCGAAGCCAAACAAGACATTTTTAATTATATAGAAATGTTTTATAACCCTGTCAGACGCCATAGCGCTAATGATATGTTGTCACCTGTTGAGTATGAGAAACTGTTCGAAAAGATGACTGAGAAGTGTCTACTGAACTAGTGGCGATTCATCTGTCGCAAAAGGGGAAATGACTCTAACAAAAGCTAGGAATAGAGTCAGAGAATTAATGGGGCACTCATCATTTACTACGACAGATGAATATCTTGGTTATCGAGATAAAACCAAAACAGCAAAGCTTACTCAAGAGCAATATCAACAACATTTAGCCGAACTGACAACGGTTGCTCACAGAGGGTTCAAACAGATACATGATTAACAAACAGAAAACTTTTTTAACGGCACCAATTGACGTCAATGTAACCATTATCAATCCTAGTCAGTGCGTCCTTAAGGTACACGGAAAACATATTAATATAGGCGCTCTTTGTTATCTTAAGCGACAAAAAAACAATACTGGTTATATAGTAAATGAGTCATCAATTTCAAAAGAAAGATTCAGTGATGTTAGGAAATTGATTCATTTCATTAGCGATCTTTCTGAAACAAGTATGAGTATTGTAAGCATAAAATTGAGATTCAATAACTTTGCTTTTTTTGTAGATTGGTGCGATAAAAATTCACGACACAATGCCCTAAAATCTTTTGAAGAAGCCAGAGATGCTCTAGCTAGTTTTATCAGTTATCTTCTAGAGCTAGTAAAAACACAAAAACTTCATAACAACACGGCTGCACGTTATCAATACGATGTAATAATTGTTTTTCGGGATTGCTTTGGCTATGAGAGTCTTGAACAAGGCTTAAACCTTCTTAAAAAATCTAACAGAGCAACAACCAATACGGCCTCACCTGACGAAAGAGACCAAGGTAAAGTCCTGGCAATATCACTTTCACTTTTCAACGGTTTTTGTAAAGAAATATTAAATAATGGAAAGTATCCTTTTTTAATCTCATTGCCAAAAGACACCGGATTTGAAAACAATCAAGCATGGGTCTTTCCTATCATTAGCTACGCCCAGCACCCTTCTCGAAGGGATCCTTTGGAAAAAAAATATAAGGCATATAATTATAAAGAGGGCCGCCTTAATTCTGTGAATGAGATACAACACCACTTCGCATCGAAACAGTTAGCCGTAAATTCTATTAGGATTGCTCAACAAATTTTAGAAAAAAATGAAACAGAAGGAACGTCAAATAGATTATCGCATGCCTCAATCGCGATGAATGCTTTTCTGATTTTGTTTGTTGCAAATACTGGTATGAATTGGTCTGAAGTTTGTAAATTAACATGGCGGGACTCATATGAAGTCGACGTAGAATCCCAAGGGTTTCGGGAGATAAAATATAGAGCTTTTGATAGAACTGTTACTTTTATAATAACCTCGTCTTTCCTTCCCCATTTTAAAAAATATTTGAAGCTAAGAGATTACGCTCAACGCCATACAGGAAAAATCGATTTATTATTTTTTACTTTAAATAAAAAATCAGCATTTAAACCCCACAAGCTTGCTGAAACTAGGCTGACAAGCATATGTAAGTCTTTCCAATTATTTGATCCATCCCTGCCGATCATTTCAGCAAAAGAGTGGCGCGCCACAAAGAGTGACTATCTTGTAAGAAATACAGACCTGCAAACTGCGTCTGTTCTATTGCAGTCTGATGAAAGAACAGTCCTAGATCATTATACAAAAGGGTCTAGGACTAAGGGAATTAGTGAGATAAGCAATTTTCTGGAGCGCGTAGTTTCTAAAGTCAAACAACAAAATAAAGATAATTTAATAGCAGTAGAAGCAGCCCTTGGAAAATGCGACAACCCTGGTAATCCGTCACCGGAAAATGCCCCCCCAATCATTCCGGACTGCAAAAAAGGAGAAGGTTGCCTATTTTGCAGTCACTATGGTGTTCATGCTGATGAGATTGATATTAGGAAACTATATAGCTTCAAGTTTTGCATAGAATCAACTTCCCACCTCAGCGAGTCAGTTGATTACTACCTTAAAGTATTTGGGGCAGTACTTGAGCGAATTGACGCCTTGCTAAAATCATTTAAAGGCCTGTCGGACAACCATAATGAGCTTGTTGTGCGGGTAGAGAATGAAGTCTATAACGATGGTGATTTGGATCCTTACTGGGAAACCAAATATGAACAACTGCTTAATTTAGGAGTGATTTAGTGAGTATGAAAAACAACACATTGAAGGGCATTACATATCAATTTAGACTGAATTCTGAAGTCGAAAACAATGCTGTACTTCCAGATTCATTCTTTCACCAAAATGAAAGACCTCATCCCAATTTCGTGGTAGCAAGGGACTCAAATCAAAAGCCAATTTCTGTGTACAAAGACAACAAATGGGATTGGACAGCCTATCATCCTTATTCAAATAATTTCATTTTAGATTTCACTACCTGGCATGGTGGGAATCTTACTCAACACGCTTTTGAAATCGTAAATGAACTGAAATGGTTAATGTTTATAGTCTTTTGGATATCCAATGGCAGAAGTAAAGCGGCATCAACTATTTATATTTACATGAGACTATTTAATAAACTAGCTGTATACGCAACAAGCGAAAATGTAAAAGTCGCCACAATCCTTCAAGAGCCAAAAATGGCATCAAAGTTTCTAGATAAATACGGCGATTTTTACTCAACCACACTATATTCACTGCTCAATATCATTAAAACTGAAACAGAGTCGGTGACTAGTATTAGAAGCCTTCCCTCGAAATCACTAAACGCAATCAGCATAAGATCACAAAAGTATTATACCAGCCACAATCAGCACCCTCCAATTCCGACAAAAATACTCACTAGATTGCTTGGTCAAATAGATATAGCGCTTACTGAATTTGATAAATATTCAGAAGAATATCTCAATCTTACTGGTCGTATTTTAGACAACAACCAACTGGGTATAAACAGAAGCTCTCAATCCGAGATTTTTAAAAAAGAGGGTATTAAAAAAGAGTTTCACAAACATTACCGTCCAATATTTAAAGATATCATCAGTGAAACATCTATTAGTGAGTATCTATTAAAAAATAACATTAACTCAAAAAAACAGTTGTTGAAACATCTAGGAGACATACTATTCCTGGCAAAGATCAATGTATTAGCGTATAGCGGTATGCGGCATATGGAGGCTGCAAACGTAAAATACGATTGTCTAGAAATATTTTTCCAACACAATAAAGAACATTATTTGGTTAGAGGAGAAACTACCAAGCTAAATCACGGAATCGTTAAACAAGCGAAATGGGTGATCTCAACCGAAGCTGTAAGCGCTATCAAGATTGCCAAGAAAATAGCCAAATTCACATATAAAAAGCTAAAGCTGTATAATGGTACCGAGGAATCAATCAATAACCTGTTGTTGTTTCCAGGCCTTAGAGCACTCAACGCACGCGATATTATTACCTCTCTTAAGCCTGAAAACGTGAAATATATTTCCAAACCAATGGCGTTAAGCTCAGTAATAAAGGATTCTCCTAGTTCCCCTATTCTTGCTAATCTAATTTCTTACATAACCGAAGAGGATATTAGAGAGCTTGAACAAATTGATGCACATAGGGATTGGCGCTCTGAAAAGAAGTTTGTGATTGGGAAAGAATGGACAATTACAGCACACCAATTCCGAAGATCTTTAGCCTTATATGCAACAAATAGTGGCCTTGTCTCGCTGCCTTCGCTAAGAAGACAACTACAACACATTACCAACGAAATGAGCGCCTACTATTCCAAGGGAAGCAGCTTTGCAAAAGATATCCTTGGATGCGATTCTGATTTTGTTAGTGAATATCAAAAAACCATTCCAGAATCAGAGGCTTTGTCATATATCAAGAATATTCTTTTATCTGATGAGAAGTTATTTGGTGCACACGGAGCCTGGCTGTCAGTCAATAAAGATAAAAGTAGCAGCATTTTTTTCCAGGACCGAGACGAAACCAAAAAGAAATTTGAGAACGGACAGCTTCATTATCAAGAAACTGTTATTGGTGGATGTACAGGAACTAGCCAATGTATTGAAAGAGCTACTAGGTCTATTGTCGCATGTGTTGAGTGTGCAGGAGGTATAATTGTTTCTTCTAAGCTAGATAAGGTAATCAGCTCACAAGAGTCTGTTGTAAGTTCATTACAGCATGATTCTATTGTCTACAGGACGGAAAAAGATGATCTGGACAAACTGATAGTCGTTAGGGAACGAATCAAAATGAAAAACCTAGAGGTGTAAAATATGTCGAACGTTTTAAATGAATACTACGAAGCTCTGGATCGGCTGAAGACGAACAAGACTATTAGAGTACCCACAGGTACAAAGATTTCAAAAGATTCGGTGGCTTTAGAGGCTGGACGAAAAAGAGGCTCTATCAAGAATTCGAGAGCAATTTTTTCTCACTTGATAACGGATATCACAACAGCCACGCAAGAAAAAAAAACTAAAACAAACACCAACCAAGCCCAACTTGAAAAAGTTAAAACGGAGAAAAATAGATACAAAAAGCTTTACGAAGAAAGCCTGGGCAGAGAGCTTTCAATGCTTCGTCAAATTGACATATTGCGAACAGAACTCTCAGAAATGAAGAAGTTTAATATTAGGGTCGTTAAATAATACCTGACCATTGGTTAGCACTCTCTTTACTTAGCTCCAAAATTAAAAGAGACAATATTGCATTCCCCATTAATTGTTTTCTACATAAATGCTGGGCCGAAAATAAGAGTGACATAAAGTTGAGATGACGCTGCAAACATAAACCTCTTGTTCCTGCAAAAGAAAACAAAAGACTATATGTTTTTTAGGAAAGAGTGCTATGCGGGCTTTAGAGCCGACGCTTACATTTAAAAGCGGAATATCCAAATGACCTGACTAACCAATCGGTAGAAACCATAGTTTGTAGTTATATTGGATTCTTTAACTACGAACTATGGAATTCAGCGATTGAATATTTAACATCAGCTCAAAGCACCAAAGATTGCAGAACGTGGTTAAGCTGACTATTCATGTTTCTTTATAAGCCTTCCCGTAGTGTTGTTTATTCGATACTGAGTGATGCTTCCATCGATGATCCGTCTAACGACCTCTCTAGCAGTGTCTAAAGGGACAGAAAACCATTCTTTAGGGTGATAAGCTTTTCCGTCTTTACCAACCAGAGTCATTTTTAGACGTTGAGCATGGAGAAAGCCATGAATCAGGCTTTCAAACTTGTGAGGGTTCAGATTATAACATTCCATCGAAGCCAATATCCTTATAGGGCCTTCTAAAAAGGCAGTGTCCCGTTCAGCATTTTTTGTTCTCTCTTCAACGGTAAGTTCTGTATAGCCTATTTTGACTAGATTAGGGATTCCTTTTAGTTCAGTTTTTTCACTTTTTGTGGTGACGAAATAAATCTGGCCTGCTCGTTTGTCTTTGTGGGATATATTGTTAAAGGCATCCTCCACAGATTCAGCTTCTCGAACAATTCTTCTGCCACTTTCATCTTCATAAAGTCTTTTACTAAGAGAGTGTAGTAGAAGGTTGGATTCTGTTCCGTTCTCAAAAATGACTCTTAATCTTGGATCATACCGGCCTTCATTATTTGTTCTATATTCACCAATACTGTCTATTAGGCAAACTACCCCTTTAAGAATAAAGGAATCACCTTCATTGATTTTGGTTGCTTGAGTAAAGCGGGCAGTTTTGATTCTTTCTGCTCTCAACCCGTCATGTATACCATTGAAAATATTTTCAAATTGATAGAAGTCTTCGCAAGTACGGCGTTGAGCAATCTCATCAGGAGCTTCTCTATTTGAATCAAACTGAATATGGACAGGATCAAAGAGAGAGGAGTCACCTAAATCAATATCTGCAAATTCCGCACTAGCAAAAATATCGTCTAATGAGGTTACCTCTTCAGCTAACGAGGTTTTGTCCGCCATCATGGCTTTTTTAGGCTGCTCTATGATGGTTTCGTCGACCAAACCTGGACATGAAGTATCATCGATACCTTTAATATTATTTACTTCTGCAAGCAGGCCATGCCGATCGTATGATTTTAAACTTACGCGGAAGTCATGGTTCTCCAAGTATCCCTTTAAACTACGAGCCAATAGCTTTTCAGCTAGATCTCCTTCGTTGGATGGGGGTCTTCCATGTTGATCTATGAACTCGTTAATATTTTCAAACTTGGATACCTCCAGTGGTGCACTAACACTGGATCGTTTGGCTTGAACATCTAAAAGTCCAAATTCATCTAACCCTTCAAAAATATCATCCAAAGAAGGGCGTAATGTCCTCTTCCTCTTATCATGATCGATTGGTGGCATCCTGCAGCTCCCTAAGCGCTTTTTGGTTGTGATGCTTTACGTTCTTGTGCCTTACGCTTTAAATAAGCTAAGGCGTCCGCTAAACGACGTTCATATGGGTCGCTGGCTGTTATCGAAGGCTCTTTCCCATTTTCTTTTCTAAATTCCTGAATACGTGGCCATAAAATAACAACTTCTTCTTCAGACATGTTAGAGCGCATTCCTACCACGGTATCTTGGATAGTTTTCAACACAGAGGATGTCACTGTTTTCGAAAGGACTTCGTAGGCTCCCTGGAATGGATTTACTTGCTTAATGAGGTCAATGTTTAGATTTTCGATATTAATGAACTTGTTACCTATCATGACAAACTTACGATTAGGCTTTGCATCTGGAGTAGGTTGAGTCTGATTAGGCTTCAACACTGCCTCCGAATCCACGGAATATGATGCTTTATCAGCCTCTACACCCTCAGGTGTCATGATTATGGCACCTTCTGGCAAATCAGACTCATCAAAAAGGCCACCGGTAGATTGAATAACCATAGAAGTGTAAGCGGCCTCAGCTAACGTTTGAATCTCATCAGCATCCATATCTGGGTACAGTTTTTCTATAACCTTAGGTATTTCGACTTGTTCGAATACTTCTAGATCCGCGTCGCCAGTTACAACAGGAGCTATAATTTCAGGTTTGTGAAGGATGGCTGCCTTGATGTTATCCATGTTCTCCAATGCTTTAATCACCTTATCTGAAACGGGTGACGTAGTATCCTCAATGATTACTGTGCCAGGTGCGACATCTTCATCAAGTAAAAGCTTTGACCGTGGCTTGAATGTAACCGAGGGAGCTAAAACTTGCTCCATCAACAAAGATACCGTGATGGCTTTGAGCATGTTGTTAACAGACACTCTAACATCATCATCTTCCGCATCTGGCTGAGAAATTAAATTCGTAAATTGAGCATGTGATTTACCTTCGCAGTCCCTTGTTGATCGCCCAATAATCTGAATTATTTCTGTTAAAGATGATCGGTATCCTATAGTTAAAACATGCTCGCACCAAGGCCAATCAAAGCCTTCTTTTGCCATGCCTAAAGCAATAATAATATCAACATCATCAGCTTTTGTTACATTTCGGAGATAGTTTTGTACTTCAATGCGTGTTGGTCCATCATCAACTAAGTCCGCGACTTTAAACAAGCGGCCTGCGTCATCTTTCACGGTGATAATGCCAGTCATCGGGTCTTTTTCAATGACTGTACCAATCGCTTGAAGAATGTAATCAACTTCAGCCAATTTATCTTTGGTGGACTCTACTGCATTGACATTAGGGATATGAACGATAGTCTTTTTGGAGGTATCTAGAACACCGGATAGAGCTTCTGTGTAGCGACCCTTATAGAAGTGATAACCAATACCTAGCGATTTAAGATACCGATAGCCATTTAATTGCTCGTAGTAAGAATAAGTGACCTGAGTGAATTTTTCTTCATCTTCAGGAAGTAAAATAGGGACTGCATCACCACGAAAATATGACCCTGTCATTGCAATGATATGTGCGTTTGAGTGGTTCATTATGCCATCAATTAATCCACCCAAACGGTTTTCTCCATCTACTGAAGTGTGATGAAACTCGTCAATGGCAACGACCGTGTCAGAGAAGTCTATGGGGCTCATTTCTTGATAAGCAAAGCGTAGCGTAGCATGCGTACAAACCATAATACCGGCATCAGGATCACTCATGAACCGAATGAACGCTTTAACCTTATTGTCTTCGCCGCCTGGTATACAGAGGTTATAGCTCGCTTGTACTTTCCAATCAGCAAAGAATCCATAGCTCATCAAATCGGTATCTTTAAAAGAGCCGCCAATTGACATTTCTGGCACAGCCACAATAACTTTTTTCAATCCTTGCTTGTTTAGCTTATCCAGCCCTAAAAACATTAAAGCACGAGACTTACCAGATGCCGGTGGCGCTTTTAATAGTAGATATTGAGCATCACGCGCTTCGAATGCACGGGCCTGCATTTCACGCATTCCCATCGAGTTTAAATTAGAGCTCTTGCCTGTTTGCTTGTACTGGACTGTTAATAAATCTGCCATTATCACTTACTCCGTGTGGTTTTCTTTTTTACGGGTTTTTTTACTTTTTCTTCAGCTATGAGTGCATCATAACGGTTAAAAAGATGCTCTAGGCGCTCTGAGGCATCTCTGAACGGCTTATCACGGTAAAGCACCTCAATAGCTTTATCCAAGGCTCTATGAGCATTAAGCAAAGGCTCAGGTATTTTAATGGGGTCGTAGAGATCAGCCAATGATTTATCAGGGAAGTCTTCACGGATTAGTAGGATCTCTTCTGCTAAAGTCTCAATCTCAGCACGTTGTTTTTCGTTGATTTTAGGCCAAGGGAAGGTGTTATAGACTAATGTGGCAGAATAACGATAATCACTTTTTAAACGACCAGCGACTGTTCGCATCCAATCATTATGCATTTCAGATGTAAGGACGCCGAACTCATAAAGAGTTGCGTTTGGGATCATTTGATTTGAATCAGTTGAAATTACTGATGCATCAAAAAAGCCTATAGGTATATATGGCCTACGCTCGGACGATACACGAGGTACTAATATATACGAACCTTCTTTGGGGTGCCGTACTTCGCCAAACAAATGAGGTGTTCTTGCTATTTTTTTTGTGGCGGCTTTTCTACTATTTTCGCGCATTTCTTGCACTAGCTGTATTCTTGCGTTCGTCAAAGGTAGTTTGTTTATATCTTCAGTAGTTGCTCCAATAAACCATAAACACCAACGCTCTTTGGATTGGATGAATTCTTGAGCACCTAAAAGTTTTTTTATCCACATCCCAGCTTCTGGCTCTGATGTCAATAGATGGTTCTTTTCGTCAGTTGTAAGTAAAAGGTGACCGCCATCTACGGGCTTATTTCCATAAATCATTAATGGGATTTCTGATATCGGCTTAGTTCTGCTAGAAACAATAATATCCTTTGCATCCACTAGATACGGATTTATGTTTTTTACAGCGACCTTATGAACAGAATCCTCTTCAACCGCCTTAAATATAGTTTTGTTATTTATCTCTAAAGTATTAGCAACCCCAATTACCACAACATGGACTGCAGCATTTTGTTTAGCGTGATTTTTCCAAGTAAAAGTCTGATGAGCAAATCGGATTTTTAGTTCTTTGTCTAAAATAGGTTTCCATAAAGTAGATACTTGATCTCCTTGGCAGATTGAATTCGTCGAAACCAATGCAAATTCAGCATTAACACCTGATATGTATTGAGCACTTTTCCAAAACCAACAAGCCACTAAGTCAAGCATGCCAAATGATTTAAAATCAGAAAAGACATAAGCCATATCTTCATTTTGTGCATCACTACGCCCACCACTCCCTAAAAATGGTGGGTTACCACAAATATAGACCTCATATAAGCTTCCATTTTGCTCTTCTGGAGGGCATACGCTCTCCCAATCCAGTCGCAGCGCATTCCCACAGATAATATTACCTGAATCACGAAGTGGCAAAGTGGGCTCTGCATATCCAAATATGTCTTTGAACTCCATATTCATTTGATGCTCGGCAAGCCATAAAGACAAAACTGCAACTTCATGAGCAAAGTCATCAATTTCTATGCCGTAAAACTGAGATAGTCGAATTTCTGAAGAATACATCACCACTTGTTTTGATGCTTCATTTAGTGAATTCATCACTGCCATCTCAAATTTTCGTAACTCTTTATATGCAATGATTAAGAAGTTGCCTGAGCCACACGCAGGATCAAAAATTCGAAAATTTTGGAGACGAAGAAGTAATTCTTTTAGTTTGTTCTCACTTTTACGTGACCTTTCCAGCTCGGCATAAAGTTTGTCGAGAAATAGAGGCTGTATGACTTTCATGATGTTGGAAACAGAAGTGTAATGCTGTCCTAAATTCCCACGTTGCTCTTCGTCAATAACTGCTTGAAACATCGATCCGAAAATATCAGGGTTAATCTCAGACCAATTTAAAGAGCCACAATCAATCAACAGGCGACGAGCCTTACGTCCAAATTCAGGAATAGGCTCATCATCACGAAATAGCCCACCATTTACGTAAGGAAATGCTTTAAGGTGAATCGGTAACTTTAGACGTTCTGGATCTTTGTCATTTAAGTTCAAAACAGTAAATAAATCAGTAAAAAACTGATCAACGTCAGAGCCGTCATCTTTAGTAGCAGATTGTATGGCAGTTGTTAGCTGGTTTTTTTCAAAGATACCGGTGTCTTCGGCATAAAAACAAAAAAGCAAGCGGGTTAGAAAGACATTTAATGCATGAATATCTTCAGCTTTAGAAAGGTCATTACGTTCACGTATAAGGTCGAACAGCTGTCCCATTTTCTCGGAGGCTTTGACGTCTGCTGGGTGCTCTGAATACATGACTGCTTTTTCATAACCGGCAAGCGGAAGAAAGAACGCATAATTCTTATCTAGCTCGCTTAGGGAGATATCAAGGCGCTCTTCAGCAGATAGGTCCAAAGCTACTAGGCGTTTAAAATCAGTCACCATGACAAAACGAATGTCATTTTTTCTAATTGCATTACTGTTTTTAAGTAATTCCGCCTCGCGGTCTAAATCAGTGTTTTCTGATGTAGCTCGAAAATAAAGCTTCTTCTTCAATCCTATGTCGCTACCTTCACCGACATTACGAGTATCGCCACTATTTCTTAACCGAGTAATGGTACTTTTAGGAAAGCCATAGGCGTCTAAAAAAGAAAAAATAAACTCTTTTAGATTGATATTTGAACAAAATTGCTCCAATGACTCAATAATACGTGCCTGACTTATCGCCATGCATTAGCTCCTTCTACGGCTTATTCTTGTAGGCCGCTAAAATAATAGGGTGAATTTAATGAACTAAAACAGCACAAAAAATGCACACTTACGTTACTTAAAAATGATAGCACTTTACGACAGCAGGACCTTCAATTGCTAACACTGAGAGAAATCAGTTCGAGCTTTTGCGCACAAAGTAAATTTTATAATTAATTAATGACCTAAGTTAATAGGTTTTGTAGATATAAAGCTCCCTCTGAATTAAAGTTATATTAATTAAATTTAATTCTTCGGGGTAGATGGATGAACCTGCACAGCATTCGGATTTCAAACTTTCAAAGTTTTGGTTCAAAGCCCACACAGCTTACATTGGAAGATATTACTTATTTGATTGGCCCCAATGGCTCAGGAAAAACAGCTGTACTTCAAGCTTTGTGCAGACTATTTGCTTTTGATCCATCATTGCGCCGTATTCAGCGATCAGATTTTAATGTTCCGCATAATGAACAGGAATTACCAGAAGAAAGGCTGCTGTGGATTGAGGCAGACTTCGAGTTCCCCGAGTTAGATGACGAAGGTGATAACTCGACTGTAGCTCCTCATTTTAACCACATGCGCCTTGATCATCCTGATGGTGTTCCTAGAGTTCGATATCGTTTAACAGCTACTATGGGGTTGGACGGGGATATTGAAGAGACTTTTGTATATGTTCTTGAGGTAGATTCGGATGGTATCCCTTTAAACCCTCAAACTGTACCTAGGCCTGAGAGAAATCACATACAGGTTCACTATCTGCCAGCCCGTAGAGATCCCACAGACCATATTAAATATGGAACAAACGCCTTGCTTGGTCGCCTGCTGCGGGCTGTAAATTGGGAACAGGAGCGTGAAGAGGTCAAAGGGTTAACTGATCAGATTAGTGAAAGTTTGGCGGCCAATCCATCAGTTAATGCTTTTAGTTCCCGATTAAAAAAAGTATGGGGGACTCTTCATAAAGGTAGTTATTTCACGGATCCAAAGATTACTTTTGTGGCATCAGAAATAGAGATGCTACTTCGTCATCTATCTGTGTCTTTTTCACCTGGTCATAATGAGAAAGTTGTTGATTTTTCACGACTGAGTGACGGCCAGAAGTCGATGCTCTACTTGTCATTAGTACTTTCTTCTCAAGCAATTGGACGTGCCGTTCTTTCTGGTGAAGACGACTCATTTGATCTAGAGAAGTTACGCCCACCTGTCTTTACTTTAATTGCTCTTGAGGAACCTGAGAACAGCCTGTCACCTCATTACCTGGGCCGGATTGTTACTGCTCTGAATTCCATGACTTGCAATGAAGACGCTCAAGCTTTAATTGCTACCCATGCACCTTCAATGTTGCGACGTGTCGATCCGGAAAAAATTCGCTACCTTCGACTAACCGAAGTTCGACAAACAATAGTTAAGAATATCCAATTACCCGAAAAATCTGATGAAGCGCACAAATTTGTTCGTGAAGCCGTTCAGGCGTTCCCAGAGGTTTTCTTCTCTCGTTTGGTTGTTTTAGGTGAAGGAGATAGCGAAGAGCTAGTGCTTCCACGTATTCTCAGTGCAAAAGGTGTGGCTGTAGATGAGTTTGCGGTCACGATTGCTCCTTTAGGCGGTCGGCATGTTAACCATTTTTGGCGTTTGTTATCTGGATTGGAAATTCCCTATCTAACGCTTCTTGACCTCGATGTATCAAGACATAGCGGTGGTTGGGGTCGAATTAAATATGTAAACGACCAACTGAAAAAATTGATACCTGATCAAGCTTTACCTGCTGATTGGATAATTTCAGTTTGGAATGATGACGCTACACCTATCCGAACTCAGCACTTTTTTGAAAACGGAAAAGAACAAAGTGATCTATTTAAAGAACTTGAAAAGAAAAATATATATTTTTCAGCGCCATTAGATTTAGACTTTTCAATGCTCTTAGCCTTTCCTGAGCAGTACTCTAAGCTAAACTACAAAGCTCCTACGATTTCAACTGTGAGAGCGGTTCTTGGAAACTCTTATCATAATTCAAAGCAGTATTCTCTAAAAGAAAGAAAGTTCTTTAACACTTATCATAAACGATTCAAATTGGGCAGTAAGCCCGCTGCACATATAGATGCCTTGGCTCAAATTAGTGACAAGGATTTATTAGCGAACATGCCTAAATCATTCAAACGACTCGCGGATGCTGTAATTTCTAAGCTTGAGGAGTTGCAAGAGTGATATCAAGAGAAGCTTGGCTGCCTGCCGATGGACTGACGCTTGAGCCAAATGCGCTAAGGGCTGTTAAAGAGCAAGAAGCTTGTCTTGCTCTTACGGCCGGCCCAGGTGCAGGTAAGACAGAAATGCTCGCGCAGCGAGCTGATTTCCTATTACGGACTGGAACCTGCCGTTATCCGAAGAGGATACTAGCTATTTCTTTCAAGGTAGACGCAAGTAAAAATTTAAAAGAAAGAATTCGTCGTCGTAGTGGTCAAGAATCAGCTTCTCGTTTTGATAGCTACACATTTCATGCTTTTGCAAAGCGTATTATTGATCGTTTCCGAGTTGTGCTTACTGGTGATGATGCTCTTGATGTGGATTTCAAAATTGGCGGCAAAAAAATTGCAAGAACGCAAATTACATTTCAAGATCTTGTTCCGTTAGCAATTCAAATTCTTCAGAACTCTAACGTCGCAAGAAATGCCGTACGACAAACTTACAGCGATGTTTTTTTGGATGAGTTCCAAGACTGCACTGATCAACAGTATAAACTTGTGAGGGTTGCCTTCCAAGGTACTAGTATTCGCCTCACGGCTGTGGGTGATACCAAACAAAAAATCATGAGTTGGGCGGGAGCTCTGGATGGTATTTTTCAAACATTCGCAGATGACTTTGCTGCTGTTCCACTCAATATGTATCGAAACTTTCGCTCAAAACCACGCTTGCTTCGGATGCAGAATGAAATAATTCGTGTACTCGATCCCACTTCTGTAATGCCAGAAGGCCAACTTGCTGGTGAAGACGGAGAGGTCTTCGCATGGCAATTCGAGGATGCTCAGGAAGAGGCTAACTACTTGGCTGATTTGATTGCTGACTGGATAAACGAACAAGTGCCATTATCCGAAATTGCTGTATTAGTGTCTAAGCAACCCGAGCTTTACTGCAACCACCTCATGGCGGCTTTGGAAGTTAGGGGAATACAATACAGAAACGAACATCAGATGCAGGATATTACTGTCGAGCCAGTTGCAAGACTCGTTGTTGACTATTTGTCCTGCCTCTATGGCCAGCGAGAGCCCAAAGCCTGGATTCGACTTATGAATCAATTGACACCCTTCGCTGATGATGAGGTTCAGTCTAGTGCTAGGCAAAACTTTCAAAGCTTCTTCAAACAACAGCGAAAAATAGTCATTATGGCCGGTTTGGATGAACCGTTTTCGGGATGGTGGGATGCTGTGCGGCGCTTTTTAAAAAAAATTGGCATAGAGACCCTTGTAGCTCTATCACCTGACTATGAGTCTCATGTTAGGTTAGGTGAAGTCTTGAGTGATACAAAAGCTCGCATTGACGAACTGCTTGGACTTGTTTCTGATTTGCCGCAAGCTCTGACTCGTTTTTCTGATGACCAAGCTGTACGTATTTTGACTATCCATAAGAGCAAAGGATTGGAGTTTGACTCAGTAATAATCATGGCAGTAGAGAACGAAATATTCTTTGGTGATCAAGATGCTAATCGATGCGCTTTTTTTGTGGGAGTCTCTCGAGCTAAGAGTAGGCTTGTTCTTACCTATGCTGATGAAAGAGAAAGGCCCGCAGGCCATAACAATATATGGAATGTAGCTCGTACACCGAAAGAAGAATATTTTAATTACGCTGAGCAATTTTTAGAACCTGAGGCATGACCTCATAAACGCTTATTGTATTACCAGATTTTAATATCATGAAGTATCCAGTAAGGCTCTGGTAGTCCACCCTTTTCAAATACCATCTTGTGATTAAGCTAATGAGTAGTGAAAAAGTAGTTATCAAACCAATCATAAAGAAAAACCCTTTTATAAAGACCCCTGATGAGGTCGCAGAATTATTTGGCTTTCCTACCTCTATTCGAAGCCAGATAAAGTTTATTGCTGCCAAATTTGGTCAAGAGGTGAAAGTTAGTGATCGTAGCCTTGATAACTTGTCGGGAAAGGGAGTGTCTGAACAAAAAGCAGATGAGGCACTCGCTCCTATGCTTACACTGTTAGATCAGCTCAACCTCAATCTTGATAACTTCATTCCGATAGGGACTAGCACAGACGATCTTAAGACATTATGGCGTGCAGCTATTAAAAGCTTTGCAGCGGGGCTTGAGTCAGCTGCTCAGGACACGAGTTTTCTTCAGCCTCTCATTGCTTTTATCGAAGGCGATGTACTTAGTATGAAGCTCAGCGTGAATGGGGCTCTAACCATCAAGGTGTAGATGAGCAAAAGCTTCTTACTCTAATTGCCGAATTTTATCATCCAGTTATCGATAAAACTGCTTTGAATTCAGAACAACAAAATATAGTCATCCAATTATTGGAGAGGCTTCCTTTAGAACAGAATATTCAAGCGAACCAAGACGAAATAGAAGCTATGGGACTTTTTACGCAAGACTTCAATTTGTCTTTATTCGCTGCCTTTGATCTAGTTGCTATTAATTGGAAGCATCGTCATCAAGAAGGTATAAAACAACACAATAGTTTTCTGGTTAAAATTCTAGCATCAGATGGTAAATGCTACTTTGGTAAACTCATGTCGTTTATCAAAGAAGACACTGGCGTTTCATTTCGAACATTAGCTCAGTATGTACCCATTCAGCAAGAAAGTACGGAAACAGGTCGGACTTTGTTAGAAGTACAAGTTGAACGCCTAAAAGAATGGCGTAAAGGAAAAACTAAACCTAGCTTTGCAACGCTGGAAAATTTTGCTTTTGAAGACCAACTTCTTTTATTTATTTATTGCTTGATTTGCCAAGCAATAGACCGTCTGCTCGTCAAATATAAAACTGATGAGCAGAGGATGCTTAAAGAAATTTACTCAGCAGATAACTACCTGACCTACTATTTGAGAGAAAAAGAGACGGCCGCTTAAGCGGCCGTATATCAGTCTATTTCTTAGGTGGGTTATTTCCTCGCCCTTTGCCTGAAGGGTTGCCACTACCATTTTTTAGTCGGCCAGTTCGAGTTGTTTGCAGCCATTACTGATCCTCCCAGTCTTCAGGTCTTTCTTCTTCTCCACGAGACTGCCAATATGAATCATTGTTTGGGTTTAATTGGCCAGCGCGATTATCAATATCATCTTGTGTTTGCTCGTAGTCACTTTCGAATTGAGACATAGTATTTTTCCTTTGCTTACTGAGCAGCACCATTGCTGCTGTAAGGAAATACTACTATTGAGGCTCTTTGGGAGATAAGGGGGGTTAAGAGCGCACGCTAAAAAATATTGGTTAGGTAAGAACCAAGATCGCTAAACCGCCCATTTAAACAACAACCCCGTGGCTAATCTGCCCTAAAAGATCTCTTACTCTATTTATTCCTTCTTTAGTAACCATAATCGACTCTGGTAACTTACCACCTAATGCCAGTGCAGGTGTTTTAATCCATGATTTCCATTTGTCTTCGTCACCAAACAGCTCTAGACCCAATTGATGAACCCTTTCATTCAGCGCTCTCATTTCAGATGCTTCAACTGCTTCTAAAATAACGGCATAGGTGTCAGCGGGAACACAGTAAAATACGGGGCTACCGTCCTTCATTACAGCAACTGGGCTGCCTTTTGATTCATTCATAACAAGATCAAGACTGCTCTCAATATCATGAATATCAATGCATTTTTCGGCATAATTTTTTTGTTTAGTGCTCATATCTCTCCCCTAACATGACTGATAAGTACAATGATGATCAACAATTTAAAGCCAAATGAGGCTAAGGTGATTTTTATAACAACACTCTACTTTGAAAATAATTTCTTACCTTGAGGAAATCGTCAAGTGAAGGGTTCTCTAACATAAACTCTCTAGCTGATTTGCCATTAAATGTCGGATGATTTATTGGCTTTTTGAAAAAATCATACTTAAATCCAGTTGGTGAACTTAGGTGAATCATCTTGTATATACTTACCAGTATCGCCAGTGTATCAATAGTTTCTTGGTCTACTTGAAGACTGTCATTAATCCGTGCGGTCTCTTTCCATTGATTCCAAGTTGAAACCGTAATACCACCTAGAAGAACACATATCTGTTCATCAGATAAGTCCCAACGCTCCTGTGGACATTGTTCCTCTAGCCATATGACAACTGTTGCTATTATCTTGTCTGCTGGCAGATTACTGGCATTTTCTTTAGTACTTTTATTGTTCATGGAACACCTCCCAATCAATTATTATAGTTTGAATTTTTTAACTAATAGCCCATTTCTCTTTTCTACATTTTGGTTCAAAAAACCTTTGGTAACTCATCCCATCTAGTAGTGTAGGCTGGCGACAGATGCTCTCGTTTCATTGCCCACTGAGGCGACACACCTTGCGATGCGAAGAAGACGTTGCCGAGGCCGCTGTGGTTGATTTTGTCCACGACGTTCATTAAGGCTTTTGAGTTGATTTTCGTGTTGTCTGCTCGAAATAAATCTTGTTGAAAGGAACCATGTTCGTAGAAGTCGGCGAGCATTACGCCGCCTTTGGCGTAGCGATAACCTGCACGATAGATGCGACGAAACAACACGTCGGCGACTTCTAATAAGTCTCGCGTGTCGTCAGTTGGGTTGGGGAGTTCTGCTGACAGAGTTTTTGAGTACTGCGGTTCGTTTGGAATAAATGGACTGGTACGAATAAACACGCTCACCACACGACAAAGGCGTTTTTCTCCGCGTAGTTTCTCGGCGGCTCTGGTAGTGTACTTGGCGATCGCTTCCCGTAGTTCGCGATTATCTGTGACTTTATGACCAAATGACCGACTGCAAATGATTTGCTGCTTTGTTGGCCTGACCAATTCCAAATCCAAACAAGACACCCCATTCAACTCTCGAATGGTTCGCTCCAACACCACAGAAAACTCACTTCGAATCGATTTAGGGTCGGCATTCGCCAGATCCAACGCGGTATGAATTCCCCTCGCCTTTAGCTTTGCTGTGGTGCGACGACCAACGCCCCACACATCACTTACTTCAACAATTGCCAATAAACGCTTTTGTCTGTCTGGGTCCATCAAATCCACCACCGAACCGGTTGCTGGGTATTTCTTCGCCGCGTGGTTGGCCAACTTCGCCAGCGTCTTGGTTGGCGCGATGCCCACGCCTACCGTAATGCCTGTCCATTGATCGACCTTGGCCTTAACTCGTTTGCCAAACGCTAGCAAATCCGTCACATGATCAACACCAGTTAAGTCCATAAACGCCTCATCGATGGAATAGACTTCCAGCCGTGGCGCTTCCTCTTCCAAGATGGTCATCACCCGATTTGACAGATCCGCATACAGTGCATAGTTCGAGGAAAAGCACACAATGCCGTGCTTTCTTATCTCGTCCTGAACCTGAAACATCGGCACGCCCATTTTAATGCCCAGCGCCTTCACTTCTTTAGAGCGCGCGACAATACAGCCATCATTATTCGACAACACCGCAACAGGCGTGTGCTTTAAATCTGGACGGAACAGTTTCTCGCAACTGGCATAAAAGTTATTGCAATCGACCAAGGCAAAGACCGTCTTCATCAACCGCGCTCGTACTTGCGAACCACACCCGTCACTACGCCGAAGATTTCCAATTCAGACTCTTCCGTAATCTGGATCGCCTTATAGGCTTTATTCTTTGGGCGAAGCAACACATTTGGCTTCAGTTCCAACGTCTTCACCGTCATTTCCCCATGAATACAGGCAATGATGATATCCCCATGACGCGCGGTTAACGACCGATCCACCACCAACACATCACCCGAATAAATACCCACATCGATCATCGAATCCCCCTGAGCACGCACGTAAAACGTCGCATTAGGGTGAGCGACACAAAACTCATTTAAGTCCAAGGATTTTTCAACAAAGTCCTGAGCGGGCGAAGGAAAACCCGCCGATACCGAATCCACATACAAAGGGATTCGCACACTATTGGCCGCGATAAACGCCGCCGACTCAGA
Organism: Marinomonas rhizomae; assembly: GCF_024397855.1. Taxonomy (NCBI): domain Bacteria; kingdom Pseudomonadati; phylum Pseudomonadota; class Gammaproteobacteria; order Oceanospirillales; family Oceanospirillaceae; genus Marinomonas; species Marinomonas rhizomae. The sequence goes on from NZ_CP073343.1 coordinate 2,462,019, forward strand.
CACACCAAGATAAGTCACACGCATGATCAACACCAAAATACTGTATGGATATACAGTATAGTTTTAGGCGGTGCGAATGACCAAGTGAATTTTTGTAAGAAGAAGGACTTTCGGTTGTTCGACTAAAAATGAGGCGGAATTTTAAGAGTGGCGGACTCCTATAAATAGTAAGAAATGATTTTCGATTTGAATGAGGTCATCGTAAGCTCGTTTAGAACTGTCAACTTCAATAGATCATGATCGTTACTCAAGATAAATTCACCAAGGTTAGTTTCTGGTGTCAACACGTCGTCTTTGTAAGAGTCTCGACTACCATCATTTGTTGAGCTTGGAGTTTCTATACTATTCAGCAGCTCTTCTGTTTTTTGGTAGTTGTAAGTGCCTGGAATTGCTTTGTTCAGCCGTTCTGCGAACTCCACTAAATTTGGTTCCGCCAACATGTACATATTGGCGACAGGTGACTGATCTTTAGTCATTCGTATGATTCGCCCAAGGATCTGACGGAAGTAAAGTTCAGTTGTGACATCGGTAAGACTACAGCAAACTTGCAGCCTTGGTATGTCTGTCCCTTCGCTGATCATAGCAATACTGATTATCCATTCGCTGTTGTCTTTGCGGAAATGGTTAATGAGTTCTGGTGAGTCATCATGCCTACAAGATACTAAAGTAGACTCTTTATTGAAGTGGTCCAATAGAATCGATTGAATCTGTAAAGCATGTTCGTATGAAGATGCGACTATTAAGCCGCCCGCATTAGGTGAGCTCTTTCTAAAAATATTCAGCCGATGAACGCTTAATGAAAGTAAGTGCTTGATAACTTCAGGATGTCTGATCACAGTTTGATAGCTTACTTCACCTTCGCTTAGCAATGACTGCAAGCTGGTGTAGGTTTCAAGTTTCCCCAATCCTTTTACTGTCACTTTTTCAATATCAATTGCAGTAATTTGAGGCATCCTACAGACCTTGTCTTTTATTGCATCAACAAGATCGTACGAGTAGTCACAAATAATGTTGCCTTCTGGATCTGAGTATTTAGCGAATGAAATTGGAAGAGTGTCAGTACGCCAGGGTGTGCCAGTAAGTGACAACGTATAAGTCGCTAAATGCTGTATCGTGGAGAGAAGCTGTAATCCCCATGCATTTGCTGGAGACTCACCATTACCGGCGCAATGGTGTATTTCATCAAAAATGACCAAGACTCTAGTAGCAGCAAGATCATTGATTAACTCAGCTGCATTGCTAAGAGAATGATAAGTTCGTGATGCTCCGATTGCCCCAAGTCTGCCATTAAACTTTCGCTTCAATGCTTTCTCAAATGTTTCTTGAATGCTCTGTGAAACGATTCGAGAAGGGGAAAAGCATACTACATAGTCGATATAGCCATTGTTGATAAGAGCTTTTGCTATATGCGCTGCAAGCAGGGTTTTACCCGCACCAGGGGAAGCCAATACTAAGAATTGAGATTGCTTCTTATATGATGTTACTGCTTGAGAGAGACACTGTTCTTGCCATGCCCTAAGCATTACATATTCCCCTCAGGTTGAGTCGTTTGAATAATCTTTTTGATGGCGTTTAATCGACCGTAGAACCTTGTCGCTTTCTCTCTAGACTCATCTAGCAATTTCAAAATAGCTGGTCGCTTATGTGGGAATAGTCCTAAATATTCCTGATAAGCATCAATCTCTCCCAACAGTAGTTTTAATTCAGCATTGGCTTTCTTTTCTTCATCTAGAAGATGCACCTCATTTGAACTTTGACTTGTATCTATAGTTTCTTCGTCTGACAGCTCACGAGGGCTTCTGTTTAGCATTAAAATCAATTCAGAAGTAAGGTGATAGGTTCGAGCATTCCGCTCTCCACTAGCGCTTAGGAGGCTTTTAGACGTCAGTCTGTTAACGTTCCTTGCTACTAGTCTAGTGGATTGGACTGTATCTAGGCCTGTTGTATTTGATGCTAATTGAATGAGTTCTTTTCGTCTGATGCTGGTTCCTTCCACGCGCTGTAAGAGTTCTTTGAACTGTTTATTCAAAGAAAATGGTTTAGATATCATGTTTATGTCTCAAAAAACTATAAAACTTAGGATTGCTAAGTATACAGAAATAAGTAAAACTTAGACAATCTAAGTACATGAGACTTTAAAGATGAAACTACTTTGTCAGAGAACCCAATACCACTTCGGCTTAAACAAGCTCGTAAGAACATCGGCATATCCCAAAAAGACCTTGGGATCAAAATAGGTATGGACGCAAGTTCTGCTAGTGGCCGTATGAATCACTATGAGAAAGGACGGCATTCGCCTGATCTCGAAACGCTGAGAAAAATTGCTCAAGAACTCAACGTCCCGCTGAACTACTTTTTGTGTGAAGACGACCTAAGTGCAGAACTGGCCTGCTTAATCTCCCGCTTGGACGATACAACCAAGAAAGCATTAATCACCGAACTGGAGAAGCTAGAAAGCCTAGATCTAGAAAATATTGTTGAGCAACGTAAAGAGTCATCTGAAATGGATATGGATATCAAAGATTTGTAATTTATGTTGATTAATAATAGATCTACTTTTCGAGAAATTGATGAACAATAAAAGCCAACTATATATGGACAAACTCTCACTCAAAAAGTCCATTAAATTATAAAAAATACGGACTAGTAAAAAAGCCACCCCCCCTTGAATTACAAGGTGTTAGCTAAGTCCACAAATCAATAACGAGCTAGTAGGAGGATTGGTGGCGATCACATCAATATTACTGTCCCAGTTCGCCAGCGGCTGGCTCAGGGTATTGCCATGACGAATTTGCACGGGCACTTCAATACCATGCAACATCATATTGGTGATGCACAATAAATGCGGCAGCTGCTTTTTTTCTACGCCGTGTATCTGCTTTTGTAAGGTTTGATGATCTTCCGTGGTCTGCACATAACGGTCTTTTACATGATCAAAACTGCAAGCAAGAAAGCCGCCCGTGCCTGCGGCAGGGTCCATGATACTTTCCCCTAGTTTGGGGTCGAGGCGGTTGACGATGAATTGAGTCACGGCACGAGGTGTATAAAATTCCCCTGCGTTGCCCGCACTTTGCAAATCGCGCAGAATTTGCTCGTAGATATCACCAAACAGATGGCGTTCTTGGGAATCGGTAAAATCGATTTCGTTAAGTTTGTTGATCACCTGACGCAGCAAGGTGCCGTTTTTCATGTAATTGTAAGCATCACTAAAGGCTTCTTTAACCACAAAACCACGAGGATTACGGTCTCGGGTGGCATCAAGGTTTTTCATGTCAGGGAACAGATCATCATTGATGAAATCGAGCAGATCGTCGCCAGTAATGCCTTCGGGGTTGGTCGCCCAGTTACGCCATAGGTAATTTTCTGGAATGGGTGCTTGATAAGCATCGTCCTGTTCAAAGGCTAGTTCTTCTTCTTGGGCATCAAAAATCTTTAGAAATAGTAACCATGACATTTGACCAAGGCGTTGGGCGTCGCCGTCTACACCGGCGTCTTTGCGCATAATGTCTTGGATGGATTTGATGACAGTCGTGATGGACATAATTTTCTCTATTGCATTTGTTCGAAATGATTGCACTCAAGCCAAATACTGGCTTGAGTGCAATATGAATTGGGGTTGGTGTTATGCGCTTTGATCTTGATAAAGCTCGTCTTCTAATGCTTTCACCGCGTCATAATAGGTTTCTTTTTTGCCATCGAAGCCTTTTTTAATAATTTCCTGCACACGCCCGAACTGGTCGAACGGCGCGACTTTAAGTACTTGTATATTTTCTATTTCCGCTACACCGGCATCGGCGTATTTATCGAGCAAACGACTAAGCACTTCTTGTGCCACGCCATCATAGCGCGTGAAGTAGTTACGCTTTTTCACTTGGTTAGCGCGCTCTTTTCGAGTCAGCGGCGGCTGATCATATACGATATGGCAAATCATATCGAATGGATCTATTTCTTTTCCTACTTCCTGTTCGAGTAATTCCCAAATCACTCCGCACTCTTCCAGCTCATCAATAATGGCTTGTTTACGTTCTGCCGCTTGCCATGTTCTGACAAACTCATCGAGAGAAGCAAAACGCTTCGCTAACGTTTTGCGAGTGTAGTCTTTGAAGGATTCGGTCACCAGTTTGCCGTCGGTATCATAATATTGTACCCGCTCTGCGAGGGCTTTCACTTGCACACCGTTCACATGAAATTTGCGTGGTTTATCATCAGTCCAGTCGGCATCACCCAGTTGGTAATCTTCACGATGACCGTTTTGGTAATCACCTTGGGGCTCTTGAATGCTATCTGGGTCTATGCTGTCATCTTGACTCAGGTCGACCTCTTCACCATCGTGGATCATTTCATCAAGAAGAGCGTCATCAGCAAAATCTTCTGGCTTACTGACTTTAATTTGCTCTGGATCTCCATCAAAGCGCGGATCAGCAAACAGCTCAGTGGCCTTTTTAAAGTCCAATATGGTAAACCAAAGCTTATTGTATTCCTGATCAATACGTGTACCACGACCAATAATTTGTTTGAACTTGGTCATAGACTGTATGCCTTGATCGAGCACGATCAACTTACAGGTTTTAGCATCGACACCTGTGGTCATTAGTTCCGAGGTGGTAGCAATCACGGGATAAGATTCTTTTCGGTTAGTAAAATAACTTAGCTGATCTTTGCCCTCTTTTTCGTCCCCGGTAATGCGCATCACATACTTGTCATTTTTCGCCACCTGTTCAGGATTAAGGTTAACCAAAGCTCGGCGCATGCGTTCGGCATGATCGATGTTGTTACAAAACACGATGGTCTTCGCCATAGGATCAGTGCGTTTTAAATAGTTGGTCACAGTTTGTGCCACCAACTGGGTGCGCTCGTCGATTATAAGGTTACGGTCAAAGTCTTTTTGGTTATAGATTCGGTCATCTACCAAATAGCCATCTTTATCTAGCCGCCCCTTCTCTGGTCGCCAGCCTTGTACATCCACATCAATGTCGACACGCATCACTTTATAGGGTGCAAGGAAGCCATCTTCGATACCTTGTTTAAGGGAATAGGTATAAATCGGCTCGCCAAAGTATTCGATATTCGATACGTCTTCGGTTTCTTTCGGAGTGGCTGTTAAACCAATTTGTGTCGCGCTGCTAAAGTGGTCGAGAATGTCACGCCAGTTGCTGTCTTCTGCGGCGCTGCCTCGATGGCACTCATCAATCACAATCAAATCAAAAAAATCAGGAGAAACCTTTTTATAGACTTTTTGTATCTCTTCCGTGCCTGTCATACCCTGATACAGACCAAGGTGAATTTCATAAGCAGGGTCAATTTTATGGCCTTTAATTTTGGTCATGGCCGTACCAAATGGCTGAAAGTCGTTGATAAAAGTTTGATCGATTAAGGCATTACGGTCAGCCAAGAATAAGATGCGTTTTTTTTGCTTGGCTTTCCATAAACGCCAAATAATTTGAAAGGCTGTGTAGGTTTTCCCTGTTCCTGTGGCCATGACCAATAACAGGCGATTTTGACCTTTGGCAACCGCCTCTATGGAACGGTTAATGGCTTGCATCTGGTAATAACGGGGCGCTTTGCCCTCGCCATCGTTGTGGTAACTTTGTGTCACTAAGGGAAGCTGGTCGTTACGATAGCCTTTCCATTCACAAAATTTTGCCCAAAGCTGCTCGCAACTAGGGAAATCATCCAGCGCTATCTCGCTTTCAACTTGGTTTGAATTGGTTTTATCATGAAATAAAAAGCCATTACCGTTACTGGCAAAAGCAAAAGGCACACCCAATCGTTCGGCATAGTCCAAGGATTGTTGAATACCATGACCAACAGAATATTGATTGGACTTGGCTTCTATCACCGCCAGCGGCATACCGTCTTTATAAAAAAGTGCAATATCGGCTCTTCTCGCCTTTTGACGCGCTGCCACTTGACCTCGCACCACCACCTTACCATCTGTAACTGGGAACTCTTGTCGTATCTGTGTACGATCATCCCAACCAGCATTTTTAACAGCGGGCAGAATAAATTTCGTGATGATGTCGGTTTCTGATAATTTTGCTTTATTAATACCTGAGGCCATGCCACCTATCCGCTGCAACTCCATTTAACTTCCTAATATAACGAAAGTTTTGTGTAAAGCCGAGCGTATTTGGAAAGTTAGCTGAGAATTGAATTTTCAGTTTCCGCTTTCTTCCCTAGGCCTGCATGAGTATGCTTGTAAACCAAGATAATCTGGGATCCGCTCTACCGCTTTAAGGATTGATAATGAACGCTTTGTTGAGCTTCTTCACTAATCGTATTCACTCTAATGCCTATGCCTTACTGATTTTATGTACCCTGTTTTGGGGCGGCAATACTATTGCTGGCCGTCTGGCGATTGCTCAGGTCTCACCCTTATCCGTGGTGTCTCTACGCTGGTTGATTGTGAGTAGCGTGATGCTGTTCTTTTATGGCCGCCAGGTACGTCAGGAATGGCATCTGCTGCGTCCCCATTTGCTAAAAATGGTGCTGATGGCGACTTTGGGCTTCACTTGTTTTAACTCCCTGTTTTATATTGCCGCTTATCAAACCACCGCCATTAATATCGGCATCATCCAAGGCAGTGTGCCAGTACTGGTCCTGATTGGAGCCATGTCGCTGTATCGAGAAAAAGTCCGTCTTTTACAGGCCATTGGCATTATCCTCACCCTACTGGGGGTGACTTTGGTAGCCACTCGGGGCCATTTGAATAAGCTTCTAGAACTGTCTATTAATCCGGGGGACGGCTATATATTGATAGCCTGTGTTTGCTATGCCATCTACACCTTGGCCCTACGCAGTAAACCAAACGTCTCCGCCATGGTGTTCTTTACTGTTTTGTCCTGTATTGGTGCCATCACGGCCCTGCCCGCCCTGGCCTATGAAATAGCCACTGGCGCGGCCTACTGGCCCACCCCGAAAGGCTGGCTGATTGTGCTGTATATTTCCTTCTTTCCCTCGCTGATCTCTCAGGTGTTTTTTATGCGCGGGGTAGAGTTAATCGGCCCTGCCAGAGCCGGGGTGTTTATTAATTTTGTACCGATTTTCGCGCCCATTTTAGCCGTGCTACTGCTGCACGAAACATTCCATGTTTACCATGCGATCGCCTTGGCTATGGTACTGGCGGGAATCTGGCTGTCGGAACGTAAAAAACGAGTGATCACATAATAAGCTATCACCTATTAATAAATGTTGGATGAACTGATCACTGGGACAGATAACAGCGTTTGAGCTCGTGACTATGTCATGATCAGAAGAAAAAATACTGACCGATTTCGGATTGGTCAGTATTAATAACATCAAGCTGAATGACAATGCTTTCAGCTTGATGTCATAGGAGGCTAATTTCGATCAAGATCGTTAACCCGCAACCAATTGTTTGGCGCAGGCTTTATGTTTTTCCATTAATGCTTGGATGTCTAAGCCGATGATTTGCCCCTCTTTAACCCTCCATTGACCACCAATCATGACATGCTCGGCTTTTTCGGCACCGCATAGTAGTAATGCGGCGATTGGATCGTGGCTCCCTGAGAACCTTAGTTCGTCCAGTTTATAAAATGCCAGATCCGCCTGTTTTCCTGGGGCTATTTCGCCAATGTCATTACGCCCTAATAATGTCGCAGAACCTTTCGTCGCCCAGCCAAGCACTCGCTCTGGGGTAATTTTTTCAGCACCGTATTTAAGACGTTGGAGATACAGCGCTTGTCTGGCTTCGTACATCATATTGGAAGCGTCATTGGACGCAGAGCCATCCACGCCAAGGCCAATATGAGCACCTTCTTCACTGAGGTCTAACGTAGGGCATATTCCAGAGGCCAAGCGCATATTAGAAACCGGACAATGACAAATCCCTACGCCTGCTGCTCCCAGTCGTTGGATCTCTTGCGCGTTAAAATGAATGCCATGGGCCAACCAAGTTCTGTTAGTCAACCAGCCAACGCTGTCCAAATAATCCACGGTACGTAACCCAAAGGTCTTTAGGCAAAAGTCTTCTTCGTCCAATGTTTCGGCTAAATGAGTGTGTAAACGCACGTCTTCCTGTTGCGCTAATAATGCGCTGTCCGCCATTATCTCTCGAGTAACGGAAAAAGGAGAACACGGTGACAGTGCGATTTGAATCTGCGCGCCCTCGCCTCGCTCATGGTATTGCTTAATTAAACGCTGGCTGTCGGCCAATATGACATCACCGCTTTGCACTGTGTGCTGCGGTGGTAAGCCGCCTTCTTTTTCCCCTAAGCTCATTGATCCTCGGGTCAACATGGCCCGCATGCCAAGTTGTTTAACCACATCAACTTGCACATCTATCGCGTCTTCCATGCCCGTTGGGAAAAGGTAATGATGATCTGCCGCAGTGGTACAACCCGACAACAGTAACTCGGCCATGGCAACTTGTGATGCCAATGACAGCGCCTCTGGCGTAAGTCGGGCCCATACTGGATAAAGCGTTTTGAGCCAAGGAAATAAAGGTTCGCTAACAACCGGTCCCCAAGCACGAGTGAGAGTCTGATAAAAATGATGGTGGGTATTAATTAGCCCGGGCAAGATAACCAGCTCACTGGCGTCGATCACCTCATCCACTGGATACGCGGGTAACTGACCCAATGCCAGCACTTCTTTAATTTGGGTATTTTCAATAACAATACCACCACGCGCATCAAGCTCATTGGCCGTAAAGCACGCAAGGGGTTGTTTAATCCAAATACGTTTAGATGAAGAGTGAAGTGGCTTTTTAAGGTCTTGTTGAGAAATGTTATTTGGCTGTGTCGCAGACATAGCAGGCTCCTTGATGTTGAGTATCGTCAATTTGCCAGCTCAGTTATGCCCTGTCTGCTGATCCAGGGGCGTTTAAGAAACGCATGTCTTTACTCTACACAAAATTAAATATGATGCAAATTAAGTAGCTAACAAGACGCGAACTAAAAATGGCCTAGCGAAAGGGCTAAGCCATTTTGTTTACTGAAGTGAAGTTATCTAGTTAACCTTTTAATAACGCGGGATTCTTGATCCATTTAACCAAGGTAAAACTACAACATAGGATAATCAATGTGGCGGGTAAGCCGCCAAGGTTCGATAAGGACTTAACACCAGCCACGCCGACGGTGCTGACCATAATCCAAGCGACCAAACCTATTATGGTTCCCCATAGAATTTTGATCGGCATGCCAGTGCCTTCTTGGGATTCAGCATTGAAGTTTTTCACACACAAATCACCAATGGCGTCAGTACTGGAATCGGCCGCCGTTACGTAAGAGATAAAAGCAATGAAGACGAGGATCAAAGACGTCAACGTGCCCAGCGGTAATTCACCAAAAATATGGTAAAGCAGTAGTTCAATGCCGCCGCTATTCAAGATTTCATATAGTTCACCACCGCTTTTTTGGTCCATAAATATAGCGGTACCCGAGAATACAGAGATCCATAACAGCACAAACAAGCTAGGAAAAATAACGTTTACTTGAATAAACTCACGCACTGTGTAGCCACGGGCAATTTTACCTAAGAACATCGCGGTGATTGGCGCCCAAGCAAACCAAACAGCCCAATAGAATACACTCCACCATTGTGGCCATGGGTCACTAGCTGCTTGTCCAGTAAACAAGCTAAGACGAAAGAAGTTCTGTAAAAATGCACCTAAGCCTTCCACACCAATACCCAACATATAAAGTGTTGGCCCAAAGATCAAAGTAAACACAAATAACGCAATCAACAGCCAGAAGTTAACCATAGAAAGGCGCGCAATACCTTTGATCAACCCACGGGCTGCAGACAATACAAAGGTAATAACAATGATGGCGATAATAATGCCTAGCGTAACGGCGTTTTTCTCCATAGGTAAAAACTGACTTGCACCGCCAAGCAAGGTAAGCGCACCGGTACCTAATGATGACGCCATCCCTACTACCAAGGAATACAGCGCCAACGCATCAATCACATCGCCCATACGGCCAGTCACATATTTGCCAAATACTGGACGCAATGAACTACTTATGGAGTAAGGCAGTTTTAGGTTGTGAAACACCAAGGCAAAGATTAACGCTGGAACGGCATAAATAGCATAAGGCGTTGGCCCCCAATGCAAAAACATCGCCGAGAAAGCAAATAGCACAGCGTTCGGGCTATTGCCTTCAATACCCCAGCTTTCTGGTGGCGAATACAAGTGATACAAAGGCTCAGCCGTTGTCCAAAACAACACACCTACGGCTAGAGTTGTACAGAGCACAATCATAAACCAACGAGACTTTTTGAGCTTTGGTGTGGCATTCTCACCACCAATTCTGATATTGCCCAATTTTGAAAAGTAAGTAATAGCGATCAACACCAGCAGATAGAAACTCCCCAAGCTAAACAGCCAAGAAAAATGCGACAACACGAAGTTATTGGCTACTTTGGTATATTGCGTGAAAAGTGCCAAGTCCACCAAACTGAATATTAACGCACCGACCAAAATGATAAAGGTTGGAAAAAAGACCAAAGGTCGTAATGATTTAAACATGTAACATCCTCACAGAAATAATCGGTTAAACACCCGTTCGTTTGATGGTTTCCTCAAACTCTTTGCTGAAAATCAGCTCATCATCATGGAAGGCTTGCCACGTACTGGTGACATAAAAATAATCATGATCACAGCGCATGTGATAGACGCCCTTTAAGCCTGTCCACCAGCCTTCTCTCCCCATAGTTAAGTCAAATATCAGCTTGGATTCTGCCGTGAGCGGATCGTCAGGATGGATGGTCTGCCACTGACTCATCGCCATATCAATCATGCTTTCACAAGAGTTGTAATATTGGCGGCCGAAGTCATCATAGGTTTCTAACGTAACCAGACCTGTTTTGTAATCGTGATGCACCACTCGCTCACTCTTCGTTGGGCGAAGTGTTTCACCATCAATTGCTACAGGCGTGTCCAGCGCAGGCGGCTCGACTTCTGTCACCAAGCTCGTTCTATAAGGCACTTCAATACGACTTAAAGCAGACTCAAGTGTAATCGTGGCATGATCTGGAGATGGCCAAATTAACGGCCAACAGGCTGTCGAAACGGAGATACGCAATCTGTGCCCTGCTGGAACCTTGTAGGCCACATGGTTAACCGGAATGGCGACATGGTAAAGCTCACCTGGATTCAACGGCTCGACAAACTCGTGGCTATCGCGATGCGTTAGGTTTAACACGCCCACACTGATACGTGTGACTGCGCCATCGGGATGCACATCACAGACTCGTACAGCAAGGTTTGCTGTTGGCTTGTCACTACGAATCGCTAAATTCGCCATCACTTGGCCTGCAATCGCCAAATCTTCTTCAAGAGGTAAAGTATCGAAACATAATGAACCCGCATCATCAGCACGTTGATCGGCTGGTTGCTCCATTTCTAAACGAATCCCGACACACAAACGACCACCATTTAACCCCACTGTTTGTGGCGAGCAAATCTGCTGAGTTACGGCATTATCGTGTTTTGTATCGAGTAACTGCCCATTCGATGGAAACAAGGTTTTCCATTCGGTTTGCGGTGATGGCCAAACAGGCTCCGAAATCCATTGCCCAGCACGGTGCTCATAATCTGATTGAGGGCGCACACTGTCTTGCATGTAGTAGGTTAATTCTGGCTCATCGTCGATGCCATTTTTAATGCCTTTTAACCAACGATCCCACCAGCGAACAGACTCTTTTACGTAATCCATTTTAGGATTTGGATAGGCTATATTGGGGTATTTATGCGCCCAAGGACCCACTAAACCTTTTCGAGGTACGTCTAAGTTTTCGAGTAAGCTAAAAACCGTATTGCGATAATTGTCTGCCCAACCACTCATGGCATAAACGGGAATCTTAATATCGCTGTAGTTTTCACATACAGAACCATGCTTCCAGTAGTCATTTCGTACTTGTTCAGTTAACCAAGGCTTCGCTAAAAATGGCATTTGGTTTAAACGATCCAGCCATTGCTCTTTCCAACCATCGCCAACCAACTTAGCATCTGGCGCGCGGCCTTGAGCGTAGGCCCAAAAAAATGATGCCCAATCGAGATTATCGTTCAATAAACAGCCACCCATGTAGTGCACATCTGTGGCGTAACGGTCGTCGGTAGAACATTGGGTAATGATGGCTTTTAATGCTGGCGGATTCAGTGCGGCGACTTGCAGTGAGTTAAATCCACCCCACGAAATTCCTACCATGCCAACAATGCCACTGCACCAAGGCTGCTCTGCCAGCCAAGCGATAATATCGAAACCGTCTTGTAGCTCTTGCTCGGTATATTCGTCGCTTGTGTGACCTTCTGATTCGCCGCAACCTCGAAGGTCAACTCGAATACAGGCATAACCTTGTGCGGCCGTTTGCGCCATAGTGATTTCGTCGCGGACAATCGTGCCGTCATTTTTACGATACGGCAAGAACTCCAAAATCGCGGGAACCGGTTTATCATCAGCATCGCTTGGTAGCCACGCGCGATAGGCGAGCTTAGTACCATCTGGTAATGGCAACATGGCGTGATGAATGTGTTTGATGTTTTGCATAACGTCCTTTCGTTCTATTTGTAGTGTCTATTTATCTTAGGAAGCTGAAATTGTAAGTAAAACGCTATTTTGTTAGCCTCATATGAACTAAAAGTTCAGGATAGATAGTTACATGCCGATCAATAACCGAACAATTCCCTCTCTAAACAGCCTTATTTTGTTTGAAGCATCGGCTCGCCTTGGCACGCTAACCAGTGCAGCTAATGAGCTGTGCGTTTCTCCGACGGCAGTCAGCAAACAAATCAAACAGCTTGAAAGTTTTCTGAATACCAAACTATTTATTCGTAAAAAAACTGGTTTGGAACTGACAAAAAAGGGACAAAATTATTTAGAAACAGTACGAAAAACGCTGGCGGTCTTGGCAGAAGAATCGCAAAAAATGGATGATAAAGTCTCACCTCTGCCGCTCAATTTAGAAATTGGTGCGTGTTTTAGCCATTTCTGGCTCATCCCTCACTTAGATGATTTTCGTGATAAATACCCAGACATCATGCTCAACATAAGCATCAATAATGAACGCAATATCAGTGACGTGAATAGCGATACCTACGATGTGGCGTTTTATTACTCCTCATTAAAAACGTCTTATAAAAACAATTTTTTGCTGTTTAACGAAAGAATGCTGTTAGTGTGCAGCCCAGGTTTTCTAGAAAAGCGTCCCGAGTGTCACGATTTGAAAAATATCTGGAAACAACCCTTACTGGGCCTCAAAGACGCCCCCGACTTCTGGGAAAACTGGCAAACATGGGCAGCTCACTCAGCAATAGACTATCAAGAGCCATTAAACGAAATTCAGATGGAAGACCAAATCGCCGTCGTTCATGCCGCACAAAATGGCCTAGGCATTGCCCTTGCTTGGGATTGGCATGTGGAGGATTTAATCGCTGACGGTAGTTTGATCGCCCTCACACCTCCTATTGAATGTAAAAACAACGCCTTCTTCTTAACTCGAACCAAAAACGCCAACCAATACAGTGCCGAATGCTTTATTGACTGGGTTATGGAACTGGTAGCGGATCATAGGCAAGCCACAATGATCTAGCGGTCGCCTTCGCTCACGCCAATCACAACAATACCGTGATTTACGTATCACCATTATTTGCAGACGATAACTTTTTCTATTTGTTACACTGATGGAAATAACACCAAATAAGAGAGCATTTTATGAACAGTGTTGGATTTTTAGGTTTAGGCATCATGGGGAAAGCCATGGCTGCAAATTTAGTAAAAGCGGGATTTGAAGTAACTGTTTGGAATCGTAACCCAGAAAAATGTGCTGAGTTAGTATCACTAGGCGCTCGACATGGCGTGACACCAAAAGACGTAGCTGCAAGTTGCGATATTACCTTCGCTATGGTGTCTGATCCTGAAGCGGCATTAGCGCTTTGCCAAGGCCCAGATTGCGTAGCAGCAGGAATTGGCGCAGGTCGCGGTTATGTTGATATGTCTACCGTGGATGACACAACCTCAAAAGCCATTGCCGATTTAATTACTCAAGCAGGAGGACGATTTTTAGAAGCACCGGTTTCTGGTACGAAAAAACCCGCTGAAGACGGCACGTTAATCATTCTTGCCGCTGGCGATCAATCTCTTTATGAAGACGCAAAAAGTGCGTTTGAGGTAATGGGCAAGATGTCGCCCTACCTTGGTGAAGTCGGCCAAGGCGCGAACATGAAGCTCGTCGTGAATATGATGATGGGCGGCATGCTAAGCATTTTCAGTGAAGGCATGTCTTTAGGACAAAAAGCCGGTTTAGACGGTCAGCAAATTTTAGATATTGTCGATGCGGGTGCCATGGCAAACCCTATGTTTAAAGGCAAAGGCGCCATGCTGCTAAAGGAAGACTACACCACCAGCTTTCCGCTTAAGCACATGCAAAAGGACATGCGCCTTGCCGTCGCACTAGGCGACCAGCTTGAGCAACCTTTGCCAACCGCCGCTATTGCCAATGAAGCCTTTAAACAAGCCATAAAAGCTGGCTTTTCGGAGGAAGACATTGCCGCAGTTTATAAAGTGATAAAGTAGTGATTGCAGTAACATTTAAGAAGGTAATGGAGTGCTCCTCTACCTTCTTTCCTTTTCTCTCTTCTCAGTGTGCTATCTAAATTCATCGCTCCATAAAATAGGAATATGAGCTTTCTTGGCCTATAAGCCGCGTCCTTACGTGAGCATTTTTTGAGAAAAATGAAATCTTAAAATTCAGCAGCAATCGACAACACCATACAAAACAACATTCCATTAAGAGAGTTATTAAATTAAGCCGTTCGGCATTTACCTTCGCTTCAAGTCATATTTAAAAAAACAGGTTTGACCGTTTTAATTATAATATCGATTAATAGGTCAATTTGATTTGTTAATGTTTCTAAAGTTTGTGCATCAGCCTTAATTCCACGAGAAGTAACTGAAAAAATGTAAGCTAAATCTTGAGCATCCAAACTAGAATCCGTTGGCAGAACACCCCTGATTAACTCAGCAAGCATAGCCTGAAAAATTTCATAGTGATTATTAACTGCGTCAGGCGCATAAGAAGATACATTTTGTAAAATATCTCGCCCTGTATCCAACTCTATCACTGAAGCTGCTGGCTGAAGCGTCCAAACATCAAAAAAACGTTCAAGCTTTCCACGAAACGATAGATCAGACAAAGCTAACCCTTCTGTCTCACGAATATTATGCTCTAGTGATTCATTAATTAGCCCTACGACAATCGACTCTTTATTTGGGTATGATTTATAAAGAGTGGTTCGAGAGATCTGACAGGCATTGGCAATGTCTGTCATGGTCACTTTAGGGTACCCATATTTCAAAATGAGTTTTTGCGCTTCTCTGAGAATCATTACGTTAAATTCTATCCATCTTCTGTAGACACGAAAGCATGCCTGAAAAACACATTGACATCAAGCGTTAACCTGTTAAGTTACCTCTTGTGAACAAAATCACAAAATATGTTCACATGTTAAACTACAAGTTAATATAGGTTCTCTATGAAAATTTTTATATCAGGCGTTACAGGTTATGTTGGACGGAATGTTGCTAGGCACTTAGCTCAGTCTCATGAGATCGTTGGTCTTTCACGAGACAAAGAAAAAACCAAAATCCTTAAAGACACCCAATTAACATTCGTATATGGGGATTTACTTAGTCACACACTAAGGAACGACCTAAAAGACTGCGACATCGTAATTCATACAGCCGCGGATACAGACCACAAGAACCTTTCCAAAAACCAATTTAAAACTAATGTCGATGGTACAGCCCAACTGCTCAAAGCCGCAAAGGCAGCTGGAGTGAAGCGGTTCATTCATATCAGCACTGATTCAGTACTACTGACAGGCAAGCCTATAAAAAATGTATCGGAAGACGCCTCATATCCCAAAAAAAGTGTAGGAGACTACTCACACACCAAGCAACTAGCAGAAAAGATAGTGTTGAATGCGAATTGTGACACTTTCACTGTTATTGTGCTGAGACCTCGCTTTGTCTGGGGTCGCGACGATACAACAGCCATGCCACAAATACTAAAGGCTATTGAAAATCAAACTTTTGCCTGGATCGGCGGCGGACACTATCTCTCGTCAACGACACACATTGCTAACTTATGCAATGCAATTGAAGCCTCTCTCTATTACGGCGCCCCTAAGGCAATCTATTTCATTAGCGATGGCGATGATAGACCATTCCGAGAGACCATTTCCGGCATAATCGAAGCGCACGGGCTAACTGTGCCAGATAAAAACATCCCTGCTTTTATTCCTCTCGTAATTGCAAAGTTAGACAGCTTACGCCGTCGTCTAGCCCCAAAAAGCAGTCCACTTCCTGTTACTTTCCAAGAATACGCCACAAGCGCTGTAGAGGTTACCCTAGATATTACCAAAGCTAAACAAGACTTAAGCTATCGTCCAATGATGACATTTCAAGCAGGACTAGATGAATTAAAAACAACAAAGTCGACCAAGCAGCTATCGTAATATAACGAGCAGAGTTGGTTTCTTGCAGTGGTCAGCAGTTTTCAATCAGCTTAAGCATATGCAAAAGGACACGCACCTTGCTGTCGCCCTAGACGATCAACTTGAGCAACCTGTGCCAACCGCCACGATTGCCAATGAAGCGTTCAAACAAGCCATAAAAGCTGGCTTTGCGGAAGAAGACATTGCCGCGGTTTATAAAATCATAAAGTAGCGCCCGCTGCCACAGTCGTCCATCACATTTATCTTGGCTCAATGCGAGCCAAAATTTTCACTGGCATCGTGAGAGGCAGTGCAAGAATGGCGGCTTCACCAGAACTTGGGTAGATTTGTGTTAAGGCGGTGAAATTCACTTGGTGCGTGACCAATATAGTGGGTTTACCCACAGACTCATGGGAAAACATCCGCAGTACACCTTCTGTTTGAGCAACCCTATCTCCTTGGCCTGCAAAAAATGAGTTCAGTATTGGCAATGATTCCACCTCACCCAGCGACATCAGCTGCGCCGTTTCTAAGCAACGACACCATTGACTGCTATAAACCTGAACCGGGCCGCTATGTTGGCTTCGAATATATTCCCCCCAAGCGACGGACTGTTTTCGTCCTATATCATTGAGGTTGCGTTGAGTACTGCAATCCTCTAAAGCAAACCCACTGGGATCACCGCCACCAGGAGCTAAAGCATGTCGCATGATAAAAACCGCCTTACCATCACGCCATGCCTGCCAAGCGGTCGCATCTGCCCAGCTGACTAACGGCCAAACACATAACATCAACAACATAAACCATCGCATCATAACCACCCTCACAGCCTTTCTTAACTGTACGCAATGGCACAACAATAAGTTCAATAAATTAAGTTATATATCGGTAAACCATCAAACATACTGCCCAGCACAAAAGCCACTCG
This sequence comes from Marinomonas rhizomae, assembly GCF_024397855.1. NCBI lineage: Bacteria > Pseudomonadati > Pseudomonadota > Gammaproteobacteria > Oceanospirillales > Oceanospirillaceae > Marinomonas > Marinomonas rhizomae. The sequence goes on from NZ_CP073343.1 coordinate 2,479,406, forward strand.
CCCAGGCCCATTGGAAATTATAGCCGCCAAGCCAGCCAGTCACGTCTAGGACTTCACCTATAAAGTAGAGACCTTTTTGTTTTTGTGATTCAAAAGTTTTCGAAGACACTTCGTTGGTGTTAACACCACCAAGGGTAACTTCCGCGGTGCGATAGCCTTCTGTTCCATTCGGTGCGATGTCAAAGTTCGCGAGATAATTGAACAAACTGTCGACCTGTTCGTTCGAGGTTTGTGCGCTGCGTTCAGTCAACCAAGGGAATTCGGCTTTTATTAGCTCTACCAATCGCTTTGGCAAAACATTAGACAAGAAACCCTCGTAGCTCTTTTTCGGAGTACTTTGGCGAACATCAAGTAAGTCGACTAACGACAAGGTCGGAGCGATATTAATGCTAAGGGCTTCACCTGGTTGCCAGAAATTGGTAATTTGCAAAATGGATGGCCCGCTAACACCACGATGAGTAAACAGCATTGGCTCTTGGAAAGTTACGCCCTTTGCCGTTGCGGATATTTCACAGGCAATACCTGATAACTCAGCCAGTTGTGTTTTGCGATCTGGCTGTATAGTAATGGGTACCAAGCTAGCACGTGTCGATAAAATATCGTGTCCAACTTGTTTAGCTATATCATACCCAAACCCTGTCGCGCCCATTGTAGGAATGGATAAACCACCTGTGGCAACCACAAGAGATTCACAAGCAAACTCTCCTTGATTAGTTTTGACAACGGTCTGTCCGTCTTGAAAATCAATATTATGAATTTTGGTGTTTAACTTTAGTTCTGCACCGGACCATTCAAGCTCTGTTAGTAATATATCAAGCAGGTCTTTTGCAGAGTGCTCGCAGAATAATTGCCCTGGCGTTTTCTCTACATAGTCCAGACCATGGCGATCCACGAGATCAACAAAGTCTTGCGATGAATAACGACGTAGCGCAGAAATGCAAAAATGTGTGTTGTCAGATAAAAAATGCTTGGGGGCCGCATCCATGTTGGTGAAGTTACAACGCCCACCACCGGACATCAGAATTTTTTTGCCCGCTTTGTTGGCGTGATCCAACACCACTACTTTTTTCCCACGGTAGCCAGCTGTTGCTGCACACATTAAACCAGACGCTCCGGCACCAATTACGATCACATCAACGTTATCCACAACCAACCTCATTACTCATTTGTGGCTGCATTATAGTGTCTGACACATTTATTACCATCGAATACGGTGAGTTTTCTATCATCTGCCGACAAAAAAAGAACAAAGAAATCTTGTCCACAGAAACCGTTAAGAAGGCTGTGGGAATCATTAAAATCTCCTTTAAATTCAATCAAGTAAATAAAATCAAACATTATTTTTTAAATATTCAAAAAATCCCATCTAGATCAAAATCAAGAATTTTTTTTGAGAATTGCAAACTATTTTTGAAAAAGACGCTATACAAATTTACTGTTTGGATATACAGTACTGTATAAATAAACAGTAAAGATATTTTAAGGATGTGGATATGATCAAGCTATTAAGCCCTACTCATACAATTCATAAAGTGGCACTTCTGGGTGTTATTGCCTTGGCTTTGTACGCGCCAGCAAAGGATCTGCTTCAATTTGCAGAAGCGCACTTTGCAAGAGAAACGATTCAGATTGTTGATGCTTCTTTTGGTACGAACATGCCTTGGCAGGAATCAAACACTTCGTATCTAAAAGTAAGTCAAAATGCACAGACGAGCTTATCTCGCTCTCAAATTATCTATACTAAATTACGCTTTACTAACCCGACATCTGAGCCGCAAACTTACCGTAAAATTTGGTTAAACTTCTCTCACGAGAATGGTGATCAGGAATACACAACAGATTACACTTTGTACAACACAGAAACTCGTCAGCGACTCATTGGGCAATCTGTTCAGTTGGGAGCAAATAGTAGTATTGATGTGGTGGCGGCTTATCGATTTATTCCTAGCTATAAGAACAAATCACCTATTAGCATGAGTGTTTCTTGGGAGGGGCAGAGCCTTTTAAGAGACAAAGCCTGTGAATACGATCTACAAAAAACGGCAGGCAATACTTTTCAATACCAGTGCGGCAATTAACACCTCCGCACTATTCATGTAAAAAATGTGCAAACTTACTCATTGATAATCGTTTTCATTTCCAATATTATACTTGCACAAAATAATATTGGAGCTTCAGACATGAAACGATTGTTAACCCCCATCGCCATTTGCGTTACCGGTGCGATGCTTACCGCTTGCGGACCAGCAAACGTAAAACAAGAAACTACTGCTATCACAGCGAATTCCGTTGTCGTTCATTATGCTGATATTGCAGAAGCCGTTTACGGTGACTCTCTACAAACAGCAAAAGCGCTTCGCTCCTCTATTGATACTTTTTTAGCTAACCCTACAGAAGCCAACTTGAAAGCCGCTCGAACCGCTTGGATTGCGGCTCGCGTTCCTTATCAGCAAAGCGAAGTCTATCGCTTCGGTAATCCAATTGTGGATGAATGGGAAGGTAAAGTTAACGCTTGGCCACTAGACGAAGGCTTGATCGATTATGTAGCGGTAGACAGCTATGGTACAGAGTCTGATCTAAACCCTCTTTATGCTGCAAATGTTATCGCTTCTACAAGCTTAACAATTGGTGGTGTAAAGGTAGATACCACTAATATTACCCCTGAATTGATTGCCGAAAGCCTTCAAGAAGCGGATGGCGTAGAAGCAAACGTTGCCAGTGGTTATCACGCCATTGAATTTTTGCTATGGGGTCAAGATCTAAACGGTACAAACCCTGGTGCTGGCGAACGTCCTGCTACTGATTTCGACCTTAACAACTGCACAAATGGTAACTGCGATCGTCGACGTGACTACTTAGTAGCAGCTACCGACTTGCTTATTTCTGATTTAGAAGAAATGGCGAACAACTGGAAACAAGGCGGCGCAGCTCGCGTTGCATTATTAGAGCAATCCCCAGAGCAGGGCCTTTCTACTATTCTGACTGGCATGGGCAGTTTGGCATACGGTGAATTGGGTGGTGAGCGAACTAAACTTGGTTTAATGCTGCATGATCCAGAAGAAGAGCATGACTGTTTCTCTGACAATACACATTGGTCACATTACTATGACGCTAAAGGCATCAAGAATGCTTACCTAGGTGAATACAAACGTGTCGATGGTAGCTGGGTTAAAGGGGCATCTTTATCTGACTTGGTGGCTAAACAAAACCCACAGCTAGATAAAGAAATGAAGCAAAACCTTAATCAAACAGAAGCCGCTGCTCAAGCGATGGTCGATGCGGCAGCAAAAGGCCAAACGTTTGATGTCTTAATTGCCATGAACAACACTAAAGGTAATCAGTTAGTACAAACTTTTGTTGATTCCTTGGTTAATGAAACCCGCTCTACGGAAGACGTTATTCATGAACTAAACCTTGAAGGTATTGCACTAGAAGGGTCTGATAGTTTGGACAACCCAAGCGCAGTATTTCAATAGAGAGCAGAATTAACTGTTCCACTATAAAATAAACGAATGAGATGCCATGGAAGATGTGTCATTTAGTCAGTTAATGGTATTTGTCTATTTATGACTGCAAATTTTAATAATGGTATTTTTATTGTAGCTGGCGTTTACGCCAGCTTTTTTTGTTTCCAGAACACAGCTATTGCCAGTGATTATTCCACACCTCTTGTCGGCATTAAGGTTGAAGACAAGCTAGACTTCCATATTGGTAAAAATGTTTTTCAAAAATTGTGGGTACCGGCTCCCTCTTCTACTACTGCTAGTGATGGCTTAGGCCCACTGTTCAACACCCGATCCTGTAACAACTGCCACTTAAATGGTGGTCGTGGTCATGCTCCAGAAGCAAACGTCAACGGGGCATCCATACCGTCTTTTTTAGTTAAACTTGGAAAGTCTTACCCTACTTCCAACATTCAAACGAATAAGATCTACCCTCCTATTGGCGACAAACGCTACGGACATCAATTTCAAGGCCAAAGTTCGCCTGGCATTTTGCCTGAAGGCGATTATTACCTCACTTACAGCACGTACATTGAAACACTAAGCGATGGAACAGAAGTTACTCTTAGAAAGCCCAACCTTCATTGGAACACGCTGAATTATGGCCACTTCGAAGACAGCACTGGCTTTACCATGTTGGTATCACCCGCCTTAGTTGGTATGGGGTTGTTAGATAATATTCCTGACGAGCTCATTATATCTGGCGCTGATCCCGATGATAAAAACAACGACGGCATTAGTGGCCGCGTAAGCTGGGTGCTGAGTGACAAAGAAAAAGTTATTGGCCGTTTTGGCTACAAAGCAACAGCCACAAGCGTTAGTGCCCAAAATCAGTCAGCGTTTAATACGGATTTGGGATTATCTACCCCTCTCAATCCAAAGCCATCAGGTGATTGCACTGAATTCCAACGCGATTGCATGCAAAGCCCAAATGGCAATAGCTCACATTTAGACAATTTAGAAGTTGATAAACAACAAACTAGACTGGTTGATCTTTTTGTATCCTTATCTTCCCCTCCTGCAATGCGCAATCTAACCAATAAAACATTTCTAGAGGGCAAACGCTTGTTTGATGATGGCCGCTGTGCAAGCTGTCATACCCCAAAGATGGAAACAGGAAATAGCTCAGAATTTGCCGTTTTAAACAATCGCACTTTCTATCCTTTTACCGACATGTTGCTGCACGATATGGGGCCTGAGCTCGCTGGAGGGTTTCCGAACTTTTCCGCAAGCCCAAGCGAGTGGCGAACCGCGCCTTTATGGGGTATTGGGTTATCGAAAAAAGTGTCTGGCCGTGTAAGTTTTCTACATGATGGCCGAGCTCAAACCATCGAAGAGGCCATTCTTTGGCATGGCGGAGAAGCCAATCAGAGCAAAGAATATTACAAAAATCTAAATAAAGAACAACGTGAAAAACTCATCTATTTTTTGGAGTCGCTGTAATGAAATATTTTCCAAAACTAATTGCCATAGCCATTAGCGCGTCCACACCGTTACTAGCGTCTGCTGGTCAGTGGCAAGGCCCACTTGATGGCATCGTTACCAATGTCGTCAAGCAAGGCTACGAGACCTACACAGAATCGTCAAAGACACTACAAATGCGCACAGAAGAACTCTGCGCTTCACCATCTAAAGCAAGGCTTCATGACGCGCAAGAGGCTTTTCGGGCCAATGCTTTGGATTGGCAACAGGTACAATGGCTTAATTTTGGCCCCGTCACATACTTTATGCGCTATTACGCTTTTGAATACTGGCCCGATAAAAAAGGCGTTACACAACGCCAGCTTAGAGCTTTAGCTCAAGGTGATCCCGCCGCCATGGATGCACCGAAGTTTTGGACATCAGCCAGTATTGCAGTACGAGGTTTAACGGCGATTGAAAGCTTGTTATATCACCCTGATTTTGAGCCGACACACTCTGTTGAGCATTGCCGATTACTTGAAAAAGTGACCACTCATCATCTAGAAAGCGCCGCTGCGGTTGCTAAACAATGGCAAGATGGAAAGGCACAAGACTGGGTATTCGATGAAGAAGGCACTGGCTTTGATTCTGAAAAAGTCGCCTTGGAGTTATTTTTGCAGCAATGGATCGAGCATATGTCGGCCGTCAAAGACGCCAAGCTCGAAACGCCTATTGGTTATAACAGTCGCGAAAACCTAAAACTTGCCGAGTTTTATCGTAGCGACCTTTCCTTAAGAGCCATTCAAAAAAACTTGCAGTCTTACCGTGAAATTTATCACGCAGGCTCACCATCTTTATATGAGCTGGCAAAACGAGCCAACCCAACCCTAGCAAATCAGTTTGATGAACAGCTTACAGAGAATATAAAGTTGGCGCTTCAATTGCCAAAAGACTTCTTCCATGCAAATCATACGCAAGAAGAACGCATCTCACTGGCAAAACCACTCGTGAAATCTATCTCTAACAGCCAATCTTATTTATCAAGCATGGTCACTCAACTAGGTTTCCAGATTGGTTTTAACAGCAGAGACGGAGACTAGCCTAAGATGCTGACAAGACGGTCTTTCCTTGCGATGAGTGCCTTGAGCGGTGCAGTCGTTAGTACGCCATCATGGGCAACATTAACCCAACAACATTCCGGCAAGAAGCTCTATGCCTCTGCGTATTCTGTAAATAAGAAAGAACATTTTTTTGGCCTGTTCAAAGAAAATGGCGATATTGCTTGGAGTACTCAGCTGCTAGATAGAGCCCATGCTCCTGTTATCCACCCGAGCCAGAGCATTGTTGGTATTGTTGCGCGAAGACCTGGCTTCTTTATGGATTTCTTTGATGTATCCACTCATCAAAAAATTACTCGCATCAAGCCAAGTAAAGACCATCATTTTTATGGTCATGCCCTATTTACTTCTGATGGTAAGCGCTTAATTACCCAAGAAAACCATTATCCGACAGGACAAGGCAAAATATTTGTGCGCGATTGGCCAAGCGGTCAGGTACTTCATTCTTTTAGCAGTAACGGAATTGGCCCTCACGAGTCCGTACTTTTAAATGACCAAGTGCTGATTATTGCCAATGGCGGACTAATGACGCACCCAGATGAAGATCGAAAAATCTTAAATCTAGATACCATGAAACCTAATGTCACTTATCTAAATCTGCAAGATGGTACTGTTTTAAATCAGTCCGCCAATAGCGCTGATTTACATCAATTGAGCATTCGACATCTTGACGTTAACCAACAAGGAACCGTTGCTTTAGGTTTTCAATATCAAGGTGAGATGTGGGACCAAGTGCCATTGGTTGCTATATCTCGTCTTGATCAAGCAGAGCTTGAATATCTGCCGATTCCGGAAGAAGTGCGAGTCCGCTTTAAGCAATATTGCGGCAGCGTTTGCTTCGATAGTTCAGGTGAAATACTTGCCATCAGTACCCCAAGAGGCGGCTTAGTTGCCTACTGGCACGTGAGTTCAAAAACCTTTCTTGGCGTTGAAAATTGCCGAGATGTTTGTGGTCTTGTTGCGACAGATAACGCCCATGAGTTTTTATTAACAAGCGGCATAGGCTCTCAGCTAAAAAGCAATCCTGTCCAAAACGTCAGCAAAATGATCAAAAAACATCCTAACGTACACTGGGACAATCATTTAAGGCAAATTAACGCCTAATTTTTAATTTAAATTATAAACTAGCGTAGTCAAGTTCTTGAATTTTAGGTACTGTCTATTGAAAGCCGCAAATAACTGCGGCTTATTTTTTCGCATTATGAAGTTTATTAATGTTTATCAATTTTCTTAAGAATTATTTTTTAGTAGATTCAGACTCCTCAATAGAGGGCGATGAAAAAGCATTTCAACAAAGTGCCCTACGCATTTTGCTTGCGCTGACAATCTGTATTTTTTCGGTTTCAGAAGTTCATTATCTAATTACTTATCAAGACGTCACTTTTTTAGGCATCAATAGTACGTACCTTTGCCTCCTTGGTGGACTTCTTTATTTCAGTAGAAAATACACCAAGATCACAGCGATTCTATTTCTTATTACCCTAATCACAACCAGCTTTCTTCTACTAACGTTAAGCGAAGAATTTCATGCAGAAAAATACGCATTAGTGTCTTTGTATTCGCTGCCTCTCATTACTCGCCTATTGTTCAGCTTCAGAGCCTCTTTACTAGCAATGGTTGCCAATATATATCCTTTTTACTTAATGACAAGCAACGGGCTAGATAACGGCCAAAACGATATCGCCTCGTCTTTTTACTTTCAGTTACTGACCTTTGCAACGCTCAATCTAGGCTTACCGCTAGCAGTCTCTAGAATCATTCAGACACTCGAAAACAATGCCTCTCACATGAAGCTGCTTTATCAAAAGCTGAATGACAATTACGCAATGTACGAAGAGTTTTTTGAGAACACAGGGACACCAACCCTATTATGCGATCAACGAGGGCGAATCCTTAAGGCCAATCAATTGGTTCGAGAGCTACTAACAGATTCCCCTAAAACCCATATTTCTGATTCTACTATTACTGACTGGCTAGCCCCTCTCGGTGATACAGGACGCTTTTTTTGGCAATCAAACGTAGCCGAATGTACGTTAAAACAAAAAACTAACGTACACATTGAAATTCGTCGGGCCTCATTAACCCAACACGGTTACTATGTTCTTCATCTGCAAAATACGACGCAGTTACGGGCAATACAGCAAGAACTAGAAAACACGCAACAAACCAATAGTCGCTTAGCACATTTCGATTTACTGACTCTGCTTCCAAACCACAGACACTTTTGTAGACAGGTTAATCAACGCATAAATGAGCAAGACAAGCATTTAACAGGCGCGATGTTTATTATCCGTATTAGCCAATTCAAATTGCTCAATAAGCAATATGGCAAAGACAGCGCCAACAAGGTTATTCTCAATTTTTCAAAGACTATGCAAAAGAAACTTTCAAAACAAGCTATTATAGGTCGTTTACGCGGAGTGAAATTTTCTTGCTTTGTTCCATTAGGACAAACCTACTTAATCCAAAAAAACCTCTCAACTCTCATTCACTCCGTTCTGCCGAGCCAGATAACGGTTGATGGAAATAAACTCAATATGGATTATCAAGTTGGGATCGCCTATTACCACACGGATGGCAGAACAGCAGAAGAACTGTTAGAGCACTGTGAAATGGCTTTGGAATATTCGACCAGCACAGATCGCTTCTCGTACTACAACCATGATCTTGAACACAAACTCATTGAAGAACACAAGCTTGGCTTAAAACTCAGCACAGCAATAAAAAATAAAAAAGTCGCGCTTTGGCTACAACCCCAAGTATCACCAAATGGACAGATACGCTCCTTTGAAGCCCTCGCCAGATGGCAATGTGATGGAAAGTTTGTTCCACCCACAACCTTCATTAAAATTGCCGAGAAATTAGGGCTACTTCCACTTCTTGCCGAAAACCTAGTACTGGAACTCGTCACTACTCTAACTGAGTGGCATAAAGAGCACATTCACACGCCTATCGCATTCAATTTAGCTGGCCAAGAGCTAATGAATGATTCTTTCTTTGCTTTGTTGATGACGTTAATTGCTGATAACTCATGGCTTGGGGACATGCTTGAGCTTGAGATCACAGAAACTAGCCCTGTAATGACTCACCCGCTCATACATAAGCGTTTAAGAAGCTTATCGCAATATGGCTACTCCATTGCCATTGATGACTTTGGCACAGGACAAGCCTCTCTAGGACAACTTGTAGACATCCCTGCAAACATCCTTAAAATCGATCGTCGCTTTGTTTCACCACTGCCTGGCGACCAACGCCATGTGGATATTGTTAAATCTACCATACAGCTCGCTGAGTCTCTTGGCATGAAGGTTATCGCTGAAGGCATAGAGACGAAAGAACAAGCCACTCTACTAACCGCTTTAGGCTGCCAAACACTACAAGGGTATTATTTTGGCAAACCGTCCCCTATGTCAGACTGGACAGAAAGCAATAACGCCAAAGCCAAAGAGCTACGGATGGTCTATTAAGATCGAACCAATAAGATATCAACATTTCAAAGAACACCGGACCCCAGACACTAAAAAGCCAGAGTTCAAATTGAACTCTGGCTTTTTTAAACGCAATAACAATTTATGCAATGATAAATTAGAACGCCATATTCATCGCGACAGAGATAACATTGGCTGAAGACTCATAATCGGCCTTCAAAGTTCCACGAGCAGCATCTTCAGTCAAACCAGTACGATTAACAGACACATCTTCGATCATCACATGGGTAAACGCAAAAGTAGCTGATGCCATATCATTAAAGTCATACGTCCCACCAATAGAAATCCACTTACGATCGCCATCAGGCGTACGAGCAGAGCGATATTCATCTGTTACAGGGGAATCATCCATGGCAAAACCAGTACGTAACGTCAGCTTGTCAGAGTATGCATACGTTAAGCCTGCAGAATACATCCACTGATCTTCAAACCCAAAAGTGAGTACTGAATTAGGCTGATTACTATCAAAATCAATATTAATACCATCCATTGAGCCCCAACCAGTGCGTATAGCACTAAGACCTAAAATCAACTTAGGTGTTAAATCCTGCTCAACACCTAACGTCAGCACTGAAGGAAAGTCAATTGAGTCGCTAACATCAGCATTAATCAACTGATAGCCAGCACCAAGACCGGAAAGCCCAGCATTAACCCCCGTAACATTGTTATATTTAACATCACCTTTAAAATCAAAACTAACTTCGCTACGATAGCCCAAACCTACACGAGTCCCCTTTCTTGGCTCTAATGCCACACCCAGACTATAGCCATAACTAGTATCATCTGCCTCAATACGACCAATCCCCTCTCCGCCCGCAGCAGCAGTAGATGTACCAACAGCCGACTCTAATACAACTTCTGCACGATGGATCTGTACACTTGCCCCTACTGACGCCCAACTATTAACCCTATGCGCTAGTGAAAAGCTCAGAGCAATATCTTGAATCGCCGTCTCTGTAGCATGAAAACGACCCGCCCAATCTTTTCCATAGTCACCAGACAAACCAAATGGAACATTTAGAGAAATACCTGCCACGGTTTTATCAGAAATAGGTTTAGCAAAGTAGAATGCAGGGACTAAGGTATTATCAACAGAATCGTTTGTAGCGCCATCAGCAGATAAATCTTTCGCTCCCCCAGCTAAGGCTGGTGTAGCATCTTCGGCTGAATTAAGCTTTACATCCATATTCGGCATGACATAAGCGCCTGATACATAAACCGTCGTTTCTTTAGCATTTACAAATAACGCAGGGTTCCAGAAGCTAGCTGATATATCTTCGTTAGACGCCGCTACACCACCCAAGGCTTTACCTGAGGCTGTAGCACTGTGATCATTTAAAGCAAAACCAGCTGAATACGCAGATGACGCCGCTGCCACAGAAGCAGCAACAAGACTTGCTTTAAACAAGAATTTTGAGGAGGTAGTCATAAATAAGCTCCATTGTTATTTTTATTGGAAATTTTATTTTAATCATTAAGTCACTTATACGCTTCAAGTATAGAAGCACATATCCTGATATTACCAGTAAGTATTTCTTAAGCAATACAATATTTACACAATAGTAGTCTAAAAAGGACAAAAGGTGATGCGCAACAGATGAAAGTTCTCTAAAAAATAACTATAAGAGATTTAATTTGTAAGGAAATCGTTGAGAAGTATATTTTATAGAGTGAAAAAATAAGAGAAAAATTAGGTAGGAATTTACAAAAAAAATATTTAGAAAATATGATGGTGGGTGTGAATAGGCTCGCAATCCTGAGAGTTGCCTTTTCCTGAGTTAATAGATTTATATATTAGAACCGAGGAAAATGGCGGAATGGACGGGACTCGAACCCGCGACCCCCTGCGTGACAGGCAGGTATTCTAACCAACTGAACTACCACTCCAACACAATATAGCTCTTTACTTATTATTCATAAGTACCACTGCTTAGTAAGTGGTGGGTGTGGAGAGGTTCGAACTCCCGACATTCGCCTTGTAAGGGCGACGCTCTCCCAACTGAGCTACACACCCATTTCTAGATAACTATTAAGCTATCTTTGACTCTTTGCCACACTTTAATAAGTAATGGCGGAATGGACGGGACTCGAACCCGCGCCCCCCTGCGTGACAGGCAGGTATTCTAACCAACTGAACTACCACTCCAACACAATATAGCTCTTTACTTATTATTCATAAGTACCACTGCTTAGTAAGTGGTGGGTGTGGAGAGGTTCGAACTCCCGACATTCGCCTTGTAAGGGCGACGCTCTCCCAACTGAGCTACACACCCATTTCTAGATAACTATTAAGCTATCTTTGACTCTTTGCCACACTTTAATAAGTAATGGCGGAATGGACGGGACTCGAACCCGCGACCCCCTGCGTGACAGGCAGGTATTCTAACCAACTGAACTACCACTCCAACACAATCTAGCTCTTTACTTATTATTCATAAGTACCACTGCTTAGTAAGTGGTGGGTGTGGAGAGGTTCGAACTCCCGACATTCGCCTTGTAAGGGCGACGCTCTCCCAACTGAGCTACACACCCATTTCTAGATAACTATTAAGCTATCTTTGACTCTTTGCCACACTTTAATAAGTAATGGCGGAATGGACGGGACTCGAACCCGCGACCCCCTGCGTGACAGGCAGGTATTCTAACCAACTGAACTACCACTCCAACACAATCTAGCTCTTTACTTATTATTCATAAGTACCACTGCTTAGTAAGTGGTGGGTGTGGAGAGGTTCGAACTCCCGACATTCGCCTTGTAAGGGCGACGCTCTCCCAACTGAGCTACACACCCATTTCTAGATAACTATTAAGCTATCTTTGACTCTTTGCCACACTTTAATAAGTAATGGCGGAATGGACGGGACTCGAACCCGCGACCCCCTGCGTGACAGGCAGGTATTCTAACCAACTGAACTACCACTCCAACACAATATAGCTCTTTACTTATTATTCATAAGTACCACTGCTTAGTAAGTGGTGGGTGTGGAGAGGTTCGAACTCCCGACATTCGCCTTGTAAGGGCGACGCTCTCCCAACTGAGCTACACACCCATTTCTAGATAACTATTAAGCTATCTTTGACTCTTTGCCACACTTTAATAAGTAATGGCGGAATGGACGGGACTCGAACCCGCGACCCCCTGCGTGACAGGCAGGTATTCTAACCAACTGAACTACCACTCCAACACAATCTAGCTCTTTACTTATTATTCATAAGTACCACTGCTTAGTAAGTGGTGGGTGTGGAGAGGTTCGAACTCCCGACATTCGCCTTGTAAGGGCGACGCTCTCCCAACTGAGCTACACACCCAATCATTGTTTAACGTTTTATTCCAACTTACTTTATCAAATAAGTGGTGCCGCCACCAAGAGTCGAACTCGGGACCCTCTGATTACAAGTCAGATGCTCTACCAACTGAGCTATAGCGGCTTAACGCTAAATCAAATTTTTAATTTACTTACATAAGCAAGTAAATGGTGCCGCCACCAAGAGTCGAACTCGGGACCCTCTGATTACAAGTCAGATGCTCTACCAACTGAGCTATAGCGGCTTAACGCTAAATCAAATTTTTAATTTACTTACATAAGCAAGTAAATGGTGCCGCCACCAAGAGTCGAACTCGGGACCCTCTGATTACAAGTCAGATGCTCTACCAACTGAGCTATAGCGGCATTACATGACGCAGTTTACTTTTAAATAACTTCCTAAGAAGTGGTGCCGCCACCAAGAGTCGAACTCGGGACCCTCTGATTACAAGTCAGATGCTCTACCAACTGAGCTATAGCGGCTTTAATAAAAGCAAAATCTTTTTTTATCTCTACACTTTATTTCTAAAGAAAGAAACTTTGACCAAATTATGGTGCCGCCACCAAGAGTCGAACTCGGGACCCTCTGATTACAAGTCAGATGCTCTACCAACTGAGCTATAGCGGCATTTCTCAAATTTTGGTCGGGACGGCAGGATTTGAACCTGCGACCACTAGCACCCCATGCTAGTGCGCTACCAGGCTGCGCTACGCCCCGAAAACTAACAGCTGAAGAGTTAAACTCTGTCCCTGTCAGCGGGTGCGTATATTACTATAACGAATTGAAAAGGGAAGACTTTTATAAACTTTTTTTCAATTTAATCATGCAACTAGAATTTTAAGAGTTGATAGCTTAAACATTGATCTAAATATGATTCTGCTTTTCACATTAAGCATATAAAGCAAAGTCTCGTCTTATTAAGGCTCAACACTAAATAAATAGGCATACCAAACAGCCAGATACAAAAAAGCCACCCTAACGGATGGCTTTTTTAGAAACATTTCAAGCTACTCTTGCATATAGTCTTCTACTTTAGACTTGAGCTTCTGCCCAGGTCTAAATGTAACGACAGTACGTGCGGTAATTGGGATTTCTTCTCCCGTCTTAGGATTTCGACCTGGGCGCTGACTCTTTTCACGCACTTCAAAATTACCAAAGCCCGACAACTTAACTTGCTGCCTTTCGATTAGTGAACTACGAACTACATCAAAAAAACCTTCAACAAGATCTTTGGCATCTTTTTTACTTAGGCCAATTGAATCCACTAAATTTTCAGCAAGGTCCGCTTTTGTCAACGATCCCATAAACCTACCCCCTTACAACGGCTCCCAACTGCTCAGACAAAGCTGCAACAGTTTGTTCAACTGAGTTGTTCACTTCTTCATCACTAAGAGTGTGTGAAGGATGCTGCCACGTCAAGCCCAAAGCGACACTTTTTTTCGTTTCATCAATACCTTGGCCCTGATATACATCAAAAACCAACACATTTTTGAGTGCCTCACCCGCCGTTGCAGAAATCACCCTCTCCAACTCACTAACAGGCACAGAACGATCAACCAATAACGCTAGGTCACGACGAACCTCAGGGAAACGAGAGACGGCTTCATATTCAGGCAACCTCGCATTCAGTACAGCATCTAACGCAATATCAAATACATAGACTGGCTGATTGGCACCTAATGTCTTAGACAACAGTGGATGTAACTCCCCCATCAAACCAACAAACTTACCATCTAAAAAGATGTCTGCTGAGCGTCCTGGGTGCAAAAACTCGCAAGCTGAACGCTCGTAAGTTGGCTTACCACCATCATTTAATTCAAACAGAGCCTCTACATGCGCCTTCAGATCATAAAAATCGACCTTCTCGCTACCATGATACCAAGCTTCAGCATGACGAGTGCCTGCGATTAAGCCAGCTACTTGCTGCTGCTGATCCAAATCCGCTAATGCATCAACCGTACCAATAAAGCGACGACCTGTTTCAAACAAGCGAACACGGGACTGTTGACGATTTTGATTGTAAAGATAGGCTTTAACCAACCCTGGAACCAAACTTGGACGCATTACACCCATATCTGCTGATATTGGGTTTGCCAAAGGCACTGGCTCGATCTTAGGCAAAAACTGCTTACTCAAGACAGGATCAATAAAGCTATAAGTTACTGCTTCTTGATAACCCTGCGACACTAAAATAGAACGCATCACTTGAATCTGAGTTTTTGTTTCAGACA
Organism: Marinomonas rhizomae; assembly: GCF_024397855.1. Lineage (NCBI taxonomy): Bacteria > Pseudomonadati > Pseudomonadota > Gammaproteobacteria > Oceanospirillales > Oceanospirillaceae > Marinomonas > Marinomonas rhizomae. Next base: position 2,494,453 of record NZ_CP073343.1, read on the forward strand.
GAGGCGTAAAATTCACTGCCGCCTGAGGCATTGAAGACGGAAGATTGTCATAACCGTAGATACGAGCAACCTCTTCGATCAAATCCGCTTCTATTGCGATATCAAAACGATGTGATGGCGCTTTTGTCGTCCAAGCCTCATCTGTCACTTCAATCATATCTAGACCAAGACGAGTTAAAATATCCGTCACCAAGTCTTTATCGATAGACATAGCCAAATACTGATCAAGTTTTTTGCGACGCAAAGTAACAACAGCGGCTTCAGGTAAAGACGACTCACTCACAGCATGAGTTATAGGACCTACTTGACCGCCAGCAATTTCGACAACTAACGCAGTCGCTCGCTCTAAAGCTCGCTCCTGAAGCGTTGCATCGACACCGCGCTCAAATCGATGAGAGGAATCAGTATGCAATCCATAAGAACGCGCCTTACCAGCCAAAGCCAATGGCGCAAAGAAAGCACTTTCAAGGAAAATATCTTTTGTTGCTTCGTTAACACCCGATCCTTCGCCACCCATTACACCGGCAATGGCTAGAGGTGATTTTTCATCAGCGATTACCAAAGTATCTGAACGAAGTGCTACTTCCTGACCGTCAAGCAAGACGATTTTTTCATCTTTATCAGCCATTCGCACAACAATCGAGCCGGATAGATTCGCTAGATCGAATGCATGCATTGGCTGCCCCAACTCCAACATCACATAGTTTGTGATATCTACAATTGGGTCGATAGAGCGAATACCACTGCGACGAAGCTTTTCAACCATCCACAAAGGCGTCTGAGCAGCAACATTGACGCCACGCACAACACGGCCCAAGTAACGAGGGCAAGCGTCTGTTGCATCGACTTTCACAGGGAAAGCATCACCAACAACAACGTCAGTTGGTGTGATTTCAACAGGCGTCACATCAGTCTTATTCAAAACTCCGACTTCGCGAGCCAAACCAGCAACACTTAAACAGTCGCTACGGTTAGGGGTTAAATCTACATCAATAATCTGATCATCAAGATTCAAAAAAGCGCGGAAGTCTTCACCTGCTTTCGCAATAGCTGGTAATTCCATAATGCCATCATGATCATCACTCAATCCCAATTCAGAGGCTGAGCACAACATACCAAAAGACTCTACTTGGCGAAGTTTGGCTTTTTTGATTTTAAAATCAGCCCCTAGAACAGCGCCAATTTTAGCAAAAGGAATTTTGATACCTGGACGCGCATTTGGCGCACCACAAACAACCTGAAAGATCTCCGCACCATCAGACACCTGACAAACTTGCAGTTTATCAGCATTCGGATGAGGCTCAGCTCCGACAATCTCACCCACTACCACGCCTGAAAACTCAGAGGCAACAGGCAACACTTCATCTACTTCAAGGCCAGCTAACGTAATCTGAGCAACCAAATCATCGCTACTGATGTCTGGATTGACCCACTCTCTTAGCCAATTCTCACTAATTTTCATAAAAACATCCTAGATCGACTGGTTACTTGAATTGTTTAAGGAAGCGCAAATCGTTTTCGAAAAACATACGAAGGTCATCTACTTTGTAGCGAAGCATAGCAAAACGCTCAACGCCCATACCAAAAGCAAACCCCGTGTATTTCTCAGAATCAATTCCTGACATCTCAAGCACTTTCGGGTGCACCATGCCGCAACCTAACACTTCCAGCCAAGACTCTTCGCCTTTGCTATTGGTTCGCATGATATCCACTTCTATTGAAGGTTCAGTAAATGGAAAGTAACTTGGACGGAAGCGAACTTTCAAATCATCCTCAAAGAAGACATTCAAAAATTGCTGCAATATCCCCTTCAAATCTGCAAACGAAATATTTTCGTCGATCAATAGACCTTCAACCTGATGAAACATAGGTGTGTGAGTTTGATCAGAGTCGCAACGATATACACGACCAGGACAAATAATTCGAATTGGCGGCTGAGTCGTTTCCATTGTGCGCACTTGAACTGGAGATGTATGCGTTCTTAGTACGGTTGTTGGATTAAAATAGAAGGTATCTTGCATTGCACGCGCAGGGTGATGCGCAGGAATGTTTAGAGCTTCAAAGTTGTGATAATCGTCTTCAATTTCAGGCCCTGCAGCCACATCAAAGCCAATTCCACGGAAAAAAGTTTCAATACGATCCATTGTACGAGTCACTGGATGCAAGCCACCCACTTCCTGACCCTTACCAGATAAGGAGATATCGATCGTTTCTGTTGCAAGTTTGGCATCTAATGCTGCTTTAGCAAGTGATGCTTTTCGTTCAGTAATCTTTTCCTGAACTTGGTCTTTTGCTTCGTTGACCATTTGACCAAATTTTGGTCGATCCTCTGCGGAAACATTACCAAGCTGTTTCAACAAAGCAGTCAGAGCGCCCTTCTTACCCAAATAATGCACACGTACATCATCCAGCGCGGACTCACTCTCAGACGCAGCCACTGCGCTTAACGCATCAGCAAGAATCTGCTTTAGGTTCTCCATTTACACACTCCAAAAAATAAAATAGGGGAAGAACCATTGGCTCTTCCCCTATCAAAGACTGCATTGAGTGACTCTTTCTATTAAGATGAAATCTATCAAGATCGAATCACCCTAAGGCTACGTCAGAAATTAAGCCAAGCTTGCTTTCGCTTTTTCAACGATAGCAGCAAAAACCTCTTTCTCGTACACAGCTAGGTCAGCCAAAACCTTACGGTCGATTTCAATTGCCGCTTTTTTCAAGCCAGCAATGAAACGGCTGTAAGATAGACCATTGATACGTGCAGCAGCGTTAATACGAGCAATCCACAATGCGCGGAATTGACGTTTACGCTGACGACGGTCACGGTATTGGTATTGACCAGCTTTGATAACAGCTTGTTTTGCTACACGAAATACACGGCTACGTGCACCGTAGTAACCTTTAGCTTGCTTTAAAATCTTCTTGTGACGGCGACGAGCCTGAACACCACGTTTTACGCGAGGCATAATATAAACCTTATACTAATAAATTAATGAACTAAAAAAATCTAGACTTAGATGTATGGCAACATGCGTACAATTAACGCTTTGTCGCTTTGCGCAATCTGGTTCATAGAACGAAGATGACGCTTACGCTTAGTCGATTTCTTAGTCAAAATGTGACTAGTATGAGACTGCTTATGCTTAAAACCATTCGCGGTACGTTTGAAGCGCTTAGCTGCGCCACTGTGTGACTTAATTTTGGACATGATAAAACCACTCTCGCATTCGTTAATGTTAGTGTAATTTCTTAATAATTCGGTCTTTAAGAGCCGAAGCCCTTAAAGCCAATCTATTTAAAGTTACTTCTTCTTTTTGGGGCCTAGCACCATCGTCAATTGACGACCTTCCATTTTCGCGGCTTGTTCAACTGCACCATATTCCTCTAAGTCTGCTGCGACTCGATTCATAAGTTGCATGCCAAGCTCCTGATGGGCCATTTCACGACCGCGGTATCGTAGTGATACTTTGGCCTTATCCCCGCCTTCAAGGAAACGTATCAGGTTGCGGAGTTTTACCTGATAATCCCCTTCCTCCGTCCCTGGACGGAATTTCATTTCTTTTACTTGGATCTGCTTAGCATTTTTCTTTTGAGCAGCTTTCGCTTTTTTCGCTTCAAAAATATGCTTACCGTAGTCCATGATTTTGCAAACAATCGGATCTGAATCAGCAATTTGCACTAAGTCTAAAGTAGCCTCTTGAGCTGCTTTTAGTGCCTCTTCTAGAGAGACAACGCCAACTTGTTCACCATCAGCAGCGATCAAACGCACTTCGGTAGCTCGAATGTTTTCGTTGATTAGAGGACGCTGCTTACTAGCGGCACGTCCACGATTCATATTACCTTTTATAGTACTATCTCCATTTCTTGTTTACGGCTACGGCGAGCAACTTCTTTTTGAAGCAAGTCTTCAAAATCGGAAATACTCATCACTCCAAGGTCATCACCGGTACGAGTTCGAACAGCAACCTGCTGTTGCTCAACTTCTTTATCACCGACGACGATCATGTACGGCACTCGTTGTAGAGTATGCTCGCGGATTTTAAACCCGATCTTCTCGTTTCTCAAGTCAAGTTTTGCTCTAAAGCCATTTGAATTCAATCTTTTTTCCAAATCAGCACAATAGTCTGCTTGGCGATCAGTAATGTTCATGATAACAACTTGTTCAGGCGCAAGCCAGACCGGAAAGGCACCTTCTGTATCTTCGATCAAAATACCAATGAAACGCTCAAGCGATCCAACAATCGCACGATGCAACATAACTGGTGTTTGACGAGAGCCATCTTCCGATACGTACTGCGCTCCCAAGCGAGTTGGCATCGAGAAATCAACCTGAATTGTACCACACTGCCACACTCGGCCAATGGCATCTTTCAGAGAAAACTCTATTTTAGGCCCATAAAAGGCACCTTCACCTGGCAACTCTTCCCAATCAAGCCCTGCAGAATCCAATGCTTCGGACAGCGCTTTTTCAGCTTTATCCCAAACTTCATCAGAACCAACACGTTGCTCAGGACGAGTCGATAAGCGATATACGATATTATCGAAGCCGAAGTCAGCATAAACTTCATGCAACAAATCGATGAACTCAGACACTTCCGACTGAATTTGACCTTCTGTTACAAAGATATGGCCATCATCCTGAACGAAGTTACGTACACGCATAATGCCATGCAATGCACCTGAAGGCTCGTTACGGTGACAGGAACCAAATTCGGCCATGCGAAATGGCAGATCACGGTAACTTTTCAGACCTTGATTATAAACCTGAATATGACATGGGCAGTTCATCGGCTTAACAGCATAATCACGATTCTCAGAATGTGTTGTAAACATATTCTCGTGATACTTACCCCAATGCCCTGACTTTTCCCAAAGCACGCGGTCAACGATCTGAGGTGTTTTCACCTCTTGATAGTTGTTATCAATCTGCTTCTGACGCATATATTGCTCAACAGCTTGATACAATCTCCAACCTTTAGGATGCCAAAACACCATACCAGGCGCTTCTTCCTGCACATGGAAAAGGTCTAATTTCTTACCCAACTTACGATGATCGCGTTTTTCAGCCTCTTCGATTCGCGTTAAGTAGCCTTTCAATTCTTTCTTGTCGTTCCAAGCGGTACCATAAATTCGCTGCAACATTTCATTATTGGAGTCGCCACGCCAATAAGCGCCGGCCAACTTCATTAATTTGAAATGACGCAATACACGAGTGTTTGGCACGTGAGGACCACGACACATATCCATGTATTCTTCATGATTGTACAACCCAACCTCTTTGACTGACTCATCCATATCATCAATCAAGGCGACTTTATAAGATTCACCACGATCAACAAACTGTTGACGAGCATCAGCAATAGGCGTCATTTTTTTCACGACATCGTAATCGGCTTTAACCAATTCACCCATGCGCTTCTCGATTGCCACTAAATCATCCGGTGTAAAAGGACGCTCATATGAAATGTCGTAATAAAAACCTTCATCAATAACAGGACCGATTGCCATTTCGGCTGTCGGATACAACTGCTTAACCGCATGCCCAACTAGGTGAGCAAACGAGTGTCGAATAATCTCTACACCTTCAGGGTCTTTACCCGTAATGATGCTCAACTTGGCGTCATCAGAAATAAGTTCGCACGCATCAACAAGTTGACCATCTATGCGACCCGCCACTGTTGCTTTTGCTAAACCAGGACCAATATCCTCGGCGACTTGCATAACAGTTACTGGGTTTGAGAAAGAACGTTGGCTGCCATCAGGCAAAGTAATTACAGGCATTTTATTCCCCTATCGGAGTCAGTGGTGCTCCATACCAAAGAGCACATGTAAATTTCAGCGCATAAATTATCATTTTTCTATTATTCATGCGAATCTAATTTAAATACCCTTTTTTTCTGCATGTAGCGGCCATCAACAAAAATCAAGCCTTTTTTCTATCATTAAGCCATAGACATTCTCTGCACGCAGAGTAAAATTAGCATCCGTTTCACACAGACTTCATTTATTAAAAGGTACTATGGATCTCAATAATCTTGACGACTACTGCATTGAGACTACTCAATCAGAACCTGAGCTTTTAATTGAGCTGGTTGAAAAAACCTACTCAGATATGGGCTACCCGAATAAGTTATCAGGAAAAACCATTGGCCGCACACTGAAGCTATTAACAAAAATAGCTCAGCCAAAGCGTGCTCTTGAAATTGGCATGTTTACTGGCTATTCCGCTTTATCCATCGCAGAAGGCATGCCTTCAGATGGTGAGCTTATTTGCTGTGAAACGAACCCTCGAGCGATTGAATTTGCTCAAACTTTTTTTGATCGTAGCGAACACGGTAAGAAAATCAAAGCGATTTTTGGCCCAGCCCTCGACACCATCAAATCCCTTGACGGGCAATTTGACCTTGTCTTTATCGATGCAGATAAACGCAACTACCTTAATTATTACGAAGCAGTAATACCGCTTGTGAGATCAGGTGGACTTATCATTATCGATAACTCCCTATGGCAAGGACGAGTACTAGACCCAAAAGAAAACAGCGATTTCGCTGTCAACCAAGTCAACCGCCTAATCGCGCAAGACAATCGAGTTGAAAACGTTCATCTGAACGTGCGTGACGGTCTTAACATCGTCGTAAAACACTAACCCTATTTCTTATAAACCCCATTCACCTTTGGGTTACCTCAGGTGAATGGGGTTTATGTGCTATTAAAAAGATATTACGTAAGAGGCAGCGATTTTGGTCGTTTTTAAAATCACAAATAACATCTCCGGCAAACACTACATTGGAACGTCTTTCAATAGTGGCTTTCAGCGTTTTGAACAATACGTGGAAGCAACTAGCGAAGGTTTAGACTTTCCTTTATACAACGACATTAGGGAGAATGGCGTTGAAGCTTTCACAGTTGAAGAACTATTTGAAACAAGCGACAAAGAAGAGCTTTATGAGCTAGAAACGGACTACATCTCTATTTATAACGGCGAAAGTTTACGCGGTTATAAAATTGCTCAATCCGCAGAAAAAGCTACAAGCTTAAGCTTTGGTAAAAAAGCTCTGTTTGATGCCAATGGTGTATCGACTGCAGAACAGCCGAAAAAAACAAGAAAAGCGGCCACAAAAAAAACTGTCGAGCTTCCAAAAAAAACAATTGAACCAACACCAACTGCCAAGTCCTTCTTCGGAGAGCTTATCGGAGAAGAAAGACTAAGTGGTGCAGCTATTGCTAAAGAATCGGAAAAGAAAAAAGCACCAACCCGAACCAAAAGCAAAGCCAGCATACAGAAAATGCTCAGCGAAGCTGAAAAAGCTTCAAAAAAAGAGCGAGAAGAAAAGCTAAAATCACAGCAACAAGCTGAAGCAGATGAAATGGCCCTCATCATGGCAAAAATTGATGTAACATCAAAATCTGCTACATCAGCGTTCCGCCGTCGAAAAAGCTAAGCTCAAAAAATGAGACACAAAAAAAGCTCAGTTATTAATCTAACTGAGCTTTTTTATTAACCAAATACCGCCCATCCAAATAGATAAGCAAACAGAAAGCTAAGATCTCGCCTTTTTAAGCGTTTCCGAAATCATAAACGCCAACTCTAAAGACTGGTCCGCATTTAGACGCGGGTCGCAATGAGTATGGTATCGATCTGCCAAATCAGCTTCTGTTACTTCAAAAGCACCACCAACACATTCCGTTACGTTCTGACCCGTCATCTCAAAGTGAACACCGCCAGCATAACTACCCTCAGCACTGTGCACTTGGAAAAATTGCTGAACCTCTTTTAGTACATCATCTACACGACGTGTTTTATAGCCAGTAGAAGCCTTAACAGTATTACCGTGCATTGGATCGCTACTCCATACAACATTTTTACCTTCGCGTTGAATAGCTTGAATCAACTTAGGCATACCATCTTCAACCTTATCCGCACCCATTCGAACAATTATATTCAAACGACCCGCTTCATTATTTGGGTTTAAGACATCACACAGCCTTAACAAATCTTCTGGATCCATTGACGGACCAGCTTTCACACCAATTGGGTTTTGCACACCACGTAAAAACTCCACATGCGCACCATCCAGTTGACGAGTACGATCTCCGATCCACAACATGTGCGCAGAACAATCGTACCATTCACCCGTCAAGCTATCTTTACGAGTTAACGCTTGCTCATAAGGCAACAACAACGCCTCATGGGAAGTATAAAATTCTGTTTCTTTTAACTGAGCTAAACCAGGACCAATACCACATGCCTCCATAAACTGAAGCGCATCATCTATTTTATCAGCCACCCCTTGGAAACGACCACCTGCTGGGCTGGCATTCAAAAAGTCTAAATTCCATTGGTGTACTTGATGTAAATCCGCAAAGCCACCTTGAGCAAAAGCTCGAAGCAAGTTCATGCTTGACGCACTTTGATTATAAACCTGAACCAATCGCTCAGGGTCTGGAACTCTTGCCTGCTCAGTGAAATCAATACCATTAATAATGTCACCGCGATAGCTAGGCAATTCAATACCGCCAATTGTCTCAGTATCAGCCGATCTCGGCTTTGCAAACTGACCAGCCATACGGCCAACTTTTACGACAGGACATTTGCCTGCATAAGTCAGCACAACTGCCATTTGCAGCATAACTTTAAACGTATCACGAATATTATTAGCGTGAAATTCAGCAAAACTTTCAGCACAGTCACCACCTTGCAGCAAAAATGACTGACGATTAGCCACTTGCGCTAAGGCTTTTTTAAGTTGACGCGCCTCACCCGCAAAAACAAGAGGAGGCATTTTTCCCAATGTATTTTCAACCTGAGCCAAATGCTCCGCATCTGGGTAAGCAGGCTGCTGAAGAGCTGTTTTACCTCTCCAACTTGTTAAGTTCCATTGTGACATAATTTTCTACAACCTTATTCTTTCATTATTTTTTGATGATATTAACGGGCAACAACCCAGAGGATCTCAGCATCTCTCTCCGACAGGGAAACCACCGCATGCCCCATAGTGGCATCATAATACACACTGTCGCCTTCTTTTAATTCAATCGGTTCATAGAGCTCAGAGAAAAAATTAATTTTACCTCGTAAAACTAATAGAAACTCTTCTCCATCATGGCGAACCCACTCCTTAAACTCTGCAAAAGATCGAGCCCTAACCGTCGTTTTAAAAGGCACCATTTTTTTTCGACTGATGGAGTAATTTAGCAGCTCATGCTCATAGGTAGCCGTAGGGTGCGGCTCACCTTTACCTTTGCGGGTTACATCACGACGCCCTGCAATAGAATGCTCACTCGCCTCAACAAAAAGTTGCGGCAAGTCCATCTCCAGACCATTAATCAGTTTTTGCACAATAGTGAAACTAGGCGATACTTGATCATTCTCAATTTTCGATAACGTTGACCGAGCAATGCCCGTTCTTTTGCCAACCTCTTCAAGCGTCCAGCCTTTTGCCAAACGAATTTCTTTCACACGCTTACCAAGCTCTAACGGCTCGACAAACTGATCTGGATCTGATGCAGTTGCAGTTTCTAGTGATGGACGACTAACCATAATTTACCAATGCTACTTTTATATAAGAAACCAAATCGCCTCTATGCCTTTAACAAAGGGGACATTGCTGCGGTACAACGAGTAAGATCAAACCCTTTACCTGATACAAAAGACATCAGATCTGTAGAATCAGCCCCCTTCCCATTTTCTAACAACAACCACAACACAGAGGATCGAGTACCCGTACGACAAAAAGCCAGCGTTTTCTTATCATCAAGCAAAGCCCCTCCCTGAAGATCTACATGCTCTTCAGATAATGAAGATAGATCCATTGGATTACTAACATACTCCATTCCTAACAACTCAGCTGCAGCACGAATACTTTGCCCAGACGGCTGATCATCAGACTCAGCATCAGGGCGATTATTAATAATTCGCTCAAAACCCTGTGATTTAAGCATAGCAAGATCCGCCTCAATTAATTGTGGCGCCACAAAATAAGACTCATCAAGCTGAATAACATTAGTCATGATTTCCTCTCTTCAATCAACTTAAGAACGATACAATACTTTTATAAGGTGAAAACCAAATTGCGTTTTAATTGGCCCTTGTATTTTATACAAAGGCCCACCAAAAACAGCCTTATCAAACGCTGGCACCATATCCCCCTTACGAAACTCGCCAAGGTCACCCCCCTTTTTTCCTGACGGGCAGGTAGAAAACTGCTTAGCCAATTTATGAAAGTCAGCCCCTTTATCCAGCTTCAACTTTAAAGATTCAGCTTCCGCTTTCGTCTTAACCAAAATATGACACGCACTCGCTGTCGACATTCACACCCCAACCATTCAAATAAACTAGATAAAACATGTTAACCTATTTATTATAAAGGAATTAACTAGATGCAATCATTATCCTTAAAATATTCTCGGTAAAAAGCAGTATAAACATTAAAATATAGGCGGCCTTACAATATGAGTACTTATGCGGCGATAAGCGATCTTTCTTTTTTACTGGTCGAACCTTCAGACATGCAAAAGAAAGTAATAACAAAAGCGCTGGAAGACGCTGGCATCAAACAAATAGAGTATGCCAATAGCATCGAAGAAACCATAAAATCATTAGCCTCTTTCCCTCCCGATCTAGTTATATCTTCAATGTACCTTCCTGACGGCTCAGCCAATGACCTCATTGACCGCATCAGAACAAACAAAGACTCTGAAAACCAGTGCTTTATGTTGATCTCAAGTGAAAGAAACAGAGACCACCTAGAACATTTAAGACAATCTGGGGTACTCGCCATTCTCCCTAAACCATTCAACCAAAGAGATCTAACCCGAGCCATTCACGCCACCTTAGACCTAATTGTTGAAGAAGAAATTGACCTTGAGCTATTTGACCCCAAAACCCTGAGAGTATTAGTTACTGATGATAGCCGCATGGCACGAAAACATGTCAGCAAAACACTCAACACCATGGGCATTGAAGAAATAGAATTTGCAGAGAATGGCAAAGAAGCTATCGCCCTTCTTAACGAAATGGAATTTGACCTTATTGTCACTGATTACAATATGCCTGAAATGGATGGCAAAGAGCTAACCGATGCCGTTCGAAAGGATCCCGCCCTGGCTCATATACCAATACTAATGGTAAGTTCAAACTCGGAAGACAGCCAATTGTCAAATATAGCTCAAGAGGGCGTTGACGCGATCTGCGGGAAACCTTTTGAACCAAGCGTGGTACGAAAACTGCTCGCCCAAATATTAAATTAGTACTCCTGAACACTTTCACGAAAGCAAAAAAAAGAGCCTAAGCTCTTTTTTTTGCAGATAAATCAAGACAATCAGTGTTAGACCATGCTCATTAAATCCGATACGATTTTCTGATTAGCTTCTGGGAACTGGTAGGCCGATAAATCAGAAATAGCCACCCAACTCACTTGCTGCCCCTCTCTTCCTTCTGGCTCACCATCAAAAGCCGTGACCTTATAGAAACAAAGCTCAACTTGCTTATCTCCATAATCATGGGCAATGGTTTTAAAAAAAGAGCACTCCGTGACAACAATACCACACTCCTCTTTTAACTCTCGCACCAAAGCAGTCTCAGCCGACTCGGAAGGCTCACACTTACCTCCAGGAAACTCCCACAAACCACCTTGATGTTGACTGGAGTTACGTAGAGCAATAAAAACCGTATCAGCACGAAGGATGACACCAACAGCCACTCTAACTAACATTAGGTGCGGTACTCTGCATTAATAGTCACATATTCGTGAGAAAAATCCGTCGTCCAAACAGTATCAGATTCAGATCCCATACCTAAGTCGAGCACTATATGTATTTCTTCAGGTGCCATTGCCTGCTTGCCATGCTCTTCCAAATAATCTGGAGATCGACCACCATCACGAGCCACTTCAAAACCGTTGATGTGAAGCTGAACACGATCAACATCTAAACCATCAACGCCAGCACGACCAACTACCGCCAAAATTCGCCCCCAATTAGGGTCAGAAGCAAATAGCGCCGTTTTAACGAGAGGCGAATGTGCAATTTCAAATGCAACTTTCGTCGCATCAGACTCAACAGCAGCACCAACAACCTCTACGGTAACGAATTTAGTCGCCCCCTCTCCATCGCGAACAATGGCATGAGCCAACTCCTGCATAACCTCAGTAAAGGCAACAATAAAGGCTTGTGCCAATGGCTCATTTACAGAAGTGACTTTAGCATTACCAGCCATACCTGTTGCAACAGCCACACAGGAATCATTGGTAGAAGTATCGCTATCAACAGTAATTCGGTTAAAGCTTTTATTAACCACGTCCTTCAATATCGCGTGAAGAACATCAACATCCATTGCGATATCACTGCAAACATAACCCAACATGGTCGCCATGTTAGGACGGATCATGCCGGCACCTTTTGATATACCCGCAATGGAAAAGCTTTGACCATCAAACTCGAAAGTACGAACCGAACCCTTAGGCAAAGTGTCGGTGGTCATAATACCAACACCCGCAGAGCGCCAGTTATCAGCAGATAAATTCGCAAGTGCCTGAGGAATAGCCGCAACAATTTTAGCTACCGGCAATGGCTCGCCAATGACACCTGTTGAAAAAGGCAAAATAGATTCAACACTCACGTTAGTCTCGTGGGCCAAAACCTCACAAGTCTTTAAAGCAGTATCCAGCCCTGATTTCCCCGTGCCTGCGTTCGCATTACCTGTATTGATTAACAAATAGCGGCTGCCAGACAAACCTAAATGTTTCTGACAAATACGCACAGGAGCAGCGCAAAAAGCATTTTGAGTAAAAACCCCAGCAACAGAGGCACCTTCGCATAACTCAAAAATCACAACATCTTTTTTGTTGGGCTTTTTAATGCCAGCTTCTGCGACACCAATTCTAATTCCTTTTATTTCAGGAATATGAGGAAAATCATGCAACCCTACAGCCATTTAAGCTTTCTCCAATTAAATAAGACTACCGTGACACTGTTTGTATTTTTTACCTGAACCACACGGACACGGCTCATTACGACCTACTTTAGGATACTCTTGAGCATCAGCAGAGCCCGAATCCCCTTCAGCTAAAGAGTTCAGAGAATCGTGAATCATGTTAACGGTTGTTTTTTCTTCTTGCTTTTTACGAGCCTCTTCAATCTTCTCAGCTTCTTCAGCAGACTGAACTTTCACACGAGTAATAATTTGAATCACTTCGTATTTAATTTGCTCTAGCAGCCCTTGGAACAACTCAAACGATTCACGTTTATATTCTTGCTTAGGGTTTTTCTGAGCGTAACCTCGCAAGTGAATACCTTGTCTAAGCATATCCATAGTCTGAAGATGCTCTTTCCATAAGGTGTCAAGGACCTGCAACAACACCTGCTTCTCAAAAGACCGAAAAGGCTGCTCGCCAGCAATATCTTCTTTTGCTTTATAGTCACTTACAAAGGCATCCAGAATCTTCTGACGCAAAGGCTCTTCATATAATTTCTTATCTTCTTCAACCCATTTTGCAACTGGAAGCTCTAAACCAAATTCATTACGCGCCTTCTCTTCCAATCCCTCAAGGTCCCACATATCGAAGATGCTTTGCGGTGGAATAAATTCATCAATCAGACCAGTAACAACTTCTTCTCGCATTGCGGAAATAGCTTCAGAAAGATCTTCAGACACCATCATGTCAAAACGCTGACGATAAATTACTTGGCGCTGATCATTTGCCACATCATCGTATTCTAGCAACTGCTTACGAATATCGAAGTTACGACCTTCTACTTTACGCTGAGCCTTTTCAATCGCGTTTGAAACCATTTTATGCTCAATGGCCTCACCCTTCTCCATTCCAAGCGCCATCATCATTTTCTTGATACGATCAGACATAAAGATGCGCATTAAATTATCTTCTAGAGACAAGTAGAAACGCGAAGAACCAACATCACCCTGACGACCAGCACGGCCTCGCAACTGGTTATCAATACGGCGAGATTCATGGCGCTCAGTACCAATAATATGCAAGCCACCTGCCGCCAACACAGACTCATTACGAGATTTCCAATCCGCTTTCAGCGCATCAATAGCCTCTTGACTAGCGCTCTCACCTAGCTGAGCTAACTCAACTTGCAAGTTACCTCCGAGCACAATATCCGTACCACGACCTGCCATATTAGTCGCAATAGTCACTGCTCCTGGACGACCTGCATCGGCAACAATTTCAGCTTCACGCTCGTGCTGCTTAGCATTAAGAACATTATGCTTAACATTTTTCTTAAGTAGATAATTAGATAAAAGCTCAGAGTACTCAATAGACGCCGTACCAACCAACACAGGACGGCCTTGCTTAACGATCTCTTCAATATCCAATACAATGGCTTCGAATTTGTCTTCAGTAGACATATAAATCAAGTCATTGAAGTCTTTACGCTGAACCTGACGGTTTGTAGGGATCACAATAACGGATAAGCCGTATATCTGCTGAAACTCAAACGCTTCAGTATCAGCCGTACCTGTCATACCAGACAGTTTGTCGTACAAACGGAAATAATTTTGGAAAGTGGTGGATGCCAAAGTCTGACTTTCGGCTTGAATAGTGACACCTTCTTTAGCCTCTACAGCCTGATGAATCCCCTCAGACCAACGTCGACCAGCCATCGTTCGACCTGTATGCTCATCAACAATGACGATTTGATCGCCCTGGACCACATAATCAACGTTCTTTTTGAAAATGACGTGTGCTTTCAAACAAGCATGAACATGATGCAATAAAGAAAGGTTCCCAGCCGCATATAGGCTCTCACCTTCTCCCAACAATTCTTGCTCTACTAGCCAATTTTCAACAAAAGAATGGCCTTCTTCTGTTAACTCAATACTGCGTTGCGATTCATCAAAGACATAATGACCACTTGGCTCTTCATCTTCAGTCTCTTCTTGCTTCACCAACAAAGGAGCCAAATTGTTGATCTTACGGTATTGCTCAGAACTGTCCTCAACGGCACCAGAGATAATCAGAGGCGTTCTAGCCTCATCAATCAAGATGGAGTCCACTTCATCAACGACTGAGAAGTTAAGATCACGTTGAACACGGTCTTCCAAACGGAATACCATATTATCGCGGAGGTAATCGAAACCAAATTCGTTATTTGTACCGTAGGTAATATCACACAAGTATGCCGCTTTCTTCTCGTCACGATCTTGACCAGAAAAAACAACTCCAACACTCATGTCTAAAAATTCATATAAAGGACGCATCCAGTTAGCATCACGCTTAGCCAGATAGTCGTTCACAGTCACAACATGTACGCCTTTAGATGACAAAGCGTTTAAGTAAACTGCTAAGGTTGCTACAAGCGTTTTACCTTCACCTGTACGCATTTCAGCGATCTTACCTTCATTTAGAACCATGCCACCAATGAGCTGCACATCAAAATGACGCATTCCCATCACTCGACTACTACCCTCGCGGACAACAGCAAAAGCCTCAGGCAGAATAGATTCTAGTGACGCACCGTTTGCGAGACGATCACGAAACTCACCAGTTTTACCCGACAAATCATCATCTGATAATTTGTGAAAAGATTCTTCAAGTTGGTTTATTTGTGCAACGACTTTTCTATATCGTTTAACTTCTCGGTCATTCTTTGTGCCGACAATTTTTTTAATTACGGTTCCTAACATCTTGAACTCATCGTAGCCAATTAGTAATAAGGACAGTCTATCATGGTAATGTGTGACAAAACATGAAATATCAAGGACCTAAATACAAAAAAACCAGACATATAGTCTGGTTTTTTAAAATGCGATCAAGAAATAATCACTTACTAAGCACCGACAAAAGCAGGCTCCACATAAGAAATTGGAGTCGTTTGCGCGTCATCTTCGAAAACAACATATTCCCAAGCATCTTGATGTTCAAGCAAAGCAAGCAATAACTTATTATTCAAAGCATGGCCAGATTTGTAAGCTTTATACTCACCAATCAAGCTATGACCTAGAAGATATAAATCACCAATCGCATCCAATACTTTATGACGAACCAATTCATCACGGTAACGTAGACCTTCATCATTTAGCACACGGTAGTCATCAAGTACGATGGCATTCTCCATGTTTGCACCACGAGCAAGGTTATTGTTTTTAAAGTATTCAAGATCTTTCATAAAACCAAATGTTCTCGCACGACTAATTTCTTTAACAAAAGTGGTCGTTGAAAAATCAAATGATGTACTTTGAACATCTTCGCCAATAGCCGGATGTTGAAAGTCAATAGTGAAAGACAAGCGAAAACCAGAGTGAGGTTCAAGAGATGCGTATTTATCACCTTCATCTACTCGTATGGGTTTCTTCACTCGAATAAATCTTTTTGGAGCATTTTGAGCCTCTAGCCCTGCCGATTGCAGAAGAAACACAAAAGGACTAGCACTTCCATCCATAAGAGGAATTTCACTAGCACTTACTTCTACGTAAGCATTATCTACACCCAAACCAGCCATTGCAGACAACAAATGCTCTACAGTACTTACCTTCACATCACCCCGACATAAAGCAGTAGCAAAATTTGTTGAACCTACAGCTCGCGCATCACCATGAATCTCTACGACTGGATCCAAGTCTGTACGAACAAAAACAATACCTGTATTCACAGGCGCAGGCTTTAGTGTCAAATACACTTTCTCGCCAGAGTGTAAACCCACCCCAGTTGCTCGAATAATGTTTTTAAGTGTGTGTTGGCGTACCATTATATTCCTACATTTTTATGACTAGATACTATTGTTTGAGAAATAGTATCAATTACACATTTTTTATACAATCCAACACCTTGATATTGCATCGTTTTTGCTCAAACTAATCAGCTTGACGACGCAAAAATGCCGGAATGTCCAAATACGATAATTTATCGCCACTTGAAATAGAGCCAGAATCCGTAGATTCTTTTTTCTCATCCAAGTTTTTCTCTACCACTTCCGCCTTCACATACTGTTCAGGCTTCGGCACAGATTGAGCCACAGTTGCTTTTGCGCTTTCGCCATCAACAACTTGTTCAACCTTCGCCATAACTGGTTGAGAGACAACAGATTCACCAACAGCAGACTTCATTTCGACTGCGGAGCGACCCTCTAAACCAGTTGCAACCACCGTGACTCGCATTTCATCACCTACACTAGGATCAATTGCAC
Organism: Marinomonas rhizomae; assembly: GCF_024397855.1. Lineage (NCBI taxonomy): Bacteria > Pseudomonadati > Pseudomonadota > Gammaproteobacteria > Oceanospirillales > Oceanospirillaceae > Marinomonas > Marinomonas rhizomae. The sequence continues at coordinate 2,511,604 of NZ_CP073343.1, forward strand.
AACCAATCACGACAGTAGCATCTTCCGATGCATATTCTTCAATAATGCCACCAACCTCGGTAAACTCAGACAAACCAACTTCTTCGTTTGCTGTAATGTTTACCAGCACGCCACGCGCACCTCTGAGATTAATATCTTCCAGTAGAGGATTATGTATTGCAGCCTCAGCAGCCACCCTAGCTCTATCCTCGCCAGATGCAGACCCCGTACCCATCATCGCCATACCCATTTCAGACATAACCGTTCTTACATCTGCAAAGTCGACGTTGATTAAACCAGGTCGCATAATCAAATCTGTAATACCCTGAACCGCATTAAACAAAACATTATTTGCTTCGCCAAACGCTTTCAGTAATGAAATGTTCTTACCTAAAACTGGCAAAAGACGCTCATTTGGAACAGTAATCAAAGAGTCGACATTTTCGCGTAGCTCCTTCACACCTTCCTCGGCAACTTTTGCACGACGACGACCTTCAAAAGGAAAAGGCTTAGTAACAACAGCTACCGTCAAAATCCCCAATTCCCGCGCCACTTTAGCAATAACTGGCGCGGCACCTGTACCGGTTCCACCACCCATACCCGCGGTGATAAAAACCATATCAGCGCCTGTCAACAACTGAGTAATTTTCTCTTGATCTTCTAAGGCTGAATCTCTACCCACTTCTGGATTTGCCCCAGCACCCAAACCTTTAGTAATGGTTGAACCAAGCTGTAAAGAAACTCCTGTTTCAAAACCTATCAGCGCTTTAGAGTCAGTGTTAGCACAAATAAACTCAACACCTTCCAATCGGTTTTCAAGCATATGACGCACGGCATTACCGCCGCCGCCGCCAACACCGATTACTTTAATTACAGCATTATCTGATAAATTATCTTCGGCTAAATCAAAGACATTCATGGGCTTATCGCTCCTCAATAAATTCACAATCAATTCTGACTAAATATAACTTTGAAACCAGTGTTTTAATTTCTGCCATGCCTTCGTTGCACTGAAGGACGGCCCGATTTCTTTTTTAGGAGCCAGAACAGATGTTTCTCGTTTAGTTTGCGTCTTAGACATCATCCGCTTCGAGATCTCGGTTACTTCAGCCTCTTTACTACCATAAGCCAATAATCCAACACTTGTTGAATATATAGGGTTATCGACAATGTCAGACATTCCTTTAGTACAATCTGGTAAAGATAATCGAATTGGCATCTGAAAAACCTTCTCAGCCAACTCCGCCGCACCTTCCATAAGCGACGTACCACCAGTAATTACAATACCTGCAGGGATTCGCTCGGCATATCCGCTGCGTCTTAATTCATCCAGAATTAAATTATAAATTTCTTCATATCTTGCCTCTACAACCTCCGTCAAAGCATGACGAGTGATTGATCTTGGCTGACGATCACCAACACTTGGCACTTGAAGAACCTGATCAGCAGATGCCATAGAAGACATGGCACACGCATATTTCACTTTGATTTCTTCCGCATGCTGAGTTGGCGTGCGTAAAGCCATCGAAATATCATTTGTTACCTGATCACCAGCAACAGGAACCACTGCGGTATGATGCAATGCACCATCAAGCCAAACAGCAATATCAGATGTTCCCGCACCGATATCAATCAAGCAAACACCTAAATCTTTTTCATCTTCACTAAGCGACGATTCACTAGAAGCCAGCTGGGACAAGATGACACCATCAACACCTAGGCCACATCGCTTAATACACTTCTCAACATTCATCACAGCGTTAACAGCACCCGAAATCAAATGCACATTCGCCTCAAGCCGAACACCAGACATTCCAAGAGGGTCTTTAATACCTTCTTGAGAATCTATGTGATACTCCTGCGGCAATATATGAAGCACTCGTTGATCTGAAGAAATTGGCACCGCTTGAGCCGCATCAATAACTCGATCAATATCTTCTTGCTGCACTTCGCCATTTTTAACAGCAACAATACCATGAGAGTTTAAGCTGCGAATGTGGCTACCAGCAACACTGACAAAGACAGAATGAATATTACACCCCGCCATTAATTCTGCCTCTTCAACCGCACGCTGAATTGACTGAACCGTTGACTCAATGTTGATTACCACACCACGCTTCATACCCTTTGAACTATGAGAGCCAATACCGACAATTTCCAAACTACCATCAGCTAGAACTTCGCCAACCAAACAGATAACTTTCGATGTGCCTACATCCAAACCGACTATCATTTCACCTTCCCGGCATTACGTGTTGTTTTGACAAAAACCAAATCGTTACTGTTCAAAAAAGCAACAAACAGGCCAATATCAATTATTTTTTTTCCAACCTACAGCTACCCCATGGGGATAGCGAGCGTCGACTGACGTTATTTGATCTATTCTACCCGATAAATCACTTTTATACACCGCTATAAAGCGCTGCAACCTTTCTAAAATCTCATTCCTACCAAGCTTAACCGCTATACCATTGGTGAAAATAATACTCCACGCCCCTCTTGGCTCTAAAGTAAGTGTCGAGACACGAAGAGAGGTTGAAGCCAACACCTGACTCACTAAACCAAATTGCTCTAGCACAACATCGCTTGAGTCTTCAGGGCCATATAATCTAGTAAGCGGCAAATTAGGCACCTTAGGTGGGGTAATAACGACCGCAGAGGTGGATATCAATTGCCCATCCCCCCAGTATGCTAGAGGCGTATGCTCATGAACAAGCACCTGCAATGTATTTGGCCAAACTTTACGAATCTCTGCACTTGCAACCCACTCCGATGACAAAACCGTGGCTAGAGCATCAGATAAAGAAACACTTAAAAGACTCTGCCCCAGCAAAGAAGAATAATCAGACTGCAATTCTTCTTCCGTGGCGTATTTCAAGTCACCTTTAATCTCTATTTTCTGAATAGCAAACCAAGTTTCAGGAGAATCATTCCCCTGAAAAACAGCCACCAATATCAATAAAACCGCCCCGATTAGTGCCGCTACCCTCATAAATTAATTACGCCCTACTCTATCCCAAGCATTCAGCGCAATTTTCTCCACAAGTGAAGCGTAATCGATACCTACATAGCTAGCTGCCATTGGCACTAAGCTATGAGAGGTCATACCTGGCGCAGTGTTTACTTCCAACACCCAAAATACACCAGCCTGATCGCGCATTATGTCAACGCGCCCCCATCCAGTACAACCCAAAGAGCGATAAGCATCAAGCGCCAGCATTTGCAATTCATTCTCATCATCTTCATCTAAACCACAAGGCAGCAAATATTCGGTATCATCCGCTATGTATTTAGCCTCGTAATCATAAAGCTTATGGTCTGGAGCAGGCTTTAGACCTATTGCAGGGTACGCAATATCATCGATTACCGTAATGGTAAACTCAGGACCATCGACAAACTCTTCAACCAATACATCTGAATCATATTCAAGCGCCTGTAAAAGCGCATCATCAAGCTCTGCACGATTCATTGCTTTATTGATACCAATGGTCGACCCTTCCCTAGAAGGTTTAACGATCACTGGATAGGACATTTGATCTTCAATCAAACCTGCATCAGCATGCCCAACAAAAGACAAATACGCAGGCGTCGGAATCCCAATACCATTCCAAAAGCGCTTAGTTAGCACTTTATCCATTGCCAAACCACAAGCCAAAGGCGAACTACCGGTATAAGGTTTGCCAAACATTTCAAGCAAAGCCTGAACTCGACCATCCTCACCTTCTCCACCATGTAACGCAATAAAGGCAAGATCAAATTCAATAGACTGTAACTGCACAATAGGATCTAACTCAGCATTTGGACCATAGAGATCCAGCTCTACTACCTGAAAACCTTTTGAACGCAATCCTTCAGCGACAAGAGGCCCACTCTGCATGGAAACATCCCGCTCTGCAGAACGACCACCATAAATTACAGCGATAACAGATTCTTTAAGTGCTTTTGACATATTAAATACCGCTCACTGATAAATTCTTCGAAACCATACCGATGTCGCCAGCACCTTGCGTAATCAACAAATCGCCTTCACGTAAGACATTACTCAAGATAGAACGCAGATCCGCCTCACTCCCTACATGAATAGGGTCAACATTACCGCGCTGACGAATACTGCCACACAAAGAACGACTATCAGCACCATTGATAGCGGTTTCACCAGCCGAGTAAACATCCAACAAAAGCAAAACATCGACCTGAGAGAGAACTCTAACAAAATCCTCGTACAGATCACGAGTTCGGGTATAGCGATGCGGCTGATAAACCATTACTAAACGCTTCTCAGGCCACCCCGCTCGAATGGCTTTGATCGTCGCCAACACTTCACTTGGATGATGGCCATAATCATCAACAAACATAACATCTGAACCATTAGGAAGCGCCAATGGTTTTTGCTCTTGGAAGCGACGCCCCACACCTTCAAAGCCCATTAGCCCAGCTTGAATAGCCGTCGCCTCAACACCCAAATCCGTAGCAACAGCTATAGTCGCAAGCGCATTGAGTACGTTGTGACGACCCGGCATAGGCAAGCGAATTTTCAGCGGTTCTCCCTCAGGACGATGCGCCAAAAACTCACAATAGCGACCCGTCTGCACGATATCGGTTGCGTAAAAATCCGCCTCTTCATCAATAGCGTAAGTTAAAACTGGACGACTTAAATATGGCAGAATTTCACGCACATTTTCATCATCAACACACAAAACCGCTAAACCATAGAAAGGCAGATTATGCACAAACTCAATAAAGGTATGCTTCACCTTTTCAAAGTCACCGCCATAAGTATCCATATGATCTTCATCAATATTGGTTATGATCACAGTTTGTGGCTGCAAATGCAGGAATGACGCATCACTCTCATCGGCCTCTGCCACAAGGTAAGCACTGCTACCTAATTGCGCATTCGCCCCGGCACTGGTCAAACGCCCCCCAATAACAAAAGTCGGCGCTTCACCAGTTGCCGCCAATACAGATGCCATCAAGCTCGTGGTTGTCGTTTTACCATGAGTCCCAGCGACCGCAATACCATGGCGATAACGCATCAACTCAGCCAACATTTCCGCTCTACGAACAATAGGAACCCGATGCTCTTTACCCCAAATAATCTCTGGGTTCTGCTCATTTACAGCGGTAGATACCACAATCACGTGAGCGTCATAGACATTTTCTTCTAAATGTCCAAGATAAATTTTGATACCAAGGCCTTCAAGACGCTCAGTAGTTGATGATGACTTAAGGTCAGAGCCAGAAACCCTATAACCTTGGTTATGCAACACCTCTGCAATGCCGCACATACCAACACCGCCAATCCCAATAAAATGAATATTCTGAATACGACGCATCGTAGGGATATCGTACTGAGCTTTAATATCAATCATGATTTTATTAACCTTAAACAATGTGCAACAACATCTTGCGTTGCATTTGGATGAGCAACCAATTTGGCCTGCTCCCCCATTTTCAATAATGTCTCTTCACCTTCTACAAAACTAGCAAGCAAAGAAATGATTTTGTCACAATTTAATTGCGGCTGAGGTAGCAAATAAGCCGCCCCAACGTTTTCTAAATAGCGCGCATTCGCCGTCTGGTGATCATCTATTGCATACGGATAAGGAACCAAAATAGAAGGTAAACCTGCCACTGCCAGCTCACTTACCGTCATAGCGCCTGCACGGCACAAAACAATATCAGCCCAATAATATGCCTGATCCATATTATCTAAATAGGCTTCAACACGGGCATCTACACCGGCTTCTTTGTAAAGCATCGATACTTCGTCAAAATTTCGAACACCCGTTTGATGCCAAACATCCAAACGCTGCGAGAAAGACCATTTAGCTAAGACTTGTGGAATGACGTCATTAATCGCCTTAGCACCCAAACTGCCACCAACAACAAGTAGTCTCAGCGGTCTTGCTACCCCATTTCTAGATACACGAACACGCTGATCCAGAATATCGCTTCGAATAGGGTTACCCACACTAATAGCATTTGGCAAAGCACCATCAAAAGCCTGTAATCTTAGACTCGCCACCTTTGACAGAAGAGTATTTGTTGTCCCAGCAATGGCATTTTGCTCATGCACAGCCAATGGAATACCTAAAAGCTTAGCTGCCACACCGCCCGGACCGGCTACAAACCCACCCATGCCTAATACAACATCGGGCTTCACTTTTTGTAACACAGCCACAGCTTGACCGATTGCATGCAAGATTCTGAAAGGAGCGACTAACAGACCTAATATCCCCTTACCTCTGACCCCTTTAATGGAGAGAGAATGCAAAGAAATATCATGCTTAGGCACAAGAGACTCTTCCATCCCACCTTTGGAACCAAGCCATTGAACCTCGACACCTTTATCCTTAAAACTATGAGCACAAGCCAATGCTGGATAAATATGACCACCGGTTCCGCCAGCCATTATAACGACTCTTTTCACATCGCTCATTTCGTCTTCTCTTTCATTTCCGCCAACTCACCAGAACCACCATCCCTCTGTGCCCGTTTGTTCTCAATATCAACACGCGCCACAACAAACAAGCTACCTAAAGTAATTATCAAGCTACTGCCGCCATAACTAATCAACGGCAAAGTCAGCCCCTTGGTTGGTAAAAAGCCTGTATTCACACCTATATTGATAATAACTTGAGCCAAAATTAGAATTGAAAAACCAAAACACATATAGGCAGCAAACGGACGAGATAGCGTCATAGCCTGACGACCAATTTTAAAAGCACGGGCGACCATAAGTGCAAACAAGCATATCAACAACAACCCACCAAACATGCCCGTTTCTTCAACCCAAATAGAAAATACAAAATCCGTGTGAGCTTCAGGTAAATAGGACAACTTCTGAACGCTATTCCCCAAACCTAAACCAAACCATTCACCACGACCGTAAGCGATTAAAGCCTGACTAAGCTGATAGCCCTCATTAAAAGGATCCGCCCATGGATCTATAAAATTCATCAAGCGCTTTAAGCGATAACTTTCAGAAATTGCAACAACGCCTAGCATGGAAACAGCACCAACCATCAATAGCAAAAACTGATACAAGGGTGCTCCACCCAAAAACAACAACACCATTACAGTACCCAATAACACGACAGAGGCACCGAAATCCGGCTCAAAAAGCAAAAACAAAAGAAAAATACTGCATAGGCAAAGCGGAAGAACGAAGCCAACCCAACCTTCTCGTACCCGGTCAGCTCTTCGCACTAGATAGCCAGAGACATAAACCACCATACACACTTTTGCGACTTCTGATGCTTGAAGGTTAAAAACCACCAAATTGATCCAACGACGACTGCCATTAACGCTTTTTCCAATTCCAGGCATAAGAACAAGAATGAGTAAGATGAGAGACAACCCCATCATCAAAATCCCCCACTTCTGCAGCTGATGCGTGGGCAAAGACAATAAAACCCAACCAAACACCAAACCGATAGCAAGATACAAACCTTGTCTTCCCATAAAGAAATAAGGGTGACCATGAATCGTTTCAGAAATAGAAATGGATGCGCTAGAAACCATCACCATCCCTAGAGCCAAGATTGATACAACAGCGGCAACAAAAACAGCATCAATCTGAGCAAACTCACGAAGAGAGACTCGGTCAAATACTTTTAACCATGTCATAACTCAGCTACCAAACGAGCAAAGTGCGCTCCGCGCATTTCGTAGTTTTTATACATATCCAAGCTTGCACAAGCAGGCGAAAACAAAACTATTTCACCTTCTTTACTGCTCTGTCCAATATCAACCACTATCTCATCTAAGGTTTCAAAGCGCTTAATCATTGAATCCGGTGACAAGGCTTCCGCAATACGATTGGCATCTTTACCAAACAAATACACAGTGCGTACCAGATCCTTAACAGGTTTCGTAAGAGCGCTAAAGTCTGCGCCTTTCCCTTCCCCTCCAGCAATCAGCACAATATTTTTATTTGCCACTGAACCAAGTCCTTGAAGCGCCGCCAACGTCGCTCCAACATTGGTGCCTTTTGAATCATTAATATAGGTCACACCATTAAGAGTTCGAACCGTTTCACATCGATGCGGCAGACCTCCAAACTCTTTCAATACATTCCCAACGGCCTCAGACATCACCTCTACGCCAAGCAACTCCAGCATTGCCAAGGCAGCCAGAACATTGGCGTGATTATGAGAGCCCTTTAGCGCAATATCGGACGTATGGTAAAGACGTTCAACGCCTTTACACAACCAAGCCCCATCACCATCTTTAAGCATGCCATATTCTTTTAAATCAGGACTTTTGGTCGTAAAGGCACGAACAGGCACACCTTCAGCCAACAGTGGAGCCGTTAAGATATCCTGCTTATTACAGACAGCCGCCTTGCAGCCACGATAGACTTTTTGCTTAGCACGTTGATACTCATAAAGATCCTGATAACGGTCCATATGATCTTCGGAGACATTGAGAAGACAAGCCAGATCAGCCTGTAATGCGTGCGTTGTTTCAAGCTGAAAACTAGACAACTCAAGCACGTAGAAATCGGTATCAGGAGATAATAAATCTAACGCTGGCAATCCCAAGTTACCGCCAGCTTTGGCATTTTTCCCGCTCGCCTGGAGCAACAAAGCCACTAACGTCGTGACGGTACTTTTCGCATTAGAGCCAGTTATGGCAACAAAAGGAGCATCCGCATAATCACAAAACAAATCAATATCGCCACGCATCACAACGCCACGCTCGGCCAAACGAGCCAAAATAGGTGTGCGCAATGCAATTCCGGGACTCACGAACAACTCAGTCACACCGAGCGTTTCCAGCACATCGAGACTACCGGTGAATATTCGCTCTTCGGAACAAAACTCTTTTGCCTGTTCCAAGCCTGGTGGATTCTCACGAGAGTCCACCACATAAAACTCAATTCCCTTGCTCGCTAAAAAACGTACGCAAGACAAGCCTGTCGCACCCAAGCCGACAACGGCTCTTACCCGATCTGACCCGATCAACGACATGCAAAACTCCTAACGTACTTTTAAGGTGGCAAAACCCACTAAAACAAGACAAACAGTGATAATCCAAAAACGCACAATAACCTTAGGCTCAGCCCAGCCTTTTAGTTCAAAGTGGTGATGTATGGGTGCCATCCTAAATATTCTTCGCTTGGTCAACTTATAGGAGGCGACTTGCAAAATAACCGACACTGTTTCCATCACAAAAACACCACCCATGATGAACAACACGAGTTCTTGGCGAACGATAACAGCAATCGTCCCCAGCGCCGCACCTAATGCCAAAGAACCTACGTCACCCATAAAAATCTGCGCAGGGTAAGTGTTAAACCATAGAAAGCCCAAACCCGCACCAGCAAGAGCAGCACAAAACACCAGCAACTCCCCGGAACCATGTACATAGGGGATGAGCAAATAATCTGCAAATCGGATGTTACCGGTCAGGTAGGCAAACACACCAAGCGCCCCCCCCACTAACACCGTCGGAAGAATCGCCAACCCGTCTAAGCCATCGGTTAAATTCACCGCATTACTTGTGCCGACAATAACGAAATACGTCAGCACAATAAAAAACACACCTAAAGGAATAGCGACGTCTTTAAAGAGAGGCACAATTAAGGCCGTTTCAGCAGGCGTACTCGCCGTATAGTACAAATAAAACGCCGCGGCCAAACCAAAAATACTTTGCCAAAAATATTTCCATCGACCAGGAAGACCTCGAGGGTTTTTCTCAACCACTTTTCGATAATCATCTACCCAACCAACAACACCAAATGCCAACATAACCAACAAAACAACCCATACATATTGGTTACGCAAGTCACCCCATAAAAGCGTACTGACAGAAATCGAGAAAATAATGAGTGCACCACCCATCGTAGGCGTACCCGCTTTTGACAAATGCGTTTGAGGCCCATCACTGCGAACCGCCTGCCCAATTTGCAGACGCTGCAACAAAACAATAACCTTGTTGCCAATCAATAGTGAAATAGCCAATGCAGTAAGAACACCCAAGATGGCACGTAGAGACAAGTAATTAAATACCGTAAAAAATGTATGGTATTTACTTAAATAAGCCGTTAACAGAAGTAACATTGGTAAGGAATATCCTAATTAATTAATGCTTCAATGACATTTTCCATTTTAGCGGAACGAGAACCTTTCACTAAAATGGCGTGTTTTTTATCTAGCGGACGAACAACTGTCGCCGCCTCATTATGAGTATTACAAAATATAGCGTTGCCACCTTTACTTCTAAAAGCGGCACCAGCAACACCCGCTACGGGACCAACACAAATCAAACACGAAATCCCTTTGTCTTTAGCATATATCCCTAAACCATGATGAATTGCATCTCGTTGAGCACCAAGCTCTCCCAAAGCCCCCAGAATCAACCATGTTTCTTCTGCTGATTGCGTCGCTAGAACATCAATAGCCGCTTCAACCGATGACGGGCTGGCATTGTAACAATCATTAATCAATAGAGCGCCATTTTTCGCGGTTAAGCGCTCTAAACGACCCGAAACCAATACTGGGGTGGCTAATTTATCAGTCGCTTGCTTAAAATCAATCCCTAGAATCAACATAGCTAAAACAACAGCCATACCATTCGCAATTTGATGCTTTCCAGCACCCGCAATATTCAACGGTAACGAATCACCATTGAAATGAAATATTGCCGAACTAGACTCAGCTCCCAGCTTAATATCTGAAGCATAAAGAACGGCAGACTCACTAAAGCCGAAAGAATACACTTTGCGATCACCCGCCAAGTCACACCAATAATCAAAATATTCATCATCGGCGTTCAAAACGACACTAGCATTAGCTGAAGAGCCAGAAATTAATGCACCCTTTTCTTTGGCAATACTTTCAAGGCCACCCAACCCTTCAAAATGACTTCCACTGGCATTTGTCAGTATAACTATGTCGGGGAAGGCAATGCTCGCCAGCCGTGGAATTTCACCAGTAAAGCTGGTTCCCGCCTCAATAACAGCAACATCATGATTTGCGCCCAACTCAAGAAGAGTCTGCGGTACACCGATTTGATTGTTTAAATTGGCGCGTGTTTTTAACACATTTTTGTCACTGAGGGACTGTGCCAACCAATCTTTTACGGTTGTTTTACCATTACTGCCTGTAATGCATACAACAGCGCCTTGAAAAGCATCTCGAATCAACCTAGCGACGGCTCCGTAGGCCAATGTGGTGTCTGTAACTTTGACATAACTAGGCACATTAATATTGCGATCTGATAAAACAGCAACAGCGCCATTTTGAACAGCCTGATCAATGTAATCATGCCCATCGTAGCGCTCACCTTTTAAGGCAACAAAAAGACAACCTGACAAAATTTTTCGTGTATCAGTTACTACCGCACTTAATACGCAATTTTCACCAACAAGCTCACCACCACAGGCATTCGCAACATCTAAAAGAGTAAGATTAATTAACATAAGCCTCCAACGCCCTCAGCGCCTCTTCTTTGTCATTAAAATGATGCTTAACACCTTGAATATCCTGATAAGTTTCATGCCCTTTACCTGCAATCAACACCACATCATTAGGACCAGAAGACAAAATAGCCTGACGAATAGCCACCCGACGATCGGGCTCAAAACTAAACGCCTCATCATCATTCGTTTGCACTAAAACATCGGAAAATATTTGTTCTATAGACTCGGTGCGAGGATTGTCAGAGGTCAACCATACATAGTCGGCATTCTTCATAGCCGCCGCCATCATTAAAGGTCGCTTACCTCTATCTCTATCGCCACCACAACCAAACACGCAAATTAATCGACCATTTGTATGCTCTTTCAGTGCCTGTAAGGCCACTTCTAAAGCATCTGACGTATGAGCAAAATCCACCACCACAAGCGGTGCATTGGGTAACAGTACTTTATCCATGCGACCGGGTGCACCACTCAAAGTAGATAACCCACTAACTAGAGTCGCCTTATCACCCACTCCGTACCAAAGGCTCGCCAATGCAGCCAAAGCATTCTGCACATTAAAACGCCCCAAAAGAGGTAAGAAGACAGATGACTCCCCTTCCGGATGACACAAAACAAACCGACAACCAGTCGGCTCAAGCACTAACTGTTTAGCATAAAAATCGGCATTCGGATTTTGCGAACTATAGGTATGACAAGCAGAGCCACTAGCACCTTCCGCCATAAAACCCGCATAACTGTCATCAAGACATAATATAGAGTGAGATAAGCTTTCAAAGGCAAACAAACGTCGCTTTGCCAAAGCATAGGAATTCATATCACCATGATAATCAAGATGATCACGAGACAGATTTGAAAATACAGCCGTTTGAAATGGAACACCTTCAATACGCCCTTGATCCAGCGCATGAGACGATGCCTCAAAAGCTACAAAATCCACACCTGATTCAGCCATATGCATCAAAGTAAGGTGTAGCGAAAGAAGATCAGGCGTAGTTTGTTTCGCCTCAGACAAAGAGTCTAAAGGGCCAATACCAAAAGTCCCGACCAAACCACTTGAAAAACCTAGGTATTTAGCAAGCTGGGCAATATAGAAGCAGATAGAAGATTTGCCATTAGTCCCAGTTACCGCCACCATATTCTGCGGCATACGTCCAAAAAAACCATGCAGACAATCAACCAATAATTTTGCCGGATTGGCAACCGAAACCAGTTCAATATCGTCACGATGCAAATTTAACTGCGAAGGGACAACCGCCACTTTGCAGCCTAATTCAACCACCTTATCCAAATAATCCCAACCATTTGAGCTTACACCTGGCAATGCAAAAAACACACACTCAGAATCGGCTTTACGACTGTCTGTTTCTAGGTGGTTATATAAAGCAGAATGCGGATTACCCTCTAAAGAGTAACCCGCCAAATTAAGAAGTTGAGCATGCGTTAATTGCCCCATTTAACCACCCTGTACAACTTGATAAGGAACTTTTTTAGGCTCCAAGCGAACCTCTCTGAGCCCTTCAGGCAAGTCTGGATAAATATTCAGAGTCGTCAACGCACCTTCCATTACTCGAGAAAACACAGGAGCCGCGACCTCACCACCATAGTATTCTCGACCTTTAGGGTCATTAATCATTACAACCATTGCGAGCCTAGGATTCGAAGCTGGCGCAACGCCTGCAAACAAGGCAATGTACTGATCGTACTCGTACCCTTTCGAACCAACTTTATGAACAGTACCTGTTTTACCAGCAACGCGATAACCTGGGATCTGTGCCGCCTTACCTGAACCTCGCGTCACAACAGATTCCATCATTTTCACAACATCATGAGCCACTTTTGGCGGGATAACCTGTTTACCATCCGCAGGCACATCTTGTTTAAAGATAGTAACCGGAACTCGATAACCGCCATTCGCCAAGGTCATATAAGCTTGAGCCAATTGCAAAGTTGATACAGACAAACCATAGCCATATGACAAAGTAGCTATTTCTGAAGGATGCCATTTAGGATGTGAAGGCAAGACACCAGAAGCTTCGCCAGGGAAACCTATTCCAACAGGTGAGCCGATACCCAGCTCATAATCCATATTCCAAACGGCATCCTGAGGGAGTGACAAGGCAATTTTTGACGCCCCTACGTTACTTGACTTAATCAATAACTTTTCAAAATCAATTACGCCATAATTAGCAGCGTCACGAATAGTAAAACGACCAAAACGCAAATAACCTGGAGACGTATCAATGGTTGTTTCTGTCGTATATTGACCAGACATTAGAGCTGCCGAAATAGTAAACGGCTTCATTGTCGAACCAGGCTCAAACAAATCAATCACTGCACGATTACGCAACTCTTCATATTCCAATTTGGAACGATCATTTGGGTTATAAGATGGCTGATTTACCATCGCCAAGATTTCGCCTGTTTTCACATCTAAAATTACCGCTGACGCAGAAGTTGCGCGATGTTCTGTAACGGCAGCTTTAAGCTCTCGATAAGCCAAATATTGCAACCTAAGATCAATACTAAGTTCAATATTTTCACCCGGATGCTCAGCCTCTTCGACACCAACACCACGAATAATATTACCAGAAAGATCCTTCACGTAACTACGACGACCAGGCTGTCCTTCTAAAGCTTGATCATAGGCAAGCTCAATACCTTCTTGCCCTTTATCATCGATGTTAGTAAAGCCAACAACATGAGATGCCACTTCACCAGCAGGATAAAAGCGTTTGTATTCTTTCGTCTTGCTAACACCAACCACATGAGCCGCCATAATAGCATCCGCTTCATTAGGTGGAATTTGACGACGCAAATACATGAAAGAGCGAGCTTTATTGGCTTCAAATCGCTCTTGCAACCACGCTCGACCAACCCCCATAACCTCAGCCAAACGCTTAATTTCTTGCTCAGGACCAATATTTAAAGAAGGATCTCGAGGAATTTTCCACAAAGCTTTTGGGTTGGCAATTATCGTCCAAGTTGGCGTACTCACAGCCAAAGGCTCGCCGCGACGATCCAAGATCATACCGCGAGTCGCAGGTATAGCCTCCGTTCGCACTGCACGGATCTCGCCCTGATTCTGCAAAAAATCTTTATCGACGACAGTCAAATAAAAGAGTCGGCCGCCAGCAATAAGAAACAGCAACAATGCAACGCCGTAGACAAATCTAAAGCGCCATTTTCCTGGTGTGTGATCACTATTATGAATGCTCATGGTTTCACTATTATCAATTCATCCTGAGAAGGTGCGTGCATATTTAAATCTTTAATAGCCGCCTGCTCTAGGCGACTAGGCTGGGTGAGCGCACTTTGTTCAAGTAGCAACTGCCCCCATTTCACTTCATAATCCACTTCATCCTGCTTCAACGTCTGAAGGTAGGAGAAGTCTTTCCTAAAATCGTAAACCTGAATAACAACAGCAATGGAAATCATTGCTAAAAACACAACACCGACAACAAAGACTAGCGGTGCAAAGCGCGCCTTAATCACTGACCCGCTCCAAAACGCGCAAGACAGCACTACGAGAGCGAACATTCTCGCTCACTTCAGATTGAGATGGCTTAATTGCCTTACCGATTGTTTTAAACTTAATATCAAGATGTGCGTTTCGAATTGGCAAGTGCCTTGGTAGCTCAGGCCCCTTAGCTTTTAACTTCATAAAGCGCTTAACAATTCGATCTTCAAGGGAATGAAAACTAATAACCGCTAGTCGACCACCAACCTTTAGCGCTTCGGCTGCGGCATCCAGACCAACCTCCAAGTCACCTAACTCATTGTTGATGTGAATTCGAATACCCTGAAATGCACGAGTTGCAGGATTCTTACCTTTCTCCCAAGCTGGGTTTGCCTCCGCAACAATTTTAGAAAGCTGAAGCGTACTTAGAATTGGAGTATGTGAACGGTATTCACAGATTGCTTTTGCTATACGGCGAGAAAATCGCTCTTCGCCATACTGATACATAACATCCGCCATATCCTTTTCGCTAACAGTAGCAATCCACTCTGCCGCACTCTGACCTTTGCCTGGGTTCATCCGCATATCTAACGGACCATCGTTCATAAAACTAAAACCGCGTTCGGCATCATCAATCTGAGGTGAAGAGACGCCAAGATCCATCATCACACCATCAATTCTATCAACACCAAATACAGCATTAATGTGCTCAGCCATGTTCGCAAAGCTATCTTGCACAATCGAAAAGCGTGAATCTTCTTGCTCCAATGCCTTGCCATACCCTATCGCCACTGGATCCTTATCAAAACCAAGCAAACGACCTTTGTCTAATCGATCTAAAACCAAACGAGTATGCCCACCACGGCCAAATGTCCCATCGACATAAAGACCATTAGCGTCAGTTACAAGCATATCGACGGACTCATTAAGCATGACGCTTATGTGTTCTGCCATCGTCTTTGTCATAAAGAAATATCCATCATGGTTTCAGTTTGTAAATCCTCAAGAGCGTCTTGAGATAAATAATCTTCACGTTGCGCTTCCCACTCTTCTTGGCTCCAAATTTCTAATTTTTTGCCTTGACCAAGAATCGTTAGCTTTTTATCTAATCGAGCAAATTCACGCAGTGGCGCGGGCAATAAAATACGCCCCGCTTTATCCACCTCTAAATCCGTTGCGTGCCCCACCAAAAGACGCTGCAAACGCCTTGCCTGTGGCTGAAATGTGGGCAACTTATCTAATTTTTGTTGAATTACTTCCCACTCAGATAAGGGATAAAGCAACAAACATCGAGAAACAGGATCAATGGTCACAACCACACCATCTTCATCATATTGGGCAAGATCGTCGCGTAAGCGTGCCGGAAGAGACATTCGCCCCTTCACATCTACACTCACTTGATGAATCCCACGAAACATTGTCATATCCCACTTATCGACACTTTATCCCACAATTTAACACTATTTATGAAAAAGAGTAAAAAAAAACCAACCAAATAGGCAAAAATAGATGCAATGATTTTGTAAAGACGTAAAAAAGAGAGAAATACAGAGACAAAAACAGAAGAAAAGCCCAAAAATGACACTTTTTAGACAAAATAGAGCCATTCTAAGAAATAGAAACAAACGAGAAGCAGAAGAACTAAAAGATATAGAAAAGCAAAAGTATAGAATGCGACATTAGGCATGACGCCAGCTGAATAAAAAAGGAAATAACGCAGGAAGAGAAAAATTGCAAGTTGGCCGATAAGCCGGGTTCTGTCGTGGACAGTCATTCATCTAATACGTACATCACTGCACGTCTTTAGCAACCTACCCGAACTCAGCGCGGGTCACGCCAAAGAGTTCCTATTTGGTCTTGCTTCAAGTGGGGTTTACCTTGCCACGAACTGTTGCCAGTCGCGCGGTGCGCTCTTACCGCACCATTTCAACCTTACCGGCAGTAAACTGCTTAGGCGGTGTATTTTCTGCTGCACTTTCCGTAGGCTCACGCCCCCCAGGCGTTACCTGGCACTTTACCCTGCGAAGCCCGGACTTTCCTCCCCCCAATAAATTGAGCGGCGACTGCCTAGCCAACTTGCGAGGCGCATATTACTTATCTATAAAGACAATAACAAGCGCTTTATCAAAAACAGAAGTTTTTCTTGAACTTAAAATCTAAGTTTAAGCAACAGGCAGTTGAAAACACACCTCTAAACCACCCTCCTGACGATTCTTAGCACTTATCTGCCCTTTGTGAGCACTAATAATACGCTGAGAGATAGTAAGACCAACACCAAAACCACCACTGTTAGCCTCCCGAGCTTCAGACGAACGGTAGAAAGCGTGGAAAATCTTCTCTAATTTGTCATCAGAAACACCAGGGCCATTATCTCGCACGTAGATAAAAGCAGTACCCGCCTTCTCTTGAGTTTCAACCTCAATCACACCATTACAACCTGCATAGAAACATGCATTGCGAAGTACATTTTCAATAGCATGCCGCAACTGAAGCGGATCACCCAATATAGTTTTTGGCGCACGACCGATTTTAGTGACTGAAATGCCTTTCAACTGACTTTCAAAACTCACGTCCTCGACGATATCACCCAAGAAATCTTGAAGATCCACCTCCTCTTTTATGAGAGAGGCCGCCTCTAAACGACTCAAAGTAAGCACCTGACCTATTAGCTCATCAAGCTCATGAAGCTCTGTTCGAATTCGGTTCAAATAGCCTCTTTGCGCCTCTGTACCATATTTGTCTTCTGCAATCGTTAACGCCACCTCTATCCTGGCAAGTGGCGTTCTTAACTCATGCGAAACATCACGCATTAACCGCTCTTTCGATGACAGCAGAGTGTCTATTCTAACGGCCATCTCATTGAACTCACGGGCTAATTTACCAACAGCATCGCTTCTTCGAGCCAGCTTATTTTCAACCCTAGCCGTCATATCACCTTGACCAAAAGAGCGAGCAACACGCTGCAACTTAAGCAGTGGCCCCAATAGCCAATAAGCCAAAACACCACTCGAAACGAGCAAGCCTAATAAAGAAAACCCGACAACCGCTTCCGGCGCTAGAGAGCTAATTTCAGGATTTGGTTTAAAAATAAGCAAATACTGAACATTATCCCCACCAATAACCTGAATAAATTGACTATGTAAAAAATCCGCCGAGGGCCTACTTGTAGCACTTGGCGTATTTTGCTCTCTAAAGTTACGAGGCAAAGCTTTTAAAAGAGGACGACCGTTTTCCTGATAAAGATAAATCGTTCCAGACAAACGCTTTTCAGCTTTTTCCGTCTCCTCTTGCAAAGAAGTAATACCGAACTTTTCATACCCAGCCACCAACTGAACACCGACATCCCCCAGTAAATCAGCTGACACCTGATTGCGCTTCTGGATAAACTGGACCATCCCCAAACCAATACTCACCACAACAATATTGGAAAGAAGCACTACCAGAAACACACGCAGAAAAGTATTTTTCATAAAAAGCTAAGCACCTAGTTCATTTGACACAAAAATATAGCCTACACCACGGACGGTTTTGATTCGAGGATCACCATTTTCTAAATTACCAATTTTTTTGCGCAGGTTACTAATATGCATATCCAAGCTACGATCATACATAGTCAACTTACGACCCAAAGCTTTTTCAGAAAGCTCTTGCTTTGTTAATACCTGGCCGGGTGCCATTAGCATGCATTCCAACAAGGTATATTCTGAAGTTGTTAACTCGACCAATTCACCTTCCAAATATACAGTCCGATCTTTGCGGCGCAATAATACACCAGAAAGATCTATATCAGCAGTTGGGTCGTCTTCTCGCTCCTGACTTGCTCGACGCAAAATAGCCTTAATTCTAGCCAACAACTCTCGCGGATTAAATGGTTTAGACAAATAATCATCCGCCCCCATCTCTAAGCCAAGAATACGATCTATATCATCGCCTTTTGCCGTCAGCATAATAACAGGCACCGAACTCTTATTACGTATCTGCTTTAACGTTTCAAAGCCATCCAACTCAGGCATCATAACATCGAGAATAACAATATCAGGCATCTCCGCAGCCATGAACTCTAACGCTTCACGACCATTCCAAGCATGCGCTACCTCGTAACCCTCGCCATCAAAATATTCTTTAATCAAATCCGATAAACGAGCATCATCATCAGCAAGCAATAACTTAACCATAAATATTCCCTCTCATTTTTTCATTATTTAGCAGGCATTTAAATTGCCTTAAATTCAATTGTAAATATTACCTTAGCCCCAGACAAACTCCTCCCCCTCTTTTCACTCTATTTACAAAGAATGCTAATATGCTGAACTTAGCAACCCATTAAAACAAAAAAAGCCGCAACTAAGCGGCTTTTTTTAACAACAAACCCATTATTTAAAACTTATTGTTTAAAAGGGTCGCGAATAACAATTGTCTCGTTACGATCTGGGCCAGTAGAAATAATATCAATTGGCACACCAACCTGCTCTTCAAGGAAGCGAATATAATCTTGAGCATTTTTTGGTAGCGCTTCAAAATTTGCAGCACCTACTGTTGATTCAGCCCAACCAGGCAACTCAACATAAACAGGCTTAGCCTTCTCATAACCTTCACTATCAACCAAAGAGCCGGCGACAGGGTTACCATTTTCGTCTGCGTAAGAAACACAAACTTTGATGACAGAAGAACCGTCAAGAACGTCCAATTTAGTCAGACAAATACCAGAAACAGAGTTAATCTGAACGGCATGACGCAAAGCAACAGCATCGAACCAACCACAACGACGAGAGCGACCCGTAGTTGCACCAAACTCATGACCACGACGACCCAAACGCTCGCCATCCTCGTCAAAAAGTTCAGTCGGGAAAGGACCAGAACCAACACGAGTGGTATAAGCTTTTGTAATACCAAGCACGTAGTCTAAATACAAAGGACCAAAACCAGTACCCGCTGGAGCACCACCTGCCGTTGTATTTGAAGATGTCACATAAGGGTAAGTACCGTGATCGACATCTAATAATGAGCCTTGAGCACCTTCGAACATAATGTTCGCACCCGCTTTACGCAAGTCATGCAGCAAGGTAATAGTGTCAGCCACCATTGGGCGCAAGAAATCCGCCATTTCCAAACCAGCAGCATACACTTCGTCAAAGGAAATAGGCTCAACTTTATGATATTGAGTGAGGACAAAATTGTAATACTCAAGGACTTCCTTAAGTTTGGCAGCAAAGCGCTCAGAATCCAGCAAATCACCAACACGAATAGCACGTCGTGCCACTTTATCCTCATAAGCAGGCCCTATACCACGACCCGTTGTACCTATCTTTTTCTCACCTTTAGCAAGCTCACGAGCCTGATCAATAGCAATATGATAAGGAAGAATAAGTGGACAAGCCGCACTGATTTTCAAGCGCTCAACCGCTGGAACACCTTGCTCCAACAACTCAAGCACTTCAGTTTTCAATGCTGCAGGAGACAACACAACACCGTTACCGATAATACATTGAACGCCTTCACGCAAAATACCAGAAGGAATCAAATGCAAGACTGTTTTCTTGCCATCAATAACCAATGTATGGCCAGCATTGTGACCACCTTGAAAACGTACAACCGCAGCAACATCTTCAGTAAGTAGGTCTACAACCTTACCTTTACCTTCGTCGCCCCATTGAGTGCCTAGAATAACAACATTTTTACCCATAATTTCAGGTCTCATTTAGATAGTTCTTAAAGAAAAGTCTAGCTCTGAACTGGCATCAACTGCCAAGCTTCATCAACAAATTCCAGCTTAAAATCAGCATCTCCAGGGTAAACATCATCCAAGACCTCTACCACTCGATATCCCTCAGCCCGCAAGGAATTCGCTTTATGCCAAAGCGCATCACTTGAGCAAATTGGCGAAAGAACAGTTTTTGGCTTATTGACCACAATCTCTGTCAAAGCAACCAAGGCTTTTACATCCGTACTAAAACCTGTAGCAGGACGGGACCGCCCAAACACTTGACCAATATTGTTATATCGTCCACCACGAGCAATTGCATTACCATGCCCAGGCACGTAAGCCGCAAAAACAACACCTGTGTGGTAACTATAAGAAACCAAATCACTCAGGTCGAAATGTAGACCCACCGCAGGGAAACGTTGGCAAATTGATTCACTCACTTTCTGCAGCAAAACAATCGCATCTCGGATTGACTCGCTTACATCACCAAGCAAATCTGCCGCATGTTTTAATACTTCTTTACCGCCACATAAACGTGGCAGACCAACCAACCATTGCTTCTGAATATCACGCAGACATTCAAGCCCATCAACATATCTATCAAGCTCCGGCAAATCTTTAGCCTTATAAAGCTCAATCAATTTACCTTCTTGATCCGCAGTCAAATCGCAAGCAGCAAGAACACCACTCACGACATCAACATGCCCAAGATCAAGAACAAGGTTAGACAAACCGGCCGTAGACAAGGTTTGCAACATCAAAGACAAAACTTCAACATCGCTTTCTACGCCGCCATGCCCATAAATTTCTGCGCCCAACTGAATGGGACTACGAGTACCATCTAAGCCAGCCGGCATTGTTCGTAGAACACTGCCACAATAACTCAAACGCTGCACACCATCATCTTTAAGGCAATGAGCATCAATACGAGCCACCTGGGATGTGAAATCGGCACGAATACCTAAAAGTCGACCTGATAATTGGTCGATTACTTTAAATGTTTCAATTTCTAGGTCTGAGCCAGCACCCGTAAGAAGGGAATCTAGATACTCTAAAAGAGGAGGTATTACTAAGTGATATCCCCAACTTTCATGGAGATTAAGCAGAGTTCTTCTAAGGTGCTCGATCTTAGCGGCCTGTTCAGGCAACGCCTCGTCAACGCCCTCTGGAAGTAACCAGCGATCTGCTAATGTCATTAAATTATCCTCTTAGCTTCGAGTCAGCAAAAGAAGCATTAATCCAAGAAACATACTAACCGCGCCCAGAATACGCAAATTCCAATCTGAGCTCGCGATAGCTTTTACCATTATTTCTCTCCACACATTAGGTGCGAGAAACGGCAAAATGCCCTCGGCGATCAATAAAAGGCTGACGCCAACCAGCAGCGACTGCAACAATTCCTGCATAGATTCTCTTTATTTTGACCATTAAAAAACCGGGCTGGGCCCGGTTTGTGTAATAGTACCATGTTTCCCATTTTAACAAATAGGCCTCATGTACGATTATTGACGAATATCCACTCTATTTAGCACTACGACTAGTGGAGCTATTCAGATACTTAAAGAATTCGCTATCTGGCTCAAGAACGAACAAATCATTGTTACCGTTAAAGCTTTCACGGTATGCCTGAAGACTACGATAAAATTCGTAAAACTCAGGATCTTGCTTGTAAACTTTCGAGTAAATAGCCGCTGCTTTAGCGTCACCGTCACCGCGAATCATTTCAGCATCACGTTGAGCTTCAGCTTCCAATACTACTTGCTGACGATCTGCATCAGCACGAATACCTTCAGCCAACTCCAAACCTTTCGATCTGTGCTCACGAGCTTCACGCTCACGCTCAGTTCTCATACGCTGATAAACAGACTCACTAACATCAGGCGGCAAGTCGATTCGCTTAACTCGAATATCCACAATCGAGATACCCAATTCATTCTGAGCAACTTGATTCAAGTCATCACGTAACTCAGTCATTAGCTGATCACGCTCGCCAGAAACCACTTCATGCATAGTTCGCTCACCGAACTTATTACGAAGGCCAGTATCTACACGAGAAGATAGAACTCGATTGGCAACAAACTCATCACCAGACGTAGCCTGATAAAACTTGGCAACAGAATCGATTTTCCACTTAACATAAGAATCAACCACAACAGCCTTTTTCTCTAGCGTCAAGTAACGCTGAGGGCGTGAGTCCATTGTTAGAATTCGAGCGTCAAATGTCTTAACCTCATTCATGATTGGAAGTTTAAAGTGAATACCAGGTTTAACATCATCCTGAACAATTTCACCAAACTTAAGCACTACAGCACGCTCTGTCTCTTTAACAACAAATAACGTCTGAGATGCGACCAACACACCAAGAAGGGCAATAAATAAAATGAAAAAAGAAAAGCCTCTCATTAGTTTCTGCCCTCTCTACGAATGGTTGCACTTTGGCGCTTGCGAATCTCATCAAGAACCTGATCAGTTAACGCCCCAATGTTGTTTGAATTCAAAGATCCAGCACCTTTAGAAGACTCAGCACGCTGTTTCATCAATTGATCCAGAGGCAAATACATCATGTTATTTCCACCTTTAGTGTCAACAACAACTTTATTTGCGTCTTTATAAACAGACTCCATCGTCTCAATATACAAACGACGACGTGTAACGTCTGGCGCCTTAGTATACTCACGATACAATCGATCAAAACGATCCGCTTGACCGCTCGCTCGAGCTACTATTTCAGATCGATAAGCCTCAGCCTCTTCTCTGATACGCTGAGCACGACCACGAGCTTCTGGAATAATACCATTCGCATAAGATTCAGCTTCGTTACGTACACGTAACTCATCTTCTTTCGCTTTGATAACATCATCAAAAGCCTCTTGCACCTGAGTCGGCGCTTGAGTATTTTCAACGTTGACTTTCGAAATCAATAAACCGGTACCGTATGCACTACTGTAATCCTGAATACGTGCCTTAACTTCTGACGCCAATAACTCACGACCTTCCGTTAAAATCTGATCCATTTCAGAACTACCAACAACATGACGAAGTGCACTTTCTGTCACCTGAGCAAGAGATTCTTCTGGATTTCGAACATTAAGCAAGAAATCCTTTGGATCCTGAACAGAGTATTGGACAGAAACACCCACCTCAACAATGGCATCATCAACCGTCAACATCAGCGCTTTATGATCATGAGAACGAACTTTCGTTACATTCACTTTACTCACAGAGTCGATCATAGGTGGATTCCAATGAAGACCTGGCATAACCGTGGAGTGATACTTACCTAAACGAAGCACAACCCCTCGCTCCTGCTGATCTACCTGGTAAACACCAGTAGCTGCCCACAAGGCAAGCAAAGCAATCAACACAATGGCAATCAAACCACCGCCAAATTTGCTAGACATACCACCAGAGCCACCACCATCAGAGCCACCGGATTTGCGCGTTTTTTTAACGCCAAGCATCCCCATTAACTTCTGAAAAGCCTCATCCAAGTCTGGAGGCCCTTGTTCATTGCCTCCAGGCTTACGACCCCAAGGGTCATTGTTGGTCTCTTTTTCACGATCTCCATCTGGGCGCCCAGCACCATTATTACGGTTTTTATCTGGATTCCATGGGTCATTGTCGTTATTACCCGGTTCATTCCAGGCCATACTACGTCTCCACTTTATTTTAATGATAATCCTGTACAGCTCACACCGCTTCTATCTGATCCTCAGACATGCCTGCGCGAGCCAAAATCTGCAAATAATCTTTTTTAGGCAACTTTACATCAAGAACAAAACGACCCGCTTCATCAAAGCGCTCCGATTTCACCGCTCCATGCTCGAACAACATAGCCCTTAAACGACCATACTGACTCGACAAATAAAGTGTTTCACTAAAAACATCTTCTGCTAACAGTTCAGCAATAGCTTGCTTAAGTAAGTCAACACCTTGACCATCACGAGCAGACAACCAAACTCGGAAAGGGTTCCCGTTAGCATCCCTATCAATTCTAGGTTCTGCTGTCGGCAAGGCATCAATTTTGTTAAATACAGTCAAAGTTGGCACTTCATTAGCGCCAATTTCTTCCAGCACAGAATCAACATGCTTCATATTCTCATCACGAGAAATATCCGCTGCGTCCACTACATGCAATAACAAATCCGCCTCAGACGACTCTTTTAAGGTCGCCTGGAATGCCTTGATCAATCGGTGAGGTAATTGACGAATAAATCCCACCGTATCAGCCAATACTATAGAGCCTATTTGCTCTAAATCTAAACGCCTCAAAGTTGGATCTAGGGTGGCAAACAATTGGTCGGCCGCAAAAACTTCAGCACCTGTTGCTCTATTAAATAAAGTAGATTTGCCTGCGTTGGTATAGCCCACCAGCGACACCGTTGGAACAGAGGAACGATCACGCGATCGGCGATTCTGATCCCGCTGAGAACCTACTTTTGCCAGTCTTTTCTGAATGGCTTTGATACGCTCTCTAAGCAATCGACGGTCAGTCTCAAGCTGGGTTTCACCGGGCCCACGCATACCTATACCGCCTTTTTGGCGTTCTAAATGCGTCCAACCACGAATAAGACGAGTCGACATGTGTTGTAATTGAGCCAACTCAACTTGCAATTTACCCTCATGGGTACGTGCTCGCTGAGCAAAAATATCAAGTATAAGCCCTGTACGATCAAGCACACGACATTGTAAGACACTTTCTAAGTTACGCTCTTGGGAAGGAGATAATGCATGATCAAAAAGAACAATTTGGGCTTCCTCTCGATCAACAATATCTTTAATTTCTGCTAGTTTGCCAGTACCGATAAAATATCTAGCATCAGGTCGCTGACGAGATCCCGTGACAACAGCCACAGGGTCGGCACCAGCAGAAATAGCAAGTTCAACAAACTCTTCTGGACCATAAGACTCATTTTGATCATGAAAATCTATATGAACCAATACAGCTATATCACCACTATCTGGACGTTCAAAAAACAATCTATTATTCCTCTGCTTGTCTTATTACAGACAAACTATTCAGCGTCATCTTCCGGCTGATCAGGAGACGGGATGCGAATTGTACGGGAAGGCACAACTGTAGAAATGGCGTGTTTGTAAACCATTTGACTAACAGTATTTTTCAATAGAATCACAAACTGATCGAATGATTCGATTTGACCTTGAAGTTTAATTCCATTTACAAGAAAGATGGATACTGGCACTCTTTCTTTACGTAGAATATTTAGATAAGGGTCTTGTAATGATTGCCCTTTTGACATTGTGATCTCCTTAAACAAGCAAAAAAATTAAATTAATTATTGATAAAACAATACTATAGATAGTACACCAAATCTTTATTTATTTCCCTATATAATCCTGCTTTCTATATAATTCAAGGCTTCAGGCACAAGATCTTTCGACAAACTATCAAAAATCATCAGATCCTCCCATCCCCTCAACCAAGTAAGCTGCCTTTTTGCCAATTGACGAGAAGCAACCACCCCTTTAAAGATAGCATCATCTAGCAAATCAACACCGTCTAAATATTGCCATAACTGCCGGTAGCCAACGCAACGCATAGAAGGCATATCAATCGTTAGATCACCACGCTTGTAGAAGCCTTCAACCTCTGCTAAGAACCCCTGATCCATCATGTCATAAAAACGCTGCTCAATACGTTCGTGCAACACACTGCGCTCTTTCGGCATCACTGCCATATTGATCATCTCAAACGGCAAAGACACCGCTTCCTGCTGCGCCCAGAAATGGCTCATCGTTTTGCCGGTCAGCCGATACACTTCAATAGCACGCTGCAAACGCTGAGGGTCATTAGGATGAATCCGAGACGCTGCCTCCGGATCAAACTTCTGTAGCTCTTCATGCAAAGCCACCCAGCCCTTTTCTGCCGCTTCAGCCTCAATCAATGCACGTAACTCTGCATCCGCCTGCGGCATTTCTGCCAGCCCCTTTTGCAAAGCATTGAAATACATCATAGTACCACCCACTAAAAGTGGCGTTTTTCCCTTGGCAATAATCTCTTGCGAATGCTCGACCGCATCCAAAACAAAATCAGCGGCCGAGTAAGATTCAAGAGGATCGATAATATCAATCAATCTATGAGGTGCTCTAGCAAGCAACTGTGCATCCGGCTTAGCCGTACCAATATCCATTCCTTTGTAAACAAGAGCAGAATCGACACTGATAATTTCAAAATTATGCTGCTCAGCCAGCTCAACTGCCAAACCTGTTTTCCCTGATGCCGTCGGCCCCATCAAACACACAACATGCGGTTTTGTCATATCAACGTCCTCTCAAAAAGAGTTTATCTAAATCAGACATACTTAAGTGTGCCCAAGTTGGTCGGCCGTGATTACACTGCCCACTTCGCTCAGTGACCTCCATATCACGAAGAAGACTATTCATCTCGGCAATAGTCAACTTACGATTTGCACGCACAGCACCGTGACACGCCATTGAAGCCATCAACTCGTTAGCCCGCGACTCCATCAGATCGGACACACCATTCGCAGACAAGTCACTAATCACATCACGCACAAGACCTTCCACATCGCCACGTATCAGTATAACGGGAACTTCGCGAACCATAGCACTTTCTAGCCCAGTTCTTTCTACTCGAAAGCCAAATGCTTCAAAAACCTCACCACTTTCCTCAACAAGATCCGCTTCACTTTGCGACACAGCGATATTTATCGGTACTAGTAAAGGCTGAGATGAAATATTTTTTTGATAAAACGCGGTCTTCATACGCTCATAGACAATTCGTTCATGAGCCGCATGCATATCCACTAAAATAAGACCCTGCTCACTTTCAGAAAGAATATAAACACCGTGCAACTGAGCCACAGCAAAACCCAAAGGTGGAACCGCTTGGTAATCACCTTCAGATCTAACAAACGGACTTTCACCCAGCCCCACAACATTTGTAGGAGAAACCTCTCTAACTTCACCGGTTTCAGGATCAACCTCTTCTGTTTTAGAAGCATACTCCTGAGCATAACCAGACAGGCGACTCATGCCATCAAGTTGACCTCGAACCTCTGACGCTCCCAACGAATTTGAAGTAGAGCGCATCCAGTCCATCGAAGAAGACGCAGAACGATTAGACAAGGGCAAAGCAGATTGCTCTGTTATATTCGCACCATAACTTGCCTGCTCATCAGTCTGCACCGAATCATTCATCCCAGTAGGGGCGGCATCTGATTCTGGGCGAACATCCGCGATAGCCTTATGAATACGACTAAACAAGAAGTCATGCACTAAACGACCATCACGAAAGCGCACTTCATGCTTTGTCGGATGTACGTTCACATCAACCGTCGAGGGGTCCAACTCAAGATATAAAACAAAAGTAGGATGACGACCATTATACAAAACATCACGATAAGCCTGACGCACTGCGTGAGCCACCAGTTTATCTTTGACCACACGGCCGTTTACAAAGAAATACTGCAGATCCGCCTGAGAACGAGAAAACGTCGGCAAACCAATCCACCCCCACAAACGCAAACCAGCCGCCTCAACATCTAGCGTCAATGAATTCTCGATGAATTTTTTGCCCAGCAAAGTTGCCAACCGATGCTCAGCATGAAGCTGATCGGTGACAGGACGAAGGTCATAAACTTGTTTACCGTTATGACTCAGTCGAAAGCCAGTTTCATAACGACTCAACGCCAGCCGCTTAACGACTTCTTCAAGGTGCGCGAATTCCGTTTTTTCAGTACGAAGAAACTTACGACGAGCAGGCGTATTAAAAAACAAATCACGCACGTCGATAGTTGTACCCTGGGGATGGGAGGCTGGACGAATTGCCGTCGCCATATCCTTGCCTTCCGCCTCAACTCTCCAAGCTTCTACTTCATTTTCAGCCTGAGAGGTTAGGTGCATTCGCGATACAGAACTAATACTGGCTAACGCCTCACCACGAAAACCAAGAGTACAAACAGCCTCTAAATCGTCCAAGGTAATGATTTTACTGGTAGCATGACGACTTAACGCTAACGACAGGTCATCTTTCATGATGCCTGTGCCGTTATCGCGAATCTTGATACGTCTTACGCCACCTTGCTCCACATCAATATCAAGCTGCGATGCGCCAGCATCAAGACTATTTTCAAGCAATTCTTTAACAACGGAAGCAGGACGTTCAACCACCTCTCCCGCGGCGATTTGGTTGGCTAGACGTGGAGATAAAAGATTAATTCTTTGCATGAACGACCTTTAATTTGAGAACAGCCTCTTTGAGAAATAAAGAGGCTTTAATAAGACTTTTAACCAGCAGGAATAACAAGCTTCTGACCAATCCAAATAACGTCATTACTTAGATTGTTAGCTTGACGCAAAACAGACAAGGACACCTGATTTCGACGCGCGATTTCGGATAGAGTATCACCCTTACTAACCGTGTAAACATAATCAGAATGTTTCTTTTGCTTCCAAGCAACCAAGGTTCCATCAGGGGCATTTTTGGTGAAATACTCAACCACACCTTTTGAAATAGAATCGGCTAATTTCACACGATACGTTCTGCTCGATAAATTCTTGGCTTCGGTTTTATTGGACACAAAGCCAGTTTCGATCAATATAGAAGGAATATCTGGCGACTTCAGCACCACAAAGCCAGCCTGCTGAACACTGTCTTTATGCAATACTGCAACCCCCTTCATCTCCCCCAGAACACTCTTACCGATATTAAGGCTCATTTGGATAGTCGAATTCATCGACATATCCAATAAAACTTCAGCAAGTAACTGATCTTTATCATCCAACGAAATTCCGCCCACCAAATCAGCCGAGTTTTCCTGTTGAGCCAACCAGCGACCCATTTCAGAACTTTTGCCACTTAATGACAACGCCCAAACAGAAGCCCCTCTAGCACTGGATTTGGTAAACGCATCCGCATGAATGGATATCATCAAATCAGCGTTAGCCTCACGCGCTACGCGGGAACGATCTCTCAGCTGAAGGTATTTGTCTGTTGAGCGAGTTAACACCGCTTTAAAGCCGTCAACCGCATTGATACGGCGCGCTAGCTCTTTACCAATAGAAAGCACGATATCTTTCTCTCGCACATTATATTGCCCCAATGCACCAGGGTCTTTACCGCCATGGCCTGGATCAATTGCAATCACAATATCGCGCTTCTCTTTAGAGAGGTTCGCTAAACTTTTAACAATAGTCGCAGGCTTTCTTACCCCGTACTCAAGCTCAACCAATATCCTAGGGCCATAAGTACCATTGGCAGCCAAAACAGTGCTTTTTGCCTTAGCCGCCTGCCCCAAATCAAGTACAAACCGAACACCTGAATCTCGGCGCGCATATCTTACTCGCATCAAAACATCTGAAGACAGCGCAGACAAGCCATTTACCACTGAGGGACTTAAAACCACTCCGCTAATATCTAAAACAATACGATCAGGATTAGAAAGAGGAAAAATACGGTGCTCTGCAGCCTCAGAAAGCTCAAACACCAAACGTGTCACCCCCTCTTGCTGAGCAACACGAATATCTCGAACCTCTGCAGCCAAAACACTACAAGTCGCCAAAGACAGGATTGAACAAATAAAAATAAATAGATAATTACGAAATTTAGTATGCATATCAGACAGCTAGCTAGTATATCTGACACACTATAACTGCTGATTAAATGGATCTCAATCTTACTTATAGTAAAGTCTTCTATACATCAAGAAGTTATCGTTCCTTTCAAGACGCTTAACGCCTCACCACCCTTATCTGTGTTCGCCTCTACACACACATGGCGCCCTTGACGAATTAAACTCAGCGAGACAACTAAATCCGCCTCTGGCAAAATCCCTCGCCCCATTTCTGCCCACTCAATCAAACACAAACTACCATCATTAAAATAGTCGCGAATCCCCATAAACTCTAGCTCTTCAGCATCCGCAACTCGATATAAATCAAAATGAAACGCCTCAAAGCCAGACATTTCATAAGGCTCAACAATCGTATAGGTAGGACTTTTCACTGGCCCTTGATATCCCAAACCACGCAAAACACCTCTCACCAGCGTGGTTTTACCCATACCTAGATCACCTTCCAAATACACCACCGCACCAGACTTCAGCACCGATGAAAAAACCTCACCCAGCTTTTCCATCGCCTCCTCACCATAAACATCTTTTTCTATTCGCATTACCAATCAACCCTTTTACTACTCAATCTTGAGAAAACACCAAGTGCACGATCATTTTATTTCCGACAATTCTAATACAGAAGCCTTTTGAAACAAGCATCAATCACTCATAATAAACCAACCTACTACCCACAAAAACAAACACCCAATAAAGGATGCACATGGATTGGCTTTTTCTTTCAATCATTGCCGTTGCCGTTTTTATCACTGGCGTATCAAAAGGCGGCTTTTCTGGCGCATTTGGCATTCTCGCGGTTCCGCTGATTTCACTACAAACCTCCCCAACACTTGCAGCCGCCATAATGCTTCCAATTCTCTGCATAATGGACATATTTACCGTGCAAAAATTCTGGAAGAAATGGAACACAGAACAACTTATAAAATGCATACCCGCTGCGATTATTGGCGTCATCATCGGCGGACTCACAGCATCATGGTTTTCAGCAGAATGGCTAAAAATAATGGTTGGGATTATTGCGGTAGGCTTTACATTAAATTCATGGCCCAAGAAAAACCAAACCAATCAACAAAAGCCGCTTAGTACGATTGCTGGAAGGCTCTGGTGCACGCTTGGCGGCTTCACAAGCTTTATCGCCCACGCTGGCGGACCACCAATGAGTGTCTATTTGCTAAGGGCAAACCTAGACAAAACTCAATACGTGGCCACTGCTGCCGTTATTTTTACCGCGGTCAACTACGTAAAACTCATCCCATACGGGATGCTGGGCCAGCTAAATAGTTCCAACGTACTTTTGTCGCTGTGCTTTACGCCAGTCGCTTTCTTGGGGGTCCAACTCGGCGCATGGCTACACTACAAACTGTCCACGGCGCTGTTTTTCAAAATCATGTACAGTTTTCTCTTCCTAACAGGATTAAAGCTAATATGGGACGGAGTATCAGGACTCGCGAGCTAAAAAGAGAACCTTAATAAAGAAACTAGCGAGCAACAAACGAAATGCAGCCCGCCAATTCACACAAACAAGAACCGACTAATTAAGCCTTATCTTCCAAACCAAACATAGTTTTACGGTAATGCTTCAACTCACCAATAGATTCTAGAATATCGTCCATCGCCAAATGGGAACCAGATTTAGAAAAGCCATCAAGCGCCTCTGGCTTCCAACGTTTAGCCAGCTCTTTAACCGTACTAACGTCCAAATAACGGTAATGAAAAAAGGCTTCCAACTTAGGCATGTAGCGATACAAAAAACGACGATCCTGCCCAACACTGTTACCACAAATAGGCGACTTTCCAGCCGGAACATACTGAGCTAAAAACTTAACAGTCTCTTCTTCTGCTTGTGCCATACTAATAGTCGAAGACAACACTCTAGCCGTTAACCCAGAGTCACCATGATGCTGTGTACACCATTCATCCATCGCATCCATTACTGCTTTTTCTTGATGGACAGCAAGGCTTGGACCTTTCGCCAATACATTCAAATGCTTATCCGTAACCACAGTAGCAATTTCAATAATGGTATCGGTTTCTGGGTCCAATCCTGTCATTTCAAGATCGATCCACACTAAATTCTCTTCATTTAAGCTCATAATCTTCCAAGTCCTTTATTATCAATGCTAGGCATTATACTCTATGCGCCTTACTTTATGACCAGACGAATCTAATGTCGAAGCGAAAACTTACTAAACAACAAACTTGGCGAATCGAAAGAATTCACAAAGAGCGCGTAGAACGCACTCAAAAGCGAGGTGATGCCGCCGAAGAACTCCTTCAGTCATCCGATCTCGGACCTGAAACTGAAGGCATTATTATCTCCCACTTCGGTACGCAAGTAGAAGTTGAAGGCACTCAAGAACCTTTTATTGGCATCTCCACGCGCTGTAATTTGCGCGCCAACCTAGGTCAACTTGTGACTGGCGACAAAGTTGTCTGGCGCCCAAAACAAAATGAAGGTGGTGTTGTTGTTGCCACAACACCAAGACACACCTCCCTGTCTCGTCCAGACATGCACGGCAGAATAAAGCCAGTTGCCGCCAACATCGACCATATAATCGTCGTCATTGCCGCCGAGCCAGTTGCGCATGCCAACCTAATAGATCGCTATTTAGTGGCTGCAGAGACCGTTGGCATACCACCCGTTATTTTGCTAAACAAATGCGATTTAATCGACGACAGCAATAAAGCAGACTTGGATCAGCTACTAAAAACCTATGAAGATCTGAATTACAAAATCATCAGAACCTCCATCAAAAACCAAGCTGGTATGGAATCGCTTTATGATTTCTTGCAGGATAAAACAAGTGTTTTTGTGGGACAATCAGGCGTAGGCAAATCTTCTCTCATTGGCACCTTGCTTCCTGATATTGACATTAGCGTGGGTGAACTTTCACAGAAACGCAAAAAGGGTGTACACACCACCACTACCGCTCGATTATTCCATATGCCGAAAGGCGGTGATCTCATCGACTCCCCTGGGATTCGAGAGTTTGGCTTATGGCATATTTCGGAAGACGAATTACTAAACGGCTTTATCGAATTTCGACCACATATTGGCTATTGTCGATTCCGCGATTGCGCCCATGAAAAAGAACCAGGATGCGCAATCTTAGAAGCTCTAGAAAAAGGTGAAATCACGGAGCACCGCTTCCAAAGCTTCCTAAGAATCAAACACTCAATACGAGAAAACCAAGCCTTCTAAAAAACCGTTTGAGGCGTTATTTTCAAATCAGATTGCTGACCAGGATTACCAAAATTACTACGATTCTGGTCCAGCAATTTCTTATAAGCATCATCGGTTAACAATGTAATACTAATGCGCCTATTCTCTGCGCTATCCGTATCAAATCGATTGTAAGGAATGGTATCAGACAGACCAATCACCTGAGCAATACGTCTATCCTCAACACCACCCTCTTCCAAGATATGGCGCGCCGCATTTGCTCGCAAAGTCGACAAATCCCAATTATCAATCCGACCCGAAGCACCAAATTTAGATGAATCAGTATGGCCCGTAATAACAATAGGGTTAGTCACTTTATTAAATATCGGCGACATACTCAGCAAAGTATTTTCAATATCCGGCATCATCCGAGCACTTCCGCGCTCAAACATAGGCTTATCTGGATCATCTAATAACGTAATACGTACACCCAGCGGCGTAATTTCAATGCGCATATTTTTTTGCTGCGAAAGCAAAACGTTCATCTTACTCATTTCTTCCTGCAGCATATTGCTAATACTCTTAGATTCAGCAGAATCCGGACCATTACCTTGAAGCTTATCTCTGGATTGAATATCAGCACTACCAGCTTCAGGTAACTGCAAATCTAATTTTTTTTCTGTACTTTTCGCTGGACTTCCACCCAAATCGATAGGATTAGCGCTATAACCTGCTGTAGAAGGCCCCATTGGGTCCTGAAAGTATCCTTCAATACTTTTCAACTCCTCTGGAGAAGCCACACTCATAATCCATAAAACCAAGAAAAACGCCATCATAGCTAAAGCAAAATCAGCAAGTGCTATCTTCCAAGCCCCACCATGATGACCGCCTTTTTTGATTTTCTTAACTCGGCGAATTACTAACCCATTAGAACCTAGGGCCATCCAACACTCTCCTTAACTTGGTACGATGCACCCATACTAACGATACTGCTTAAGACCATCTGACAATTCAATAAAACTCGGACGCATTTCTGGTGGCAACAACTTCCGCCCCGTTTCAACGGCAACAGGTGGCGCATAGCCAGACACAATAGAATTCAAGCATGCCTTAACACATAAGTACGCTTTCAACTCGTGAGTACCCAAACTTTCCAGATGAGAAGCGGCAGGCCCAACAAAACCATAACCGAAAAAGATACCTAAAAATGTCCCAACCAAAGCCGCCGCAACGTGCGCACCAATCTCTTCTAGTGGCCCACCAATAGACCCCATAGTAATAACAATGCCCAATACCGCTGCAACAATACCAAAACCTGGCAAGCCTTCGGCCACTCGCGTTAGCGCATGACTTGGCGCAACTAATTCTTCCTGTATCTGCTCAATCTCATTATCCATAATGGCTTCTATTTCATAAGCTGGCAGACCTGTTAATGTAAATATTCGATAATTATCAGTCAGAAAGTTCACCACCTCATGATCACGCACCACATCCGGAAAGCGACTAAACAACTCACTGGTAAAAGGCGATTCAATATCCTCTTCAATAGACAAAAAACCATCTTGGCGACTTTTCTGAAACAAGCTGTACATCAAACCTAACAATTGCAAATAAAATTTTTTATTGTGTCGACTGCCAGTAATAACCTGAGGCAACATAGTCAGCACTTTTTTCTGTATCACAAATGGGTTTGCTACCATAAAAGCCCCTAGAGCCGCACCACAAATAATGAGTACCTCAAAAGGTTGCCACAGGGCTAACATATTCCCATGAGATGCCAAATAGCCAGACACAACACTAACAATTACAACTAGCAAGCCAGCTAATGCAAACATATTCACTTCCTTAATACCGACAAAGTATGCTCTCATATCAATATACAGTATGATTAATGAGATCTAAAATATAAGAGCCTTTATAAATTCAACAACCGAGCCACTAATGTAACCAGCTATGAAAGACAAGTCACCTTCTGGCCTAAATGAATGGCTACATTTTCTGAAAAATAAAAAATTTCCTGTTAGAGCAGTCAATTTATCGCGTCTAAAGACTCAAATAAAAAGAACAGAAGACACTCTTGATGGCATGCAAGCAAATATAGCCTCCGACCCATTATTGGCTTTTGCTATTCTCAACGAAGCCAATCGCATCATGCCGAATAAAAACAGTGAAATAAAAACACCTTTTCACGCTGCCGCCATGGTTGGTATGAATGGCATCGCAAGACTGTTTTCCCACTTTGCTGCCTATGAAACCAAAGACAGACACAAACAACCTCATTTAATGGCATTTTTAAGAGAACTTCAGACCAGCTACGAAGCTGCCACTATCGCCAGACACTGGTCAATTGAAAAACTGACCAACAACGAAGATGATATTTTCTGGATAACCTTGTTTCGAGATGCCGCAAGATGGCTATTATGGTTCTACGCTTATCCAACCATGTTAGAAATCAACCAAAAAATCCAACAAGGCGAAAAATCCAGCCAAGCTGAATTAAATATTTTAGGCTGTCGCATAGATGAACTAACGGTTCATTTATGCACCTATTGGAATACGCCAAACAAAGTCATCGAATCTTTTTTGACCAAACACATACCAAATAAAAAAGAGCTACAAGAACTGGCTCATCTAGCACACCACCCCGATGAACTACCGGGCTTCACCGAAGACAAAAGATTAACCATCTTAGTAAACAACCCACTTATTTTCTCGTATTGCGCCAACAAGGTCGCTCATGAAGCAAATTTAATGCGATGGGACTCCAAAAACCTGCCATTTTTCTACCGCGTAGTTGCGACAGTCATGCATCGTCGACTTGGCGAAATCATTCAAACTGCCCATTTCGCAAGCACTGAAGCCGCCAAGCTCTACAACACCGGAGGAAAAATTCCATTAGCACAACAATTGCTTGACCCCGATCTGTATACAGGGAATTCAAAACCTAAAGTATCTTTGACGCCTATTGCGGCACTCAAAAAAGCGCTCAGCCAAAACAAAGAATATGACGCAAAGCATAAAACAGGACTTGCCCTAAAAACCATCAAGCAAGCCATACCAAACACACAACACAGCATTATTTTTAAACATGCGAACGACAAAATATCTCCCATGTTTCAATTTGGCTATAACATAGACGTCATTAAATCGATCCAATGGAGCGCCCCATCAAGCGTATTTAAAAAGTTATCTAACAAACGCTCAGCCATTCACATATACGGGCAAAAACTTGATAATCTACTGAAAGATTTTCCGCACACGTCGGACCAAATAATTGACACCAACAGCCACCTTATTTTGGCATCCACAAAAATATCAGAAAAAGAAACGGCTATATTTTGGCTAGAAACTCGTACCGAATTTAATGAAACAGATTACAAGAACCTAAAACAGATCGTGTCTTTAATCAGCCACAGCACACTATAAATTCACTTATATCAGGACAATCAACGTGACTAAAGATCAACTTTTTGCCTTTGCACAACATATCACCCCGCAGAAAACATTATCTAGAGCTATCGGAAAAATAGCGGAATGCGAAAATAAATGGGTAAAAAACACCTTTATCAGTCAATTCGTCAAAAAATACCAAGTAGATATGTCTGAAGCAATCAACAGCGATGAATTGTCATACCGCAACTTTAACGATTTTTTCACCCGCGCCATTCGCCCAGAACTACGCCCTATTTGCAATGAAGAAAACGGTATTGCCTGCCCTGCTGATGGAGCAGTCAGCCAGCTTGGCAAAATAGAACATGGCACATTGTTCCAAGCGAAAGGACATCACTACAGCCTCACAACACTATTGGGCGGCGATGCTTCTTTATCTAATCAATTCCTTGGCGGCTCTTTCGCTACTGTGTATTTATCCCCTAAAGACTACCACCGTGTCCATATGCCATTAACAGGCAAGCTCACCAAGATGATCCACATCCCTGGCAAGCTCTTTTCAGTAAACAAAGTAACCGCTGAGCAAATTCCCAACGTATTCGCTCGTAACGAGCGCACCGTTTGCCTATTCGATACAGAAGCCGGTCCGATGGCAGTCATTTTGGTTGGCGCTATGATCGTAGCTAGCATAGAAACGGTATGGGCAGGGCAAGTGACACCATTCAACAAAAATGTTGTCACTTGGGACTACAAAGAGCTCAATAACATTGAGATTAAGAAAGGTGAAGAAATGGGACGATTTAAACTCGGATCAACCGCCATCGTTCTTTTTGGCAAAGATGCGGTAAATTGGGAAGAATCTCTACAAGCAGAAACCCCAACCAAAATGGGCATGCATTTCGGCAAAATCACCAACATGTAATTATCACCAGAAAATCATACCAAAAAAAGCCTGCCCATCATCGCAGGCTTTTTACTACTACAAACCAATACTCAAACTACATAACTGACTGAATGGCAGGGATAATATCTTGACCGACCATTTCATGAAGTGAGTCACGATAGCCAGTCTTTCCAGAAGGCAAAAACTCATCCGATGTGATTGCTACAGTTAAATCCAGCTCCGGAAAAACATAAATCATTTGCCCGCCATAACCCCAACCATAGTAACCCTGCACACCTTCAAAATTTTGAATAAACCATCCATACCCATACAGCCCTCGATGAAAACGAGATTGTGTTTTTGGCTCCCAACTTTCGGCTATCCATTTTTCAGAAAGTAAACGACGACCTTTTGCAGTCACCCCTCCACGTCGATACAATTCACCAAAAGCCAATAGCGACGCTGGTGTCATGCCCACTTGATTTCCACCCATTGGAATACCTTGCGGATCGATCTCCCAACTCTGAATTCGAATACCACTTCCTTGTAACCACTTATTCGCCAACTGATAAGTATTCTCTCCTGTCTGGTACATGATGATCGCAGACAAAAGATGCGTATTGCCGGTTGAATACTGCATATCACCACCGACATCATCAACAAAAGGTCGCGACAAAACAGCTTGAACCCAATTATCACTTGCCACCCAACGACCATAATAACGCCCAGAGGTTCGCTCCAAGCCCGCCTGCATAGAAAGCAAATGCCCAATCGTAATATCACTTAAACGAGGATCAGGATTAGCTGGCAGTTGATCCGACAGCAGAGACGCAACAGACTGATCAACCCCATCAACTACACCACGTTCAATAGCAATACCAACAATAGCTGACATGAGAGACTTCGAAGCCGACTTAATATTGGTAACAGCATTAATATCCGCCTTGTTATAAGCCTTTGACCATACAAGCTCCCCCTTATAAGCGATCTGAATCGTCTTGATATTAGAAAAGCTCTGCGCTGTTTTATCCATTGCACTTAAATCCAAGGCATTAGCATTTACCTGAACACTAGCCAACAAAAGTAATGAGCTAAGCAATAAAAAATACATATTCAGCGATTCACCTCGACTTTAAGTAAGAGAAAAACATAACAGACACAAAGAGCACTAACGAACAAAATCTAGCTAGCGCATAAAAAAAGCCTGCACGAAGCAGGCTTTTAATAACGAGAAGAGAAAAATCTACTTAAGGTAAATCGTCTTCCAACTCTTCTTTCGGCACAGGAATCAAATCTTCGCGTGTTACATTCATCGCCAGCAATAAATTTGCCGCAACAAAAATAGAAGAATAAGTACCAATTATAATACCTACTAACAATGCCATAGAGAAGTTATGAATGGCTTCGCCACCTGCAACGAACAAGACAACCAACACAAACAAGGTCGTTAAAGACGTAATCAAAGTACGACCAAGCGTCTGATTAATCGACTCATTAACCAGATCATATGGCGTTGTGTCACGCATAATACGGAAGTTTTCACGAATCCGATCACACACCACTATCGTATCGTTGAGTGAGTAACCAACCACAGCAAGCAATGCTGCCAACACAGTCAGATCAAACTCTACCTCAAATATGGAAAAGAAGCCTAACGTGATAATGACGTCGTGAACCAAAGCTACAACAGACGCAACAGAGAATTTGAACTGGAAGCGCACTGCGACGTAAATCATCACAATTGCCAAGGCAAGCAACATACCTAAGCCACCTTGCTCTCGCAACTCCTCACCCACTTGCGCACCAACAAACTCAGAGCGCTGAAGGGACACATCTGTCTCACCATGATTCTGAAGCGTCGCTAGCACTTCATCGCCAAGGGTTGCTGTGTAGGCATTAGCCATACGAACCACAACATCTGTCGGCGAACCAAAGTTTTGCACAACAATATCTTCATAGCCGTTTTCACCCAACAAAGTACGCACATCATCTAGATTAGGCGCTTCTTCATAAGCCACCTCAATCAATGTACCGCCGGTAAAATCCAACCCGAACTGCAAACCCTTTGTCGCCAAAGAAACAAGAGAGATGAGTATCAGCACAAGTGAAAAGACAGCTACGATTTTACGCATTGCCATAAACGGAATATTTGTCACTTTCATGGCGCTCTCCTAAATGTACAATTTCTTATTTTTACGACCACCATACACAAGATTAACTTGTGCACGAGTTACAACAATTGCCGTAAACATAGAAGTAAGAATACCCAGTGACAATGTCACCGCAAAACCTTTAACAGGACCCGTACCGACCGCAAACAGAATCACAGCGACTAGCAAAGTAGTAATGTTAGCGTCGAAAATAGTTGTAAAGGCGCGATTAAAGCCAGAATGGATAGCTTGCTGATTCGGCACCCCACTGGCCAATTCCTCTTTTATTCGCGAGAAAATCAGCACGTTGGCGTCCACCGCCATCCCCATCGTCAATACGATACCTGCAATACCTGGCAGCGTAAGCGTTGCCCCCAGAATAGACATACAAGCCATCAACAGTATGATATTCAAGCCCAGCGATATGTTGGCAAAAATACCAAATACCTTGTAGTAAACCAGCATGAATAACATAACAACCAACAAACCAATTTGCGCCGAATTAACACCTAACTTGATGTTTTCCGCCCCCAAACTTGGTCCAATTGTACGCTCTTCCACAAAGTAAATTGGCGCAGCCAAAGCACCAGCACGAAGCAACAGAGCCAACTCAGAAGATTCACGAGGACTATCCAACCCTGTAATACGGAATGAATTCCCTAGTGTCGTTTGAATAGTCGCTAAAGAAATAATGCCTTTTTCACTGTAACTTCTGCGCACTTCTTCCATTTTGCCGTCTTTTTCAACAAAACGACTGCGGGACTTATGCTCAATGAAAACAACCGCCATGTTACGGCCTACAGCAGAACGAGTAACTTTACTCATTTGCTTGCCGCCTTTGGAATCCAAACTAATGTTTACCTGTGGGCGTCCATTTTCATCGAAAGAAGAGCTCGCATCAGAAACACTGTCACCCGTAATAATAAGGTCACGCTCTAAACGCGCTGTACGACCACTACCATCACGGAAAGACAAGGTTTCAATATCCGCACCCTTATCATCCAGACCCGCTTCCAAATGGAACTCAAGGTTGGCCGTAGCACCGATAATACGTTTAGCCGCTGCAGTATCCTGTACACCTGGTAATTCCACAACGATACGATTGCTACCTTGACGCTGCACCAAAGGCTCAGCAACACCCAGTTCATTTACACGATTTCGCAATGTTGTTAAGTTTTGCTGTAGCGCATAAGACTCGATTTCTTTCTTAGCAGGCTCTGTAAAACTCACATCCAAAAAGAAATCACTTCCATCCTGACGCGTAGCGTAACGGTATTCAGAAAAATCTTTCTCCAACAAAGTTTCAGCAGAAGCCAAATCTGATTGCTGTAAAAAGCGAATAGAAAGCACACCGTCTTCAATATCTACACTGCGGTAGCGAACACGATCTTTTCGCAACGCCGCTTTCATTTCACTTGAACTAACCTCAAGCTTTTGCTTTAGCGCTGCTGGCGTATCCACTTCCAACAAGAAGTGCACACCACCACGTAAATCAAGGCCCAACTTAGCAGGACCTGCCCCCAACGAAGACAACCAGTCTGGCGTCGTAGGAACAAGGTTAAGTGCGGTTACATAATCATCACCCAGTGCTGCCGCCACAACTGGCTTAGCAGCAAGTTGGTCCTCACCGCTATTAAAGCGCAAGGTACCGCCAGCAGAGGTAAGCTCTGCTTGTTTTAAATCTATATTCGCTTTTGAGAGCGCATTTTTCGCTTTTTGCAAAGCTTGCTCATCAACAACAGCCGTTGCTTTTTGGGTAGATAGTTGTAGCGCTGGATCATCCGGATAAAGGTTTGGGAAGGCATACAGTAGCCCCAAAGCCAAAACAAGAAGAATTAGCAAATACTTCCACAAGGGATACTTGTTAAGCATGAAAATTCCTTTACACCTAAAAAATTAAATGGATCGATAAAGAAGAAAAGCGCCTGGGTAGGCGCTTTTCATAGAAGGTTAAATTGACTTTAACGTTCCCTTAGGCAAAACAGCAGCAACTGAAGATTTTTGAAATTTCATTTCAATGCCTTCAGACACTTCAAGTACTACATAGTTATCGTCTACTTTAGACACTTTACCTAGTACACCACCGCCAGTTACTACCTCAGTACCTTTTGCTAGAGATGCAATCAAGTTTTTATGCTCTTTTGCACGTTTCGCTTGTGGGCGCCACATAAGGAAGTAAAAAATGACAACGAAACCAGCAAGAAGTACTAGATTAAAAATACCCGTATCTGCTGCTGCGCCGCCTTCAGCGTAAGCTGGTGAGATCAATGCGATCATGGTGTTAACTCTCCAATGGTTTATGAAACTGTTGCAAACTCTTTTGTAAAGAAATTCGCATGATTTTGTTTATTATTCACTCAAAGCTGGCGTTTCTAAGCCTCGCTTTGCATAAAACTCATCAACAAAGGCGTCAAATCTACCTTCATCGAGCGCTAGACGCAATCCCGCCATGAGTGTTTGGTAATATCGTAGGTTATGAATCGTATTCAATTGCGCCCCTACCATTTCTTGACACTTATCTAAGTGATGTAAATAAGACCGAGAAAAGTTTTTACAAGTGTAACAATCACATTCTTTGTCTAACGGGCCAACATCATGACGATATTGAGCGTTACGAATACGAACCACACCATCTGATGTAAACAAATGACCGTTTCGAGCATTACGTGTTGGCATCACACAATCAAACATGTCGACACCGCGACGCACACCTTCCACCAAATCTTCTGGCTTGCCTACGCCCATCAAATAGCGCGGCTTATCGGCAGGCATTTTTGGTGTCGTGTGATCCAATACCTTCATCATTTCGTCTTTTGGCTCACCCACTGACAAGCCACCAATTGCGTAGCCATCAAAACCAATATCTACCAAGCCTTCTAACGATTCGTCTCGAAGGTTTTCATACATACTGCCTTGGATAATACCAAACAACGCTGAAGGGCTATCACCGTGCTCGTCTTTTGAACGCTTAGCCCAACGTAAACTCATACGCATAGACTTCGCTGCCACTTCTGGCGTTGCCGGATACGGTGTACACTCGTCGAAAATCATCACAATATCCGAACCAAGATCACGCTGAACTTGCATGGATATTTCAGGGCTCAAGAAGACTTTCGAGCCATTAATTGGTGAGCGAAAGCTAACACCTTCCTCGGTGATTTTGCGCATTTCCCCAAGAGAAAACACCTGAAAACCACCAGAGTCAGTCAAAATTGGCTTCTTCCATTGAGTAAAGTCATGCAAATCGCCATGCGCCTTCACAACATCCGTTCCCGGACGTAACCAAAGATGGAAGGTATTACCCAAAATAATATCAGCACCAATTTCTTCGATATCTTTGGTTAGCATGCCCTTCACTGTACCGTAAGTACCAACAGGCATAAAAGCAGGTGTTTCAACCTTCCCACGTGGGAACGTCAAGGTAGCGCGGCGCGCTTTTCCTGACGTAGTGTGAAGTTCAAAATCCATAAAACATTCTGGACGCTTATCAGACATACGTCTTATTCCT
This sequence comes from Marinomonas rhizomae, assembly GCF_024397855.1. Classification (NCBI taxonomy): domain Bacteria; kingdom Pseudomonadati; phylum Pseudomonadota; class Gammaproteobacteria; order Oceanospirillales; family Oceanospirillaceae; genus Marinomonas; species Marinomonas rhizomae. The sequence continues at coordinate 2,554,886 of NZ_CP073343.1, forward strand.
CACCTTGCGGGCCTTTAGCCTGCGCATTTCGTGTAATAAACATGGCATCACCATAACTAAAAAATCGATATTTCTGTTCTACTGCTTTTTTATAGGCGGCCATAACATGATCATAACCCGCAAAAGCACTAATCAGCATAATCAACGTGGACTCTGGCAAATGAAAATTCGTCACCAAAGCATCCACGGTTTTAAATTCATAACCTGGGTAAATAAAAATACTGGTGTCATCCTGCATCGGCGCTATCTCACCACTTTGGCTTGCCGATTCAAGACTGCGAACACTTGTCGTACCTACCGCAATAACTCGACCACCTCGCGCCTTGGTCGCTTTTACTTGCTCAACAACACTAGGCTCAACCTCTACGTATTCAGCGTGCATAATGTGGTCTTTTACATTTTCAACCTTCATAGGCTGAAACGTTCCTGCACCAACGTGCAAGGTAACAAATGCCGTTTCTACGCCTTTTGCTTTTAGCTTTTCCAATAACGCATCATCAAAATGCAAACCCGCAGTCGGCGCCGCAACAGCACCGGGCTTTTGATTATAAACGGTTTGATAACGCTCTTGATCACTGTCTTCATCAGGACGTTCAATATAAGGCGGCAGCGGCATATGCCCCGCACGTGTTAACACATCCAAAACGGGCTCATTAAAAGCAAGGTGAAATAAAGCACCGGAACGACCAATCATAGTCGCTTCTATTTGCTCACCCTTATCTTGCCCTAAAATCAGCTTACTGTTTTCTTTTGGCGATTTACTCGCACGCACATGAGCCAGCGCTTCATTCGTATTAATGACTCGCTCAACCAGTATTTCAACTTTTCCGCCAGACTCCTTTTGCCCGAAGACGCGCGCAGGAATGACTCGAGTATTATTGAACACCATCAAATCTCCAGGTTGAACCAAGTCCAACACATCAGGAAATTGACGATGTACAACCTCACCACTGGGGCCATCAAGATGCAGCAAGCGACTGGCGGTTCTATCTGGCATGGGGTAATTAGCGATCAATGAATCGGGTAAATCAAAGTGATAATCGGAAACGAGCATGAAAAGAAAGCTACCTAGGAAAAACGACCCAGTATTCTAGCGAAAAACCTCTCAAAAAGGTACTTCCTAGCCACCAGTTGTGAAAAAGATAAAAAATAATACTAATAGCCGTTGACTTATCTTCTAAATACCCTAAAATACGCCTCACCTTTTTCAAGGCCAGTGTGGTGGAATTGGTAGACACGACGGATTCAAAATCCGTTGCCTTCGGGTGTGGCGGTTCGAGTCCGCCTACTGGTACCAACATAAAAAGCCCTGATCATTGATCAGGGCTTTTTTTCGTTCCTTGAATGTCATTCTTGGGTTATGAAATTACATAAATGCATCATTTTAGGAACAACACATGAATCGCCGCAAAAAAATCAAAGATATATACGACAAACGCATGAAGCAGGCTAACTTAAAAGTTAACCCTAAAAAATCCAAGCCAAAATACATTTCCAAAGCGGAACGCGCAAAAATGGAAGCCGAAGCGGCAGCTAACCCAAGCGCGGAAATCACCACAGAAACAGCAGACACAAACGAAACAACAGACGTTTAAAATCGCGCTCTAAAATGCCAGTCACCTTCATTTATATCATTATGGATTGACTGGCGAATATCCTCATCTATCTCATCACTCTTTGGGTCATATAAACCACACTGAGCAACCGCATGCTTTTTGTTTATATTTTTGCCCAAGTATTCATACACAACTCGCACACAACATGGCGCCCTTTCGCCACTACCTGACACCCCTAGACGCAACCCAGTCAAGCGCTCAACGCGATTTCGAAAAGAGGGATAAAGTATGGTCTGTGTCATTTCTACATGCGTCTGACTTTCATAATCAATCAAAAACAACCGATCCGAAAGCAATTGCACGAAACCATTATAAACACCATGGAAAGACTTTTTGACATTGCGCGGGTTTAGTCGTTCGGTACGCTGATAATAGGTCTTGCCATCTTGCGACTCTATATGCACCAAGGTACGCAATATTTTCCCCGGGCACGCCATGGAGTAATAATACTCGAAATAGTAGCCATTATATTTTGCTACGCCCAACTGACCAGATTGATTAAGCCGATTGAATTGCAACTGCTCAGGTGTCAGACTTTTGGCTTCTTCACTCTGACGAATCGGACGCACTTGCACCAACTTAACAAACTGCTCATGGGAGAGCATCATTTCATCAGGCTCTACACCAAAAAACTCACAAATACGTCGCTGCGTACTGTTACTCGGCATGGTGGTACCATTGAGGTAACGGTTAAATTGCGCACGATTAATATTAAGTCGACGACATACATCCGCAACCGATTTGTAGTAACTGCATAACAATTGCAAGTTATCCGCAAAATGCTGAACCATGATAAGCCCTATTAAATCTTATTTTGCATACCAACATAAACCCGTCGCTAGTGTAATAAATCATAGAATATAAAACACGCATAAAATAGTGCTAGTTGACGCTACCATAGCACCAACTAGCATCAGACCGCACCTATTTACGAACTCCCCTTCCTACTCATTTTTCGTTCCAATAACCGCTTCAATACCCCCTTAATAAATCTAAAAACACTAGGAGTTATTATCCATGCTATCCCTTCTCACTGACTTGCTTTGGAGCAAGGTTCTTATTGCTGTATTAGTCGGTCTTGGTATTTGGTTTACCGTTGCAACCCGCTTCGTACAGTTTCGCTACTTTGGTAATATGTTTAGCATACTAACAGCCAAACACCATGAAGCTAACAGCAAACACTTAAGCTCATTCCAAGCACTAATATTATCGGTTGCTGGTCGCGTCGGTGGCGGCAACATTGCCGGTGTAGCCGTAGCCATCACCATTGGCGGTCCAGGTGCAATTTTCTGGATGTGGGTTGTTGGCCTAATGGGCATGGCAACCAGCTTTGTAGAGTGCTTGTTAGCGCAAACCTATAAATCAGCAGAAAGTGACGGCTCTTATCGTGGCGGCCCAGCATTTTATATTGAACGAGGCCTAGGCAAAAACTGGAAATGGCTATCTGTTCTCTACTCAATATTACTATTAGCCACATTTGGCATTGCCTTCACGACGCTTCAGTCATACTCAGTTGCGACATCCCTAGAAGATGCGTTTGGCATTCAGCCTTACTACAGCGGAATTGGTATGGCACTTATTGTTGGACTGATTATTTTCGGCGGAGTGAAACGTATCGCTCAAGTTGCTGAAATATTAGTGCCTATCATGGCAGGCGGTTATTTACTCATCGCTCTCATCGTACTTGCGATGAACCTAAGTGCCATTCCTGACACGCTAGTGATGATTGTAAAAAGCGCCTTTGGTTTAGAGCCTGCATTTGGTGGTGGCATAGGTGCAGCCATTCTAATGGGCGTAAAACGTGGCCTGTTCTCTAATGAGGCTGGTCTTGGAAGTGCACCAAACGTGGCTGCGGTAGCTCACATTCCACACCCTGCAAACCAAGGTATCGTTCAAGCCTTTTCTGTCTTTATCGACACCATTGTATTGTGTACTTGTACTGCTCTGATCATTCTTCTTGGCAGCGCTTACGACCCAAGCAGCACAGATACAGTTCAAGGCGTCGCACTGACTCAAGCTTCTTTAGCCACACACATGGGTGATTACGGTCGTATGTTTGTCAGTATTGCTTTGTTACTATTTGGCTTTAGTACCATTCTCTACAACTACTACCTAGGTGAAAATAGCGTTAGCTACCTAACCAAATCTGATAATCATGGTTTCTACATGAATGCCTTCCGCGTCATCATAATTTGCCTTTGCTGTACAGGCGCTATTCTTGATTTGGGCACTGTGTTCGCCTTTGCGGATCTAAGTATGGGGCTATTAGCTCTGGTTAACTTATTTGCTCTTGCCTTGCTATTTAAAATTGCAAAGCGCGTCATGAAAGACTTTGACGATCAGCGCAAAGAAGGCAAGAAAACGCCGACATTTGAAGCCGCCCGTTTTCAAGACTTAGAACTTGACCAAGAATCTTGGCCAACTAACGACTCTCACCGCTAACAATTCAACTTAGATTACGCCTCACCCTATCCGGTGAGGCGTCAGGAAGCCATCATGAACACTCGCTCTGAATACGATTTACTTGGCAATATGAACGTTCCCGCTGACGCGTTATACGGCATACAAACATTGCGTGCAGCTCAGAATTTTTCCATCACTGGCGTTCCAATTTCCCACTTTCCTGAGCTGATCAAAGCGTTGGCCATGGTGAAAGCCGCTGCCGCTCGAACCAACCAAGAAATGAAACTACTTACGACTGAAAAAGCAGACGCCATCGTATTTGCCTGCCAAGACTTAATTCAAGGTCAATATCACGACCAATTTATTGTCGATGTAATCCAAGGCGGCGCAGGCACATCAACAAATATGAACGCTAACGAAGTCATCGCCAACATAGCATTAACGAAACTAGGCCATGAAAAAGGCGATTACAAATACCTGCATCCAAATGACGACGTTAACCGCTCACAATCCACCAACGACGCCTACCCAACGGCCGCTTGTTTGAGCATCCAATTTGCAGCGGATAACTTTGTTCCAAGTCTTGCTTCACTAAAAGAAGCGCTAGAAGCCAAAGCTCGTGAATTCGCCCACATCGTAAAGATGGGCCGTACGCAACTGCAAGACGCCGTACCAATGACACTAGGACAAGAATTTGATGCCTTTGCCGTTACCCTTGGCGAAGACATTGATCGCATCAGTGAAGCCTGTGCACTGCTTTGTGAAGTCAACCTTGGCGGCACCGCAATCGGCACTGGCATCAATACACCCGAGGGTTACGCAAAACTGGTGGTAGAAAAACTAGCAACCATCTCAACCAAACCACTCGTACCAGCAAGCAACCTAGTGGAAGCAACCTCTGACATGGGTGCGTTCGTTTTTTTCTCTGGCATTTTAAAACGCCTTGCGATCAAACTAAGCAAGATGAGCAATGACTTGCGCCTATTATCAAGTGGCCCTCGTACTGGTTTAGGTGAGATCAACTTACCTGCAATGCAACCAGGATCTTCCATTATGCCGGGTAAGGTAAACCCCGTTATTCCTGAAGCAATGAACCAAACGGCCTACCAAGTCATCGCATCCGACCTTGCGGTGACATTGGCAGCGGAAGCAGGCCAACTACAACTCAATGCCATGGAGCCGATGATCATTTATAACGTACTCAATTCGTTAAAAATGCTCAAAGAGGCTTGTCATATGTTAGAAACTCGCTGCATACGTGGTATTACAGCAAACGAAGCCATTTGTGCTGGCCACGTTGAAAACAGCATCGGCATCATCACTGCATTAGTTCCGCACATTGGTTATGCCAATGCATCTCGCATTGCCAACACCGCACTACATACTGGCAATACCGTAAAAGCTTTGGTCATTGAAGAAAATCTGCTCACAGAAGAGCAAGTGAATATTTTGCTCAGCCCACAATCCATGCTGTCACCTAGCAAGGTGGTATTATGAGTGCACAAGTTCTCATCTTATACACGGGCGGCACCATTGGCATGATTCAAACAGAGCAGGGATTAGCCCCTGCTTCTGGCCTGCAGGAGCGCATCGAGATGGCATTAGGGATGAGCGTAAACACGCTTCCCTCTTTTGAAGTATTGGAAATTTCACCTTTAATAGACAGCGCCAACATAACTCCAAAGCACTGGACAAAGTTAGTCGCAATTCTTGCAACCCATTGGAAAGATTACGCTGGCTTTGTCATTCTCCATGGCACGGACACCATGGCTTATACAGCCTCTGCTTTGTCTTTCATGCTTGGCGCTTGCACTAAGAACATCATCCTAACCGGTTCGCAAATTCCTTTAGGTATGAATCGAAGCGATGCGACTTCCAATTTACAAGCCGCATTATCGCTAGCGGTCTCCCACAAAATACCCGATGTGAGCTTAGTTTTTGATGGCAAGCTAATGCGTGGCAACCGCATTCAAAAAGTCAGTAGCAATCGTATTGAAGCCTTCCAAGCCCCCAATGATGATTTACTTGGCGAGCTGGCAATTGATATTAAACTTTACCCAGATCGCATGATTAAAAGTAACAAAGAGAACTCGGCGCCCCTGGTTGAAAACCGCATCGTTTGCTTTATAACGGGCGCTGTTGGAGTCATCACTCTTCACCCAAGTCAACCCATTGCAGTTTTACAAAGTCTACTCGATGACGAAAATTGCAAAGCCATTGTTCTGCTAACCTATGGCGCAGGCAATGTACCCGACCAAAACCCTGCATTTTTGTCTTTCTTAACAGAAGCCATGTTGCGCAAGAAAAACGTCATAAATTTAACCCAATGCCTACACGGCGGCGTCTCTCAGGGCGCCTATGCGGCGGGATCTATCCTATCGTCAATGAATGTATTAAGCGGTAAAGATATGACTTTAGAAGCGGCCTTCTGCAAGCTCCATTGGCTAATTGCCACAGGGGAAAACTATTACGGTATTCTAGAGAAATGGAACACAAATTATTGTGGTGAGTTTACCCACCAGTAATACTCGACATACTTAATGGCCTTTGCACGAGACAGTACAAAGGCCATTTTTTTACTCGCTAGGTTCGCTCCATACTGCCCATTCATTACCGCACGGATCAAGAAAGTGAAAACGACGACCACCAGGAAAATCAAAAATCACTTGTTCTATCGTACCACCAGCCGCCTGAACTTTTTCAAACACGGTTTCCAATTCATTGCTGTACAAAATAATCAGCGCCGCACCATTTTGTGGTCTAGAGCAAAAATTTGCCTGAAAAAAGCCTCCATCTAACCCAGCATTTTCAAAAGCTGAATACTCAGAACCATAATCTTTAAAGCCCCAACCAAACACCTGAGTAAAAAAAGCTTTATTTAACGCTAAATCACGCGCCGGCAATTCAACATAATTGATTTTATTAGACTCCATATGCCCCTCACTTAATCGTCGATGTCACGACCAAAATAACACTCATCACAATAAGCGCACCGCCAATCCACTGCTGTTTCGTCATCTTCTCAGCAAAGCGCACTTTCGAATAATACAAGGTTCCGATGATTTCAATCTGTCCTAAGGTTTTCACTAAAGCAGGATTCACCAAAGCAAAACCGGTAAACCAACCAATGGAACCTAACGAACTTAGTACACCAACTTTACAACTTAACGCCAACTCATTTTTAAATGGCGCCAACAAATCCTTACTTCTATAGATTTGAACACCGCACAAAATAATAGACTGTAAAGCCAAAACATACCAAAGTGTAACCCCTGCACTGGTTATCAAAGAGCCAGATAAAGAATGGCTGGCCATCGACGCGGTAACGGAAGTAACAGCAAAACAAAAACCACTCGCCAATCCAAGTAACAAAGAAATATCTTTATGAGCCTGTTTAATATTCTTCCATTTCACGCTCATAACAACAGCGCCTAATACCCCTAAAAAAATCCCAATCCACGAGCCAATCGTCAAAGTATAATGCAACAGAGGTAAACCAATTAATGCAGCCAACACCGCTTCCGTTTTCGCCAACAAGGTTCCTAGCGCAAAGCTACCAGACTGAAATGCACGTAACATAAAATACGTCGCCATGATTTGGGCTATAGCGCAAATACTAGCAGCAACCCAAAAGCGCAGATTATTGTCGACTGATACCCAGCCAAATAATTGCCAACAGGCCACAAGATAGACACTAACTAATGGCAAACCAAACAAAGATCGAGACATGGTGGCATGCAGGAAGCCCGTTTCACGAGCCAACGTATTTTGATACGCCGTTCGAACTGACTGACAACCTGCTGCAAACAAAGTAATAAAGATCCACATACCAATGCCTTATATTGGATTTAAAGCGCTAGCATGAGGTTAAGAGAAGTATTTGTAAAAGGAATAAATCTTATATTTTGGATTCCATAAAGGAATGCTTTAGGTTGTAACTCGACAAACGTCGGCAAATTGCTTGGTTAATTCAAAAGCCGATATTTCTTTGCAACCTGACACATTCTGACCACTCCACAAAGAAGAAAAGTCATCCGAGCCATGCTTCTCTGCCAAAGCTTTCAATTGCGCCATTTCCATTGAGGCATGTGGAAACTCTGGAACATTATCATTCATATAACCAAGGTCTTTCATAACTCGGTTAGCTATTCCTCTTGCTGGTCGCCCCGTAAACACATTGGTTAAAGCAGTATGGTTAGCTTTTTGGCTTTTTAATGCTGCGCGATGCAACGCCGATGTTTTAGCTTCATCACACAACAAATAAGACGTACCTATTTGTACTGCATCAGCCCCAAGAAACAATGCGCCGCCAATGCTACGGCTATCACAAACTCCGCCAGCCGCAATAACAGGGATATCAACTCGATCAACTATCTGAGGCACTAACGAAAACAACCCAACTTGCGTAGAAACATCTTTCGAAAGAAACATACCACGATGTCCGCCAGCCTCAAGACCTTGCGCAATAATACCATCAGCACCATTCTCTTCCAGCCAAATAGCCTCCTCCAACGTCGTCGCCGAAGACAACACCTTAGTTCCCCAGCGCTTAACTCGAGCTAGCAGGTCCGGTTCAGGCAAGCCAAAGTGAAAGCTAATAACTGGTGGAGCAAAACCCTCTATCACATCTGCAACATCATGACTAAAAGGCATTCGCGAAACCGCTTTTACTGTCTCATCATAGTGACCAGAGAATTCATCAAAATAAGGCTTTAACAAGCCACGCCACTGCTGATGTTTTTTCTCGTCGTATTCTGTTGTCTGATGACAGAAAAAATTCAGGTTATAGGGTTTATTCGTAGCCGTTTTAATTAAGGAAACCTGATGAGCAATATCATCCACACTCAACATAGCGCATGGCAAAGAGCCCAAACCACCGGCTTTCGATACAGCAATCGCTAAAGCGCTGTCTTGAACGCCCGCCATAGGCGCCTGAATGATTGGATAATCTACTCCCAACCATTCACATATACGAGATTGCTTCATCTGGTTTCCTTGTATTTAACCGATAAACTTAAAACGAAAGTCTAAAATTTAGCAACGATGCCCGACAGCGCCTGTTTAACAGACTCGTCAACCATCTCGCCGTCTTTCATCACACCATAAAAGTTAGGCACACTCAGACTACCAACAACATTACCTTTGAAAAACGGCATGCTGTTTACCGTTTGAGCCAGCACACTGCTCGCACCACCAGGGCCAGGCGATGTTGAAAGCACAATAATTGGCTTATCCTGATAAACCGCTTTTTCAATACGAGATGCCCAATCGAAGATATTTTTGTAGGCCGCAGAATAAGAACCATTATGTTCAGCAAATGAAGCAACAATAGCATCAGCTTGAGCAATAGCATCTACAAACGCTTGTGCTTGAGCAGGCACACCAGATTCTTTCTCAAAGTCTTCACTAAAAAGCGGCATATCGAAATCATTTAAATCAAGAAGCGTTACGTCAGCACCTTCAACGAGATTCGCAGTATAACCAGCCAAGGCCTTGTTAATTGACTGACGGCTTGAGCTAGCACCAAATGCAAGTATTTTCATTTTCGATCCTTCTATTTCGGGAATGTAAAAAACGATGATAACAAGAGTTTCATATTTTTTTGATGTACCTATATTTAGAATGCCATCATGAGACGCATTTTTAAACATACATTTTTACGCTTTGCTATTGTGGGTGGCTTTGGCTTCTTAGTCGACCTTACCAGCATGGCGCTGCTTTCTATCTGGTTACCCCACCTTGCTGCCAGAGGCATCGCCTTTTGGGTCGCCGCGAGCTCAAACTGGTGGTGGAACCGCAGTATTACTTTTAGGGAAGCCAAGCAAAGCCACACCAACAAAAAAGCCGCCGCATTGCAGTTCATGCAATTTCTCGGCGGCTCTGTAGTGGCTTTTATACCAAACTGGGGCTGCTATCTAATACTCGTGTCTCAACCACCAGCCAATATGACACTGGCTCTTTTATGGCCTTATTTAGCCATGGTACCCGGCATATTAATTGGCATGGTACTCAATTATGTGTTCTCACGCTTTTGGGTATTTTCTCCCGCCAAGCTTTAAGCCGCTAGATTTTTGTTGATGGACTTATATTCGTATTGATTAAATCCACTTAAGCCTTTTCATCACCATGCTCAGCAAAGCGACCTTTGGATTTATCATGCACCTGATCATGGCGCGGCCAAGGCCAACCACCAAATTCCGTACGCTGATAATCATGGAAAGCCTGCTGCAGCTCTGCTCGCGTATTCATCACAAATGGACCATGTTGCTCCACATGCTCACCAATTGGACGACCTTGCAATAATAAGAAGCGCGCTTTCTTACCCTTGTTTTTCAGCACAAGTGACGCATCGCTTTTTAGGACAAAGGCTTCATTGATAGAGGCGTTCGTTTCATCCAATGTCACCTTTTCACCTTCAAAGAAGTATAAAGTACGGCTCAAACCAGCCGCTGCCGCTGGTAACGTCCATTCACCATTTTCTGGCAAGTCAACCAACCAAATAGCCACATCATTTTTACTATCCGCTGCCCATGAGTTTGGAGGACATGGCGAAGGATCGACATTCTGAAACGTACCAGCAACCACTTTGACTTGAGTGTCTAAACCGTTCGCATCCGCCACACTTACTACAGGTGTATCTTCATCCCAAAGCATCGCAAAATGCGGTGACACCATCTTATTTTTGCTTGGTAAGTTCAACCAAATCTGAAACAGCTCCAGTGGATTTGGACCGTCCTCATTTAGTAAAGGAAACATTTCAGAATGCTGAACGCCAGAGCCTGCAGTCATCCACTGAGTATCACCTTCACCATAACGACCTGCCGCACCGATGGAATCAGCGTGATCCACAAAGCCCTTGTTTACGATAGTAACTGTCTCAAAGCCACGATGTGGGTGCGCTGGAAAGCCTGGAATATTCTTACCGTGATACATACGCCAGCCGTCAATGCCACCAAAATCCTGTCCCAAAGGACGATTATGCAAAGGGGCATCAGGTCCCATAGAAGCATTCGCTTTTGGGTAGGTGTCGTTGTGAAAGGCACAAAACAAAAAAGGATCAAAAGTCGGCCAGAACATTTGTAGGGGAATTCGTTTTAAAATTGATGAGCTCATTATGTTTCTCCATCAAGAAATAGTGTATCTGATAAGCGCATCATAACATCTATAAACTTGATTGTTTTATGCTGTTATTAGTTCCAATCTATTCATTTTTTCAATACGAACACGATCAAAAGACATTATGTGCAACTCGGAAAAACCACTTTTGCAGTACACCCTGGCGCACCACTGTCTATCGAAGAGTTGTCATACAAAGAAAATGAACATTCATACTTGGCACAAATATCACGCACTATCATTAAGCCCAAACCATAACTCTCACCACCCGGTTTGCCACTAAGACCACAACCCGTATCCTTAATAGACAACTCATTTTCCGATACGACAATATTCACGCAGCCTTCCTCGGTACAGGCCATGGCATTCTTCAATAAATTACCAACCAAAATATGAAAAGTAGGGATAGGCAGCTTGGTAATTATTTGACCATTTTCTATAATATCTACAACAACAGACTTACCCGTTAAATATCCCAAATGCGTTTGCCTAATATCTTCAAACTCACTATTTTGTACAACACGTGAAGCAATCGCAGCCAAGTCTTCATCTCTGGTTAAAGACAGTAATGTCGTGATGTAATCTTCCATTTCTTGGCAAGCCTGAACCATACGCACTCGTTGACGCTGTAAAAATTCTTTTGAATCCGATTTACCTAGCAAGGTTATCGAACCCTTCATTACCATAAGAGGCGTGCGTAACTCATGGCTCGCATAGCGGTTAAAGGCTCGCTCGCGCTGAATCAACTCACTAATTTGATTTTGATAACTGTTTAAGCGATCCACCAGATGACGGATTTCTCGTGTTGCCGCCCCTTCAGGCAGTTCAATAGCAGACAAGTTGGCAGTTTTTCTGTCACCAAGGCTTTTAGAAAGCTGAGCAAGAGGCTTGGTTAAACGGTCAGAAATTCGCATGACCACCCACAAACTGACGATCAATAACAACAAAGACAACACCAACTGCGTACTTTGCGTTTCAAACATCTGCTCTTCAGAGATCTCGTAAATCTCATCGTAATGAATCACATAAATGTCTTTCAACTCACCATTCAGCATCACTTTAGAGTGCATAGAAAACATTTCTAGGGTCGTGTCAGACTCTTTGTCCAATTCATAAGGCTTATCGTCTTTGGCATTTTCTGCAAGGACAACACCAGACGGCAAGTTTTCTTTACCCACATAAACGTCAGAGAATGGCGGCACAGAAACATGAGTTAACTGTGTGCCATTTAACAAAGCTATTCCTGTATCTTTATCTTTTAACATGCGATTTTCTGCGTAAATCATTTCTATGTTTTCTATCATTGATGTAAACATTGAAAAATGAAACGCAATAATCGCGAACGCAACAATCGAAAAATACGTGAAGGTTAGCTGTTTCGCTGTTTTAATTTGTTTCATTCATCACCTTCAACAACAAGACGGTACCCCACCTTAGACACGGTTCTTAAATAAGCATGTTCGAAAGGTCGATCAATCAAACTGCGCAATTGATAAATATGACTGCGTAAGACTTTGCTATCGGGCTCTTCATCGCCCCACAAGGCATCGCAAATTTCATCTTTCGACACCACATCAGGTGCTTTTTGAATTAGACACTTTAAAATCGTGTACTGAGAAGGGTTTAAAGAGTAACGGCCACCTTCACGCTGAAGCACTCGCGTATTCATATCCAAAGATAGATTACCGAACGTTAACGTCCGATTCGCCACACTGCCCTTTCGTCTTCTTACTAGCGCTTGCAATCGAGAACCTAGAATTTCCAAATCAAAAGGCTTTACCAAATAATCATCCGCTAAATGGTCAAACCCAGTAAGAATATCGTCTTTGGTATCGCGAGCCGTCAACATAAGGATCGGTGTATCAATACCCGCTTCTCGCAAGGATTTACAGACGGTTAAACCATCCATTTTAGGCAGCATAATATCTAAAATAATGGCATCGTAATGTTCAGTTTTAGCCAACTCATATCCTTGCAGACCATTACTCGCATAATCCAGCACATAGTTTTTGATCTCAAAATAATCAAAAATCACACCGGCAATATCTTTATGGTCTTCTACTAAGAGTAATTTCATATTTTTCTCAATTATCAAAAAGGGGCTGTAAAAAGAGTGGGTCAATTAGGATGAATTGTCACATAAATGCATGAAAAAAAAGTGAATCACCTTTTTGCGACAGAGCTGTTATTAGGATGTACACAACCTATCCTTTTCCGTATTCAGGAGAACAGCAATGAGCGCCATTCCATACAGACAATACGCAAACCTCGAATCCGCGGCAAAAGAACCAACCGCCAAGGCACAACCTTTAGTATCCGTGATCATCCCCTTCCTAAACGAAGCCGATGTATTGGCGGTTTGTCATCTACGTGTATGTGAAGCGCTATCAATGCTCAAACAGCATTGTGAAGTCATCTACATTGACGATGGCAGCAATGACAATAGCTGGGAGTTGGTCAGTCATTTCAAACACCCTTTACACCAAATACGCAGCTTACGATTAAGCCGCAATTTTGGCAAAGAAGCCGCCATGAGCGCAGGCATGAAAGCCGCCACAGGACGTTGTGTCATTCTACTTGATGCGGATTTACAAGATCCACCAGAATATATTCCTGACATGGTACAAGCATGGCAAGATGGCGCACAAGTTGTCGAAATGCAACGCCGCGAACGTCACGGTGAAAGCTGGCTAAAACGCACCACGGCACATTGTTTCTATCGTTTCATGTCCACAATAAGCGATCACCCGATTACCGAAAATGTCGGAGACTTTCGCTTAATGGACCAAAAAGTCGTCGATGTGATTAACACCCTGCCAGAAAGAACCCGCTTTATGAAAGGCTTATTGGCCTGGCCTGGCTTTACTCGCAAAATACTCACTTTTGATCGAGATCCTCGCTTGGCTGGCGACACCAAATGGAACTATCCAAAGCTTATCCATTTGGCCCTAGAAGGCATCACCTCATTCAGCACCAAACCACTACGCTGGGCCACCATGGCAGGACTCACCACATCGGCTATTGCCTTTGTTATGGCCTTGGTCATTTTCACCAAGACCATCGTTTGGGGCGATCCTGTTGCAGGTTATCCATCGACAATACTCGTCGTACTATTTTTAGGGGGCATCCAGCTCTTATCGATTGGAGTACTAGGCGAATACGTTGGTCGATTGTTCATTGAATCCAAACAACGACCTTTGTATGTACTCATGGAAGACGCCATGACAAAACCCACTTTCAAATACTCGGACTCTGAATAATGCAAAAGCCGACCACTTCGCTACCCTCTGCCAAACTCCTGCTTATCCTATTGATCAGCTGCTTGGTCATACGCTTTATTTCCTTATCACTTTATCCATTAATGGATACCACAGAAGCTCGCTATGGAGAAATGGCGCGAATCATGTTCGAAACCGGCAACTGGGTCACGCCAATGTTCGACTACAATGTGCCATTTTGGGGAAAGCCGCCCATTTTCACCTGGTTAAGCAGCCTTGGATTTAGCTTATTTGGCATCAATGAATTCGCCGCACGTGTACCACATCTCATTGTCGGTTTAGGCGCTATTTGGCTGGTTTACAAGCTAGCAAAAGACCACTTCCAATCGTCAGCAATGGGAATTTTTTCTGCGAGCATTTTGGCGTCTACAATTTCCTTCATTGTCTTAAGTGGCGCTGTAATGACTGACACAGCCCTCTCCTTTTCTATCGCTCTAAGCATGACCAGCTTCTGGCAAGCATGGAGCAACAAAGGCAAGATTTGGGGTTATTTATTCTTCATAGGCTTGGCACTAGGCATGTTATCAAAAGGCCCGTTAGCGATCGTTTTGATTGGTATAAGTTTAACCATTTGGCTCATTCCGAATGGCCGTTGGAAAAGACTATGGCGTATTCTGCCTTGGGGATACGGCACGCTACTTTTCTTAGTTATTTCTGTGCCTTGGTATGCCATTGCCGAATATAAAACCCCCGGCTTTTTAGACTATTTCATCGTAGGAGAACACATCAAACGCTTCATAGTCAGTGGTTGGCAAGGCGACTTATATGGCACCGCACATGAAAGGACACGGGGCACGATTTGGGTATATGCCTTAATCTCTATGCTACCTTGGAGCCCACTTATCATATGGCAATGGATTCGCATGATAAAAGACGACAAAGACGTTGAAGAAAGTTCAGATGGTTTTGGCTCCTACTTATTATTCTGGATGTTATCGCCCATGATTCTATTCAGCTTTTCCGGCAATATTTTGGCCAGCTATGTGATGCCAGCACTACCAGCCATGGCTCTATTATTGGTGCACCTTCACAGCCAAAAACCATTACAAAACTGGCTCTATAAAGCCGGATTCATCACGCCAATTTTGCTTATCATTCTAATCAGCACCTTGCATTTTGATTTGATAGCCAAACGCTCAGAAGACAAGATACTTGCCGTTTGGAAACAGCAACCAGAAGCCACACAAAGCGATTTATTCTATCTGCATAAACGCCCATTCTCTGGTCAGTACTATTCTTCTGGAAAAGCGAAGCAGCGCTCAACCGACGTAAACTCTTGGTTACCGGCGCAGGACAAAGCATTTTTTATTATTCAAGCAGCGAATGACCATACCGATTACCCAAACTGGTCATGCGAGAAAAGAAATACAACAGGAAAAGAAGACTTAATGTATTGCAAAAGCACACTATAACTTTTCATTTTTACTGAAGAGTGCCTTCAGCATAAGACATAAAAAAGGAGCCTATCAAGGCTCCTTTTTTTAATATATTTAAGTTAACAAACTTAGATAGCCACTGACCCATAACTCGGTTCAGTATGGGATTGATTTAATGCATCATGAGCATGAGGTATGTAAACAATGGCTTCGCCAGACTCTGGGTTCACTGCAAGATCAGGCACTTCACCTTTCCAAGCAATTTTACGTTCATCACGAGGAGATACACCAATATGCTTACGGTAACAGCGACTAAAATGCGGTGTAGATATAAAGCCACACGCCATGGAAATTTCTACAATCGACATATTCGATTGCTTCAACAATTTACGCGCTCGCTCCAATCTTAATCGCAAATAAAAACGCGACGGAGAACAATCTAAATGACGATGAAACATACGCTCAATCTGACGACGAGACACGTCAACAAAAGTCGCTAATTCATCGAGCTCGATTGGCTCTTCTAAGTTGTTTTCCATCAACTCAATCACATCTACCAGTTTTGGCGTACAGACACCAGCACTGTTAAATTGGCGCATTGGCATGCGTTGTTGATCAGACTCATTACGAATGCGGTCACAAATAAACATATCGGAAATAGCATTAGACAATTTCGGACCATGTTGCTTGGTCATCATGTTTAAAAACATGTCCATCGGCGCACTGCCACCAGATGATGTCATTCGATCTTTATCAATGGAGAAAAGCTTGTTATTGCAGTTTACCTTTGGAAACGCTTCTTGAAGAGCAGTTAAACATTCCCAATGCACACTACACTGATAGCCATTTAGGAGTCCTGCATAAGCAAGCACATAAGCACCAGTACAAATACCGCCAAGCTGAACGCCTTTGCGTGACTGTTTCATCAGCCAAGAAACCTGCTTAGCGCTAAAAGTGCGAGTTATATCAACGCCACCGGCGACGATAATCAAATCAAACTCACCACTGTCTTCCATTGACAAGTCTGGGGTCAAAACTAAACCGTCACTGGCTGTGACAGGCTGACCGTTTTCGGAAATCAAACTCCAACTATACAGCTCTTCTGCAGACAGCTGATTCGCCATACGCAAAGGTTCTATAGAGGAAGCCAGCGCGATCATCGTAAAGTGATCGAGCAATAGAAAACCTACTTTCGTTGTGCTTCTTCCATCAAAAGCTAGGGGGGGATTTGCCATATTAATGTCCTCATATATGTGCATCTTTATCATTAGGCAAAATCCAGACCACTTTGCCTAGATAACCTTAAATAACATCAATTACACATATTTTTTTTATTTTTCTAAGGAAACACAAAGTTCTCAACCAACACCGTATAAGTAAACACACTAGGACTAACGTATGGAAACTATAGCCCTGTGTTTTTTACTGACATCAATACTGTGTCATGCACCAATATAGACCATAACAGCCCTTTGAAGGAACACTTTATTTCATGAAATTTAGTACTCAATAACGACATCAGATTGAGGAATTGTACAGCACGATAAAACATACCCTGCCTCAACGTCGTCATCAGTGATCCCGCCGTTATGTTCCATCTTAGTTTGGCCTTCTTTAACAAGGACTTTACAAGTACCACAAATCCCCATACCGCAGGCTTTTGGTATCATCAAATCCAGTCTAGCAGCCGCATTGTGCAATGTTTCGCCAGCGCCAATCTGAATACTTTTACCACTGTTTGCAAACTCAACTTTTAGCAAATCCGCTTGATTAACAGCATCCGCTTCAGCTTGCGCAACTTCCGCAAGTTCAATGGCATCTTCGACCACATCTGCAGGTGTCGCACCAAAAGACTCCTCGTGGTAACGACTCATGTCGAAACCTCTTGATTGAAGAAGACTCTTCACTGCTTTCATGTAGGGCACAGGACCACAACAAAAAATCTCTCGTTCCATAAAATCAGGGGAGATCATGTCTAATTTTGCGGCATCTAAATAGCCTCGATATCCTTGCCAAGGCAATCCATTTTCCATGCGCTCAACAATCAAATACAAACCAAAATTATCTAGGCGAGCAGCCATATGGTCGAGTTCACGAGTATAGATAACATCGCGCGGAGAGCGTGCACTGTGTATAAAAGTAACATCTACTTCCGCATTGGTATCAAACCACCAACGCGCCATAGACATCACCGGCGTAATACCAACACCGCCAGATAGCAAAAGCACCTTCTCATTAGGGAAGTCGATACAGTTAAATTGACCAACAGGACCATGCACAGCCAATTCGGAACCCATGACCATATTGTCATGCAACCAATTCGACACTTGTCCGCCCGGTACACGTTTTACCGTGATAGAAAAGCTGTATGGAACAGAAGGTGAGCTCGAAATCGTGTATGAGCGCATCACTTGCTTGCCTTCAATTTCCAGCTCTAAAGTGACAAATTGTCCTGGCTTGAAAAAGAACATCACTGGCTGCTGAGCCATAAAACAGAATGTCTTCACATCCCACGTTTCATGAATCACCTTCACACAACGAACATTATGACGTCCATTCACCCATGTCTGAGTATTTACCGGCGCTAAATAATCAGCATTCATCGCATTTACAGAGGAAGAGTTGCTCATATTGAAATCTCTTAATTAAATTCAATTGCTTAAAGTTGTGTGACACCATTTCGAGCCATTTTGGATCCTGTTGATCAATGCAAGTTAACTCTGCGCGACAATAAGTTGCTCATGGCAGTCACACCAGAGGATTCAGGCGATTGCGAGTCGATTTATGTATCAACACCTGTCGCTAATGGTCATTTCCTTCTACATTGATTAAGCGACTATAGCATCGTAGTCAAAAGACGCATTCCATCACTCTTTTTGTCATTAAGGCCCAGAAAGATGAATCAACACGACCTACTTAATGTACGCCATGCTTCCTTAGATGAAGCTAAAACAACTATGTCAGATTTGCTAGAAAAACGTCCTAGCAACTATTCACTTGACGCACAGCTTTATAATGACCCACACATGTTCAGAATCGACATGGAAGAGGTCTTTCAGAAAGAGTGGTTATTTGTGGGTATGACCAGTGAAATCCCAAAGAAAGGCGATTATATAACCGTCGAAATTGGGCAAAACCCCGTTCTTATCCTGCGTGATGGTGAAGGCAACGTGAACGCCTTTCACAACACCTGTAGACACCGTGGTTCAGTACTTTGTACGGAACACAGAGGCAAAGTGGCTAACTTAGTTTGCCCTTATCACCAGTGGACTTACGACCTGAAAGGCAACTTGCTGTTTGCTGGAACGGAAATGAGTAAAGATTTCGACACCAAGCAACATGGTCTTAAAAAGGCATTTTGCAAAACCGGTGGCGGCTTTATCTATGTTTGCCTAGGAGAAACCGCACCTGATGATGGTTTCGATGAATACCTAGCAACACTAGACGCCTACATGGAACCGTATGATGTTGAAAACACCAAACTGGCTGTTGAATCCACCATGTACGAACGTGCAAACTGGAAGCTAGTGCTAGAAAACAACCGTGAGTGTTACCACTGTTCAGGCAGCCACCCAGAGCTGCTTAACACATTGTTAGAATGGGATGACACGGAAGACCCACGCGCACCACAAGACTTCCACGACCATTACAACGCTCAAGCAGCGAAATGGGACGCAGAAGGCATTCCGCACAAGAGTAAAAGCTTTGGTGAAGTACAACGTAACCGAATCGTACGTATGCCTTTGAAGAAAGGCACACAGGTTATGACAATGGATGGCTCTGCCGCTTGTACAAAACCATTAGGACGCATTCAAAACCGCGAACTAGGCTCAATGCGTATCTTGCATTTGCCGAACTCTTGGAACCACATGCAATCCGACCACTTTATCGTATTCCGTGTATTGCCTGTTTCTGCACAAGAATCTATTGTCACTACAAAATGGTTCGTCCACAAAGACGCAGTAGAAGGTGTTGATTACGACACTGAAAAACTTCGCAGAGTTTGGGATGCTACCAACGAGCAAGACAAAGTACTTGGCGAGCGCAACCAGCTAGGCATTAACTCTATTGGTTACCAGCCTGGACCTTACTCTGAGACCTTCGAGTTTGGCGTAATTAATTTCTTAGAATGGTACGCAAATACTGTTCAAAAGAATCTTAAAGCGAAATAACATAGCCTTAAGATTGCTCAGCAACACAAACCAAAAAAACACCAAAAAACACCAAAAGCGAATCTTCGGATTCGCTTTTTTTTGCCCATTAAACACACCATCTATTACCCTGCATCATGAGCAATAAAAAAGGGCTGCAGCTTATGCCACAACCCTTCCTTAACCATCAAACCGAAAACTACAAAATTCGCTTCAACAACCTATCAGCTCGTGTGCGAATGACTTTTTTCAGTAACCTTTGAATTTTCAAAGGATAATCCGCCAAAACCTCCAGCTGCTCAAACGAACTAATTCGCTGAGTATGCCGATGAATGTTGTCAAACTCAGCGGTAAACTTCGCTAACAAATTCTGCTTTGGATCTTCAATCAACAAACCATTTTCCAAATCAAGCGCCCACGCCCTAGGATTCACATTATTACCAGTTAACAACATGGTACGAGCATCAACCCAAAGCCCTTTTAAATGAAAGCTATTATTGTCATGCTTCCATAAATGAATCGATAAACCGCCCGACGCAATATGGCTTTCATTAGCACGAGCAAACTTACGCAAATTCATCTCATACAAATACGGCAAACCACCAATGGCTTTAAAAGGCTGATCTGGCGCGATGTAAAAATCGTTGGCGGTTTTATCCCCCACAACAACATGCACCTTCACACCACGCTTAATAGCGCGTTTAACCTCTCTCAAGACCACTTTAGGAAGGTTAAAATACGGCGTACAAAGAACAATTTCTTGTTTCGCACCAGACAATATAGACACGATTTTCTGATTCAATACATTGTGACGTTTACCAACACCCACCATAGGCGTTACCGCCACCTGCTGATCGCTTACCGCCTGTTTCTCGCCACCATAAAATGACTTACCCAAAGAGATTCTAAACTGTCGAATCACCGGCTTGAGCTCTTTCGTCGAAGGCAAGTTGGTTTCAGCAAGATTATTCACAGCAGAATGCTGGATCATCTTAATGCAAATAAAATCCACCATACTGTTTGCTAATGCTTGATTCTGAATAACATGGTAACGATCAAACCTATAACGATCTTGTCGGTGAAGATAGACATTATTAATACTGGCACCGCTGTAAATGACCGTATCGTCAATAACAAACCCTTTTAAATGCAACACACCAAACACTTCACGATTACGAACAGGCACACCATAAACAGGAATCGCATGCTCATATTTTTCAGCGAACGCCTGATACATAGCCGCATTACCTTTGGCCTTTTCCGCACCGATCAAACCACGCTGAGCACGGTGCCAATCGACACAAATTGCAATATCTAAACTTGGGTTACGCTGTTTGGCTTCATATGCCGCCGTCAAAACTTCCCTGCCCGCTTCATCATCTTCAAGATAAAGCGCAACAAGATAGATCCTAGACGTGGCGTTCTGGATCGCTTCTAATAAATATTCTCGAAAACTAAGGGCAGATTGCAGAACATGGAATTGGTCAGGTTCAACTGCAAATGTAGGCAGTGAACCGAATAAGTTTCTAATGGGCATAATACAGAAGTGCTACCTTATTTTTAACTAACGTCAAACTGTAACAAATTCACTGATTTTTTTCTTAAAAATAATCGCTTCAACTCAAAAAGAGCCATAAAAATAGAGCAAATGTCGTATTCAATACCTACTAAAGCCTAACCTCATCCATATCTGGGTTGTTCTTTAAATACGCCTTCCAAGACAAATCAATCACCTTCACCTCGTCTTCAAGCCAACGCCTGAACTTCATCACTTTCTGATACTTAAAATGCGGCGCTGGCGCGACAAAATAAAAATCATATTGCGACTTCATATAAATGGGCAGCGGACAAATCAACTGCCCTTTCTCGATCAGCTCATACACCAAGCCATAACGCATCATAGCCAGCCCCTGACAAGACAACAACGCCTCCACCAAAGAAGTCGAATCCGCCACATGCAAATGCGACCTCATCGGCATATCGTAAAGGTCCAAAAATCGCTGCATCACAGGCCAAACATGCCGAACGTCTGGCCCAGTATCAGTAATAATCGGAATATTAATCAACTGCTCTTTAATCGGTTCATCCATATGAATCATCGACGGATGACACACCAATACTAAATGCTCTTGAAATAATAATTGCGACGTTAGCCCTGCGTATTCACCTCGCCCCAAGCGAATACACAAATCCAAATCACTGTCCGCAAACGTCGACAACTCAATACTCGGACTCAAACGAAGGTTAATCTCCGGCTCCTGCGTTTGAAACCCACCCAAACGCGACACCAACCAACGACTCGAAAACGACGGCACCGAACTAATCACCAAAGTATTGGGGTTCGGATCTTCCGTAATACCCTTCACACCCTCTTCTAATAAAGCAAACGCCTTCTCAACGTAGTCAAACAAATACTGCCCTTCTGACGTCAGCACCACTTGGCGAGTGTGTCGTTCAAACAACTCCACACTTAACGCCTGCTCCAAAGTTTTGATCTGCTGACTCACCGCCGCCTGCGTCACAAAAAGCGACTCCGCCGCCGCCTTAAAACTCAACGTCTGTGCTGCATAACGAAACGCCTGCAAGGATTTAAGCGGGGGCAAGGCTCGATGAGAAGACATTGGTAACTCCAATTATAAGTAAGTTTTTCTTAACTATAGGGCGTATTTTCTCGTTTGTCACTGTGTAATTAATAACCGATTATTTGAACATAAAGCAAACAAACTAATTAACAGAGAAAAGGATAGCGCCATGAAAAACTGCACATCAGAAGAAATGAACAACCTCGAAAACAACCAACTAGACATAACTTCTAACTGCAAAAACGCATTAGCTAAACTAAAAGCAAACACATGGAAACAAGGCCTCGCCAAGATAGTCCACAACTGGCGTACTAGAAGCAGACTGAACCATCTAAACGAAGCACAATTGAAAGACATTGGTTTAACGGCTGCGGATGTGGATCAGGAAGTGAGAAAACCGGTTTGGAAGTGAATTTTTTTGGAGGGGAGGAGCAAGGGGGCTTGGTGGAGTGCCCTTGTTGCAGGGTTGTTGTTTCTATAGACAGATTTGGGTTGTATTTAACGCAAAGCTCACCGGCGGCAATGGAGCGCAGCGATTAATTTTTCCGAGTGCAGCAACTTGTTAGGCCTTACTTTGCCCAAGGTGCCATTTTTATTAAGAAAGACGCGTTATTGAACTTATACTTTCGGGATAATTTGCTAGTTATAAAGAAAACCAATGCCAATGCTTTTTTATAATAATCCACAGCTTCATCAACATTATGAACTAATTCGGAGTATCGAAGTTGGATAGCATCTTTGTCACTTGGCAACGATTTTATCATTGATAAGTCAATTTCTGGAATATAGTCCCTTGCTTTATCCCCGAGCGTGTTCAAATTGTGTCCAAAGTATTTCTTTCCATCGGCCTGCTTTAGATACACTTTTAGCGTTTTTTCTATTGCTAGATGTAACTCCCAACACCCAATAGACGCTTGATGATTTTTAAATGAAAGGATATCCGTAATAGCTTTTTCAAAATGACTCCATATTCCCTGTGCCATATGAGTAGTTTCTGCATCAAGTTCGCTAGCAGACATTATATTTAGGTTTATCGATCGCGTCATAGATACAACTTCATCGAACTCAGAAAGTAGTACCTCTTTTTCATTTGTGGGTAGCTTATCCAGTATCAATGGAGTTTGAATCATATCGGGTAACGACTCGCTTTCTTGCAGGCAATCTGGAAAAGTAAGCCATGCTGTTTCATTTGGTACTTCAACTCTACTAGTTGTAGATGGGATTTTTACTAGTACAGGTTGCCCATAGGGATTAACAATTCCCGAATAAATTATATCCTTTGGATTTTTCGCGAGCTCGCCATATTTCTCCCAATACCAGTCGTTTACCAATGGAATTATTCCCTTAAAAAAAGCTTCACTTTTAAGAAGCTCTTCCTTGCTTCCAAAACTAGAATCAGTTATTGCAATATCAACAAAAATTGAAGCAGCTCGCATAAACCGATCAAATATAGCTACTTTTGACTCTTGGAGAATTTCATCAATAAGCGGCATATGTTCATCAATAGCATCTTTCAATTCATACTTACTCATTAATGCCCCCAATAGGCTTAACGCTGTTTTAAGCGGAAAATTACTGTTGGCTAAAGTAAATGACGCACGAACAAAAAACCAACTGTAATTTGTCCGATTTGAAAACGCTTGTTAGGTTTACTTTACTTATTGAAGAATTCGATTGCTTCAGTAATTGACTTTATTTGAACTTGATTGCCCTGAGTAACGGCTTGATGCAATAATCCAGATAGCATTGCATTTCGAGTTGCTTCAGGAATAACACATGGGCTTAAAATTCCTCTAGATTGAGGATAATCCACCCAATGAACGCCAAGAGATTTATCTCCACCGTTGTTTTCATTTTTATGATCATACCAGCCTAAAATAAGTACTAAGCCATCATCAATATGAATTTCTTTATGATTCTTCCAGTATGAAATCATCTTCATTTGGCAACTCCTTTTGTAAACCTAACGCCCGCAGCACGCGTGGCTTTGTAGTGAAGGCGAAGCCGCAACGGAAAAGCCATCGCTGTGACTGCATTTGTTATAACTTTTAGCTGACAATCTTTTTTTGCCTATCGTATTCTGGCTTCAACTCTATGAAAAGAATATCAACGAGTTTGTATAATTCGCTATTTATCTGCCTGAACTCAGACTTTTTATCAGTCAGAAATCTTTTTAAATGTTCAGTTCTAACATATTTGTAAGCTTTAACCTGAGCTTCATCATCTATGTGCTCGAAATTACTCATATAGAAAAGCTCAATTTTCTTCAGGTCTTTATCAAGTAAAGAATGCCTGTGAATAAGTGTATGCCTGATTTGTTCATGCTCGCTTAAGTACTTGCTAACTGCTTTGATTACCTTAAGTATTTCTGGACGGTGTTGAACCTTGTAGTTACTTACAATAACGCCATGATTTACATTCGCTTCATTAATGCACAAATGAAATACAGCATTTACAAGCTGAAGTACACGATCATGTACTGACTTGATACGAATTAAATAGTTCTCAATATTGTAAATGAGATGCTCTGCCCTTGTTGTCTCTTTTCTCGAGTAATCAAAGTTAGATAATAATTCAATTGCTAAGTCGAGCTGCTTACACCAAGAGATAGTGTTGACTAAGTAAAACCCTACTTTCTGGATGTAATATTGAAATTCAGTCAATTCAACATCTTCAGGTATCTCAATAGCTAACCTTTCAACGTTAATGTCGGAAAAAGCAAGCTCACCATCCTTAAAAACAGATATTAGGAAATCATTTTCATCTAATTTTGAAAAATTACTCATGACTCTCCTGAGTTATAACATTTTAATAGTGCGCATGCTCGTTTAGACAATTTCAAAACTGTCCAAAAAACCTTATAAACAATTGAATAATAAAAGTTTTATAAAACTATTCACAAAAGTGAAAACTGGAAAAACGAGCATGCGTGTTATTCCTTTTATCCACAGCGCGTTATTTCTGCTCTGTGGATTCTTATTCATTGATACTAAAAGACTTTCTAACCAGCCACCAGTAAAAACACGCACTTTTTTGATTATTTTTCAGACAAAACAAGCCAGAAATTGGCAATCCAAAAAATAAACTGTATATTTGTACAGTTTTTATCAATTATCCACAAGGAATGTGCGATGTCTTCCAGCCCTTTTCTCAATTTTATCCGCCATGAAATGCGTCTTCGTGGCTATAGCTTAAAAACAGAAAAATCATATCTATATTGGATCAAATATTTTATTCGATTCCATAAGCTACAGCATCCTCAAAACATGGGCGCGGAAGAAGTAAGAGCGTTTTTATCGTTTTTGGCGGTTGAGAAAAATGTTGCAATTAATACACAAAAATCGGCCCTCAATGCCCTCGCCTTTTTATATAACAAATTGCTAAATCAACCATTGGGTGATTTAGGGTTCCAGCATGCTAAACAAGGACGGCGTTTACCTATTGTTTTAGCTGCCAATGAAATTCAAAATATACTAGGCTGTATGAATGAACGAGACCACTTAATATTTTCGTTGCTGTATGGTTCTGGCCTTAGAATTAGCGAATGCTTACGCATTCGAATTCAAGATATTAATTTGGATCAAGGTAGTTTGGTTGTTCGTTGTAGCAAGGGCAATAAAGACAGAACTACTATCCTAAGTCGCAAGTTAGCCGAACCTTTAAACAAACCAAAAGCCTTTGCTCAGAAAATCCAACATGATGACAACGCTAAGGGTTATGGCCCTTCATTGCCATTTGCGCTATCTAGAAAGTACCCAAATGCATTTCGTCAATTAAGTTGGATGTTTTTATTTCCCTCTACATCAATTTGCCCGCACCCTTTAACGGGTGAATTATGCAGGCATCATTTACATGAGTCAGTGCCTCGTAAGTCATTAAAAAAAGCCGTCAATGACGCTAGAGTTAATGAGCAAAGAGTAAATTGCCACACTTTTCGCCATTCTTTCGCAACGCATTTATTAATGGCTGGTAGAGACATAAGAACGGTTCAAGAGTTGTTAGGTCACAATGACGTATCAACCACACAAATTTATACCCATGTTATCGGTGAACATTTTGCAGGAACAAATAGCCCCCTCGACCAAATCTTATAAAGCATAAGAGAATAATTACGTTGTCGGGCTAAAACCGCGATCTACAAAAATTGTTAAATCAATAACTTACAAGGTTAATGTGGAGCAAGACGAACGCCAAGAGCAAGATAAAATTGTTTAAGTAAGCTAAATAAAAGCAGGATCAAAGATCTTTGGTTTGCACCCATAAAAAACGTCGCTTTTAACGACATTTTTTTGATTAGATAAGCGCTGCGCTTCCTTTTCTTAGTTCCTCAATGTGTCGCTTGGGCGATTGACCAAAGAGGCGAGCATATTCGCGGCTGAAGTGAGAAGGGCTTTCATAACCGACTTTGAATGCAGCGCTTGAAGCATCAAGACTATCATTCAGCATCAAGCGCTGTGCTTCATTTAATCGCAACCATTTCTGATACTGCAACGGACTCATCGCGGTATGCTCGCGAAAGTGATGGTACAGAGTAGTACTACTCATTTGCACATAAGAAGCCAGTTCTTCAATATGCAAAGGTTTAGAGTAATGCTTTCTCAACCAGCCAATCGCTCTTGAAATTCTATGGGCCTGACTCCCGGTCGAAGCAATCTGCCAAAGTCGACCCGCTAGGTCGCTATTCAAAAGACGATAATGAATTTCTCTGATAATGAGTGGCGACAGCGTTGCAATAGCATCTGGCTCATCAAGCAAAGCCAACAAGCGAGTAAAAGGCTCCAGTAAAGATGTTGTAACCGTTCCTATTGCCGAGCTTCCACTAATAGAACCTTCATAGGGAGGAGGCATGCCATTTTGAGAGATAATATCCGCCATAAGTAGCATATCGAGCTTGAGCATTAACCCTAAACAAGGACTCTCTGTACTGGCGTCTAGCACTTGTGAACTCGCTGGCAAATCCAGTGAGTTTAATAAAAAGTGCTGAGTATCATAAATAAAGCCTTGCTCCCCTACTAACAGCTGTTTAGTACCTTGAACGACAAAAAGAACACTTGCTTCAATCGTGCAAGGACAAGGTTCTGTTATCACTTCTCGTCGAAAAAAAGATAGGTTTTCGATTAATGTAGCGCAATCTTCCTGCCCTACTGTTTTTTCTTCGATCACCTTAGCTAAATCGCTTTGTATGCTGCTGATATCTCTATTCATGTCTTTGCTTCTAATGATGGAAATGCTTTGAGTTGTAAGGAGTTACTTCGAGAAATTATCTTTTCATAATAGTTGTAGCACTATCCTAGGTCACGTGAAATTCTGCTCTTCAGGACTATCAGGCAAGAATCAAGCAGAATCCTGCTAACCCCCAAATACCCAGAGCTGTAAAACTAGATGCTAATGACTGCTTTCAGAAAGACGATGCTTAATAACGCTTTGTGATCGACAACAGGTTTGCCTAACTTACTTATCTGGAGAATGACCATGGATAAACATACTGAAATTACAAATAATATGACTCAACAAGATGTTCCTGATGAAGGCCGTCGCAATATGATGAAATTAACAGGGGCAGGCATGGTGGCACTAGGCGTTGCCTCGCTAACCACAGGCAAAGCCTTTGCATCGTCCATAAAACTAAATAATGACTGGGACAAAAAATTCGCCAAAAGTGACAAGGTTGATCATAAAAAAGTCACCTTCAAAAACCGCTACGGCATTACTCTTGCCGCTGATCTTTACCAACCCAAAAATGCATCTGGCAAATTACCAGCCATTGTCGTTGGTGGTCCTTTCGGTGCGGTGAAAGAGCAATCTTCTGGTCTGTATGCTCAAATAATGGCAGAGCGTGGCTTCGTGACGCTGGCTTTTGATCCATCTTACACAGGTGAAAGTGGTGGTGAACCTCGCAACATTGCTTCCCCAGACATCAACACGGAAGATTTTAGCGCTGCGGTAGATTGTATTGGCATGCAAGCCAATGTGGATCGTGAACGTATCGGGATGATCGGCATTTGTGGTTGGGGCGGTATGGCATTAAATGCTGTCGCGGTCGATAAACGTGTCAAAGCCGTAGTAGCAAGCACTATGTATGATATGACTCGTGTCATGTCAAAAGGCTATAACGACAGTGTCACCCTTGAGCAACGCACACAGGGACTAGAACAGCTCAGCCAGCAACGTTGGGAAGATGCAGGTAAAGCGGCTCCTGCTTACCAAGCCCCGTACAATGTATTAAAAGGCGGCGAGCCGCAATTCATGGTCGACTATCATGATTACTACATGACTCCTCGTGGCTATCACCCTCGCGCGGTCAATTCTGGTAACGCATGGTCACAGACGACACCATTATCCTTTATGAATATGCCTTTACTGACTTATATTTCAGAGATTTCTCCTCGTCCAGTTTTGTTCATTCATGGTGAAAAGGCTCACTCACTTTATATGGGTAAAACAGCCTATGAAAATGCGGCTGAACCAAAAGAGATGATGATTATTCCTGGCGCAAGCCATGTTGATTTATATGATCAAGTGGATGTCATCCCATTCGACAAGCTAACTAGCTTCTTTAAGCAACACCTAGCCTAATCGACATCGAAATTGTTGAAGTAACTTCTGCACCATGCGGCTCTTTGGGCTCGCGTGGTGCTTTTTTTATAGAAATCGAGGCGTAACAAAAATCTATGGCACTCACCACATCTGATACTCATGATGGAACATCAACAAGCAAGGCAGATAACACGGCTCATTGGAGTGGCGTTTTTGCCATGTCGCTATGTGTATTTACGCTGATAGCGTCCGAGTTTATGCCTGTTAGTCTGCTAACGCCCATTGCCAGCGACTTACAAATTACGGAGGGAATGGCAGGGCAAGGTATTGCAATTTCTGGCGCCTTTGCCGTATTCACTAGCCTTTTATTACCTATGCTAATTGGCACTATGGATCGTAAAAAGTTAATGCTAATACTGACAATCTTGATGGGGATCTCTGGAAGCATTGTCGCGCTGGCTCCAAACTACACAGCTTATATGCTTGGCCGTGCGCTCATCGGTGTGGTTATCGGCGGATTTTGGTCAATGTCAGCCGCCATGGCGATTCGGTTAGTTCCATCTAACAAAGTGCCTAAAGCTTTGGCTATTTTTAATGGCGGTAACGCACTAGCAACGGTAGTTGCCGCGCCATTAGGAAGTTATTTAGGTTCTATTGTAGGGTGGCGAGGTGCATTTTTAGCCATCATTCCTATCGCACTAATCACCTTAATTTGGCAGTGGATCGCACTACCCTCTATGAAGGGAAAGGCACACGAACCAGGTTCAGGTAATATTCTCAAGGCGCTAAAAAGCCGTGCCGTTGCCTATGGTATGGCTGGATGTGGCACCTTCTTTATGGGCCAGTTTGCCCTATTTACCTATCTACGCCCTTTCCTTGAAACCGTTACGCAGACTAGCGTATCAACACTATCTCTTCTATTGCTCACCATTGGTTTTTCAGGATTTATCGGTACGCTAATAATTAGCTCAATTCTAAAACGCACGCTATACGGCCTACTTATTGGCATCCCAGTTTTTATGGCTGCCATTGCTCTAATACTGATACCAGCTGGAAACTATGTAGTACCTGTCGCGTTACTGCTAGCAATGTGGGGACTGGTCGCAACTGCTGCACCTGTCGCTTGGTGGACTTGGTTAGCGGAAGCGATGCCAGATAATGCTGAAGCAGGCGGCGGTCTGATGGTTGCCGTGGTTCAATTATCCATAGCGTTAGGCTCAACAATAGGAGGCATACTCTTCGATGCAGACGGCTATCAAAGCACCTTTATTGCTAGTGCAGCAGTCTTGCTCATTAGTGCCTTTCTGACGCTTCAAGCTTATCGTATGCAGACAAAGTAAAGTATCTATCCATATGCAAAATAAAATAATGAGGTCCCTATTATGAATAAATTTTTTCATATCAACACAGATAACGTAAACACCTTACTCTTAATAGCAGGCCATCAGAAAGCACAAGTCCTGAAGCAAACTTTCCTTTCGTTACTGCTTTTACTAACGCTCGCTAACAGCTATGCAGCGCAGTCAACAACGAAGCCTACTTCTACTCAACAAGCATCCATAAACTCGGAGGAATCACGTATGTGGATAACCATTGGTGAACGTCGTTTCGCAGCGACCTTAGCCGACACGGATGCGGCACGTGAATTTGCGGCTATGTTACCGCTGATCCTAGACATGGATGATCTGAACAGTAACGAGAAGAAATTTGATTTATCAAATGCACTGACGAAGAATACCTATCAACCTGGCATCATTCATAATGGAGATATCATGCTGTGGGGTTCTCGCACTTTGGTGGTCTTCTATAAAACCTTTGATACTCCATATTCCTATACTCGTATTGGGCACATAGAAAACTCAGACGATTTGCCACGAGAACTGGGGCATAGCAACGCAATAATAAGATTCTCGAAGGACTAGCATTTGAATTACGTCTATTCTCGCAGGCGTCAGGGTCAAAACCCTTTTCCATGGAGGCTTGTTGTTTCTGATAGTGCGTTGGAGGAAAAAGGGTTCGACCCTTTTTTAAGACAATGGCCCCCCGCCTTCGCAGGGATGACGTTAATAGTCGCCTAGGACTGTATGATTTTCTAGGGGCAAGACTAACACCAAGAGCGTGCTCAAACGACAGTGTCGTGCGGTGGTGTTTGCCTTGCTCCTGCTACCAAACGACCTAGATGTGAGCCTTCTCTTCACTTAGGACGTTGTTGATTTCTTTCCAAGTCAGTCCGCTGCCCTTTTTCGCTTCTGTTTTGGTTTGGGTGATTTGGATGATTTGCCCGGCGATGGAGATGGCGATTTCGAAGGGTTTCTTACCTGCGATTTCGTTTAACCCCACAGGGCAGTGAACAGAGTCGATTTCTGCTTGGCTGAAGGAGGCGCTGACGAGGCGTTTTTTGAAGCGCAGGGCTTTGGTTTTCGAGCCGATTAAGCCGATGAATCGGCAGTCTTTGCGATCCAGCAAAGCTTCCACCAGTTGGTAATCCAAGGCGTGGTCGTGAGTCATGACCAAGGCGATTTCGTTATGGCTCATGTGGTCGATGTGTTCCAACATGGATTCATACAAAAACGGTGTAACGTTGCTTGGTAGGCCTTGGATGTTGTGGTCTTGAGCAAGGTTTTCGCGGCTGTCGACCCATGAGATTTTCGCCTGCATGCTCCCCAATACATTCACCAAGGTCGTTGCGACGTGTCCCATTCCAAAGATAGTGACCTTTGTAGCGGGCTCTGGGAAATATTCCAGCAGCACGCTAACCGTACCGCCGCAACATTGGTTGGTTTTGGCGGCGAGTGGAAAGTTTTCCAACACATGAGAAGGCGAAGATACATCTTGCAACATGGCACGGGCTTTTTGACAGACAGCGTATTCCAGCTGTCCGCCGCCGATGGTGTCGAAGCTGTGTTCCTCGGTAATGATCATCTTGCTGGATGATTCCCGAGGCGCAGAACCTTGGGTGCCGATCACGGTGGCGATCACCCAAGCTTGCCCTGCTTTTTCCACTTCCTGTAACGCCTGAACCCAGCTCATAGAAGACATCATAGGCTGGCTTCCCCACCTGTTTTGTGATTTTGCGCCGCTTGCATTGCGTAAAACACCGCTTCTGGCGTGGCTGGTACTGCCAGTGGTGGCGAGATTTTGTGATCTGCCACAGCAGCGCAGGCGTCTTTTAATGCGCACCAAACGGAAATCCCCAGCATGAGTGGCGGTTCGCCCACAGCTTTAGAACGATACACAGATTCTTCACTGTTAGGACGGTCGAACAATTTAACATTGAATTTTTCTGGAATATCCGCCGAGGTTGGAATTTTGTAATTAGCAGGGCTGTTGGTGATGATGCGACCTTTATCATCCCAGCTTAATTCTTCTGAGGTGAGCCAGCCCATGCCCTGTACAAACGCACCTTCGATTTGTCCTATATCCAAATCTGCGTTTATCGAATCCCCTACGTCATGCAAGATATCCACTTGGGTAACTTTGTATTCGCCGGTAAAAGTATCGACTATCACTTCAGACACGGCCGCGCCATTGGCAAAGTATAGGAAAGGTCGGCCTTTGGCGGCTTTGCGGTCATAACCTATCTTCGGGGTTTTATAAAACCCGGTAGACGATAAAGACACGCGGTTCATGTACGCCAATTTAATGAATTCAGGAAAGCTCATTGTCTCGCTGCCTAGAATGACTTGATCGTCTTCAATAGCAAAGGCATCGGCGGCGATGCCGAAGTGTTCCATAGCGAATTCTTGCAAGCGGCTTTTGATCGTCAGCGCTGCATCCAATGCCGCCATGCCGTTCAAATCCGTTCCTGCTGATGCTGCAGTTGGTGATGCGTTTGGCACTTTATCCGTACGAGTAGAGCCAACGTTGACGCGTTGGTAATCAATGCCAAAGGCTTTGGCGACAATCTGCGCTACCTTGGTATAAAGCCCCTGCCCCATTTCCGTTCCGCCGTGGCTCACATGCACGCTGCCGTCCGTGTAGATGTGCAGTAAGGCACCACCTTGGTTTAGGTGTTTCGAGGTAAAGGAAATACCGAACTTAACAGGCGTGAGCGCGAGTCCTTTTTTAAGGAAAGGGTTCTGCTTATTGAAGGCGTTAATCGCTTCACGACGAGCTCGATAATCTGAGCTGGTTTCCAGTTCTTCAATCAAGGTTAGCAAGACATCGTCGTCTACTTTTTGCCCATATGGCGTGGTGTCTTTATTCGCTTGATAACAGTTCAGCTTGCGAATATCTAAAGCATCTTTGCCCACAGCGCAGGCAATTTCTTCAATGACGTTTTCGGCTAAGATCACGCCTTTTGGCCCACCAAAACCACGAAACGCGGTATTGGAAACCGTGTGGGTTTTACCGCGATAACCACTGATACGAGCATTCGGTAGAAAGTAAGCATTGTCCGCATGGAACATGGCGCGATCGACAACGCCGTCCGACAAATCGGCGGTACAGCCGCATTTACCAACCATATCGTATTCTGCTGCGAGAATTTCACCCTCATTGGAAAAGCCAACTTGATAGCTGTTCCAGAAGTCATGACGTTTACCGGTTTGTACCATGTCATCTTGGCGTGGCATGCGATATTTCACCGGACGACGATTGCGCACGGCGAGTACCGCCGCCATGCAACCCAGTACGGCCGCCTGGGATTCTTTACCGCCAAAGCCACCGCCCATGCGTCGTACTTCAACAAGAACTTGTGCTACAGGTAAACCCAGCACACGCGCCACCAGCTTTTGCACTTCAGCAGGATGCTGAGAGGACGCAAATACTTGCACGCCGCCACCTTCATTAGGCGTTGCCACACTGATTTGCCCTTCCAAATAGAAGTGCTCTTGGCCCTTGATGTACAAATCGGATTTGAGTTTATTCGGCGCGCTTTCCAGTGCCCCTTTGGCATCGCCACAGCTGATGGTGTGAGTTGGCAAGACGAACTCTTGGCGCTCTAACGATTGGCGAGGATGCAAGGTCGCTTCTCGCGCTTTGTACTCTATCTCAGCCAAGGCAACGGCTTGTTTCGCCGCACGTAAACTGGTGGCCGCGACGGCAAAAATTGATTGGCCGATGAAATGCACAAAATCGCCAGCGAGTAGTAAATCGCCACTTAACACAGGCGACACATCCACTTCTCCGGGAATATCGGCCTGTACAATCACATCGACCACGCCTGGATAAGCACGTACTTTGTCTAAATTGATCGACACAATATCCGCATGGGCTTCGGTCGATAATCCCGTTGCCACATGCAGTTCATTTGGCCATTCTGGCA
Organism: Marinomonas rhizomae; assembly: GCF_024397855.1. NCBI lineage: Bacteria > Pseudomonadati > Pseudomonadota > Gammaproteobacteria > Oceanospirillales > Oceanospirillaceae > Marinomonas > Marinomonas rhizomae. Next base: position 2,589,211 of record NZ_CP073343.1, read on the forward strand.
TGTCGTCGATGTAAACAGCTTGACCTGTTACGTGCTTAATAGCCGATTCATGAACGGGCAAAAGCCCCTTTTTAAAAGCTTTTGTGTCAAGAGTGAAATCTTGTGGAAGTTTACGCATGAGTGCTGCCCTCCGAACCGGTCGATAAAATGGAATCGCTGACAGCGTGACCAGAGAAAGTCACCACCTCGGTGCCGTTTAGTTCCAGCCATGCTTTACGAATCAGGTTACAGGCCATATCCAAACGGTATTTCGCGCTGGCACGCATGTCGCTCATGGGTGTTAACTCGCTGCGTAATGCGTCGATGGCTTGGTTTAAGGCTTGTTCGTCGTTAATGGCTTTGCCAGTCAGCGCTGCTTCTGCTTTTAAACCACGAATCGGTGTGGCCGCCATGCCACCAAATGCAAAGCGTACATCGCTTAACTTGCCGTTATCGACTTCAACGCGAACCGCTAACATGACGCTGGAAATATCGTCTTCCATGCGTTTCGAGACTTTATAGAAACGATGAAATTGCGACAGTTTATCAAGCGGTACATCAAAAGACGCGATCATCTCATCCTTCGCTAATTGGGTTTGTTTGTAGCCTTGGTAAAAGTCATTGATGTTAACCGTTCTGGTACTGCCATCTGTTTTCAGCAATTGAATATCAGTATCAAACGCCAATAACAAAGGGGGTAAATCGGCAATTGGGGATGCGTTCGCTACATTGCCGCCGATCGTGCCGCGATTACGAATTTGTCGAGAAGCAATTCGGCTCAGCAAGCCATGGATCTGCGGATAGAGCAACTTACTGAAATCTTCCAACTCACTGTAAGTCACCGATGCGCCAATGGTTAGAGTGATGGCACCAATGTCCAGCGCTTTAAGTTCAACCACGCTAGATACGTCAATTAAGGTATCAAAATCACGATAGCGCTGAGTATTTTCTAGCATCAAATCCGTACCACCAGCGATCAAGGTGGCGCCTGGATTCGAGGTTAATGCCTGAGCAAGTTGCTCTAAATTGATTGGTTGCAGATAATTGCTTTTGGCACTCGTCTCGGCTTGTAGGTTTTCAAGCAGACCTTTAATGCCTTCGTTTTTACTCATCAGCTCAATAAAAGGTGTCTCTTTTGCTTCTTGCACCTTAATCATAGATAAACCAGCTTCGATGATTGGACGATAGCCAGTGCAACGACACAAATTACCAGAGATGGCATCGCAAACCGCTTCACGATCAATGGTCTGATCAGCGTTCTGTTTGTTTTCGTATAACCCTGCCAAAGACAACACAAAACCTGGTGTACAAAAACCACACTGAGAACCATGAGATTCCACCATGGCTTGTTGAGCTGGATGCAATTCATTAACTTTAGACAAATACTCAACCGAGACAACATGCTTGCCCGACAAGGATTGTACTGGCGTAATACATGAATTGAGCGTTGAATAGGTCAATTCGCCGTTCTCTAACGCACCAACAAGAAGCGTGCATGCACCACAATCTCCCGATGCACATCCCTCCTTCGTTCCGGTTAATCCACGCTTTTCTCTTAGGTAACGCAAAGCCGTAAAGTCGCTAGGGAGCGTGTTATCGTCGATGAGCTCATCGTTTAGTATAAATTGCAAAGCGCTCTCCTTATTTAAAATGATGTAAGCAATGATAGCTTAAATGCAAAAATCTGACCAATCGTACAAACTTTTAGTTTAAAACGAATTTTTCCACTTGAACAATTAATTTTGTAATCAAAAATATCCACCATCCCACTCAAAAATAAATTGAATATGTAAAGAGCACGGTTTTCTCTAGCCACAAAGACAAATGAGTTTTATTATCATTAATGCAGTTTGATAAAGGACATAAGGTTACCAATATGGACAAGATTAACATTAATGAAGAATTTGTATCTCTAAACGAAGAATGGGCACCAAAAATCATTGCCGAGTCCAATGGGCAATCGGTACGAATCCTAAAAGGGACAGGAGAGTTAGGCTGGCACAAACATGAAGACGAAGAGAAAATAATCATGGTATTCAAAGGCCAACTGACCTTAAAGCTCAAATCATCTAGTGACATAGTCCTTGATGCAGGCGATATGTATGTCATGCCAAAAGGGGTTGATCACTGCCCTGTCGCGCAAGCTGACACGCACTTCATGATGATAGAGCCATCTTAGTCTGCTCTCCAAGGTGAGCATCAAATATAAAACCAGAGCGATAAAGATATAGCACTGTTAAAAATTTAGGTCTAAAATAAGACTTAAATTTAGTACTTAATTGAGGTTCCTATGAGACAAGTCTTAGCCAATTACACAGCCAGTATTTCTGAATTAAAGAAAAACCCAACGGCTTTACTTAACGAATCTGGTGGCTCTGCTATCGCCATTTTAAACCACAATAAGCCAGCGGCTTACCTCGTCCCTGCTGAGTCCTATGAGCTTTTAATGGAGATGGCCGATGATATTGAACTAGCAAAATTGGTTGAGGCTCGCCGTACTGATTTATCCAAAGCAATCGAAGTGAGTTTAGGTGACTTATAAATTAAAATTTCTTCCTGCTGCTCTAAAAGAATGGCGCAAATTAGCACCACAAATTCAAACACAATTTAAAAAAAAGCTAGCGGAGCGACTAGAAAACCCACATGTCCCTGCCTCAAAGCTGCGCGGCTATGATTCTGTCTATAAAATAAAACTAAGAACCTCAGGCTACCGCCTAGCTTATGAAGTCATTGATGATGAAATCGTCATCTATATACTGGCAATTGGCAAACGAGACAAAGACGCGGTGTATAAGAAACTCGCTTCTCGGGCTGGTTGATATCGCACCATTATGTTTCATTTTCTCTTTTCGAATCCTTTCCTGTCTTATCACCAAAAGTCTTCCACTTTACTTTTTAATATTAAATTCAATCACTTAAAAAATTAAATACGCCCTCTCCACAAACATGGAACAAATGTTGCTATCCATAATCAATATGAAACAAGCGGGTCTTTAACCCCTATTAATTGTATGGAGTATGCTTATGAAAGCGGCAAAGAAAACAGCAATCCGATTAACACTTTTAGCCAGTCTCATCTCAACCACCTCTGCCATGGCGGCAGATCAGGTGACGTTTCAATTAGATTGGCTACCAGGCGGTGATAAAGCGCCCGTTTATGTGGGTATTCAACAAGGTTTTTTTGCTGATGAAGACTTGGAAATCAAGATCGCCAGCGGTCGCGGCTCTACCGATGCGTTGACTAAAATGGCAACAGGCCAATCTGATATTGGTAGTTCTGATATTGGTGCATTGATGGCAGCAAAAGCACAAGCAGATGTACCTGTAGTCGCTGTCTTCCCATACTTCACCCAAGCTCCTCATGCGTTCTTTGTGCTGAAAAGCAGCGGCATTAAGTCCATTAAAGATTTGAAAGGTAAAAAAGTCGCGACTTCGCCTTTCACTTCATCAAATGCTTTCTTGCCTTTGGTATTGAAGCAAAACGGTTTGAGCGAAAGCGATATTAAATTAGTGAAATCTGATCCGGGTGCATTAGCACCAATGATGATTACTGGTAGTACCGACGCCATTATTGCTTGGGTTACCAACACAGCGCTTTATGAAGCACAAGCAAAAGGCGCAGGCAAAGAACTGATCGAAATGCCTTGGTCAAACTCTGGCTTGTCACTTTATAGTTCCTCTGTTTTAGCCTCTGAACGCTTTTTAGAAGAACGCCCAGATGTGGCGAAACGCTTCATAAAAGCCTTTGCGAAGTCTATTGAATTTACTTATGCCAACCCAGACCAAGCCGGTGCAGACCTACACAAAATGGTGCCAGAAGTAGACGCCAACATTGTCTCCGCACAAATAAAGAGCATTTATAACTTGGTGTACAACGATGTCACCACAAAAGATGGCTTCGGTAATTTCACCGACGAACGTATTCAAAAAACCTGGGAATACGTAGCCGAAGCCAACGGTCTAACAGCGGACGCTATTGATCCAAAAACTGCCGTGAACAATAGCTTTAAACCGGAGTAGCCAAATGGAAGACAAAAACACGACAGATGACAATGCTAAAGCGGCCTACGTTAGCATGAAAAGCGTGGGTCATAAATACGATCCACGTCCAGAAACACCAATGGTAGTGCAAGGTATTGATCTCGACATCCACCGTCACGAGTTCGTGGCGGTAGTAGGACCTTCTGGGTGTGGTAAATCCACCCTGTTACGCATGGTGGCAGGGCTACTGATTCCTTCTCATGGTGAAGTATCGGTATTCAATCTGCCCGTAACAGAACCTCGTGATGATGTGGGCATAGTGTTTCAAAAGGCCAATTTATTACCTTGGTTAACCGTGCGTAAAAATGTGTTGTTTCCACTCAAACACAAATACGGCAGCTATTCCGCCAGCGATGAAAAGCGCGCAAACGAGCTATTAGAAATGGCGGGGCTAACCCAGTTTGCTGACAAGATGCCAGACGAGCTGTCAGGCGGTATGCAACAACGTGTGGGTATTATTCGCGCACTGTTGCTTAACCCAGACATTCTTTTGATGGATGAACCTTTCTCGGCTTTGGATGCGTTAACTCGTGAGCAAATCGGTTTTGATCTACTGGATATTTGGAAGAAGAATCCAAAAACCGTGTTGTTTATCACCCACTCCATTAGTGAAGCCGTGCTGTTATCTGATCGCATTTTGGTAATGAGCAAGCGCCCCGGCACGGTTCTGGATTTGATTGAGGTGGATTTACCTCGCCCGCGCTCGTCGAAAACCATCAACTCCCCTCGTTTTGCTGAGCTAACCGATTTAATTAGAGGCTATATCTATGAACCCAACGTACCAGCCTAAATCCTGGCTCGGCCAGCAGGCAAATCGCTTCGCGCCTGGCTTGTTCTTTATCGGCCTTGTGCTGTTATGGGAATTAATCTGTCGTTTTGGCAATGTGCCAAACTACATTCTGCCGTCGCCATCAGCGATTTTTACCGCCTTTTTTGATGTGGAATTTTCTCGCTGGTTAACCCACCTTTGGGCGACACTACGTGTGGCTTTAATGGGTTTTGCCTTGTCTATCGTTATTGCGATTCCCTTGTCGATTAGCATGATGCGTTCTGAACTGATGAACCGCGTGTTGTATCCAGCTTTGATCGTGATTCAGTCTACACCTGTGGTTGCGGTTGCGCCTTTGATCATTGTCTTGCTTGGCACAGACGATCCCTCTCGCGTGCTGATTACTTGTTTAATCACCTTCTTCCCTCTTGTGGTATCAACCACGACGGGCATGTTGGAAACACCGCCTGAAATGATCGAACTCAGCCAATCTTTGCGTGCTCCGCGTTATCGTGAAACTTGGCAGATCCGAATTCCTTATGCGATTCCACACATTTTCAGTGGCCTTCGTGTCTCTATCACCTTGGCGATTATCGGCGCTGTAGTAGCGGAGTTCGTCGCGGCAGAAGAAGGCTTGGGCTATTTCATTCAGTTCTCCACCTCGTTCTTTAAAATTCCACAAGCGTTTGCTGGGCTGATCTTCTTATCGGTTATCAGTTTGTTGCTGTTTAAATCGATCCAGTGGATTCAGGCTTGGCTTTTTCCGTGGAGCCTTCCTAAGAAGAAATCTTAATAATAGAGACAGATATGACATTAAACACTAAAGACACAGACTTTTTACGCCAAAGCTTTGCCCTAGCGGATGAAGCCAAACAACAAGGCATCCACCCGTTTGCGGCGATATTGGTCGACGATGAAGACAATGTGCTAATGAGCCAAGTAAATGGCTACTTGCCTGATTTCGATATGACGGGACACGCCGAACGCAAATTAATGACGCGCGCAAGCAAAGCCTATCGCCCTGACTTTCTGGCGAAATGCACCATGTACGTTTCCGCCGAGCCTTGCGCCATGTGTGCAGGCTCTGCCTATTGGGCAGGATTAGGACGCCTTGTGTATGGATTAAGCGAAGACAGCTTGAAACAGATCACCGGCAATCACCCAGAAAACCCAACTTTGGCTTTGCCTTGTCGCATCGTATTTGAATCGGGGCAACGAAAAGTAGAAGTAATTGGACCTTGCCTTGAAAAAGAGGCAGCAAAATTGCATGAGGGTGTTTGGTAACACTAAATCATCGGAGTAGAAGCAGTCAGATGTATTTCATAGGAAATACATTCGGTCATTGCTCCATTTTCCACTAGGCAAAAAGTGCCTAGTTATTTTTAACTTAGGAGAATGGGAGAAAACCATGACTAATTCATATTCACTGGAAGAACTGCAACGCGAAACCACCTTTGGCGGAGCTGGTGAAGACACCAATGACCGAGAAATTCGCATCATCGACATGAGCGATTTTGAAAATCGCCGAGAAGAAATCACCGAGCAACTTTGGCTCGCGGCCACCGAGATTGGCTTTTTCCAATTAAGTAACCACGGTATCGATCCTGAAGAAATAAAAGCGGCCTTCAAAGAGTCCGAGCGCTTTTTTAACCTTCCTGAAAGTATTAAAAGCAAATACCCTCGACCAAAAAGCGTCAATGCAGGCTGGGAAAGTCGCAGCCAAATTCGCCCTTCCACCGGCACCAAAGACCAAAAAGAATCCTATCAAATCACTCAATATCACATGGATAATTTGTGGCCGACTGAAGAAGAATTGCCAAACTTTCAGGCCAATACGCTGCGTTTTGAAAAACAGTGCTGGGAAGTGGGTATGAAGGTATTGTCTTGCTTTGCCGACAAGCTAGGCTTTGATCGAGACTTCTTTAGCAAAGCCCACGACCCACACCAGCCAGATTACCAAAGCACCTTACGTTTGTTGCACTACTACGCAACGGAAGGTGTCACCGAGCAGGGTAATATGTGGCGTGCGGGCGCCCATACGGATTTTGATTGTTTGACTTTGTTGTTCCAACACGAAGGCCACGGCGGCTTACAAGTTTGCCCCGGTGCAGAAGCAGACACACAACGCTGGACCAGCATTCCGCCTCTTGGCGGCGTGATCACCTGCAACATCGGCGATATGCTCATGCGCTGGAGCGACGATCAGTTGAAATCCAACTTGCACCGTGTTCGTCAACCACGAATCGATGAATACTGCGGCAGTCGCCATTCCATCGCTTTCTTCTGCCAAGCCAACAAAACCCAGATCATCCAAGGCCCAGCAAAACGCTACCAACCCATCAGCGCTGCAGACTTTTTGACACAACGTATTCAAGCTAACTTTGTAGATAAATAAGTAGAAAAAAGACCATCATAGGCTGCTATGATGGTCTTTTAGTATGACTTTATTCAAAATATCAAATAACAATATCTTCTTGGCTGTTAAATTGAGTTAAGGCATTTTCGAATATAGAAAGGCCTTGCTGAAAATCCACTCTTGAGTTGAATCCACCTAAAGATACTCTGAAGCAATTTACCGAAGGTAAAGACGCAGTAGGACAACGGAATAGATCGGCCGTTCTAACTTTAATATTTTTTGATGCAAAAAAATGATTCAGTTGATTCACATTAATATGGCTTGGCAATTCCAACCACGCATTTAAACCACCACTTCGAGAACGAAAACTATATTTCTCCGCGAGAGCTTGAAAAGCGCCTTGTCTATAACGCATTTCTTCAGCTAAAAGAGACTGATTATGCGTAAAGTTTTCACTTCTCAGAAAGCGTGCTGCCAATTCAAAGTTCAGCGTCGAAACCATCCAGCATTGGCTATGGATACTTAAATTAAAGGCTTGCTGCCAAGTCTCAGGCACCAGACAATAGGCAACTCTTAAACCACCTGCTACATATTTTGACAAACTAGAAAGATAAAATATTCGATCTTTTGCTTGCTGCTGCAAAGGTATATTCCAGCTTTCTGGCAAACAGTAATTCACATCATCTTCAATGATATAAAAATGATATTTTTCACTTAATTCTAGGATGGCCTTTAGCTGATTTTTTGAATACTGAATATTGGTCGGATTTTGAATATTGGGTGTTATATACAAAACCTTAGGACTGTATTTTTCACAGTATTCTTCTAATACAACTAAATCTAAACCTTCCGCTGATAATGGCACACTTAATGGTTTTACTCGACTCGCTTCGGCGGCACGAAATAACCCCGGATACGCTAACTCTTCATGAAGAATATAATCATTTTCTTTGGTAAGAATTTGCAAGCATGTATAAATACCCTGCTGGGCACCTTGCGTAAAAATAATATCTTTCGCTTCAATATAGATTTTTTTAGATGCCAGCCAATCGGTAAAAATTTGTTTGTGCTTTTGTATGCCTTGAGGCGAATAAGTCATCACCTGCTCGATCGAAACAAGATCTTGAGAAAATTCGCTTAAGGCATGTTTGAGCAGCATCTGTTGCCCCAGCATAGGCTGCATACTGGATGCAAAGTCGTATTCTTTGATAACAGAATCATTAGTAGTAACGAAGGAGCTTGGAAGGTTCACATAGGTACCAGCACCCAGTTTAGCATTCACTAGACCTTTCTTTTCAAGCAAGTCGTACGCCCTTGTTACCGTGCCATGAGTAATCTCTAGCCTATCCGCCAAAAGCCTTTGTGCTGGTAACTTTTGTCGATCCAGTAACTCGCCAGACTGAATCGCCTGCTCAATAAGCAAAGCCAATGCTTTGTACTTTGGATGTGCCAAACAAGCTTGATCGAATGTGTCTTTACTCATTTCTATAATTGTATTCATAACAATAAATAAATTGCCCACAATTGTATTGTATGTAAATCTATTTAGGTACATTACACTAATAATTGTATCGATACAATTATTGGATTAATTTTTCTAAAAAGGAAAGGAAATGATAAATAGCGCCCTATTGGAACTCGTTCCAGCCTTAATGCTTTTTTGCCTAATAAGCACCATTACACCTGGCCCCAATAACATCCTACTGGCTAACTCCGGTGCTAATTTTGGCATTAGAAGAACCTTGCCCCACGTGATTGGCATTCGTTTTGGCATGACATTACTTCATATAATGATTTTGTTTGGCTTGGGTGAAATGTTTAAGCATTGGCCTTACCTGCATAAGGTATTCACCTTTATTGCAGCAGGCTACATTGTTTATATGTCTATAAAAATCGCTTGTTCAAAAATGCCCTCAGACAAAAAGAGCCTTCAGCCAATGGGCATTTTACAAGCTGCATCCTTTCAGGCAATTAACCCTAAGTCTTGGGCAAGCCTAATGACTGCAAGCTCTGTCTTTACTTTGACTGGAGAGCTTTTTTGGTCATCAGCTTTGCTATGCATCATGATGTTTAATATTGCCACACTACCAGGAACATTCATGTGGATTACCATAGGCAAGCTCGTATCTAAGAGGCTTCAAGAACCTAAATTCCACCGTTACTTTAGTGTATCAATGGGATTATTACTGCTTGCGACCTTACCTATGATATTTATCTAAAGATCGGCCAATCTGAACCCTGCAATTTTATGCACTTCGCTCATGGCTCGGTCAAACAGTAAGTGATCCTAAATTGTGCAATACAATAAACAAGGATCACTTTTGCTTCTTATCAAACAGAGCTGCTGGCTGCTCATTAAATCCCAACCACTCATAACAATATTTATCTGGTGCCTTACGCTTCATTTTGCGCACAAAACGAGCTTTTGGTGTCCCTACAGAAATAGCGGCAATAATTTGATCTGCCTTTTGCATACCTAACAAAGGCTTTAATTCTTCATTTACTAAGAAGGTATACCAAAAACCACCAAAGCCCATTAAATGAAGCCCTGTCATTAAATTTTGAGCCGCTGCGCCACCGCATAATTGCTGATCCCAAAGAGACACTTTATGGCCTACCTTGAAATCAGAAATCATAATAATCATCATCGGAGTTTCGGCTATTTCTCGAGCAGACCGATAGGCTTTTTCTTTAAGTTCTCCCGTAAGAGATTGCTTCTGATACATAGCCAAAGTGGCATCCGCCAACTCCTGCATTTTATTACCTCTAGCAACTAAAATACGCCAAGGCTTAAGATTTCCGTGATCCGGAGTTGTCATCACTAAGTCAAACAACTGCCGTAACTGCTCATCAGATGGAGCTGGATGCTCAAGTTTAGAGCGACTATAAGATCGCCTATTAAGCAAAGGTTCAAGTGGGTTCATTTTTTCAACCTGGTATCTATACTAAAGCTAATTGATCAAACTGTTTATGAGCTAAAAAATCGCGATGATTGTCTTCCTGTGAATACAAAGCAACCTGCTGCCCTTCCTTTAAAATTAAAAATTTGTGGCAAAGTATTTTAAGTAAATCGAGATCATGACTAATCACAATTAAACTAAAAATTCGTTTATCTTGTAGGGACTTAAGAAGTTCAATCATACGCAGACGATTAAACTGATCTAGCGCTGTGGTAGGTTCGTCTAAAATAAGTAATTTCGGAGACAAAAGAAGAGCACGGGCAATCATAATTCTCTGACGTTGGCCCCCAGACAATTCATGGGGATAACGATCTAATAAGGATGGCATCAATGCCACGTCTTCCATTGCCTTTGCCAACATAGATTCAACCTCATTGACATCAAAGGATGAAGTCTTACTCGTTAAAACATCATGCAATGATTGTCGAATCGTTAACCTAGGGTTAAAGCTAGCGGCAGTGTCCTGAGGAACAAATTGCATACTAGTGCGATTAAAGCGCAGTTCTTTACGATTTAATGCCAGCCAATCGCTGCCATTAAATTGCACCATCCCACCGACAGGTAATAGCCGTAACAAAGCTTTTGCCAAAGTGGACTTACCCGCACCACTCGCACCTATCAAACCCAAATTCTCACCCAAGTTCAGATCAAAATTCACATTTTTCAGTATATATTTTTGGGAGGAAAGCCAGCCTGTATCAACTTGAACATTCAGCTCTTTCACAGACAAAAGTAACTGAGAATGCGGTGGGTGAATTGGCTCAAATTTTACTCGGTGCAATAGCAAACGAGTATAATCTTGTTGCGGAGAATGAAAGATCTCTTCCGTCGTTCCTTGCTCTACCATTTCACCATGGCGCAACACCATTACATAATCCGCAACCTCTCTTACCATGAATAAATCATGTGATATCAAAACAACAGCCATACCCAAACGGGCTTGAAGCTGCTTTAATAACTGTAAAATTTGTTTTTGAGACGCGGAATCTAACGCTGTTGAGGGTTCATCTGCCACTAATACCTTAGGATTATTAGCGATCGCCACCGCAATCAAAAAGCGTTGTCGCTGCCCTCCAGATAGTTGATGGGGATATCGTTTTTTGTGTTCTGGTAAAAGACCGACTTGAAGTAATAATTCATCAACCCTATGGTCTAAAGCATGGCGAGAATAGCGAGTTTTAGCATGCACTTTAATTGCGCGAATCAAAGTCCATTCTACTCGTTTTACAGGGTTCAGTGCTGACAGCGGTTCTTGTGCCACTCTAGCAATATCAGCGCCTCTAACACATTGCCAATCTTGCTCGGAATACTGCTGAGTATTTCGTCCCAAAAGGGAAATCGAACCTTTCATTTCCCCATTTGCAGGCAAAAAACCCAATAATAATTTAGACAAAAGTGTTTTGCCTGCGCCACTCTCTCCTACAATGGCTAACGTTTGTGCCGCCTCAACCTTAAGGCTTATATTGCTTAAAAGCACAGTTTCGTCTATTTGAAAGGTAAGCTTGTCACAAACTAGCATGCAGCCTCTCCTTCAGCATTGTTGCTTTTTATTTGAGTTGAGCGAGAGCGAATGGTTGCTAATTTTTCTTGTAATGCTTCGCCTACCAAAACAACCAAAACAACCAACACCAAAACACTTGTGCACCCTACAGCGCCTAGCCAAGGAGCCTGTATATTATTTTTCCCTTGAGCTAAAAGTTCTCCCAATGAAGGATAACCTGTGGGTAAACCAAAACCTAAAAAATCCAGAGTAATCAACGCGCCTAAAGCACCAGAAAAAACAAAAGGTAAATTACTCAAAGTAGCGACAAGAGCATTAGGAAAAATATGTCGGTAGATAATCCTAAAATCGGCAATACCAGCTAATAAAGCTGCCTGTACATAATCTAGCTGGCGAACCTTCAAAACTTCAGCTCGTACTTGCTGGGCAAGATGATGCCAACCAAAAAGCGCCAGTACAATCATTAATGTAATCGGCCCAGGCTGAATCAAACTAGCGACAATCATCACTATAAAAAGCACTGGAACCGTTGCCCAAACCTCGCTAAACCTCTGCCCAAGCAAGTCAGCTTTACCACCGTAATATCCCTGCAACCCGCCAAAGAAAAGGGCTAACAGAGCAACTAAAGCAGTCAAACCAAACGAAAAAAGTAAACTAATTCTAATACCGTATAAAAGCCGAGCAAGAACATCTCTTCCCTGATCATCTACACCTAACCAATTTTCGGAGGTTGGCGGCGATGGAAAGTTAACGTCATAATTAATACTTTGATAAGAATATCGAATGGGCGCCCATAACCACCAACCATTACTTTCTATCTGTTCTGCGACAAAGGGATCTTTATAATTTGCTTGCGTCGAAAAAACACCACCAAAACTCGTTTCGGGGTAACTTTCTAATGTAGGAAAGAACCATTTATCCTGATAATGAATAAGTAATGGCTTATCATTCGCGAGCCAAGGAGCTGCGCAGCTAATAACAAAAATCAGTAGCAATATTATAGAGGCCCATTGCCCTCTGACTACAACCGAACGGCTTGAAGAGTTTAGACCCATCATGATTTTGCCTCGGAAAAATCTAAACGAGGATCAACCAATCGATACAACAAATCCCCTAATAAAACCAACACCAAACCTAACAAAGAATAAATATACAGAACCCCGAGAACCACGGGGTAATCTCGCTGCAGCAGCGATTCAAACGCCAACAAAGCGACACCATCTAAAGAAAACACCAATTCCACCAAAAGGGCACCGCCCATAAACAATGCCAACAAATCAGAAGGCGCTCTAGCTAAAACCACGAGCAGGCCATTAGGCAAAACATGACGAAACATAACACTCATACGGCTTTCACCAAGCCCTAATGCCGTTTCCACATAAGGTTGGCTTAGTTGATCGACAATTGAGTTTCTTACTAGCACTGTCAAAGGAGCCAATCCACCTGCGACACAAGTCATAACAGGCAAAAGAAGGTGCCAGAAATAATCCTTCGCCTGTTCAATTAAAGACATCTGATCAAAACCAGAAGAAACCAATCCTCGTAAAGGAAACCAACTAAATACACCGCCACCAGCAAATAATAAGATAAAAATAATCGCTATAATAAAAGTCGGTAAAGCAAAAGAAACAAATAGCCCTAGACTGGTGATAGCATCAAACCAACTGCCTCTTTTTAATGCTTTGGTGACACCAAGTGGTATTGCTAGTAAATAGGTAATTAGCAAACTCCAAAAACCCAAAGAAATTGAAGTGGGCAAACGACTTACAATCATAGATTCCACGGTCTGCCCACTAAAATAGCTTGTCCCAAGATTAAAGGTCATATAGTGAGACAAGGTCTCTAAATATCGAGCTAATAACGGCTTATCAAAACCATATTGCTGGGCAATATCCTCCCTAAGCTTTTGATCAATCACATCTTGGCCAAGGCTTGCCCCATCACTTTCGAAAATTGCTAGTGATGAATTTTCGACACCACTCATCTTCGCCAAAACAGACTCTATTGGCCCTCCAGGCAACCACTGAAGCAAGAAAAAATTCAATGTAACAATAGCCACTAAGGTTGGAATGATAAGCATCAATCGCTTAGCTAAATAAGAAAACTTCATCAGTAATTAGCCTCTATCACTTCTCTCGGCTGTCCCACCAAAATTCAATTTCATATCCATAAGCAGGATCGATTGCTGGTCTTTTAATGTAGTCAGCATGAGCTACTAATTGAAAGTTACGTGACCATAATGGCAAGAAGTAATAGTTCCACTTTAAAACTCGATCAAGAGCATGCCCATAGTCTTGAGTTTGCTGGTATGACGATGCTCCAACCAAATCCTTCACCAGATCATCAATTACTGGGTCATTAAAACCTGCAATATTATTACTCGTCGCTACATTAGCAAAAGAAGACATTAATGCTGATCGCATTTCAGTATTAGGCGGAATACGTACTTTGTACTGAATAGGAGCCATATCAAATTGGCGTTGCATGAGTTGTTTATAATATTCGGTTCCGGTGCGAACTGAAATTTGCGCTTGAATACCTAAACGTTTCAGACTCTGAACATAAGCACCAATAGCAGGCTTCATTTCAGGTGAAGGCAATAAAAAATGTATCGTGAATGGCTTATCTTTTGAATCAACCAAGACTCCATCTTTCAATTGCCAGCCTGCGTCTCTTAACAGCTGTTGGGACTCTAATAACTGTGCCCTATTATCACCAGAGCCATCCGTATCAGGCCATACAAAGGCATCGGTGAACAATGCCTTAGGCAAGCGACTCTTATACGGTTCTAGAATGGCTTTCTCAGCTTCTGATATCGTACCGCTAGAGGCTAAGAAACTATTATTAAATAGACTTTCTGCACGTTTGTATTGACCACCAAATGCCTTTTGATTCAGCCACTCAAAATCAAATGCACGCACCAATGCTTCACGCGTTTTTCGATCAGAGAACTTTGCTTCCCGTAAATTAAACAGGAGCGCAGTTACAAAAGAAGGCGCCTGATAATCAATCTTATCTTTTACTATTTGACCATCATCAAACGCCTTCCCCTGATATAACTTATCCCAACGTGAGAGGTTTGATTCTGCAATGTAATTTACTTCTCCGGCCTCCAATGCTTGGATAGCTGCATTACGATCTCGAAAATATTCCACTTGAATCGTTTTGAAATTATATTTACCTTTGTTTAAAGGTAGGTTCTTCGCCCAATAATCATCACGTAATACATAAGTAATACTTCTACCAGGCTCAACTTTAAGTACTTTGTAAGGGCCTGAACCAATAGGAATATATAGAGACGCCTCAGTAAAATCTTTTCCTTCCCAGACATGCTGAGGGATCACTGGCAAATTACCTGAGTTAATAACTTGTAATCGGCTACCTTTCTCACCAAAATTCAGTCTAACGGTTAGTGGATCAAGCACGTCAACTGATTGCACATCTAAAAAACGAGATTTGATATTACTTAATCCCTGCTGTTGAAAACGCTCTATCGAAAAAGCAACGTCCTTTGCGCGAACCGATGTACCATCGCTAAATTTAGCTTCCTTCCTTAAATGATAGGTAACCGACGAATAATCATCAGCTATAGCAATTTTTTCTGCTAATAAACCATAACGTACTTTTGTTTCATCCTTATCATGCCCTCGATCAGTTAGGCCATCATATAACCAAAACAAACCTCTTGGCTTAGTACCCAAATTAATAAATTGATGCAAAGAATCGAAGCTGCCAATTTCGGCAATCACTAAGGCTCCCTGCTTAGGAGCTTGAGAGTTAGCGTAATCAAAATGATCAAAATCAGCAGAATATTTAGGTGGGCCATACAAAGAAACGGCATGAGTCACCTCCTCAGCCACCACATTTTGCATCGTACAAAGAAATAAAACGGCTGTCATAAAAGATCGTTTTTTGAATACATAAACGCTTTTCAGTGTATATGCATACGCAAAAAGTAAATTAAAAAACATTTTCATCAAGAGTATTCCTTGTCATGAAAAGAAGAGCTGTTTTCAGCAGTCTCAAGAAAAAAAGGTGTAATTTTTCCTTCGTCAATCCGATAGACCTTGTCTGCGATATGAAAATAATGATCATCATGGGTAATCGCGATCACTGTTTTCCCCCGCGCTTTTAACTCAGGCAATAACTCGGTATAAAATACCTTTCTAAAAACCGGATCTTGATCCGCGGCCCACTCATCTAGAACAATAATGCTACGATTCTCTAGATAGGCTAAAAGTAAGGCCAAACGCTTTCGCTGACCTTGAGATAACTTTGTTGTATTTAACTTACCATCAACATTCACGTTGACTTTTTTCTCTAATGACAATGCTTGCAAATAATGCTCTACAAGCTCTGTATCAGGTCGTTCTCCTGCTTCATTGATTAATTCCTTAAACAAATAAAAATCGGCGAACACGACAGAAAAATGGCTAAGGTAAAAATCTATATTTGTATTGTCTATATACTCTCCTGCAAACTGAACAGAACCAGATTGCGGAGCATATAAACCAGTCACTAAACGAGCGCAGGTTGATTTCCCCGTTCCATTACCTCCCACCCAGAATACCAACTCCCCTTGGTTAAGTTGAAAGTCTATGGGGCCTACACAAAAGCCAGACTCTCCGCCTTCAGAAGGGTATTGATAATAAACTTTATCGAGTACCAGACTCCCCCAGTTATCAGAATATTTGGTAGGCTTGCCGATATTGCATTTCTTGGTTTTACCTTCTGCAAATGGCATTTCAGCATCAGGTTCTGCAAGCGAAAGTTTCTGTATTTTGGTATAAGCAACAGATCCTTGCAGCAGAGTAGGAAGAGAGCCGACCAAACCAGCAAGCGGCGAACGCAGAAATAAAATAGCTAATGCAAAGCCTGCAATATCCTCTCTTGTCCCTATATTAAATTGCGCATATAGCAGAACAACCATTGCAATCAGTAACAGAATCGACGAATTTACCCAGCTGCCATTTAGTACGGTCAAACGATCTGCTTTTGTTTCTAAATCGAGAGCATGCTGCACCACTGGCACCATACTTTTATGATAAAAAACCTCTCGTCTCTGCTTGCTTAGTTTTAGTTCATTACGCCCTTTGATCAATCCTTCATAGCTCTCGTATAGGAAATCATCATTGTCCCTGACTCGCTTTTTATAACCTCTCGATGCCGTCATCAGAACTTTACCGATCAACACAGATAATAAAGTCATTACAACAGTACAAAAGAAGAATGGTGGAGACAGATGCAATAAGTAACCGTAACAGCTAACTAGTACCGCAAGGCCAAACACCACAAAAGGTAAACTATTAAACGCCTGACTAATAGAAGCGACATCCTTAGTTAAAGACGCCAGTATGGCGGGTTGTCCTAGTAAATCTAAACGCTCTACCGAGGTATTCATTAATCGTCGAGAAAGTAAGAGGCGCAAGCGGTACACAACTTTATGCCCTAACGACGTCAACATAGACTGAGAACAAAAACTCAGTATAAAAAGGGAAAATATCAACCCAAATAGAGCGAGAATATTGTTCGCATTGATGCTTGCTCCCGACACTACATCATTAATAAATGAAATGACGGCAATCCCACAAAATGCACTTAACACACTCAGGGTAATAGCTGATAAAAAGAGGAAAGCATTCCCTTTCATTAAAACCATGATTAACTTCATTCACAACAACCCATCACTGGTATTAATATGCATTCTCATTATCAACATTATTTTATAGAAAGATACCATTAAGCACCAGAAAAACATATATCACACAAATACTCCTAATCGACTAGGCGCTAGATATCCCATTCCATAAAGGAGGCCTTATTGTGACGATATAGTTACTTTACTCACCCTCCCTACTAAGTCCGTCATCAAAGCATCATAGATTGATTTTGAAACACATTTATCTCTAACAATACTCTGATGATTTCCACCCAACACACAATTAGTTGCAACTCCATTGAAGTCAATATTTTTTGAAGGATTACTGACATCTCTAATCCTCTTTAACTAATGCGACATCATATGACGAAAAAAATAAATGAAAACGATTATTAATTGCAATAGCATTTACATAAATATTTTTTTTTGCTATTAATTGTAAATTAATGTCAATGCCTTAATTGCATTCACAAAACATTTAAACAAACGCTATCAATTAAAAAATAGGATTGAGCAACAACATGAATAAGACACTCATAGCCAAATATGTCTCATCTAGGATCAAACCAAGACATTCATTTATTCTGGCTCTCGCTATAATCAGTCCGATTGCTCTAGCAGCAGATGAACCTACAGATCAAAACACAAATACAGAGAACAATACGCTAGACACACTAGTTATCTCTGGAGTTAAACAGTCGCTCACAACGAATGTCTCACAATCCTCCATGCGAACTGAGGCGAACTTAGCTGAAATCCCTAGATCTGTAGTGGTTATAAACGACGAGATTGCAAGCGAGCAAAATGCGAGCTCTTTAAGCGATGTAGTACATAACATCAGCAACGTATCAGAAGACAATAACTATGGCGGAACAAGAGATCAATTTTCTATTCGTGGTTTTAATGCCAACGTCTATGAAGATGGAGCTAGAGTATATGGCGTCGCACAAGATAAAGCGGTCATGGAAGACATTCAGTATGTCGAAGTAGTTAAAGGGCCAGAATCAGTTTTGTATGGCAACATGAATCCTGGTGGACTAATCAACGTCATTAGCAAAAAGCCATCACCTAACCAAGCAACAGATATTGAGTTGAATCTAGATGAACATGGACAACAACGTCTAAGCATCGACAGTACTGGAGCACTTAATAAAGATAAAACGGTTCTTTATCGTATTGTCGGCGTAACGGATGATTCTGATGAATGGCGAGATGACTCAGACAGCACCCAAACCTTTATTGCTCCGACCATTACGTGGTTTGCTAGTGAGGACACCGAAGTCACTCTATTTTATAAATACAATAAAGAGGAGCTTCCTTTCGATCGTGGCACATTGGCGGTACGTAACGCCTCAAACACAGGATGGAACTTCCTAGATATTGACTCTAGCCGAATAGGAACTAGCTTTTCTAGACAGGAGCGTGAAACTGAAAAATTTGGTTTTGAAGTGGCTCATGACGTCAATGATTACTGGACGACTCGCTTCAAATATCAACATCAAAAGCGTGATACAGACGGTCGCAGAGTGCATTTCTATGCTGCTTCAGACGCTTCAGTATCAACAGTTCTTGGCACAAGTATCCGAAACCAAGATCAATACAAAGTAGCATTTGACGGTAATATCAACCGCTATGTTAACGATAGCCAAACAAGCAGCAACACAGACATATTCTCTTGGGAAAACCAACTTAACTTTGACTGGGGAAAAAGCTCACACACAATCATTACAGGTGCTGACGCGACACGCTACAAAGAGACAATAATTAACAATGCCTCTAAAAGCTGGTCAAATACCACAATGGCAGCGCTCTCTGCCGTAATTTTTGGTGAAGCGTCGCCTAATTCTGGACTCTATAATTACTATACAGATAGCTCAGCAGCCAGTGACCCAAATGATTACTACCACTTAAATACAACAAAAGAAGAAATAAAAGAATACGGCATTTTTATCAATGATTTAATAAAGTATGGAGACTGGAACTTTGCTGTAGGGCTTCGACATGATACTTATTCAAGAGAATTCAAAGACACCTATGACAGTGCCATTTTAGCTAACCCTGCAGGGAGAGCCAACTTTAGCAACTCAGACGCGAAAAGTCCGAATGACTCTAACCTAAGCGGACAAATAGGCGCCCTATATAAGCTGTCGGATTCTGTTTCTTTCTTCTCAAATATTGCGACTTCTTATCTACCAAACAACAATTTCGATACAGTGAAGCAAGAATGGGTAGACCCACAGGAAGGTACACAATACGAAGCAGGCATCAGGTTTTCGCTCTTAAATCACAAACTTAATTTGACAACATCCGCATTCCATATCAACTTAGATAACGTTGCTTATAGAAACGATGGCAATCCAATTAGTTATGATGTCTACAAACAACGCAGCCAAGGTTTTGAAATTGATGGTGATTACGCCATCAACGATCAATTAACCACCTTATTTTCATATGGCTATACAGACGTTGATTTTGTAGATTCTCCGGATAGTGCGAATAAACCAGTCAATGTGCCGATGCACAACGCAAGTGCTTGGTTATTTTATGATGTTACAGAAGAGTGGGGAGTCGGTACAGGTATCCTTTATGTAGGAGAGCGTGCAGGAAATCGTAGAAAAGACTACGACTACAAACTCGACGCTTATACGACAACCGATGTAACCCTTTGGTACCAACCTAGTTTCGCAAACGACCAGCTACGTATGCAGTTAACCGTTGCAAATATATTTGATGAGGATTACTACAGCGCTGGTTCAGATTCCACACAAAATGCAGTTTATTTAGGTGAACCTCGCACTGTCTCTTTAAAAGCAAAATACAGTTTTTAACCTTGCTATAAAAAACAATAAAGGAAAGGCCCTGCAAAAAAGGTCTTTCCTTTTACAAATCCGCCAATCTGAACCCTGCAATTTTATGCACTTCGCTCATGGCGCGGTCAAACTCTGTTTGCCAGTCATTGGGGGTTCTAGATTCAAAGCCTGCAAGTATCTGATCCTTGGTCGCGCCTTTTACGGCCATGATGAAGGGAAAGCCAAACTTCTCTCGGTATGTATCGTTCAGCTGTAGAAAATGCGCCAACTCTTCTTCTGAGCATTGATCCAGCCCTGCTCCTGACTGCTCTGAGGTTGACGCATGAGTGAGTTCACCCGCTAACGCCGCTTTGCCAGCTAAATCTGGATGAGCACGTAGCAGTATGAGTTTTTGTTCATCTGTACTTTGCTCTACGATGTCTGCCATAGTGGCTTTGATTTTATCGATGCTGTCAAAGTACTCGCTGGGGTGCGAGGCTTTTTGTCGCCATAGCTCTTCTGCCACCCAAGTGGAATGTTCATAAATACTGCTAAATAGCGCGATAAAATCCGCTTTTTCCATTTCACTGATTACAGCTAACGGGTCGTGCATAATAGGACTCCAATCTCTGACGGCTTATACAAAAAGATCTCTAAACGAATCTCGATAAATAATAAAAACGCTTGCTATAGGAACACATGGCACAAATATTGATCTCTATGAAACAATATTTTCAGCACCATTTCACTTATAAAGACGCTTACTTGCAAAAAGCAGGCTAGTTTTCAGATTAGATTGAGGTAAAACAATGGGATACTTAACCACACACATTTTAGATACGACAAAAGGCATCGCCGCCGCTGGTGTTAAAATCGACCTTTACCAGCAAACTAAAGACGGACAACGACAGCTCATTCATAGCACGATATCCAACAATGATGGTCGCTGTGATCAGCCCTTATTACAAGCGGATAGCTTCTCTGCAGGCATATATGAGCTGGAGTTCGCCATTGATGAGTACTTTGCTGACAGCTCTAATGAAGCCACTCTAAAAGAGGGTCCGAGCTTCTTAAATACAGTAATTATTCGTTTCGGCATCAGTGATGAAAACGCTCACTATCATGTTCCTCTTCTGGTTTCGCCTTATTCTTACAGTACTTATCGTGGCAGCTAGCCTTGAATAACCAGCTCAACATTTAACGAGCCGAAATAGAGCAAAAATAAATAAAGCCGCACCAAGATAAGTCATTTCCTGCCCTATCGGTCAAAGAAGAAAGCCAGCCTATTTCTTCTTTGACCTAGCACCACCGATTACGCACCCCTCTAAAACAAAGGTTTCACATAAATAAATATAGGCTCATTTGTTTCATGGCATATTTATTGCCATTTACTCCTTTAACAAGACATTAAAAATTCGCTACGACAACACGACAACGAAGCGAAAGATTAAAGGGGAATGGTATGAAAGCACTTATTATTGGCGGCGGTATTGGCGGCATGTCTGCAGCGGCTGCGTTAAAGCAACAAGGCATCGAGTGTGAAATTTTTGAAGCAGTGAAAGAAATCAAACCTGTTGGCGCGGCGCTCTCTATTTGGTCTAACGGTGTAAAGTGCATGAACCATTTAGGTATGGGCAGCATTATGGACGAACTCGGTGGCCCGATGCACAACATGGCCTATCACGACGGTATAACTGGCTCCGTGATGACGCAGTTCAGTCTTGCACCATTGGTTGATGCGGTTGGAGAACGCCCTTGCCCTGTATCAAGAGCAGACTTACAAAGCCAAATGATCGATTGGTGGGGACGCGACAAAGTCCAGTTTGGCAAACGCATTGAAAGAGTCGAACAGAGTGACACAGGCGTCACCGCATATTTTACCGATGGCACCAGCGCCGTGGGTGATTTTATGATTGCGGCCGATGGCGCACATTCTGTCGTACGCGCTGACGTGATAGGTTATCAAACAGAACGTCGCTACGCCGATTATGTGAACTGGAATGGTTTGGTAGAAATCGATGAAAGCATTGCCCCTGGCGATCAATGGACAACCTTTGTTGGCGAAGGCAAACGCGTTTCTATTATGCCAATTGCCAATGGTCGCTTTTACTTCTTCTTTGATGTGCCATTACCAAAAGGCCTAGCGGAAGACAGAAGCACAGTCGTTGCTGATCTAACGAGGTACTTTAAAGGTTGGGCTGAACCTGTCCAAAAACTGATTGCCGCCATTAATCCAGAAACCACAAACCGTATCGAAATTCATGACATCGAGCCATTCGATACCTTGGTAAAAGGCAATATCGCCCTACTTGGCGATGCGGCTCACAGCACAACCCCAGACATTGGCCAAGGCGGTTGCTCTGCACTCGAAGACGCCGTTGTACTTGGTCAGTGTTTCGCGGATCAATTAAAAGAGAAAGGCAAAACGGTTTCTGGTGTGCTAGCCGCTTTGAAGCAATATGAAGAAGAGCGCCGCTATCGCGTTAAAGACCTTGTACTAAAAGCTCGTAAACGTTGCGATGTTACTCATGGTAAAAACATGCAAGAAACCCAAGCTTGGTACGACGAACTAAGGCACGAAACAGGCGAAAATATCATCGCAGGATTGCGCACCACTATTATCGGTGGGCCGCTGGCCTAGCCCCTAAAACATTACTTGGCAAAAAGTGATTACCACAGGGAAATCACTTTCTTGCCAGTTTCAAGAACCGCTCTCTGCTGTTGGTTAGATGTAAGCGCATTGCAGCCCGCGCAGCATAGGAATCCCCTCGTTCGATCGCGGTATATACTTCTTCGTGTTCATGATTCACATGAGACACATCTATGCGCTTACGTGGCACTAAACTATTTTCCATGTGCTGCATGATATCGACAAAGTAATGATTGCCTGCTGATTTAGCGATTAATAAATGAAAGTTAAAATCCGCTGACCCGGCGTCTGATACATGACCGTTTCTATCTATGGCTCGCAAGGCATCTAATGCTTGGCGAATTTCCACCAGCTGCTCTTCGGTGCGTCGTAACGCAGCCAAACCGGCTATTTCCACTTCCAATCCAATGCGCAACTCCAAGATCTCTACAGCATCGTTGACATAATCAAACGACAGATCCATTGGCCCTTGCCCTTTATTATTTAAAACAAAGGTGCCTATACCGTGTTTGGTTTCAACGTTTCCTGATGCTTGAAGGCGCTGCAGTGCTTCTCGTACAACCGTACGGCTAACGCCATGCTCTTGCATGATATCCGCTTCTTTAGGCAACTTATCACCGGGAACTAAAACCTTACTTTCAATTTTATGCAGTATTTCTTGAACCAGTTTCTGCGCCAGATTCCGTTGTGGTTTTTGCTCCCGACGGGGCTCATCAGAAGAATTAGCGGACAATAAAGGGTCATGTTTCACTTTCAGTTATTCCTACAACCAAAAAAGTCATCATACAACATATAAAAGAAATACGGAAAACGAAATAAAACAAGGTATTAAACAAAGATCCGCCTCACAAATCATCGTAACTGGGCGTAGTAATGACTAGAAACTCGGTGTTAGCCCGTATTAAAAAATAGTCATCGTACCTCTTGACCAATAAAAAGTAAGTTGTATGATGTACTACATCAAATTAAATACATTAGATCGACAGAGATTTTCTTAGCCATGAAAATTACAAAAATAACAATTAGGCGCATCGCCATTCCATTTACGGCAGGAGTACGAGACATCGCCCCTGTAAAAGAGGAAGACAAATTCAACGGCGCCTCTCCTAATATCGACAAGATGGAATCGTTGCTCGTTGAAGTAGAAACAGATACCGGCCTAGTTGGCTGGGGCGAAGCGTTCGGTCATGCTTCAAACATCGTGACTTATGCGGCTTTAGAACACCTTGTTGCACCTATGTTTGTTGGCAAAAACATCGCAAATTACGAACAACACCTCTACGCAGCCAAGCGTGCATTGCATAGCTTTGGTAGCTCAGGTCCTATGCTCTATGCCTTATCAGCAATCGATATTGCCATTTGGGATCTTAAAGCACAGCATGCCAAGCAACCCCTGTACAAATTTCTTGGCGGCACTACGGGCAAGATCAGTCTTTACGCTAGCTTAGTGAGCTACGGTAACGAACCAGATAAAGTCCGTGAAAATGTCTTACGAACTGCCAATGCTGGCTTCAAAAAAATCAAACTACACGAAACAACCTATGCGGCTATTGCTGCTGCACGCGATGCATTGCCTGACGACGTAGAGCTCATGGTTGATGTTAATTGCCCTTGGAATCTTACGGAAGCAACAGACAACGTCACTGAGTTAAAACCGCTTAACTTAGGTTGGGTAGAAGAACCTGTTTGGCCGCCAGAAGATGCAGCTCAACTTGCAACCATTAGAAAAATTGGCGTGCCTGTCTCGGCGGGTGAAAACGCCTCTGGCCCAGAAGGGTTTGAACAGTTATTTAAAGCAGGAGCCATTGATATTGCTCAGCCAAGCGTCAGCAAAATAGGTGGTATTACAGGCATGTACGATGTGTGCAAACGCGCCAAACATCATAACGTACAAGTCGTACCTCACTGCTTCTACTATGGTGCCGGTATGATAGCGACTGCCCATTTCATCGCAGCCACCATGCCTGAAACATCATTAGAAATTCCCTTTATTGAGTTGGCTGATTCTCTTCATCCACTTAATGAATGCCCTGCAACATTCGATCTTGGAGATTCTCTAGGTCTAGGGTTCTCACCGAAGCCTGAAACCTTAGAGAAATACACCATAGCAAGCTGCTTAATTAGCGAAAAATAGCACAATATTTCTTAGCACAATAAAAATAATCTACGCTTAAAGCGTATTTAGGAGAAGACTATGTTCACACGAAAAACCCTTGCGGCCCTCACTATCACATCAGCCCTTGCTGTCACACCAACGGCTTTTGCAGCAAAAATGATAACGGTTGCTAACTTTTTTCCTGATACTCACCCAAACAGTATCGCCCTAAAAGACACCTTCAAAAAAGATGTCGAAAGCCTTAGCAATGGCGAGCTAAAAGTTAAAGTGTTTAGCAATGGTGTATTGGGCGCAGAAGAAAAGCTTTATAACTCCGTTCGAGGCGGCACCATTAGCATGGCTATCCTCGGCACCATTATGGATAAAGAAGTAGAAAATGTTGGCATCATCCAACTGCCCTTCTTATTCAAAAATTACGAACACGCTCAAAACGCGTTAAACAGCGATATCGGCCAGAAATTGGTGAATGATATGGACACCAATACAGGGATGCATTTCCTGGCTTATGGTGTACAAGGTTTCCGCGTAGTTGCCAGTAACCGAGAAATCTCTTCTATGGATGATTTCAAAGGATTGCGCCTTCGCTTCCCTGGTATTTCCAGTATGCTAGAAATCGGTAAAAACCTAGGTGCGAATATCACGCCTTTGCCTATTTCTGAAGTGTTTAGTGCATTAGAGCAAGGTGTTGTGGATGGCGTTGAAAACCCATATCCAAATATCGTCGCGTCTAAGTGGTATGAAATTGTGAAATACATCACAGAAACGAATCACGTTTTCACGCCAAACTTGTACTTGATGAACAACAACACTTGGAACGGCTTAACCAAGGAGCAACAAACAGCTGTCTCTACAGCGGCACAAAATGCAGCGAAGCAAGAATGGAGTTTGTTGATCAAACAAGAAGCACAAAACAAAGCAACTCTTGAGCAAGATGGTGTGAAAATCACCGTTCCAGATCAAGCATTCCACAGTGCGTTAATACAAGCAGAACAGTCTGCTTATGAAAATTTCTATAAATCACACCCAGGTGCTCGCGATATTGTCCAAGAGATCATTGCACTAGGCGAAAAGTAAGCTTGATAAGGGCGTCTATATAATCCATATAGACGCCCTTTTTTACTCTTAAACCTTAATACTGTTTGACCAATTAAGAGCTTCACCATGATGAAAAAGCTATCTCGCTCTGTAGACTTACTACTGGGAATCGGCATGGCGGGTTGTCTGGCCACGATGTCCTGCCTTGTCTTCTCGAATGTCATTTTGCGCTACTTATTCGACTCAGGTATTACATGGTCGGAAGAAATGTCGCGCTACCTATTTGTTTTTATGATTTTTCTCGGCACGACACGAGCTATGAAGCTCAATCAACATTTGAATGTCGATATTTTCATAAAGCTTATGCCCTTCAAATGGCTACGAGTTGCGCTGCAACTTATTTCTGCGGCCTTAATGCTGTACGCCCTCTGGTTACTTATTGATGGTAGCTGGCAGCTAGTCAAAATAAACATTAACACCCTTGGCCCTGCTACTAATATGCCTCTATGGCTACTCTATGCTGGCGCCATGATTATGGGCGCTTGCATGTGCTTGTTTATTTTATTTGGCATTAGACGCTTATTCGAAAACGAACAGCAACAAGACGCTCTCAATAAAAATCATCAAGAAGGAGAAGCATAATGGAGCTGGTCATTTTTGCTGGCGCGTTATTTGGCGCCATTATTATCGGTATGCCTATCGCCTTCGCGCTCATCATGACAGGCATGGCGCTGATGTTTTACATGGACATGTTTAACAGTCAGTTGATTGCAGAAAACCTAGTCAGCGGTAGCAATAATTTCTCTTTGATGGCCATTCCCTTCTTCATACTTGCAGGGGAGTTAATGAATGCAGGCGGGATTACCCGTCGAATCATTGATTTAGGCATGACCATGCTGGGTCACAAAAAAGGCGGTATGGGTTATGTAACCATTGTGGCAGCGATACTTTTTGCGTCGTTATCAGGTTCCGCCGTTGCCGACACCGTCGCTCTTGGCGCTATATTGATTCCACTCATGGTGAAAGCGGGTTATGACCACAACCGCTCTTGTGGCCTTATTGCCTCAAGTGGCATCATTGCCCCAATTTTACCGCCAAGCATTCCATTGATTTTATTTGGTGTCACCAGCGGTGTTTCTATCTCACAGCTTTTTATTGCGGGTTTGGCGCCTGGCCTAATGATGGGTGTGCTGCTTATTTTTGTATGGTGGTACGTAACGCGCAAAGAAGACATTGAATTACTAGAAAAAGCCAGTCTTAGTGAGCGTCTACACGCTCTAAAGAATGCGTTATGGGCGCTCATCCTGCCAGTCATTATTGTTGTTGGTTTGCGCTTTGGCGTCTTCACTCCAACCGAAGCGGGTGCTGTTGCGGCGTTCTACGCATTGTTTATTGGAACATTTGTCTATCGCGAACTCACACCTAAGCGTTTATATGGTGTGTTAGTAAATTGCGCGACCCTAACCAGTATTATTATGTTCTTGGTAGCGGCCTCTTCTATTGCCGCTTGGATGATCACCATGGCGGATATTCCGGGTGCTGTGTCTGAGTTACTACAACGCTGGAAAGACGACCCAACCACTCTAATGATCATTATCAACATCTTGGTATTAATCATCGGTATGGCGATGGACCTTGCGCCGGTTATCTTAATTTTGACTCCGGTTCTCATGCCTGTTGTTACAGCGGCAGGTATTGACCCTGTCTATTTTGGCATCGTCTTTGTGCTTAACTTAAGTATTGGTTTACTGACACCGCCAGTGGGAACGGTATTAGCGGCCATATCAAGTGTCGGCAACACCAGCATGGGAGCGGTTACAAAAGGTATTGCGCCTTTCTTATTGGCTCAACTGGCCTTGCTTATTGCGTTAATTCTGTTCCCTTCACTGGTCTTGGTGCCTTTCCATGCCCTGTATAATTAGCCAATAACGTCTGTTTTTTCAGAAAAATATATGGCTTTCTCACAAAGTGAACCAAGTGAGGAAGCCATTTAAAACTTGATAAGAATCATAATACTCGATATAAAGACATCTTGAAGTGGAGATGATGATGAGTAAAAAGTTCTTATTGCTAACACCTGAAGACGGCGCTGATGTCCTAAAAAGCCTAGCGGCTCCAGCGCGTTTGGCAATTTTGTCCTTGCTACATGAAAAAGGGCCAATGAATGTTAATGATATTGCCGACTTACTCGAATTACCGCAGTCATCTACCTCCAGCCACATCAACTCCCTCGAAACAGTGGGTTTAATCACCACAGAAAGTCAAAAAGGTCGTAAAGGCAGCCAAAAAATATGCCGTGCGACACACGAAGAAATCGTCCTATCTTTCAGCAACACCAAGCAAAATCAAAATAATGTCATTGAAGTATCCATGCCTGTTGGCCTGTATTCTGAATTTGATGTGATGGCGCCTTGTGGCTTGTGCTCTGAGTCTGGCATTGTTGGATTCCTAGACAGCCCAGATACTTACCTTTCTCCAGACCGTATGCGAGCCAGCCTATTATGGTTCACCAAAGGCTATGTGGAATATCAATTCCCTAACAACGCCCGCATTGCAGGCCAGACAGTCAAAGAGCTAGAGCTGGTAATGGAGCTTTCTTCTGAAGTCCCTGGCACTTCTGAAAACTGGCCTTCGGACATCCATATTTCCATCAATGGCAAAACCGCTGCTATCTGGACCGCCCCTGGGGATTATGGCGACCATCAAGGCAAATACACGCCAGATTGGTGGAAGCTGGCAGGCAGCCAATATGGACATTTAAAAAGCTTCCGAGTCACTAATAACGGGACTTTTGTGGATGGCATGCGCGTCTCAGACATTTCTTTGAAAGACCTAGCACTTGAAGAGCACAGATCCATTCGGGTACGAATTTCAGTCCCTAATAATGCTGAACACCCTGGCGGCATCAATATTTTTGGCAAACAATTTGGCAATTACGACCAAGACATTATATTACGCCTTCAATCTTAAGGAAGGTAGAACAAGTCCTTAACCTCATACACAGCATCTTATTTTCTGATTTTGATATCAGCACGCCTGTTATAGCGATTAAAATTTAAAAAGACCATAAATCTCAACGCCTTAGAAAATCGTCAAACATTCACCTCTTTCTTTTTTCGTTAAAAATCCCGCCAAGACATACCAATTTCGGTATTTAATTGCACGAAAATTAAACGTCTTATTGATTGACCTCAGGTCAAATATGCACTTAATATCCATTAATCGGATAACAAACAAAAAATCAGATACTTAAAAATACCTTAAATAAGTACAAAAATAAGAAAGGAGTAAGCATGCGCGCCAACGTGACTGCACACAAAGATTATGTGATTGCTAAAATAGACCCTCGCCTTTACGGCTCTTTCATCGAACATTTAGGTCGCGCTGTTTACAGCGGCATCTACGAGCCAGGCCATCCGACTGCCGACGAGCACGGTTTTCGCCAAGATGTTATCGAGCTGATCAAAGACATCGATGTACCAGTTACTCGTTACCCTGGTGGTAACTTCGTTTCTGCTTATAACTGGGAAGATGGCATAGGGCCAAAAGAAGACCGCCCGACTCGCTTAGACCTCGCTTGGCACACCTCAGAAAGCAACGAAATAGGCATTCACGAATTTGCCGAATGGGCAGAACAAGCGGGCACAGAAATGATGTTAGCAGTGAATCTTGGATCACGAGGTTTAGATGAAGCTCGCGCCTTCTTAGAATATGTTAATCACCCTGGTGGCTCTTACTGGTCTGACCTACGTAAGCAAAACGGTCGCGAAGAACCTTGGGACGTGAAACTTTGGTGTCTTGGTAATGAAATGGATGGCCCTTGGCAGATCGGTCAAAAAACAGCAGCGGAATACGGCCGAGTCGCCTTTGAAACCGCTAAAGCCATGCGTGCCTTCGACAAGAATATCGAACTGGTTGTGTGTGGTTCTTCTTCCCCTAAAATGGCCACTTACCCAGAATGGGAAAGTACTGTTCTAGATTATACATACGAAACCGTCGACTATATTTCATTGCATATGTATTTCGATGACCATGAAAAGAACACGGCCAACTATTTAGCAAAAGCCAGCTTACTGGATAACTACATAGACACTATTGCGGCGGTCATTAAAACCACCAAAGCGAAAAAACGCTCTACCCACGACGTATATATTTCTTTTGATGAATGGAACGTCTGGTACCACTCCAACGAGCAAGACAAGAAAATCCTTGGCGGCAATGACGGCTGGCCACATGCTCCAGCATTACTAGAAGACATTTACGACTTTGCTGATACGCTGCAAGTTGGCTGCATTCTGAACAGCTTTATTCGTCACAGCGACGTGGTCAAAATTGGCTGTTTAGCACAATTGGTTAACGTTATCGCACCGATTATGACAGTGAAAGACGGCCCAGCTTGGCGCCAGTCTACTTACTACCCATATTTGTATGCTTCCCAATATGGCCGCGGTACAGCGCTCAATCTTGCAGTGCAATGCGAAAGTTACAGTACAGACTTTGCTAAAGATGTACCGTATTTAGATGTGTCTGCCGTGGAATCTGATAAAGATGGCGGATTGACCTTCTTCATCGTTAACCGTCACCCAGATGAAAGCATTGAATTAGATCTATCTCTACAAGGCTTTACGCACCAGACAGTAATTATGGATAAAGTCATGTCAGGTCATGCACTTGACGCTAAGAATGGCCCAGATGCAGAGCAAGTGGCACCAAAAGATGGTCAAGGCGCATCTGTTACGCAGCAAAAACTAACGGCAAGCATTGCTCCTATGAGCTATCGCATGATTCGACTTGGGGTGTAATACCCCAAGTTTTTCCGTTTAAAATTTGCTGAGAGAGGAAACCATGTCTGCATCTATCTCTATAAAAAATATAACAAAGCGATATGACAGTGTTACCGTATTAGACGACATTAACCTACACATCGAAGACGGCGAGTTTGTTGTATTTCTTGGCCCTTCTGGCTGCGGTAAATCTACCCTATTGCGTATGATTGCGGGGCTAGAATCCATCACCGATGGCGCTATTGAAATTGGCGAAAAACGCATCGACACGCTACCACCAGGGCAACGTGGTGTTGCTATGGTGTTTCAGTCCTATGCGCTCTACCCACACATGACGACGCGTCAAAATATGGCGTTCGGTCTAGAGAATGTGAAAGTAGCCCAAGACGAAATTGATCGTCGCGTTAATGACGCAGCGAAAATTCTCGAAATCGATCACTTACTAGATCGTAAACCCGGACGTCTGTCTGGCGGTCAGCGTCAACGTGTCGCTATTGGCCGCGCCATTGTCAAAGAGCCTAAAGCCTTTCTCTTTGACGAGCCCCTGTCTAATTTAGATGCTGCTCTTCGCGGTAGAACACGATTAGAACTGGCACAACTCCACCAGCGCCTTGGTTCGACCATGATTTTTGTGACCCATGATCAGGTGGAAGCGATGACGTTGGCAGATCGCATCGTCATCATGCACAACCAAAAAATAGAACAAATCGGCACACCTATGGAGATTTATCAATATCCTGTGAGTCGTTTTGTTGCTGAATTTGTTGGCTCTCCGCCAATGTCCATGTTGCCTATTAATCACATAGAAAAAACAACCAATGGCGTTACTGTTGAAGTTAGTGGAGCTGGAACCGTCGCCACAGCGATTAGCCTGCCACCAGAGTTCAACGCCAAAGACGCGGTAATCGGCATTAGAGCAGAAGACACTGAAGTGGTTTCTGAACAAGAAGATGGCCTAGATTTGACGATAAAAGTCGTCGAGCGCCTTGGCGATCGTACACTTCTTTATGGCACATTAATTGATGGCACAGAGCTAATTGCAGAGGATTCCGGACGTTCAAAAGTAAAAGCCGGCGATAAGGTTCGGGTGGCAATATCTCCTCATGCTGCGCATATTTTTGACGGTGATGGACTTGCTCACCACAGTCAGCTGGAGGTGTAAAATGGCAGAAAGTTATCGTCGTTCCCGTTGGTCGAATGGCTTGTTTGTCGTTCCCTATCTCAGTGTCTTTTTGACCTTGCTGGTTTTCCCCCTTGGCTGGGGAATTTGGCTATCACTGAATAAAGTCGATCTGTTTGGTGGCGAACGCTTCATCGGCTTAAAAAACTACGCCCGTGTACTAAGTGATCCAATTTTTGGCCAAGCTGTCAAAAACACGGTCATTTTTGTTGGGGTGTCTGTTCCTACCTTAGTGGTTTTAGGTTTGTTTCTCGCATTGGCCTTGAACAAAACCACCAAGGGCTCGTCTTTCTTACGCGGCGTATTTTTTGCGTCTTCCATCTTATCTGTCACTATTGTAACGCTCATTTGGCGAATCGTTTTCATTCCTAATGACGGCTTAATGGCACTGATTTTTGAATATTTCGGTTGGCAGCCAATAGGTTTCCTATCAACCACTGGTTGGTCATTATTTTCAGTTGGTGTCGCAACGGTTTGGTGGTGTATCGGTTTGCCGATGATGTTGTTCTTAGCAGCATTACAACAAATACCGAAAGACCTTTATGAAGCCGCGGCTCTCGACAATGCTTCGCGCTGGCGAGTCCTCACGCGTATCACGCTGCCGTCGATTAAATCGACAATTATGCTGGTCGCGATTATCCAAGTCGTCATGCAATTCCAGTTATTTGGTCAGGCTCAATTGATGACAAACGGTGGCCCTGCGGGTTCGTCACGACCCATTGTCATGTACATATACGAAGTTGGCTTCTTACGCTGGGATATTGGTATGGGCGCGGCTGCGTCGCAAGTTCTGTTTTTAATCATTCTCTGTGCCGCCATGTTGCAGTATTGGGTCAGCACTCGTAAAGAGGAGACAGACGCATGAAAGCATTAAACTATTCACCAGAACATTTAACGTCGAACCGAAGATTGTTCTGGATAGCCGCTTTACTGGGCTTAATTATGATGGCGCCAGTGGCATGGATTATTGGTCTTTCTTTAAAGGATAACGCCGAATTACTGAAAGGTACTGAAGCCGTCTTTTCCTTTCCTTACACAATGGAAAACTATGCGAACATCTTAAAGTCATCCAGTGTTTTTGGTTGGTTTATGAATTCGATGATAGTAGCAGTCGGACAAACGTTTGGCGTCTTACTACTCTCTTCTCTCGCAGGTTATGCCTTTGCAAGACTGGAATTTCCATTTCGTAAAACAATATTCATTATTGTGTTATTTGGCTTAGCCGTACCAGAGCAAGCCGTTATCATCGCTCGTCATCAGATGTTTAACTGGTTTGATCTGCATAACACGCATATCGGTTTGATATTGCCTAACTTGTCTTCGGCGTTTGGGGTTTTCCTGATGACGCAATTCTTTCGGGCTATTCCGAAAGAAATTGATGAAGCGGCCATGTTAGATAACACGTCGACTTTTCGTATCTTCTGGAAAGTACTATTACCGCTAACGCTGCCTGCACAAGCGACCTTGGGAATATTTACTTTCTTACAGGCTTGGAACGATTACTGGTGGCCGCTGATCTCAGCGACAAAGTCCGATATGTACACACTCACCATTGGTATCGCATCGTCACAAACCAACTTTGCACAATCCGAAGGGCTAGGCTTTTTAGGTGCACAGGCTATCTTTGCATCACTGCCAGTAGTGCTCGTCTATATCTTCTTTCAACGCCACATAGTCACTGCGGTATCAGGAGGAGCCGTAAAATAGCGCGAATAAGATACTTGAGTAATAGAAATTGACACTGGGCTATACAACAACAATAAAAATGAACTAGGAGAAAAATAATGAAAAAGTTACTTCTCGGAACAACCGCAGTTGGCTTATTAGCTCTCGCACCGCTGGCTAACGCCAATACCACCATTGAACTGCAACGCTTCTTTGGTGCTTGTGAAGCTGAATACGGCAAGGTCACCGATGTTTCTTCCGCTGTGGGTGAATGTGGCATCATCACCGCATTGGTTAATAAATTTGAAGCCGATAATCCTGACATCGACGTAAAGGTCACGACAGTGGAATGGCCAGGTTACGATCAGCTGAACGCTCAGCTAGCATCACGGTCGGCTCCTGATGTTGTTTCTATGCATTATTCTGCTATGTCCGATTACCAGTCTCGCGGCCTATTAGTACCGCTGGACAAACTACTAAAAGACCAGAATATCAAACCATCTGATTTTACGAACGCGGCCATCTCCAGTGTGACGAAGGAAGGCAAAGTCTATGCCTTACCATTTGATAACTGGACCATGTTATTTCATGTAAATAACAATATGATGAAGAAAGCAGACTTAATGAAATCCAATGGCAAACCGATTCTGCCAAGCAGCGCAGATGAATTATTTGCCCAAGGTAAACAATTTAAGGATGCAACTGGAAAGCCTTACTTAGTTCAAGTCACAGCAAATGAAACCGCTGTTTACGCCCGCATTTTCTACACCTTATTAATGCAGCAAGACAGCCAATTTTTCGCGGATCCAAGCCGCATTGATTTAAGTGGAAAAGAAGCAAAAGCCGCACTTACCTTGATGAAAGACATCATGGATAAAGGCTTAAGTACGACCAATATGGACTATCCTGCTGCGGTCGCCGGCTTTGCAAATGGTGCAGGCGGCATTGCCGTAAACGGTACTTGGTTAATTGGTTCTTATGATGCGCAATCAAAACAAGCCAATAATCCACTATCAAACGGTTACAGTGTATTCCCTGTGCCACAGTTTTTTAAACAAAAAGACGCCACTTATGCTGACGGCCACGGCTGGGTTGTACCACGCGGAAACCGTGACGACGAAAAAATGGCGGCCATCGGGAAACTGTTTAAATTCCTATACGATAACGACTATGAATGGGCTCGCACAGGTCATTTACCAACGGTAAAAGCCGTGATTGACAGCGATAAGTTTAAATCCCTGCCTCATCGTAGTGATATCGCGAAAGTCGCAAAAACAGGGCAAGCTCTACCCGCTCAAGTTTTACGTCAATTCGCCATACAAGACATCCTTGGTGAAGAGTTAGGGTCTGCGATTAGTGGCAACAAATCAATGGACGATGCACTGGAAACAGCGCAATATCGTATTAACGACTTGTTAGAAAACATCTAATAACCGATCTATCTACACTTTCGGGAGCTTCGGCTCCCGTTTATTTTAAAGGATACTTCCGTGAACCTAGCGCCAGATTTAAACCAAATTCAATCTATCACGCTAAAAAACGCGCAGCTTAAAGTGTCTATTCTGACACTGGGTGCGAGCATTCAATCTGTTTATCTAAACGGCCATGAGCACTCTTTAGTTTTAGGCTCTCCAAAGCTGACTGACTACCTTCAAGGGGCAAAATACTTTGGCGCAGTTGTCGGCCGAGTAGCAAACAGAACCAATAAAGGGCATGCCGTAATAGGTGGAAAAACTTTCCTACTCCCTCCTACCCTACCTGAAGCCCATCACCTACATGGTGGCCCAGATGGAACAGGCAGTAAAAATTGGTCTATCATCGAGCAAAGTGACGACATGGTACACCTGCAAACTAAGCTCGCTGACGGTGAGATGGGTTATCCAGGCAATATGATTGTGAATGTGTTTTATTGCCTGATCGATAGCGCATTGGAAATGGAAATTACGGCAACCACAGATCAACTGACAATTTGTAACTTTGCCGGCCACAGTTACGTTAACCTTGATGGCACAGGTTCTATCTTGGACCATCAACTCAGCATTCAAGCAGACCATTATTTACCTGTCGATGCAGAATTAATTCCAACAGGCGAAGTCACACCAACCGCAGACAGTGCGTTTGATTTTCTACAAATGCGCACTATTGGCCGTGAGGACTACCCAGAGCTGGATACCAATTTCTGCCTATCTCTTGCTAGTCATCGCCCGTTACAAACGGTTGCCACCCTTAAAGCCCCTATTACGGGACTGACATTACACTACCAGACAACCGAACCGGGATTGCAAGTTTACGACGGTCGCCATATTCAACTAGGTGCCGAATCAAATGTTAACCAAGGCGCTTTATCGGCATACGCAGGCCTTGCCCTTGAAGCCCAACACTGGCCTGATGCGATCAACCAGTCACATTTCCCGCCAATATTACTTGCGCCTGAAGACACTTATCGACAAGTTACACGCTACGTCTTTGGGTGATTCAACGGCCTGTTTAACTTAATGGGTTAAAAATAAAAAACGAGCCATCAATGTATGCACAAGATTGGCGCTCCAAAAAATCCGATTAAGAAAACTTAATCGGATCTTCTGAGGCTATTCAATTAAAATCAACCCTTAAGTGAACAGCATTAGCCCCAACTGGAGTATTTTTATGGTGATAAGCGCTTATGGTTTATAGAAACGGCCTATCTCTTTTCACTTCCTCGACCAGCTCAGTGCAGGTCGCTTGATCTTTTGTGTAATAATTTGTTCTATAAATCGGCCAACTATTTTTTTTCTCTGCTTCATCACAATCAATATAATCCTTGTTATAGGCATACACGCTAACAGAGATCGAGCTGATAATGGGTAATGACAGCATTATCGCAATACCAATTACCATGCCAGAAGCAAGTAATCTTTTGAATTTTTTCTGTAACAGGCCTTTCTAATACACCCACAAAGAAAACAGCCCCTCCAAATACCCCTACCGCAATGGCTCTACCAAGACCAAAAGCCCCACCTCGATCAAAGATAATCGTTGGGGTATCATTAATAAAGTGATCCATTAAGTGATAACAGAAGATCGAAAAGCCTACTATTCCAAATGCACTGAGAGAAAATAGAACAATCATTACTAAACATATGCGTACCTAGGTAATCGTTCCCCTTCTTCAACCTTCACTTG
Organism: Marinomonas rhizomae; assembly: GCF_024397855.1. Lineage (NCBI taxonomy): Bacteria > Pseudomonadati > Pseudomonadota > Gammaproteobacteria > Oceanospirillales > Oceanospirillaceae > Marinomonas > Marinomonas rhizomae. The sequence continues at coordinate 2,625,857 of NZ_CP073343.1, forward strand.
AGTATCTTCCTTGAGCAGCAAAAATAGCTCCAACTGGAGCTATTTTTGCTGCTGATTGGCGCTTAAGATTTATAGAAACGGTCTGTCTCTTTTGACTTCTTCCACCTGAATCGCCACTAGTTCAGTAGACACTTCTCAGTCATCTTTTCGAACAGTTTCTCATACTCAACAGGTGACAACATATCATTAGCGCTATGGCGTCTGACAGGGTTATAAAACATTTCTATATAATTAAAAATGTCTTGTTTGGCTTCGCCCCTTGTCGAGTAAATCTTTCGCTTCACTCGCTCTCTCTTTAAAAGCTGGAAAAAGCTTTCAGCAACAGCATTATCATGACAGTTCCCACGTCGACTCATGCTGGCTTGTAAATTGTGATCGTCCAAAAATCTATGCCACTCATAGCTCGTAAACTGACTGCCTTGGTCTGAATGGATTATTACCCTTTGCTTTGATTTTCTTCTCCACACAGCCATCATCAGTGCATCAAGAACAAGTTCCTTCACCATTCTTGGTCCCATGCTCCAGCCTATTATTCGACGGGAATAGAGATCAAGCACGACAGATAAATATAGCCAGCCTTCGTGAGTTCGGATATAGGTGATATCTGTAACCCACGCTGTATTCGGGCTTTCTGGATTAAACTGTCTTTCAAGCACATTGTTGGCTATTGTATGTGTTTCTCCTGACCGAGCTCTAGGCTTTCGGTAACCCACCTGAGCCTTAAGGCCTGCTCTTCGCATCAGATAATGCACTCGATTAATACCACAAGATTCATTCAAGGATCTCAGGTCTTGATAGATCTTTCGATAACCGTAGACACAACCCGATTCCAGCCAAAGTTGTTTAACAAGACCTGTTAGCCGTTCATTTTCCTTAGCAAGTTTTGATTTTGGCTCTTTCAACCAAACGTAATAGCCACTGGGATGAACATCGAAGAGATTACACAGTCGCCTTACTGAAAAATCGGCACAGTGGTCCCTGATAAAGGCGTATCTTAGTCTGGGTGGCTTGCGAAGTACGCCGCGGCTTTTTTTAACAGGTCGCGCTCTTCCGTCACTCGCTTGAGTTCTTTCCGAAGACGAAGGATCTCGCTCGACTCAGCAGAAGCCTCTGCAAACGATTCTGCCTCAGGGCCATATCGTTTAATCCAAGCGTATAAACTGTGAGTGGTGGTGCCTAAGCGATTAGCGACTTCAGCAACACTAAAGCCTGCTTCAGTCACTTGCTTAACCGCTTCAATTTTGAATTGTTCTGGGTAACGTGTTTTGCTCATAAATACCTCTCAATTAGATCATTTTATCTAACTAAAAGGTGTCTAGCTAATTAGTGGCGATTCATGAGAATGTAGAAAAAGACACTTCATGTACATTAAAGTCACTTGGCAACAAATATGGTCACAGTAAGATTGTGACCAGAAAAATAGTGTTTACCGTATGGGCTAAACCGACCGAAGGTCTTCGGGTAATCGTCGTCGCCTGATGCTTGCGCTTAAGGAAAGTGTTAATGCGGACTCAATCCACTCAATGGGAATATTCTGAGTGAAGGTTGAATGATCTGAGAAGGAGTGGAGCTCATCGATACTAAGAAGTAACCGTTGAATAGACACAAAAAATCCGATTAAGAAAGCTTAATCGGATTCTCTGAGGCTATTCAATTAAAATCAACCCTTAAGTGAACAGCATTAAGCTCATGGCTCGTTTTTTTGCATTGATAGAAAGTATACGACGCTTTACACGGTAAACTTCTTACATGTTATTTATTTGCTGAAGCGATTCTTCTGCACTAGAAACCGTTCTTTTCAGGTCGGTAATATGACCATTATCTATGCTGTAGCACCAACCATGTACATGCAATTCTTGACCTATTTTCCATGCATTTTGAACGATACTACTCTGGCAAACGTTGGCGACTTGCTCCACCACATTCAGTTCGCACATACGATCAAAGCGAGTATGCTCGTCTTCTATCGCGTCTAATTCTTCTCTGTGGAGGCGGTACACATCTTTAATGTGACGCAACCAGTTGTCTATCATACCGTGTTCTTCGGTGCCCATAGCGGCTTTGATACCACCGCAACCATAATGACCAACCACCATAATGTGTTTCACTTTCAACACATCAACTGCAAACTGGATAACCGACAAACAGTTTAAATCGGTATGCACCACAACGTTAGCGATATTGCGGTGAACAAACACTTCACCCGGTAATAAGTCGACAATTTGATTCGCTGGAACTCGGCTATCGGCACAACCAATCCAAAGGTATTCGGGTTGTTGCTGCTTGGATAAGGTAGAAAAAAACTCAGGATCTTCAGCGGTAACCTTTGAAGCCCACTCTCTATTCTTATTAAAAAGGTCATCTAAATGGCTAGACATGATTCACTTCCTTAATTTTCTTTCGATACCAGCGAAGCTTAATGTCCGCAGTGAGGATAATAGAATCGAGCTGCTTAACCGCTTCTCGACCTTCGTAGGACGCCTTATGAATATGGGGCGTCATACTTAATAATTGTTGAATTTCTTCTTGCGAATCTAGGGTAAAAGTAAAGCTCTCTGACTGCTCTTGAACCAATTCAAAATCCGCCACACCCTCAGAAAACGTTTGCTTATAATCGTGAATCGATGGATAAAGTATTTTGCGTAATTCGATGAGATGATTAGGGCCAGACTCCACCAACAGCATTAAGCCATCTTCGCTAAGCACGCGAGAAAACTCTTTAAATACTGGAAAACCAAATAAACACAATACCGCATCATAACGCTTATCTGGTGCTGGCAAACTCGCATTGCTACCGACCAACCAACTAACCGCTTTATCACGCTTACTCGCCGCAACAATGGCCCACTTTGAAATATCAAGACCCGTACGTTCAGCATCGATACCTTGGTCATTTAAAGCCTTGCCAATTTCACTGAGATAATAGCCTTCGCCACAGCCCGCATCGAGAATACGAATACCCTTGCTTAGTTGTTCTTTTGGCCAAGAAGATAAAATTGCACTGACAATCTGAAAATAGTGCTGCTGATTCAAAAAGGCTTGCCGTGCGGCAACCATCTCTTTGCTGTCACCTGGATCTTTCGAGCGTTTATTTTGCACAGGGAGAAGATTAACGTAACCTGTTTTGGCTAGGTCATAAGTGTGTCCATGTTCGCATTTTAAGACCCGCTCTTCACGAGTGAGCAATGCAGAATCTATTGGACAAGAAAGGTTTTCGAGCGTCGACACAGTGTACCTATAGTTTATTAATTGGCGCTTGAGCAAGGAGAATAACCTATTAGCCGCTCGCGGAATATGAAAAAAACCAAAGCCGTAAAGCTTTCTTATTTCAATGTCTCATTTGCACGTCTAACCATTAGCTTTTTAGATTATGGTCCTTCAAATAACTAAGAAAATCATCACTGGATAGAGGTTTAGAGAATAAATAGCCTTGTACTTCTTGGCAATCGTAGCCATTTAGTGCATCAACTTGCGATCTCTCTTCGACCCCCTCTGCGATCACCTTCAAATTCAAACCATTTGCCATGGCAATCGTGGCTTTTACAATCGCATCATTGTCACAACCCTGCCCCAAATCTTGGATAAAGGAGCGATCTATTTTTAGCGTTTGAATGGGGAATTTTTTCAAGTAAGCCAGCGATGAATACCCCGTACCAAAATCATCAATAGACAAGGTTAACCCTAGCTTACGGAAGCCATGTAGTTTTTCGATAGACTGCTGAGCATCGGCCATTAACATGCTTTCTGTTAATTCAAGCTCAAGGTATTCAGGATCCACGCCCGTCTCTTCTAGCGCTCGACGAACCATATCTACCAGATCGGCCTGCATAAATTGTCGACTAGATAAATTAACCGATAACTTAATAGGATCCAAACCGGCCTCACGCCATTCTTGTAGCTGGCGACAAGCTCTACGAATCACCCACTCGCCCAAAGGAAGGATCAAGCCACTTTCTTCCGCTAAAGGTATAAATTGATCTGGGCTGATCATCCCAAGCTCTGGATGAACCCAGCGTATCAAAGCTTCTGCGCCTACAACGATTTCTTCTGGAAGTTGAATCTTCGGCTGATAATGAAGAATGAACTGTTCCTCTTCTATCGCCTTTCGCAAACCACCACCTAATGTCAGGTGTGCATTGATATTCTCGGCCATATGATCTTCATAAACACAATACATATTGTGTCCAATAGATTTGGCTCGATACATGGCCGCATCAGCGTTTTTGAGCAAATTATCAATGTCATCAGCATGTTGAGGATAACTTGCGATACCAATACTCGCCGTAATCATCATTTCCATTTTAGCCACAGGATAAGTATTACTGGCATTTTGCATGATACTCTTAGCAATGCTTTCCAGCTCTTCAATGGCATCCGTGTTTTCCAGTACCACCACAAATTCATCGCCACCTAATCGGTACAAACAAGCACCAGAGGGAATACTGTCTTTAATACGCTCTGCAACTCGCTGAATAAGCTCATCACCCACTCGATGTCCAAAGTTATCATTAATAACCTTGAAGCCATCTAAATCTAAATACAAGAGACCAAATTGGCGATTGCGCTTGCGAGCATTTAACAAAGCACTTTCTAACTGTTGATACAGCAAGTTCCGATTCGGTAAGTTAGTTAAACCATCGTAATTATTAAGCCGATACAAGGCGACTTCATGGTCTCTCTCTTCTTGAATATCATGAGTCAACAAATAAACAGCATTGGTCGTCGACTGATAAGACACTTCTATTTTGTGCCAACGAACGCCGCTCTTTGTAGAAAGCCTTATCTCTTGAGACAAAGACTCCTTTTTGGCTAAACGGTTAATAAAGCTATTGGCAGCACCCGATACAGCAAATAAATCTCTGACATGCTCTATCTCGCCAAATTGCTCATTAAAACGCACACTGGATTCTAAGTAAGCGCCAGAAGGCTCAAAGACGGCAAAAGATAAACTCGTAAATTGTGAAAGAAGACCAGAACTAGCGCTTTCAATGAAAGCACCGGGAGAAGAAACGGGATGTGCTTCAACTAACAAACCTTTACGCGCACCACCTAAAGAAATGACCGATCCATAAACGTTATATTTTGAAGCATCTTTTGCTACGAATGGCCATTTAAATGGCAGACTTTCACCGATATCGAGGTCTTCTAAATACAAAGACAAGCGATCTTTTAACTCAGGCCCAATCACACGCTGACCAGATTTAATGTCACTCAAAGAGTCCATTAATAGAGCTTCTGCCGCTTTATTACACCATGGCACACTGCATTGTTCTATGTCTATAATCCAAGCAGCCAATGGCATTTTACGATGCAGCAATGTAGATAAATCGGTCATGTGTTTTTGGTACTACTAATAATAAAATACAGTTGATACATTTTGAAATTAAGTTCTGTCGAAACTATCACCATGAGTCCGGCACAATAAACACATATTTATGCGTTTGATCAATTTTATAAAGAGTCGACATGAGAAAAATATGTCGAGGACGATCATCAAGTAGGAAATCGCCTACGAGATTGTAGGCAGATTGCAGAGAATTGAAAGAAAAATTATCACTAATATTAGGCACAGACAACCAATGAGGCTTTTGTAAGATTAAATAGCCCTCAAAAAATGGCATCAGCAAATCCACATTGGACACACGAATCCAACCACCACGCTCATCGTTTTTAAGCCAAGCGTTAATGTCTTCTTTGCTATTCAACGCAGAATATAACCGACCAAAAACCAACAGGTTAGAAACAGGCTGTCGACCTTTCGCCAGCTCGCTAATCGCAGACAAACCTTCTTCTGTTTGTAAAATCTGTAACTGATGCTCTCGGGCTCTCGTAATTTTTTTTAATAAGCTGTCATTTTTGTTCGGACCAATCCAATCATGAGGATAAAGATCCGGCCTTTCTAAATAAAACTTAATAGCAATTTCGAATTGATGAAGCTCACCGTCTGGCGTCTCCACCAGCATATCCACTTCACCGAACGTCTTGCCGTCACTTTCAATCTGAAAGTGCTCCAAGTGTATTTTCAAATGCGACAAATGCTCTATCGCAAAGGAAAATAAGGTCTCAAAGTAGCTACCAAGAAAGTGCGACTTACAAGCCGCCATCGCAGCAACAAGAGACTCAGGATCACGGTCCAACAATAACAAACGCTCATTTATATCGACAACCCAATAAGGCTGAAGATCAAAATCACGCTCGATATAATGCCCTTCCACCAGCCAAGCAAGATCTTTGACTAATGGATGATAAAGCGGCTTAACAATCACAAATCACCACTTAAATGCCGATCAATACTATTTAAACAGGTGACAATATGATGAACTTTAGACTGAGGCTTATCATTAAACGCCTCTTCCGCCATGGGCGAAATATGGCAGCGTACAGGCAAATCACTCCCCGTCGCCAACATCATCTTAAATCGTTCTATCATCACAAAGCGCAACCACTGCTCAAACCTCATTGTATCAAGACAAAAAGGCTCTGAACTTTGTAGCGCCTCGTTAGATGGAACCTCACATTCCCAAACATCACAATCTTGCATTGCCATTTGCAAGTCCATCAATAAATCAGCCAACACATGATGGGCAGAAAAGGCTTTTTTCAACCTGATTTCTCCTATGAAAAACGGTAAGATAGCGCAAATTTAAACATTAAAGCATACCGATAAACACACATAATAAGGTCTTTATCGGCAACAAGAGCCAAAACTTTACCATGAACAAAATCGAATCTCTCTCTGACTTATTTGATATGGTCGGTTGTGATGTAAGTTACTACGACCTCGGTCGCAACATTACCAAAATCACACCCCAACAAGCGGTTCAATTCGACCGCAAGCAACAAGCCTACCCTTTTCCATTTCGCCAACACGCTTGGTTAGCCTGCTTATTAAACATGGGAAGCGAACAAGGTAAAAAAGCCAAAAAAGAAGACATCATTGATCAGGGTGTGATTTGGTTTATTAAATTACCACTAGACGAAGCCGGCTGCCTAAACCTAGGCACACGTGACCATTTCATCAAAAGCATCGTCGATAAAATACTCCATAAAGGCGAAGAAGCAGGTTTATCAGAAGCCCTTGAAGACAACCCTTATGCCTTCAAACCTGATCAAGAACGCATGGCAAGCCTACACGCCATTCTAGGTAAGAACCTACACAAAGCCCCATCGCACTACTTTGACGACGTAGTAAAGTACTTATCATCAGACCTAACTGCAGACGACAACAGCTGGCAGACGCTTGGACTACAAGGCATTGCCGAACTTGCCGCCAGAGTAGACGAAAGCAAATACGAAACACTCATTCAAAAAGCCATTCACCAAGCTGCTAACCCCGTGGTTAGCCCTTTATGCCATGCTCTTGAGCATGAAGTTCTATCTAGCCAACTTCAAGCTACTTTGATTGAGAAACTACAAACCGAGCAAGATGCTCTTATGCAAGCAAGCTACCTGCGTGCCCTATCCAGAGCCGATTTAAACGACACACTATTACTGCCGTTGTTTGGATTACTTGGCAGCCTAACCGAATGTAAAAACGATGATCTTCACCCTATCGCCGCCCTTGCTGCAAAATGCCCCCATTGGTTAGGCCAAAATTCGCAGCTACTGCGCATCATCATGGAAAAATTGGCACACCGAGAAGACGGCTACATCGCCTTCAAACAAATCGCCGCCGAACTCAGCCAACACCCAGAAGCCAAACAACCACTTTGGGCATTACTGCGCAGCGGACACGCCAGCCCACAACTGGCCCAAGCCGTGAGTTACCTATTTACGCAAACACCAAAATCAGTGCAGTGATTCGGAAGAGTTAACATTGCGATAACCTGAGTCTGGAGTGTTTGAAATGAACAACCCAGACTCTGGTTTTTAACATAGTCCTACTTCAATATTGAAAGAGCAGCCACGAGTATTTTCTGAACCATCTGCGGATCTTCACCGCGCGCCACCTGAGACGAAGCGTTACTTAGCTGTGCATCGATATAAGTAGCGGCAAATTCTGACGACATCTCTGCAGAAAACTCACCTTTAGCCTTTGAACGCTCTACCCATTTTTGAAAAGTAACAAGACCCTGCTCTTCAAGAAAGTCTACCTGCGCTCGAGTCGCTTCACCCAAATGCGTTCGTGATTCACGCATTTTTATAAAAAGACAGCCATTTGGAGATTCATCATGACAACTAACTGAAGCGGCAAACGATATAAGGTTATCAAGAGCCTCTCTAAATGGAACGTCACTATTCAGCATCTGCTGCACCGGGCTTAAAATTTGTTCCTGATATCTGATAAGAACAGCCTTCATCAACCCATCTTCATTTGAAAACTCACGATAAAGGCCTGGCTTTGATACACCCGATCTCCTGCAAATTTCATTAAGAGACAAATTGGCTATGTTCTCTTTCCAATAAGAATTCATTGCCACATCTAAAACATGATCGCGATCTAGGGTCTTTGGTCGCCCCCTTGAAGGCTTAATTGAATCTAAACTCATTTTAATACCGCCTAGTATTTTAATTTGACATACTAATCTTTTGCGCTTATTATACCGTCTGGTACTTAATTAGCAAATCGAATAGGAAAGAAAAAATGAGCAATACAAAAAAAAGCATCGTTATTACAGGAAGCAGCAGTGGCTTTGGTCAAAAATCAGTAAAAGATTTTGCAGATAAAGGCTATCAAGTGTTCGCCACCATGCGAGGCCCAGAAGGCAAAAACGCTGGGGTTAAAGCCGAATTAGAAGCCTATAGTGACTCTGTCCATGTTGTTGATATGGATGTTACCAACGACGAATCAGTCAAAAACGCCATTGCGAGCGTACTAAATAAAGCCGGAAAAATTGATGTTTTGCTAAACAATGCGGGCGTAATGTATCTTGGTATTACCGAAGCATTTAGTATTGACCAAGCTCGCGAGCAAATGGAAACCAACTACTATGGCGCTATGCGCACTATTCTGGCCGTTTTACCTGCGATGCGTGACGCTAAGTCTGGCCTTATCATCAACACCTCATCCATGGTTGGCCAAATTTCGGCTCCGTATTTCTCTACCTACGCCGCGACCAAACATGCTTTAGAAGGCTACCTTCAAGGTTTACGCTACGAAGTAGCACCATTCGGTATCGATGTCGCCATCGTACAACCTGGCCCATTCCCAACAGGTTTAAGCGCATCAGGACAACAACCATCTCGTACAGACATACTGGACAGCTACGGTGAATTGGCAAACATCCCTGCCGCCATGTTCGAAGAATTCGGTAAATTTATGCAGAGTGATCAAGCACCTAATCCACAAATGGTAGTAGATGCTTATTTAGCCCTAGCAGACATGCCTGCAGGTAAGCGCCCAACACGCACACCTGTTGGCTTGGTTTGGGGGGTTGATGAAATTAACGCCGCTAAACAACCTGTCCAAGACCGTGTTTTAACAGAAATGCAACTAGACAAAGTTCTAGGCGGCGCTGACGTATAATATTCGTCACCAGAGGCAAACAAGACTTTGCCTCTTTTTAGACCAGCATCAAGTGAATGTCGTGTTTGAGAGATAAATTAGAGTCTGAGTGTCTGAATTTAAACATGCTGCAGACTCTTTTTTTAGGATGTATAAAAATGGCTTATGCCACTCCATCTTCATCAAGCCTTATCGTGACCTGCTTCTTAAGCTTTTTTGCGTAAGGATTTTTGACTGAATTTGAAAAATCATAATGATCACGCATAGCGATAATCCTCATATATCTTACGCTCTTGTTTGCCTGCTTTACGTGCAGAAATTATACGAATGCTTTCCGCTTCTCTTATGCAATGACAAACAACGAGTAAGTTAGATTCTATACTTGTACCAAGTGGCAAAAAGCGATCTTCATCTTGCGAGTGATCTGGATCGCCAATTAATCGCGCATACTCATCTGTAAACACAGTCTTTGCCTCATCAAAAGAGACACCGTGCTTCTGTATGTTTGATACACTTTTGTCGAAATTCCATTCGAATTTTAAGTCATCCATCACTTACATTGTAGTTACGTTGTAATTATATGCAAGAGATAGGGTTTATCAGAAATTGAAGCCCTAGGTGGACGACTAACTTTAATTTTGGAGGTAAATGAATTGGAGGCAGAGAAAGAGTACGGGGAGGTTCACCTGACCGCATATCTCAAAGTTCTGATATTAGCTCTTCATAAGCACAACTAGATCACTGAAAAAACAACTCGCTCATTATCTGCAACGTCTACCAAATCAAGAATAATCCCATTGTAATCAGGGTTTAACACGGCAGAAAGTAACACCTCTAGCTGATCCCCATTTTCATCGAACTTAGACATGAATTTTTTAGGTAGTAACGTCAGTATAGATTTTACCAACGCAGTAGGAACGGACATTGAATCTATTAACTCCCCACTGTCGTGAGAAAATGTCTCAATTTTAAACATACGCATTCAACACTCCTTGTCAAAAAACACGATGAATTTAGGTACTCAAAGGCGAATAGCTTTTCAGCCAGCCATGCTTAACTTCTTACAAAACTAAAACTAGCAGGATAAGAATGAAGACCATCAAAATCCCCTTTACTCACCGGTACACCCTTGCTTTTAGCGATAGCGTAGACCATCCCCATATGAAAGAAGTAATTAGGCACAATGTATTGATGAATAAAGTCAGACTGACCCAGCTGTATTTCTGAGAAGCCAGCCTTATCGGTTATGACTTTACTATCATCAAGGTTATGAATTTCAGGAAGCTTTTCTAATAACTCTCTGGTTTCTATGATTTGACGAACGACGGCGGCTTTCCCCCGCTCATCAGACATCAATGAAATAGCGTCTTTCCCCAACAGCGGGTAATATCCCCTTAACACAAAATTGGCTGCAATTTTTGCGTTCATCTCAAGAGAAAACATATCATCCGTTAAAGACACAGAGAACAACTCAGGCGGGACTTTATTAACAATCGACTCCAACTGTAACAAATAGCCCTTGAATAATTGTTTAATGTTACTGCTCATTATTCCCTCTAAATCTCAATGATTGAGTATGGCCAAACAAACATTCGCCCAACAGATCACTTAGGTCAAATGAGACGAGGAACGAGGCGTAATGTGACATGAAACACACCAACCTTAGCGCTACTCCACTTAAAAGAGAACACATCGTGAAGACTGACTTTTAAAACTATATTCGTAGGCTGACGCTTCGTTAAGAGACTACAAATTATTAGCTAAAATCAGCAAGCACGAGCTACGACTAACTGCTTGCCCTCATGTTTAACAGCTTGTCTAAAACCTTATAATAGAATGTATTTAACTTTATTACATTTCGTAAAATTGCATTCGCCATTACTTAGGGGCGAATACTAAATCGAAAGCATTTACCACTCCCCCGCATGACAACCTTTTTCATTACAATAAGTAAATTTTCCAGTTGTTTTTTTACCAGTCAACGACCAATTAGCTGTTATTTTCACATCATTTTTGATGTATATCATATCTGCGGAACAACTAGGGTATTCAGTAAATGTTGCGCTAGAATTCTCTGTAGACCCAACACTTTCCGAGTGATAATGTTCAGTGCCATCAGCACTTCTAGACCAAGAGGTTTCAGATCTCGAGCCATCATCGCCATAAAGGGTCATGGTACCATTCCAATAATTTGGTAATTCAGTAGAAATGGTCATTTTTTTTCTTTTAGCGGTTCCTTCTGCAGCTCTTACTGATTGCGTCATAGTGTATTGCGTTGCGTTTTTCCATTTAGTTTCAATGATAATTTGGCTACCATCAGAGCCCCACGTTTCATAATTACACTTATTGTCAATTGCAATCTCTTTATTGCAAAACCCTAATAACATAGGAGTAAAAGCAGTTTGAAGCTCTACAGCAATAATTCCTACTGATGTAAATGCATAAAGCATTTTATCCTTAGCAGAAACCTGATTCATTTTTTCATTAAAGCCTCCATCATAAGATCTAAATGAATCCATCCGAACAAAAAGATCAGCTTCTTTTTTATCCGTTTCACTTTCAGTAACAATACAAGATTTACTTACCGTATTACCTTTGTTGGTATTTTTATCCACCGAGGATGTAGCATAAATATTAAATGTAAGAAAAACTAAACTAAAACCTAGAATTGTTTTGAAATTTTTCATTTTATTGCTTCCTTTCTACCTATTCAAGTTGTGCACTTACTATATGAATCCAAGCTATATTAGTCAGTTAGTTATGTAAATAAAAAAACACACTTGGACTTCCCAGTATCTCCAGTTGACACTTTTACGGTGACATACTCTTTTAAAAGCTCAACCTGATTTTTTCCTAGAAACTGTATATCTATCACAGCTTGCTTGAACCTATTACCTTCCTCTTTGTCAAGATTAGGTTTTGGTGTTAACTCTAGAGATCTATAAACGTCTATTAAATATTTAGCTCGTAAATTCCTTCTTTCTTGCTCCAGCATAGACTCCTGACTTCTTTTGGAAGAGAAAATGTCTCGCGAAATAGTGAGCCGATGAACGACGAGCCAGCCAACGAGAGCAACAATGACTGTAGCTATATCTTTTAATGAAAGTCCATATCCAATACTCATTGTACTTCCTAAAACCCGAATTTTCGGCTGGTTTGAAGCGCAACAGGAAACCAGTCCGACAATATGAGCTTGTTATGTTTTGAATGCACACGAATCATTGCCCTGAGATAAATCGCAAAGCCCTTTAACCATGCCATAGAGTCTCGCTACCGCACTAGTTATAGCCCGATGTTCTAGATTCTGAGCATTGGCAATCGTCGCCTTGATAAGACTCCCACGTTAAATACTGATCTTTATCATACAAAACCACCTTCTCCAGAGATAGTACTTATATGGAATTCATCTTTTATCGTTTCTTTAAGGGCTAATTCACTACTAAAAGGCTGGTTATTAGGTTGTTAGGTGTCTAGTAAAGTCTGGGAAGTCCAGAGATAGAATTTCAACTAACTTACAGCTCTGGTTAGTTGAAATTCGAGTAGGCCTTTTTCAAAGACCACAAACTGAGCGACTAATAGAGCAAAAACGCCGACGGGAGCATGAAGAGCTCCGACGAAGGCAGGGACAATTAGTACTATGAAATTATTCCGGACAGTAGTGCGCCTTCGCGGGAATGACGTGTTTTGTGTTAGGTTTGGCTCTCTCACTACTAACCTTGAGTTAACCCGAACAAGTTAATTCGACGCGACGAAGTTGCGCGACTTTATGGAGTTTCAGAGTCATTAACAGAAAGTCTCTCTCGAGCAGAAAGGCCTATCTATGCCTTACGATAAAAGTCGTGTTGCTAAACGCTACCTTAAACAAAGTGAATGAGACATTTGGGCGATAGCCCGATAAAGAGACCTTTTGGTTACTTTTGTGGCTCTGGACAAAAGTTACACGCTCAGCAGAGCGGAAAAAAGGTCGGGAATACAAAGCATTTGAATGGAACCCAAAGAAGAAAGGTTGTCGTATAAAAAAGGCCCCATTATCCTGAGAAGAAAAAATGGGGCCAAGGTAGTCGTAGATCTATGGTTAATGACGAGTCTGTTCTGGGTCGTTCGTTTCAAGCATTCGTTTACGATGTTCGACAAATTCGTCGCTTAGCATGTAGTCGCCCTGCTCGGTGTGAGCCAGTGCGCCGCGGTTAACGAGTGCGTCTAAGGTTTTTGGCAATACCTTTTGACGTCGTTCGCCTTTGATAAAATAAAATTGTTCGCCCAATTGAATCAATTTAAAACCAGATTCTAGATACCCAACACATAAGTTTTGAGTTGGCGTTAACTTGAGTTTCATTGTTCACCTCACATTGCCTGCCGTCTCTTAAATGTAAATCAATTGATCATTTATCGTTCATCTTAACTATAGACTATAGACACTTTTTTCAAGAAGGGTAATTTTCTACCTCTAACATTACAAAAAGATAAAAAAAGAAACCTTTCTCCTTTCCACCAGCTTAGTCACTGCTCAACGTTCGCAAAAAGCCAAAAAAAAGGGAAGGCATCAAGCCTTCCCTTTTCGCAAACCTTGCAGTGATTACTTTATTCAGCAAACACAACGGTTTTATTACCATGTACAAGAACGCGATCTTCCAAGTGGTAACGAAGTCCCCGTGACAATACGAGTTTTTCGATGTCTTTACCAAGGCGAACCATGTCTTCTGCCGCGTGGCTGTGCCGAACACGAATCACGTCTTGTTCAATAATCGGGCCTGCGTCTAGGTCGGCCGTGACGTAGTGGCATGTGGCACCAATCAATTTCACACCTCGAACCGCGGCTTGGTGGTAAGGCTTAGCACCGATGAAAGACGGCAAGAAGCTGTGGTGGATATTGATCACCTTGTGACGGTATTTCTCGCACAAGTATTCTGGGAAGATCTGCATGTAGCGCGCTAGCACAATGGTGTCAGCACCAGACTGATCAATGCAGGCTTCAATTTCTTGGAAGGCAGGCATTTTATCTTCTTTTGGCACAGGAATGCAGAAATACGGAATCTTGTACCATTCAACCATAGAACGAAGGTTTTCATGGTTTGCAATCACGCCAACGATTTCGCAGTTTAATTCGCCTGTATGCCAGCGATGCATGATGTCATTTAGGCAATGAGATTCTTTGGTGGCCAGCAAGATAACTTTAGGACGATCTTCACTGTCTTTTACATACCAACGCATGTTGTACTCTTCTGCGATTGGCGCGAATTCTTGACGAAAGGTTTCTACGTCAATATCTAAGCTTTCTGCATCAATGTCGTGACGCATGAAAAACCATTTTTGCTCTAAATCTGTGTGGTGACTCGCTTCGATGATAGAGCCTTGGCGATCATTCAAAAACTGACTGACGGCCGCTACAATCCCCACTCTGTCGGGACAACTAATCACAAGTCGAAATGTTTTCTTTCTCATAGTAAAACTTATAAACCTTAAAAAACTCTTAAAAGTCAAAAAGGCTAAACAAGCTGCTTAGCCTTAATAAAACGTCAGCGAATTATACTATACCCACGTGATTATGCTTACTTATTCTTAATGATGTAGCACTGGTGGATTTTGTCATTACGATCAAAATCTGGGTCTAGCGTTTCGCGAGTGATGTTTTTCACGTTGTATTCTTGCTCTAACGATTCGTCCAATACAAAACGACGATAGTTATTAGAGAAGATAAGTTCGCCACCTCTCGCCAATCTCGCCATTGCTAAACGCACAAGCTCACCATGATCCCGTTGAATATCTAACACGTCCGCCATTTTTTTCGAGTTCGAAAACGTTGGTGGGTCCATGAAGATCAAATCGAATTTATCGTGGCTTTGTTTTAGCCATTCGATGCAATCTGCACGTTCTACCTGGTGGTGACGATCTGAAAATTCATTTAGCTCGATATTACGACGCGCCCATTCAGTGTAGGTGTTCGACATATCAACACTCAATGAACTGCGCGCGCCACCTTGCCCAGCATGAATCGACGCGGTTGCGGTGTAACAGAACAAGTTTAAGAAACGTACACCATTGGCTTTATCTTGAATCAATTTACGCACTGGACGGTGATCAAGGAACAAACCAGTGTCCAAGTAATCTTTTAGATTAACAATGAAGTCACAGCCGTATTCTTCTACGATCATTTCGTGTTTCGTCTGATCTATTTTCTCGTATTGTTCTTTGCCAGTCTGTCTTTGGCGTTTTTTCAAGATCACATTGGCTTCTGAAATATTCAACGCCGTTGGAATAGCAGACATCACTTCAAACAAACGCTGCTTGGCTTTTTCTGGGTCAACACTCTTAGGCGCTTGGTATTCTTGCACATGTGCCCAATCACCATAAACATCGATAGCAACCGCATATTCAGGCATGTCGGCATCGTAAACGCGGTAACATTGGATCTTGTTCTTCTCGACCCATTTTCTCAGTTTCTTAGCGTTCTTTTGCAGGCGATTAGCAAACATTTGTGCGCCTGGAGTCATCACCGATTGTGCAACGACGTCTTCTTTGATGCTGCCAGCCAGCAAAGGAAAACGGTAAGCGCGACATTCAATGCCACCGTTGATAACACGGGTACTTTTTTCTGGTCGTACAGGAATTTGACGAGCTAGGTGATCGTTGCTGGTCAGCATCATAAACTGCCAACCGCGCACATGTGTAACGACCCATTCACCTAGTTGACGATATAATGCGATCAAGGCCATTTCATCACCAATACGCTCACCATAAGGTGGGTTGGTGATCACTAAGCCCGGTACGTCTGGCGTGATGTCAAACTCATGTTCTTGGAACGAGGTCATGGAGACATCAATCACATCGGTTAAACCTGCACGTTTGATATTTTCTCGCGCAGCGGCAATGGCTTTTTGCTCTCGATCCGTACCTTGGAAACGAATGCCCAAAGTTGCTGGGTCTTTTTTACGATTCTTGGCGAAGTCCATTAGCTGTTGCCACATACGGTGATCGTGCTGTTTCCAGCCTTTGAAGCCCCAATATTGGCGACGTAAACCAGGTGCAATATCCAAAGACATCAAAGCGGCTTCAACAAGAAACGTACCAGAGCCACACATAGGATCGATCAATTGCGTTAAACCGCAATCGGTTCCCCAGCCTGCGCGCAGCAAAAGACCTGCTGCTAAGTTTTCTTTAAGTGGTGCCATGCCGCCATGTTGACGGTAGCCACGGCGATGCATACTTTCGCCGGATAAATCGATGCTGACTGTCACAACGTCACGTTTTATACGCAAAGCAATGCGGACTTCTGGCTGTTCTTTTTCAACGTTAGGACGTTCGCCAGACAAGGCAATAAAGTAATCAGCAATCGCGTCTTTGGCACGAACCGCACCAAACTGTGTATTGCGAATATGGTGATTGGTACCGTGGCAATCAATCGCCATGGTGTTGGTCGACTTCAAGTGGTCGGACCATTGAATCGCTTTCACACCATCGTATAAGTCGTCGGCCGATTCCATTTTGAAATTGGCAATCGGCAACATAACACGAGTGGCAACGCGTGACCAAAGACAGGCTTTGTACATGCCTTCTAGGTCTGTGGTCAGCTTAACCTGCGCTTCACCCAATCGAGTTTGCGTCAGGCCTTCGCCATGCAACTCTTTTTCCAAGACATTTTCCAATCCAAGAGGACAGGTTATTTCTAATGCGTAAACCTGACTTGCTGAATCAGTTGTCTGTAATATCGTGCTCATTTATAAAATACTTTTTTAAATTTCAATGAATGTTTCGAAACGCATAAAGAGGGCGGGATTGTGTCCCGCCCTCTTTTTTAAACAAGGCACAAAATACGCTGCACCTTGTTGTCAATTCGATCTTTAGATGCCGAGATCACGCTCTCGGTAATAAGCATCTGTGCTTGCTATGGCTTCCTTAACCAACTCTGGACCTTGATAAATAAAGCCCGAATAAATTTGTACTAAACGCGCACCCGCTTGCAGTTTTTCTACTGCATCAGCGCCACTTGAAATACCGCCCACACCAATAATTGGCAAGGTATCTTTCAAGTGTTCAGCCAACACTCTAACAACATGTGTCGATGCGTCGCGAACTGGCGCACCACTTAAGCCGCCCGCTTCTTTTTCAAATTGATGTCCTAAAACCGCTTCGCGAGACAAGGTAGTGTTGGTGGCAATGATACCATCAACGCCCTGCTCAACCAGTGTATCCGCAACCATTTTAATTTCATCATCGGTCATATCTGGCGCAATTTTCACCGCCAATGGAACACGCTTACCGTGTTCCGCTTCGTAACGGTCACGCGCTGCAGACAATGGCGCAATCAATTGCGCTAAGCTTTCACCAAATTGCAGGCTACGAAGACCTGGTGTATTTGGCGAACTGATGTTTGCTGTAATGTAATCGGCGAATGGAATAACAGATTCCAAGCACGCTAAATAATCCGCTGCCGCGTCTTCTACTGATGTGGTTAGGTTTTTACCAATATTAACACCTAACACACCGGGATAGCGGTGAGATTTAATGCGCGAAACCAAATGTTCCACACCTTTGTTATTAAAGCCCATACGGTTAATAATGGCTTCATGTTCAGGCAAACGGAATAAACGTGGTTTGGGGTTACCCGCTTGCCCTTTCGGTGTAACGGTTCCTACTTCGACAAAACCAAACCCTAGCGCGCCCAAGGCTTCAAACGCATCGGCGTTTTTATCTAGACCCGCCGCTAAACCAACCGCATTAGGGAAACGCAATCCCATCACATCAACCGGTTTAGTTGACGGCAACCCACCCAGAAATTTGTTCAATCCCAATCGGCTGCTTGCTGCAAGAAGGTCCAATGACAATTCATGGGACACTTCAGGGTCCAATTTAAAAAGTAACGAGCGAGCAAGTTGGTACATTGTTAGGGCTCCTAGGCGGTTAAAATCAGATAAATACCTTATTCTGATCTGTGCGGTCTAATTTATTTGGTCTTCTAGTTCGTGCTATCTAACTTTTAGCCTATCTAATTTTAGACTAACTAACTTTAGTGACGGCAATCAGCTTATTCATGTCATCAAATTCTACTTCAAAAAAACCGTAAATGCCTTGATGTGTCACAAAACGCTGAAATGCCGACAAAGGCAATTGGACTTTACGTCCATCTAAACTGCTCGCGACTAGGTTTTTAGCCGACCCTGCATACATAGCCTCATATTTAAATGCGGGCAACGCCACATTTAATACAATTTTTGCCATTTTTTCGTCCTGTACTTACGTTACCCTTACAGAGATCACCCTGTGCGTAAAGATTTGAATCCGATAAGATGAAGGCTATTATATGGAGACCTTTGCACGAAGTCACGAGCGAAGCCAAGGCGAGACAAAAACAGACGAAAAAGCGTTGTTTATAGCTTATAAATGAGCACTTTGAGTCTGTTTTTAACAAAGTATTGGCGAGCACATTCGTTTTGCAAGGCTTTCATTTTGTGTTGACACTTTTATTGACAAAAGTATAAGGAACCTAGGTTCGATGGTAACTGTAATTGAGCAATTAAAAGATCACCTAAACCATGCCGTTGTTGGCCAACCAGATTTAACTCACGAATTACTTGTCGCTTTAATCGCTAATGGCCATGTGCTTTTAGAAGGGCCACCGGGCATCGCAAAAACCACGGCAGCAAAAGCGCTGGCTAGCGCTATCGATAGCCGCTTCCAACGTATTCAATTTACACCCGATTTATTGCCTGGCGATGTCACCGGCTCCGATATTTATCAGCAAGAAACGGCCAAATTTAGTTTTATCCCCGGCCCGATCATGAACGACATCGTGCTTGCCGACGAAATCAACCGTGCGCCAGCAAAGGTACAATCTGCATTACTCGAAGCTATGGGTGAGAGACAAGTTACCGTGGGTAATCACAGCTACCCTTTGTCTGAGCTGTTCTTTGTTATTGCCACGCAAAACCCAATCGAACAAGAAGGCACTTATCCTTTACCTGAAGCCCAGCTTGATCGATTTATGATGAAAATAAATCTCGGTTACCCAAGTGCCGCTAGCGAGTTGGATGTCCTCAGATTAGTACGTCAGCAAGACCTACACAAAACCTCATCAAGCAAGCCTCAACCAGTTTGCAAACCCCATGACATTCTTGAACTTCAACATAAAGCGCTGTCTTTATATATGTCTGAAAGTGTCGAGCAATACATAGTACAGCTCGTGATGGCAACCCGCCAACCCGAGCATTATTTGGGCGAAGCAGGTAAAGGAACCAATCTTATTGAATTTGGCGCCAGCCCTCGCGGCACCTTGGCCCTTGACCGTTGTGCTCGTGCTAATGCTTTATTAAATGGCAGAGATTTTGTGACGCCTGATGATGTTCGTCAGATTGCCTTACCTGTGTTGCGTCATCGCATCATCACTACGTTTGAAGCTCAAGCGGCTGGATTATCTGTAGACGATCTCTTGAAGCGATTAATTAGTCACGTTCCAGCGCTGTAATTCTAAAATCGTAATATAAGGCAGTAGTACGATGAGCCCATTATTATCACCTGAATCTCCTGAGCTAGATGACGGCCATTTCGCCCTACTGGCGAGTTATGCTAAGCATTTAGGTCGCGCACCAAAAGCCATTCGTTTTGCGACCAATGCTGGAGAGCGCCGTTCACGTCAAAAAGGCCATGGCATGGAAATGCTCGAACTTCGGGCTTATCAGGCCAGCGACGATTTGCGCCACATCGATTGGCGAGTGACGGCACGAACAGGTCAAGCTCATACTCGACTTTATGCGCAAGAAAATGACCATCAACGCCTCTTGTTGCTGGATCTGTCTAGCAGCGCTTACTTTGGAACTCGTCATACCTTTATTGCTACGCGCTTTCTTCAACTCGCGGGGATTATTGCATGGCGCTCCAAACAACAAGGCGACACCTTGTCTTATCGAGTCACTTACGGCAACCAAGACCACGCCAGCAACAAAACGAACACATTGCCGGCGCTACTAAACTATTTAAAAGACGCGTCTAAGATAGAAAATCGAGCCAATAGCCATAAAACCACCAGCATTTGGTCAAACACTTTACTCACCAATAAATCCCACAATAAAGACGTGATCATCCTGACAGACAAACAAAGCTGGAATGATGACGAAGAAAGCGCGCTGATGAAGCTGGCAGAGCACAACTCTGTCCATTGGATACAGATCATTGATAGCAATACGTTTAACTTGCCTGCTGGCCATTATCAAATAGTCGACAGTCAGATGGCCAACAATAACGGTATTAAGCCCATAACCATTGGCAAAAACAGCATGCAACAAGCGAAAGACGATTTCTTCACCCAAAACACACTAATGCGCAAAAAACTGGCTTCCTTTGGTATTCGCCATCAAATCTTTGATATTACCGAGTCACCAGAAAAAATCGCTCGCTACTTACTTTCTCAAGGAGCATTACACTGATGCCTGCTGCTCAAGCTCCTCTACAAGCACAAGCTTCACAACAAGCGATAAACTTACCCCACAAAGCTTACATGCTGCCAGAATCTGTTCCTATGTGGCCGCCAGTATGGTGGACTTGGCTTATTGTTGCGGCTGTTGTTCTATTCATAATAGCTTTGCTTATCTTATGGTATCGACGCTATAAAAAGCGTGCTTATCGCCGAGAAGCTTTATCAAACATCACCAATTCATCGAAGGATCTGGCCGATAAAGACTGCATTTTACTTTGCCACGAGATGGTCCGTCGCTGCCTGATTAGTGAGGGCAAAACAGAAACTGCCGCTTTACCTAGCAAAACCTTGTTTGAAACCTTAGACAATCAAATGCCTGTAAAACGAAAATTCACCTCTCTTGGCAACGATTTTATTGATGGCCCTTACAGAAACCAGATTGAGCTAACCACAGAACAACGCAGCGCGATGATAAAAAATACCAGTTACTGGATAAGGAAACACCATGCTTGAATTATCTTGGCCTTGGTTCCTTCTGCTTTTACCTGTGCCCTTCATTATGTATTTTCTGCCAAAAGCTAAACCCAAAGGCGATGGCATTTGGTGGGGCAATACTGAACAACTTGTTGACCACCAAGACAGTAAGGCGATACCTAAACGTCCGACATTGCGTTACGGCTTTCTTTTGGCTTCATGGGTATTACTGATCTTCGCGATGACTCAACCTGTTTGGTTAGGCGAGCCGACTAAAGTCACGCCATCAGGCCGAGATTTGCTAATTGCTTTGGACTTATCTGGCAGCATGCAAGTCAGCGATATGGCACTTAATGACCAACCGGCGAATCGACTAGAAGCCGCCAAATCTGTTTTGTCTGACTTTATTCAAGAGCGCCGCGGTGATCGTATTGGCATTATCGTTTTTGGTTCAAAAGCCTACTTGCAAGCACCGTTAAGCTTTGACACCAAGACCATTAATCAGTTGGTGCAAGAAACTCAAATTGGTTTTGCTGGCGAACAAACCGCTATTGGCGACGCCATAGGGCTGGGAATAAAAAGACTCGAAGACAAACCTTCCGATAAAAAAGTGCTCATTTTAATGACGGATGGTGCAAACACTGCAGGCCGAGTTCAACCTCAGCAGGCCGCAGCGTTTGCTGCCTCACAAAATGTAAAAATCCACACCATAGGAATTGGCGCTGACAGCATGATTGTACAAAGTTTCTTTGGGCCTAAAGCAATCAATCCCTCTAGCGATCTAGATGAAACACTTTTAAAAAACATTGCTGCACAAACCGGTGGCGAATACTTCCGAGCCAAAAGCACAGAAGATCTACAAGCCATTTATCAAACGCTTGATGCGTTAGAGCCGACGCCAGCTGAAGACATTTGGCAGCGGCCATTAACCAGCTTATTCCATTGGTTAGGTCTCGGTTCAGTTATTTTTCTAGGGTTGGCACTGCTCGCCACTAAGCAATTGACTTTGAACAAACGTTTTCTGCCGAACAAAGCCTCACGCAAAGGAGGTCAAGCATGATACTTTTTGACTTGATTCACTTTGAACGTCCTTACTGGCTTCTTTTGCTGCCTGTCACCATGCTGCTGGCTTTTTTGATTACCGCCAAAAGCTCAAACAAAAGCACACTCAACAAAGTGGTCGATCAGCATTTGATGCAGCACCTGGTCTATCAGAATAAATCGAGCAATGTTAATAAATGGCTTGGTTTAACCGTGATATCACTGTGCTGGATAGGATTAGCAGGAATCAGTTGGACGAAAGCACCAACCACCATGTTTGAAAACACCCAAAAAACCGTCTTGGTTGTCGATCAATCATTGTCTATGTACGCCACAGACATTAAACCCAATCGCCAAACCCAATTAAAACAAACTATTCGCGATATATTGACGCACAGTAAAGAAGGCGATATTGCCTTAGTCGCTTTTGCGGGCGAAGGTTTTATCATCAGCCCCTTTAGCCAAGACCGAGAAACCATCACCCATTTTCTACTCGCATTAGATCCTATCATCATGCCGGTGTATGGCAGTAATTTGGCCAGTGGCATTGAAACCGCCCTATCTCTAAATAAAGATGACTCCTCACCCGTTCACCTTATCGTGTTAACCGATGACCTTAGCGAACAAGATAAAACCGCCATTCCAGCGTTATTAAAAGGCAAAAACATTCAGCTGGATTTAGTGGCTGTTGGTACAACCAATGCTTCATTGATTAAACTTCCAGACGGTCAAATCCTGAGAAAAAATGGCAAAAATGTCACACCAACAACACCTATTAAAGAATTAAAAGCACTCACTTCGTCCCTTGGTGGCACGTTTCACCAAGGGCGTTTAAGTGCTCAAGAACTTGCGACAATTACCAATACGGCCCTGGATGATAAGCAAACTAAAAAAGCACAGAACAAAAGCATCCATTGGATAGAGCAAGGCCATTGGTTTGCTTTGCCTTTCTTGCTATGGCTGGCATTTCAGTTTCGCAAAGGCATGCTTTTCATGCTGCTTGTTAGCGTCTTTTATTTGCCATCAGAAAAGTTACAGGCTTCACCTCTCGATTGGATAATGACGCCAGATCAAAAAGGCCAACAAGCAGTCGATCAAGGCAATTGGCAAGCCGCAGATCAATACTTTAAACAACCTGAATGGAAAGCCGCCTCGTCCTACGCGTTAGAAAATTATCCAGAAACGATTCAGCAACTAGAAAACCTCAACAGAAATTCGGCTGAAAATTATAATTTGGGCAATGCGCTAGCATTATCTGGCGACACGGAAAAAGCCATGCAAGCTTATGAAAAAGCCCTAGAACAGGACCCATCGTTAAAAGCAGCAAAAGACAACCTCGATTACTTAAAAAAGCAGCAACAGGAACAGCAAAAGAAAGACCAGCAGAAAAAACAACAGGATAAGTCCAAGCAGCAAGACCAAGAGCAGAACAAAGACAAACAGCCCAATCAATCGGATTCCGATGATAAAAACGATTCAAAAGATCCCTCTGACTCCAAAAAAGACAATAAAAAGAACGAAAAACAAGACAAAAACAAAACACCTGAGGATAATAAGCAGAATGAAAACTCAGACAAACAAGAACAGAAGCAACCTGAAAAAGAACAGCTAGATAAAGAAAAAACACAAGCGTTAAACCAGTGGCTAAGACAGATCCAAGATGATCCTGGGTTATTGCTGCAACGTAAGCTCTGGTATTTACATCAAGAAAAACGCAATGAAAATCGATTTTCGCAAAAGGATGGGCAAAACCCATGGTAATAAAGCACTACTTCCTTTCATTAATATCGCAAAACAAGCCCAGTCGCTTGTTTTTCTCTCTAATGACGACTCTGCTTTTTATTACATTATCAAGCTCTCTTCATGCAGCCAGCGTCACCGCCTCTCTTAATAAAAATGTCGCTACTGAAAACGAAGTCGTCCAGCTCACTTTACGAGCCGACTTTTCAGACACGGGAAATGGGCCTGACCTATCCCCTTTAGAACGCGACTTCGATATCTTGGGAAAAAGCCAAAATAGCCAATTCAGTTTCAACCTAGGCACCAGTACAGCGTTAAATTTTTGGGTTGTTACCTTAATGCCAAAATCCGTCGGAACCGTTGAAATTCCACCGATAAAGATAGGCGATCACGAATCTCAGCCGATTAGACTGACGATCAAAAGCTCTCCGCAACTCTTGGACAGCAATGGCAACCCGCCTGTCATGCTAAAAACAGAAGTCTCTGAAATAGAACCTTACCTTCAACAAGAAGTCATACTGAGCGTCAAACTTTACACGTCAGTTGCTCTGCAGAATGCTAATCGATCCGTCCCTTCACACCCTGATCTTGTGATTGAAAGATTGGTTGATGACCAAATGAATTATCAAACGGTTAATGGCACTCAGTATCAAGTTATTACCCGAGAATATTTGGCGTTTCCACAACGTAGTGGTCAACTGACTATTCCACCACAAACTATTCAGGCCATGATCAATACGTCGACAGGCCGAAGAATGATCAAGGTACAAAGTGAACCGCTTAACCTGCAAGTAACGCCAATTCCAGCCAGTTACACAGGGGATGCTTGGCTACCAAGTAAAAAAGTCACGGTTTCCACTACTCTGAGTCAAACAAACGACGCACCAAGAGTCGGTGACACACTTATTTGGACGATTGATATCAAAGCCGAAGGCGCATTGCCTGAGCAAATACCAACGCTGGACTTTAACAGTACGCGTGATTATAAACTTTATCCGAAGCCTCCTAAGTTCGATAATCAAAAAACCGCCAACGGAGTAATCGGCAGCCAAAGCATCTCCGTTGAAGTCGTCCCAACAGAGCAAGGCACTCTCACCTTACCCGATATCACCATCACTTATTGGGATACAGAGAATCGAACGATAAGTACAGCCAGCGCCTCGACCAAAAGCATTGAAATTGCCCCACTACCAAATACATCAGGCAAGACAAACGCTTCTGCGAACAAACCTACAATCAGTGATCCTCTGCCAGCACAAACTCGCTCCGTAGCGCCTATCTCCTTGGCTAAAAAGCCAGCCGAAAAAGCAACGCCACCGACTCAGGCAAGTTCACAAGAAAATGGGGGAAATCTAGAAGTACAACAAACAGAAAGTGGTTTCTCTCTTCGCCACTACCTTATTGCTGGTCTGCTGTTATTAGCCGTTGCCATGCTAAGTATCTGGACAGTCATTTGGTTCAAGCGTAGAAAAGCGCAGCCAGACAGCAGCTATCAAGTACCAACGCTGCAGGAGTTTGCCCCGCTTAGCACTTCTGACGAGCAAAGCGCCTTTAAAGCTTTAATTGAATGTTGCCAGCAAAATGATCTCCAATCCTTAAGGCCAAACCTATTGGAATGGGCAAGACATCGCTGGGGCGATAATGAAATTCGCAGTGTCGACGACATAAAGCGCTTAACGTCTGTTCAGGTTACTCAACTATTAATGGAAGCAGAAATCATGCTGTATTCAAATAATCCAGCACACGAGTGGCAAGGACAACCTTTGGCAGACTCACTGGAAGAATACACTAGCGGACAAGCCAAACCATCTCAGGCCAGTCAGCTAAAAACACTGTATCCCAATTTTTAATGAATGCTATTTCTAAAAGGACCTCCATGATGACACCATATCAATCCGGCATTGTTGCTGAAGCTTCAAGTGATGCTCTTTTTATTACACTAGATGTAAATAGATCCGAAATTAACAACCTCAAAAGCGCCCTAGCAGCCGCTCCTGCGCTTATTGAAGAATTGCAATCCCAATTCCCGGCAGCCGAGTTACACGCGAGCATTGGTCTTAGCAGCCTTATATGGGATGAGCTAGACAGCAACCGCCCGTCGTTGCTTGCCACCTTCCCTCACATAGCGGGTAAAGATATTGAGTTCACCCCAACAGATGTGGATCTTGTTCTTCATATTCGCTCTTCTCGTCATGATGTCACCTACCAATTAGCTAGTGTTCTTTTTAACGCCTTTGGAAACAGCGTTACATTAGCAGAGGAAGTCAGCTGCTTTAAATATCTTGATAATCGGGACTTAACTGGGTTTGTAGATGGCACCGAAAACCCAGCGGGAGAACAGCGTAAAGCCGTCGCCCTCGTTGGCGATGAAGATCCAAGTTTTGAACATGGCTCTTACTTCAACTTAATCCGTTTCGTCCACGATCTGGACAAATGGGAACAAGAAGACCTAAAAACCCAAGAAGATGTGTATGGGCGAACCAAGCATACCAACCAAGAATACCCTTCCGCAGAAAAGTCTGTTCACGCTCACACTAAGCGCACGTCACTGAAAGACGAGAATGGCGATTCCTTAGAGATTTTGCGCCATAGCATGCCATTTGCCTCTTTAACTGAAAAAGGCCTAATGTTTGCCAGCTACAGCAAAACGCCAGTGATTTTTAATCTTATGTTAGAAAGTATGGTGAAAGGTGACGAGCACGGCAATACCGACCACCTGATGAAGTATACTCGCGCAACAACAGGACAAGCCTTCTTTGTTCCATCAAATAAATGGCTAGCGTCTTTATCTTAAAAAAAGCATTAGGCAATAAAAAAGCCACTCATTGAGTGGCTTTTTTGTGGGCAAAATAGACGCTTATCTTTCTATTTGTGCTTTGTTTTTCAAGTAATCTTGTTGACCTTGAGTACTAAGAGTCGCTTGAGTTTGATTCAAGTAACGCTCATAAGCCAATTTTTGATCATCAGGAACCGTTGACTCACCAACGTCAACCTTGTCTAAGCGGATCAAAGCCAAGTCACCGTTAGACAGGCCTTTCACCTCTATAACAGGCTTACCATCAGGGTGAGGCAAAGAGAAAGCCAATGATGTCATTTCATCTTGACCGCGCTTAGCATCTTTTACAGAGGTCCACTTAGTGTTATTCGCAGTTTTCGCTTTTTCAGCTTTAGCACGAAGTGACTCTAAGGCTTTATTCTGTACTACGATAGAAGCGACTTGCTCTTTCGTTTCTTCATATGTCTGGAAAGCTTCTGGCTTGTGTTCATTTAAATGCAGCACAACCACTTGGTCATCATTCAACTCAATCAAATTACTGTTCTGGCCGTCTTCTAATACAGTTGGACCAAACGCAGCAGCAATAACCGCTGGATTACTCGTCACTTCATCAGAACCACCATCACGACCAAAATACGAACTTTGAAGTACATCAACGCCGTACTCTTTTGAGATGCCGTCTAACTTATCAATCGCGTAAGCCAAATCAGTAATATCTTCATGGGCCGTCAACAACGCATCTCTTGCTTTATCTTCGCGCAGTTGTTTCTCTAACTCTTCTTTCTTAGATGCAAAGCTAGGTACATCGGGCTTAGAAATATCATCCAACTGGATTAAATGATATCCATACTGGCCTTTAACCGATTTAACTTCGCCTTTTTTCATAGAGAAAAGCGTATCGTCAAAAGCAGATCCCATAACGCCTTTTTCAACATAACCTAGTTTACCGCCGTCTTTATTCGAACCAATGTCATCCGAATATTCCGCCGCTAAATCAGCAAATTTTGAACCAGACTTAAGCTTAGCTTCTACTTCTGCAAGACGCTCTTTCGCTTCGTCATCACTACGATCCGATGTCTCAATCAAAATATGTGAAGCCGATCTTTCTTCTTGAGATAGAGCTGAAATAAAGGCCTGATAAGCGTCTTGTAATTCCGCGTCGGTGATTTTAACTTTGCTGTTAAAGTCAGAGCTAGAAATTACAACGTAATTCACTTTAACCTGCTCTGGCGTTTTGAAGTTTTCTTTATTTGCTTCGTAATACGCTTTCAGCTCAGCGTCTGAAACACTGGTGTTTTCTGACTCATCAGCCAACGAAAAAGATACGTAATCGTATGTTCTTTCTTGGGACTGAAGTTTCGCAACACTGTCTACTTGATAAGGCAGTACAAACTCAGAGCCTGCAATGGCGTTACGAGGCTGCTGAATCAAAACATCTTGTTTAATACGCTCTTTAAAGGCTAATGGTGTAAAGCCTAGAGAACGAATAAAGTTAAGATATTTATTTTGATCAAACTGCCCATTTGTTTGGAACTGTTCAGCCTGAAGCAAATAAGCGTTTACTTGGGCATCAGAAACACCCAACCCTAAACCTTTTGCCTGATTGGCTAACACAACACGTTGAACCAACTCATCCAAAGCACGACGCTGCAATAAGTTATCTTCCAATAATGCTGGATTCACTTGTCCGCCCATCATTGAAATTAATTGACGGCGTTGCGTTTCAGCACCTTGCAACATTTGCGTCCGGGTAATATCTACACCATCCACTTCAGCCACAGTATCTGACGAATTAAAGCTAGTAACCAAGGCGTCTACGCCAAATAGAGCAAAAGTCACAACGATAAAACCAACTATGATCTTTACCACAATGCCTTGTGACTTATCTCTTATATCCTGGAGCATTACTGCCTCCGAATGAGTTAATTAAATGACAAATAAAAAAGGTGCATTCCGCTTGGAATACACCTTTTGTGTCTAATGGCGGAACAGACGGGACTCGAACCCGCGACCCCCTGCGTGACAGGCAGGTATTCTAACCAACTGAACTACTGCTCCAAAAACATTAGTTTACAGCGTCTTTAAGACCTTTACCGGCTTTAAAGCCAGGAACCTTCGCTGCTTTAATTTGGATTTCCTCACCAGTTTGAGGATTACGGCCTGTACGTGCCGCACGTTCTTTAACTGCAAAAGTACCAAAACCAACTAGTGTAACCTGGTCACCTTTTGCCAAAGCA
This sequence comes from Marinomonas rhizomae, assembly GCF_024397855.1. NCBI lineage: Bacteria > Pseudomonadati > Pseudomonadota > Gammaproteobacteria > Oceanospirillales > Oceanospirillaceae > Marinomonas > Marinomonas rhizomae. Next base: position 2,654,977 of record NZ_CP073343.1, read on the forward strand.
GCTTCAATTGCTTTCAAAGTAGCATCAAGTGCATTGCTAGCAGAAGCTTTAGATAAATCAGCAGACGCTGCAATAGCATCAATCAATTCAGATTTGTTCACGTTGTACCCCTTCAGTATTTTCTTGGTTCCTTAGTGTTTTTCGGCGCAGTATAAATCACTACCGATAAGGCCGAGCCAGCAGTTATACAAGCCCAGCCTATCCCCTGTCAACACAGGTTATGCCTTTAATGATGACTTACAGTTTCTTGTTCATCAACAGTTTTTTCACTTGAAGGTAATGTTTCTACCTTTTTTGGTGAAGGAATGTACTCCAAAGCAATATCAAGCACTTCATCTATCCATTTGACAGGGACGACTTCAATGTCTGCTTTGATATTATCAGGAATTTCCTTTAAATCACGAGCATTTTCTTGAGGAATAATCACAGTTTTTATCCCTCCTCTGTGAGCCGCCAGAAGCTTCTCTTTAAGCCCACCAATAGGTAACACCTCCCCACGCAGCGTAATCTCGCCAGTCATCGCCACAGAGGCTTTAACAGGGATCTTAGTTAGCACGGATACGATGGCTGTACACATGGCAACACCAGCACTCGGACCATCTTTAGGTGTAGCACCTTCAGGAACATGTAAATGAAGGTCTGTTTTTTCATGAAAATCTTCATCAATTCCAAGGCCAATTGCTCGACTTCTAACCACCGTAAGAGCAGCTTGAATAGATTCTTGCATGACATCGCCAAGGGAACCTGTCTTAACATGACGACCTTTACCAGGCACACCCGCCGCTTCAATGGTCAATAATTCACCACCAACAGACGTCCAAGCTAAACCAGTCACCTGACCAATTTGATTTTTTTCTTCCGCTTTTCCGTAACTAAACTTATGTACACCGGAAAAATCTTCCAAATTAGCACTGGTTACTTCAACCGCTTTTGACTCTTTATCTTTGCTTAACGCTTGTTTTTTAACTACACGACGACAAACTTTACTAAGCTCGCGCTCTAGACCACGAACACCCGCTTCTTTCGTGTAATAACGAATCACGTCCATTAATGCGTCATCGGTTACCTTAATTTCGCTTTCTTTCAGACCTGACAGCTTAATTTGTTTAGGCAACAAATAACGTTTTGCGATATTCAGTTTCTCATCCTCGGTGTAACCCGGAATGCGAATAACTTCCATACGATCCAAAAGAGGACCAGGGATATTCATACTATTCGATGTACAAATAAACATGACATCAGAAAGGTCGAAGTCCACTTCAAGATAATGATCATTGAAAGTGTGGTTTTGCTCTGGATCAAGCACTTCTAGCAGCGCAGAGGCAGGGTCACCTCGCTGATCCATACCCATTTTGTCAATTTCATCCAACAAAAACAGTGGGTTCTTAACTTTCACTTTCGCCAATTTTTGCAGTAGCTTACCTGGCATAGAACCAATATAGGTACGGCGATGACCACGTATTTCAGCTTCATCACGAACACCACCAAGCGCCATACGTACATACTGGCGATTGACCGCTTTAGCAATAGATTGACCCAATGATGTTTTACCAACACCTGGAGGCCCAACCAAACAAAGCACAGGACCTTTCACTTTTTTCACTCGCTGCTGCACAGCAAGAAACTCTAGGATGCGCTCTTTAACATCTTGAAGACCATAATGATCTTGGTTCAATACTTTTTCTGCGTAAGCTAGATCATTACGAACTTTGCTGCGCTTTTTCCAAGGCAATGAGGTTAACCAATCAATATAGCCTCGAACCACCGCAGCCTCTGCAGACATAGGCGACATCATGCGAAGCTTTTTCAGTTCGCCTTCCGCTTTTTCTTTTGCTTCATCGGACATACCAACTTCAGCAATTTTTTCTTGCAGCTGATCAAGCTCATTGCTGCCGTCTTCCATATCACCAAGTTCTTTCTGAATGGCTTTCATTTGCTCATTCAAATAGTACTCGCGCTGACTTTTTTCCATTTGCTTTTTAACGCGGCTACGAATACTTTTCTCAAGATGAGCGATATCAAGTTCGCCGTCCATCAAGCCAATTAAGTATTCTCCACGGCCAGTTAACGAGTCTATTTCTAATACTTTTTGCTTATCTTCAAGCTTAAGACTCATGTGACCAGTAATGTTATCGATCAACTTCGCAAGATCATCGATAGACTTTAGAGACGCCACGACCTCTGCAGGGATACGCTTACTACCTGCAACGTACTCATCTAGCTGTTTAAGTAAAGCATTACGAATCACACCATGTTCAGTTTGATCTTCTTCTTGAAGGTCTAGCTCAACAACGCGACCCAAAACAAAACCATCCGCTTCTTCCATCTTTTCAAGACGAGCACGTTTACCACCTTCGACAAGCACTTTAACAGTACCATCAGGTAGACGAAGCAACTGCATGACTTTGGCTGTTGTACCAATAGAATAAAGATCTTCTAAAGTAGGATCATCTTTAGAGGCATCCTGCTGAGCAACAAGAAACACCTGTTTATCATTTTCCATTGCAGACTCTAATGCTGCGATGGATTTAGCGCGACCAACAAATAACGGCAACACCATATGGGGATACACGACCACATCACGAAGTGGCAACATTGGCAGGAGCAAAGAATCTGTCATATTTTTTTCCAATCCGGGCACATAAAGAAAAGTGCACTTTTATATTTCAACATTGATTAGGAAAGAGATAAGGGCGAAGCCCGAAATTACAAGCGCTATCACTATTTGAATTTAGTCTACACGTGTTTTAAAACGAAACATCATAAAAAAGGCCAAATTTAAGCAATAAAACTTAAATTCGGCCTTTTATTTTTTCTAGTTAAAAAAGAATTAAGCGTTTTTCGCTAGCTCTTCTTTTTCAAGCACCATCAACGGAGCAGACTCGCCACGTATTGAATTGCCATCCATAACGACTTTCGCAACGTCATTACGAGTTGGAAGCTCATACATACAATCCAATAAAGCAGACTCTAAAATACTACGTAAGCCACGAGCACCCGTTTTACGCTCTAAGGCTAATTTAGCCGCTTCACGTAAAGACTCAGGGGTAAACTCCAGCTCAACACCCTCTAATTCAAAAAGGTGCTGATACTGTTTAACCAATGCATTTTTAGGCTGACTTAAGATTGTCATCAAGGCTTCTTCATCCAATTCCGAAAGCGTCGCAACAACAGGCAAACGACCAACAAACTCTGGAATCAAACCGAACTTAACCAAATCTTCTGTCTCTACACGGTGAACAGCCTCAGAAAAAGATCGCCCTTCTTCTTTACTTTTCACTGTGGCAGAAAAGCCGATACTACTTTTTTCTGTTCTATCACTGATAACACGCTCTAAACCAGCAAACGCACCACCACAAATAAACAGAATATTTGAGGTATCAACTTGCAGAAATTCCTGTTGAGGGTGCTTACGACCACCTTGCGGTGGAACAGAAGCGACAGTCCCTTCAATCAGTTTCAGCAAAGCTTGCTGAACACCTTCACCTGACACATCACGTGTAATAGACGGGTTATCAGACTTTCTAGAGATTTTGTCTATTTCATCAATATATACAATACCACGCTGCGCTTTTTCTACATCGTAATCACAGTTCTGTAATAGTTTCTGAATGATGTTCTCGACATCTTCACCAACATACCCAGCCTCTGTTAATGTAGTCGCATCAGCAATAGTAAATGGCACATCCAAAACACGAGCAAGCGTCTGTGCCAGCAATGTTTTACCACTACCGGTTGGGCCAATAAGCAAGATATTACTCTTACCTAATTCGATACTCGTATCTGTTTTACCCTGATGACGCAAACGCTTGTAGTGGTTATAAACCGCTACAGCCAAAACTCGTTTCGCTTTATCCTGACCAATAACATAATCATCAAGCGACGCACTCAATTTTGCTGGCGTTGGCAACTCATCCGCAGACTCGCCATCTTCAGTAATTTGAGACAACTCCTGCGTGATAATGTTATTGCACAAGTCCACACACTCATTACAAATATAGACAGAAGGTCCAGCAATTAGCTTTTTTACTTCGTCTTGGCTCTTTCCGCAAAAAGAGCAATACAATAACCGATCGGAGTGGTCGCCACGGCTAAAATTATCATCCGACATTTATTCCACCCTTTTCTTAAACTGTTCGTTTCTGCAAGATATCGTCAATTAAGCCGTAATCTTTTGCTGCTTCCGGATTCATGAAGTTATCACGATCTGTATCAATAGCAACTTGCTCAATTGGCTTACCAGTATGAAAAGAAATAATTTCATTCAATTTATGTTTGATGCTTAAAATTTCACGTGTATGAATCTCAATATCAGAAGCTTGCCCCTGATAACCACCTAACGGCTGGTGAATCATAACGCGTGAATTAGGCAAACAGTAACGCTTGCCAGCAGCACCTGCTGTTAACAACAAAGCCCCCATGCTCGCCGCCTGGCCAATACACATGGTACTAACATCTGGCTTAATAAATTGCATAGTATCATAAATAGACATACCAGCAGTAACAGAGCCACCTGGAGAGTTAATGTACAAATGAATATCTTTGTCTGGGTTTTCTGACTCTAAAAACAGTAGCTGAGCCACAACCAAGTTGGCCATGTGATCTTCAACTTGACCAACCAAAAAGATTACTCGCTCCTTAAGTAAGCGCGAGTAAATATCAAATGACCTCTCTCCACGAGCGGTCTGCTCAATAACCATTGGGACAAGACCATTACTTGTGATTGCAACAGGACCAGTAGTCGGGTTCATCAAATTCATATCGCATTCCTTAAAACAAAAAAGTCGACATAGCAAATGCTATGTCGACCTTATTAAAAAAGATAAGACTCGTCTTATGCTTCTTCCCCAGCCTCTTCAGCTTGGGCATTTGGCTTGATAGCGTCTTCATATCCCAAAGTTACTTCAGTAACTTGAGCAGATTCTAACAGTTTATCAACAACTTGCTCTTCAAGTACAGCAGATTGAACTTGAGCTAATTGTTCTTTGTTCTTTAAGTAAAAATCAACAACTTGCTGAGGCTCTTGGTAAGCCTGAGCCATGTCCTCTAAGAAAGAGCGAACACGATCATCATCAACTTTCAGGTCATCTTTCTTGATTACTTCAGAAATCAACAAACCTAATTTAGCGCGTTTTTTCGCTTCTTCTTCGAACAATTCAGCAGGTAGCTGAGATGCATCGAAACCTTCACCACCAAACTGCTGAGCAGCTTGCTTACGTAGTGCATCAACTTCTTGTTCAACAAGAGCTGAAGGTACTTCAACTTCATTGATTGAAGACAAACCTTCAAACAATGCATTTTTAAGCTTTGACTTAATTGCTTGATTTAGCTCACGCTCCATATTCTTACGCACTTCAGCACGTAAAGCGGAAATCGTCGCTTCTTCTAGTCCAAATTTCTCAACAAAAGCATCATCTAGCTCAGGAAGAATTTGCTCTGCAACTTCAGAAACAGTGATTTTGAAAGTTGCTTCTTGACCTTTCAAGTTTTCAGCTTGGTAATCTTCTGGGAAAGTCACAGAAATAGTACGTTCTTCACCAGCTTTAGCACCTAGAATACCAGATTCAAAACCTGGAATCATAGTATTGGAACCCAATACCAACTTGTGACCTTCAGCAGCACCGCCTTCGAAAGCTTCATCACCTAGGTAGCCAACAAAGTCGATTGTCACTTGATCGCCGTCAGCAGATTCACGCTCTACAGCAGACCATTCAGAATTTTGTTTACGCAAAGTTTCTAACATTACATCAACGTCTGCATCAGTAACTTCAGACACAACACGATCTACTTTAATAGTAGAGTTATCAGCCAATGTTACTTCTGGATATACTTCTACTTTTACAACAAACTCAAGATCTGTGCCTTCAGCAAAGTTCTTAGGTTCGATTGAAGGCATACCTGCAGGTTGAATAGACTCTTTTTGAATCGCTTCAACATATGCATCACGCATAATTTGTTCTACAGCATCTAGACGAATACCTTGGCCGTAACGTTTTTTAACAACACTAACAGGCACTTTGCCTTTACGGAAACCATCGATGCGAATTGTTTTCGCTGTCTTGGCCACTTCAGCATTTACTTTTTCGTCAATACGAGCAGCTGGAACACTAATTGTTAGAACGCGCTCAATTGGAGACGTTGTCTCTACAGAAACTTGCATAAAACTTCCTCTCGGGAACCTGCTTTAATTTGTTGGCAATCTCGTCATTAACAAGACATCTATTCAATTACAGCCAACAAAACCTAAATAAAAATTAAATTAAAGTAATGGACTGAAAATGGTGCTCCGTACTGGATTCGAACCAGTGACCTACCGCTTAGAAGGCGGTTGCTCTATCCAACTGAGCTAACGGAACAAAGATCATTACATTTCATGTGGTGGGCTATTATAGGGATGGAATAGCAATCGTCAACCAATAGACATAAAAAAGCCCAGTAAAACTGGGCTAAAAATGACTATTTGCAACCATGGAACCGAGAATAGTTAAAATTCACTATCCCGCAGCACAAATATCACAAAAGGAACGAGATAAATAATACAAGCAGCCCTCCCAAAAAACAAGGAACACGCGCCAAAATGAATCACATTGCACTGTGTTTGTGCAATGTGCATCAAAAAGAAGTTTTTTATAAAATATTCATGCCTATGTTATTGTAGGAACCTACTTAAACAGAGCCCAATCACTATGCCAGAACGTCTAATTTACTTTTTCCTTATCTTCAAACGTTATGGATATTTAACTGTAACAAGGTTCAAGCACAGCAACCTTCCACAAAAAGCCGCTCAACTCACCTTATCAAGTTTGTTGGCGGCGGTCCCCATCATCACCATCATTGTTGGAATTCTGAGCTTTACACCTGCACTAGAGGCAATGCAATCACAGCTTTTTCAATTAATTGAGCAGCATCTAGCGCCTGGCTCAAGCGATATACTCATACCTTACTTAATTAAATTCTCATCGCAGACCAAAAATCTTTCAGCCGCTGGTCTGGTTGCACTCGTTTTCACCGCACTATTACTGCTCAATAGCTTTGAAAGCAGCGTACAATCTATTTGGCAAATCAAAAAAGCCAGAAAAATTAGAGAAAGACTATTAACTTACTGGGCCATTCTCACCTTGGGCCCCATTATCTTTGCGTCCTCATTAAGCTTATACGGCACACTTATATCGATGCAGATATATGGCACTCAGACCAACGCATGGATTGATAACCTATTGGAACTTGGCACCATCACTCTGTACTTTTTAATGCTATTAACACTCAACTTTTTAACTCCGAACGCTGAAGTATCCCTAAAGTGGGCTTCCATTTCAGCCTTTGTAGGCAGCATCGGCTTATTTATTTTAAACACCATATTCAGTTCTTTCGCACAATTTTTCAGCAGCTACCAGGTTGTTTATGGTGCATTCGCTGCCATTCCAATATTTTTAATATGGTTACAAAGCTCTTGGCTTATTGTTCTCGCATCCATTTGCCTTTGTGCCACACTACACAACATAAAAACCACATCCCAGCAGAAAAACTTAGCATCTGGTCAGGATTAATGTAAAATCCCGCAATTTTCCACAACAGGGCTTACCATGACGAATACAATCAACGATCTAAACAACATTTTAGAAGAGGCGGATTGCTTAGTTGACGAAGCAAAACTTAACGAAGCCCTTGATAAAATGGCGACACAAATTACAGCGGACCTTTCAGATAAGCTCCCTCTTGTCCTTTGCGTTATGAATGGCGGATTAATCCCAACAGCCGCTCTAATAGAACGTTTAAACTTTCCATTAGAACTCGACTACATTCATGCAACTCGTTACGGAATGGAAACGGAAGGCGCATCACTTAATTGGCTGAGCTATCCACAAACCAGCCTTAAAGACAGACACATTCTCGTTGTTGATGATATTTTCGACCAAGGACACACCCTGCAAGCCATAACTCAATGGCTAGAAAACCAGGAAACAAGCAGCGTATACACAGCGACCGTCATCAATAAATTGCACGACCGTAAAACAGACATGACTCCCGACTATATCGGAACAGATGTGGCAGATAGATTTTTATTCGGTTACGGCATGGACTACAAAGGCTTCTTCAGAAACCTTAAAGGCATCTACGCTATCAAAGGCAGCTAATTTGTTATTTGATCACAGTCTTATTATGACCAAATAAAAGACATAAAAATGCCCACTTTTAAGTGGGCATTTTTATGACAGATAGAAACCTAAAACACTCGGTTAAAACCGTTTAACGCCGCAACTCGATAGGCTTCCGCCATCGTTGGGTAGTTAAACGTCGTATTTAAAAAGTATTTTAATGTATTTTGCTCACCAGGCTGCTTCATAATCGCTTGTCCAATGTGAACAATCTCTGACGCTTGGTCACCAAAGCAATGAATACCCAGCAACTCTAACGACTCTCGGTGAAACAGAATTTTTAACATCCCAACCGCTTCACCTGTAATTTGAGCGCGAGCAGTGTTTTTAAAGAAAGCACGACCCACTTCGTAAGGCACTTTTTCTGCCGTTAGCTCAGCTTCTGTTTTCCCTACTGAACTAATTTCAGGGATGGTATAGATACCTGTCGGCACCTCGCTAATGAATTCACCACCAGGCGAACCAAACATATTCGCTGCGGCAGCACGACCTTGGTCATACGCTGCGCTGGCTAGACTTGGCCAACCAATTACATCACCCGCTGCATAGACATTCTCGACCTGCGTCTGATAGGTATCATTCACTGCCAACTGACCACGACTATTAACATCTAAGTTAATTGACTCTAGACCCAAATTATCAGTATTACCAGAACGTCCATTACAGAATAACAAAGCATCTGCACGTAATTTTTTACCCGACGCCATATGCATAACAACGCCACGCTCTGTGGTTTCAACTGAATCATAGGTTTCGTTGTGACGAATTAGCACACCGCCATCACGCAAGTGATAACTCAATGCGTCGGTAATTTCATCATCAAGAAAGCTCAATAATTTTTTGGCTGGATTGATTAACTCAACTCGCACACCCAGACCACAAAAAATTGACGCATACTCACAACCAATGACACCCGCACCATAGATAATCAGTGAGCGCGGAGTATGACTCAAACTTAGAATGGTATCAGAGCAGTAAATACGAGGATGAGAAAAATCGATATTGGCTGGACGATATGGACGCGAACCTGTTGCAATAACAACTTTCTTCGCAACCAGCAGCTCAGGACCCTTTTCATAAGTATTTACTTCTATTGTATTGGCATCCTTGAATTTACCTTTACCAAAGTAAATATCAATTCGGTTACGCGCGTAATACTCTGTACGACCCATAACCTGCTGATCAATAACTCTATTTGCGCGATCCAACACTTTTGGAAACGAAAACCAACGAGGCTCACCAATATCACGAAACATTGGATTAGTATTGAATGCAATAATTTCCTTAACAGCGTGACGCAACGCTTTTGATGGAATGGTTCCTAAATGCGTACAACTTCCGCCAACTTGCGAACTCGCTTCAATCACAGCCACTCTTTTGCCAGCCTTCGCCGCACTCATCGCAGCACCTTCTCCGGCAGGACCTGTGCCTAAAACCACCACATCATAATGTCTCGTTGTCATAATACCCTCTTCACTGTTCAATTATTTAGATGCGTCATAAAACGTGTCATCAGAAACCGTTGCCGCCATACCTTTTTTCGTTTCTTTCTCGCACTTACCTTTATCACCACCACAAATATCGCAGGCAACTTCCATACCCAAAGCACTCATGCCACCACAAGAGCCTGAAATAGGCTTTCTACCCATTAATACACCAACCGCCATAGCAGCCACCAACATGAGCATAAGGACAAATGCCAATACAATCGTTAACATATGATCTCTCCTAAAAAGTTTTCAAAATCTATTTTAAATAGGCCTTAAAAGCATCAGATGGATGCTCTTCAAAGCCAAAATCTGTTTTCACCAACAAATAAGCAGCAATGCCATTTTTTTGTGCAAACTCAAAGCCTTTATCAGGACCAAGCACCGTAATTGCAGTAGCAAGACCATCTGCCATTGTGGTTGTTTTATCTACTACAGTAACAGAAACCAACCTGTGCGTAATTGGCCTACCTGTAATAGGGTTAATGGTATGGGAATAACGCACACCATTTTTTTCAAAATAATTTCGATAATCTCCAGATGTAGCAACCGCTATATCTGTCACAGAAATAATACGCTCGGCCATGTCATGCCCGCCAGCAGGGCTTTCGATCGCTATTCTCCACGGAGTTCCGTCAGGCTTTAGACCTTGGGATATAATCTCTCCACCAACCTCAATCAGATAACTCTCTATCCCTCTATCTTGAAGAACTCGTGCCACGACATCAACGCCGTAGCCTTTCGCAATAGAAGACAAATCCACATAAATATCTTTTTCTTTGGTCAATTGACGGCCATCAAGATTTAAATAGTGATAACCCACTCGCGACTTTGCGTCATCAATTGACTCTTGGCTAGGCACTTTATCTTCTCGTTTCCCTGGACCAAACCCCCATAAATTAACCAGAGGACCAACAGTAACATCGTACTCCCCACCACTCATTTCACTAATAAGCAGAGCTTTATCAATCACGTAAGCCATATCTTTACTGACTACAGCAGATTCACCAGCGGACAACTTATTAAACAGCGAAAGCTCTGAGTTAGCGTCATAGGTCGACATTAGCCTGTTAACTCGAACCAGCGCAGCATCAACGTCATCCTTCAAATCTGAAGAAGCCCCCACGTCTTTAGTAGTAAAAAATTTCACCGTATAAGTTGTGCCCATTGTAGGGCCAGAGAAGCTGGCTAATTCAGGGGTAAAAACAGAAAGGCGGTATACAACCGCAATAGCGATAAGCAGGAAAACGGGTAGTAGTATTTTTTTACGCATATAAAGTCTTTTTAGTCGCCAATAAAAATAAAGACCCACCTATAGGTGGGTCTTTATTTAGGTGCTAGCCACCGAAATCATCAAGGAGGATGTTTTCTTTTTCTACACCTAGATCTTCTAGCATCTTGATAACAGATGCGTTCATCATTGGAGGTCCACACATGTAGAACTCACAGTCTTCTGGAGCCGGATGGTCTTTTAGATAACTTTCATAAAGAACGTTATGAATAAAGCCAGTTTTACCTTCCCAGTTATCTTCAGGCTGAGGATCAGAAAGCGCCAAATGCCATTCGAAGTTTTCATTCTCTTCCTGAAGCTTATCGTACTCTTCAGAATAGAAGGCCTCGCGTACACTACGAGCACCGTACCAGAATGAAATCTTACGCTTCGAATTCAAACGTTTAAGCTGATCGAAGATATGTGAGCGCATTGGCGCCATACCTGCACCACCACCAACAAACACCATTTCAGCATCCGAATCTTTAGCAAAAAACTCACCAAACGGACCGTATACTTTTATCTTATCGCCAGGCTTAAGACTGAACACATAAGAAGACATCTGACCCGGAGGCAAATCATCTTTACCGGGAGGCGGAGAAGCAATACGAATATTAAACTTCACGATACCTTTTTCTTCAGGGTAGTTCGCCATTGAATATGCACGGATTACGGTTTCATCAACCTTAGAAACAAATTTCCAAAGGTTAAATTTATCCCAGTCACCTCGATACTCTTCTTCAATATCAAAATCTTTGTAATGCACAGTATGAGCAGGCGCTTCAAGCTGAACATAACCACCAGCACGAAAATCAACGTTTTCGCCTTCAGGCAATTTCAATGTAAGCTCTTTGATGAAGGTCGCTAAGTTAGGATTAGACTCAACAGTACATTCCCAAGCCTTAACACCAAACACTTCTTCAGGTACCTCTACATCCATATCCTGTTTCACAGAAACCTGACATGACAAACGATAACCTTCTTTTTCATCACGGCGAGTAAAATGGGACTGCTCAGTAGAAAGCATAGAACCACCACCACTAGTCACCTTACATTTACACTGGGCACAAGTACCACCACCGCCACAAGCAGATGATAGAAAAATGCCGCTGTTCGCCAAAGTTTGAAGTAACTTACCACCAGCCGGTGCTGTTACTTCCTTTTCACCATTGATGCGAATTGTGACGTCCCCAGAGCTTACCAAGCGTGCACGAGCAGCAAGGATAATTGCCACTAACGCAAGCACGATAGCTGTGAACATCACCACACCTAGAATAATCTCTAAGTTGACCATGTTAGTTAAACCCTATTCTTGGTTGTCTAAACGGGCAGCTAATTAAAGCTGCACACCAGAAAATGACATAAAACCTAAGCTCATTAGACCAACAGTAATAAACGTGATACCTAGACCACGAAGACCTGCAGGAACATCTGAATACTTAAGCTTCTCCCGAATACCAGCTAGCGCAGCAATCGCCAACGCCCAACCAACACCAGCACCCACACCGTAAACGACACTCTCACCAAAGTTGTAGTCACGCTCAACCATGAACAAAGAAGCACCCATGATGGCACAGTTCACTGTGATAAGTGGCAAAAACACACCAAGCGCGTTATATAACGCAGGCATGTATTTATCCAAAGTCATTTCCAATATCTGAACCACAGCAGCGATAACACCAATGTAGCTCAAGAGACCCAAAAAGCTAAGATCAACGCCAGGCAAACCCGCCCACTCAAGCGCACCATCTACTAATAGGTTCTGGTACAACAAGTTATTAAGAGGAACCGTAATCGCCAAAACAACAACAACTGCTATCCCCAAACCTATCGCTGTTTCTACTTTTTTGGACAGAGCCAAAAAGGTACACATACCAAGGAAGAAAGCTAACGCCATGTTTTCAACAAAAACAGCTTTAACAAACAGACTGATTAAATGTTCCATTTATAGCGCCTCCTGAGAACGAGAATTCGCTGCAATCTTGAATTCAGGCTCTTCAACTTGTTCTTTCTTATAAGAACGCAAAGCCCAAATAACCAAGCCGATAACAAAGAATGCACTAGGTGGAAGCAACATCAAACCATTAGGCTGATACCAACCGCCATTCTGAACAGTTGCAAAGATTTCGACACCAAATAACTTACCAGCACCAAGTAATTCACGGAAAAAGGCAACAACAATTAACATTGCGCTGTAACCTAAACCGTTACCAATACCATCCACAAAGCTCATTATTGGGCCATTTTTCATAGCGAACGCTTCTGCGCGCCCCATTACGATACAGTTCGTAATGATAAGACCAACGAATACAGAAAGCTGCTTACTGATTTCGTAAGCAAAGGCCTTCAAAACCTGATCCACCACAATTACCAAAGAGGCAATAATGATCATCTGAACAATGATACGAATACTGTTTGGAATATGGCTACGAATAATCGCAATAAAAAAGCTTGAGAAAGCCGTTACCAAGGTTAAGGCAATGGCCATAACCAAACTGACTTTCATACTACTTGTTACAGCCAACGCTGAACAAATACCCAAGATCTGCAAGGCAATCGGGTTATTTGCAAGAATTGGCCCAAAGAGGACTTTTTTCACATCAGACATTATTGAACTCCTTCGCTACGTAGTTGCGATAAGAATGGTCCAAACCCTTCCTGACCCAACCAGTATTGAACAAGATGAGTAACACCACGACTTGTTAGTGTAGCACCAGATAAACCATCTACTTTGTGCTCAGCATCAGGATCAGAACTATCCACTCCACCTTTTACAAGATGAATTACAGCTTCGCCTTGTCCATTGTAGATTTCTTTACCTTTCCACAATGCCTTCCAGTTAGGATTATCAACCTCACCGCCTAATCCAGGTGTTTCAGCTTGGTCATAAAAACCAAAGCCGATCACTGTATTGAAGTCATTTTTCAAAGCCATAAAGCCGTACATAGTTGACCATAAGCCATAGCCATGCACAGGCAGAATGATGCGATCGATATTATCGCCAGACTTCACAAGGTAAACCGCAGAGAAGTTTGAACGACGTTTGATACCAGCCGGATCGTTACCCTTAAGAGAAATAGACAAACTAGGATCTTTAGACGCCGCCTTTTGATCAAAAGTAGACGCTTTAATTCCTGCATCATCTAGTTCAGCTTGAGTAGCAAATTTGCCAGTTTGCAAATTCACAATACGAGTTTCAACAGACTCAAAAATCTCATCAACTGATTTGCCAGGTTCAAGCATACCAGCGGCAGACAAAATATTGCGCTTACGGTCTAAGTCTTTATTGGTGTTCTGAATAGGCTTAAGACCTACTGCTGCGGCTGCAACAAAAATAGAACAAACCAAACACAAAGATAAAGCAACTATAATGGTCTTTTTAATACTATCGTTATTACTAGCCATTGCGTGCAATCCTCCGTTTAATGTTCGCCTGAACAACAAAGTGGTCAATAAATGGCGCAAACAGATTCGCAAACAAAATTGCCAACATCATACCTTCTGGGTAAGCAGGGTTAACAACACGAATCAACACAACCATCAAGCCAATCAGAGCGCCGTAAAACCATTTACCGCGATTCGTCATTGACGCAGACACTGGATCCGTCGCCATGTACATCATACCAAAAGCAAAGCCACCTAAAACAAGATGCCAATACCAAGGCGTAGAGAACATAGGGTTAGTGTCTGAACCAATAACGTTAAACAACGCAGAAGTCAGCACCATACCTAGCATAACGCCAGCAACTATCCGCCAAGCTGCGATGCGCATAATTAACAATGCACCACCACCAATCAGAATAGCCAGAGTAGAAGTTTCACCCATGGAACCTTGAATGAAGCCAAAGAAGGCATCAGACCAAGCAACGGTTAAACCTGCAACGCCATCAGCAGCAAGTTGACTCAACGCAGTCGCACCAGAGAAGCCATCTACCGCAGTCCAAACAGCATCACCAGACATGGACGCTGGGTAAGCGAAAAACAAGAACGCACGGCCAGCCAAAGCAGGGTTAAGGAAGTTTTTACCTGTACCACCAAACACCTCTTTCGCCAGGACAACACCAAAGGTGATACCCAGAGCCACTTGCCATAAAGGCACAGTTGCAGGCAGAGAAAGAGAGAAAAGGATAGAGGTAACAAAGAAGCCTTCGTTAACTTCATGCTTACGCACAGAAGCAAACAACACTTCCCAGAAACCACCAACAACAAAGGTAACAAGATAAACAGGCAAAAAGTACATTGCACCGTAAATCATATTGTCCCAAATGCTTGAAGCATTATAGCTCGTTAGACCGCCAATAATGGCATGACGCCAAGAATCAGCAGGCGCAACACCCATTGCTTCCATTGCAGTATTGGCTTGTAGACCAATATTGTACATACCAAAGAACATAGCTGGGAATGTACACATCCACACCAATATCATGATGCGTTTCATATCCACTGCATCACGAACGTGAGAGCCATTCTTGGTTACAGAACTTGGGCGGTAAAAAATAGTATCTACCGCTTCGAAAAGCGCATACCATTTTTCGTATTTTCCACCTGAGTGAAACTCAGGTTCCATTTTATCGAGTACTTTTCTAAGCCCCATGAATTAACCCTCTTTCTCTATTAGAGTTAGGCAATCCCGAAGGATCGGGCCATATTCGAACTTACCTGAGCAACTGTAAGTACACAAAGCCAAATCTTCTTCATCTAACTCAAGTGCACCAAGCTTTTGAGCCTGCTCTGTATCGTTCACAACTAACGCTCGTAGCAATTGCGTTGCTAGAATATCAAGTGGCATCACGCGCTCAAAGTTACCAAGAGGCAACATAGTACGATCACTACCATTTGTCGTCGTTGTCATATCAAAGGATTTTTTCCCCGTAAGCTTGGACAAGAACACATTCATAATAGAATGTTTTTCTACGCCCGCACGAAGATAATGCATCATTTGACGCTCACGACCTTCAAGCAATACAGTCACTTGAGTGTGGTAACGACCTAAGTAAGCAAAAGGTCCAAAAGCATTGCGACCAGAAAGAACAGAGCCAGAGATAACTCGGTTATCACCTTCACCCATTTCGCCAGCCAGCAAATTTTCTAAGCTTGCACCAACTTGAGTACGAACCAAACGAGGCTTTTTAACTTGTGGTCCGGCTAAAGCAATCACTCGCTCAACATCCAGCTCACCAGTTACAAACAATTTACCAATAGCAACAACATCTTGGTAATTAATAGACCAAACTGTTTTCTTATCACTAACTGGATCAAGGAAGTGGATATGCGTACCAGCAAGACCGGCAGGATGCACACCAGCAAATTCCTCAACCGTCACATCGGACGTTGTTGGGATTTTTGCGCCAGCTGCCTTACATAGAAAAACCTTACCTTCGGTTAAACGAGTCAACACAGTAAGGCCATCTGCAAATGCTTCCGCTTGATCAGCAAGCACAACTTCAGGAGAAGCAGCTAGCGGATTCGTATCTATAGCGGTAACAAAAATGGAGTTTGGCGCTGAAGCAATTTCAGGAACCTTAGAGAACGGGCGGGTACGGAATGATGTCCATAATCCAGAGTTAACCAGATTTTCCACAACCTTGCTACGTTCTAAAGATTTCAGTTCAGAGCCGGCATAAGACGCAAAGGTTTCAGACTCGTCGCCTTCAACGCTAATAACGAGAGACTGAAGAACACGTCGTTCACCACGATTAATCTCAATTACGGTTCCAGAAGCAGGAGCGGTATAATTAACACCTTCCGTTTTCTTATCCGTAAAAATAATTTGACCTTTCTTGACCTTGTCCCCTTCCTTGACAAGCATGGTGGGTTTCATTCCATGAAAGTCTGGACCGATCACAGCAACTGTCTTTGCAGCAGCAGCCGTCTCAATCACTTGATTGGGAGCACCTGAGATCGGTAGATCTAGGCCTTTTGTAATTTTATACATATGTTCTGCCCAACAATAAATTGAACACAAAAAGCGCAATGCGTCATGCTCATGCCCCCCTCCGGGAAAACATGCAAGAGCGAACAACTAATATTAAATTAATTGTAAAACGCAAACTCACTTCACCAAAAAACCGACGTATTATAAAGATCATTCCCTCCATTGACCAGCTCACGAGACCGTCTTTAAGCACCAACTTTTACTTAAAATCACTACAATGTCCTTATTGCGCATTTTATAACCACTAAAAAGCCACTTTTTTGTTGTTTAATTACATAATAGTGCACAATTTGTCATACGAACTTTATTCGAAAGAATTAAAATTAGAAAAAGCAATCCAAAAAGCGACATTGCTCCGTATTTTTAGTCTGTTGCCATACATGATTGAAAACGACACAATATCGCCCAATAAATGAATAGGCTTAAAACACGGAAGCATAACTATGATCAAACCAGAAGCTCAAATTCATATTAAGAATCTACGTCTGCGAACCTATATTGGATTCAATGAATCTGAAAAACAAAACAAGCAAGATGTGGTAATCAATGCCTGGATACACTATCCGGCCTCTCAAGCCTATGACACAGACAATGTTGAAAATGCGGTAAACTACCGGACAATTTGTAAAGAAATGATAGCTCACACTGAAAATAACCGCTTTCTATTGCTTGAAAAACTAACCGCAGACTTACTGGAGCTTTGCATGTCATCGAACCATGTAACCTTTGCAAAAGTCGAAGTTGCAAAACCTCACGCTTTACGTTTTGCAGACTCTGTATCTTTGACGCTATCCGCCACTAGAGAACAATAAGCCCAACATGTCAGAAACCGTATCAATCACCCTAAAACCCGGCTTCAAAAACTTAATTAGCGGCCTAGATGGCAGCCGAAAAGCATTACAACTGCTAGCAATAGCAGCTCAACATAAACAACCTATGCTTTTTATGGCCAACACGGTCGCCGAACTCAATGAGCTTGAAGATGAAATACAGTTTCTAAATCAAAACAAAAGAGAAATATTAAGATTTAGCGATTGGGAAACCTTACCATACGACGCCTTCTCGCCACACCAAGACATTATATCTCAGCGTTTAGAAACGCTGGCTAAGCTTACCGAAACGAAAAATCCGATTGTACTCACCACGGTTGCTTCCTGCATAACGCGTCTTTGCCCTAAACACCACCTTGATGCCCAGCGCTTTCATTTGGAAGAAGGACAAGAACTTCCTCTGGAGCAACTATCAAGAAAGCTAACTAACGCGGGCTACTTAAATGTAGAGAACGTCCACGAGCATGGTGAATACGCCATCCGCGGCGCCTTGATGGATGTTTATCCAATGGGTGCGGAAAACCCAATCAGGATAGATTGGTTCGACAATGAAATAGAATCGATTCGATGGTTTGATCCAGAGACACAGCGCAGCATTAGCAAGGTAGCTGAAATTAAAATGCTTCCAGCAAAAGAGTTCCCAACCACTTCACAGGGAATTCAGCAGTTTCGCCAAGCTTTTAGAGAGCGCTTTGAAGCCAACCCACTTTCAAGCCCGATATACCAAGATATCTCCAGTGGTATTATACCAGCAGGCATTGAATACTATTTACCTTTATTCTTTGAACAAACCGCTAGCGTATTTGACTACCTACCTGACAACACTCTGATCGTTCGCTCCGACAACTTCAACGATCAGTTTGCGAGTATTCAACTTGATTTCCGTAGCCGCCACGAATCCCTGAATTACAACATCGAGCGCCCTATTTTAAAGCCCGATGAACTGTGCCTACGCGAAGACGAACTTTTTGGACGACTTAATCAATACACGAACATTATTTTTTCAGTGACAGGTGATCATCCTGCATATAAAGCACTTGATACCGTTAAAATTGATTCAAAAGCAGCACAACCACTTGGAAAACTACAAGACTTTCTGGCAGGAACCTCAGCTAGAGTATTAATTGTCGCTGAGTCTGCAGGCCGCCGAGAGGCCTTGCTTGACCTGTTAAAAAAACACAACATTAAACCAAAGCAAGTTGACAGCTGGGAAGCATTCACTAAGTCGACAAAATCACTCGCCATTACCGAAGGCAATATTGGCCGCGGCTTCATCATTAATGAAGCGCTTGCGCTAATTCCTGAAAGTGAAATATTAGGCGAACGCGTTTCTCAACACCGTCGACGCAATAAACAAAACAACATCAGCGAAGATGCGATCATTCGCAACCTCACTGAGTTAAGATTAAATGCACCCGTTGTGCATATTGATCACGGGGTTGGCCGCTACCTTGGCCTTACTAATTTACAAATAGACGGACAAGAAACAGAGCTCCTCACGCTTGGCTACGCCAATGACGCCAAACTTTATGTACCCGTTTCGTCATTACAGCTCATTTCCAGATACACGGGCGCAGATGAAGATACCGCACCACTGCACAAGCTTGGCACTGACAAATGGAGTGTAGCGAAACAAAAAGCAGCTGAAAAAGCCCGCGACACAGCCGCGGAGTTACTGGAAATATACGCCAAACGTGAGGCTAGAGTCGGTTATGCATTTGCTAAGCCAGACGACCAATATGAGCTCTTCTCGGCAGGATTCCCGTTTGAAGAAACACCTGACCAGCAAATGGCAATCGATGCAGTGATGGCGGATATGTCCGCTAAGAAACCAATGGATCGCTTGGTCTGTGGTGACGTAGGCTTTGGTAAAACAGAAGTTGCTATGCGAGCCGCCTTCTTAGCTGTTCAAGATGGCAAGCAAGTGGCCGTTCTCGTTCCAACCACACTGCTTGCCCAACAGCACTATGAAAATTTTTGCGACCGTTTTGCCGACTGGCCTGTAGAGATCGAACTATTGTCGAGATTTCGTTCAGGCAAACAATCCAACACTTCTATTGATCGACTAGAATCAGGCAAAGCAGACATAGTCGTTGGCACACATAAACTCATCCAAAGTGACATCAAGTTTGCTAATCTAGGCCTAGTCATTATCGATGAGGAACACCGTTTTGGGGTCAAGCAAAAAGAGCAATTCAAAGCTCTGCGAGCAGAAGTAGACATACTCACACTAACCGCCACCCCAATTCCTCGAACGCTAAACATGTCTTTGTCTGGCATTCGTGATTTATCCATTATTGCGACACCACCAGCCAAACGTTTATCCGTAAAAACATTTGTAAAACAAAAAGACGAACATCAAATAAAAGAAGCGATTTTGCGCGAACTTCATCGTGGCGGGCAAGTTTATTACTTACACAATGAAGTACAAACCATCCAAAAAGCCGCAGAAGAATTGGAAGAGTTAATTCCAGAAGCTCGTGTTATTGTGGGTCACGGACAGATGCGTGAAAGAGAACTGGAACAAGTCATGTCAGACTTCTACCACAAAAGAGCCAACGTGCTCGTTTGTTCTACCATTATAGAAACAGGTATCGATATACCGAACGCCAACACTATTATCATTGAACGAGCAGATAAGTTTGGCTTGGCACAACTGCATCAATTACGTGGTCGAGTTGGCCGCTCGCACCATCAAGCCTATGCCTACTTATTAACACCAAATGACCGTAAAGTAACTGGCGATGCAGAAAAACGCCTAGAAGCCATTACACTTGCTGATACTCTCGGCGCAGGATTTACCTTAGCCACTCACGATTTAGAGATTCGCGGCACAGGCGAATTATTGGGTGATGGTCAAAGTGGTCATATTGAACATGTTGGCTTCTCTCTATTTATGGACATGTTAGACCGAGCGGTTAAATCCCTCAAAAATGGTGAGTCTCCAGACATAGATATCACATCTCCAGCACAAACTGATGTGAACTTACGAGTTCCCGCACTTATTCCGGAAGATTATTTAGGTGATGTACATTCACGATTGATTCTGTATAAGCGCATTGCCAGTGCAAAAAGCAGTGATGAATTAAAAGACCTTCAAGTGGAAATGATTGACCGCTTTGGGCTGCTGCCTGACGCAACGAAAAATCTATTTAGGCAAACGGAATTAAAGCTTAAAGCGGAAAGTCTTGGCATTAATAAGATTGAAGCCAATGCCAAAGAAGGTAAAATCTTCTTTAATAGTAAAACACCTGTCGACCCAATGAAGTTGATTAGACTTATTCAAACGAAACCCGACATCTACAAGCTGGTTGGCTCTGATACTTTGAAATTCTTAGCCCCAATGAACAGCGCAGAAGAGCGTTTCCAACAAACGACAATGACTTTGGAATTATTACATTGAAATCGCTAATTATTATCTTCTTATCCCTGACGTTACTTAGCACTCGTCTTTTTGCTGAAGACGAACAAATCAACCCGGATACAGCCAGAGCTTATGAAGGCTATTTGGTGACATTCCAATGGCCTGAAGCCCTCACAACGGAACACGTTGACTACAAAAATGTACTGTCTACAGAAAATCTTCTTCGCCTTACGGCAGAAGAGGAAAAAGCAAACGATCCAGACAACAACATCAACCAATCAACTCCTTTTGGCAATATGGAACAAAGGCTGGGTACACATGTCACCATTTTAGCCAATCGAAAATGGACTCTCATATTCAAACACCCAGGCGATACCATTAAAAAATCTTTCCATAGCACTCAAGAGAAAGATGGCTACCCAGAACTTACTGCGAACATTGCCATCACCTTGGGGCGCTATTTAGAATCAGACATCCAATACAAATATTATTTGTTTGATAGCTTTACTCAACCAGAAACAACACCAGAACAAGACAACCAAAACTCGAATCAAGCAGGAACAAGCCTGTTTTTTTCTCAGTCTGAAACTGAGCAAAAAGCAAAGCCTGAATTCAAAGAGTTCGAACCGGCATTGGTATTAACACTGAACCAAAGCAATAAAACTGCTAGCAAAAAAGTAAACTACCTAGATCATCCAACGATTGGTACGTTAATATATTTTGAGCCAATAGAGCTAGAAGACGCCATTGAAAAAATTGCCGAACAATCAGTCACGCCCGAAACCGGAAGCAGCCTGACCTATGACTCCCTTCAAAGTACAAATGAACTAACGAACAAATAACAAGACAACAAGTAAGACAACACAAAAAAAGAGTGGCATGCCTCGCATACCACTCTTTTTTTACCGCATTTTTTTTTAGCTACGCTCTTTTATAAAACCAACTTCAAGTTATTGGTTAAGGAAGGTGCGAACAAGTCCTCTTGTCTCAGCATGTGGATAAAAGCCTGTCATTCGAGGCGAGTAGCGAATGTGAATAGTTGTTCTATTTTCGAGGTGCTCAACAAAGAATACAGGCTTTTAGGCCATGCCCTGCGGGTCTTTCAGAGCTTACTATTAAAAATAACAGGCCACATGTCGTTGCGACTCTTTGAAAGGTACCTACATTCCTTCAGAGTCGCGCCTTATTTGACGATTTCTCTGAAAGACTGAGGCTTAGTAGACTTATTCGCACCTTCCTTAATACCCTCGAGATTGGGTGATTTTCCCAATCCACAACACGGCTTTTTGCTCCAGAGCAGAAAAGAAAGACAAACCTAAACGTTCCGCCATTCCCTTTGGCTGCTTATAAGTCACTTGTATCACTTCAGCGCTTTCATAATGAGAAACCAAATACGCATCACTGGTCATTACTAGGTCAATCAGTTTATTGTCTATTGCCTCTGAACCATACCAAGTATCACCTGTTGCAATGTCTTCAATATCCAACTGTGGACGCTGGCTCGAAACAAATCGTTTAAACAAACCGTGAGTATCTTCTAGGTCTTGTTTAAATTTTTCTCGGCCCTCATCCGTATTTTCACCCAACATAGTTAAAGTACGCTTATACTTACCCGCCGTGTGAAGTTCCACATCAATCAAGCTCCTATCAAGCAATCTATGCACATTCGGAACTTGCGCAACGACACCAATAGAACCAAGAATCGCAAACGGTGCTGCAATAATTTTATCAGCCACACAAGCCATCATATAACCGCCACTGGCTGCTACTTTATCAACACAAATCGTTAACGGAATACTGGCCTCTCGGATGCGCTGCAACTGAGATGCTGCTAAACCATAACCATGCACAACACCACCACCACTCTCTAAACGAACCACCACCTCATCCTGAGGTTTAGCCACACTTAAAATTGCGGTAATTTCTTCACGCATGGTTTCAACTGCTGACGCCTTTATATCACCATCAAAATCCAAGACGTAAAGACGCTTCTTTGCGACTTCCTCTGCCTCTTTCGGTGCTTTTTTTAACGCCTTCTTTTCCAGTTTTTCTTTTTTCTTTTTTTCTTTTGCTATGTTTTTAAGATCTTTTTTATCCAATAGCTGATGATCCAACTCAGCCTTCATGGCATCATAACTTTCATTCAACTTAGTAACGGACAAACTACCTGGTTGCGATTTACGCTTCCCACTAGATAAAACAGCCAAAAGAAAACCTATCACCAAAGCAACACTGACCAATCTCAATAAAAAACCGGCGTAATCAGTTAAAAATTCCAACATCTCTTCCTCTAAATAATCATAACTTCTTGAGATAGTGGGGCTATTTTTATAAATAGCAATATCTATAAGTCATTAATCACTATAGATACTGTTTCTTATTTGACTTATTATCTGCACACTTTGAAAAAGCCTCTTCAAAATAATAACTACAAGAAAGCTAACAAGATTCTTCTGAACCACTGAAAACATAGAGAAATCTTGTTAATTTTTTTGCACATTTCAGTGCCTTTTTATGAAGGAGCAACTAATGAAAACCTCTCTGTCACAATCGTTTGGAAGAAATTTCCTCGGCGCCTCGCCACTTTGGTACAAACAAATAATCTTAGCCTTTTTGATTATCAATCCTATTGTTTTCGTTACTTTAGGTCCATTTATCGCGGGCTGGCTGTTAATTATTGAGTTCATTTTTACCTTAGCAATGGCACTAAAATGCTACCCACTTCAACCGGGAGGCCTACTTGCTATTGAGGCTGTAGCGCTTGGCCTCACAACACCCGAGGGCGTTTACACAGAGGTCTCACACAACCTTGAAGTAATATTGCTGCTAATGTTCATGGTAGCTGGTATCTACTTCATGAAAGACATGCTGTTATTTATCTTCAATAAGCTCCTAGTTAAAGTAAAATCTAAAATCGTTATTTCGTTAATTTTTAGTTTTTCTGCTGCGTTGCTCTCTGCCTTTTTGGACGCTCTAACCGTGACAGCCGTTCTGATCAGTGTCGGTGTAGGGTTTTATTCGGTTTACCACAAAGCCGCTTCAGGACAAAGCTCAAATAAAAACCACGACCATGGTAAAGATGACTCTATTCTGCCAGTGAACACTGAAGACCTGAATGAATTCCGCTCTTTCTTACGAGACTTGTTAATGCACGGTGCGGTTGGTACAGCACTCGGCGGTGTCGCAACGTTAGTAGGCGAACCACAAAACTTACTGATTGCTAAAGTGGCGGGGTGGAATTTTGGCGAATTCTTCCTTTATGTGGCTCCTGTTTCAATACCTGTTTTAATTTGCGGTTTGTTAACCGTTGTGGTGTTAGAGAAAACCGCATGGTTTGACTACGGAGCACAATTGCCAGACACAGTCCGAGACATCCTTAATAACTTTGAAAAAGAAGAAAGCCAAAAACACACAAACAAAATCAGAGCCCAACTTATTGTGCAAGGCATCGTTGCTATTATCCTAGTATTTGCACTTGCTTTCCATGTTGCGGAAGTTGGATTAGTGGGCTTAATGGTTATCGTGTTATTGACATCATTTAATGGCATTATTGAAGAACACCGTATTGGCCATGCCTTTGAAGAGTCCCTACCTTTTACCGCTTTGTTGGTAGTATTTTTCACCGTTGTTTCCGTCATACATTCTCAACACCTGTTTCAACCAGTGATTGATGTTGTTTTACAAATGCCAACTGAGCGCCAACCTATAATGCTATTTATTGCTAATGGTTTGCTTTCAGCAATCAGCGACAATGTTTTTGTGGCGACGGTTTATATCAATGAGATTAAAGCCGCTTTGGACGCTGGAACCATCACTCGCGAACACTTTGATAAACTCGCTGTTGCCGTCAACACTGGCACCAACCTTCCTAGCGTAGCAACACCGAATGGACAAGCCGCATTCTTATTCTTGTTAACCTCTGCAATCGCACCTTTATTGCGATTGTCTTACGGCAAGATGGTTTGGATGGCATTACCTTACACAGTGGTACTTAGCGTTGTTGGTGGACTTTGTGTCACCTACTTTCTGTAGCGTACAACCCTAAATGCAAAAAAATGCCCTCTTCAAGGAGGGCATTTTTGATTATTACTCTATAAGTTTGTTGTATTTGTAATACAGAACTAATGATTAATCCGCCACAAAGACTGACCTGATTTTTTATCTATCAAATCCAAGCGCTCTTCATGGACTTTTAACTCCTCTTCACTCGCTCTAATCACTTTCAACGCAGGACGATTTTGAGAAAGCCGGCGAATTTCTTCAACGTCACCTTCTTCTTTAGAGTCTGAATCAGAATTATTCGCTAAGCCAAGACTCGTCTGCCCACCTGTCATCAATAGGTAAACGTCAGCAAGAATCTCTGAATCCAAAAGTGCGCCGTGCAACTCACGATGCGAGTTATCAATACCGTAACGTCTACACAAAATATCTAGGTTATTTTTCTGCCCCGGATGCTTCTTACGGGCATAAACCAGACTATCAAACACGCCACAAACTTCTGCTGTTTTTGGATAACCACCAATCCGAGCAAATTCATGATCCATAAAGCCAATATCAAACGGCGCGTTATGAATGATAAGCTCTGCACCCTTTATAAAATCAAAAAATTCTTGAGCGATTTCATGGAAACGCGGTTTATCAGCTAGAAACTCGTTACTAATACCGTGGACTCGAAAAGCCTCTTCTTCCACTTCTCTATCGGGATTAATGTAAACATGAAAATGTCGCTTAGTCAGTTTGCGACCAATCATCTCCACACAACCGATTTCGATAATACGATGACCCTGCTTGGGATCAATACCGGTTGTTTCCGTATCGAGTACTACCTGCCTCATGATGCCGCCCTTAGTTCATCAATACCTTTGTTCGCCAATTGGTCTGCAA
This sequence comes from Marinomonas rhizomae, assembly GCF_024397855.1. Classification (NCBI taxonomy): domain Bacteria; kingdom Pseudomonadati; phylum Pseudomonadota; class Gammaproteobacteria; order Oceanospirillales; family Oceanospirillaceae; genus Marinomonas; species Marinomonas rhizomae. Next base: position 2,680,903 of record NZ_CP073343.1, read on the forward strand.
TTTCATTGCCTTCTATCCCTGCATGGCCTTTCACCCACTTCCAAGTGACTTCATGATGCTGACACTGTTCATCTAACGCTTGCCATAGATCTTTGTTTTTAACTGGCTGCTTAGAAGCTGTCATCCAGCCTTTTCGCTTCCAACCCGCTAACCATTCCGTAATCCCCTTCTGTACATAAGAGGAATCGGTATAAAGTGTCACTGAGCATTTTTCTTTTAATGCACGTAGGCCCTCTATTGCGCCCATAAGCTCCATCCGATTGTTGGTGGTATCGTGCTCGCCACCACAAAGGTGTTTTTCGTGCTCGCCAAAAGTAAGCCAAGCTCCCCAACCACCGATGCCAGGATTCCCCTTACAAGCACCATCCGTATACATTATTACCTTTTTCACTCTTTCATCTCTTTTGCTGTTGGTTTTGTTAATGGCGGCACTCTAACACGAGCCCCGGACCAACGAGGTTTTAATGGAATATGACGTCTTACTTGTTTGGTTGCCGTCATCACATACACACCACTAAAAGGCAGTTTGAGAGGTTTCAGCATTCGATCAATCCAAGCAAAACGCGACCGCCACTTACTAGACTTAAGCGGTGGTTCATAATAAAAAAAACGCTTTGAGTCTAATGTCAAACCCGCCACTTTAAGCCAATCTTCCAAGCGTTGATGAGCAATAAAATGCCCACACCAAGGCGCTTTAACCTTCTTGGAAAACAAACGCCTACAACCCCATAATCCCCAAGGGTTAAAACCAACAATAATGAGTTTACCACTTGGCAACAGGGTTCTTGCTGCCTCTCTGAGGTCATCATGTGGCGTGGCAGAAATATCTAATGTGTGATGAAAAACATGCACATCAACACCATCCGCTTCAAAAGGCAATTCACTTGCTCTGGCCACAATCGTATTACTAGGCGCACCAAATTCTAAAGCAGGGGCAATTAATATACTTTCGCGCACACGATGGCTTTTTAAAGAAAAATCTCTAAGAGGAGACTGACTCACTAAATAGTAACCTACCGCAGAATCAAGTTCAGAGGCTATCTCGCTCAACTCTAATTGCAACAGGCTATCGCCTAGGTTACTTTTGTACCAATTTTGAAAAAATTGTCTTGATTGATCATCCAACATACAATGAATTCTCTATTTAAAACGGTATGACTGTGTCTTTTGTTATTTTTCTTGGCGCGTCATATGAAACACAACGACCTTTTAAAAGTAGACACGTTATGACTATCTTTCCGCTTCCCGCCTTTAATGACAATTATATCTGGATAATCCAAGATAAAGATAGTTCAGACATTTGGGCTGTTGACCCAGGTAAAGCAGATGTTGTTTTAAACTACTGTCATGAATATCAAAAGACCTTAGCAGGCATTTTAATCACTCACCACCATAAAGATCACATCGGCGGTGTAGCAGAGCTCAAACAACATTCAAACTGCCCTGTATATGGACCTAAACACCTTACAGACTTAGTCACTCATGCTGTTGATGAAAATGATCAAGTCCAAGTTTTTTCAAAAATATTCACTGTCATTGCAACACCTGGGCACACTCTTGATCACTTATGTTATTTTTCTGATCAACAAAACCCCATATTATTCTGTGGTGACACCTTATTTAAGGGTGGTTGCGGTCGAATAATGGAAGGCACACCCGAGCAAATGCTGACAGCGATGAACAAGATTTCAAGCCTACCTGATGATACGCTAATTTATGGCACACACGAATACACACTAGCCAACTACCGCTTTGCCCTTTCGGTGGAGCCAGATAACGAAGAACTGATGGTAAGCAACCAAGTTAGCCAGCAACTCCGCCAGGAAAACAAGCCGACACTACCAACCAAACTCAGTTTAGAGAAAAAAACTAATCCTTTTTTAAGAAGCCATATTGAGACTGTAAAAACTCAATCTGCACAACAACTTAACGAAAAACCAGCGCCAAATTCTGTCGCCGCTTTTAGCCAAGTGAGACGCGCTAAAGATAGTTTTAGTTGACCTCTATAGCCACACCTTTAAAATGGCGAAACTTTATCCAACTTTGTGACCTTCATGATATATAAATTTTTATGGGTTTGCCTGGCAAGCCTAGCGCTAAGCGCATGCCAAACCGCCTCTAAAATAGAGCGACAAAACACCTCAAGTGATTTGCTAGAATCTTCAGCAGAAGTAGATGCTGATGCTGATACTGTCGAAGCAGACACAGAACAACTTGGTTTTATCGATACCGTCCCTCCAGTTGACTCAACTGTTGAGGAAGAAGACGTTAAAGCAGAACCTGTCATTGCAAACAGCAAACCAAGAGCGCCAGAAGATATTTGGCAACGCATCCGTGAAGGATACCAGCTCAACCTAGATATAGATCGCCCTCGTTTATCATCCCAGTTACGTTGGTTTAGCTCTCATCCTTCTTACTTAGACAGAGTATCAAAGCGCGGTGAGCGCTATTTGTATTACATTGTCGATGAGCTAGAGAAAGCAGGCATTCCAACTGAAATTGCTTTATTGCCTATCGTCGAAAGTGGCTTTGATCCTTTTGGTTATAGCCATGGCCGCGCCTCAGGCCCTTGGCAATTCATTCCCTCTACAGGGCAAATGTATGGGTTAGACCAAACATGGTGGTATGACGGTCGCCGTGACATTATTGGTTCAACTCAAGCCGCTATCGCCTATTTAACTCGACTGCACAAAATGTTCGATGGTGACTGGTTACATGCTTTAGCATCCTATAATTCAGGTGAAGGTACGGTATTAAGAGCTATTAGAAAAAACAAGAAAGCAGGCAAGCCAACTGATTTTTGGTCACTAGACCTACCTAGAGAAACACGTGCGTACGTGCCAAAATTGATCGCTCTAGCAAAAATCATTAAAAATCCAGAAAAATACAATTACTCGACTTACTTCATTCCTAACAAACCGTATTTTGATGTCGTAAATATCGGCGGGCAACTCGATTTAGCCCAAGCAGCCGAAATGGCAGACGTAAGCATCGATGAAGTCTATTTACTAAACCCTGGTTTTAACCAATGGGCCACATCTCCAGATGGACCACACAGATTACTAATGCCTGTGTCTAAAGCAAAACAATTTAGAACTAAGCTGGCTGAAATACCGAGTAAAGAACGAGTTACTTGGGTGCGTTACACAGTAAAAGCGGGCGATAACTTACTTCTCGTTGCCAAACAGCACAACACCACCGTCAATGTGTTGCAGAACGTGAATAAAATATCCTCGACCATGATCCGTGTTGGGCAAGAACTAATGATTCCTGTCGCTGGCAATGACATTGAAAGCTATACGCTAAGCTCTCATCAGCGATTATTGGCTAAACAATCTCGCGCACCAAATCGCAATCGCATAAAAATAAACTACACCGTGAATTCTGGCGATAGTCTATGGTTAATCTCAAACAAATATGGCACAGACAGCAAAACATTGGCTCGCTGGAATAATATGGGACTTGCAGACCCGCTCATTCCTGGCAAGAAGCTCGTTGTGTGGTTAAAGCCTAAACAATCAGAGAACAGCACTCGTAGTGTAATGAAGAAGGTGGTCTACACTATTCGCTCTGGTGAGTCATTAGCTCTTGTCGCTAACAAATTTAAAGTATCAGTCAATGATATTCGTGATTGGAACCCGAAGGTTAGTAGTAAGAAATATGTCCAACCTGGCGATAAAGTCACTTTACTCGTCAATGTCGTTGGTGGGTAAAACAAGTCTATCCGATTAGGTTCGAACCAACAAAAAAGGGCTGAAATTCAGCCCTTTTTTTATAACTCTCACGTTGCAATTTTACTATTGCACTATCACTCGTAACGACAAAGATAAGCGGTTATTTCAGCCACCTTCACTTGGAAAGTCTGATTCGCTTCAACAATAAAGGTTTCACCTTTAGCAAAGGTTTTCCACTCATTTTCTGAAGGCAACAAAACATTCAAAGCACCAGACACAACCGTCATATACTCTCGCTGGCTCGTACCAAATTCGTACTCACCTACGGCCATAACACCTACTGTTGATGTTCCTTCTGCATTATTCAATGCAATAGACTTTACTTGATCATTAAAATAGCTATTTACCGTTAACGCTGTGCTCATATACAAGTTCTCATTTACGTTTTTAAAATGCATGTTTAGCAACCTAAAAATACAATTATGTATTTTTATTGCCAACCATTTCTTCAATTATCCATTCTTTGAAAGCCGACATAGCCGATGTCACAGAACGTCGCTTTTCATAAACCAAATAAAAAGACCGGTTAGTAATTAAATGCTGATTAAATAACACTTTTAGTGTTCCAGCTTCTATCTCTGGCATAATTAATTCTGGATCAGTTAACGAAATACCCAAACCTTGAGCCGCCGCCCCCGCAGTAAGCGAGCCACTCGAAAACATCAAGCCGCGACGAAATAATTTAGGATCAAGGTCATGCTGCTGCAGCCAATCATGCCATTCATCTTTTCGTTTAGTAACATGCAATAATGGGTAGAAACGCATATCTTCCGGCTTATCTATAGGCTGCTCTGGTTTAATCAAGCGAGGATTACAGACAGGCGCAAGTCGTGCTGGACGCAAATAATGGGCCTCAACATCATCCCAATCACCGCTACCAAAATACACCGCCATATCTATATCGTTGGCAGAGAAATCAATTAAACCTGTAGAGGAGCTAATTTCAATCTGAATATCAGGATAACGTTCCTGAAAACGCTCCATTCTTGGCATCAACCAACGAGTTAGAAAAGCGGGTGCCACAGCCAAACGAAGCGATCCAGATTTTTGCTTGCTTTTCAGCTCCGAAGTAGCATTTTCTAACTGCTCAAAAATGCTTTTAATTGGCTTTAGGTAAGATTCCCCAGCTTCCGTTAAGATCACTTTACGCTTAGTACGGCGGAACAATTCAAGGCCTAGAAAACTTTCTAGGCCTTTGATTTGATGGCTAATCGCAGAAGGTGTTACAGACAATTCCTTGGCTGCTTTATTGAAACTGCCATGACGAGCAGCAGATTCAAAACACTTTAATGAATTTAATGGGGGTAAACGATTAATAAGCTCATCTCCAATAGATAAGAAAGTAAATGAAGGTACATTCCTTCTGAGTCAAAATTCATCTAACAATGTTTCAGAAATAATGGAATTTAAAAGACCAAATTGCACCTTACTTAATCAATATCGTGAATATAGCTCATCTGTCAATTAATAAAATCTAACTCATTGGATAAATTAACAAAAAACTAACGAATACTACTCATCTTCATCACCAACATTATCTGGCGCAGCAAAACGCTTAGGCGGCAATTTGAATGCATCAAAACCATCTTGCTGATTATCATGGAAACGCGCTTTACCTGCTGGCTTCTTATTCGTCTTCTTAGGCGCTTTTGTCGGCGCTTTTGCACTGCCCTTTTTGGTTTCTTGACGAATGGGCTTAGGCGGCTGCAACCCCTTAAACTTAGGCTCTAGCCCTTCAATAGATTCTGTCGCAAAGGTCTTTTGCAAAAAAGCCTCTACTGCTTTGAAACTCACCCAGTCTTTCGGTCCAACCAAGGAATAAGCATCGCCCTTAAAACCTGCGCGCCCAGTACGACCCGTTCTATGAACGAATTCTTCTGCTTGTTTTGGTAGATCAAAGTTAAAAACATGAGATACGCTAGCAATATCCAAACCTCGAGAAGCCACATCCGTACTTACTAGTACATCAAACTGCCCTTTCGCGAAGCTTTCCATGGTTTTATTACGAGCACTTTGAGATAAATTGCCATTCAAAGCCTGGGTACTTAACCCCCAACCAGCGATAATCTCAGACAAACGTACGGTATCATTCTTGGTTGCAGTAAAGACAATGGCTTGTTTGATGGTTTGTCCCACTAATAAGTGCTTTAGCAAGGCTTCCTTATGGTCTAGATGATCGCAAAGTAAAACGTGTTGAGAAATATCTGTGTGTTCATCGTAACCTTGGCCGATAGCAATACGGGAAGGCTCTCGTAAAAGCTCACCCGCAATCTCACTTACTTCAGTATTATCTAGTGTCGCGGAAAAAAATAAAGTTTGACGCTGGCGATGACTGGCTGCGGCGTTAATCGCTCGCATGGCATCAGCAAAGCCTAAATCTAACATGCGGTCGGCTTCATCTAAAATTAACAGCTCAAGACCTTCTAAAAACACGTGGCGCTGTTTTAAGTGATCAACCAAACGACCCGGCGTTGCCACAATAAAATGTGGGTCTTTTTGCAAAGACTTGTGCTGATCATTAAAATTCTCGCCGCCTTGAATCAGGATAGACGTAAAACGACTAGCCGCCAATAAAAGGCGCAGCTGACCAAATACCTGCTTTGCCAATTCACGAGTCGGCACCAATACAACCACACGCGGATCACGTTTAGACAAGGCTTTTTTCTTGTAGACTCGATGCAACGCAGGCAAAAGATAGGCAAGCGTTTTTCCCGAACCTGTTTTTGACGACGCCAATAAATCACGGCCAGCCATCGCTTCAGGGATAGCACGAGACTGAATTTCAGTTGCCTCATCAAACCCCAAATGACTAATGGACTTTAAAATGCGATTATCAAAACCAAATTCTTCGAATAACAAACAAACACCCCTTTCAAAACTAAATACACTACGCAGCCAAAGCGCTACGTTTAATTCGCACATTATAACCTAGACAGGCTCAAATTCGTTATGCATCTTGCATTAAAAGATAGCTTTTACCCGCACTTATTATGCCCATACCACTACCTTTAGAAGTCTCGACATGCTCAAGACTTTCAGCAATACCATAAAACACATTTCGCCCTACTAATGCCTTCATACCGTAGCGCATTGAGACATAGGGACGCTCTTCGTTTTTAAACACCCCCATCCAAAGATCACAATCGACACCAAGCACAAGAACATCATCGGTTTGCGTAGTGAACTCTAGCGCTCGACCCTGTTCGGTATTTATCCACTTCCAAACAGTAACAAGAAAAGGCGCATCCTCTACTTGAATTCGCACCTTTTCTACCGGTGTTACCAAAAAATGCTCACCCTTTTCATACCACAATATTCGACTAAACATCGTCACCATGGCAGAACGTTTAATCTTACCGCCGTCATGAAACCACTCCCCATTCGCTTTAATCACCATATCTATGTCACCACAAAAAGGTGGTTTCCAATTATGCACAGGAGGCAAAGCAGAAGACGTTGTTTCAGAAAGCCCTTTTAGCTCTATGTTTGACATAACCTTTCTCACTATAAGATTAGCTCAACTCACTTCGTCATCAATATTATTCAACTTAAAGACAAAGCCTTGAATTCATTTCACTGTTAGAATAACCCCAACAAACAAACATCACGAGATGCAGAACAACATTATCTGTCTCGTTTAATTAGAGTGTGACATTATGAAATCTGAATTAGCAACAAAGTTTCAAGATCCCAGCAGAGGCGTTTACTTCATTGGAACAACACCACCAAAGTCCTCTCTTGAAGAAGAGCAACTACAACAAATCAGTCAAAAGCTACTTGATCGCCTTGATAATATCGACGTTGATGGTTTGATCGTATATGACATTCAAGACGAAACCAGCCGCATTGACAAGCCTCGCCCATTTCCTTTCATGGAAACTCACGACCCACGAGCATGGTCAAAACGCCTACACCAACAATCAGGCAAGCCTGTCATTACTTACAAATCCGTCTCATCCCGTAGCTCAGAAGAGTTTTCCGGGTGGCTAACAGAAGCATGGGAGCAATATGGCATTCGTGATCTAGTATTAGTTGGATCACCTTCTTCAAGTGGCGATATAAAACTGCCCTTACCGCAAGCTTATGAAACACTAGAAAAATCACCTCATAACTTTAATCTTGGTGGTGTCACCATTGCTGAGCGCCATGCCAAAAAAGGGGACGAACATTTACGTCTTTTGAAGAAGTCTGAATCAGGTTGCGAATTTTTTATATCGCAGGCCGTTTACAATCACCAAGCAACCGCAGACCTAATCAGCCGCTACGCGAGAACCTGTAAAGAAAAAGGTGAAACGCCTAAGCGGATCATTTTAACTTTCACCCCATGTGGAAGCGCAAAAACGCTTGAATTCATGGAGTGGTTGGGAATTTCAGTACCAGAGGCAACGAAACATCGCATATTGGATGCATCAGCGCCATTAGAAGAATCCATTAAAATTTGCCGAAATGCGTTAGAACAAATCATTGAGACAGCGTTACCACTTGGCATTCCACTTGGTTTGAATATCGAAAGCTTAACCAATCGAAAAGAAGAAATTGATGCCTCTATCCAGCTCTACAAGCTACTAAAGGCAACACTAGATCTTAAACTTGCAGAGCAGTCTCTGTCTAAATAGTAGCGGTCAATAAATTTACTAAATAAGCGTATCCAACACAGTCAAAACTTGCTCAATTCGAATGTGCTGCATGGCCTTAGGGTCATGCACACGAGTTGACCAAGGTAATTCAGCAACAGGCTTTTGATACTCTTTAACGACCAATTCTTCATACACACTCTGAACTTTATCTAGGTCACAATATGGACCTGTTCTGCGCGGATTAGAATGGGCATACAAACCAAGAACTGGCGTACCAACCAAGGTTGCCATGTGAGCTGGACCCGTATCAGGACTAACAACCAATGACGCCCCTTTCAAAACAGCCAACATTACATTGAGTTGTGTTTTACCCACCAAATTAATAACCCGATCAGCATAACTAGAAACAATTTGTTCGGCAAACGCCACTTCTGCGACTGAAGGGCCACCAGTGATAACAGGGCGAAGACCTTTTGCTAATAATCGCTCAATTACAGCCTGATAACCCTCAATGGTCCAATTGCGATCTTCCTTAGAGGCCGACGGATTAATCACCACATAATGATCCGGTAAGCCTAGGTCTAATTCTGGCAAAATTAACTCGCAAGGCAATGTTGGTTCAGAAACACCCAATACACTGGCAATGGATAAAAAAGAATCGAGAACATGTTCACCTTTAGGTTCAGGTGCATATTCATTAACAAACCAATGTTGCTTTTCACGAGAGTGAGATAAAGCAAAGCCAATACGTCTTTTGGCCTTTATCATTCGAGAAACCACACTCGCTCTAAAGGACCACTGCAAATGCAGCAATACATCAAAAGTTTGATCGCTTAATAACGCACGCAACGCCAACAACCCAGAAAATCCACTTTTCTTATCGTATACAACGACTCGAACACCATCCAGTAAACGCACTAAGTTCGCCTCTAATGGAGAAGTCACCCAAGTTACCTGAATGGATGGATTGCGTTTTATAATTGACTGCACAACTGCCATGGCATGACATACATCACCCAGTGCCGACAATCGAATAACGGCCAAATGTTGAATATTCTCTTGTTGCATGTCTTCCTCTAGTGCTGCTTAAACTTGGCAAGTATTATAGAATAGACACTCTTGAATGTGTCCAAGTTTATAGACATTACAAAGAACATCTTATTAAAGCGAGCAGCATGCCACAAACCATCAAAATATCCCCTAACACAACACTGTTAAAAAGCGATCCAGCTTTACCACTATCAACAACGTGGTTCGACCCAGAGTTCTGGCAGTCACAACAAGCATTGACTGGCACAGGAAATGGCCGAGGTGCAGTCTGGTTTATCAATAGCCAATTTGGGAAGTTTGTCATTCGTCGCTATCGTCGAGGCGGACTGATAGCAAAATTTAATAAGAGTCGGTTCCTGTTTACAGGATTAGCAAATACACGCCCTTGGCTGGAGCTAAGCCTATTAGAAACAATGAATAAACTATCCTTGCCTGTCCCTAGACCAATTGGCGGCATTTTTACTGTGAAATATGGTTTCTACAAAGCAGAGCTATTGACCGAAACCATCACAAACGCAGAGGATCTTTTCGACATTATCAAAAACAATCGGTCCGATAAAATTGGCTGGAACGAAATAGGTAAAGTCATTAAACACTTTCATAACAATGGCATTTATCACTCAGACTTAAATTGCCACAACATTATGATAGATGAACAAGACAAAGTTTGGGTCATTGACTTCGACAAATGCGAGCAAAGAGAACCCAACAAAGAGTGGAAACAGTCTAATATTGACCGCCTTAAACGCTCAATCGACAAAGAATCCAATCAACATTCAAATTTTCATGTATCTGAAGAGCTTTGGCAGGCTTTTTTGGAGGGTTACCATGGCTAAACAAAGCACTTTAGACAAAAGCATTCTCAATTTTATAGGACCAAAACACTGGCTAAGCTGGCTGTTTATGGGGGGGGCTTATGTATTAAGCTTTTTACCTTGGTCACTACAACAAGGGTTAGGAAAATTTCTTGGTCGCATACTTCATGCCACAGCCAAAAGACGTCGCCATATATGCGATGTCAATTTGAAAATTTGTTACCCAGAGATGAACATTACCGAACGTAAAAAGCTAACCAAAGCACACTTTGAAAGCATGGGAAAAGGCACCATTGAAACCTTTACCTCATGGTTTCAATGCCAAAAAAAGTTTCAGTCTCGATTCACCTTTGAAGGACAAGATGTAATAGATCGAGTGCTAGCCAAAGGACGAGGCTGCATATTGATCAGCGGACATTTTTCGCCTTTGGATATTTGCGGCAGTCAAATGCCTCGCTTTATGGATGTTCATCCTATCTACAAGCTACAAAAAAACCCTGTTATGAACTGGGTAATGGAGCGTCAACGGCAAGCTATTTTCTCTAAAACCATTGAACGCACTAACATGCGAGAAGTATTAAAATCCCTAAAGCAGAACAAAGCAGTGTGGTATGCAGTAGACCAAGACTATGGTAGAAAAAATTCGGTCTTCGCACCATTTTATGGACACCAATGCGCAACGATCGCTCATATTGGACGTATAGCAAATATGACCAATGCTCCGGTGGTTTTATATGACTATGGAAGAACAGACGATGGCTATCATTTGAGCTTAACCGAAATAGAGAACTACCCTAGTAAAGACGATGTGGAAAACGCAACGAGAATAAATGAATTGATGGAAGCGATTATAGAGCCGAAAAAAGAGCAATATTTTTGGGCACATAGACGCTTTAAAACACAAGAAATTCCTGGCACGCCCTCTCCCTACGACCTGTAAGATAAAAGCCACTGAAAGATAGACTTTCAGTGGCTTTTATTTTTTATGCAACAACAAAAAACTATTGAAGACTATCGCGAACTTCCGCCATTAAACGCAAAGATTTCAATCGAGCTTCCGAATCATGCACAGGCATTGATACAATCAATTCATCTACCTTTGTCGCATCAATAAAGCTCTCAAGCTGAAAAGCGACAGACTCTTTTGAACCGACAATAGCGTATTGCAACATGTGTTCGACCATATGCTTCTCGCTAGGCGACCAGATCCTATCCATACTCTCCACTGGTTTAGCAAAAGGAAGATTTCGGCTACGACGTAAATTCACAAACTGCTGTTGAGCAGAGGTAAATAAATATTTTGCCTCCTCATCTGTATCCGCAACGACCGCCATAACGCCCGCCATGGTATGCGGTTTAGCAAGCTGTTCAGAAGCTTTAAAGTTGCGACGATAAACGGTTAGCGCTTGAATCAACTGATCAGGTGCAAAATGTGATGCGAAAGAATATGGCAAGCCAAATTCAGCCGCGACCTGAGAGCTATACAAGCTAGAACCCAACATCCATAAGGGTACGTGTGTATTATGACCTGGAACAGCCATAACCCCTTGCCCGCCATCACCTAGCAACCTCTGCAACTCCAAGACATCATCTGGATAACTGTCCACAGAGGCATCCATATTTCGTCGCAGCGCTCTTGCGGTTTGCATATCCGTACCCGGTGCACGCCCCAAGCCTAAGTCAATACGACCAGGATAGAGCTCAGCCAAGGTACCAAATTGCTCCGCAATCACTAAAGGAGAATGGTTTGGCAGCATAACACCACCAGAACCAATGCGAATTTTTGATGTGGCAGCACCAAGGTGAGACAGCACAACAGAGGTCGCAGAACTTGCCACACCCGCCATGCCATGATGCTCAGCCAACCAAAAACGCTCGTAATTGTGCTCTTCTGCAGCAATAGCCATGCGTCGGCTCATTGCCAATGAATCTGAAACTGATCGACCTTCCGCAATAGGCGCTAGATCAAGTATTGAAAGAGGAACCATAGTATTCATCCGATAAAGCTAATATACCCTCTATTTAAGACCTACCAGCCCCAGTTACAAGGACTCAATCATGCACTAAATGCAGAAGTGCCAATTCTGCCTTTTATAGAGCGATTGACTTATCTATTTTCCAAACGATTATAGTCTAAGATCCCACTTTCTCTTGGACGATCTAGTTTATTCAGATTACTGATTGCGTCACTGACAAACCAAAAATCAGGATGAGTCCTACGGATACCAAAGGCATCTATAAGAGCAGAGTAATCGGCTTCTGTCTTAAGGTTTCCAACTTGCTCCGCCCAATCGATAAGTTCACTTTCTTCGACTTGCATCAACACGTTAGGATAATCCCCTAAAACACCTTTCACCAAGGTCACACCATCTTCACTAGGAAGTCGTGCAGCTTCTTCATCCAATAAACTCGAAATATTCGCATGCGCTTTATTATGAATGAGACTGAGAACTTCCAGTGGTACACCCTGCTGAGTCACCAATATAGTGGCCACATTAGGTAAATGAACCAGTCCAGCACCGCGGATAGACTGCAGCTTGTATAAGGCCTTAAGTTGATTCGCGGTCAGCTTGCTTTGCTCCAGGTCATAACCATGGTCTAACACTGGCGCCAATTCACTTCGAAGTTTTTCATACAACTCAGATTGGTGGTCACTGGTCTTGTAATCGATCTGGGTTTGACGATTTACTTTTATATAATCACTGAAAATATAATTTTTAATCGTTTCATTCGCATCTCGATACCAATATTTTCGGATTGATTCACGGTCATCCTTGGGAAGTAAAAGCAAAAAGTTCATCTCCCCCTCCATTCTCAGGAAGTCCATATACAAACGAGTTACTAGTTGATGACCAACATTACCGTATACATCAAAACCCGCCACCAGCAAATAATGGATACGCTCTAACAATGGATAATCAATAACCCAAGCGGTTTTAGGGTACTGACCTACCATACCTTTTACCACAGAGGCATTATCAAAGTGACGAAATACCGTTAAAGCGGCATTTTCATTATTGCCATCACCATCCCAGATTAGACTTAAATCCAGAGGTATCTTACTACCTACTTCGCCCTCAATTAGCTTGGCTTTTGCAGATAGGTAGGACTTTTGCTGCTCCGAAAAAGTCACCCACGATGTCGGGGATAACGTGTTACTAGATCCAATAGCAGGCAAATCTAAATTCTGAACGGTATCTTCTAAATAATCAGCAGATCCTTTGTTATATACGACTTCTGGGTCAATAAAATACACCCAAAACTGCTCATTAATCACATTCACCGCAACTTGACCACGACACACAGGCCCCTTAATAAAGGACATTATGGTCTTTTGAGAATGATCCAATAAAAAACGGTAACGCCCATGAGCAGGTATTTCACGGAATGCTTTAAACGGGTTTGTCGCCACCTCAGGTGCATAACCGGGATCTCTAGTGACTTCGTAATCTTCAGTATAAAAATAAGACTGCCACCTAGCGTATCTCGCTTCATCCAACTGCATAGGAATATGATTTTTTTGAACCTTTACCTCAGGATCAGTCCAAAGGCGGTAGTAAACATGATCAACTCCCGGCGCATCATAAGGACGACGCGTCGCAATACGATCAATAGGTGCACCTGGTGGGGTTTTAGAACGCACTAACTGAAAGCGAAACTCTTCCCCATCATCTAAGTACAAACTGTATAAATAAAGGTGCTCGTATATATAACGAGAAACTAACTGCTCTTTAAGAGTGTCGCCATTTAATCGAGACTCCCACAAAGCGACTTTCTTCTGCAGATTCTCTGGTATAGGCTTAGCAGGTGGCATTTTGCCACCTTTTGCCAACCAACGAGTTAGAACATCATACTCTCCTGAACTAAGCGCAGGCAGCCCATATGGCATACCCCAGTCTGGATAGTCCTCTTCAAATTGCTGATACCCTTCAATACTGACGCACTGTTGATCTCTAGCCAGCGAAAAATCATAGCTATCGGGCAAAATAGGCTGTGTAAATTCACCCTGCTTTTTACGCAGCGCAATCGCTCTGTACAATAAGCTACCTTGTAAATTAGCGGATGGCGATTGCTCTCGCTCATTTAAAACAGGATGGAAACCTTTCGACCTCCATTCATCTGTACTTTTAGCGTCGATAAACAAGCGTGTTGGTGAAGCCGCCAATAAACGGGTACCATCATAAACGAGGTCTTTTGAACCGCCTCGCTCAATCCCTGCAGGAGCCGTGAACTTTAATTGGCAAGGTGCGTCATAACAGGCGTGACAAGAAACACAGCGACTGTCTAAAATAGGCTTCACTTGCTCATTGTAAAATGCCCTGTCTTCTTCGTTAACTTTAGCGATACGATTTTCAGGGTTTTGTGCCCCAAACATGTTATCGAATTGATGTGTTGCATAAGCCGCACAGCCGGAAATGAGCAAAAGCGAACAAAGAAGGGTTAGCCACCGAGACATAAAAAGATTCCTCATTTTCCATTTCATTTTATTCGCGAAGTACTCTACCCTTGCGATTGCAAAAGATCACTGCCTGCCAGCTCAATAAAGTATTCTAGCCCTTTATAAAGCGAACAAATTTATAAAGGTCATAAATATAAATAAAAAAACGCCCTGAAGGCGTTTTTCGACTAAATTCTAACAATAGATAAACAGTACACTTTATTCTTCGTCTACTCTTCCATCATCTGGATAATCATCTGATAACTCATAGGAGTCATCACCCAGATCATCATTTGCTAGCAACAAAGCATCTTCGTACGCGCCGCCAAACTCTATACGAGTAATATCGTATAAGTCATATTCAAAGGTATCATCAAACCAACGGGCATCTGAACCAATTTCTTCTAGTTCATAAGTGACAGCATCAGCACGAACAACACGGCCAATCTCACAGCTATCAGGTTCTACCTCTTCACGGTGAAGAGTAACTAAACCAAATTCTTCACTAATATCAATCAGCAATACTGCGAGGTCGTCAAGCTCCACTTCTGGGTCAACCATTTCTTCGCCACGAAGCGCCAACACTTTTTTCTGAAAATCATTAAAGGGAGCAGGATGAGCAAAGTCACTAATGTCCTCTAAAAAGAGAATTTGATAGCCATTAAGACGAACACTATCATCCACTAATTGGAGCAAAACCATTTCTTCGTTGGCATCCACAACAAAACCGTCGGTCCAACCATCTGGTCCGTCCAATTCTTCACGAAATATACGAACAACATTATTTCGAGTGCGGGCTTTTTCCAATTCGATGAGCATATCGGCTCCCTAAAAAAACGTAAAATAAACAAGCGCTAGTGTAAACCCAGCCAGCGCAAGGAACAACTATCCTAACACGTTAGAATCACTGCAACACTTCATGCCAATTTTCAACCATATTAATCAGGTCTTCTAAGCCGCATTCTGCTTGAATACCGTCTGTCGAGGTTTGATAAAAGCTTTCTTGAGAATCAAACATGGCTTTTATTTCTTCTTCAGCAGAGTCTAAATCCACTTGTCGAGATACAGACACGCCCTCTTCGCTCAAAATCACATCAAAAGGACCATGCTTAAATTGCGTGGTTTCTTTTTCCGTTTCTGCCAAACGAGCGGCCATTAGCACTCGTTGAATACTTTCTAAATCTCGCACATATTCAGAGACCCATTCGCCAATTGCAGCAAACTCATACCCTGTATAAATACGATAAACATTTTCGTCCTGATCAAAGGCAATTTCATAATCCATGACCGTGAACCTCACTGTTTGTCATCTATGTTCTCATCTTGCTGAATAGCGTTAGCTTGTTCTGTGGACTCTACTTGATCATTCGATTGAGCATCTCGGTAAGCGCGGTTACTGGCTTGCTGGCGCTGCGGTACAGCCGCTGCCAATCTAGCCTGCCTTTCGGCCTCTTTCTTCGCTTTCGCCTCTTCAACCAAACGCTCTTCATGAGCAATCATGTCTGGTGTTTCCATGACGTAAGGCCCAATAGCACCCGTTCTTACATCATTTAAAAAAACTTCCGCCGCTTTATGCATGTCAACTTTACCGCCTGCACGCAAAGCGCCTCGTTTAGAACCAATCACTTTTAGCACTTCAAAAGGATCTGCAGAGATTTCTTTTAACTTATAGCGTGTTGTTAGCGACTCTAAATAGTCTGCAATAAAAAACTTCAGTCCCGCCAACGCCACATCTTCGTAATCAATCGCTGTATCACGAACAGCCCCGGTGACAGCCAAACGATAACTGGCATCTGGGTTTTCAATTTTTGGCCACAAAATACCTGGTGTGTCTAATATCTGAAAGCCATTGGTTACTTTCAGCTTTTGCTGAGACTTAGTAACAGCTGGCTCATCACCGACTTTCGCCACTCGACGACCTAATAAAGCATTCATTAAGCTGGATTTCCCAACGTTGGGAATGCCTGCAATCATGGCTCTAATTGGCTTTTCCGCACTGCCTCTATGGGGAACCATCTGGCTAACCCATTGACTAATTCGACCAACATCGGCTTTATCTAGTGTAGAAAATGGATGAGCCAAAACAGACTCATTTCCACGCCAGTGCTCTAACCATAAGTCTAGTCTAGCTTTGTCTGCTAGGTCTTTTTTATTCAAGAGACGAAGAACAGGAACCTCTCCACGCAAAGTATTAAGCATAGGGTTCTGGCTGGAATCGGGGATACGGGCATCCAATACCTCGATAACGATATCTACTTGCGTCATAACTTCTTCGATTTCTCGACGCGCTTTATTCATGTGCCCTGGATACCACTGAACGCTCAACCTAACTCCCCTATTCTAACCAAGTCTTTTTCGGTGGCGGATTCTACCATAAGTTCATACAAGATAGAGAAAATACTACGCGCACAAAGCAAGATCGTTAAGAATACATTTAATTGTAGTGATCACCTCAAATCTGATCTAAGTCAAGGAGGCTGATTGAAAAATATCTATACTCGTCTATTCCAGATAACGATAGCGAGGAATCTGCACCGAGCTTAAGTCGTTTATTTGGTTGTTCTCTCGATCGGGTCTGCTATGAACCTCATAGCACAAAGGCCCATTAGCCGAGGCTGTGTGTGGCCTCGGCTCTTTTCATTTCCAGCGCCACATAATCCAACAAATCTGGGTATAAAGATAAAAATGGTGCTTCAGCCTGAGCTATCACACTTGGTAAGTCATCAACAAAACCTTGCAAATGCTCACCATGTTTCCAGCGCCGCATAATAGAACGAATGGCTTTATCTACTCCTTCCATCGTCCCTAAATTAGACAACCAGTTTTCATGCTCTAATGAGCGAATCATGCTCTTCAGACGATCAGGACTACGATCCTTATCTTTCACCAATCCAACTAACGCTTGATCACAAAATTTCTCCAGAGAAACATCACTGAATCGGCCCCAATATTGAATGAGCCAATAGTCCATCGCGATATCTTGTACTATGCCCGAAAAACGACGACGACCTTTGCGGGACATTGAGCGGAATAACAAACTGGCCTCGTGCTTATCGACCATGACGTCCACTTTTTGATGAAGACGCCAGCCAACCAGCAAATCAGAGTCCAGTTGATTAGCGTCAACTGAAAAGTCTCCCAGCAAATTACCAACCCAAGAAGTATTCGTAACTGATGCAATGTGCAGATGGGCAAAATAATTCATATCAACCTATTTTGTTGAGAGCATCTTTTAAATAAAACACAATTCAACTTAAATTGTATTCAAACTCGTTAGTCTTGCTGTCTTTTTGCTCATTTTTTTGTAAAAATGCTGAGTCGTCTTAATGGTCAAGATTTGTAAATGCCAAATTCTATGCATCTTATCAATTCTTTATCCATCTAATACAAGCAACCACACCCCACTACATAATGAGACCTGAAATAATGAAAATGAAGGTTATTATAGTCTGCTGCTTAACCCTACTCTTCTGGAATAAGGCAACAGCAACAACACTAAAAATGGCCTTTGATGCGGACCCGATTTCACTAGATCCGCACGAACAACTGTCAGAAGGCACACTACAGTTTTCTCACCTTGCTTTTGATCCTTTATTACGCTGGGAAAAAAATGGTCAAATCGAACCTCGCTTAGCAACTAATTGGGAGCGAATCGACAATAAAACAATGCGCTTCCATTTACGCCACCATGTCACCTTTAGAACAGGCAACCCATTTACCGCCAAAGACGTGGTTTACACCATAGAGCGACTTAAAAAGTCTCCTGATTTTCGCGCCATGTTCGACACTATAGAATCCGCATCCATGGTCGATGAATACACGGTTGATGTCCACTCAACCTACACCAATCCATTGCTACTCAACATAATGACGTATGTTTTTCCAATGGATAAGATCTTCTACCAAAACCAAGACCAAATCATTAAGTATGGTGAAACATTCGCCTCTCGAAATGTCTCTGGAACCGGCCCGTTTATTCTAACGGAGCGAGAGTTAGGCAGTCGCATGGAGCTCAAACGCAACCCTAACTACTGGGATAAAGACTCCGGCGGTAACATAGATAAAATCATACTTACTCCAATTCGAGCCGATTCAACAAGATTAGCCGCGCTTTTGTCTGGGGATGTTGATTTCATTTTTCCCGTTTCCCCCATTGACATTGAACGAACAAAAAAAATCAAAGGCATTCAGCTGGTTACCTTACCTAGCACGCGTATTTTATTACTACACATGAACCAAAAACGCCGAAAGGAATTTCAAGACATCAGAGTCCGAAAGGCCATTAATTTAGCCATTAACCAACCTCTGATTGTCGAAAAAATCCTCAAAGGCTATGCCACCCCAGCAGGGCAATTGAGCGCTGACAGATTTCTAGGTCATATCAATGGTTTAGAACCAGAATACGACGTAGGTAAAGCGTTACAACTTATGAAGGAAGCTGGGTACGAAAACGGCTTCCGTATCAGTATGATGGCACCCAATAATCGCTACATGAACGATGAAAAAGTCGCTCAGGCGATTACAGCTATGCTGTCTAGAATCAATATCACTGTCGATTTAAAAACGCTTCCTAAAGCGCAGTACTTTAAAGAATTCGATAACCACAGCGCCGACATGATGATGTTAGGCTGGCAATCAGACACCATGGATTCCAACAACCTATTTGAGTTTATAATTGCCTGTCCAGATGCCAAAACTGGTCTAGGCGCCTATAATGCCAGTGAATATTGTAAACCTTCTATTGATGACGATATCCGTCAAGCAAACCGAGAAATGAACCCAGAAAGACGTATTCGTCTGATGCAACAAATAGAACGAACCATATATAATGATGCGGCAATTGTGCCATTATATTGGCAATCCCTTATTTGGGCAGCGAAAGATAACGTCAAAATACAAGATATAGTCAATGATCAAAACTATCCCCATATAGGAGATCTATTCATTGAAGAATAGTCAATACACCCAACTCCTTAAGGGATTTCATCAAAACAGCAACATGCCAATAACCAATGGGAATACCCTTATCTAATGCTGATTTTTTTACTCCGCCGCTTGATGCAAGCTTGCTTTGTTATGATCATCATTAGTCTGATCAGCTTCGCTATACAAGATAAACTAGGCGACCCAGTGCAACAAATGGTTGGCATGACTGTATCCCAAGAAGAGCGTAATCTGATACGTGATGACCTTGGCTTGAACGATGGCTTCTTTATTCAATATTGGCGTTTTGCGAAAGGCGCCATCCATGGTGATCTAGGTACTTCTTACTACTATAAAGAGCCCACTCTCGACGTTATTCTTGAAAAGCTACCAGCAACATTAGAATTAGCCTTTTGCGCCATCGTATTAGTGGTCATTGTTGCTACGCCTTGTGGTGTTCTAGCAGCAATAAAGCCCAAACATGTGCTTTCTCGTTTATTGATGATTATCAGCTCCATCGGCCTATCGGTTCCTATCTTCATTATTGCTATTCTAATGGTGTATATTTTTTCCATTGAGTTGAATTTGGCTCCCAGCTTTGGACGCGGCAACACAGTCGAAGTATTTGGCTTATGGGAAAGTGGTCTATTCACAAAAGATGGTCTGAAGCACTTGTTACTGCCCAGTCTATCTCTTGCGATTGCTTTAATGCCGATTTTCGTTCGCTTAATACGCGCAGAAATGATGGAAGTTTTGCAGTCCGAATATATCCGTTTCGCCTGGTCAAAAGGCCTATCCGCTCGACGAATTTATTTTAAACACGCCTTAAAAAATACGATGTTACCCGTCATAACAGTAGGTGGAATTCAAGCCGGAACATTAGTGGCTTACACCATTCTAACCGAAACTATTTTTCAATGGCCCGGAATGGGTTTTTTGTTTATGGACGCCGTTAGCCGAGTCGATACTCCACTCGTTTCAGCTTACTTAATCGTTGTCGGTGGCATTTTTGTTATTACTAACACCGTGGTGGATTTAATCTATGGGTTAGTTAATCCCACTGTACGCTTAGCGAGCCACGGACTATGAAGTACACGAAAAAAGACCTCTTTCACCCAGCTTCAGGCAGCCGCTGGAGCCATATTGTATCGGGCTTTGTGGGCGACAAACTCGCGATGCTGGCGCTGATCGTCTTCATTTTTTACTGCCTAATTGCCCTACTCGCACCATTGGTTGCTCCCTACGACATCGTTGACCCTGCGTTTATGGATCTAATGAATGCAGAGATCGCTCCAAGCTGGATCAGTGATGACAACCGCTTTTTACTAGGCACTGATGCGCAAGGCAGAGACTTACTATCAGTTATTTTATATGGCACACGTTTATCGCTCACCATCGGTATTTGCGCTGTCTTAATACAAGCCACACTGGGTATTTGCATCGGTCTGATGGCAGGGTATTTAGGTGGCCGTATTGATAACTTTCTAATGCGCTGTGCGGATATTCAATTGTCTTTCTCAAACATGATGGTTGCAATTGTGTTCTTAGCCATTTTCCAATCTCTATTTGGTATGGCTCGATACCAACAACTCGCTATGGTCATTTTGATTCTGGTTATAGGCTTAACTGAATGGCCTCTCTTTGCACGCACCATTCGAGCGTCAGTACTTGCAGAAAAGCAAAAAGAGTATGTTGATGCCGCTAGAGTGATGGGCATTAGTTCAAAGCGAATCATGTTTCGCCATATTTTACCCAACACGCTCTCTCCCATTCTGGTGATCTTTACCGTCCAAATTGCAAACGCCATTGTCGCTGAAGCCGCGCTCTCTTTTTTAGGTCTAGGTATGCCTGCAACGGAGCCTTCCCTCGGCTCACTTATTTCAGCTGGTTTTGCCTATATGTTTGCCGGCTCTTGGTGGATTTGTGTCATACCAAGCATCACACTGATCATTTTAATTCTAGCCATGAATTTACTGGGTGATTGGTTGCGCGACCATCTAAACCCAAGGACATATAAAGACTAATATGAGACCTTTTACACGATGTCACGAGCGCAGCAAAGACGAGGCAAAAATAGATGAGAAAGTGGAGTTTATAGAGCATAAATGAGCATTTTGAGTCTATTTTTAACAAAGTATTGGCAAGCACAGCAGTCGTGCAAAGGTCTCACATGAATTTATTAAGCGTCAGTCACCTACACGTAAACTTTCACATGAAAGAACAGGAGCTCGCGGCTCTTATTGACGTCAGCTTCACTTTAAACCGTGGTGAGCGAATTGCTATCGTTGGTGAATCTGGGGCTGGAAAATCGGTTTTAGGCTTCTCAATTGTTAATTTAATTGGTAAACCTGGGTATATAGAATCTGGTTCCATTAAATTGGAAAACAAAGAAATTACCAAGATGAATTTACGTCAGTTGCAGGAAGTCCGTGGCAAGCGCATCGCCATGATTTTCCAAGACCCAATGATGACACTGAATCCCGTACTCACCATTGGCGACCAGCTGGTTGAAACCATTCGTAGCCATACAAAAATCAATTACAAAGACGCGCGCAGCATTGCCATTGAAAAACTGCACCATGTGCAAATAGCATCCCCAGAAAAACGCTTTGATCAATACCCACATGAATTATCTGGCGGCATGAGACAGCGAGTTATCATCGCTTCAGTATTGCTACTCAATCCAGACATC
Source organism: Marinomonas rhizomae (assembly GCF_024397855.1). Classification (NCBI taxonomy): domain Bacteria; kingdom Pseudomonadati; phylum Pseudomonadota; class Gammaproteobacteria; order Oceanospirillales; family Oceanospirillaceae; genus Marinomonas; species Marinomonas rhizomae. Next base: position 2,703,132 of record NZ_CP073343.1, read on the forward strand.
ATTATTGCCGATGAACCAACCACGGCATTGGACGTCACCATTCAAGCGGAAATACTGCAGCTCTTACTGACTATTTGTCGAGACAATGGCGTGGCACTAGTGTTGATTAGTCATGACCTTGGCGTGGTATCTAAAGTCGCTGAGCGCACTTTGGTAATGTATGCTGGCCACGTTGTGGAAGAAGGCCCAACCCTAGAAATTATCAATGACCCCCAGCATCCCTATACGCAAGGATTACTGAATGCGTTACCTCAGATGACCTTGCCAGGTCAGCGCTTAAATCAAATCCAAGGCAGCATGCCATCGCTAGCAGAGCGCCCATCAGGTTGCGCATTCCATCCGCGCTGTCCTTATGCCACACAAAAATGTCGACAAGAGCAGCCACGTTTTATTTTCAGTGGCGTATCTAGCGTCGCCTGCTTTTTAGTAGAAGATATGCTGAATGAATTCGCCGATAAAGACCAGGAGGCAAGCTGATGGCTACCCCTCTCATTCAAATTAGCGGCTTAGAAAAAGCGTTTTCAGCAAACGAAAGCTGGCTGAGTCAATGGCGTTTTCGTCATGGCAAGCTAAAGAAACATAAGGACAGTGTTCATGCACTTAATGGCGTCAACCTTACAATTAACCAAGGTGAAACCCTGTGTGTTGTGGGCGAAACGGGCTGTGGAAAATCCACTCTTGCGCGGGTGATCATGGGACTGACGACACCTAGTGCGGGTGAAATACATTACCTAGATCAACGTATCGATCAATTAAACAACCGTCAGCGCATGTTTTTTAGGCGTCGTATGCAGATGGTTTTTCAGAACCCCTATGCTTCATTAAACCCTAGAATGACGGTTTACCAAACACTCAGCGAGCCGATCTCTTTTCACAACCCACAGTTATCACAGTCTCAAGTGGATGAGAACATTGATGAGCTATTAGAGTCTGTCGGGATTTCAGCCTCGAGCTCTGACCGCTATCCTCATGAATTTTCAGGCGGTCAACGTCAGCGAATCAGCTTGGCTCGCGCACTATCGGTCGAGCCCGATTTTATTGTCGCTGATGAGCCGTTGTCTGCACTGGATGTATCAGTTCAAGCACAAGTACTCAATTTGATGATGGACAAGCAAGAAGAGCGCAACCTTAGCTATCTCTTCATTACTCACGACTTAGCCGTTGTTGAACATTTTGCCACCAGAGTGGCGGTGATGTACCTGGGTCGAATCTGTGAATTGGCTCCCACAGGAACTTTATTTAGCTCTCCAAAACACCCTTACACTCAAGCCTTGTTATCCGCCATTCCAAGGCTGGACAGCAATACCGCACAACCTATTCGTTTAATTGGCGAAGTACCAACACCAATAGAAAAACCCATTGGCTGTGTATTTCAGGCACGTTGCCCTTACGCTAACCAACGCTGCTATGAAGCTTCACCAGCTATGACGTTACAAAGTGACGGCAGTAGCGTCGCTTGTCACGCCATTGAGGAGGATCGACTATGATTCTCTTACAGAGCACCTACTTTACGGCTTCCGCTTATCAGGAGGCCACATGGAAATAAGATGGCTTGAGGACTTTATTGCCCTTGCTAAAACACGTCATTTTTCACGTGCAGCAGATGAACAAAATGTAACCCAACCGACATTTAGTCGACGCATTAAGCTGCTCGAAGAAGAAATGCGCGTCACTTTAATAGACCGCAACACATTGCCTTTGTCTTTAACACCAGCGGGCGAAGTCTTCCTGCAAAGTGCAGAATTGATTACCAGACAACTAAGAGACACCAAAGAGCGCTGCCAAGAAATTCGCAAGCAAGAAGAGTCTCAAGTACGCTTTGTGACGACACAAACTTTATTTCTCAGCTTTTATAAGGAAGTTATCGAGCCGTTTTGTGAAAGCATCGACATGGATCTCGACATTAATATGAAATCTAGCTCTTGGCTAGGTATCGACTTTGTTAACTCTTTAATGGATCAGCAATGCGATATCATGCTCTGCTACTGGCATCCAGCCATTAACTTCATCCGCGCACTGGATGATGAACAATACGAGCATCTTGTTATTGCTGAAGAGACCCTAATTCCGTGCAGCGCCACGGATTCGACAGGGGAACCCAAGTTCACGCTTCCTGGTGCGAAACGCAAACCGTTGCCTTACATTGGTTATTACGAGAATTCATTCTTGCAGCCGGTCATTCACCACCATTTACAAAGGCAAAGAGATATCCCTCAATTACAAACATTGTCGGAGAATTATCATTCCGTCAGCATAAAGGCGATGGTGAAAGAAGGTTATGGCATTGGCTGGATTCCAAAACGTCTGATGTTAGACACATTGAACTATGGCAAGGTGGCTTTGGCAGGAGAAGAGAATTGGCATATCCCACTTGAAATACGCCTTTACCGATCTAAGTTCAATCAGAACCCAAATCTCAACCAATTTTGGGAAGCCCTAAAGGGTAAAATCGCTAACAATGGCCCGCTTTAATGCGGGCTTTTTATGCCTTTTCCAACTAAGTTCGATCAAGTCCTTCCTGTTCATTAAGCGCGACTATCATGGGATCACTTCCCATGGAGTTTGCTCCGAGCGCTTTACTAAATAAATAACCTTGCCCAATATCACATCCAAATTCTTGCAACATAATTAATTGATCAATGCTTGTTATGCCCTCTGCAATCACTTTAAGATTCAGATTATGGCCTAGACTAATAATGGCATGGGTCAATGCCGCGTGCTTTTTATCTTCAATAATATCGCGAATGAAAACTTGATCGATCTTCACATAGTGAAATGGCAGATCTTTTAGATAACTTAAGCTGGAATACCCGGTACCAAAGTCGTCAATCGCCAACTTCATACCAAGACGACTAATCTGACGTAACAATTCTGCGCAACTTTCCGCATCTTCGATCAATATAGATTCCGTCACTTCTATTTCTAACAAGCCAGGGTCAACCTTATACTTGTCGAGTAAAGATAATAGATTAGGTAGAAAATCTACTCGCTTTAGCTGCGCTGCAGAACAGTTGATCGCAATAGGTGGTACCGTAATCCCTTGCTCCTGCCACTCGACAATGTGACGAAACGTTTGCTCAAAAACCCAATCCCCTAGAGGTAAAATTACGCCAGTCTGTTCAGCAATAGGAATAAACTCCGCTGGTGAAACCGTCCCCAGCTCTTCATCCTCCCAGCGTAGCAAAGCCTCCACACCCACGCATCGCTCGGTAATAAGATCCACTTTGGGCTGAAAATGCAGCTCTAAACCTTCTGTTTGTAGCGCCTTTCTCAACCTAGTCTCTATACGCACATTACGAGCAAAGCGACGCCCCATTTCACCATCATAAAAATGATAAGTGGCACGGCCTAAGGTTTTGGCTTGATACACAGCCATGTCGGCATTTTTGATTAAGGTAACAGCATCGGTACCAAATTCGGGGGATAGAGCCACCCCAATGGAACAGCCAATGTTTAACGTTAACCCCTCTACAAAATAGCTTTGACTGATTTTTTCAATAAGTTGTTTAGCAACAATATCCAAAGGTGGCATATCTTGGTGGTCGCCTTGTACCAACAAGACAAGAAATGCATCACCTCCCAAATATCCGATAACAGCATCATCAGGCAAAATAGACAATAAGCGTTTAGATACACTGGATAAGAGCTTATCTCCCAGCTCATGACCAAATGCATCATTAATTGTTTTGAAGTGATCCAGGTCTAAAATGAGCGTAGCGAGTTGTTTATTGTCTTTTTCACAACACTCAAGCATTTCATTCAATTTGTGCTGGATATGGTAGCGACTTGAAAGCCCTGTCAGCTCATCCACCTCAATTCGCTTATTAACCGCACCAAGCGCAGAGTAATAGCTTGAAGACAGCTTTCGAGTATAAAAAGTAAGCAAACAAGCTATAGCAATAAAAATCAATAAAGCGGCAATCACCGGTAGCCAATGAATTCGGCTCCACACACTCGCTGCATGCCGCGTATCAACCCGCCACTTTCGGTTAGCGACAGAAAGAAAATGCGTATCATAATGTCCATTCTCCCATGCCGAATTTGTTGCTGAATCAACAAACCAAATAGCTTCTTCTGATGACACATCTGCAATGCGATACAACAAGTCACGACTAACAGAGGGAGCGACTAAATTAAGCACGCTATTTATATTGAAATACCCAGCAACAATACCGTGAAAGCCAATACTGTCAGTTAATTTATAAGAGCGCGAATCAAGGGGCAAATAGATAGGAACACTGAGAATAATAGTATCCACTCGATTACTCGAGCTAACATTTAAAAATGGTGAAACACTGGGTTTAGATGCTACTAAAGCATACGAACTGCGAGCTTGTCGAACTGATTCTAGATCTCGATATTGTGATGATAAAATATCAAAGCCATAAGGTATTTTATCGGGATAAACCAATGCCAATGGCATGTACTCTTCCCTATCACCACTTGGAAAAACCGTAAAATTAGGGTTACCCAATAGGACTCGTTGCTGTAATTCATAGTCATATTTTTTATGTTTTGGAAGGTACTGAGCAAAGTACAGACTGATCCCGGGAGTCATCATTAGATTCTGAGCAAAACGTGAAAAATGACTGGCAGACACTTCGCCTTTATTCGACTGAACCAAAGCCGCTACAGAGCCAAGCTCCAGTTTATATTGGCTTAGTAAATCATCAAGCTTATCTGTGAATTTAGCTCCCATGGCTTTTTGGTCAATATTCACATGTTTCCGCTCTTCCAATAAAAGCGCAAGACTGGCCCCTATGCCACATAAAAAAACAAAACAAAACACCAGGTAATGCGCTTTGTTAAACTTCATTTGTTTCTTTGAAGAAATCATTCTTTTCCCATTATGCGTTGCAACCCAAAAACCACTTTATTAACGCTTTTCCCTGACTCACAAGCTACTTTACCTAAAAACCATATATCCGACACGGAATATATGGTTAAGAAAAGTATTTACCGTGGTTTTCTGGTATCCTGCGCCTATTATCTACATAACTAGACAGGCATTTTGTGACCACATTTCAACACGCTCTAAACAACCTTCTTCCGACTAAGCTAACCGCTCTACTTTCTGACATGGGGTTCTCTAGCTTTACGCCCATTCAAGAGCAAAGCTTACCACCGATGATTGAAGGCAAAGACATTCTTGCGCAGGCACAAACTGGTAGCGGTAAAACCCTAGCTTTTTCAATTGCTCTTTTGCTAAAAATTAACCCACGTTTCTTTGGAGTTCAGGCACTTGTCATGTGCCCTACTCGCGAGCTGGCCGATCAAGTCTCGAAAGAAATTCGTAAAGTAGCCCGTTATCAAGACAATATTAAAGTACTGAGTTTATGTGGTGGCATGCCATTTGGCCCACAGATAGGCTCCTTAGAACATGGTGCCCACATCGTTGTCGGTACACCTGGTCGTTTGATGGAACATCTTCGCAAAGGCACGCTTAAACTTAATGCATTGAACACTCTGGTGCTCGATGAAGCTGACCGCATGTTAGACATGGGGTTCGTCGACAGCATCCGCGAAGTCGTTGACCTAACACCAAGCAATCGTCAAACACTCCTTTTTTCCGCCACCTATGGCGATGGCATTGAAGCGATAAGCAAAGAATTTCAAAACAACCCAGTCAGCATCAAGGTTGAAGTCCAAGAAGACCTTAAACCCAATATAGAACAGTTTTTTGTTCGTAGCGAAAATAAAGGCAAATGCGAAACCTTGTTGGCGGCCTTACAACATTTTGAACCGCGTCAGGCGATTGTCTTTTGTAATACGAAAGCGGAATCGCAAGTAGTTGCAGATTGGTTAGCCGACCACAAAGTAGCCGCTCAAGCCATTCATGGCGACCTTGAGCAAAGACAGCGCGATCAAGTGCTAGTACGCTTCAGCAACCAAAGTAGCTGCGTATTAGTGGCGACAGATGTAGCCGCTCGAGGTATTGATGTCAAAGAAATTGATCTAGTAGTGAATTACGACACAACTCGTGATACCGATGTTCATACTCACCGCATTGGTCGAACAGGCCGTGCTGGCGCAGCAGGTATTGCGGTCAACCTTGTCACCTCAAAAGACGATTACAAAGTACGCGACATTGAAACTCGCTTCAACACCACAGCGAATTTCATTGAACTTGGAGAGATCGATCTTCACTACCGACTGATCCCTCAAAAGACCACTATCTCTTTTGATGCTGGCCGCAAAAATAAGCTTCGCCCAGGTGATATCCTTGGCGCACTCACTGCGGGTCTAGGATTGGACAAATCACAAGTCGGTAAGATCGATATTTTTGATTTTCATGCTTACGTATCTGTCGACAACGAAGTGGCCAAAACCGTTGTTAAAGAGTTTGAAAACAAAAAAATTAAAGGCAAAAATATTCGAGCACGAATTTTACGATGATCAACAAGCTCACCACTCCGGCAGCGCAAGCTGCCGGTTTCGTTTTAGGCGCTCTCATCATATGTCTAGCCACATTAACGCCTGCCGACATCCTTCCAGCAGTACCAGGTACTGATAAAACGCATCATATTATTGGCTTTGGTGGCTGGGCACTTCTATGTGCTTTTGGCCCGCTCAAACGCTTTGCCTATATGGCTTTATTTATCATTTTTTGGGGCGGTATGATCGAACTAATTCAGCCCTATGTGAATAGATATGGCGAATGGTTAGATTTCTATGCTGATACTTTCGGTGTCATTTTGATCGTACTCGTAAGACTAATAATAGGGCTATTTCTTAAATCAAAATCTAAGGTTTAATGAAAGTACAAAAAAGACCTGTTAAAGTATAACCATTCGGTCAAACTTTATAATTTAAATCCTCTAGAAAACACTTAAGAGAGACATATGAGCCATTTGAAAGCGTGGCGCTCCGCCATTGTTCACTGTATCGCAGACCCTAAAGATGTCGGCATAGACGCTGCTTACGAATATTTTGAAGATGGCTTATTAGTCATTCAAGACGATAAAATACATGCTTTAGGAAATGCGGAAGATTTACTTTCTACCCTCCCAAAAAACACCGTAATTGAACACCACCCAGACGCCATCATCACACCAGGGTTTATTGATACCCATATTCACTATCCACAAACCGATATGATCGGCTCTTACGGTGAACAACTATTAACTTGGTTAAATACCTATACCTTTCCTGAAGAAGGTAAATTTGGCGACAAAGCGCATGCTCGCAATGTGGCAGACCGCTTTCTGAAAGAACTTTTACGCAACGGCACAACCACCGCACTCGTATTCGGTACCGTACATAAAGTGTCTGTCGACGCGTTTTTCGAAGCCAGCGAAGTCCATAACTTACGCATGATTTGTGGCAAGGTAATGATGGATCGTAACGCGCCAGATTACCTAACCGATACGCCAGAGAGCAGTTATCAGGAAAGCAAAGAACTGATCGACACTTGGCACAATAAAGGCCGATTGCACTATGCCATCACCCCACGATTTGCCCCAACCAGCTCTGATGAGCAGCTTCATTTAGCAGGCAAACTGTTAAGTGAATATGAAGACGTTTACCTGCACACTCATTTGTCAGAAAACAAAGACGAATGCGCTTGGGTAAAAGAGCTTTTTCCAGAAAGCACAAACTACTTGGGCGTTTATGACCAACATAAACTGTTAAGTGAACGCTCCGTTTTTGCTCATGGCATCCATCTATGTGACAGTGAATACCATAGACTGCACGAAACAGGCTCGGCTATTTCTTTCTGCCCAACGTCTAACCTTTTTATCGGTAGCGGTTTATTCAAACTCAATAAAGCAGAAGAACATAAGGTCAACGTAGGTCTTGGCACTGACGTAGGCGGCGGCACTAGCTTCTCTATGCTGCAAACCATGAACGAAGCCTACAAAGTCATTCAGTTGCAAAACGAGAACCTTAGCCCAATTAAATCTCTGTATTTATCTACTTTAGGTGGCGCTAGAGCACTTAGGCTAGAAGATAAAATTGGCAACTTAGCGGTTGGTAGCGAAGCGGATTTCGTCATCCTAGACAAAAAAGGTACGCCGTTATTAGAATCGCGCTTAGCGCTATCCAAAGGCATCGAAGAAAGTCTATTTGTCTTCATGACCATTGGCGACGACCGAGCGATCCAAGCCACCTACTCTGCTGGCAAATGCGTTCACCAACGCTAGAGCAATCCAACACTCACCTAAGCGGAACAAAAAATGACCACTTTACTTTCCTGTAAAAGTGGTCATTTTTTTATATAATCATTACAAATATTTTATTGAGCACAAATATTATGCATTCCCTTGCCACTGTCGCGCTTGGCGCATTCGCTATCATCTTCTTCTGCGCCGCGTTAATTGTTGGGCTCGTTATTCTAAAAAAATACAAAGCAGAACAAATACGCATCAATGAATTAACAAAAAAGCGTCTAGAAGAGAAACAAAAGAACAAGTAGCGTCATTCAATTTAGGGATAAAGACGAACTATACCGCTTTTGCCTTCTATATCTCCTAAAATCCATACCTTTTCGAAAGCGTGAGGCACAGGAATAGTAATCAGATGCTCAAGCGCTTTTATATCAGCTTGGCTCCATGCAGGATGTGTATTACGGATCACCAACCAGACTCGTTTCGAATCGTATTGTTTACCCGATTTATTCTCTAAAATCTTATTGAGCGACCTCAGTAACCGCCCATCCGCAGGCTCTTCTTTCAGTGACCGCAAGACATTACGCGTAATTGGGGTAAGATCTCTTCCAAGAATCTCCATCGCCTCTTCTTCTGAGCCATAAAGATGCGCAATCTCTAAATCCAGTCGTTCACCTTCCAACATACAAGAGACATCAGGACGAATCGGATCATTATGCCAAATATGACGAATATGCTTCCCTGTATTACGCTCATAACAACGCATGAAAAGCTTAGCAGCCTGATGTTCTAGCTCTATTTTTTCTTTCTCACTGTTATGCATCGCTAATTCCTATATAACAAAACATGACTCATTACTTATATTATGAGGAAAAACAAAACTGTACAAAGACTAAAACGGCCTAGGCTAAATCCTTATTTCATACACATATTGGCAAACTGGATGTTATAAAGCCTGAGTATAATACTCGGCTATTATTAGGGATCGATCTATGTACTCCCTTCAAACCACCTTTTTCTTTGGATAAAAAATGGAAAATGCTCACAACGATACTTCTTCCTCCGGTATGGGAACGAAGGAATTCACACTTTTAGTGGCTTTATTAATGTCGATCACGGCGATTTCGATTGATGCCTTGCTTCCAGCGCTTGGCATTATCGGAAAGGAGCTGGGTGCGGTTACTGCAAACCAACCCCAGCTGCTGATCAGTATGTTATTTCTTGGTCTGGCAATGGGTCAGTTAATTTGCGGCCCATTATCTGATTCCCTAGGCCGTCGCCCTATTTTGTTTTGTGGCTTCGCAATCTATTTGCTCGGCACCGTGGTGTGCTATCAGGCAGACAGTTTAGAAATGCTCATGCTAGGTCGCTTTATCCAAGGATTGGGCGTTGCTGGACCTTATATCTCAGCTATCTCGTTAGTACGTGATTTGTATCACGGTGCACAAATGGCTCGGGTTATGTCTTTGGTGATGATGATTTTTGTCCTAGTTCCTGCTATTGCACCAACACTCGGTCAGGCCATGATGTTCATTTCCGACTGGCGCGGTATATTTGAGCTATACCTAGTTTATGCGGTGATATTAATCGCTTGGATTGGCTTACGCCTGAAAGAAACCTTACCAAAATCCAATCGAATTGCGTTTTCCAAGAAAGGCTTTGCAGAAGGCTTTAAAGAAGTTGTCACAAACCGCATAACCGCGAGTTATACCATTTGTATGGGTCTGTTTTTCGGTAGCTTCATTGGCTACTTGAATTCTTCACAACAAATTTTCCAGGTGCAATTTAAGACGGGGAATTTATTCGCACTTTACTTTGGTTTGTTGGCTTTGGTACTTGGCTTTTCTTCACTAATTAATTCGCGCATCGTAGAAAAACACGGAGCCAAATATATTGCCTTCCGTGCTATTTGCGTCGTTGTTATCGCCTCCATTGCATTCTTTGCCCTGCATGCCTTTGTAACTATTAGCTTATGGATGTTCTTGGTATATGCGTCGATTTTGTTCTTCTGCTTTGGTTTATTGTTCGGTAACGTCAACTCCCTTGCGATGGAGCCTATGGGACATGTTGCAGGTATTGCCTCTGCAGTTATTGGTTCGGTATCGGCAATCATGTCGATGGGAATTGGCACCATCATAGGCCAAATGTACAACAATACCTTGATGCCAATTTCAGGCGGCTTTGTAATCATGGGATCACTCGCAATAGGCATCATGTATTGGGCTGAAAAAGGCCGTGTTGAAGAAGTAACGGAAGAAGAAAACGCTGCTGCTTAATAACAAAACTCGACCTAGTTGAGTTCAAGTAAAAAGCCAAATAGCTTTGCTATTTGGCTTTTTTTATATTGCTAGAATCAACTAGCAGATCATCAAGCTGACACTCTAGTTCAGTTTTATTCATCATCGCTTGATTCATCAGTGCAGGCGTTAAAAGCGCCTCTTTGCTAACCGCTTTTAACGTAAAAAAATTCATTGGCGATACTGAAAACTCAGCAATCCAAGCTGACAAAATAGATTCTAAAACTGCTTCAAATTCAGTAAATAAAACAAATGTCGATGGCAACATTTTATGCTGCTCGCCAAGTAAAATACGATACACAGCAAGACGTTCCGCTTTATTAACCCAAGCTTCCCAAAGTAAAATCCAACCAGCAATCAGCGATAGCTCTTTTTTCGATTGCAGATGCAATAAAGCTTTTTCCATTTCATCTTGCGCCTGCTCTGTTAACGAAGTTAACACCATTTCCCACAGTACCAACTTGGTAGGAAAGTTACTGTATACCGTTGGCTTAGACACGCCAGCCGTGGCAACGACTTGGTCAATGCTGGTGCTTTGATAGCCCTGTTGTGTGAATAAACCACCCGCAGCCTCAACTATGTGTGCTTTTTTACTGGGTCTTCCTCTTGCCATTACTGCCTCTTAACAAGTGTTATTTTATCTAATGGAATTCTAACCCATTGATGTAACGTTGCTTTCTATATTTGAAAAAGCGACATCGGTAGATAATAGCAAATTAAAATTATGAAAGGGACGCTACCTTTTTTTCTTCTGCTGATACATAGCAGCATCGGCACATTGAATCATCTCTTCAATCGATTTGTCAGTGTCATGCGGGAAATGGGTAACACCTGCACTGTATTGAATCCTATAAGGCTTTTTCAAACTGTCATTCACTTCATCTACACACACCGCAAAGCGCTCTAAAAACACAGCAATCTCTTCGGCCGTACGGTCACTCAACATAGCAACAAATTCATCCCCGCCTAAGCGCCCAATCACATCATATTCACTAAATGACTCAAGCATTATCTGAGCAAACTTAGCCAAAACAAAATCACCTTCATGATGACCATAATCATCATTTATCGCTTTAAATTTATTAAGATCAAAGACAACAAAAGACATCGTCTTTTTATCTCGCTGGCACACTTTCAGCATCTGGTTGACCATAGTCATAAAGCCACGTCGATTAGAAATCAAAGTGAGCTCGTCTAATGTTGCCAGCTGAATAGATTGTATTTCCTGTTCAATGATCGTACCTAAATCTTTAAGCAGTAGTTGGTCCTCTTCATCAAATACCCTTGGCTTACTATCTATGATGCACAAAGTACCAATATTAATTCCTTGGCGAAGTTTCAAAGGACAGCCTGCATAAAAACGAATATTCGGTGCGTCTGTAACAAGCGGGTTATCAAAAAATCGCTCATCAATTAACGCATCAGTAATGATAAACAAACCATCCTGATTAATAGCATGACCGCAAAACGATATATCTCGTGATGTTTCAATCACATCAAGCCCCTGCCGGGATTTGAACCATTGGCGGCTTTCATCTATCAGACTAATTAACGAGATAGAAACACTAAACATCCGCTTAGCCATCCGAGTAATGCGATCAAATCGTTCTTCATAGGAAGTATCAAGAATTCGCAATGCTCTTAATGCATGCAATCGTTCAGCTTCATTTTTTGGAATTTCCGGCTTAATCATAAAGAACCCTGTGCATAAAATTAGCTCACTAAAATTGTAGCAGTAAATTCAACACTTACGAATCACTCCGAACGGACTGCAAACTACATGGGCTTTATCAAAAATGCGAAAACACAATATAGCCCCAAAAAATACACTTGACGACACCTTAAAACACGATTAAATTAACTAAACGGTATAGTTAATTTAATCGAGAAAAAAATAGCAATTTTAGGAGCAAGTCATGCAAAGCGAGAACGGTTTCTACGGGCAATACGGCGGTAGCTATATTCCTGAAATCCTTTATTCGAGCCAACAGCAAATTTTACATGCGTTCGAAGAAGCCAAAAACGATCCGGAGTTTCTCGCTGAGCTGAATAAACAATGGCAGCAGTTTTCTGGCCGCCCAACGCCGTTGACTTTTTGCGCGAATTTGACCGAACACTTTGGTGGCGCACAAATTTATCTGAAGCGCGAAGACTTAAATCACAGTGGCGCACACAAGATGAACAACGTAATTGGCCAAGGGTTATTGGTCAAACGCATGGGCAAAAAGCGCGTCATTGCAGAAACAGGCGCTGGACAACACGGCATTGCTACGGCCCTTGTTGCGGCGCGTTTAGGGCTTGAATGTACCATTTACATGGGTGCAAAAGACATTGAACGTCAGTATCCAAATGTGTTCTGGATGAAACAACTTGGTGCCACGGTTGTGCCTGTTACCACTGGCGCACAAACCCTACGTGATGCATTAGACGAAGCATTACGTGATTGGTCTTCTAGCCACGAAGAAAGCCATTATTTAATTGGCACATCTTGTGGTTGTGCGCCCTTCCCTGAAATGGTGGCCTACTTCCAATCTGTTATTGGTAACGAAGTCCGCGAGCAAAGTGTCGCGCAATTCGGTCAATTTCCAGATCGTTTGTATGCTTGCGTTGGCGGCGGCTCTAATGCTTGCGGTTTATTTCTACCTTTCCTTGATGACAAAGAAGTAGAAATGATCGGCGTCGAAGCGGGCGGCAAGGGCTTAGAGCTTGGCGAACATTCCATTCGTTTGTCCCATAACCTTGGACAGCCAGGTATCGCCCAAGGCTTTGCGACCATGTTCTTGCAAGATAACGCAGGACAGCTACAAGAAACCCACTCAATCGCAGCAGGCTTAGACTATGTTGGCGTTTCTCCTATCATTGCCCATTTAGCCGAAACAGGTCGCATCAAAATGACCTATGCAATGGACGATGATGTGATTGCTGCTTGTACGTTATTGCTTAAAAAAGAAGGCATTATCCCTGCTTTAGAGTCCTCTCATGCTTTAGCGGGCGCATTTAAAGACGCACCAAACTTACCAAAAGATTCAAAGATCGTCATCAACCTTTCTGGCCGTGGCGACAAGGACATCTTTAACGTGGCAAAAGCAGTGGAAGATGAAACCTTCCCGCAGTTTTTAACCGATTACCTAGCCTCTTACCCAACCACTCAAAACAAAGGGGATAAAGCATGAGCCAGTTAGCGACTTTTATTGAAGAAAAACGCCAAAACAAGCCAATTTTATCCATGACCCATGTGGTTTATGGCTACCCAAGCGTTGAAGAAAGCTTGAGCTGGATGGAAAGGTTAATGCAGGAAGGCGTCGATTTTATCGAGGTGCAATTTCCTTTTTCCGATCCTGTCGCCGACGGCCCAAGTATAGTTGCCGCTTGTCATAAAGCATTAGAGCAAAAGCTGGACGTAGAAACCTGCTTATCTCAATTAGGAAAGCTCGCAAAGAACTTCCCTGAAAGCCGCATCGTGTTAATGAGTTATCTCAACCCAATGTATCGCTTTGGTTTAGACAAGCTAGCCAAGCGTGCGGCTGAGGAGAATATTCTAGGCTTGATCTTACCTGATCTCCCTATTGAACAATCAGCCACCTACCAAGCGGCTTGTAAAGCCAACGGTATCGATCCAGTGTGGTTGGTAACACCAGTCACACCACCAGACCGTTTAGCCATGCTAGCCAGTCAAGCCAGCGGTTTCTTATATTGCGTGGCGCGCTCTGGTGTTACAGGCCATTCTGTCCATGAAGGAAAAGCCAAGCAGACCTCACTTGATGACTATTTGGCACAAATCAAACAACACGCCAACGCACCAATGGGCGTCGGTTTTGGCCTGCGTGAACGCGATCAGATTGAGCAACTTATCGGCAAAGCTGACATCGCGATTTTAGGTTCTGCGCTATTAGATGCGTACAACCAAGGCGGGCAGGAAGCAGGCATTAAACTGATAAAAGATCTGTTTCAATAAAAGCTGATTTATAAATAGCACTTGAAAAGCTCAAACCATGAACATATGATCCGTATATAAATCATATATGGATCATATCTCATGGGTATTATTAAAATCTCCGACGAACTTCACGACGACATTCGCAAAAGCTGCCATGTCATGTCGCGCTCTATCAATGCACAAGCCGAATTCTGGATAAAAATGGGACGCTTAGCCGAGCTCAACCCCAGTCTCACCTTTTCCGAGTTGATTGCCAACGAACTGGCCAGTGCAAATGCTGAAACACCACTAAAAGCGGTGAAGTAGCATGCAAGTTCATATTAAGACACCAACAGAAATCGAACTCATGCGTGAGTCTGGCAAATTACTGGCCAGCGTATTTCATATGCTCGATGACTTCGTCAAAGAAGGCGTATCGACTTTAGAAATCAACGATAAAGTAGAAGACTTCATTCGCAATGAACTGAACGCCAGGCCGGCAAGCCTTGGGCAATACGATTATGGCTTTTCCTTAAACTCTTCAATAAATGAAGTCGTTTGTCATGGCGTGCCAAACGACAGCCATAAACTCAAAGCAAAAGACATCATCAATCTAGACATCACCTTAGAGAAAAACGGTTTTATCGCCGATTCCAGTAAAATGTATGTCATGAGTGACGCCAACCCTATTGCCAAACGTCTGGTCAAAACAACGTATGACGCCATGTGGGCTGGAATCAAAAAAGTAAAACCCGGCGCTACCCTAGGCGACATTGGCGCAGCCATCCAAACCCTAGCGGAAAGCAAAGGTTATTCTGTCGTAAAAGAATACTGCGGTCACGGTATTGGTCGAGAAATGCACGAAGAACCACAAGTACTGCATTACGGTAAAGCAGGAACAGGAATGACATTGGAAGCAGGCATGACTTTCACCATCGAACCCATGATCAACCAAGGGAAAGCCAAGACCAAGACAAAAAAAGACGGCTGGACGGTTGTGACGGCTGATAAAAAACTCTCCGCTCAATGGGAGCACACCATCTTAGTCACAGACACGGGTTATGAAGTTCTGACCTTAAGAAACGAAGAAACCAGTATCTAAAGGGGTAAGATACTGGCTTCTGGGGTTAACCTACTAACCTTATTACTCAGATTTTTAGGCTAGTTTTGCGTTTTAGTACTCGCTTATTGCTTAGGTAAAAGCACGGTATCAATTACATGAATAACACCATTCGATTGTTTAACGTCAGCAATAGTCACGTGAGCAACGCGGCCGTTTTCGTCTTCAAGCATAATCTTGTCGCCCATGTATGTAGCCATTAATGTACAGCCACCAATCGTCGGCACTGGGTGTTTGCCCATGTCATCATCAATCATGGTTTTAATGGCGCCAGATAGAGCATCCGCTTTTACCACGTGACAAGCCAACACCTTAGTTAAAGCCGCTTTGTTTTCTGGTTTCAATAAACCGGCTACGGCACCCTCTGGTAATTTATCAAAAGCAGCATTGGTTGGCGCAAAGACAGTAAAAGGACCTGGGCCTTGAAGAGTTTCAACCAAACCTGCGGCTTTAACGGCAGCCACTAATGTCGTGTGGTCTTTAGAGTTAACCGCATTTTCAATGATGTTTTTGCTCGCATACATTGGAGCGCCACCCACCATTGGATTAGCATTGTCATCAGTTGTTTTCATGCCGCTAGCAGAACAGCCAGCAAGCGTTACAATTGTCGCAGCAGAAACAAGACTTAGTAATTTCATTGTTATTCTCCAGTTTGTTTTTCCATAACAATTCGCCATGGTTATTAAGAGATACGCAGCGAATTTAAAAAGGTTTCAATTTTTAAAAAATAATTTAAAAATCGTAATTAAACAGGCTTAAATACTAAAGAAATACCATTTAAACAATGGCGCAATCCTGTTGGCTTCGGACCATCATCAAAAATATGCCCCAAGTGACTGCCACATCGACGACAATGAACTTCTGTGCGTTTCATAAAGAAACCATTATCTTCTTTCGTACCAACAGCATTAGGTAAGCTGTCATAAAAACTTGGCCAACCTGTTCCACTTTCATATTTCGTATTACTAGGATACAGGGGAAGATCGCAACCTTTACAGAGATAAGTGCCCTCTCGCTTTTCATTAAGCAAAGGACTACTACCTGCACGCTCTGTTTTCTCCTCTCTCATTACTTGGTATTCAAAATCACTTAACTTTACTTGCCATTGTTTCTTACTTCGAACCACCTCAAAATTTTCACCAGAAGTGGAAGAGGCAGCCATAACAGGTGTACTAAACGAATGAGCACCACCAATAACACACGCGCTTGTTACGAGAAAATTCCGACGATTCATAGTATTTCTCCTTATTAGAATTAGGCTTTTGCTTTATAGCCAAAACGCAATAGATACTAATAAGTACGCAAAAACCTAAAAGAAAGTTTCAATTTTCTAGGTTAAGAGCGTAATGAGAAGCCCAACTAGGCGGTACTGGCCCTTCTGCAAAAAGATATGCTTTTTTAAAACGCAAAAAAAAAGGGTAAGTTCCGAAGAACTTACCCTTTTTTAAATATTCTTAGTAGCTAATTAAAGCACTGTAATATTTTCTGCTTGAGGACCTTTTTGGCCAGCAGTAACAACGAATTCTACTTGTTGGCCTTCAGCCAATGTTTTGAATCCTGAGCTAGCGATAGCGCTGAAATGTGCGAACACATCTGGGCCGGACTCTTGCTCAATAAAACCAAAACCTTTAATTTCGTTGAACCACTTAACGGTTCCTTTCACTGTATTAGACATAAATAATCACCTGAGTTTTAAATAGCCCTTTAGGGGCCAGTTTTGCAAAAAAAATAGACTTGTACTTAGAAACTTTCAGGACGAGGATTTTATGAATAAAACAACGTATTGCAGAGTTAATAATTTTAGACTTCTTTCTAGCTTGTACCGCCATACTATAGAGATTAACTTTGGATAGATAGCTTTTTACAACTTATTTTAAATTACCCCCACACCTTCTGCCCATCAATCCATGTTGATGTGACAAAAAAATCTTCGCTTAAACCGACAAGACTCGCTCGGTATCCCGCTTTAATACGGCCAAAAGATTGCTCTATTCCTAAAAATTCAGCAGGCCTTAAAGACGCCATTTGCAACGCCTCCGTAGGCGTTCGCCCGATTAAATGAATAGTATTACGTACGGCCGTTGCCATGTCTAAATCAGAACCTGCAAGTGTGCCGTCTTCGGTGGTCACTTTACCTTCGCTACGCAGGACTTTTTTTCCTAAAAATGGCATTTCTTGCTCATCAGATCCTACACTCTGAATCGCGTCAGTCACCAACAGCATGTGATCGCAACCTTTCGCGGCAATCGCGACTCTCATACTCGCAGGATGAACATGATGGCCATCGGCGATTAATCCGCACCAGGTAGGCTTATCCGTTTGCAATGCTGCACCAACCACACCAGGCTCACGGCTAATTAAAGGCGTCATAGCATTAAACAAATGGGTGAAACCACGAGCACCATCCATCACAGCTTGCCTTGCTTGATCATAATTCGCAGCAGAGTGGCCAATGCAAACAATAACGCCTTCGGCAACAAGCCATTCAATAAAGCCTTCTGGCACTTGCTCTGGCGCTAATGTCACCATAAGTTTTCCGCTACGACTTACTTCCAATAAAGCGGACAATTTGCCTTCTGTCGGCTTGCGCAATTTCGACTCATTATGAACACCTTTGCGGATAGGATTGAGATAAGGACCTTCATAGTGCAGACCTAAAATACCCGCCATGTTTTGCTTAAGAGCTTGGCAAACCGCTTGATGCGCTTGCGACATGATTTCGTAATCATCGGAAATTAATGTCGGCATCATGGCCACAGTGCCAAATTGAGCATGCACAGCCACCATGCGCTCTAATGCCTCAAGAGTCGGCGTATGGTTAAACAAGGCGCCACCGCCACCATTGACATGCACATCAATAAACCCTGGCGCCAGAATATCAACCACGTCTGTATTTTCAGTGGATTGCTCAACAGCTAAATCAGCAACAGATGTAATAGAGTCAATCACTTGCCCTTTAAAGGTCACCTTTTGATTCGTGAGCCAGTTCTCACCATCGAACAAACGCTTGGCAAACAAGGTTGTTAACTTATGTTCCATCATATTGCTTTCCTTCCTATTTGAGCTTTAGCCATCAAAATGGCACCCGCCATAGCGTCACCCTTTGGCTGACAAAAGTAAGGCGAGAAACGCTCTGGCAAATATTCTAAAATGGCCTCTGAGACGCCGCCAACTAAAACGACCTTCCGAGCACCTTTAGCTATCAAAGCGTCTAGGTATTGACTCACCCACTCCACTTGTTGCTGGATAATTTTCAGGGCAATTGGGTCTTTTTGCTGGGCAAACTGAAATACCTGAACTGCAAACGCACCGTACTCTTTTGGCAAGGGAGCTCTGTTTTGATACAAGACATATTCCTCTGCCGATAAAGAGAACTCAGCATTAATGCTGTCGGTAAAAGGTGTCGATGGAGAAATGCCATCCAAGGCTGCTAGTGAATACTCTAAAGCAGCAAGACCAATACGCGCCCCACTACCTTGGTCCGATAAGGGAAAACCCCAGCCACCAACAATATTGAATCGTTCATTTTGATAAACAACCCCACAGCTGCCTGTGCCCAATATCAATAACGCGCCATCTTCGCCATTAAAGGCCCCCAAACAAGCCGCATGCGCATCGGTCAATAAGTAACGCTGCCCAAACGGTGATTTTTGAGCAATCACCAACTCTTGCTCCAATGGCTGGTTGGCACCCGCTAAGCCTAAACCTAAGGTAATTTTTGCATAAACTTCGGGAGAAATATTGCCTTGATGGCACGCTTCAAGACAGGCGTTGATAATATTCTGCCAAGCCGCCTCAATACCAATTCTTGGATTACCAGAGCCACCGACGGCTTCACCTAAAACATTGCCATCACCATCAACCAAGCGGGCGCGGCAAAAAGTACCGCCGCCGTCCACACCAATATATAAACCGCTCATGCCAAACTTCCCTCGTGCAATTGTTGACGTTTTTGTTCACACCATTGGTAATATTCTTTTAACATTAACAAGCTAGCGGCTTCTTCATCTAACACTATGGTTGCCGCTTCATGCAGTTGCAGTGCTGACGCTGGACACATGGCAGAAAGCGGGCCTTCAATCATGGCTTTAACCGACTCTGCTTTCGCCTTACCAGTGGCCATTAACAGTACCGACCTGCTTTCTAAAATAGTACCAATTCCCATGGTTAGCGCTAAATGCGGCTGATACTCGTCTTCTTCAAAAAAACGTTTATTCGCAACAACGGTAGACTCTGACAAGGTTTTAATACGTGTTCGTGAAGCAAAACTGGAAGTAGGTTCATTAAAACCAATATGACCATTTAAGCCAATGCCTAAAATCTGCAAATCAATACCACCCGCTTGCTGGATACTCACTTCATAATCTTGCGCACTTTTCTTTAAGGTGTCTGCATTTTGGCTCTCGGCCAATGGAACATATGTGTTCGTTGCGACAATATCAATCGATTCAAACAGGTGTTGATTCATAAAGGTGCGATAGCTCTGCTGATGAGAATCGGCAATACCAATATATTCATCCAAATTAAAGCTGATGGTTTGACGGAACGATACTTGCTTGGATTGATAACGTGCCACCAACTCTTTGTACAAAGCAATGGGCGTAGACCCAGTCGCCAACCCTAAAACAGGATTCGTTTTGGTATTAATCACATCAACGACACGATCAGCCGCGAACAAGGCCACATCATGAGCGGATGGGAGAATGATGACTTGCATAAGAACCCTCTTTTTCAGCCATAAAAACAAACCAATATAAGACCAATTAAAACGCAAGATCAAATTATTTTCCACAATTCTGTCATATTTATTTGCCTGAACGAATAATTGGTGCTAATTTTTAAAAAAATAAATACCTAAAAGATACCAATAAGACTTTAGAGACTAATAAAAAAGCAACCACATCACAATTGGAAAACACAATCGGAGAGTACTCATGTTAAATGTTCGTTCCGCTTTACTTCACAAAAAACCGGAAGCAAAAACGGTTACAAAGCTCACTTGCCTAGCGGCGATACTGCTTAGCAGTACTGGTATCGCGCAAGCGGCAGATGGTTTATCTATTGAAAGTTGGCGTAGTGACGATGCTAACATCTGGTCAGATGTTATTATTCCAGCCTTCAACAAAAGTCACCCAGACACAAAAGTAAACTTCGCACCAACCCCTCCAACTGAATACAACTCGGCACTGCAGGCAAAGTTAAAAGCGGGTTCCGCTGGTGATTTAATCACTTGCCGTCCATTCGATACCGCTCTCGACCTTTATAAAGATGGTTACCTAGCCAACTTAAATGATCTAAAAGGCCTCAAACAATTCTCCGATGTAGCGAAAAGTGCTTGGGTAACAGATGATGGTAAAGACCAATTCTGTATGCCTGTTGCGTCTGTTATTCACGGCTTTATTTACAATAAAGAAATATTTAAAGAACTGAATTTATCTATTCCTAAAACACGCGATGAATTTTTTAATACTCTGGATACCATCAAATCAGAAAGCCGTTACATACCACTAGCCATGGGGACTGCAGACCAATGGGAAGCCGCCACAATGGGATTCCAGAACATTGGCCCGAACTATTGGGAAGGCGAAAAAGGTCGTAAGGCACTCTTAACAGGCGAAGAAAAGTTAACTGACAAAGCCTATGTGGACACTTGGAAAGAACTGGCCGAGTGGAAACCGTATCTGGGCAGAGGTTTTGAAGCGCAAAAATATTCTGATTCACAAAACCTATTTACTTTAGGTCGGGCAGCCATTTACCCAGCGGGCTCTTGGGACATTCAGACATTTAACAATCAGGCGGATTTTGAATTTGGCGCCTTCCCACCACCTGTGGCGAAATCAGGAGACACTTGTTACATAAGTGATCATACCGATATGGGGATTGGCATTAATGCGAACTCGACTAATAAAGAAGCCGCTAAAGTCTTCTTAAATTGGATGGCTAGCAAAGAATTCGCCACGCTTTATGCCAATGCGGTTCCAGGGTTCTTCCCATTGTCTAATCACCAAATCGACATCAAAGATCCTGTTGCACAAGAGTTTATGAGCTGGCGTCAGCAGTGCAAATCGACCATTCGTAACTCTTATCAAATCCTATCTCGTGGTACGCCAAATTTAGAGAACCAACTATGGAACGTTAGTGCTCAGGTTATCAATGGCACCATGACACCAGAAGAAGCCGCCAAAGAAACACAGGACGGTTTGGAGCAATGGTACAAACCTCAGCAATAAGTTAAACCCAACCCTGATCCTCTCCCATTGAAAATAAGGGGAGAGGATCATAACTCGCCTGCTCCTCCCCCTGCTAAGGGGGAGGCTGGGAGGGGGTTAAGATTAATAACAATTTGAGATGAACTATGACGCCATCCAACCAACATGACGAAAAGAAGCCTTTCCCATGGCACTTGGTGTTTTTCCTTGGGCCAGGATTACTGATTTACGTTGTTTTCAGTGTTTACCCCTTACTCGATACACTCGTATTAAGCCTGTACAACGAGCAACAAGGACAAAGTAGCTTTGTTGGCCTGCAAAACTTTATCACCTTGATAACGGACGACACTTGGTCACAAGCTTTCTGGAATGCACTCGGCAATAACTTTAAATTTTTTGCGATTCATATGCTTGTACAAAACCCGATCGGTCTGCTTCTGGCAGTGTTATTAAGCGCACCAAAATTACGTCTCTCTGGCACTTATCGAACGCTCATTTTTATGCCGACTATGTTATCTGTGGTTATCATTGGGTTTGTTTGGCAGTTGTTATTAAGCCCTATCTGGGGAATTTCAGAAGACTTTCTTTATAACATTGGCCTTGGCCAATACTTCGATGCCTGGCTTGGCAAAGAAGGCAGCGCGCTAATTACTTTGGCCTTTATCTCCGTCTGGCAGTTTGTCGGTATTCCGATGATGTTGATCTACGCCACTTTGTTGAATATTCCTGACGATATTGTCGATGCCAGCGTGGTAGATGGTGCTAATTCATTCCAGACTTTTTGGCACATTAAATTGCCATTGATTTTACCGACCATCGCTATGGTGTCGATTTTGACTTTTGTGGCGAACTTTAATGCTTTTGAATTGATATACGCCGTGAAAGGCGCTCTTGCTGGCCCTAACTTCTCAACGGATTTAATGGGGACCTTCTTCTACCGAACCTTCTTTGGCTTCCAGCTACAACAAGGCAGCGCTTCCATGGGTGCCGCGGTGGCTACTCTGATGTTCTTAATCATTTTGGTGGGCGTTATGTTGTTCCTATTCTTTATTCAACGTCGCATTCAGCGATTCCAATTTTAAGGAGGCTATGATGAAACTATTAGATCGGCTTATGCCCTCCTCTGGAATAAGACAAGTCCCAAAAAGCGTCACGATACATGCCGTGTTATTGGCCTACACCGTAATTGCCCTTTTCCCAATTATTGTTGTTGTGATCAATGCTTTTAAAGAACGTCGCGCTATTTTCCGCGACCCACTCGGCTTGCCAGACAGTGACTCCTTTACCTTGGTGGGCTTCCAACAAGTGCTATTGAGGTCTGACTTCGGTTTGTATTCGTGGAACAGCTTAGTTGTTACTATTTTGGCGGTTGGCTTAGTACTTTTACTGGGTGCTATGGCGGCTTGGGCACTGACGGAATACAAATTCAAAGGCAACTTGCTGATTACCTTTTTGTTTGCCATGGGCATCATGATTCCCATTCGTTTGGGCACGGTAAGTATCTTAAGCCTGATGGTTAGCTTGGACCTTGTGAATACGCTTACTGCTCTGGTGTTGGTTTACATAGCCCAAGGCTTGCCGCTTGCTGTGTACATTTTGTCAGAGTTTGTACGCACTATTCCGAAGGAACTTACCGAAGCTGCCCGTTGCGATTCCGTTAGCGAATATAAGATTTTCTTTTGTGTCATTTTGCCGCTACTAAAGCCCGCGATGGCAACCGTGGCTGTATTTACCATGATTCCGATTTGGAACGATTTATGGTTCCCGCTGATACTCGCTCCAGGTGAAGAAACTCGCACTATTACACTTGGCGTACAGCAATTTGTGGGGCAATACGTCACGGACTGGAACTCCGTATTATCCGCCTTAACCTTGGCGATCGTTCCTGTACTGATTCTATACACCATTTTTTCAAGACAATTGATCCGCGGCTTAACCAGCGGAGCGGTCAAATAATAGTTTATATCTTTGACCGTTGGAGGTTTATTTCATGGCTAGTGTAAAACTGAACAATATTAAAAAACGCTTTGGGGATGTGGATGTACTGCATGGCATTGACCTCGATATCAAAGACGGTGAATTTGTCGTTTTGATCGGCGAGTCTGGTTGCGGAAAATCTACCTTATTACGTTTACTGTCTGGATTAGAAGACATCACCGAAGGCGACTTATATATCGATGAAGAACGCGTTAATGGGCGCTCGCCAGCCAAACGTGGTATTGCAATGGTGTTCCAATCTTATGCCTTGTATCCACATATGAATGTGTTCAAAAACATGGCGTTTGGCTTAAAAATCTCAGGGAAAGACAAACACTTTGTAAACAACAAGGTAATGGAAGCCGCAAAAAAGCTAAAGATTGATCATCTACTGGAACGATTACCTCGAGAGCTGTCAGGTGGCCAGCGCCAGCGTGTCGCCATAGGCCGCGCCATTGTACGAGACCCGAAAGTCTTCTTATTTGATGAACCTTTATCTAACTTAGACGCTTCCTTACGGGTTCAAACACGTGTCGAACTTGGCAAACTTCATCAGGAACTAAAAGCCACCGTAGTGTATGTGACTCATGACCAAGTAGAAGCCATGACATTAGGTGATAAAATCGTCGTCATGAACAAGGGTCGTGTAGAACAAGTCGGAGCACCTTTGGACTTATATCACCACCCAAAAACACAATTTGTTGCCGCTTTTATTGGTTCGCCAAAGATGAACTTTTTAACCGCAAAAATCAGTCAACCTGACCCAGAGAACACGCAACTTGTGCTAGAATCCGGCCGCGCCATTCAGGCTGGCATTGATACGTCATCGCTAAACAAAGGCGACATAGTGCAACTTGGATTACGACCAGAACATATTGCGCTCGAATGCGAACACAATACCGTTGAAGGCACAGTTACTTTGATAGAACACCTTGGCGAACTGTCCTATTTGTATGTCGATATCGGTCAGGAAGGCGAAATGGTGCTTAAAGTAGATGGCGATAATCAACACCAAGCAGGCGACAAAATCACCTTTGGCATTCAACCTAATCGACTGTATTTATTTGATCACCAAGGTAACGCCTTAACGAGGGTCAACGCCCATACGTCTGCGGCTATCCCCTTTTAACGCCGGAATACTTAGCCCTTAGCAATAACAAGTACGGGAACCCCTTCCCGTTCAGGACACTAACTATGAACCAAAATCGCGTTAATGAGTTATTTGGTGCTGCCGATGCATTGAGAGAAAAAGGCATTCCTCTCTATATGCAGGTAAAAAAAGCTATTTTAGCGTCTATTTCTGCAGGTCGAGTGCTTGGCGGTGATACCCTTCCGCCTGAGCGTGATCTGGCTAAGTATCTTGACGTTTCACGCGTCACAGTGCGCCGCGCCATTGACGAGCTGGTAAAGGAAGACGTATTGACGCAACGCCAAGGCGCAGGAACCTTTGTCAGCGAGCGGGTTGAGCAACCACTCAACCACTTGCGTAGTTTTACCGAAGTCATGAAAGCTCGCGGCAAAGCCATTACATCAAAATGGCTGGATCGTTCTTTAGGAATGCCCCATGAAGATGAATGCAAAGCACTAAAATTATCTGCAGAACAAGAGGTAGTGCGTTTTTATCGTTTGCGTTACGCCGACGGCAAGCCCATGGCACTTGAGCTAGCAACGATTCCAAGCAATTACATTCTTAACCCTTTTGCGATGGAAGGGTCTCTGTACGATTTATTAGAGCAACAAGGCTGCCGCCCAGTTCGCGCATTCCAACGCCTTCGTGCCATTAGCATTGACGAACAGCGAGCCCAATTGCTCGATATCCCAGAACTTAGCGCTGTGCTTTACATTGAACGTACCGCCGTCACACAAAATGGTACACCCATTGAGTTTACGCGCTCATGGTTCCCTGGGGATTCCTATGATTTCGTGGCAGAAATTCATAACACAATATAATCAATATTTATCCATTAGAACGCAGGAAGGCTTCCTACGCTAAAGTAGAAAGCCTTTTTTCTAGGGTTTGGTTTATCAAAAAGCCTGCTATTTTTCTTCTTTTGCTTTAGCTAACAACAAAAACCGCTTATGGATTTTTCGTGTCGCAAACCACACACTGCCAACCACAAGAGGCACTGACAAACCAATTACTAGGCTTTTATCAAAACTCACACCCTTGTCATATACCGCTTCAATCAAGAACTTTAGCAGACCCACACTGTAGTAACTTATTGCAGCGACTGACAGACCTTCAACCGTATGTTGCATAGCAAGCTGAATCTTTGAGCGACGATCCATAGAGGTAAGCAGTTGTTGATTCTGCGATTGAATCGACATTTCTACTTGGGTGCGCATCATGTCTGACACTCTGTCGATTCGTGTCGAAAGACTTTCCAAATGATTACCAGCCGTATTACAAGTCCTCACGGCTGGCGTTAAGCGACGAGTCATAAATTCGGTAATGGTTAAATGACCAGATACTTCGTCTTCTTTTAACTCATTCAAGCGTTTTAAAACTAATTCGTGATACGCCCTTGTGGCACTGAATCGAAAAGACGTTTTAGAACGAGTCGCTTCAACCCAAGCAGCCATATCGATTAGCTCACTCAACAACGCTTGTTCATCAAGTGGCTCTGTTGCATCTGACAAGCTGGCGGTGGTTTGCGCTAATTCTTCGTCCATCGCAACCAGTTCGGCGTTGTACTTACGAGCCATGGGCAAAGCCAATAACGCCATCAGACGATAGGTTTCTATTTCGACTACGCGCTGAACCATACGGCCTAACTGACTATCACTCATGCGTTTGTTATAAATCAAAAAACGGCCACAACCATCGCTGTGTAGTTGAAAGGTCGTCCACACCTGAGCATCGCCATTATGAGGGCGACTACCAACCAGACGCATGCCTTCAAAATGACTTTTAACGAGCGCCAAATCTGGTTCAGGAATGGTTCTAGCATCTTCAACAGCCACGTGAAAAGCGGCAATGGTAATGCCAGGCATACTTGATAACCATTCAATGGGTAAATTAGCCAAGGCATTTTGATCAAAAATACCGAATACTGAATCAGCATTAGTACAGATAATCATGTAAGAGATGAACTCAAGGTGCTTATCACGGCGAACCGTGAAAGGACCAAAATCTACCTCAAAACACACACTGTCTTTTTCTGGTGGTGCACCATTAAAATGATTATACAGTGAACAAAAATGTTCGAACTCTGCTTGTTTTTGGTCTGGCCTAACGATAACCGCGAGATAGCTTATACGGGCTGGGCTGGGTAAGACCTGAAATGGGCGCGAATGCAACTCCGCATACAAAACATCTCTCAACGGATGCATTTCTAACCCGTATGAGTTATTAACCTTGTTCATTACAAACCTTCTATAAGAGTGAATTAAACAACATCACTCAACAACTTCATTTAGGTTACTCGGTAAACTCCATAATATTTTATTTTTACCGCTTTTTTTAGCCAATCCAAGCATATCATCAGCCGCATTAAAAAAGTCTTCACTATGGCAGTTTTCACTGGGTAATTGAGTAGTGCCACCCACACTGACCGTTACTCTACCGTTAAAGTCTTCATGGCTGTAAGCTAAATTTAAAGCCTCGACGCCCTGCATACATCGCTTAGCAACATCAAGTGACTCTTCTTTTGAATGGTCAGGTAGCAAGATTACGAACTCTTCACCGCCATATCTTGCCACCAGTCCTTGATCTAAAACTTGGTTAGCCAGCACTGAAGCGACTTGCTGAAGTACCTTGTCGCCTGTGGCATGTCCGTAACAGTCATTATATTGTTTGAAATTATCGATATCGATGACCAATAAAGATATACATGATTGATTCTCAATAGCGTTTTGCCATTCTTGTTGAATGACTTCCTGGTATTTACGACGATTAGCCAGTGATGTTAATGGATCAATATTCGCGAGTTTTTCCAGCATCTTACGCTGTTTCACAAGCTGTAAATGAAGGCGCACTCGAGCCAGTACAATATTGGTATGTAGTGGTTTCTGGATGTAGTCATTGGCGCCCATTAACAAGGCTTTTTCTTCATTGCTTGAGTCATTTAAAGCCGTAATGAAGATGACGGGGATAGCACTGGTTCGTACATCATGGCGAAGGCGACTCATGGTTTCAAAGCCATCCATTTCAGGCATCATGACATCAAGTAAAATCAGATCTGGCTGGTACTCTATGGCTTTTCTAACACCCTGCTCACCGCTTTTCGCAAGCATGACGATGACATCATCACTCAGCATATCGCTGATTATTTTCAGGTTTATTTTTTCGTCATCAATGACTAAAACACGTTGTACTTCTGTCATAGTCTAATCGCCTTGAAGCTCTAAAATAAGCCGAGATGCTTTAGCAAAAGCAATCTCAAACTCAATGTTTTTCACATCATAAATTAAGTTTTCAATATCTAGAGCATACTTGGTTCCTCTAACCATTTTACGTAGCAAGCTGAAATGATTTTCTACAAAAAAATCTGATTTTTCTAACAAAGGGACAATCGTTTTTAATTTATCAACGAGAACTCCTTCTTCAAAATTAATTTCCACTTCACTTGCATTAATTAATGAGGAATAAGAGGTTAAAATTACTTCTAATTTTCTAACGAGAGTCTTCACTTCTTCTACTAGTGAACTAATATTTTCAATACTAGGAGAACTACAATTAATATTCTCTTCTAATTTTGAACAATAACTTGATAGCTCAAAAGCACCTATATAAGCAGAATTAGACTTTAATGAATGAATGGCTCCGACTAGATTGTCCGCCTCCAATTCGTAAAAAGAAAAGTCCCTATAGCGATTATAAAAAGACAATACCAAATCAAGATAAAGACTCTTTTTATCATCTAAACTCGAGATCGCCTTACTCGTATCTAACATATCTATTGAAGACAACTTAGACAACACCTCTAAAAGTAATGAACCTTGCTCGTGAGCTAAGATCCCATTCATTTCTAAGGGATTATATTGATTATTCTTGCCTAGGTGTTTTTGTAAAATTTTGTATAAACCGGTTTTATTTATTGGCTTATCTAAATGTGCATTCATTCCAGCTTTTGCAGACTGCTTTTTTGCCTCTTCAGAGACATGTGCCGTCATGGCAATAATTGGGACATCGCCATAAACAGAAGACTGCCTGATATTTCGTGAAGCCGTTAATCCATCCATTATTGGCATTTGAATATCCATCAAAACCAAGTCGTACTTTTTACTTTCTAATCGACTTATCGCTTCTTTACCGTTTTCAACAACATCAACATTGATCAAAGTATCCGCTAAATACCCTAAAACAACCTTTTGATTAATCAGATTATCTTCTGCCAACAGCACGTAATATTTTGATAAATCAGGAGTACGTTCAATCTTTTCATTTTTTTCTATTTGCTCTTTACTATATTGTAAGTTTTCATTTGAAATACCAAGTTCCAATGCAACATTTAGAGGAAGAGTAAAACTAAAGGTAGAACCTTGCCCTAGCTCACTATTCACCCAAATATCTCCGCCCATCAGTTCACATAACTGACGAGATATCGTTAGACCTAATCCAGTTCCTCCGAACTGGCGAGTCACACTGTCATCGGCCTGCTGAAAAGATTGAAATAGCTGGCCTAAATACGCCTTTGATATACCTATTCCAGTATCAATAACATCACACCTAAGCACGACATCGCAGCCAGCCTTTTCTTCTGTATACAGACGAACACAAATCCCACCGCGCTCGGTAAATTTGACAGCATTGGTTACCAGATTAACCAATATTTGCTGTATACGCAGAGGGTCTCCTAAAAGCATATGTGGTAAGGAAGGAGAAATATCGACCGTCACCGTCAATTTTTTTTCTTCTGCTTTGATAGCATTCATATTAATGGCGTGTTGAACAACCACTTTGGGGGAAAAAGACACCTCTTCTATGCCCATTTTTCCTGCTTCAATCTTCGAAAAATCCAATACATCATTAACGAGGCTAAGTAGGCTTTCCGCAGACGTTAAAATAGTATTGATATAGTCTTTTTGCTCATGACTTAATGACGTTTTTAAACTTAGGTGGCTTAATCCAATGACAGCATTAATTGGGGTACGTATTTCATGGCTCATACGAGCCACAAATGAAGATTTAGCGTCCAAAGCATCTTCTACTGTTCGTTTAGCATCTTCTAGTTCTTTCGTTCGTTCTTGGACCTTACGATCTAGATCTTGATTGATAGATTCTAAAGCGGCACTGTATTCAAGAAGCTTTTCATTGGCTTGCAAAGCCATATTTTCAGCGTCTTTAATTTTAGTGATATCACGACTTACGCCACAAACAAAAATCGGTTCTCCAGCAGAATTAAATATAGGCACAAACAAAGTATCAAAATAGATACGACTGCCATCACCACAAACACCAGGCTGTTCAATAGAGATCGGCTTACGACCTTTTATAACGTTTTCATAGGTCTCGAAAACCTGCTCTGCCATCTCATCGCCAAACTGCACCCTCAGATTAAGACGGTGAATTTCAGCGCCCTTTTCAAGCCCCATAACAGTCTTAGATGCTGGGTTATTATCATATAAGGAAAACTCACCGTCTTTTTCCACCGCCATAATAAACATTAAATCAGCGGAGTAACGCCACATTTCGAGAAAACAATCAATGATGGTTTGGTCATGTTCTTGTTGATTAAAAGCGTTACTGATGTTCATTTGTTTTCCCTCACAATATGCCACACCCAACTAGGGCTGTTTGGATAGTCGCCAATTCATCGAGCTCGCCTGAAAAAAAGAATCATCTGTGGTGGTAGAATTAGCAAGCCACCTAGATAGCACTAGAGCACGAGTATCTTGACTAATACGGCCAACAAGTGAAATAGGTTGACCATGAACCATCATATATCCACTTAAACTGACACTTTGTAATGTATTGTTATTCTGCCTAGGCAAAGTATCAGTGAAGCCACAAATTTTAACTCGCTCATTGCTATAACTTAGCCAGCCTTCAACAAAGCCATATCGCTGATTCTGCAAGGACACAGTTAACTGGATTTTTTGTTCTGAATCCTGCCAAATCCCATTAATAGGATTCGCCACCTCGACTTTTTGCTGTGTAATGCTTTTCACCTTATCGACAGCAAATGTAGAGGAGGAAGAAGACCGCTTAGTGAAAATCAGCTTATCTATGTAATCACCAGGTTCAAAACCTTGGTATTGAGTTGTCGTAACCAAGGAATTCATCACTGTCATTTGACCATTGAAGTCTAGCTGGCCACAGTAAGTCGATACCCAATGTGAACCATCATCGGGCTCTTCATCACCAGTTGAACGCCAATAAATAGACAGCACTAATGGTTGCGAAGCATCTTGAACTGGATTGATCTGTCGACAATAGCCAACAACGATATAGGTCCCAGTTGATCCTGTATGTGAACCATATTCCCCTAAAATAAAGCCGTCGTTATTCACCTCTAATGTCATAGTGGATCCATAACTATTTTCCCAAGTACCGTTTAAAATTAAAGACATACTTTTATTTCCTAAGTTGTTAGAAAAATCAGTCAACAGCAAAAATTCGTGCTGGCTGCTTTTGAAGGGTTGTGATGACTTTTGGGCCCGAGGTTTTATTAAAAATCCACATTCCCACAGGTAAAAGGTTTGGCTTTCCATCAATGTATTCGATCGAATATTCATACAGGGTATACAGATAATCCATCATGACAGACCCTACTAGAGCGATATAATCTCCACCTTCAAGCGGCTGAAACTGAGTAACAAGCTTACCTTTATCTTTTCCTTCTTCGATCAAAACATTGTACATATCTGAAGTGACCACCAATTTCCCCACCTCTCCAGAATCGGTTTGGCCAATTTCAATAACAAGATCCTCTTTTGTTTGAGAGGCAATGCTATAAAGGGCATTCATCAAAGCGACATCCCCCTTAAATGCTGAAGAACCAGAGTCTAAAGCAAAAAAATAAGTCGCTTCAGGAAGAGTTGCTGAAGGAATTAATTGTTTCTGACCAATAGAAAGTGCACCTATCTTACTGGTCCACAGATACGGAGCAGCGTATTTATCCCAAGGTAAAAATAAATATTCTCTACTATTGCGATAATCCTCATTAAGCAGGCCAAATTGAACCTGCCCTCTCCCATCATGGCTACTCGTCAAAAAGCCAACATATGGACACTGGGGACTAACAATTCCTTGCTGAATCAAACTTTGGAAGAAGTGGAAAGATACGGCTTCAGCTTGACTAGAAAAAGACTGGTAACGATAAGACGAACAATGAAGCGAATCAGATGCTTCTGTCGTGCTAGGAATACCAATGCCACCATCCCAATCAAGCTCTTGAAACTGAGTTCCTTCATAAGATTGCGCCAAATATACATCTGAGGATATAGATACCGGACCAATGCAAGATTGCCTTAAAGAATCAGGCGTTAATGTAAATGTGTCTTTACCAGTTTTTACCTCCATATTTCCCCAAGGACCAAAATCGACGCCAATTGTCCGAGGGTTGAGCAATGAGAAGCTAGAAGATAGTTGATAGAGAAACTGTTTATCGCCGTAGTGATGACACGTATTCGACTCACAGAAGCTAGAAGTAACCCATATAAAGTTACTTCCAGTATCAAAAGAAAACTTCAATGCTTGCGCAGGCGTACCAACTCCCACATAAGCATACCAGGGTGACGCACCATTATTTTGAAAAGGCCCTCTATCAAGAGAAACCTTAATACCTTTCCCTATACTTTTTACTGATGACAATTTATCCATACATCCTCCATAAAAACACAGTGTATACTTAAGGAAGGTGAGAATAAGTCTACTAAGCCTCTGTCTTTCAGAGAAATCGTCAAATAAGGCGCGACTCGGAAGAAATGTAGGTACCTTTCAAGGAGTCGCAACGACATGTGGCGTTTTCTCTGAAAGACCCGCAGGGCATGGTCTAAAAGCTTGTATTCTTTGTTGAGCACCTTGAAAATAGAACCACTATTCATATTCGCTACTCGCCTCGAATAACAAGTTTTTATCCACATGCTGAGGCAAGAGGACTTGTTCGCACCTTCCTTAGGCGTAATGACGATTAACATACACAACATATGTGACGAAGAACAAACAGGATTAGCAACCTCATGAGCATTTTGCCTATTAAATACAGTGTGCTTTTATTAATGTGCTCTTTTGTCAATCTAGCACATGGCAATGACTTAATAGCCTTTGGTAAAGAGTGTTTGGCAAAAGAAGAGCGTTTAGGTAAAGCCCAAAATAGATTAGACGCCCTGTCTCTTCGTTCAGAAAGAACGCAGAAAAAAAATAGCCAAGCGACACGTTATCTAGACCGCTATCAAATGCAGAAGGAACAACTTGAAACCTCAATGACAGAGTGTGCAGAAACCACGCCAAATAGCGCTTACTGTCATCAAGTTATGCAAAGATATAATGAATTAACTTACCTGATTCAGCGTGAGAAAGCTGACTCAATAGAGAATGATTTTGGTGGTAACGACGCAACCATCGACTACGAAATAACAAGAAACAATTTCAATCAACGCCATGATGATTTCCTAGCCTTATGCCGCGACTCGAATATGCACTATGCGCTTATTCAAAACCCTGCGGCATACGCTGAAGTTTGCTCAACCCCACAAGCAAAAGAATCCATCACATGCTCTCTTTTCTAAAAAGAGAGCATGTGAGCAAAGAATTAGCTGGCTGGAACATTCCCCCTCTGAACTACATTCACCAACTTATCCATCGGGAAGCCCAAAGCTTCCGCTTTGGCTAGCAATCGACGCTTAACGGCTTCTGGCATAGTTGGCGTACGTGACAACAACCAGAAATAATCACGGCTTGGGCCAGAAATCATGGCGTATTGATAATTATCTTTATCTAACTCGAAAATTACATAGGCACCATAAAACGGCCCAAAGAAAGAAACTTTTAAATGGCCAACATTAGATGAATTGACAAAATAAGCACGACCTTCGGCTTCACGCCATTTTTTTTCTTCCGCTGAATAGCCACGATTCAATACAGATACACCACCATCGTCCCGCATAGAATAGGTCGCCGTCACCTCTGACAAACCTTCTTCAAAAGCATGATCTTGGCGGACGATTTCATACCAAGTCCCCAAATAACGTTTAACTTGGAACTCGGTCACAGGGTCAATATTTTTAGGCGCACTGGTACAACCCATTAATAAAGCGCAGCCTGCAAGCAAAATCGTCTTTATCCCATTCGTTATTTTCATCTAAGTATCCTTTATAAAAAACGGTACATGTAAAGCATCATAAAAATGTCACACTTTTATCGCAGTCTAGTAAAACCTTTTATGAGGGATATGAACTCTTGTTTTATTCTAGATTGCAAAGACGGCACAATATTCATCAAAATAAATCGCTGCTCGTTAATCTTAACAGCACGACACCCATTACCACTATAGATCCAAGATACTTATCTTTCTCCATTGATATTTCCGTATTGGCTGGTGGTTTCTGGTGGGAAGGCAGTGAAGGCACACAAAGAGGACTTGGCACACAACGAGTTCCTCCTTTGGATTTAAACCAAGAAAAACTGAATTTATTAGTCAAAGGCCTTGGTAGTGCTTACGTACGTGTCGGTGGATCCGAAGCAGATAACGTCACTTATTTCACCAGTAAAAACATGAATAGTGAAGCCTCTCCAAACGCCCTGCTTCTTACTCGGGATATGTGGCATCAGCTTCATGATTTCTGCCAGCGAAATGCATTAGCCCTCATGTTTACCATGAAATATGGTCTATTCGAGCGGCGTCAACAAGGTCACTGGCAAGCAAGCGAAGTCAAAGCGCTGTTAGAATATAGCCAAGAGCACGGACAAAACATCGACATTTGTGAACTGGGCAATGAACTCAATGCCTATTGGGCGTTTCATGGATTAACGTCTCAACCCAGTGCGCGAAATCTTGCCAAAGACTACGATACCTTTATCCGTTGTGTTCGCCAATGTAGCCCAGATAGCAAAGTTGCAGGCCCAGGCAGCGCTTTTTGGCCAAGAATCGGCGAAGCTATCAAACCCTTGAGTAATATTTCCGCACCATTCCTAAGCTACCTAGAAGAACCTCTCGACATTGTTGATTGGCATTATTACCCATTCCAAAGCAGCCGATCTCCTGTTATAACGCGAGCAGCAACCATCAAAAATATTCTCTCGCCAAGCTCTCTTATGGATTACGAAAGATATTCAAGGCAATTAGAAAAGCTCAGAGATCAATATCAGCCCAACGCGCAACTTTGGACAGGAGAGACAGGCTCAGCTCAGTGCGGTGGACAAGCCAAGTTATCAGACCGTTTTGTATCCTGCTTTTGGTGGGCTGATCAATTAGGAAGAGGCGCGAAAATCGGCCAAAAAGTCATGATAAGACAGAGCTTAATAGGCGGTGATTACGCTCTTATTAACCGCCAAACGTTAAAACCAAACCCAGATTATTGGGTCAGCTGGCTCTGGGGCAAACTCATGGGTGAGCAAGTTTTTGATGTTCACAGCAACGACCCTTTTGTACAAATTTATTGCCATAGTGCCAAAAAAGTAGGCAAATGCACCCTTCTTATCATCAATATGTCTGCCAATCCCAAAATTTTACACTGCAACGGTTTTGGTGCCAAAAAGAAGCGCTTTGAAATCACCGCAGATTCTCTCACTTCAAAAAAAATTCGTATCAACGGCCTCAAGCCAAAATTTAAAAATGGCAAAGTCAAACTGAGTGATTTTCCTAAGCTCTCTAAGCTCAACCTAGTCAGCCCTTATAGCATTAACTTCTGGTGTTTTACTGTGTAACAAATAGAGACACTTAAAAAATAAATAGAAATGATTATCAATAGTATAAATATTCTATTCTCATCTATATAATGACGCGTTCTTCTCGGTCTACAGGATTTTAGACATGGTTCGCTTTATGACACACTTCAAGCAAGTTCTCGCTCTTCTTTTTTTAAGTCTTACTTTAGCAAGCTGTGACCAATCACCCACAGCCGCGCCAGACAAAACACAGTTAAAAATAGATCAGGTAGAAAAAAGCACATCGGGTTGGCCAAGAAAAATCATGACCCCAGAAGGTCTGCTCACTCTTAATAAAAAACCAACCAGAATTGTGTCCACCAGCGTCACCTTGACGGGGACGTTACTTGCTATCAAGGCACCCCTTGTCGCTTCTGGCGCTACTATGGCGAATACCAGCGTAGCATCTGAACAAGGCTTTATGCGCCAATGGGCAGATATCGCAGAAACTCGAGGTGTCACTCCCCTCTATCAAACCGAACCCAATGCCGAAGCGATTATCAAGGCCAACCCAGATCTAATCATCATTTCTGCAACTGGTGGAGATTCCGCCCTCAAGCTCTATGAGCAACTTAAAGATATCGCACCAACATTGGTTATTGCGTATGACGACAAAAGCTGGATGCAACTTGCGAGCATTTTTGGCGATATTCTAGGTTTAGAAGAACAAGCGAAAACCATGATCCAACGCTTTGAACAAGAAGTGAAACACACCAAAACTACGATTAACCTACCACCTCAACCGACCACGGCCATGGTCTACTACCAAGACGACACTGGAGCCAATATTTGGACCTCAGAATCTGCACAGGGTCGATTATTACAAGAACTTGGTTTTACTCTAGCTGACGTCCCTGAGAGCGTAAAAGGCGATATCAGCATGGGGATTCGTCATGACATAATCATCGCTACTGGGGAACGCTTTCCTGATGCGGTAACTGGCAATACCACACTGCTGTTTTCAGCCAGCACTGATAGAGAACAAGCATTTATAGATAACCCTTATCTACATGAAACAAGTTCTGTACAAAACCATCAGGTATTCGCCGTTGGCGAAGACACTTTTCGCCTAGACTATTACAGCGCCACCAATTTATTGAAGCGATTGCAAGCACTGTTTGGACGTGAAAAGTCATGACCAATAACACAATGTCTGCGTCAAAGAGCAAGCGATACGCTTGGTTGTTCGCATTGCTACTATTTTTGCTCATTATTATGGTCGCCGGTTTATGCATTGGAGCTAAGCCGATTTCCATGGACATTCTGTGGAATATATTCATGGGCGAAGAACATGGACTGGCTAAAACCATTGTTATTGAAGGTCGTTTACCACGCACGCTGAATGGGCTTTTTGTTGGTATGGCGCTTGGAACGTCTGGCGCACTAATTCAGGCAATAACCCGAAACCCTTTGGCGGACCCCGGTATTCTTGGTGTTAACTTAGGCGCCAGTTTAGCCATCGCGATCGCCATCGTCTTTTTAGGCGCAACTCAGCTGACCGAATTTTTTGGCTATGCGGCTCTGGGGGCTTTTTTAGCCAGCTTATTAGTGTATTTCGTTGGTAGCATAGGCGGTGGTAGAGCCGACCCACTGAAACTTACGCTAGCAGGGGTTGCCATTGGCGCCGTATTTGGCGGTATTAGCTCTGGCCTTACCCTTTTCAATCCTAGTGCATTCGATCAGATGCGTTTTTGGGCGGTTGGCAGCCTAGATATTCGCGCGATATCTGTCCCATTATTTATCGCTCCTATTGTCATCGGCGGCTGCTTGTTAGCCGTATCGATTACCCCAGCCCTTAATGCATTTGGACTAGGCGACTCTTTGGCATCAGCACTGGGCAGCAAACCCGCTCGTATTCAGTTATTGGGACTAATAGCAGTTACATTACTTTGTGGCGCTGCCACTGCGGCGGCCGGACCCATTGGCTTTGTCAGTCTAATGATGCCACATATTGCTCGCTGGATGGTGGGCCCAGATCAACGCTGGATCATCCCCTTTTGCTTTATTCTAACGCCCATATTGCTATTAATCGCTGACATCATCGGACGTGTGTTAATTGTTGGGGAATTACGAGTTTCTATTGTGACAGCGTTTATCGGCGCACCTATTCTGATTTATTTAGTGCGCAGAAAAGGAGCTTCTGGACTATGAAGGTCTATCGTAACCACACACTGACAACAACCACTGTTGTTAGTCACTACCCAAAGCAAATCATTTGTTTTTTTACTCTTGCGCTGGTCATTGCCACACTTTTTTTTGGCCAACACATTGCCGAAAATGTTCAAGATATTTGGCGACTTCTCACAGGTCAAGCTGCCCCCTATCAATCTATTGTTGTGTGGCAATGGCGAGCCTCTAGATTGTTTGCCGCCCTAGTGCTCGGTGCGGCGCTAGGAATCAGCGGTGCCGTATTCCAATCATTGGTTCGTAACCCTTTGGGTAGCCCTGACATCACTGGCTTTAATGTTGGCGCCTTTACCGGGGTTTTGCTGTCTATTGCTTTGTTTGGCAATCTCTACTGGTTCAGTGTATTGGGCGCAATTCTGGGCGGTCTTTTTTCTGCCTTGCTCGTTTATATTTTTGCCTATAGAGATGGCCATTCCGGTTTTCGATTAATCATTGTAGGCATCGCGATTAGTGCCACCCTTTCTGCGTTTAACCAATGGCTGATTCTTAGCGTTTCATTAGAAACCGCAATGACCGCTGCGCTTTGGGGCGCAGGCACACTCAATGGTATGACCTGGGTACGCATATTGCCCGCCGCAGTACTCATTGCGGTCTTTATCCTTTGTGCTTTTTTGCTTAATACTCGTATGAAATTGCTCGAAATGGGCGACGATACCGCGGCGGCGCTGGGCGTTTCAGTGAATAAAACCCGTCTCGCCCTAATGTTTGTTGGCGTTGCTCTAACCGCTGTCGCCACTGCCATCACTGGCCCAATAGCCTTCATTGCTCTGGCCGCTCCTCAGATAGCAAAACGCCTTGAAAACAGCGCGAGCACCTCATTAGGATCATCCGCTCTAGTCGGCGGTTTGTTATTACTTAGTGCAGATTTTATCGCGCAACATAGCTGGGAAGGCTCGACATTACCAGTAGGACTCATCACCGTGAGCTTGGGTGGTATTTATCTAGTGTTTTTAATTATTCGTGAGGGAAGAAAATGACAGCAACAGTCCCAGAAATTCAGCAGAACAAATCAAACGATACAGACTATCAAGCTTTGCCAGAACTTTCTTTGTCGACCCAATCTGTTACCCTCGGCTACGATCAAACAATCATCGCCAACAATCTCTCGGTTGATATTCCTGAAGGTAAGTTCAGTATTATTGTTGGCCCAAATGGCTGTGGAAAATCCACTTTACTAAGAGCATTGAGCAGATTGCTGCCGCCAACATCTGGCCAAGTACGACTAAATGGCCAAGACATTCATACTTTACCGACCCGTGAGGTAGCAAAAATACTGGGGCTCTTACCACAAAGCGCCATTGCGCCAGATGGCATAAAAGTGGTCGATTTAGTCGCTCGTGGTCGCTTTCCCCATCAAAAGTGGTTTCAACCTTGGCGCGAACAAGACCAGATAGCCGTAGAGTCTGCAATGAAAGCAACGGGCATCATGGAGTTCGCTCAGCATCATGTCGATCAACTTTCTGGCGGGCAAAAACAACGTGTATGGGTAGCAATGGCATTGGCTCAAGAAACGCCATTACTGTTATTAGATGAGCCAACAACGTACTTAGATATCGCTCATCAAATTGAACTGATGGATTTATTTCAAGACTTAAACCGCCTACAAGGTCATACCATGGTGGCGGTTCTGCATGACCTTAATCACGCTTGCCGATACGCTGACAATCTTATTGCTATGAAAGCAGGACAAATCATTACTTCTGGCGCCCCCAA
Organism: Marinomonas rhizomae; assembly: GCF_024397855.1. Taxonomy (NCBI): domain Bacteria; kingdom Pseudomonadati; phylum Pseudomonadota; class Gammaproteobacteria; order Oceanospirillales; family Oceanospirillaceae; genus Marinomonas; species Marinomonas rhizomae. The sequence continues at coordinate 2,742,471 of NZ_CP073343.1, forward strand.
AGACGTAGTCACTGAAGCGCTTATTGAAGACGTATTTGGTTTACCCTGTATTATTATGGAAGATCCTGTTTCGGGTACACCATTAATCATTCCAAAAGGCCGACAAGTATAGTTGAACTGCAAGCTATCAATAAAAAATGGCGATATCCTGGAACATCGCCATTTTCTTAGACTGCACAAGTAAAAGAACGATTATGCCGTAGCGTCTTTTGCTGGAAGAGTTTCTTTTTCAGCAACGTCATCATCAGGAAAGAGCGTCGTATCAATCAAACTGACACTTCTTAATGAATGCACTCCTGCGCTTAATAATAACGTTGCTGCGGCACAACCAAAGCCAAGGGCGACCAAACCCATAACTGGCGACAGCACTTTTACAATCACACCAATGCCTAATGCACCAGCAGAATCGCCTACCACATCTTGTGCTGTCCAGAAGCTACCAATTCGCCCTAACATATGATCGGGAGTGTGGCCTTGTACAATGGTGTATTGCAGCAAACCACCAATCGACCCTAGATAGCCAAACACAGCCAAGGCCAGCAGCATTAATACCAAATGCCCCATAAAACCCAACGCAGCGACACACAAGAAGGAAAAAAACGCCGTGAACAACATAACCACACCAGGCCTCTTCGCATGACGAACCCAACCGCTAGTAAGTGCTCCTAAAGTCGATCCCACAGGCACCGCAGCGTACATGAGCCCCACTTCAAACGCCCCGCCACCAAACGCGGTTGCCGCTAAAGCAGGAAATAAAATACGAATAGATTTGGTGACCGCTTCTAGCGTACCCAATGCAACAACCGCACGAATAATTTTATGCGTAAATACAAAGCTAAATCCGTCCATTAATGAGCGAATTGGATGCTCTTGAGGCCCACCTTCTTGCGGCTTCATGTTTGGCAAAGTAACCAAGGTAATTAACGTACAAAGCGTACCTATCGCTGCCAAGGTATAGTTCCATGTCACCCCAAATGACACAATCACTACACCAGCAACGGCGGGTGAAATGACGGAACCAATTCGAACAATCAACATGCTCAATGCGCCCGCTGTTGGCAAATTTTCTCGCCCGACTAAATGAGGAATAGACGCCATTAATGCTGTCATTCCAATCGCACTAAAAAAACCATCCCAGAGAGAGATAGCATACACAGCCCAAAGGCTTGGCTCTGATAAATACGCATTGGCTGCAAGCAAGACAAAACCAACTCCGCAAATAAAGCGCGAAAATAGAATCAGCCATTTGCGGTCCATTCTGTCTGCTAAAACACCTCCTAGCATCAGACCGACAAACATCCCCATTCCATCTAGCGCCACGGCAAAACCAACCTGTAAACTGGATCCCGTTAACTCATATATCTGTACCGGCACGGCAACATTTAGCATGCCAATACCCAACACAGACATCAGCCGAGCAATGAAAATAGCGCGAAAGTTTCTGTTGGTTTTTAGCAAACTAAAGTCCAACATGATATTTGATTTAGACATAACGACTCTTTAAATCTGGCGCGACAGTTCGCCGCGCTCTAATACGTTTGAAGTTGTTGTTTTGAAGCTATAGCTCTGAGACCAATTGGTTAAAAACAGGGCCCAGCGCAGTAAGTGCTTCAGGCGATAAAATATCTTCATGCGCAAAATCAAAATGATGCTCTTCGAGCTCATCGACATAAGGCGCCCATGCTGCCTGAATATTCATCTTCTCTGGCACGGTTTTATCTGCCACAAACAAAACAGCTTTGCCTTGATAACGCTGCGTTTTTGCCTTTGAAAGTAAAGCAACCGAGTCGGCATAGTTCTGCACAATATCGGCAAACATGGCATCTTGTGCTTCTTCAACCTGCTCATCTAACATATCTTCCGATGTATCCATGAACTTTGTCCTCTCACGCTCAACTTCATGCTGAATTTCAGCATCAACAGATTCGGACCAATCTTGCTCGTCGGGTGGATAAGTATCCAACAACCCAAGAAAGCTCACCTCCTCGCCTATTGCTTGTAATCGAACCGCCAGAGCGTGAGCAATAACACCGCCTAAGGAGTAACCAATCAAGCGATAAGGTCCTGTTGGCTGGCGCTCTTTCAATACTTTAAAGTGCTGTTCAATCACACCATCCATATTGGTTTGTGCAGCAATGGGCCCATCCGGCCGCGGAGACTGCAAACCAATCATGGGAAAAGTGTGCGATAGATAACGAGCAAAGCCAGCATATTGCCAAGCAAAACCAGACGCAGGATGAATACAAAAAATAGGTAAGCCAGTACCCTCTTTTATCGGTAACACCGCGCCAAAGCCAGATAGGTCGCGACTTTGTGTTGGGTCTTGATTGGCAATTACCAGGGCTAACGATTCAATAGTTGGGGACACCATAACCTGCCCAACCGTAATATTTCGCTTCAATACCTTACGCAGCTCTGAAACTAAGCGTACTGCGAGAATCGAATGCCCGCCCAAGGTAAAGAAATCATCACTCGCATTAAGGTCACTCACGCCCAATACCTTAGAAAAAGCATTGGCTATTTCAGTTTCAAGGCCTAATTTGAGCGCCCTTCCTTTTCTCACCCCTAAAAGGTCAGATGGTTGCGGCAAGGCTTTTCGATCAAGCTTTCCATTCGCACTTAGTGGCATAGCCTCTAGCTGCAATACTGCAACAGGCACCATATGGGCAGGCAATAATTCACTCATAGACGTGCGGATTTGTGCGGTGTCCAACACTCCTGAACGACTAGTGACATAGGCCACCAATTGACGAGCATCTGCGCCCATTGCACTGTTGTCTTGACCTAATGTTTTCGCCACAACAACAGATTGATCCACGCCAATTTGTGCCGCGAGCACTTGCTCTATTTCACCCAACTCAATACGTTGACCACGAATTTTAAGCTGGTCATCACTTCGCCCAAGGTATTCAACCGCACCACTGTCTAACCAACGAACCACATCACCAGTACGATACATGCGCTCACCATTGGCTTCTGGGTCAGCCACAAAGCGTGTGGCGCATAATTCAGGCCGATGCCAATAGCCATCCGCTAGCTGTACACCACACAAATATAACTCCCCAGCAACACCAATAGGTACTGGACGTAGGAAGTTATCCAGTATCCGCAGTTGAGTATTCCAAACGGGATAACCAATAGGTACCCCAACACCTTTTAATTGAGTCAAATCGTGACCAAAAGCAGGATAATAAGAGACATCCACTGCCGCTTCCGTTGGTCCATATAAATTATGAAGTTCGCAACCAACGCTCACTTCGAATTGCTTTGACAGCTCAACAGGCAAGGCCTCACCACTGCAGAAGACCCGTTTCAAGCGATGACAAGTTGCCGTATTTTCATCGCCTAATGAAGACAAAAATGCTGCTAACATGGAGGGAACAAAGTGCAAAGTCGTTATCTTATTGTCAGCAATCAATTGTTGTAATTGAAGCGGATCACGATGAGACTCTGGCGGTGCCATGTGCAATTTGGCTCCCACCATAGCACTCCAAAAGAACTCCCAAACCGACACATCAAAGCTGCAAGGTGTTTTTTGTAGAACAACATCGTCCGAGGTCAGCGGATATTGGTTTTGCATCCACAAAATACGATTCACTATAGCTTGATGAGAAACTAAAACCCCCTTTGGTCGACCTGTGGAACCAGAGGTATAAAGCAAATACGCTGCAGCTGATTGACTGAGCTCCGGTGCATTCCAACTTTCTAAGGTCTGCTTCACTTGAGAATCGTCTACTACCGCAATAGGAGCATCATATAAATACGGTCTTGCGTTCGTTTCAAAACGATCAACTTCATTTGATAGCGTAATTAACGCCACAGGTTTTGCATCGTCCAGCATGTAGTTGAGTCGATCATCTGGATACCCAGTATCAAGAGGAAGATAAGCAGCACCCACTTCAATAGTTGCCCACAAGGCAAGACTTAACTTAACGGAACGAGGCAGTGCAACCGCCACAACATCACCAGATTGAACACCTAAAGATTGTAGTTCTTTGGCCAGCGTAACAATTTGGTAACGAGCCTCTAAATACGTTAATTGATACTCATCATCAGATACACAAACCTGATGTGGTGTCAGACTAGCCTGCTCCATTAAACCATCACGGAGCGTCATTCTAGGCAAAGCCTGAAAAGTGTCATTCACGCTTTTTGTTATGGCTTTTTCGGCTGGTAACCTAAGATCTAATGCTTGCTGTGGCGAATTATCATCGCTTAACAACGAGGTTACCAGGCTATCGAAACGCGCTATTAGATCGTTAATTTCAGCACCACCTCGGTACTCAAACAGTAAATTTAACTGCTCACCAGGCAATGCTAATACCGTCAATGGGTAATGAGTGAAACCTCGGCTATACATTTCGTTGAGCTGTAAACCGTGATAAGTCTGACTAAATAAATCCGCCTGTTCAGGGAAGTTTTCCACCACCAGCAAGGTATCAAATAAATTAGCGTGCCCTCCTAATCGTTGGATTTCAGCCAGCCCCAATCCATCGTGTTCTAACAAACCAACTTGTTCATATTGAACTTGTTGCATTTGCTCCCACAAGGTCAATTCAGGCTGTAATTGCACACGGACAGGAACCGTATTACTGAATAGGCCTATATGTTCTTCTATTCCCGCCACATCAGAAAAGCGACCAGAAACGGGGGTACCAAAGATCACATCAGAGCGACCTGTCAAACCCGAAAGTAAGTTAGCCCACAAGGTTTGCAATACGCTATTTAAGGTAAGCCCTCGCTGCTGATAAAAACGTTTGAGCTTGGTAAACTTATCCTCGGAAAGTGTCAATGCATGAGTTTTGACTTGTGATGAAGGCGGTTGATCCGCAAATAGCAGCGTCGGGGCGGAACCCGCTAATGCCTCTTTCCACGCATCTCGCATCACCGTTTTATCCCTAGACATCAATCGCTCAACAACCTGAGAATACGGAACAGGAATAGCAGGTAATTCAATAGCACTACTGCCATAATCAGTAAGCAAATCACGAATTAAGATAGGCGTTGACCAGCCATCAACAACTAGATGATGGGCATTTACAAACAAGCAATGTTGATTATCTGACATGTGAACTAAAACAGTATTCAGCAATGGAATGCCTGCCGACTGAAACACCATAAAATCTCGGCTGAGCTCTTCGCGCTCAATCTCCTGCAATGTTTCTTGTTGGACAAGAACATCTTGATCCGTTAAATCAACGACCCGTAACGGCACCCACGTTTTCCGCTCGCCACGCCGCCAAGGTAGAATTTGTAACGCGGTATTGCCTTGTGAAAAATCAAATAAGGCGCCGAGTTGAGGATGCCTTTCCATCACAGCCCCTAACGATGCTTTAAGACGCTCAGTGTCAACAACACCAGAAAATGTCAGGCGTACTAAAGAGCTATAACTTGCATCCTTAGCATCACTCTCCTTTTCTAGCTGCGCATGAAAAAGTAGTCCTTCCTGCAAAGGCAAAGCGGGCAAAATGGCTTGTAAGGAGCCATATTGGCTTCTTAACCTATGTATATTCTGGTCGCTAAGATCCAAATTTTTCAGATCTTCTGGCACCAAGGTGTCCGCCGCTATAGCTTGGTGCGTTAGAGCGAATTTACTCATAGCCAACGAGGCAGCAGACAACTGATTAATCAGCTCTTGGGATTCTGTAGGCGCTATTTGTTGAATATCATGATCCACGTAAATAGCTAATTGCGGAGCCCCCTGACTGTCATCCACAAAAATATTTAATTCCAACGCATAAGATGATTTCAGCTGATCGGATTGATGTACTTCAAAGGTATCTTGAAAATAACGCCCGCCTTGCAGCAGAGAAAGATCATCCCGCTGAAAACGACCAAGGTAGTTAAATAAAATTTGTGGCGCTACTGTGTTGCTACTCTCAGCAAGTGAAGTCTGATCACCCAAATAGCGCAACACGCCATATCCCACACCATCATTGGGCACTCTAAGCAAACTACTACGCACCAACTGTACAACTTCTTCATAAGGCGCTTCAGGATGATTAAGATCAAATAATAGAGCGTCTTTTCCGGCCAAACGTATCGGGTATTCAGCGGTAAACCAGCCCAAGGTTCGAGTCAAATCTAGCTCACCAACCTCAGCACGACCATGGGATTCCAGCATCATTGAGATGTCTGTCTTCTTATATTGCATAGCGAGAGCAATATATAAAACACTCAAAATAGCCTCTTGCGGCTGACACTGATATTGCTTGGGTATAACGTCTAATAAGAGTTTAGAGACGTTCTCATCTAATAAAATCCGTTGATGCGCACGCTCATTAGAAGCTTCGCGCGCTATCAGTGGCTTACCTTTTCGTTGCTCCAACCAATATGCTTGCTGGGACAACCAGCGAGGCATCTCATCTGCCAGAACCTTTTGCCAATCTATTAAACTATTGGGTGAATTTGATAAGCTTCTCTCTGGGTCTTTCAATAAACCCGCTATATCAGAAAAAAGAATTCGCCATGACATCCCATCTATTATCGAATGATGCATAACAAACACAGCCGCTTTTTTATTGTTATTACGCAAATAAGCCACTCGCATAGCAGCAAAAGGCTCATTTGATTCAATGCGAACAAGCTGCTCGAAAGCATCGTCAGCCAAATTCGATAAAGCGCCTTGTTTCTCAAATACTTTTACAAAAAAAGCATTTTCAGAAGAGCCGATCTCAAGGTGAGAAGCATTAACCTGAGCCGCAAGAATGCTATGAGCTGCAATCAGTTTGACAATAACCTGTTCAAACTGCTGATGTGACATAGAATCTGGTAAAGCAAAACATACGGCCTGAAAATAAGGCTGATTAATACCTCCAGCTTCCTGCATCCATTGATAAATAGGTAAATTCGATAGCTGACCAGATTGAACACTTGGCCGCTTTTTAACAGCATCTACTCGTGATAATCGCGTTGCTATTGAACGGATTATGCGGCTTTCAAAAACATCTTTTGCGCGTAAAGAATAACCCTCTTTTCGCGCCAAACCGCCTAAAGACATAGCGACAATACTATCACCACCCAACGCAAAAAAGTCGTCATCAATAAAGACACAATCTAGATTCAAAACCTTCTGAACCCATTCGCACACCAACGCTTCTTTATCGTTCTTTGGCAAAATTCCACGGCTACGAATAATAATAGGGTCAGGTAGCGCGTTTCGATCTATCTTACCGTTTGTGTTTAATGGAAATTGCTCCAATAACGTCACAGTAGCCGGAACCATATACGAAGGAAGTTGACGAGACAAAACATCTAACAGTGCTCGAGCTTCATTTTGTGTTGCTTGCTCATCAGTAGTCATTTTTTGATAGTGATCAAGTACGACATAAGCATCTAAACGATGCGTACTGCCCAGTTTATTGGCGACAACAAGACTGCTTTTCACGTTTTCAATTGCATTCAGAACCGTCTCAATTTCACCAGGCTCAACACGATGACCGCGAATTTGGACCTGATGATCTATCCGACCAATAAACTCAACTTGCCCATCCTCTAGCCATCTCGCTAAATCACCCGTTCGGTACATCCTCTCACCCAATTTGAATGGATTAGCAATAAAACGAGCTGCGGTTAATGAACTTTGATTTAGATATCCATGCGCCAAGCCAGGACCTGAAACATAGAGCTCTCCGGTGGTTCCAATGGCAACTGGCGATAGGCTGGAGTCGAGAATATAGGATTCCGTATTGGCGATAGGACGACCTATCACGACTTGGTCCGAGTCTTTTATATCGGCTCCTAGGCTGTCTACCGTATTCTCCGTAGGGCCATAGTAATTTCTAACATTCAATGCTGGGTAACGTCGTGCTTGTTGCCATAAACGAGAAGATGGTGCTTCGCCACCAATGTAAATTAACTCAGGAAAGCACTTAGCTGACTCTATCGCCTCAAGATCAAAAAGCTGAGCCAGTACCGTTGGAGGCAGATCGGCGGCATGAACATGATGCTTATTAAAATACTGCTTAATAAGCTCAGAATCCTTACATATTTCATCGTCAACAATATGAAGGGTGTGTCCAAAGCACAGCCAATATAGCGAGTCCCAACTGGTATCAAATGAAAAAGAAGCGGTCAGCATGGCATTCACATTCAAATGCTTTTCTGCCAACGCCTTGCCATCGCGTAGCCAATGGGAAAACGCTAAATTAACTAAACCTTTGTGAGCTATCGCCACCCCCTTTGCTTTTCCAGTCGAACCAGATGTGTACATGATATAAGCCAAGTCATCTGACGAAGGAAAATCAAACACGGCTTTTAAGGGATCTTTTTGATTTACTGATTTTATAAAACTGACATCATCAACTGACACAACAAATGTCGTATCAGACACGTTAAAGCCATAAGCACCACAGGCAATCAATAACTGAGGCGCAGAGTCTTCTAGCATCCAATTAATGCGCTCTTCAGGATAAGTCGGATCGATAGGCAAATAATGAGCGCCTAGCCCCATGGCCGCAAACATAGCGTACACCATGCGCTCGTCTCGTGGTAAAGCCAGACCAACACAAGCGCCCTTTTTCACCCCAAACTCACTCAGCACTTGCGCCCATTTTGCGACATTGTCATTTAATTGTGCGAAGCTAATTGACTGTTCTTTCACTACGAGCGCTGGCCTAGTTGCCAAAGAATTATCTAATCCATGAAACTGTTCTATCAAACTCACATAGTCACTGCTAGGCGTGACGACACCCTTCTGCCAACGTTGAATCTGCAATTGCTCAGAGGTTAGTAACGTTGAAACATCGGCAATACGAGTATCAGAATCATCTAAAAGTCTTTCAGCAAATATTTCAAAACGCCGCAGATGCGTATTTAACGATTCGACATCGTATTTTTGATCATTACCCACCCACTCTATGTGAAGGTCCCCACTGTCAAAGTGCAAGCCGAAATCCAGATCTTCAACAGGCCCAGCAGCAAGGTGTTCTATTTTTGCAGCGACCTCACCAAACGAGAGGTCATAATCAAACAGCCGCAAGTTTAATGTTGGACCATATAAGGCTTCTCCCACACGATTTAAATCACGAGAAATTTGCTCAGCATTGTATTTTTGGTGCTTGCGTATGGCTTTCAAGCTTTGCTTTATACGTCGCGTCAGCTCAAAAATACCGTCTTCCAAATGCCCTTCAATAAAAACGGGCAAGACATTCACCACTGGCCCAAGCGCACTTAAAGAAACACTGCCAACGCGCCCCATAAATGGCAAACCAACCGGAACTCGCCACTGCCCCGTCATTCGAATCAAATACGCTGAGATCAATCCCATTGCCAGATCAGCAACGGTAAGATTAGAAGAAGGGAATCGATCTAGGCAGCTTTGTAAAGTTGAACCACCAATACGGCCATTTACTCTAATTAAACGCTGGGATACCGACGCATTTCCTGCCTCCGTCAATGCATCGCGATTAGATAAACTGACCACATTAGGTAAATCGGAACAGTATTCTGTCCAGAAAGCTTTATCACGTTGGTATTTATCTGATCGTTTATAGGCTTGCTCCTCCTCTACCACCTGAAAAAAAGAGGCATAAGGTGAGTTAGTGATGGTTTTTTGCAGAACAAGCGCCTGATAAATACTCGCCACTCTGGCGGTAAAAGCATTAAAACTGAAACCATCTAGCATGATATGGTGAAAACGCTGATACCAAACGTACTGCAGGTCTGACAGTTTAAAAACAATCTGACGAACCAATGGCATAGTCGAAGACAGCGTCAACTCAGCGTCCAAGTCTTGCTGAATAAGCGAATCCATATAAGCTTGCCCATCACTTTGATTCGAGATGTCCATCCATGCAGGAGTAAACTCGAGATCACTGCAATCCAACTGTTGGGTCGGAACGCCGTTATATTCGCGATAAACAGCCTGTACGGTATCGGCTTCTTTCAACCCTAGCTGAATAGCTTCTAGTAAATACTTAGAATCAAGATTCCCTGTGATGTGGACCTTATGCGCAATAGTAAAGGTATTAAGTTGTGAAGAAATATGATCGGCTAGCCATATGCCCATCTGCACATCCGTAAGGGGTGCAACCGTACTATCCTCTAAGCCTATCGATTTATTAATGCGCGATGCGATGTTATTTTCCATAATAAACTTCTTTAAGAACCGCTAGAAAGTGAAGGGGAATTTTGTGGGCGAATATCCGTCCAGTTCGTTTCGATATATTCAAGACAATTATCACGAGAGCTCGGCCCAAAAGCCTGTTGCCAACCTGCTGGCATAGTCTTAAAAAGCGGCCATAAACTATGCTGCTGCAGTGCATTTACTAAGACCAAAAACGCCAATGAATCATCGTCAAATGGGTTAATTGCTTCATTACTCATTTTTTTCTCCCTGTCTAATTCAGTAAAGTTAAGATCTAGCTGGTATTAAATGTCGCAAACCATCAACAAGACCTGAGCGCCATGACAACCAATCATGACCACCACAAACTATCTCGTAATGCACCTGTCCGCCTTTTTGCTGAATCGCTTGATAAGTCGCTTCGTTATATAGACACATATCTGCTTCGCCACTCCCTACATTCAAAAAAGCTTGTAAATGAGAAACACTTATTTGATTTTTGAGGATTTGGTCGGCAAGGCTATTTGTAGGTACATTCTTAATCCATTCGTTACTAGAGGTCGTATTATTAGGTGCTCGCATTCGACTATCTTCTGGCCACCAAAACGAGCCAGACAAACTAATCACTTTTGAAAAATACTCTGGAAAGGTAACGCCTGCGTACAAGGCAGAAAGTCCGCCTAAACTCTGGCCTGCGACAAGAAAATCAGACACGGAGCAATCTTCCTGTGCAAGTTCTGATGTTACTATTGGCAAAAGCTCATCTAACAAAGACTGCCAAAAAGAGTAGTAGCAACTCAGCTCTTTCCAGCGTGTCGGCCCATCTATTGAAGGCACCAAAAGGTAATGAGCAGGTGCTATTTTAGAGGTATCTGTTAAATACTGGAGAACCGATAAGGTGCCACTTGGCGCTCCCCATTTTTGCCCGTCAAGCAATATAACCAATGGAGCATCATTCGTTGCTGTCGAGAAAAGCCAAGAAGTTCGCTGGTTATCTAACTCTTTTGAGGACCAATTGATCGCATGCACACGACTCACTGAAATAGCATTCAACTCTCCACGATCCCATTCTTGCCAACCCAATTCAGTTGCGGCTTTAGGAAGATGAAGCGGTGAACTTATCCCCCACCCCGAAATCAATTCAGGCAATGGATTCAATGGATCTGAAATCTGATTTACGGCAACAGACATCCACCAAGCACGTTGCGCTTCCCTAGAACCATCGCCCGTTTGTCGCACAAAAACCGGCAACTGGTGCTTTTCTATTGGAATAAAGGAATAACTGCCTCGCCAGTTAGAATTGATTTGTAACAAGCCCATCCACACATCCGTACCACTTATTCGATGTAGGCAGACTGGCTCCCAACTGTGATGGTCTGTCAACGAATTAACATCAAGCAACACACTTGCAACGCTTGATTCATATTCATTTCCTTGAGGATCTTGCCAAACAAACAACACGGAGCTGGTTTGCTCGCTTCCCTCCTGTATAAAAGGCGCTCCTGCAGAACTGACGCTTTGCCACCAAATGTTGCTGCCAACCTGCTCTTGGCAAACACCAAAATATTCCAGCCATGCTGGCAACGTAGATTCCTTATTCAACACATTCATCCTTTATTTCAAAAATATGAAATAATAGTATTGCGAATCATTCTCGTTATCAATAATATTAGCTAAATCTTTACTTCACTGATGCAAAAAAGGATAAATATGTATCACTCCAAAAAAACCTCATCCACTCAATTACCCAGCCCCTTATCAACAATTGCTATTGCGGTCATTAGTATTAATGCGGCTTGCGTCTCATCCAATGCTTTTGCAGAAGACACCACAGCGCTTCCTGCATTGGTTGTAACGGGTGAAAAAATGGATAAAGACATTAAAGAAACCACAACCGCTGTGACTATTATTCGTGGCGAGGATATGGCTAGTGGCGAAACAAAGGATGTAAAAGAACTAGCCACACAAGCACCAAACGTTGTCACTTCGTCCTTTGGTAATGTAGCAATCCGCGGTATGAGTGGTAATGGTGCTGCCTCTGGTGGCTATGCCTTGATCACTGGCGCACGCTCTCGCGTCTCAACAGTCATTGACGGTGGTACTCAAGATTGGTCAGGTTACAATTTTACTCCCAGCGGTGTTTGGGACGCTCAACAAGTAGAGGTTCTTCGTGGTCCACAATCCACAACCCAAGGCACTAGCTCAATAGCTGGCGCTGTCGTAATCAAAACGAACGACCCAACCTTTACGGATGAAGCCGCCGTTCGTGCAGGACTCGAACATTATGAAAACGGTAATTTAAAATATAATTTAGGAGCAATGTCATCTGGAGCTTTAATAGATGACGAGCTAGCGTATCGTATTGCACTTGATGGCACCAAAGGCGAAGGTTGGATGAACTACGCTCAATCAGACGATGAGCTAGACACGGGCCCCGATGTCAACGATGCAGAAAACTACAATATGCGTGGAAAGTTACTCTGGGACCCTGCAAGCAACCCGAATTTAACGGCAAAATTGACCGTAGAACACCACCAATACGAAGGAGAGTATCTAAGTTGGGCAAATGATGAGGAAGATGATTTTTCTGGAGAATTGATGACTCTAGGTAGCGGACGCAATACACGCTTGCAAGACTCTACGACTGACGCCATTGCGGTAGACATCGATTACAATCTAGGTGATGGCATAAGTAATGCTTTATATATTGCTTATAGCAAAAGCAAAATCAGCTTTGATGAATACCCTGGAACAACGCTACTCGACATAAGTAAAGACACAACAACAATCGAAAACCGCATTATCTTTAATCAGCCTAATGCTGCATTAACAGGTGTCATTGGTGTATTTGCGTCAAAAAAAGACGCCGATACAGACATCACCTATCGTGGACAAAATTGGTACACAGCTAACGACACCTCCACCACTACATTAGCGCTATATGGCGAAGGAAGCTACGCACTCACAGAGAAAACAAATCTAATTGGTGGCGCACGTCTTGAAAGAGAAGAAGCCGATCGCTTTATTGTTAATGATGGTCGAACAGATGTTGATCATGATGATAGCGAAACAAACCTCCTGCCAAAAATTGGTCTTACCCATGCGATATCAAATACCACGACATTAGGCGCCAACATTCGAAAAGGCTACAGCCCGGGTGGTTCTGCTTATCAATGGGACTCTACACGCGAGTTTTATACCTATGAAAGCGAGGATGTTACTGCTTACGAATTGAGTAGTAAAAGTCAATTTACGAATGGAGCAACTTTAGTCACCTCTTTGTTCTATAACGACTATTCTAATTACCAAGCCATGTATAACGACCGTATTAATAACATAGATTCGGCACACACCTACGGCATAGAACTGGAAGCGACAGCTTGGGCAACCGATGATCTTCAATTACGCAGCTCTATTGGTTTGCTACGTAGCGAAATTGATAACTATCAAACCTCAGAGGGAAATGACCTTCCTAGCGCCCCTGAAATCAACGCAAGCATAGGCATTACTCAATACATTGGCGAACGCTGGTCATTTGGTAGCGATGTTACTTATGTCGGCGAATACTATTCTGATTTGGACAATACGGAAGACTACAAAGCAGGCGACTACGTACGCACTGACGCTCGCATACAATATGTTAATGGCAGCCTAACCATAGATGGTTATGTTAAAAACCTAACTGACGAAGACATTATTTACCAAATCAATGGAGGACGAGCTGTACGAGCCTCTGTAGGTCAAACTCGCACTATCGGCCTAAGCGCTACCTACCGTATGTAATTTATTAAATATCGTACAATAACCAAAAAAGGCGAATCGTTTTCGATTCGCCTTTTTTGGTTTTTAATCTCTCTAAATTAACGGCGTTTAATTAAGCGTTTAACGTAGCACCACCATCCACAACAACATCCTGCATGGTGATATGGTTCGACATATCTGAAGCAAAGAATAATACCACTTGAGCAATATCGCTCGGCTGAGCAACTTTCCCCAAAGGGATACCAAGCTTATATTGCTCTGGAAAACCTTTGATCGTATTTTGCTCTGCATCATCATTGGTCCACAACATTCGCTGCATGGGTGTGTCGGTGGAGCCAGGACACACAAGGTTACAACGAACACCATAAGGCGCTAACTCTAACCCTACTGTATGACTCAACGCTGATAAAGCCGCTTTCGATGCACAATAAGCCGCCATATTTTGACGCGGTACTTTGGCTGCATTCGAGCTAATAGTAACGATTACCCCACTCTTCTGGCGTTTAAAAGTAGTAACCGCATGCTTAATCATTAAAAAAGCACCGCCCGCATTGACGTTAAAACAGTGTTTAAAATCATCCAAGCTTGTGTCCTCAAGGCTTCCCAAATGCAATATTCCCGCACCATTCACCAATACATCTAGTTGTGGAAAATCACTCTGTATCTCTGGCATAACACGAGAAACAGCCTCTTCATCGCTAATATCTAGAGTTACACAGTCAAAACCGTAAAAGCCACCATCAAACGCTAGATCAAAGCCGATAACTTTGGCACCAAGAGAAGTAAATTGATTCGCTACCTCCAAACCAATCCCGCTTCCAGCACCCGTTACCCAAATGGTTTTACCTGAAAAATCAAGTGGATTAATCATGCCGCTAGCGCCCTCTTGTTTTGGATTAGCTCCCACCAACCATTCAGTGTGGCAACACTGGCCAACTCTTGAAAAGAAACCTCAACTCCCAACGCTTTCCATTTGGTGACCAATGACATAATTTGAATCGAATCAAGGCCATAATCAATCAACTCTTCATCGGCATCAAATTCCTGGATATCTTCATCATCAAGGAAGGCAAAAACTTGTGCTTTTAACTGCTCAAAGCGAAAGCCAGTGTCCACAATATCAGTTGCAATCAACACCTCTTTTGTTGAAATCACTCGACCTGTTCTTCCCCCTGTAAAGGTGAGCGCTTGTCGATG
Organism: Marinomonas rhizomae; assembly: GCF_024397855.1. Classification (NCBI taxonomy): domain Bacteria; kingdom Pseudomonadati; phylum Pseudomonadota; class Gammaproteobacteria; order Oceanospirillales; family Oceanospirillaceae; genus Marinomonas; species Marinomonas rhizomae. Next base: position 2,757,496 of record NZ_CP073343.1, read on the forward strand.
CTCATCTTCACTAAAATCCGCCAAGGCATCACCTATCATGAAAGGCTGAATATCACGCATAAACGCATCCGCAGCGGTAATCATGCAGCCAATGTGCGCATAAACACCTCCTATCAATAACTGATCGCGTCCCCAGCTCTGCATAAGTTCCTGAAGGTTCGAACGATGAAATGCGCTATAACGCCACTTAACTAAAACCGTATCACTTTCGTCTGGAGCCAACTCTTTCACAACCTGTTGCAACTCAGGAAAATCATTTAAGCCACTTCCCCACATATCATTTAATAAAGCACGATCTTCCGGTTTCTGATCATTAGGCTGCGCGGTATAAACAACGGGAATATCATTGGCTCGGCAATAGGCTTTAATAGCCGCAAGATTTTGCTTCAAAGTGTTGATCAATTCCGAATCAGCATCGTAAAAACGCAGAAAGTACGCTTGCATGTCATGAATCAAAAACACAGCACGCTTTGGCTCTAATACCCAGTTTACTTTTTGATTAGGAAAGGTATCAACGGTTGGCATAGAGTAAGACGGTATCGTTGGAATGCTCATATAAAGTCCTTTTTATAGTGTTCTATCTAATTGAGAAGTAAGTTGTGAGTTATGTTGTAAGCGCTGGCGTATCAACTCCCGTAATGCAACCTTGTTAGGCTTGCCAACAGGAGTAAGGGGAAGAGAGTCAATAAATTCAAACCGATCAGGTACTTTGTAGTCCGCCACACCAAGACCTCTTAGATATTTACGCAAAGAGAGACTTTTCATGCCATGACTAACCACTTTAGGAACAATAAAAGCACAGCTCTTTTCTCCCATCATACTGTCTGGCATAGAGACAAGCGCACTGTGCATAATCAACTCATGCTTTAATAAAAGGTTTTCTATTTCTTCTGCCGCAATTTTTTCACCACCGCGATTAATTTGATCTTTATCACGCCCGACTACTGTCAAATACCCTTTATCGTTACGGCATACCAAATCCCCCGAATGATAAAACCCTTCCTCATCAAACACCTTGGCATTATGTTCTGGTGAATTGTAATAACCACGAATGGTGTATGGGCCACGAGTAGCCAACTCGCCTATTTCCCCTGCAGCAACTTCTTCGCCCTCGGCATCAAGTACTTTCACCTCATCAAGCGAACACATGGGACGCCCTTGTGTGGTTACTATTGTCTCAATGTCATCATCCAATCTGGTGTAGTTCACCAAACCTTCCGCCATACCAAGAATCTGTTGCAACTGACAGCCCAATATTTCGGGTACTTGTCGAGCAAGGCTTTCACTCAGTTTTGCACCACCAACCTGCATTAGCTGCAAAGAAGATAAAGACGAATTATTGGACGGTGCCGCTTGTAGCCACAAAGCCAAAGCAGGAGGAACCAAAGCAGTAACAGTCACTTGATGGCGTTCGATTAATTCGAAACACGTACTCGCGTCAGGACTTGGTGACATAACAACGCATCCACCAACATGAAAAACGCCAAAGGCACCAGGAGAACTAAGAGGAAAATTATGCGCACAAGGCAACGCGCAAAGATACTTTGTGGTAGCCGTAAAATGACAGATTTCTGCACTGCGGCGTACACTAAAAAAATAATCGTTGTGGGTTCTTGGGATTAGCTTTGGTGTACCTGTACTGCCACCAGAAAGCTGAAAGAATGCCACCTCATCTACCTTACTTGGCACTGCTGTTAATAATGTACTTGTCGATGAAGCAAGTACATTTTCAAGAGTCTCAGTCCATTCTGATTTCCCAACAATCAGGGCGTGCTGCGATTCTTTTGACAATACATTCAATGTGTTGAAAAAAGCACCATCATGAAACAAAGCATGTTCGTCACTGGCGACAATAATCTTTGGTTCAATTTGTGTGACGTAAGCGGTTAACTCCATTTTGTTATGACTAAACAATGCGTTCACAGGAGCAACGCCAAGACGCATAAGCGCAAAAAACACCACATAAAATTCGGCAATATTAGGAAGCTGGACCAATGCAGTATCTCCAGCTCGTAAACCGAGATCCTGAAAATACACAGCTAATCGTTTGGATTGAGAGCACAAATCTTGATAGCTCAACGACCTTTCGCCACAAATAACTGCAACATTTTCTTGTGGTGCGTTGTCAATTAAATCCAGTAATGGCCGATCAGTCCAATAACCCTTTTCCCGATATTTCTTGGCAAACGATTCTGGCCAAGGTGTAAAAGCAATACTCATATCACATCTTCCTTTATTCCAAATGCATTCAGCATGGTGCGCATTTTAGCGCTGGTTTCTAACCACTCACTCTCTGGATTTGAGTCAGGCACAACCCCAGCTCCAGCGAATAAGGTCACTTTGTTACCTGATACTTCGGCGCAACGTATGGCAATAGCCCATTCGCCGTTACCTTCTGCATCACACCAGCCAACTAAGCCACTGAAAAAACCACGCTGATGGGGCTCTAGCGCTGCAATATGATGCTGCGCGGACACAGTTGGTGTGCCACACATGGCCGGCGTTGGGTGTATTTGTTTAATAAGATCAAACATGGAAGGTGGGTTTACGGTGGGAAGTGTTGCTTCAATGTCCGTTGATAAATGCCACATTGTTGGTGTCGCAATTATGCTAGATTCTTTTCGCTCCCCAAGACTTTCTACAACAGGCAACAGCGCCGCTCGAATGGCATCTACAACAAGGCGGTGCTCATATTGATCTTTCGCTGAATTTGCAAGAGTTTTTGCAGCTTGTCGGTCAGCGTCAAGATTGTCTAATCGTTTAGCAGACCCTGCCAACGGGTTTGAAAATATCTTGTTACCCTGCTTTCTAAGAAGTAATTCAGGGCTAGCACCAATTAAAACACTGTTTTTAAGGGGAACACTAAAGTGATAAGCGCTTGGGTTTTGCGCCATAATATTAGACAGCAAGCGTGGAACATCAACTTTTCTATCCAAGGTTAACTTCAGTATTTTAGATAAAACAACTTTTTTCAAAGGACTGTTTTCAAAGGAAGACAGCGCCTGCTCTATTATATCTAAAAACTCCGTATGACTTGGAGCAAAGCTTTGCTCACTTGCGTGATGAATAAAGTCCTTATCGACGAATGATGAGAAAGTACGATCCAGAGGCTTAACTCTTTCATGCCACTCAGGCACCACCAGTTGAGCCGGTTGATTCATGTCAAATGGAATAGCCCCTACCACAATAGGATTACACCTTCCTTGAGCTTGTTCTCTTTGAAAAACAGCCTGAACCTCTTGATGAAAAGTATTACTTAACAGTGGGATAGAAATGCGCTGGCGAATACCATTAGTACGCACAAGGTTGGAATTCGAATTGAATAAAAACACATCAGCTTGCGGCCGCTCAGAAACTAAAGCATTGGTATGTTCAGGGAAGGTAATGTCCATAATATCTCCTGTAATGATAACCATTATCAAAAAGAAATATATCCTTATTGATAATCATTTTCAATTAAAGAGATAATAAACACTTGTAAATTATCCGTAAGCGTACTATTAAAAATAGAGAGCATTTTAAAAGATAATCAATTTTAAAGTGCTCTGGCACTCATACTGAGCATAGGGAAATCGAAAAATCATTCTTAGCTAAAGAGTACTCTATGAATCAACTTCTTAAACTTACACAGATTTTAGTGGTGTTTTTTTTGTCTGGGCTAACCCAAGCGAAAATGACCGTCATTAATGACGTTTTAGGTCGAAAAGTCGCACTGGAATTACCTGCACAAAGAGTCGTTTTAGGAGTTTACGCAGAGGATTACATGGCCATTGGCACTGAAAGTGCTTTTGATAACGTCGTCGGCCTATCACGAGATACCTGGAAAGCTTGGCGGCCGGCCAATTGGAACCTCTATACAAAATATCGCCCTTCGTTAAAAGACATCCCAGACATTGGTGAAGTTGAAAATCAAACATTTTCCATTGACAAAGTGATCCACCTAAAACCAAGTGTTGTTGTGCTAGCTGATTGGCAATATAAAAGCTTAGGAACAAAAATTGCCGACCTTGAAAAAGAGGAAATCTCCATTGTTGTCATTGACTATAACGCCCAAACATTACATCGACACATCAGCAGCACGCTCATTATTGGCCAGCTAACGGGACAAGAAAAACGCGCAAAAAAAATTGCAGCGGAATATAGAAACACAATTGAGACAACATTAAAACGCATCAAATCAGCCAAATTACCACCACCTAGAACGTATGTTGAGAATGGAAATAAAGGCCCTAGTCAGTACAGTGTGACGTACGGAAAAAATATGTGGGGGGCCATTGTAACTATGATGGGAGGTGACAATATTGCCACACCGTATATCGAGTGGTGGGGGTTAATGAACCCTGAACAAGTGTTAGATTCAAAACCCGAAGTCATCTTCCTTTCAGGCACCGAATCGGGGGTAAAAACAGACGCCATGGCGATGGGGCATGGTATTGAGCGAACACTGGCAGAATCTCGTTTAAAAGGTTTCACCGAACGCGCGGGCTGGGAAAATTTGCCTGCCATTAGAGATAACCGTATCTATGGAGTCTATCATGGCGCGTCCCGAACTATATTAGATGCTGCAATGGTTCAATTTGTGGCAAAGTCTTTATACCCAAGCTTATTTAAGGACATAGACCCAGAACAAGAATACTTAAACTTTTATAAAAAATATTTACCCGTCACACCTGAAGGGACGTTTACCGTTCACATAACCAATTAACTTCTAAGATACCTTCTCACACCATCAACAAAGGTCTTTAAATATAAAACCTTTCTCACTCTATGCTAGCTCATACGCTACACCTCAGTAATGATTCTTAAATGCAGCTTAAATCTTATTAATATACTCAAAAACCTTGCTAATTTTTCGCCTATCCGTAATATCCGAAACAAAAATCATTCTCAACAAAAGGACATTCATTAATGAATCCACGTGTACTGCTTATTTTAGCTTTAGGTATCTCTATTTTTGCTGGTTCCGTTCAAGCAAAAATGACAGTCATTAACGACGTATTGAGCAGAAAAGTTGAACTAGACTTACCGGCTAAGCGAGTCATCTTAGGTTTTTACGCTGAAGATTACATGGCCATAGGCACTGAAAAAGCACTAGATAATGTAGTTGGCATCTCTCGTGACACCTGGGAAGGATGGCGCCCCTCAAGTTGGAGCCTTTATACTAATTATCGCCCCTCACTAAAGAATATTCCTGATGTTGGTGAAGTAGAAGCTCAAACTTTCTCTATTGAAAAAGTCATCAGCCTTAAACCAAGTGTTATTCTTCTAGCAGATTGGCAATATAAAGGCCTTGGCACTGATGCCGGGCGCTTAGAAGATGCTGGTATTCCAATTGTTGTTGTCGATTACAATGCCCAAACACTAGAGCGTCACATCAAGAGTACACAGATTATTGGTGAATTAACTGGGCAAGAAAAACGTGCTCAAGAAATCGCAGATGACTATCAACATACTATAGAATCTACCTTACAGCGTATAAAAGCCGCTAATTTACCAAAACCACGCACCTATGTTGAGTTTGGCAATAAAGGTCCAAGCCAATATAGCTTTACTTATGGCAAAAATATGTGGGGAGCTGTCATTACCATGATGGGTGGCGATAATATTGCAGCGCCATTTGTGGAATGGTGGGGACCAATGAATCTAGAACAAGTTCTGGCTTCACGACCTGAAGTTGTATTTCTAGCAGGCACTGAATCAGGTATGACAGGCGATGCAATAGCCATGGGGCAAGGTGTCGATAGAAAACTGGCAGAATCTCGTCTCGCGGGCTATAAAACTCGCACGGGCTGGGAACAAATGCCAGCAGTAAAAAACAACCGCGTATACGGTATTTACCAAGGCGCTTCTCGTACTATTTTAGATGCCTCTATGGTTCAATTTATCGCTAAATCTATGTACCCAAGCTTATTCAAGGACATAGACCCAGAACAAGAATACTTAAACTTTTATAAAAAGTATTTACCCGTCATGCCAACAGGCACCTTTACCGCCCAAATATCAGAGTAATACGTCTCAACTCAAGCCTATGAAGGAGGAGCATACGCTCTCTCCTTTCTAGCCCTGTTTAGGTCCATTTTTTACTCTATGTTGAAATGACTCTTAAATGCACTTTAAATCGTAACAAAGTTCTTGATTAATTCTCATCTATCCGTAAGATTCCAAACAGAAATAATTCTCAACAAAATAGCTCGTTAATGGATCTGCGTATAATTATGAGATTGGCCATTTCTAGGGCTTGATACAAATGTTAAACGTCTAGAAGCAGCAGATATTTCAAGTGACGCTATTAATTACATAGCCCGACTAGAGCGACACATCAAAAGTACACAAATTCTTGGTAAATAATAATGCAATCAGCCTTAATCTCTGATGCCGTATCAAAGCAACGACGAAGTGAAAAACGTCGTTGGTCAGTCATCAGCATCTTACTCACCGTTCTCGTCTTTTCTTTTGTATTGGATATTGCAACAGGGCCATCTTTACTGAATATAAAAGATGTTGCGAATGCCCTACTCAACCTAATTGGTTTCCCTGTTGAAGTAGATGCAACAACACAAGTCATTGTCTCTAACTTACGCCTTCCAATCGCCATTATGGCTGTCGTAGTCGGTGGTGTGTTAGGTGTTGGTGGCGCAGAAATGCAGACCCTACTTAATAACTCTATGGCAAGCCCATACACATTGGGCATGGCGGCTGCAGCCGGTTTTGGTGCTGCAATGATGTTATATTTCGGCTCATTGGGAATTAACACCAACATTGCAGTTCCACTAGGAGCATTTGTTTGTTGTATGCTAGCTGCTGCGTTTTTGTTTGCTCTGGCCACTATGAGACACATTAGCTCAGGACAGCTTATATTGGCTGGAATCGCTTTATTATTCCTTTTTCAATCTTTGTTGTCGCTTGTGCAATTTATATCCTCACCAGAACTAAGCCAGCAAATTCTATTCTGGCTTTTCGGCAGCTTATCAAAAGCCTCTTGGTCTAATCTTTCTATCATTATTGGTGTCACTGTCGTCTGCATGTTCTTTTTAATTCGCGACGCATGGAAACTAACCGCATTAAGATTAGGTGAAGAAAGAGCAAAAAGTCTTGGTGTTAATATCACTCAGCTCAGGTTACGAACCCTGCTGATCGTTGCTGTCATGACCGCAACCGTCACAAGTTTTGTTGGCATTATCGGTTTTGTAGGCATTGTAGCCCCCAATATCGCCAAGATTTTAGTGGGTGAAGATCAGCGTTTTTTCTTACCACTATCCTTTATTATTGGGGCTTTTTTACTCTCTAGTGCATCAGTACTGTCTAAGGTAATTGTGCCCGGTGCCCTTTTCCCAATTGGTATTGTTACAGCCATTATCGGCGTACCTTTCTTTTTCTGGCTGATTTTAGGCAAAAGGCGCTAACCCATGCTGACAGTAAATAATCTTAACGTCACCCTAGACAACCTAGTTCTAGCCAATGATATGTCGTTTGCCTTAGAGCCAGGTAAAGTAAACGTGATTATTGGACCAAATGGCACAGGTAAAAGCACGTTATTAAAAACCTTGTTCGGCGATATTCACGCCAAATCAGGTGCTATTTCTTTTAATAACGAAACACTCCAGCACAAGCAGCTATCTCGATGGCGCAAGCAGTTTGGTTATATGCCCCAAGACATTCGTCTCGATGTGGAATTAAGTGTTTTAGAGGTCGTATTACTTGGGCAATTAGATACTTTAGGGTTTCGCTTAAACGATAACGTAATTGCTGAAGCCTTGTCGGCTCTAGATAAAATTGGTTTACTTCATCTTGCAGACCGCCAAGTTAATAAACTAAGTGGTGGTCAGTGCCAAATGATTTTATTCGCTCAAGCTTTAATGCGTAAGCCTAAAATCCTCATGTTAGACGAACCTGTCAGCGCATTAGACTTACATTTTCAGCATGTCCTTCTCGATCATCTAGATGCGCAAACCAAAGAGCAAGACTGGATTACCATCATGGTACTTCACGATCTTAATCTTGCCGCTCAATATGCTGACAATCTACTGGTTCTTAAAGATGGCAAGATCGTTGCCAACGGTCAACCAAGCGACATTCTCACACCGTCTTTAGTAAAAAATGTCTATAACGTCAATGCTGATATTACCAAAGATGCTTCAGGGATTCCTTTTGTACGCACAATTAGAAACACCCGAGGAGCTTCTACCAACAAGACTTCGGAAGCAAATGATCGACCTAAGACTAAAAAAATAACAAGTGTCGCTGAGGGTGTTATCTGATCGCTCTAGTCACGGAAAACCGATTGCTTCACGTTATTATTTTATTAAGGCTTACACCCACACCATCATGTTTTCAAAATACCTAATAAAAGATTGGCAGTTACTCTCTCCTGCCGGCCGAGTATTGGTCATTAATGGCTTCACATTCAATCTTGGCTTTTACATGTTACTGCCCTATCTAGCCGATCACTTACAGTATAATTTGGGCATCAGTGGTTGGTATGTTGGCGTGATCATCGGGCTTAGAGTCTTAAGCCAGCAAGGCATGTTTCTGGTCGGCGGGACCTTAGGTGACAGATTAGGCTACAAGCGTCTTATACTATTAGGTTGCGCTGTTCGCATCCTTGGGTTTGCCTTATTAGGAGTAGGTCAAACGGTTCCGGTCTTATTATTAGGTGCATTTTTCTCAGGTTTTGCCGGTGCTCTTTTTACACCGAGCAGCCAAGCTTATTTAGCCTCGGAATACCCAGAGCAAAAATCCAGAGATAAAGTATTCGCACTGCAAAACCTTACGTCCGTAGCAGGGATGTTGCTTGGACCATTAGTAGGCTTGTCTCTACTTTATTTCGATTTCGCTTTAGTAGGTGTCATTTCAGCAGGGTTATTTACTTTACTATTTGTTATTCAATGGCGTTTTTTACCCGAATTAGCATCGCAAAAAAGTACCACGCACACCCATTCACAGTTTTGGAGACAATGGGGACAAATGCTTACGCATAAAACCTTTATGCAATTTGTACTGTGCTCTTCAGTCTATCATTTGCTGTTTCACCAACTTTATATTGCTGTTCCTCATGAAATACGCGCCGTCACTCAAGACGTCAGTATCATTACTTGGGTTTTCGCAACCTCTTCTATTATGGGAGTATTAATGCAAATGCCTGTAAGTCGGTTCGTGGAATCTCGCTTGGGAACAGCGCGTGGCATTGGGTTAGGTATGGCTATTATGGGTTCCAGCTACTTATGGCTCAATCTAAGCCTACCGTGGCTACCAGCCTTGCCCTTCATAATTTGTGCCGTCTTTTTTAGCCTTGGCTCTATGTTAGTGTTCCCGCTGTTAGGCGCTTATGTACCTAAATTTTGTTCGCCTAAAGAGTTAGGTAGCCATTACGGTTTGTATTCTTGCGTAGGTGGTATTTACGCGTTTATCGGCAACATCAGCACAGGTTGGCTGTTATCTTCAACAAACATAGATCATGCTTGGGTTTGGTCTGGATTAGCTGCATTTGGGATGCTGTCAGGAATACTGCTTTTCCTACAAGTAACAAGTCATACCAAAAACAAACACATGGTTTTCTCGCGCTGACACCACAACCTTTCACATCAAAAAATTATTTTTCAACACTTATATTCATATATATGTAAAGTTTTCTTAATATACTTAATTATAAGATAGAGTTATGTTAAATTAAGTAAATATTACGTATAAAATAATCACGTAATTCACATGGATGATATTTTTGCAGGAGCAAACAAATGATTATAAGTCATGATAATTCCCATGGTTTAAAAAAACCGTTTTCAAAACAATCATTTACGTTACCTCTTTCCACAGCTCAACGTGGACAATGGATCGCCCAAAAATTAGCCCCTAAAAATACTGCCTTTAATATTGCAGAATATGTCGAAATTAAAGGGAGCATTGATGTCATCCACTTTACTTCCGCTATAAAACAACTCATTAGCGAAGCAGATTGCATTCGTAGTCACATTGTTGAAGAAAATGACGAAATTTTTCAAATAATTCAATCTTCAGACGAAGATTATTTTTCTTTACTTGATTTTAGTTCAGCCAGCAATCCTCATCAAGCCGCAGTGGAATGGATGACGGCTGATATGATGCAGCCACTCAACAAACCAGATGATAAGCTATGGCGTAGCGCTTTAGTTCAAATAGGTGAAAACCACTATTACTGGTACCACCGCTGCCATCATGTAGCACTTGATGGTTTTGGAGGGAATTTACTCACTCTAAGACTCGTTGAAATATACAATGCGCTGCTGAATAATAATGATATTAGTCCAACTCCTTTTAGCTCTATCGCAGCACTTGTCGAAAGCGAACGTGAATACAAGTCTTCTAAGCGTTACAAAAAAGATCGCCAATACTGGTTAGGAAATCTAATTAACTTACCTGAAACCACATCGCTTTCTCAAAGAATCGATCTTTCTCAGAATCAAAAGCAGTTACGTAAATCACTTACTTTATCTCAAGAATTAAAAGATAAACTGATTACGATTGGCCAACAAGTAAACGCAAGCCTACCGCAAACGCTTATTGCGCTTGTTGCCGCGTATTTTTACCGAATGACAGGTGCCAATGATCTAATTTTTGCAATGCCTGTTACAGCAAGAACGCAACGATTACAACGCAACACACCAGGTATGATGGCCAACGCCGTTCCTATAAGACTAAGCTTATCAACAGAAATCACGCTGGAAGAGTTAATTACCCAAGTATCTAAAGTGGTACTTAGAGCGTTACGTCATCAACAATATCGTTACGAGGACCTAAAACGGGAACTAGGCTTAATGTCTGCTGGACAGCAAATTGCGTCGTTAGGCGTCAATATAGAGCCTTTTGACTATGACTTAACATTCGGCGAGTGCTCAACCTCTCTACATAACTTAAGTAATGCCTTAATCGATGACCTTACTGTTTTCATCTTCGATAGAAATGACAACAATGGACTAAAGGTAGAGTTTGATGCCAACCCCACTCGTTATACCGAACAAGAATTAGAAAATCACTTAACTCAATTCGAACGCCTAGTAGATGGGATGATAGTAGCACCCAGCAATCCTATCAGTAAGGCAACGCTACTAACCCAAAGCGAACGCCATAAAATTCTGTATAAATGGAACGACACGGCGTGCCCTATCCCGCAAAAGTCTGTGGTTGAAGCATTTAATAGTCAATCTGCAAACACTCCGAAAGCTTTGGCAGTATGCTCTGAACAAAGCGCATTAAATTATTCAGAGCTAGACGCATTGTCTAATGCGTGGGCAAATAAACTGATAAAAGAACAAGTTTGCCCCGGTGATTTGGTCGCGATAGCGCTCACTCGTAACACAGACATGCTTGTTGCTTTGCTCGGCACATTAAAAGCTGGAGCGGCTTATTTACCACTGGACCCAGATTTTCCAGAAGAACGCCTTCGCAGCATAGTTGAAGACGCTAAGCCAAAATTAATACTCAGCTGTCATAGTGCCATTAGTCAGCTCCCCAAAGTAAATACGCCAATAATACTCATTGATGAGCCACATTCCGATATTTCCTTAGACAGCCGCGTGACTCACCCTACTGGAATTACAATCCAAGGAAATAGCACTGCCTATGTTATCTATACATCTGGTTCAACAGGACGTCCTAAAGGTGTAGAAATTCCTCATAATGCTTTGATGAACTTCTTACACGCCATGCAAGCAGAACTAAATCTTACGAGTAAAGATAAGTTCTTAGCAGTGACAACCATTTCATTCGACATTTCCATTCTTGAATTATTTTTACCATTGACCCTTGGAGCATCCGTCGTCATTGCAGATAGAAAAACCGTCCGCGACCCTAAAGCCTTAACAGAGCTTGCCGTCAAAGAAAACGTAACATTGATTCAAGCTACCCCATCTCTTTGGCAAGCATTATTACCGACATACAACAATGAATTAAATGGCATCCGACCTTTGGTTGGAGGCGAAGCGCTACCAGGTCAACTCGCTCAAACAATGGCAAAACTTGGTCACCCTGTTGTCAACCTATACGGACCAACAGAAACAACGATTTGGTCAAGCATTATGCCCCTTACAGAACAAACGGACCTTCGCAACCCTCCAATCGGTCGACCGCTGCTAAATACTCAAATGTATGTTTTAGACCATGCAATGGAACCTGTTCCAGTCGGCGTGACAGGTGACTTATATATTGCAGGTGATGGTTTAGCACTAGGTTATTACCAACGTCCAGACTTGACAAACGAGCGTTTTTTACCAAACCCCTACGGTGACGAAGAAAGCCGTCTGTATGTCACTGGAGATAAAGCTCGCTGGCGACAAGATGGCATACTGGAGTACCAAGGTCGCGACGACCATCAAATCAAAATCCGTGGTTTCCGTATTGAAATTGGCGATATTGAATCCGCTCTGCTGGCATGCCGTGAGGTTATTCAAGCCATAGTTGTTGCACAAACCTCTCCCAATGGAGACAAGCAGCTGGCGGCTTACGTTATACCAGTAGACAAGAATCTTGATACTAGCGAACTTCGTCGCCAGCTAATTAATGTGCTTCCCGATTATATGGTGCCTGCGCACTTCATGTTGCTAAATGAAATACCATTAACACCGAATGGAAAGGTGGACCGTAAAGCCTTGCCATTGCCGACTTGGCAAGCATCAAATAGCTATGAGCCACCAAGAAATCAATTAGAAGAAATGCTCACGAGCCTTTGGGCGGAAACGCTGGGGCTAACTCTTGTTGGCATCCGCGATAATTTTTTTGAAATTGGCGGTGATTCCATATCTGCAACAAGGATTTTAAATCACATCCAGAAGAACTTATTAATTGAAGTGCCATTAGGCGTTCTGTTTAAAGCTTCCACTATTGCTGATCTTTCTGATTACTTAAGTAAAAGCGAAGATTGGGATCCGATGATTAGCACACTTCCTATCAAATCCAGTGGCACGGATTCTCCACTGTTTTGTATTCATCCAGCTCTCGGCCTTTCTTGGGGATACGCGGGACTCCTGCGCCATCTGTCCAAATCAACCCCAGTATATGGTTTACAAGCAACAGGATTACGTCATGCGGCACGTTTACCTGAATCCATAGAAGAAATGGCTGAAGAGTATTTATTACAAATTAAGCGCGTTCAACCTCAAGGACCATACCGTTTACTAGGCTGGTCATTTGGTGGCTTAGTTGCCCATGCGATTGCTGAAAAGCTGCAAGCGCAAAGTGAGACTGTGTCTTTTTTATGCATGCTAGACAGCTATCCGTATAAAGTTGGCTACCAACAGCCACAAAATGAAGCAGACGTTGTTAGAGCCGCCCTACTATTTCTTGGCTATGACCTTAGTACACTAGAAAAGCTACCTATTAACAAAGAAGAGTTAGCATCGCTCCTTTGGCGAGACTACGATGATTCATCCATGTCTGTGGTTCAAGACATTCAGAAAAGCCAAGCCGATATTATGGACCGAGTTCAAGCTATCATCGAAAACAACTTAACGCTCGCTGGTCGCTTCAAACCAGGGAAAGTTAATGCCGACCTATTGTTCTTTGTCGCTGAAGAAAGTGCTAATGGCTCTATGGGCAATATCCTCGAACATCAGCCAAATGCCTGGGCCTCAAGAATTACTGGCCAGATAGAAACTCATAATATTCCTTGCCAACATCAAGACATGCTTGATTCTGAGCCGTTAAATGCCATTGCTCCTATTATAAAAGAACGCATTCAACAATCGACTGAAAAGTATAAAGCCGAGGAAAACTAATCCAAACAAAGTAGGCTAGGAGAACTCGCCCCCATATTTGATTGTCCTACTATTGGGGGGCTCTTCTCACTAAGGCTATTGTTATAAACTAAGTATCGATCAGTAACCTAGTTGCTCTAATCCACAGAAAGGATCAATCGCGGCATCTGTATTAAAACTTAATCGCCCTAACAAACCATCCACGACAGCTTTCTGGACCTCTAACAAAGGACTATAAGCGTTAATATAGACAGGCACCTTGGGTGCATCGTACAAAAGATACGGATGACCGAAAGACACCATCACCGTCGGAATATCAACCCAAGGACGATACATCGCGTTACCAAAACCATCGTGTAATGCCATCCAATCAATATAAATGTGCGACTTCACCAGCATGGATTCATCGGCATTAAGATAGAGTAACAAGTCATAGTCTTTCATATTTAAGGCCATACCTGTTTGAAACTCAGTCACTTCAAAACCTTCATTTTTCAGCATGCTTGCCACATTTAATGGCGCAGGTTCAGGACTAAAAACATGCCGAATTCCCGTTGAAATAATCAACACACGCTGATAACGCTCTAAACTAATAGGTAAAATATTGTTTCGACTTTTTACTAAGTGCACCGTTCGACGATTCAGCTCAGGAATCCGATCTGCATAATCTGAGGCTAGTAAACCATTAAATGTATTCGTACTAATCTCTTCTTGTTTTTTATGTAAATCCAAAGCGGCTTTCATCGCCAAAATACGCAGCACAGATTGCTCTAAGCGCACTTCAGAAACTCGACCTTCTCGCACCGCTTTGAGCATGTAAGCGTAATCCTCGACAGGGTCTTTGCAAAACAACAGCATGTCGCAACCGTTTTCAATGATCTCAGCAACCACATCTTCACGTTTAGCCCAGCTACTCAAACCCGCCATGACAGTAGCATCTGAGACAATTAAGCCATTAAAGCCCAGCTCTCTACGTAAGAGTTGTTCATTGAGCAATTTACTCACACTGGCTGGGCGCCACCACTCTTCAGGATTTTCCTCATGAGCCTTAGCATACTCAGGCAATGCAATATGTGCCGACATGATCGACATCACATTGCTATCAATCGCACTGCGATAAAGCCGCCCATAACGCTCTTCCCATTCCGGCATAGTGAGCGGATTAACGGTTGTTACTAGATGCTGATCACGATCATCAAAACCTTCACCTGGCCAATGTTTAGCCGTTGCCGCAATGCCATTTTTTTGGAAAGTCGCAATATTCGAACGACTCATGCTTTCGATAACATCTACATCACTTCCATAAGATCGAGTGCCTACGACGGCACTGCGAAACTTAGCATTAATATCGACAACCGGTGTGAATGACCAATTAATTCCCAGCAACTTTGCTTCTTGTGCAATCACGTTAGTACAATATTCCACTGCACTCTCATCTTTCAACCCAGCAAGACCAAGCTGGTTTGGTACTTGAGCACCGAAAGGAAAGCTCATGCCACCGCCTTCAAGGTCACCACTCACCAAAAGCGGAATGACAGAATGACTGCGCAGCTGATTCATCATCTTTACTTCGGTATCAAGATCTTGCCCGACAAACTTAGTCACCGCACCAGGCTGAATCGTATCAATAAGAGACAACTCTTCTGCGGAATTTGCTCTAACAATAAGATTAAACAGTTGCCCTACTTTTTGCTCTAACGTTAGCTCTGAATAGGTTTTATTCACCCAAGTAAGCTCGGTGTCACCCAGAAAAAACGGTGCATTACGGAATGATTCATTCATAATAAAACCTCAGTATTCTTTAATTTGCTCGGTTCGCTTCACGAGTCGCACGTAATTCAGATTGCATTGTGTCTTCTACCTCTCGCGTGATCGGATAAAAGTAAGCAATAACAACAATGCAGCCTGCGCCAAAAGCAGGAATCAGACTCATGAAAAGTAAAATCATCTGAGCAGACTCCGCAGTTTGCTCAACACCTGCTTGATAACCAGCAAAACTCAACCCAATACCGACTAAGGCGCCACTTAACCCCATACCAAATTTATGGGAGAAGGTCGCAGAACTGGTCGATAAACCAACCACACGGCGCCCTGATTTCCACTCAACATAATCTGCAGTATCGGCAACCAACCCCCACAATGATGAAGCGGCTATGCCTTTTGACAGCTGATTCAAAAAGATAATGGCATAAATGACGTACACATCCGCTGGATCAACCCAGTATAAATTGCTGATCAAACACATACTCAACAGTGCACCCACAATCACTAGGTTTCGCTTTGAATAACGTTTAACTAACTGAGACATCAAAGCGGAACCTACGATCATCCCTAGGCTGGCCATGGTAAAAAACATACCTGCTTTGCTAGCGTCGCCCACGATATAAGTAAAATAATACATACCTACAGCAAATGGCATGATCGTAAAAGTAAACAGAGGAATGCCCATTAAGATGGTGATCCACCAAGCACGGTTTTTAATCACCACGGCGAAATCGTCTTTTAAAGAAGAGCGCTGTTTGATCATTGGAACACGCTCTTTAACACGAGAAAAACACAGCCAGAACATTACAATCATGACGGCACTTAGCAATATCATGGTGTACTGAAAGCCCTGCTGTTTATTACCGTCACCAAAAAATTCAACCAGAGGTAACGTACTCGCATTAACCAGCAAAGCACCGGTAAACGCCAATACCATGCGAAATGAAGCCATCTGGCCGCGCTCAACTGGGCTATCCGATATGGTTGCTGGTAAAGAGGAATATGGGATATTGATGGCTGTATAGAGTGTCATCAGTAGAATATAGGTCACAAATGCCCAAATGATCTTGCCGGATTCATCCATATCAGGCGTCGTAAAAGTGAGCACAGCGACAATAGCCAGAGGAATAGGTACATAGAGTAAATAAGGACGGAATTTACCAAATCGAGTTTGGGTTCTGTCACCTATCATGCCCATTATTGGATCGGATATGGCATCCCACATTCGCGTGACAAAAAATAATGTCCCGACAAGAGCCGCAGAAATCCCGAACACATCGGTATAAAAAAACATCAAATAGGTGCCAACCGCAGTAAACACCACATTACTGGCTAAGTCACCAAAGCCATAACTAACCTTATCGAAAAACGATAACTTCTTCATAATGAAACCTTATTTGTATTTATTGTTTTGCTTCATTATGGGAATTAATATCAAGTGTGCTATCCGATTTTTGACCTGCTCAGTAGCCGTTTTTTGACCTTGATAAAGTCACCTTTTACTAAAGATACAAAAATTGCCTATCCAACCACGGCATAATTCGTTGTTTCAAAAGTACTACGTCTACTCCTGCATAGGCTTGCCCCACACTCACTAAACTTACCGACTCCCGCTTAAGACGAAACTCCGTTGGCGTACAGTCATATTCTCGGCGAAACGCCATATTAAAGGCTTTTACAGAAGGAAAACCATGATCAAAAGCGATATCTGATACGGCTTTTTTAGGTTTCTGTGCCAAATCTGACAAGCTTTTTTCTAATCGATAAAGAGTCAAATAGCGTAGAAAAGTCTCGCCTACTTTGGCTTTAAAATACCGGCTTAAATAGGCTTCCGACAAACCTCGCTCCTCAGCTAACAAGGACAAAGAGAGATGCTCTTGGTAACGCAATGTAATCTGACGTAACAGGTCATTCATCAATAAAGTAGATTCAAGAGAGTCCGCTCTAATTGCATTAGTCGAAGGAAAGTAGCGAGCAAACAGCAAGCCAAGTTGGGCAAGTAAACTTGTTTGCGCCTGTTGCCAATGACCCGCCTTGTAGTAGTGCTCCCACCACAAATGCGCCATCAGCCGCTTAATCGTTGGCAGCATATTTTTCTGAACCAAACTCCATGCTTTCATTGGGCAAGTATCCAGAGCCACTCCAGCAAAGTTATGCTGTAGACAAAGCACTAAATTATCATCCTCGGTAGATTGAGTGGCGTGAGGCAATTCTTTATTAATAAATAAAACATCGCCTTCCTGCAAAAGCAGTATTTCATCCATTACCTGAACACGAATACGGCCTTTCACCACCCATAAGCATTCATGTGCATCGTGATGATGCAAATCACATTGAGTCACAGAATGAGCAAATATGCGGCTTTCTTCTTCTAATATTTCCGCTCTGTTCGATAAATACATAACAAACTAACATCCTTAATCATCCAACTAAAATCAACCACGAGCCGTTTCAACATTGATTTGAGTGAGCAGGAATCATAAAGAAGTAAGCGTATAAAGTCACAGACAAAAAAAAGCCCCGCATTCGCGAGGCTCTTTAAAATTCATTATAACCAGTAATTAAACAGAGGTATTTTTCACTGAGAACATTCCGTAAGCCGCTACAACCAAGAAGCAAACGGCAGGCACAACATATGAAAAAATCGCGCCGTACTCATCGATAGTCGCGCCTTAGTTCAATGGCACCCGTCCAACGCGAATCTGTAAATCATTGGGGACGTTGCTTGTCTATTGAAGTCTTCAAGAAACTAGAGATACAATGGCTCATGATGCCACTGAGTATTTTAGAGAATATACATCACGGAACCACACCAACAGGTTAGTTTTTGATCTGACCCCAAATTCATTATCGCAGCGAGGAAAAATATTGGGTAGGCGATTTACCCAGTGCTTTTTTGAACATAGTGATGAAGGCATTTACAGAATCATACCCCAGATTTCCCGCGACACTTTGCACCGATTTCCCCTCTGCCAACTGACTCAGTGCGATCATCAGATGCAGCTGCTGACGCCAGCGCCCGAAGCTCAATCCGGTAGCATTTTCCACCAGTCTAGCGAGCGATCGCTCACTGGTTGCAAGTCTGGCCGCCCACTGACGTAAAGTGGTACGGTCACTAGGGTCTGCAAAAAGTGCATCGGCAATGTGTCTAATTTTGGGGTGGTCTGATATGGGTAGATGCAGCTCTTTGAGCGGCGCATCAGAAAGCTGTTCGAGAAGCACTGCAACAAGACGGGCTGTTTTACCCTCTGAAGGGTAAGCGGGATCCTGCTCAGCAAGATGCAGAACCAACTCTCGTACAAGAGGCGTTATGGCAAGGGTGCAGCATGTGTCGGGCATCACTGCCGCACTAGGCTCAATAAACAAAAAGCAGGTGCTGGCGTTTTGGGTGATTCGGCAGCTGTGAGGGGTGCCGCTTGGGATCCAGACCGCGTGCTGAGGAGGCACAAGCCATAGTGCGTCTTGTACTTCACAGCTCACCGCACCATGCAAAGACAAGATCAACTGACCCTTGCGGTGGTGATGCGGTCTAACACCGGAATGCTTCAGGTCAGGTTCGATCTGTAAGGCAACGGCTGCCTGCATGAACTCATCGGAATCGAAGTCTTCCGGTGAGGAAACCGTCTTTTTAAAATCTGGCATAATTAAGATATCACCTGTCATATTGTCTATATTATACGCTCTTCTGATACTTTATAGTGCTTTTTTTTCTAAAGTAAAGAAGGTTAGAGAATATGTTAGACACTAAAAACAAGTGGAATACCATTGCACTTGTGGCGGGAATTCTTTTTATTGCGGTTAACCTGCGGCTTCCTTTTACCAGTATAGCGCCCGTTCTGCCGCTTATCCAAAGTGATTTCGGCTTAAGCTCCTCGGCCGTCGGTCTGCTTACTTCATTACCATTGCTGGCATTTGCTGCATTCTCACCACTGAGTGCACCTGTTGCCCGAAAGTTCGGACTAGAACGTACACTTTTTGCTGCAATGACAATCATTTCTTTAGGAATCTTGCTGCGTTCTACAGGAAGTGTGTGGGCCTTATATCTAGGTACAATACTAATAGGCACAGGGATTGCCTTGGGTAACGTACTGCTGCCTGGTCTAGTTAAACGCGACCTCTCAGCCAACGTTGCCTCCATGACAGGGGCGTATTCCATTACGATGGGGGCAGCGGGTGCGATAGGGTCTGCCATCATGATTCCTTTAACACAGGTTTGGGGCTGGAACATTGCGCTGACTTTATTAATTGCAGCCCCGCTGTTTGCGCTTATTGTGTGGTTGCCGCAGCTTAAAAAGCATGAGCCAGTGAGCCTGTCCAATCCGAAAAAATCAGCGACAGTAGCCGTCTGGAAATCGCCTCTAGCATGGCAGGTCACACTGTTTATGGGGCTCAATGCGATGCCTTTTTATGTCGCTGTAGGTTGGTTACCGACTATTCTGATGGATAATGGTATATCCGCCACTGAAGCAGGCTCCGTACATGGGACACTTCAACTGGCCACAGCCATTCCGGGGTTAATACTAGCAGCCACGCTGCGCCGCCTAAAAGATCAGAAACTGGCGGCCGTAACAACCAGCCTGTTGGTTGCCTTATCGTTTATCGGGCTTATTTATGCGCCAGAGTTCGCCATCTTGTGGGCTGCGCTTCTGGGCTTTGGCTCTGGTGCCTGCATGATGCTAGGTTTGACTTTCGTTGTACTGCGTACGCAGAATGCTGGCGACGCGGCTGCTCTGTCAGGAATGGCACAGTGTGTCGGGTATCTCATGGCGGCAGCAGGCCCCTTATTGCTAGGTCAAGTGCACGACTGGACGGGCGGCTGGACTGCACCGCTGTTAATTACGGCAGCTATCGCTGTTGCTGGTGCGTGTACTGGCATGATGGCTGGGCGAAACGTCCATCTTGAACCGGCTCCATCGATGCGTTAAACCCATATTTATCAGATACGGGAGATAACTCTCTCCCGTATTAGCGAAATTACGGTTACACAGATAAATATGACACCGTCATCTTAGTACAGAAAAAGTGGTGTTTGCTCTTGTCGATCAGATGGACGAATTATCGTCACTGATAAGCTCGGTTGCCCAATCGGCAAATGCCCGTACGGCTGGCGATAGAAAACGTTGATGCGGATAGAGCAAATTAACCGGTACGGACACAGGTTGCCAGTCCGCCAAAACTTCAACGAGTCGGCCTTCTTCTAGGTGTTCAGATACCACCTTCTCAGCAAGCTGCACCAGCCCTAACCCTTCAAGACACATTTTTATGTATAGCCCCGTCTCATTGGCGGCCACTGCCCCGCTAACCGGGATTGACATTTTTTCAGAGCCGCTAACAAAGCTCATTTCATTCGCTCGCTTAGCATGCCCTGAAAAATAATGAACGGCTCGGTGGTCAGATAAATCTTCTGGCGTCTGTGGAATCCCTTTCTCTTCGAGATAGGCCGGAGAAGCGCATGTCACCCAGCGAAATCGACCAAGCGGTCGTGCAACGAGCGTAGAGTCATTAAGCTCACCAGTTCGAATGACACAATCTACGCCTTCCTGAACAAGATCTACCTGTCGGTCATTAACCCCTATCATTAGATAGATATCCGGATAGCGTCTGTAAAAGTCTTGCAGATTTGGCATGATGACAAAATGGGCAATACCGCCAGGCATATCAACTCGTAAACGCCCTTGAGGCCGTTTAACGGAATCGGTCAGGCTAGACTCTGTATGCTCAATTAATTTAAGTATTTCCAAACACTGAGCCAAATACTGCGCGCCCTCTGTGGTCAAGCTGACGCGCCGTGTTGTTCTGTTCAGCAGGCGCACCTGCAAATATTTTTCAAGACTTTTAACCGTACTACTCACCGTCGAGGCTGGTAAGGACAAGGTTTCCGCTGCATAGATAAAACTCCCAGCTTCCGCCACACGAACAAAAATCTGCATTGCTTGAATACGATCCATATGCTTTTTCCAAGAGCCACAACCGATGGCGCCATTGTTCGTAATTATTGAATAATGAAAACAGTTTAACTGTCTTTTTGCGAATAGTCACTTTGCGTACCCTTGCTTCACGAAATTTCAAAAAGGTGAATTAAAGATGACCGATTACGTAAGAAATATTGTTAATAATCAGACTACAACTCCCCCTAAAACCTTGATTCGTGGGGCAACGATTCTGAGCATGGATGAGAAGGTAGGTAATATTGAGTGTGGTGATATTCTTATTACTGGATCTACCATTACCGCTGTGGGACAGAATCTAGATGCAGAGGGCGCCCATGTCATTGATGCTACCAACATGATTGCCATGCCGGGTATGGTGGACTCTCATCGTCACTCGTGGGAAGGCCAATTACGCCGCATCAACCCTAATGCCACCTGTTTGGAAGACTATAGTAACGCCACGCACTTCTCTTTCGCCAAATACTATCGTCCAGCGGATAATTATATCGGCAACTTGCTGACGGCTCTGGGCTGCATTGACGCGGGTATCACTACTGTCATAGACAATTCTCATAACAGCCGCACCGCTGAACATTCAGATGCCGCCGTTGAGGCCCTACTTGATTCAGGCATTCGCGCCATACATGCCTCGGGTGCGCCCGTTGCTGGTGAATGGGATAAAGCGCACTGGCCAGGTAACTGGCAACGCTTGCAGGAAAAATACTTTACGAATAACCCTGACAGCCTTGTTTCTCTTGGCGTCATGGCTCAGTTGGAGCCAGAGTTATGGGCCGAAGCTCGTCGATTAGGGTTACCTATTGTGACTGAGTTCTTTGGCTCTTTGATGGCGGATGAACTTGAACCACTGCATCAGCAAGGTCTTCTTGGTCCAGATAATATTTTCAATCACTGCACGTCACTGCCTGATGAAGGATGGAAAATCCTGCGTGAAGCGGGTGTTCGAGTAAACGTCTGCCCACGCTCTGATTCACACTATGGCATCGAAGACGGTATGTTCGCTATGCCAGCTGCGCAGCGTCATGGCATTAGCCCAGGACTAAGTGTCGATAATGAAACCTCTTACAGTACTGACATGTTTATGGAAATGCGTGTGGCATTTTATCTACAACGAGTCATGGGCATGCATCAGCAGAAGCACTGTGGTTCTGATCATGATCATATGCAGACAACGCTTCCAGCCGCTCAGCTTCTTAAATCCGCCACCGTTGATGGTGCCGCTTGTGCCGGTTTGCAGGACAAAATTGGCAGTTTGACGCCGGGGAAACAAGCAGACCTGATCTTGATTAACGCCAATGACATCAACCTTTACCCGTCCGGTAATGCTTTTGGCACCGTGGTGCATGCAACGGAACGTAGCAACATTGATACCGTGATAATCGCTGGTCGTATCGTCAAACAGAAGGGTCAAGTTTTGGGTGTCGACAGTGAGCGTCTTCGTGCTGCCATTGATGAATCCCTAGAGCATCTGTTTGCTGCGTCTGGCTATCAGCCTGATGTATTTGCTGACGTTTTTCTGCCTTTAGAGCAGGCTAACTAATAGGGGAATACCGATGAGCATGATCTATTACTTAATTGCTTTTGCTGCCGGTCTGGGTATCACGTTGCAGACAACCTTGAACAGTCAGTTAGCAAAAGGGTTGGGTGGTGACTCTGTCACTGCTGCACTATTTTCTTTCTCGGCTGGAGCGTTCTGCCTTGGGATTTATTCACTGCTGCGAGGAGGCTTATTCTCCTCGCTTGCCGCCATTCCGTCGCAACCATTGTGGACTTTAGTGGGTGGTGTTATCGGCGCATGTGCATTATTTAGTTATGTCGTGCTGGCCCCAAAAATTGGTTTTTCAGCTTTGCTCGGGTTGGCTATTGTCGGGCAGCTGCTGTCATCACAGGTCATAGATCACTTTGGTTTGTTGGGTTCCATCCGACGCCCCGTTTCGGGGCTGAAACTTGGCGGAATGCTGGTCATGTTGATCGGACTCGCCATTATGTTGTTCGGCGACAAGTTATCCGAACGTTTTCTACACGGATAGAAGTGAACGGCTTGTGGGTGTCTGCAAGCATCGGTTCACTATAATGTTGCCTCTGGAGAATTAAAATGTTTTCAATCGTTACTGATGTTAATAATGCGTTGGGAGAATGTCCACTCTGGTGTGAAAAAACACGCAGAGTATTCTGGACAGATATTGAGGGTAGTGAGCTGCTCGCCTTTGAAAAAGAAAGCGGTATCGTCAAACGCTGGTCTCTACCCGAACGCGCTGGATCGTTTGCGCTAACTGGGAAAGCGGATGTTTTGCTTATAGGGCTAGCGTCACAGCTCGCTTTTTATGACCTGAATACGGAGGTGTTAACCCCTGTAGCATCATCACCTGGTATGACGGGGACGCGTATCGGTGATGGACGGTGCGATCGCTCTGGCAACTTTGTCTTTAGCTCCATGCTGGACGGTGACTATGTTCAAAAATGCGGACAATTTCATCGACTGAACGCTGCTACTTTGGAAACAGAAACGCTGGCATTACCTGCCGTCGTCATTCCAAACAGTATCTGTTTCAGCCCAGACGGCGGCACCATGTACTACAGCGATTCTATGCAGGGTCAGATTTTCTGCTGTGACTATCCGTCTCTCGATAATCAGCGCATTTTTGTAAAAGTCGAAGACGGTGGTGCGCCAGATGGCTCCTGCATTGATGCGCAAGGCTATTTATGGAATGCCGAATGGGGCGGTAGCCGAGTGGTACGTTACACTGATACCGGAAACGTTGACCGAGTCATCCAGTCTCCCAGTGTTCAAACCACTTGCCCAGTGTTAGCGGGACCAAGTTATGAAACGCTTTATTGTACAAGTGCGAAGGTGGGCCTAGATAAACCGACAGACAGTGATGGCATGCTGATAAAAGCGGAGGAAATGTTCTCTGCAGGACTTCCTGAAGTTAGATTTGCAGGACCACTGAATAACTAGTTCATAAAGCTCTTTTGCAAACGGCTTTTACCTCTGCCTATTTTGCTTAGGTAAACCTAATTTAAAAACGGATATGGATTTTCCATATCCGTTTTTAGCACTTAGCGTCCTAACTTTTAAATCAATACTTGTATGCTGTCTGATGCGAGTGCTAGAGGCCTTAATCTTATAAGACATTCAACTTTTAAGAGCGCTAACCATTTACTCAGTTGCTTACTAGCCAAGTATTCAAAAAAATGCAGGATGAAGTCACTCTATCGATCCTTGGTATCAAATCAGGGTGTGTATCCATGCAAATCCCTCGCTTTTCCAAGCCGAGCGGTGGTTTTGCACAACAATGGACCATAACAAACGAGTTGAAACACAAAGTCAGCAAACAAAAAAAGCCCCGCATCCGCGAGGCTCTTTAGCATTCATTCTAATCAGCGTTTAAAACCAAATATCTTAAACAGAGGTATTTTTCACTGAGAACATTCCGTAAGCTGCTACAACTAAGAAACAAGCAGCAGGCACAACATAAGAAATAATAGCGCCGTACTCATCGATAGTCGCGCCTTGGATCAATGGCATCACGGCACCACCCAAGATAGCCATTACCAAACCCGCAGAACCGAATTTCGTATCACTACCAAGACCGTCCAACGCAATGCTGTAAATCGTTGGGAACATCAAAGATAAACAAGCGGAAATAGACACTATCGCCCAAACACCAGTTACATCTGGCACCATCACAGCGTATAGGCATAAAGCAGTACCTAATAAAGCCAAGATGCTTAGCAACACAGCAGGACGGAAAAAGCCCATCAACCACGTCATAACAAAACGCGATATTAAGAAAATAATCAAACTATACTGCAAATAATCAGACGCACTGGCTTCTGTCCCACCCAATGTTTCTTGCACATATTGGATAGTAAAAGTCCAAGTACAAGTTTGTGCAGCAACGTTAAAGAACTGTGCTACAACACCCCAACGGTATTGTTTTCTAGCAAGCAATCGTCCTAGTGTCGCCACAAAATCAATCTTCTGTACCTCATCAACATTAACCTTGTTAGCCGATTTAGGTACGCGCATAAAATAGATAAACGCCCAAATGATCATCAACACAAACGCCATGCCGACATAAGGTGTCATCACGCTATTTAATTCATCTGCTCGAATGCTAAGCAGCATCTCGGGAGCCATGCTGGCTCTTTCTTCAGGAGAAGCCGTATTTAGATTAGGAAGAATCAATGTAGCCGCAAGAAACACACCGATATTGGTGCCAACTGGGTTAAAGGCTTGGGCCAAGTTTAAACGGCGTGCTGCACTGCCTTCTGGCCCCATGGTCATCACAAAAGGGTTCGCCGAGGTTTCTAAAATAGACAAGCCTGCTGCCAAAATAAACAAGGCAGCTAAAAAGAAACCATACGTCATCGAAACACTGGCAGGATAAAACGCCAAGGCACCTAAAATCGCCAAGCCTAATCCTGTCAACACGCCCGCTTTATAAGAGTAACGGGCATTAATAAACGCAGCAGGAATCGCCAAGCAGAAATACGCGCCATAATAAGCGAACTGTACTAAAGCCGATTCAAAGGTGCTCATGGTAAAAATTTTGCTAAACACTTTTACCAAAGGATCTGTCATGTTGGCGGCAACGCCCCATGCAGCAAAACAGGTAATCAATAAGATAAACGCGATTTTCATGTTCGGATAAACGAACGGAGCAGATAAGGATTTTTCTGGAGCTGTATTTTGATTTTTCATAAAGCAAACAACATCTATTATTTTATAGTTGGATGATAGGATGCGCCCCACAGGCACTTCACTACCATCAGACATTGATATGGGCCAACCGTAGTTAGGGCAGTATTTTGGTAGATTTAAAACCACCAAAAGCGCCCTTTCTACGACCAACATCAAACACAAGGTGCGAAATCCTACCACCAACTTTCTATAAAAATGCGCTTGCAGAACAAAACTTAGCGCTTTGTAAACGAATTGATATTTTCTTACCCATTTCATTAACATAAATGAAATATTGATGACTGGCGGTTCATTTTATCAGTCAAAACAAGATACTAAACATAGCCTATTCACTTACTGGCATTCTCTCTGAGCAACCTTAATGCATTCGCAGTAACCAAGGCCGTTGCGCCAGAATCCGCCAACACGGCAAGCCAAAGCCCAGTTAAACCCAACAAGGTTGTCACCAAAAACACCGCCTTTAATCCTAAGGCAATGGTGATATTTTGACGAATATTGGCATTGGTCGCACGGGATAAGCGAATCATCTCAGCCAAGCCTTGCAAACGATTATGCGTCAGTGCTGCATCCGCCGTTTCTAACGCCACGTCTGCGCCGCTCCCCATCGCAATGCCTATGGTAGATGCCTTCATCGCTGGTGCGTCATTAATACCATCGCCCACCATGGCTGTCGCCTGCTGTTGATTCAATTCAGTCACCGCGGTGACTTTATCTTCCGGCAACAAGCTCGCGCGGTAATCTATGTTCAGCTCTGCGGCAATCGCCGCAGCGGCACGGGCATTATCACCGGTTAGCATTACACCATTAATACCCAAATCGGCTAAGTCTTTAAGCGCGGCTTTAGCGTCATCGCGTAATCTATCCCGCAACGCGATCAAGCCAGAAAGTTCGCCATCTTCAAGTACAACAACAACCGTTTTACCCTCTTCTTCCAAGCCAATAACTTGCTGTTGAATAGAATCATCTAACGCTTGCTCTAACTTACTTGGTGAGCTGATTTTGATTTTTCTACCTTCAAAATCCCCTTCTACACCAACACCCGCCAAGGTCTTGCGATTATCAGCATGAACGAGAGCAACACCCTGCTGCTCGGTGTAATCCACAATAGCCTTCGCCAATGGATGATGGGACCCCATTTCAACCGACGCTGCTGCCGCCAAGACATCACTCACATTTGCATTATTAAAAGGCACCACATCTGTCACGCTTGGTTTGCCTTCTGTGAGCGTACCGGTTTTATCAAAGGCGATGGTTTTGATTCGGCCTAATTGCTCTAACGCCAATCCGCCCTTAATCAAAGCGCCTCGACGAGTGGCCGCCGCTAGACCAGAAGTAATCGCCGCAGGCGTAGAAATCACCAAGGCACAAGGACAGCCAATCAATAACAAAGCCAAGCCGCGATAAATCCAGGTATCCCAAGGTTGAGCGAAAGCCAGAGGTGGAATCAAAATCACTAAGACAGAAACCAGCATAATCACTGGCGTGTAGATGCGACTGAATTTATCCAAGAAGCGCTCAAGTGGTGCTCGGCGCTCTTCCGCTTCTTCAATAAGATGCAAAATCCGATCTATGGCGTTATTACCGGGTTGTGACACGACCTTGAGTCGCACCACTCGGTCAGCCAACAAGCTGCCAGCGGGAACTTTTTCATCTCGTAATCGCTCAACAGGTACAGATTCACCCGTCAACGCGCTTTCATCGAAGCTTGCCATTTCGGACAAGAGTTCCGCATCCGCAGGCAAGCGCTCACCCGGTGACACTTCAATTTCATCTCCTGGACGTAAATCCGCAATAGAGATTTTTTGGCGCTCACCATTTTTGATAATCAAGGCTTCTTCTGGCAGCAAGGCCATCAAGGCGCTGACGCCCTTGCGCGCACGATTTGCGGCAAAGGATTCCAAGCACTCGCCAATCATAAACAGCAACAACACCATGGCCGCTTCTGCGGTGGCACCAATAAATAATGCGCCTATCGCCGCGACACTCATCAAGGTTTCAATGGCAAACGGCGAGCCACTGCGCATCATTCGCCATGATTTTTTCACGATGGGCACTAAACCAACCAAGGTGGTAACAATAAACGCCGTCTCACCCAATACAGGATTTAATTGCGTTATTCCCCAGCTAAATAGCATGAGTACAGCTAACCCGACAATCGGGCCGTATCCTCGCAAGTTTTCAAAAGACAACAATGATGAGGAAGCTTCTGGAACCGCCGTTAAAGGCTGTAAATCAAAACCTATGCCTTTTACGGCTTCTTGGATTTTGTCAGACACATCAGCATCCGCCGAAACACGTAATTTTTCGGTAGAAAAAACCACGTTGGCGCTCAGTACGCCATCCACAGAAGATACCGCCTTTTCAATGGAACGCGCACAACTGGCACAATCCATTCCGCTGACTCGCCAACTATAGTTTTGTTTTCCGGTTACTTGGGCTGCAGGGGTATCGTCAGCTTCCGCGGATGTACAGCAACTGGCGTCGCCTTCGTCATCGGAAGAACAGCACGAACTTTCTTTCTTGCCGCTACCGTCGCTTGCGCAGCAAGAGGAAACCTCACTCGATGTCGAGCAGCAAGATCCGCTTGTTTCTTGATGTGCGTGTGATGAATGATCTTTTGCTTGATGACACTGACATGAAGAATGAGATTGGCAATTTTCTTTATGGTGACCTGATGAATGATGCATACAACTCTCCTGTTATGAATCTATAACAAGAGTGTAGACCTTAGACAATAGTCCAAGGTCAAGCATCCGTTTCCTATTTCTTAAAAATAAAAAACCTTAGCTCTTAATCGACACGCCTTCTACTTCTAATACTGTTTTAGCATCGGTACGTTCCATGATTTTCACCAAGGCGGATTGAATCACTTCGTCTTCGCGCACATCACTTTGGCCAGCAAAACGCTGATCTTGTGGCTCTGCGCCTTCTTCAGCCGTAAAAGTCACAACCACTTCTGTGGCAATTTCTTCTGTTTCGCCAAAGTACGCAATGGAAAGTTGCGGATAACCTTTGAAACCCATTTTTACTTTCTTCGCGATACGCTTTTTCGATTTATCTATGTTCATGCTGCCTGCCTAGAGGGAAAGGTATTGAGTCTCAATAAAAACTATTGCTGGATTAAACCACAAAGCAGACTAATCAAGGTAAATTAAACATAAAATAACCCCACCCTAGGGACCCTTTTACCAAGAAGATGGGAACAAAAAGCTCTAAACGCCTCCCCCTGCCAAGGGGGGAGGTTTGGAGGGGGTAATCACTTAATTAAACTAAGCGCCGCTCTAAATTCATCCGATCGACAATCACCAATCAATTCAAACAAACACATTTCAAGGCTGGTCACTTCCGCGCCTTTGCGAGCTAACTTGGCGAGCGCCATGCCTTTGTTCTCTATCGTTCGAGATGATACACAATCGCTAACCAATTCCACGTCATAACCTAAATCCAACAAGCCTAGCGCACTTTGATACACACAAATATGCGCTTCGATGCCGGTAATCAGCCACGAGTTCATCTTGGCCTTTTTAACCGCCTCGACAAAAGCAGGTTCGCCACAGGCACTAAAGGAATACTTAGCAATAGGTTCAACCCTATCCAAAACTTCGCGTAGTTCTGGCACAGTTGCGCCCAATTTCTCTGGGTTTTGCTCCAACCACAGAATCGGCATTCCCAATAACTTGGCGGCTTTTACTAGCGTGACCAAATTGGCAATAAAGGCCTCGCTGTCATGAACAATAGTCGCGAGCTTTCCTTGAACGTCTATTACTACCAAACCGGTTTTGTCTTTTCTTAACATGCAGCTTTCCTTTTTTTTTTTGTACGAGAGCTTTATACCAATTTAATACCAAGGGACGTCAGTAAACTTACCGCTTCATATCGACAAAAGATGGCGTTTTTAATGGTGTTTTTCTTCACATCAATATCGTAGTTTGTCGCGCCGTTAAAATCTGCACCGGTCAGATCCGTGTTCACAAACAAACTGTTGGTTAAATCGGTGCCAGTAAAACGCGCACGGGAAATCCTTGCTTCTCGAAAATCCACGTCATGCGCTCGGCAATCTTCAAACACGACACCTGATAATTTCAAGCCGTAAAACGACGAGGCATTCACTAGACATTCTTTAAAAAATAACGGCGCACCGAGCTCCAAGCCACGCCAATAGGCTTTGGTCCAATCCACGCCCAGCACTCTAGATTCATAAAACTGTACATCTGAGAACTTGCTGTTTCTCACATTCACTGCCGTTAATTTGCACTTACGGAACTGACAATCTTTGAAAGTACAAGCATCAAAGAAGGCTTCACTGAAATCACAAGATTCAAATACGCAAGACTCAAATACCTTACGACTCACTTTGCCCTGCTCCATCGACAAATCCATAAAGGTCTTGCCATAAAAAGCCTCATCGTCCGGCAATACATGTTCCATTACACTCTCCCGTTACTAGAAAAACTAAAGTAACAAGAGATGTCTACGCGCTCAATCTAATAAGGCTATTTAGCTTAAAAAACCGTTCGCAAATTTTTTATTGCACATATGTGCAAAATGTCATCGGTTTGTCATAGAGGAAGATTATTGTTTAGAAAATTACATGTTTTTCTAAGGAATAACCTATGACCATCTTGCTCACCGCAGCAGAGCAAAAAAAGCCAAATATTTGGCGACGCGCAAGGCATTCATTTGCTGTTGCCCGACACGAGCCTGCCAATTTGATTGGTCTTGTTCTGGCTATTTTCTTTGCTTATTTGATTCTTGCACCTGTGCTCTCCATTCTCGTGGATTCCTTTATCGTGCAATCCGGAGACGAAGCCAGAACCCACCAAGACGAAGGCAGTTTCACTCTTTACTATATTGTTCGCACTCTGTACTCACGCATTTCTGAAATCCTTTTATGGCAACCTCTCTACAACACCTTAGCCATTGCGGCCAGTACGGTGGTGTTTTCCATGAGTATTGGCGTAGCGCTGGCGTGGTTAGTGAATCGCACCAACATGGCAGGACGCGCTTGGTTCGCCACAGCACTGATTGTGCCTTTTATGTTGCCGACTTGGACCTTCGCTCTCGCTTGGACGACGATTTTTAAAAACCGTACTGTTGGCGGACAACCTGGCTGGCTAGAATCTTTAGGAATCACCACTTCAAACAGCGTGGCTTACGGCTATTTCCCCATCGTTTTTATCTTGGTTTTGCATTACACGCCCTTGGTCATTTTGATTGTCGGCAATGCGTTACGTCGCCTTGATTCGCAAATGGAAGACAGCGCTCGAGTACTTGGTGCGCCATCACGAACCATTGCTTTTTCTATTGTTCTGCCGTTAATTCGCCCTGCCTTAATGTCTGCCGCTTTATTGATTTTTGCCGATTGTATTGGCGAGTTCGCCGTGCCTTATATTTTAGGTTTACCAGTGCGCTATGACACCTTGGCAACTGGTTTGTATCGAGCGCTAGACACCCGTCAAAACGGCGTGGCTGCGGTCATTGCTGGCGTGATTATGATCATCGGTGTGATTACCTTACTGATTGATGTGCGCATGATGAAAGAGGCTCGCCGCTTCGTCACTGTTGGCGGTAAAGGCAATATGGACAGACTGCGCAAACTAGGCCGTATGCGCTTGCCAGCATCTGGCTTTGCGGGGGCCTTTGTATTGATCGGAGTAGTTCTGCCGTTGCTGACCTTATTCTTATCCACCATCATGATTTTGCCCGGCCGTTTTACACTGGAGAACTTCACCTTTGACTATTGGATTGGCAGTAATTTAGACACGGTTGCCCTACGCAATGGCATCTTGCTAACACCAGAATTTTGGCAGGCCGCGTGGAACACTATTGTCATTGTTGGCTCGTCTTCAATGATTTCTGGTGTGCTAGGTTTGCTGGTCGGTTACGCAGTATTACGCTGTTCATTCAAAGGCGTTGGCTCATTTTTACGCCAAATTACCTTCTTGCCCTATTTGGTTCCCGGCATTGCCTTTGCGGCGGCGTTTTTATCTTTGTTCGCTGTTTCGCGCGGCCCGATTCCAGCGCTGTACGGCACGCCAGCCATATTAATTATTGCTCTAGTGGCTTCCAAAATGCCCTTTGCCAGTCGATCAGGTATCGCTGCCATGACACAGCTGGGCAAGGAACCGGAAGAAGCGGCACGTATTGCTGGTGCCAACTGGTTTAGCCGCATGACTAAAATCATTATCCCAATACAAGCAGGGCCATTGGCAACGGGAATTCTGTTGCCTTTCATTTCCGGTATTAAGGGCGTCAGCCTATTCATTATCTTGGCGATTCCATCCACGGATGTTCTCACCACCTATTCACTGCGTTTACTCGATTACAACTACGACCAAGCCGCCAATGCGGTGGTCTTGATGATTGCACTTATCGCTTGGCTTGGCACCGTCTTGATCCAAAAGATCTCTGGTACTGGTTTGGCTCAAGGTCTGGAGAATTAATATGCCTACAATCTCATTAACCAATCTAACGAAATGCTACGACGGCAATACTGAACCTTCCGTTGACCAAGTATCACTGACAGTGGAAGACGGCGAATTCATGTGTTTGCTCGGCCCGTCGGGCTGTGGCAAAACGACGATTTTACGCATGATTGCCGGTATCGAACATTCCACCAGCGGCGAAATTGCCGTAGACGATTTGGTGGTCGATTCAGTTCACCAATCCTGTTTTATTCCACCGGAACAGCGCCGTATTGGTTTTGTATTTCAAAACTATGCCCTTTGGCCTCACATGACAGTAGAACGCAATGTGGACTTTGGTTTGCGCTTACAAAAAGTACCAGCCCAAGAGCGTAAAGAACGTTGTTTGGATGTGATGAGCAAGTTACGCATTCTTGAATACGCCGACCGCTACCCATCTCAATTATCTGGCGGCCAGCAACAACGTGTTGCCTTGGCACGTATGCTGGCGGTGAATCCTGGTATTTTGTTATTAGACGAGCCTTTATCGAACCTAGATGCGACTCTGCGACTAGAAATGCGCGCCGAGCTGCGTCGCTTACATCAGACCTTTGGCACCACCATTATTTTTGTCAGCCACGATCAATGGGAAGCCATGACGCTGGCCAACACCATTGCAGTCATGAACAAAGGGCAGCTGCAACAAATCGGTACGCCAGATGAAATTTACGCCGAACCATGCAATCGCTTTGTGGCTGAATTTATTGGCAACCCAAAAATAAATATTGTTGATTTAAAAGCCTCTGCCGCAGAGCAAGTCAGCCTTGCTAATCATATTCGAAGCAGAATCGCCACCAACGAATTCACCAACGTCTGCGCGATCCGTCCTGAAGAAATCATTCTGACCGATACGGCAAACGCCAATACGCTGCCAATGAGCATTGAAAACATCATGCCAACGGGTGGCAGCTGGGTGATTGAACTGAGTTTTGGTGATGACAGATTATTTCACTCTACTCAGTCTCGTCCGAAGTGGCGAGAAGGAGAGCAAGTAAATGCTTATTTGCCAACATCATCACTGCACTTTTTTGATCAAGCAAACAATCGCCTTGTTCTTCCAGAAACAGATCTCGATTACAGCCATTTACTGCTCAACTCGGCGTCAATCAACCAAAAGCACACCAATCAACCACTCGCTAAACAAGCATAAGCTAATCAACAAAGGAAACCGTTATGAACTTCCCGATGAAAAAAAGCCTTCTTGCACTGACTGTTAGCCTAACCACTTTTGGTGCGGCTTCGACTTTCGCTGCCGACACATTTGATCTTCAAGCATTAATAGCAGCCGCAAAACAAGAAGCACCGCTAACTGTGTATGATTCCACAGGGAAAATTGTTAAACAGGCGGAATCCTTTAGCAAAAAATACGGCATCCAAGCAACAGGGATTAAAGCCAAAGCTTCGCAAATTCTCGAAATTGTCAGCCGTGAAGCGAAAGCCGGCAATGTGAAAGCCGACGTTGCCATTCTGGCCGATGCACCTGCAGGCATGGAGCAGCTTTTATCAAAAGGTTATGTCACCAGCTGGGTACCGAACGATCTAGCTAAACACATTCCAGCAACCTACCAAAAGCCGCTTACTGTGGTTTTAGCTCCAAACATTTGGGCTTATAACACAGGCCTTTATGACTCCTGCCCAATCACCAATATTTGGCAACTGACCCAACCAGAGTGGCAAGGCAAAGTCGCCATGCAGGATCCGCTTGGCAAACCGTCTTACACGGATTGGTTTAATCAGCTAGCCACACACCACGACAAAGCCATGGCCGATGCCTATCAAGCCGAATTCGGCAAACCATTAAAAACCAACGAGAGCAGCGCGACGGCGGCGTTCGTAAAAGCCCTCGCAGAAAACCGCCCATTGGTCACCAGTTCAGACACTGAAGCCGCCAACGCCGTTGGCGCACCAGATGTGAAGGATAGCTTTGTTGGCATGGTCAGCGCGGCTAAGTTCAGAAACAATAAAAATGGCATGAAGCTTGGCCTTTGTGCCGACATGGTGCCATTTAGTGGCTGGAGCTACCCAGGCTTAGGCTTTATCACCACAGGTACTAAGAGCCCTAACGCTGCGAAACTTTTTATTCATTACATGATGACAGCTGAAGGCATCGCGCCACAGGGCGTGGATGGCAAAATGTCCACCAATCAGACTGTTAAACTGCCTACTGACGAGCCTGCAGGGATTGATAAAGTACGCGATCAAATCATGGGGTATGACGCATCCACAGCAAAATCGGATTGGGAAAGCCGTCAAGATTGGCAAGATCTGTGGAGCCTAAGCTTCAAGAATTAAAC
Organism: Marinomonas rhizomae; assembly: GCF_024397855.1. Taxonomy (NCBI): domain Bacteria; kingdom Pseudomonadati; phylum Pseudomonadota; class Gammaproteobacteria; order Oceanospirillales; family Oceanospirillaceae; genus Marinomonas; species Marinomonas rhizomae. The sequence goes on from NZ_CP073343.1 coordinate 2,792,398, forward strand.
CGTAAAAGGCTTTAGCGATTATTACTAAGAATGAAATCAGTTGGGACGAATTTTTCCCAACTGATTTATATATAACAAATAGAAAAGGATCCCTCCTTGACCCTCCACGACATCAAAGAAAGTGAATTAGAAAAACGTGAGACCGCTCTGCATGACATTACTCTTAGCGCAGGAGCATTAGCACTGGAACGCTATCACGCCAGAAAACCGGGCGACTTTACCATGAAAGGCCAGCAAGACTTTTTAACAGAAGCCGATGCGCTAGTAGAAGAACACATTCGTCAGGCTATTCATCGGCTTTTTCCTAACGATGGATTGCTTGGGGAAGAAACAGGAGGCTCAGTCACCAACCCATCCCTTTGGGTGGTTGACCCCATTGATGGCACGGCCAACTTCGCCCGTGGCATCGATCATTTTTGTATTTCCATTGCTTTTTTTCATAACGGCGAAACACTACTTGGTGCGATCTACAACCCTACGACAAACGAAATGTATGTAGCGCGCAAAGACCACTACGTCAGCAAAAATGGTCAGGCGCTGCGAGTTTCCACTATAACAGATACCCATAGCTCCTCCTTTGAATTAGGATGGTCTACACGGGTTCCCCAAGAAATCTACTTAACAATCGTTTCTTCATTATTGGCAAGTGGCACCAATATTCGTCGTGGCGCATCTGGCGCGTTGGCATTGGCTTGGGTAGCAGAAGGTCGAACTGACGGCTACGCTGAATCACATATGAATGCATGGGATTGCTTAGCAGGTTTACTCATGGTGCGTGAAGCTGGCGGTCGAACAGGCGTTTACCCTCAGACTCACGAGGAGATAGCCCATGGCGGAGCCATTCTAGCCGTCGCTCCTGGTGTCGCGGAACAGTTTTCCAATGACACCATGATATCTTTGTCCACTAAGACATATAACCGAAAAGAAAATCAATTTGGACTGACTGCCTAATCTGTTGATCCCATACAATGAAAGAGACAATTATGACCACCGAAAAAGTAAAAAAGCGCTACCCTCGCCCACCAATGAGCCTAATTGAGAGCAATATTCCTGGCTGGGGTGTAGATATCTACATTGGCGGTTCGACTGGTGTGGCAGACGCAGAACTACTTGAAAAACATAATATTAAAGTGGTGCTTAACTGCGCGATAAATCTAGATATTGACCTTGTAAACTCGCAAGGGCCTAACCCACCGGAGCACCTGCTAAAGCATGGTTGGGCGCCTGTGCGTTATTACAAAATTGGCATGATCGATGGCCCTGGAAACCCTGAATCCATGATATTGGCAGGTTATCACTTAATGCGTTCAGCTCTAGATCAGGTACTGCCTGAAAAAGCCTCCTATAAAGTTCGTGAAAAAGGCAATATTTTGGTGAATTGTCGTGGTGGACGAAGTCGTTCCGTCACTATAGTTGCCCTATTTTTGCATTTAGAATATCCAGATCGTTACCCGACACTGGATTCTGCCATTGCACATATTCGGGAAAAACGAGAGCTTCACCCAGATGAATGGTATGAAACCCCAAAACCCGCCTTAATTCACCTAGCAGAACGTGCCGCCAGCATGGAAAAGGTACTGCGCGACGCGGGCTTTGGTCAGGATATGAGAAAAGCATGAAAAACCAGCAACAGAAAAATATCGCCAGCGCCGCAGAAGTAGCCAAACTCGCTGGCGTTTCTCGGTCTGCTGTTTCTCGCACCTTTACCCAAGGTGCGAGCGTCTCCAAAGACACTCGTGAACGTGTACTGGCTGCTGCTGCAGAGCTAAATTACCACGTCAATCATCTTGCCCGTGGCTTATCTAACGAGAAAAGCCGCCCCGTTTGTATTCTTGGTGCTAACCTGAATGCACCCTATCAAGCTAGCTTACTTGATGCCCTCACCCAGCGTTTGCAATTGGCTGGCCGAGCGGTGATGGTAATCAATACGTCTGGCGGCGAAGCCAGTGCAGATGCGGCATTACAACAAACGTTAAATTATCGCGCGTCGGCAACGATCGTTTTATCCGGGACACCACAAACCACTTTAATCGAAACCTGCGTAAAGAGTGGCCAACAAGTTATCCTTGTGAACCGTGCTGGCCAATTTGAAGGCACAGACCACATCAGTATCGACTATCAATCCGCCATGGCCGACGCACACCATATGCTTTTAAGAGCCGGCTGCACAAACCTTGCCGTTGTCTCGTCGACCATTCAATCACCCAGTTTACTGACTCGTGAAAAACTCTTTATTCAAGCCGCCGAAGACGCTCAGCAAACTTGTATTTTGTTGCGAGCAGGACCAACCAGTTACCAAACTGGCGTAGACGCAGCACGACGTTTATTAGCCTCACGCGAGAGACCTGACGGTGTCTTTTGCGTTACAGATTTGATCGCCTGTGGTTTTATAGATGTGGCTAAAAATGAGTTTGGTTTAAGAATTCCAGAAGACATCTGCATTGTCGGATTTGATGATATTGAGCAGGCAAGTTGGCTTGGCTACCAGCTCACCACTTTTTCACAACCATTAGGCGCTATGGTCGATGCCATTTCAGAACTCTTGGAAAACGCCTCTGACAAAGCGCGTAGCAAGCAACATTTAACCTTCCATGCACCACCCGTTTGGAGACATTCGGTTCGACCAAGCTAACCACATCGCCCCTTTTCTCTGTTAGTAAAGTCGAGCGATTTTGTTATTTTTTTCTCGATTGAAGCATCGTACTCTTTTGCGTCAGAGCTTTTTTAATAGGGAGTAATCATGCTCAACAAAACACAAATCAAAGTACGCGGCTATCACTTAGATCTTTTTCAACACGTTAACAACGCTCGTTATTTAGAGTTTATAGAAGAAGGCCGCTGGGCTTTCTTTGATCAGTTTTTCGAACGCGACGACTGGATGCAAGAGGATTTTGTTTGGCCCGTTGTTAATATCAATATCAACTTTAAATCGCAAGCCAATTTCGGTGACCTACTCGAGGTACAAACCCACTATACAAAGATAGGTAATCGCAGCATCACCATGAAGCAAACCATTGTAAAACTCCCTACCAATGAAATGGTTGTTGAAGCGGATGTAACCTATGTATGCTTCTCCAAAGCCGCCAAAGCCGCTGTTCCTTTTCCTGATGACATCAGACAAAAAGTCGAGCAATCTATTGCATCTTTAGAGTAGACATAAAGCCGTTCTGATTTTTTGTATGAACAGTGTGGGAAATAAGTGCAAAGGTCGCGTATAGATTAGGGAAAGCCTTACTTTTCATTGAGAAAAATCGCTCTGCCACTTAAGCTAAGTGTTAACAAGGAGACATTAGCATGAAAGCAGAACGACTGAAAAACACCATTACGTTTCTCGTAATGATCTTGAGTATTCTGATCATATTGAGGCTATATTTACCCTATTGGGCGCTTTATACAGTGAATCAAAAATTGTCCGATATGGGCGATTATTCAGGGCATATAGAAAACGTCGATATAGATCTTTATCGAGGCGCATATCAGCTGCAGGAATTGTCTGTTTCAAAAGTAAAAGGCGCACACAAAGTGCCCTTTGTTCGTGCTGACAACATAGATATTGCATTAAGCTGGCGCGCATTATTTAAAGGCGAAATTCTTGCTGATATCTCCCTTGATTCACCACAGGTCAACTTTGTCGACAGTGAAAAAGAGGATAACGCCCAATCGGGCAAAGGTGGCGACTGGCAAGGCGTCGTCGAAGGGCTTATACCTATTACCATCAGTAAAATCAGTTTAAACAATGGTACAATCGCCTTCCGCAATTTCGAATCAGAACCACCGGTTAATATTCAACTTACCGAACTTCACGCTGACGTTTCCAACCTAACCAATATCAGCGGACAAGACGGTAAACGTGTGGCGAGCTTAAACCTAGACGCAAAGTTACTTAATTCAGCCTCTTTGGAAATGAACGCAGAGTTCGATCCTTTTGTCTCTGACGATTTTAACATCGCCTTAAAAACAGAATCCGTCTCACTACCTTTGCTTAATGATTTTGCCCGAGCCTATGCCGGATTTGACTTTCGAGCAGGCACTGGTGAAGTTGTCAGCGAGCTAAAAGCAGAAAATGGAGAGCTAACTGGCTACGTAAAACCCTTATTTAAAAAAGTTGATATTCTGGATTGGCAACAAGATGCAGTAGAAGATGGCGATGGGCTATTCCAACTTTCTTGGGAAGGGTTAAGCGGCGGACTAACAGGCTTATTTACCAACAGCGATACGGACAAAGCCGCGACGATAATAGAGATCAATGGCTCACTAAATGACCCAGAAATCAGTGCTTTCGACGCGGTTTTAGAAGCATTGAAAAACGCTTTTATAGAAGCATTCGATAACAAGTTTGAAGGGCTTAAACCAAAGAGTGATGATTGAACCTCTTTAGAACCAGATAATAAAAAGGGCTAGCAGCCCTTTTTTATTATATTGAGTCAAATCACCTCAATAGAAATTACCAGCTCAATGTCACTTTCTGCCCTGTTTCCAACGATTTCTGTGCGGCATCAGCAAGCATTTGCGCACGACGTCCATCTTCGAAACTTGGAGAGACAGGTTTCTTGGCCAAGACGTTTTCGATGAAAGAGGTTAGCTGCAAGTTATAGGCATCTACGTAACGATCAATAAAGAAGTTATAAAGTGGGTCTTGTACTTGCGTAGTGTCTTTGGTGAAGCGCGTTACCGAGGTTGGCGTTTGGTTATTTGAAATCACCATGCCTTCTGAGCCAAACGCTTCCACTCGTTGATCATAGCCATAGATCGCACGACGAGAGCCATTAATGTGAATCAAACGACCAGATTGGCTTTTCATAATCAACATCACGCTATCCACATCGCCAATTTCGGTGATCTTTTCATCCACCATAGCGCTACCAAAAGCTTGTAACTCAACAATCTCTTCACCTAAGACAAAACGCGCCATATCAAAGTCATGAATGATCATATCGCGGAAAATGCCGCCAGACGATTTAAGATACTCTACTGGCGCCATGCCTGGATCTCGACTAGTAATGATAATCTGCTCTAACTTACCAATACTGCCATCTTGCGCCGCTTTTACCACAGCCGCATGGCTTGGGTCATAACGACGGTTAAAACCAATTTGAATAGGCACATGGCAGTCTTTAATTTGCTCTAAACACGCATTAACCGTAGCCGTATCCAAATCAATTGGCTTTTCACACAAAATCGCTTTACCGGCTTTGGCAGCCTTAATGATCAAGTCCACATGAGTATCCGTACTGGTTGCGATCAAAACCGCATCCACGTCAGGATCAGCTAAGGCCACTTCTACACTATCCGCTACCTGAGCACCGGTTGCTTTTGCTACCGCTTCCGCCGCTGGTGCATAGACATCAAACACATATTTCAAATTCGATTGAGCAAACGCCTGAATATTTTGGGCGTGCATTTTTCCGATTCGACCAGCACCAAACAAAGCAAAATTAAGCATTTTATTATCCCTTCAATGTTATTTTCACTGCTCTCTAAAACAATATTGGCATCACCGAATACCCCCTCCCAACCTCCCCCTTAGCAGGGGGAGGAGCTTAGCACTTTTGTCCCCTCACTTATGCCTTCAAAGGGAACAGAACTTGGTACTTTTGTCCCCTCCCCTTATCTTCAAGGGGAGGGTTAGGGTGGGGTTATCTATTAAGTTACCAACAATAGTTTCGATAACAGCTGTTATTTTTATTTAATAATGTGTGTTCTAAACTTTCTTGTCACGCTCAATAATCCACTCATGATCCGGATCATTATGAAAAATCCAGTTACGACTAGGCCCTGCCATAACGTTCAGGTAGTAGGATTGGTAACCATGTGGCACGCCTACTGGATGATAGCCTTCTGGCACCATCACGAGATCTCCGTCTTCCACAGCCATGGTTTCATCAATACTTCTGTCATCCGTATAAACTCGCTGAAAAGCAAAGCCTTGTGGCGGATCAATTTTGTGATAATAGGTTTCTTCCAGCTGAGTTTCAGCAGGAGCCGCATCGGTATCATGTTTGTGCGGCGGATAGCTTGACCAGCCGCCACTTGGCGTAATCACTTCACAGACTAACAAGCTGTCAGCGGGTTCGTTACCGAATAAGATATTGCACACATGGCGAGTGTTGCTGGTGACACCTCGCGTTTCGTATTGGCATTGCTCCGGTGTGATCAATTTCGCTTGAAACCCGCCTTTTCCCGGTGCTTTGCAAAAGGCTACTTCTACATCGGTAATGGCTTCAACACGAATCTCGTCTTGTGCTGGCGAATACACCGAATAAGGTGCTTTTTGCTCGAACACACTCATACGATCACCAATGTCTTTCCATGCTTCCTGCTTGGTACTGGCATTGACTTTACCTGATAAAACCACCGCGCATACTTCATCGGTTCCAGTTTGAATCGTAATGGATTCGCCCGCTTTCAGTTGATAGGCTTCAAAGCCAACATACTGCCAATTGGCACTTTTAGGTGTCACTAATTGAGTCTGTGACAGCCCTGCTTTCTGATTTTTTTTACTGAGTCTGTTTTTACTTAATAAGGACATATTAAAAACCTCGAAACGGATTATTTCATGGTTGGCATTGAAAACTCTGGACCAGCTCGTAAGCCTGTTGGCCAGCGTGCTGTAATGGTTTTCATGCGAGTGTAAAAACGAACACCGTCTGGCCCATGCATGTGTAGAGGCCCAAACAAAGAACGCTTCCAACCACCAAAACTATGGAACGCCATAGGTACAGGTATTGGAACATTTACGCCCACCATACCGACTTGAACTTTCTCGGTAAACTGACGTGCTGTGTCTCCATCGCGAGTAAAAATAGCGGTGCCATTACCATATTCATGTTGATTAATTAGCGCCAAACCTTCTTCATACGAATCCACTCGGACCACACACAAAACTGGGCCAAAGATCTCTTCGTCATAAATGCGCATGCCCGCTTTAACCTGATCAAACAAAGTGGGCCCAACAAAATAACCTTGCTCGTGGTTCTTACGCACAAAATCACGGCCATCCACCACCAAAGTGGCGCCCTCTTCAACACCTGAAGTAATGTAGTCACGTACTTTTTGCGCATGTTCTTTGCTGATGAGTGGCCCCATGTGCGGCTCTTCTTCAATGCCAAATTGTTTGTACAAACCCGGCCCTATCGTCATGGTGGAAATTTCTGTTTTCAACTTGGTAATCAGATTATCGGCAACATCATCACCGACACACACCGCAACCGAAATCGCCATACAACGCTCACCTGCGGAGCCATAAGCCGCTCCCATTAGCGAATTAACCACTTGATTTGGATCGGCATCAGGCATCACCAACATATGATTTTTTGCACCACCCAGAGCCTGAACACGTTTGCCGTGAGCACTGGCAGTGGCATAAATGTATTCTGCGATTGGGGTAGAACCAACAAAGCTCACCGCTTGAATGCGTTCATCGGTCAGCAAGACATCAACCGACTCTTTATCGCCATTAACGACATTAAACACACCATCCGGCAAACCGGCTTCTTTTAACAACTCAGCAAGACGCATAATGGTACTTGGGTCTTTTTCAGACGGCTTCATCACGAAGGTATTTCCACAAGCGATGGACACAGGAAACATCCACATTGGCACCATGGCAGGGAAATTAAATGGGCTAATACCCGCACAAACACCTAGTGGCTGCATCAGGCTATAGCTATCGACACCACGACCAACATTCAAACTGTGCTCACCTTTTTGTAGATGAGGAATACCACAAGCAAATTCCACCACTTCCAGACCACGAGTCAATTCACCCATTGCGTCTGAATATACTTTGCCGTGCTCGCTGGAAATCAATTCCGCCAACTCATGGCTATGTTGTTCTACCAAGGCTTTGAACTTAAACAGTACACGAGCACGATTTAATGGCGTCACCTGAGACCAAGTTTCAAAAGCCGTTTGTGCTGCGGCAATCGCACTTTGTGTTTCTTCAACCGTACTCAAGGAAATCTGCAATGAAACATCACCCGTTGCTGGGTTAAAGACCTTCGCTTGGCGTGAGGAAACACTTTCTACCGTTTGGTTATTGATGAAGTTACCCATAAAGTTATTAGACATTTTCTTCTCTCTTCTTTCTTATCTTTTAAAGTACATGAATGACCAGTGCGGGTTAAAAATGAAAACCGGCCTTTGCTAAATTCGCTGACAAATACTCATAGCCTTTTGTCGCATAAGTTAATGGATGCGCAATAGCAGGATCTTGCTCCGCTTCCACGACAATCCAGCCCTGATAATCGGCTGCTTTCAGCACTTCAAAAATTGGGAAGTAATCGATACCACCATCTCCAGGCACGGTATAAACGCCCTCCAGAACCGCGTTCAAAAAGGCACTGTCGCGATTGAGGTTGTCTTTCAAAACATCCAGACGGATGTCCTTACAATGCACATGCACTATGCGCTTAGCGTGCTTCTTCGCCATCGCTAAAGCATCACCACCTGCAAAGGTAATGTGCCCTGTATCCAACAATAACCCCACATTGTCGCCCGTCATTTGCATCAATTTATCGACCTCTTCCGAGGTTTCAATCACGGTGCCCATATGATGGTGGTAGGCCATTTTTACGCCTTCCGACGCCATATAATCAGCGACTGCTGTCATGCGTTTCGCGTATTCTTCCCATTGATTTTGGGTCATACGCGGACGTTGTGACAAAGGCACAGATTGATACCCATGAACACACCCGCTGACTTCGGCAAATACCATGACGTTAGAACCCAAGGCCTTTAGTAGATTTAGATGGTCCTGCATGGCGGCAATTTCGTCTTCCACACTCCGCTCCAACAAACGAGCGCTGTACCAACCGGACACCAAAGATAAGTCGTGTTGCTTTAAAATCGGCCCAAGCACACTGGCATCACGGGGAAATTTGTTACCTAATTCAATACCGCTATAACCTGCTTGACGCGCTTCGCTCAAGCAAACTTCTAACGGTGTATCGGCACCTAATGATGGCAAATCATCATTGGTCCAAGTAAGAGGATTAATGCCAATTCTGATCTTTGATTCCGTTGTCGCATTATTATTTTTATTCGTGCTGTTCATGAAATTACTCCAAGATCTATGTTCTTTTTTCTACTTTTTACTTTCTATTTAAAAGTTAAAGTAAAAATGAAAATTAATAAGGTTGCTGTTGTTTGGCTATTTTGTACTGACGCACGGCATCGACCACTTGTTCACGGCTCGACACTTCTGGCACCGCCACATCCCACCAAGCACCGCCTTCTTGTGTACTTGGCATTGGGTCCGTATCGATTGCGATCACATAGGTTTTGTTACTGGCTCTGGCTCGCGTTAGAGCTTGTTCTAAATCGGCAAGACAAGCGACCTGTTCGGAATTTGCCCCTAAAGCTTTGGCATGAGCAGCAAAGTCGGTCTTTGGTGCGCCAGCTTCTACGGTATGGCAGTGCTGCAATAAATTATTGAATGACTCGCCACCGCAGGCTTGTTGCAAGCGATTGATACAGGCGTAGCCACGGTTATCCAAAACAACAATGATGAGCTTCAAGCCCAGCATCACCGACGTGGCGATTTCAGAGTTCAACATCAAATAACTGCCATCACCCACCATCACAATCACGTCACGATTAGGCGTTGCCATTTTTACACCCAGCCCACCCGCTAGCTCGTAACCCATACAGGAAAAACCGTATTCCACGTGATAACCAAGGTCTGACGAAGTACGCCACAACTTGTGCAATTCGCCAGGCAAACCACCTGCGGCTTGTACTAAGGTACTATTAACGGTTGCAGAACGATTAATCACGCCAATGACATTCGCGTCGGTTGGCAAATAATCATGATCGCTTGCTTGCTTTGGCAAGGCGGTCACTTGGTCCACTGCAGCGAGCCAATCAAGATTCAAGGCTTTCACCTTATCACTCCAAGTCGCTGGCGTTTGATAATCTTCAACCTCGGCCAATAACTCTTGCAACGTGACTTTTGCATCGCCAATTAAAGGCACAGCATTGTGCTTTTCTGCATCAAAAGACGTGACATTGATGCTTAATAAAATGTGATCTGGATTGGCAAACAAGGTACGCGATGCCGAAGTAAAATCTTGCAAACGCGTGCCAATCGCGATGATTAAGTCTGCTTCTTGCGCAGCAGCATTTGCAGCGCTTGAACCCGTTACGCCCACCGCACCAAGATTAAATTCATGATCCCAAGGCAATGCACCTTTGCCTGCTTGCGTTTCACAAGCGGGAATATGGCATTGCTCAATCAAGGCAGTGGCTTCTTCAAGCGCCAAGCTGTAATGCACACCGCCACCAAGTAAAACCAGTGGTTTTTTTGCCTGTTTAATCGCAGTAATAGCCGCCGCTAGCTGATCCAGATCAGCGCGATTTCGACGCGGTTTATGAACTTTTTTCGCAAAAAAACTAACAGGATAATCAAACGCCATAGTCTGCACATCTTGCGGCAATGCCAAGGTAGCTGGCCCGCAAGTGGCTGGATCTAACATGGTATTGATCGCCACTGGCAAGCTGGTAATTAACTGCTCTGGTCGATTGATTCGGTCGAAATAACGCGATACGGGGCGAAAACAATCGTTTACAGACATGGTCGGGTCATTAAAATGCTCGACCTGTTGTAATACTGGATCAGGCGTTCTCGTAGCAAAGACATCCCCCGGCAAAAACAGCACAGGTAAACGATTCGCCATCGCCATGCCTGCAGCCGTCACCATATTAAGCGCTCCCGGACCAATAGAAGAGGTACAGGCCATAATACGTTGGCGACGATATTGCTTAGCGTAGGAACTAGCCGCTAGCGCCATGCCTTGTTCATTATGAGCTCGAAAGGTCGTAAACTCGTCTTTGACTTGCGCCAAGGCTTCGCCTATCCCAGCTACATTGCCATGACCAAAAATTGCCCACGCACCACCAAACAAAGGCACTTCCACACCATCCACCACAGTGAATTGCGCTTGCAAATGTTTGACCAAGGCTTGCGCCATTGTTAAACGTATTGTGTCCATTATGCCTCCTTCCTTTTCATCATCTGGCTGTCGTTTCGCTGCTGCCACAATGCACTCATTTCTAAATAGTTTTGCGTTACACGCTCAACAAACACGGCATCATCAATGTCATTTCTTAACCAAGCTTTAACCGGTTCAGAAAATAGTGTTCGGCCAATGGCAAAGCCCTTACAAATGTCTTGTCCTGCGGCCGCTTCGAAGCCTGCTTTTAGTGCGTCTACTGGCGCATCCAAGCCTAACAGCACGACACCTCGACAATACGGCGCTCGGGCCTTGATTAAGTCGCCAATATTTTGCCAAGCAGCTTTACTCGGAGAAGGTAATTTCCACCAATCTGGGAAAATCCCCAAGTTATAAAAACGCTCGATGGAACGTGGCAAGGTATCGTCTTTTACTTCAGACCCCACAGGCGGAATGATCTCCACCAGTAACTCATGGCCCGTTGTACAGCAAGCACGATACAGATCCATGACCTTTTTCTCTTGCTCATTACGCAAACTGACTTCATCATCTGGATGATAAAACACCAAGCATTTCACAATATGGTTGGCTGGCCATGTTGCAATCGCTTGCCCGACGTTATTGCCTAATTCGAAACGCAATGGGCGGCTACTTGGTAATTCCACTGGTCGAGCGATCCAAAAATCTTTGCCAGTAATATCGTTTAAAACATCTTGGGCAAAGGTACCATCCGCCAATATGCCCGTACCGCCAACCTTACCTTCTAACATAGAAGCGCCTTGATAAGCCGCTTGTAGAATCAATTTCTTTGCTTTCGGTATTTGCGACAAAGGCGCGCCCGCTTCACGACACATATCGACAAATTGGCGTCTGTGGTCGAATGCTAAGATACACATGTCTTGCCATGCTTTTGTTGGATCTTCGCGCAACATGCGCTGAGTGGTGACACGATGCAGATAGTTCAACACGGGATCGAGGTCAGGTCTTGGAATATCATTGCGATTAGCCAAGTAATAATCCAGCTCTTCCAAGCTAGGCATGGCAGGCGAACAACCATGTCGAGAAACCACAATTGCACCACACGCATTGGCGTAGTCACAGGCATTCTCCGTCGCTTCACCCGGAATCCAGCCTCGTAAATAACCACTCATAAAAGCATCGCCAGCGCCCAATACGTTCAGCACATCCACAGTGACACCATAACGAGTGACACCTTCATCTAAGGTGTCAGGAATGTCACCTTTAAAAACAGAACAACCCAAGGCGCCACGCTTCACCACAAACTCAGCAGAGGACACTTTACGAATGCGCTTTAAGCACTCAATGGTATCTTCGCAGCCACCAGCAATATGAAACTCTTCTTCGGTTCCCACCACCAAATCGCACAAAGGCATAATAGACAGCAAATGCTGAGTGACAGAGTCGTTTGATACAAAACGATTTTCGCCTTCACCTTTCCCCGTCAACCCCCACAATACAGGTCGATAATCGATGTCGACCACCACTTTTGTATTATTGGCTTTGGCGTACTTGATCGCTGTCCTAGCCGCTTGATCTGTACCTTTGGTAGAAAAATGCGTACCAGTAATCAACAAGGCTTTTGCTGAAGCAATATAGGCTTCGTTAAAATCGCTTTCACTGATCGCCATGTCCGCGCAATTTTCACGATAAAAGATCAATGGAAAGGTGTCTTTGTCTTTAATACCAAGCAACACCAAGCCTGTTAAGCGTTCTTTGTCAGTCACCACATGAGAGACATCCACACCCGCTCGCGCAAGCTCTTGACGTACAAATCGCCCCATGTGCTCGTCACCGACACGGGTTAGCATGGCCGACTTCAACCCCATTCGAGAAGTCCCAAAAGCGATATTACAAGACGAACCACCAAGGTATTTTTTAAAACTGCTCACGTCTTCTAATGGCGCACCAATCTGTTCCGAATATAGGTCAACCGCGGCACGCCCTAAGCAAATAACATCCAATTTTTTATTATTCATTTTTGATCTCCATCGTATTGCTCTACCTCGACCCAAGCTTTTTTATCAACGGATTCCACCACGCTGTCGAGAATGATATTAACCTGGGTCGCAGCACGAAAATCTGGCCATAAAGGCGCATCATTAACAACACCTCGAAACAAGTCTCGAATTTCAACGGCTTTCATATCGTTGAAGCCTAAACCATGGCCTGCAGACACGCAAAAAGCTTGATAATCCGGATGCTCCGGTCCCACTAAAATACGTTTAAATCCTTGAGTCTGAGGATTACCTTCAGCAATGTACAAAGACAATTCAGACAAGGTTTCTTGGTCGAAAATTAAACTTCCTTTGGTGCCTGTAATTTCGAACGATAAACCATTTTTTCGCCCCCATGCGATACGTGATGCTTCTAATGTACCTTGGGCGCCATTGGCAAAACGCACCATCATATGCGCTTGGTCGTCGTTTTCGACTTCGCCAACACCGGGTTTCGAATCGTCGAGCGTTGGAGCCAGTGGACGTTGTTGATGCACGATTTTTAAATCGGCACACAATGATGTTATCGGCGCGACGAGATGAATGGCCAATTGCACAAGATGTGAAGCTAAATCATTCAGCGCTCCAGTTCCCGCAAATTGCTTTTGTAAACGCCAGCTAAAGGGCAAATTGGCGTCAGCAAGATAATCTTCGTTGAACACACCTCGAAAATGCACCACCTCGCCGATATCTCCACGAGCAATTAATTGCTTAGCAAATTGCACTGTTGGATTCTTAATATAATTAAAGCCAACCAGTGTTTTCACACTGGCTTTTTCGGCCGCTTCGGTCATTTCTTTGGCGTCTTCAGCGTTTAGCGCTAAGGGTTTTTCACTGTATACATGCTTGCCGGCGGCAATGGCCGCCAAGGCGATTTCTTTATGCAAAAAGTTCGGCGCGCAGATATCGACCACATCAATGTCAACATCCTTAATCAAGGCCTTCCAATCCCCTGTTGAGCGGTTAAAACCTAACTCCAAAGCCTTCGCTTTAGCTAATTCAGCCGTGGCATCGGCTAACATTTCGCAGTGCAATTGACTGTGGGGAATGGCAAAAGCCGCCATTGCATTTCGATAAGCAATCGCATGAGCTTTGCCCATGTACCCTGAACCCACCAAACCAACACGCATTTGTTTTTTTGTCATGATGTCGTCCCTTATGCGGTGGCATCCAAACGGCTAAATTCTTCCAGTTCCGCCGTCAGCTCATCCAACTCTTGGCCGCCTGCCATCATTTCCAGTACGTCTTCGCGGCTCACTTCGGATTTCATAAAGGAACCTAGGCTCTGCCCACGATTCAATAACGTAAAACGATCGGCAATAGGATAAGCATGATGGACATTATGAGTAATCAAAATCACCGCCAACCCTCTGGCTTTGGCTTTCGCCACGACCTTCAAAACATTGGCAGATTGCTTCACACCAAGGGCCGCAGTGGGTTCATCAAGGATCAGCACCTTGGCACCAAAGTGAATGGCACGAGCAATCGCTAAACACTGCCTTTCCCCCCCTGACATAGTACCAATCGCTTGGGAAGGGTCACGGACATTAATGCCCATTTCGGCCATGCCTTTTTGAGCAATTTGATTAGCGGTTTCAATATCAAAACGCTTAAAAATGCCGTGCCCTTTGGTGATTTCTCGCCCCATAAAAAAGTTACGTGTCACACTCATTAAAGGCACTAATGCAAGATCTTGATAAACGGTCGCAATACCTGAATCAAGGGCTTCTACTGGTGATTCGAACACCACTGGTTTGCCTTCAAACAAATACTCACCATCGCTTGGTGCGTGAACACCTGCTAGGGTTTTGATCAAGGTGGATTTACCAGCGCCGTTATCACCTAGCAAACAGTGAACTTCACCCAGTTTCACCTTCATGTCGATGTCTTTGATGGCAATAACTGAACCGAAGTAGCGGCTCACTTTTTTTAATTCAATAATAAATTCGCTCATTTTGTTCTCCTAAATTCTGATTCTAAAAAGTCAACTCGAGTACGGGCTCGCCGCTAATGTCGGGCCTCTGTTACCTTTTTACGAATGTAGTTATTGAACAAAACCGCGATTAACAACATGGCTCCCAAAAACACGCGGAACCAATCTGAATCGATACCGGTGAAGAAGATGCCCATTTGTACGACACCAAAGATCAAGGCGCCAAAACACGCACCAATGACTGAACCATAACCACCGGTCAGTAACGCACCACCGATGACCACAGCAATAATGGCTTCGAACTCTTTTAAAACACCGCGGTCAGCGGATGCGGAACCAAATTCAAACACCTGACAAGCCGCGTAAACCGTTGCGGTGAATGCCGTAAACATGAACAAAGAAATTTTGACTTTATCAACTGGCACACCAACGTTTCGCGCCGCTTTGTCATCGCCACCCGTCGCAAAAATCCAGTTACCGTATTTCGTACGCAATAGAACCCAACTTGCAACGACGGCTAGGAATACACACCAAACAATCACCATTGGAATACCTTCAACCACTGGAGTGCCATCATCGTAAGAACTAATCAAGCCAATATTGGCGAACCAGGCAAACAGGCTTTTACCAATGACACCGCCAAACACCGCGGCGAGCCAATCTCCATCGGCGTATTTGTCGATACCGCCCACTATGGTGCGATTGGTGAATAGAATAGAAAGCGCGATGGTCAAACCACGCAACATGAAAAGGAATGCAAGACTCACAATAAAAGAAGGCAAACCAGTCTTAACAACTATGTAGCCATTCAGAAAACCAATTAGCATGGCACCAGCAAAAGCAAAAAGAATCGCCCCCCAGATTGGCCACCCCCAATAAACAGCAGGAATCGTCATCATCATGCCAGCAAAACCAATCATCGAACCAATCGACAAATCAAACTCGCCTGCAATCATCAATAGACAGGCACTAATAGCAATCAAACCTAATTGTGCTGATACGGTTGTCCAGTTCATGATGCCATCGGAGGCAAACATGCCGGAATCCCCTGCGGTGATAAAAAAGAAAACAAACACTAATAATGCACCAGAAATCGCCCCAAATTCAGGCCGATGCAACAACCGCTTCCACGTGGGAACCTTGCGAACTCGTTCATCTCCAGCTGATTTTTCTTCTCTTGATTTATCTTCTGCCATTTTAGATAAATCAACCGATTGAGTTTGATCAGTCATAGCGTCACACCTTACTTTTTATAGTTATTTTTTTGTGATTTCTAAACATGTTTAGCGAGCAGCCCTACTTGCCTAACAACTCGTTACGTCTCTTATTCTCGTACAAATTGCTCTTTAAGTAGCGTACTCAGTAACACGATAGAGCTTAATGTCTTTTCATTTCAACAATGGAACCATAATAGAATATTTATTTCATTTTATTCAATAGACAAAATAAAAATTTACATTAAATACAAAATAAATTGCCCAAAAAACATCAGAAAGTCTTTATAAAATGAAAATAAAACCATAAAAAACAATTAACTATGTAAAAAAACTCATTGCAGAATAAAAAATTTCGAAATATTGCAATTATGAAATATTCATTCTAACATCATTCCAATTCTGCTCAAAAATAGATCAGAGTTAGAATTTGCTAAATCCAAAAATAAGTAATAACAAAAATAATTAAACGAAACGGAGATAGTCGTAATGAAGAAATTCCTGAAGAAAGGTACAGCCATACTCGTCGCCGGCGCTGCGACTCTAGGCGTTATGTCCATGCCCACAGCGGCTCACGCTGAAGGTGAACGTTATGTGTTCATTTCCCATGCACCTGATTCTGATTCTTGGTGGAACGTGATTAAAAATGCGGTAAAACAAGCTGCTTCAGACATGAAGGTCACCGTTGAATACCGTAACCCGCCAACCGGCGATTTAGCTGATATGGCAAGAATCGTCGAACAAGCCGTTGCGACTAACCCTGATGGTATTGTGCTTTCAATTGCAGATTTCGATACCTTAGAAGGCCCTTTAGAGAAAGCCTCTAAAAAAGGCATTCCATTCATTACCATGAATTCAGGTACACAAGAGCAATCCAAAGCATTAGGCGCACTACTGCATGTAGGGCAACCTGAGTTTGCCGCTGGCTTCGGTGCTGGACAGCGCGCGAAGAAGCAAGGAGTAAAATCCTTCTTATGTGTTAACCACTACATTACCAACCCAGCATCTGTAGAACGTTGCATGGGGTTTGCCAAAGGCCTAGGTGTTGAGCTTGGCAACCAGATGATTGACTCTGGATCCGATCCAACCAACGTAGAAACCAAAGTATCGGCTTACCTTCGTAAGAACCCAAATACTGATGCAATCCTAACCTTAGGGCCAACCTCTGCTCATCCAACGTTGCGAGCATTGGAAAAAAATCGCAATCTGAAAAACATTTATTTTGGTACTTTTGATTTGAGCGGGCAAATTTCGGCCGCCATTAAAGATGGTCGAATTAACTTTGCTATCGACCAACAACCTTACTTACAAGGTTACTTACCTATTAGCTTCTTAACGCTTTACACGCGCTACGGGTTGATTCCAAGTAACGATGTGAACTCTGGTCCTGGTTTCATTACCAAAGACAACATCGCGCTTGTTGAAAAATACGCGGGGGAATTCCGTTAAATCTATTGATTAACAAAAGCTGAGGTCATCAACGACCTCAGCACAACCTCTCGGCAAGTATTTATAATAAAAAATCGCTATAATGCGAGTCGTTAAATACATAGCTAGATCACAATTTTAGGAGCCACTGTTTGGGCGCACCAACTTCTCTTGACCAACTACAGCAAGCCATTAGCCGAAACTACGACGATTTAAGCAAACGCTTACAACAAGTAGCACGTTTTTTACTAGAGCATCCTAATACTGTCGCTTTAGAAACGGTAGCAAGTCTTGCTGAGCAATGTGATGTGCCCCCTTCTACATTGGTTCGTTTTGCGGCAGCTTTTGAATACAATGGCTTTAGCGAGATGCAAAACCTGTTTCGACAAGCACTCGTTGAGCAGACATCCAGCTATAGCGAGCGAGTTAAGTTGAGCAAAAGCACTGTCAGTACCACGATTGATGCTTCGCACATTCTAGAAGAGTTCAGTAGCAGTAATGCATTTTCCATGAACCACATGAACCACCACTTCTCTCAAGAAATGCTCAACAAAGCAGTCGACTTGCTTGAAAACGCGCAGAATATTTACCTCATTGGTTTACGCCGTGCATTTCCAATTTCAAGCTACTTTGCTTACAGCTTAAGACACTTAAATAAAACGACCCACCTTATTGATGGCGGTGGGGGAATGCTGATTGAGCAAGCCAGCAATATTCGCAAAAACGACGTTATCATTGCGACGGCATTTAGCCCTTATGCCAAAGAGACCGTTAATGTCTGCGAATATGCATTCAAAGCAGGCGCTCAAGTCATTGCTATTACTGATAGCAAAATCAGCCCATTAGCCGCCCTTTCAGACGTTTGTTTTGATATAAAAGAAGCGGAAGTATTGGGGTTTCGTTCGCTAACATCCTCTATGACATTGGCACAGACCCTACTTGTCGCTTTAGCGTATCGACTCAACAGCGATGGTAAAATGGGCGACACCAAACAAATAGAGTGGAAACATTAGTTATCGTGTTCGAAGCGCTTTCCTAAGCCGACAACGTCATCATTGCCATAGCCAATTGCTTTGTAAAATTCGATGACGGTTTGATTCGTATTACGAACTTGCAGATTTATTTTAGGACAGCCTTTAGCAATGATTAATTCTTCAACCGCTGTCATAATTGATTGTCCGTAGCCTTTTCTTTGATGGTCTGGGCTAACAGCTAAATAGTTAATCCAACCTCGGTGACCTTCATAACCTCCCATTACCGTAGCAACCACGCTATTATTGACGACGCCAACAAGAAATAAATCGGCATCCACCTTAAGCTTACGAGCGATGTCTTTATCTGGGTCGTTCTGAGAGGCAAGCAAACCACATTGTTCCCATAGATCAATTACCACTTTTCTGTCTTTTTCTTCATAACGGCGAATATTCATAATCCTCAAATACCTCCTATTTAGTTGCCATCGCTAATGCTTTCTCTCCTCGCTTTAGCACCCAATACAAGTAAGCCACAACGATTAAATTAAACAGCAATACAGCAACGTTAACATGGCTAGGATTTTGGTAAATAGCATAAAGCTCAAAGGGAATATAAAGTGAGCCGCTGATGAAAGCGAACCACTCAGTCCAGCGCAATTTATGCCATAACCCATAGGCGATAACAAAGCGGAAACAGGCATACATTAGGGCGATAATTATCACCAATACATGATCTTGCTGGATAACTTTCTCAACGAAAGTTAACAGCAAATTAACGTAATAATTGTTTGGAGAGATGGGCCAGTTTTGCATTAGCTGGGCCGCGAGTTGATGCAGGTCTTGCTTAGCGATAACATTAACACTAAGCGCTAAACACAGGGCTAGTAGACCTTTTACGCCATCAACAACCGCAATTGCTTTTAAGCCTTCAAACTTCATAGGTTCGACTTTTTGATAAAAAATCAGCATACTAGAATTGGATGACAAAAAAGTGATTAGGATATTATTTCCTTCTTTGTTACCTTCCCTTGTATAAAAGCAGTAATTTGCATAAAAAAGGTGAGCAAGACTAAAAGCCTAGCTCACCTTGATGGTACCTAAAAACAGCTACACTTTAAATTTATCTAAAGATCTTGCTTGCTCAACGGTAATTTCAACCATGGTTTCACATAGTACAGATTGCCCTTGTGCAGCATCAGAAACAGATTGGCTAATATCACGAATATTCGTGGTATTACGATTAATCTCATTAGATGTTGCACTTTGCTCTTCAGCGGCCGCGGCAATTTGAATCGTCATTTCATTGATTTCAATGATACTCGAACGAATTGCATCCAATGATATTTTCGCCTGGTCTGCAAGACGTTGTGTTCCATTCGCATTATCGCGGTTTTCTAGGATAACTTTTTCTGCATCCCTTACCCCTGTCTGTAGCTGCTGGATCATTTTCTTGATTTGCTCTGTAGATTCTTGCGTTTTTGACGCCAACGTCCGAACTTCATCTGCTACTACCGCAAATCCTCGACCTTGCTCACCAGCGCGTGCCGCTTCAATCGCCGCATTCAATGCCAACAAATTCGTTTGATCAGCAATGTCAGTGATAACGGTCAAAATCGATTCTATGTTGTCACTGTAACTTACCAAGTCATTAATAGTCGTGACTACATCACCCATTTGCTCTGTCAGTTGAGCAATAGACGTTGTCGTTTGATCAACAATGACTTCACCTTCTTTTGCTGCAACATCGGCTTGATTTGCTCGACTTGCTGCTGTTTGCGCATTATCCGCTACATCATGCGCGGTGGCCGACATTTCATGCATTGCCGTCGCCAGTTGATCTAGTTCATTAAGCTGAGTATAAAGT
Source organism: Marinomonas rhizomae (assembly GCF_024397855.1). Lineage (NCBI taxonomy): Bacteria > Pseudomonadati > Pseudomonadota > Gammaproteobacteria > Oceanospirillales > Oceanospirillaceae > Marinomonas > Marinomonas rhizomae. The sequence continues at coordinate 2,812,778 of NZ_CP073343.1, forward strand.
TGTTTAGAAGATTCCACAGAAGATGCTGCTGTCTTATCTGTATTCTCACGTATATGGCGAGATTGACTTTTCACCTCGCTAATTAAGCGCTGTAAATAGTCAATAAACTTATTAAATTCACCTGATACATGACCAAATTCATCATCGCTGGTAATCGCCAGACGCTTAGTTAAATCGCCTTGCCCACCATTAATTTCCTCTAAAGATTCATGCAAAGCTCGGAGCGGCTGTAATAAACGAGTCACAACAAAGTACAGCACGATAGAAACAAGTAAGGCAGCGATTAATGTTCCCCAAAAAGCGACCCACCCAAATTCTCGCACGCTAGCGAATAATTTATCTTCATCTAATACCACACCGACATACCAATCTGAACCGTACAAATTAGGTAATGGGCTGAAAGACACATACACTGGCGTGCCATCTGCAAGCTGTTTTTCAACCAAGTCTGTACTTAATGTTGGTACACCGCCTTGAAGTAAATTGGTAACCGACTTACCGTTTAAAGCCGCATTAGGATGACTAATGATTTTTCCATCCTTACTCAATAAAAATGCATAGCCAGTATTATTAAAGTTAAGCGCATTTACTGAGTCAGAAACTGTTTTAAGGCTTATATCACCACCAAATGCCCCTTTAAAAGTGCCTTGATCACGAAAAGCAGCCACAGCTGAGATCAAGATCTCGCCTGTTACAGAATCAGGGTATGGTTGCGTTAATACCGCTTGCTTATGTTGTTGTGCCACACTATACCAAGGACGTTTACGAGCGTCCCAGCCTGGTGGGTCCCACTCAGGATTATTGGTAATACGACGCTCGCTTGTATCCAAGCCACCAAACAATAATAAAAATTCTTGCTGATTAATGGGAGCATCAAACGCTTGCTGAATCGTCTCTTGGCTAAAATTTGCGTTTACCGTTTGAGCAATAACTTCAATCAAATTTATTTTGTTTTGTAACCAGTTATCTACCTGCAAAGCCAATGCTTTACTGCTTTCCTGAGTACTCGTGGTCGTTTTTTCCAATAACGCACTTCTTAGACTGCTGTATTGCAACCACGAATACAGTGAGAATGCTAAAACAACGACGACGGATGCACATAATACAACCTTGTGGGATACCTTCATTCTTTCATTACCTATTTTATAAAATTCAAACCGCGTTCGCGCTTCCATGTGATTTTCGCTACAACAAAGTGGCATGCAATTATTGCAACTAAATGAAAATCAGTGAATTTATAACAGCAGCACTTAAAGTGCCAGCTTTACTATTTTTTATTATTGAAATGGGTATTTTTTAAACCGAAATGCTAAAAAACCCCGCATTCCATTCGAAATGCGGGGTTGGTGTTGGTAATGCTCAACTATGAAACTAAGAGATTAAGCTAGATCGAAACGGTCCAGTTCCATTACTTTGGTCCACGCTGCAACAAAGTCTTTCACAAAACGTGCTTGTGAATCAGAGCAAGCATACACCTCGGCAATCGCACGAAGCTGAGAGTTGGAGCCAAACACTAGATCCGCACGTGTTGCAGTCCATAAGATCTTACCGGTTGTACGGTCACGACCTTGGAACTCCTCCTCTTCTTCAGAAGTAGCAAACCATTTGATTCCCATGTCCAATAAATTTACAAAGAAATCATTGCTTAGCGTTTCTGGCTTCTGAGTCAAAACACCATGCTGAGATTGACCCACATTGGCATTTAGCACTCGTAAACCACCTAACAACACTGTCATTTCTGGTGCTGAAAGGGTTAGTAATTGCGCTCTGTCTACTAACATTTCTTCAGCAGAGACCGTGTACTTACCTTTCAAGTAGTTACGGAAGCCATCTGCAGCAGGCTCTAGGAAAGCAAAGGATTCCAAATCAGTTTGCTCTTGAGAAGCATCCGCACGACCTGGCGTAAATGGCACAGCCACATCATGACCGGCTGCTTTTGCTGCTTGCTCAACACCAACCGATCCACCCAAGACAATCAAGTCAGCAATAGAAACTTGCTTAGTTGAACTTTGGCTATTGAACTGGGTTTGAATACCTTCTAAAACAGACAATACTTTAGCAAGTTGTTCTGGCTGATTTACTGCCCAATCTTTTTGTGGCGCCAAACGAATACGAGCGCCGTTGGCACCGCCACGCATATCTGAACCACGGTAAGTCGATGCAGAGGCCCAAGCCGTCGATACTAATTGAGCAACACTCAAACCAGACGCTTGGATTTGTGCTTTTAGATCGGCGATATCTTGATCATTAACTGATACATATGTTACCGCTGGAATTGGATCCTGCCATACCAACTCTTCTTGTGGCACCAAAGGCCCAAGGTATCGAGCCACTGGTCCCATATCACGGTGAGTCAATTTGTACCAAGCACGAGCAAACGCATCGGCAAGTTGGTCTGGATTTTCATAAAAACGTTTAGAAATTGGTGCGTAAATTGGATCATCACGCAATGCCAAATCGGATGTAAACATAATTGGCGCATGACGTTTAGATGAATCGTGAGCATCTGGAACAGAACCTGCCGCTGCGCCGCCTTTTGGAGTCCACTGCCACGCACCTGCTGGGCTTTTGGTTAATTCCCAATCATATTCAAACAAGTTTTCAAAGTAGCCGTTGTCCCAAGCAATTGGGCTCTTCGTCCACGCACCTTCAAGACCACTAGAAATCGTATCGACACCTTTACCCGTGCCCATACTGTTGTTCCAGCCAAAACCTTGCTCAGTAATACCCGCCGCTTCTGGATCAGCGCCAACTTGAGCCGCATCACCTGCACCGTGGGCTTTACCAAAAGTGTGACCGCCAGCAATCAAGGCAACGGTTTCTTCGTCGTTCATCGCCATACGCTCAAAAGTGTCGCGAATATCACGAGCTGAAGCCAGTGTATCTGGTTTGCCTTCTGGACCTTCTGGGTTAACATAAATTAAACCCATTTGAACGGCTGCCAACGGGTTTTCAAGCTCTCGATCACCAGTGTAACGCTCGTCATCCAACCACGTTTTCTCGGTTCCCCAGTAAATGTCTTCTTCTGGTTGCCATACGTCTACGCGACCACCAGCAAAGCCAAAAGTTTTGAAGCCCATGGATTCTAATGCACAGTTACCCGCTAAGATCATCAAATCTGCCCAAGAGATCTTACGGCCGTATTTTTGCTTAATAGGCCAAAGTAAACGGCGTGCTTTGTCTAAGTTAACGTTATCTGGCCAGCTGTTTAATGGTGCAAAACGCTGAGTACCTGACGTCGCGCCACCACGACCATCAGCCGTACGATAAGTACCTGCACTGTGCCAAGCCATACGGATAAAAAATGGACCATAGTGACCGTAATCGGCAGGCCACCAATCTTGAGAGTCCGTCATCAGTGCGAACAAATCTTGACGAAGTGAGTCAAGATCCAAGCTATTAAACTCTTTGGTGTAATCAAAATCTTCGCCCATTGGGTTAGATTTTGGGGAATGCTGGTGCAGAATATTTAAATTCAACTGATTCGGCCACCAGTCTTTATTGGATGTACCACGGCCAGATGATTGGTTTGCACCTGCGGCACCATGATTAAAAGGACACTTACCTTCGTTAGACATAACGCTCTCTCCTTCTTGCTGCTTAGAACATTTTATTTTTCAGTAACGCTTGATTAACTATAGTTATAAACTTAAAAAGAGTGAGTAACTAATAAATAAAAACTAAGAAGACAATAGCCTAGGTTATCCGCTTCTTTTCCTTGCTATCAAATGGTGCATTCCAAAGGTTGAGAATAAGCATCTAGAGCTTAGTAAAATCAGCCATTGTGTAAACCGCCTAACCTTTTATCAACATCCTTAGTTATCTCGCCATAAACCTATTAAAAAAATAGTATTAATCCAGAACTGGTTCACAAGTTGCTTGTAAAGCTAAGGAACGAATAATCGACTTTGACTCAATCATTATGGGAAACGGCTATGACACAATCAGACTATCCATTAATTGAAGTGCCTCAAAATAAACGCAGAGGCTTACTGCCAATGGCAGTCATCCTGCTAGGGTTCACTTTTTTTACTGCAACCATGTGGGCAGGCGGTACATTAGGAACCTCGTTTTCATTTTCAGAATTGCTATTGGTTATTCTAGTCGGGAATGTGCTTCTTGGCCTTTATGCATCTTGCTTAGCGTTCATTGCTTACAAAAGTGGTTTAAACAGCGTATTGATGGGCCGGTTTTGCTTTGGTGAAATAGGCAGTAAGTTAGCCGATTTCATTCTTGGTTTTACGCAAATTGGTTGGTACGCATGGGGAACAGCCACTCTTGCTATTGTATTAGTCAAAATCACCGCTATCCCTGAAGTATGGCAAACGCCCTTAATGATTGTATTCGGCATGGCGTTTTGTATCACCGCGATGATTGGTTTTCGCGGTATGGACATATTGTCCCGAATTGCTGTGCCCGCCATGCTTATTTTCATTTTGATTAGTCTTTACACAGGCTTAGTCGATGTTGGTGGCGTATCGGCGTTGTTTAGTATTGAGCCTACGCAAAGTTTGAGCTTTACCGCTGCCATCACCATTGTCATTGGCACCTTTATCAGCGGTGCTACTCAAGCTACAAATTGGAGCCGATTTGCTAATAGTGGAAAAGTCGCCATTTGGGCCACCATGGGAGCTTTCTTTTTAGGCAATGGCTTAATGGTGTTAACTGGTGCGCTTGGTACGTTAATTTATCAACAAGCCGATATTGTAGACGTGATGCTGGCTCAGGGCTTTATGGTACTTGCCGTGCTTATGCTATTTCTAAATATTTGGACAACTCAAGATAACACTATTTACAACTTTGCCGTCGCTGGATGCAACCTGCTGCGAACCGATAAACGTCGTATTATCACTGTCGCTGGTGCCGCTATTGGCACTGTTATGGCGGTATTTGGAATGTATAATTTTCTCATCCCTTTTCTCGTTTTATTGGGAACCTTCATTCCGCCAATTGGTGGTGTCATCATGGCAGACTTTTGGTTACGTCATAAAGGCCAATATCCATTATTAGTTGATACTCAATTGCCTGCATTCAACTGGGTTGGTCTTGGTTCTTATGCTATTGCATCGGCAGCAGCTTACACCTCGCCGATTATGCCTCCGATCGTTGGCGTCTTTGTTGCAATAGTAGTTTATGGCGTATTATCTTTTCTATCTCATAGACAAGCCGTCACTGCATGATAGAAACCATGTGATAAATGCATTGATTATCGAGCAAATATTATTTCACCATCACAACATCGAAGCTCAGGCTTTCACGCCTGCCCTTCATTATGACTGAGGTTTTTATGCACATCATTAACGCCCGTTTACGCCAACGTCCAGAACTGTTTTCTATCCATATTGACCAAGGCCAGTTCAGTAAAATTGAAGTTCAACAAGACACATTAGCGGCTTCAGAAGACACCATTGACGCTAGTGGAAACTTAGTCTGTGCGCCTTTTGTCGAACCACATATTCATCTTGATGCAGCATTAACAGCAGGCGAACCGGAATGGAACCAAAGCGGAACACTCTTCGAAGGCATCGAACGCTGGAGCCAGCGCAAACCGATGCTAAATGAAGCCGACATCCGCCGTCGTGCGTTATCGACAATAGAACTATTGGTACAAAATGGTGTACAGGCAATTCGAACTCATGCTGACACCACAGACCCAACGCTAATAGGCGTTCGTACGCTTTGTGCTCTGCGTGATGAATTGAAAGATAAAATCGATTTACAAGTGGTGGCCTTCCCACAAGATGGCATGCTGTCTTACCCAAATGGCTTAAAGCTGATGGAGGAAGCCTTAGAAATAGGTGCCGATGTGGTCGGTGGGATTCCACATTTTGAGTACACTCGTGAATTGGGTGAGAAATCCGTCAAACTCATCGTTGAACTAGCGAAAAAATACGATCGCTTGATTGATGTACATTGCGATGAAATCGATGATCCAAACTCACGATTTTTAGAGTTTCTTGCCTGCGAAGCCTTGTTCCATGATATGGGATCGAAAGTCACAGCAAGCCATACCACAGCAATGCATTCATACGACAACGCCTACTGTTCGAAGCTATTTCGATTATTGAAGAACTCCGGCATTAACTTTATCTCCTGCCCAACCGAAAGCATTCACTTACAAGGTCGTTTTGATACCTACCCGAAACGCCGAGGCGTAACAAGAGTCAAAGAACTAAGAGAAGCCAATATCAACGTCTGCCTAGGCCAAGACTCTATCTTCGATCCGTGGTACTCACTCGGTAACGGCAAACTACTTCGTACGTTAGATTACGCCATGCACATCTGCCAAATGATGGGGTATCAAGACTACGCCCGAGCGCTAGATATGATCACAGACAACAGCGCAAAAACCATGTGCTTACAAGGTTATGGCATTGAAGTAGGCAATGCCGCGAATTTTATCTTGCTGGAAGGACATGACGACTACAGCGTGCTACGTCAGCAAGGGGAAGTATTGTTGTCGGTTCGACATGGTGAAATCATCATGCAACGTCAACCATCTCAAGTCATTACTGAGCCTTGGATTACGCAAGCGATATAATCATTAATATATCAATGTTTTTTCAGAAAAGATGAAAGAGCGAGTCTTCTCATCTTTTCTGAATATCCAACGACCATTAAGCAAAACAACTCAACGTCATCATTCAAAACAACTCAACGTCATCATTCAAAACAACATAATAGATTAAAATTTGATCATTTTTTTGCGCTTACAAACATCCTTTCCTAGACTGTAAAGAACTTACAAGACAATAAAGGATTATAAATGCGCGTCCACTCTATTCGAATCAAAATGATGTTACCGATTATCTTCCTTTCGCTTATTTTAATCTCTCTATTTGCCTTCATGATGCTCATGAGCAATATGCAAAAAAACAATATGAAACTGCAAGCCGAACACTATTTCGAGGCGATTTCAGAAGTATTAAATGCAGACCGAGACATTTACCAAGCACGACTTGCACAAGAAAAAATGCTCGATGGGCAAGGACCTAAAAATGGGAACGAAGCCGAATTTAGAGAAAACGCTCAACAAGTTTTTGATCGCTTTCAGCTTTATCGAAAGTATCTCGAAGACGAACCATCAGACCTACTAACACCTTTTGAATCCTTTAATAGCCTTTATACTGAATGGATAAAAACAAGTGAGAGCCTTATTGCCACCTCAAAGGGCAGCATTCAATTCTCAGAAGCAATGATAAATTTAGATAATAAGTTCAAAGTTATTCGCGATATGCTCGACCAAGCTGGAGAAAAACTAAGAACACACACACATGATATGAAAGATCAAATAAACTCAGCCCAAGAATTGAATAACTATGTCGAAGCAATCACTGAAGTATTAAATGCTGATAGAGACTTATATCAGGCTCGCTTAGCCCAACAAAGATTCATTAATGGCATAGGTAGCAATGAGGAAAACATAGAAGAATTCAAACTCAATACAACACAAGCTTTAGAAAGATTCAGGGCTTACCGAGGCCACCTGATTAATGAACCGGAATTGACAAGACCTTACAGTAAATTTGATGTCCTCTTTAATGAATGGTTTGAAGGAAGTCTCATTAATTTTAACTCACCCGATGCTCAGACCACCCATAAACTTCCTAAAGAAATCATTGAAGCAGATGAAAAATTTGATGCCATTCGAGCCCTATTAGATAAAGCAGGTGACAGTGTTAGAAATCATTCCAGAGAAATAGAAGAGATAACTAAACAAAATATTGCCCGTAATCAAGACATTGCAATGATAGTCACAGGAATTGCTTTTGTTATTGCGCTTATTTTTGGCTACATTATCCCACTCAAAATTACCAAAAATGTCGAAAATATGGGACGTCGTATTAAAGAGATCGCTGAAGGCGATGGTGACTTAACTCAGCGAATCAATTCAGATTCAAAAGACGAACTTGGCGACTTAGCCCATGAGTTTGATAGCTTTGTCGAGCAACTTAGATCCATTATTAGCAACATCCACAAACAATCTTCTGCATTAGGCAGTATGACTACGGAATTAAAAAACGCCTCAGATACAACCAATAATATTACCCATGCACTAGTAAATGCATCGTCCTCTATGATCAATGCAGGGCAAGAAATGAACCTTTCAAATCAACAAATGGCGGAAGTAGCAAAAGACACCGAAACAGAAGCCACTACGTCTAGCCAATTAACATCACAAGGGATTCAAGCGGTCAATACATCCCACAAAGCCATATCTAGCCTTATAGGTGATATTGAAGAGTCCTTAAAACGAGCCGATCAGCTCGAAAAAAGCTCAGAGAATATATCATCTGTTCTTGAAGTGATAAGGAACATTGCCGAGCAGACCAACTTACTTGCATTAAATGCTGCCATTGAAGCCGCCCGTGCTGGCGAACAAGGTAGAGGATTCGCCGTCGTTGCCGATGAAGTTAGAACTCTAGCCACTCGAACCCAGAAGAGTACAGATGAAATAGAAACCATCATTGAGCAACTTAAACTGAATGTAAAAGAGTCTTCTATTTCCACTCAAAATAGTCGTGATAATGCCGACAACACAGCGTCAAACTTTGAACAAGTAATCACGATATTTGACTCGCTCAATACCTCATTTGAAAAAGTACAACAAATGGCCTCAAAAACAGCCCAAGCGACCCTCGAACAGTCGGCATTATCAGACGGAATCAACCAAAGCCTAGTCCAGCTAAAAGAACAAACGGATGGCGTTAAAGATGTTTCCGTTCTAATAAATGAACAGTCCACACAGATAACAGACTTGTATAAAACGCTTAATAATGAAGTGGGGAACTTTAAGGTCTAGCGTTACAGAAGGTGTTGCATGGCAATTAAGGCTGAATAGCTTCTTGCTCTTTAACAAGGATTAAACAATTAAAGAGCAAGAGCAAAATGGTATATCTATTTCTCTGTTGGGCAGCTTTCCATACCAACGCGGTAAGTCGAGACAGATCCCATCCCAGAAAACTTACGGAAAGCGTTAAAAGCATCATAGCTAGGTTTGTAGCTCACAGTATAATTCATGTTTACTTGTGATCCATAATTACCACAGCAGTTAGGGCTGAAAGAGGCATCTTGGCTAATAATCTGAAAATCCTCTAGATTGTTCTTTTTACCAAAAGCAATAAGCTCGTCTGTTTTTGCCTTATATATCGCTCCCACATCCGCATCACTATTAGGCGGAATATTTTCCATATAAGAAAAAGACGTCATATCTTTTACATCGCAAACAGGCGCTTCAGAAGTTTCTTGAGCAACAAGCAGATTAGAAAAAAGTACAGCAGGCACGGCAATAAACAGTGCACATGAAAGAGTTTTCATATGAAACATCCTATGTGATTTAAAATATCCATTGAAGCAATGATGGCTCATTACTTCGGTTGATTAAAAATGACCCCAAACAGGCCAATAACTCATGAGATAATAGCATTAATCAGACTAAGATTTATGAAATTGCCACCAAATTTTCCGCTTTACCATCAGCAAACGCCACAACATTTTCAAAAGCGATTTTGAAGTAAATCTCATAACTGGCTTTTTCAACATAACCAATATGCGGTGTGCAGAGCACATTTGGTAAAGACAACAAAGGCTCATTCTCTGTCGTTGCTGGCTCGCTTTCAAATACATCAACAGCCGCTCGTTTATTCGGGTTAGCCAGCATTTCTGCATACAAGGCACCACTTTCGATAAGTTCAGCACGACTAGTATTTACCAACAAAGAATCCGCTTTCATCAAGGCTAAATCCGCTTCCGTCACAATGGCTTTAGTGGCGTCATTGAGTCGCAAATGCAAAGTAATAATATCCGCTGTATGAAAGAATTCAGCCTTCGATTCAGCGGCAGAAAAACCATGTTCCTTGGCTAATACTCTGGAGCTTTCACTACCCCAAACTAGCACCTTCATACCAAAGGCTTTCGCATATTGCGCGATACGTTGACCGATTTTACCGTATCCCCAAATTCCTAAAACTGCGCCATTCAACACTCGACCTAACCCCAACGAGCCAGACTGTTGCCAATGACCTTGTGAAAATTGAGAAACATATTCGGGAATATGTCGACTTGCCGACATAACCAAGCCCCAACATAACTCGGACGGCGCAACCGGGGAACCAATACCTTCTGCCACAGCCACACCATATTTGTGGCACAGTTTAACATCAATGTGATTGCTAATTTTGCCTGTTTGGCTGATCAGTTTTAAATTAGGTAAGTTAGCCAGCAAATCTTCAGAAATGACCGTACGTTCGCGTATCAAAACCAGCACATCAAAATCTTTTAAATTGACCACCAAATCATCAATACTAAGAAAGGTTTCGTTAAAAACATGTACATCGTGGCCTTTTAATACATCAAAGCACACAAGATCTTTAACCCTATTTTGATAGTCATCCAGAATCGCGATTTTCAACACCGTGTCTCCTTAAGGTAAAAGTATTTATTTTTTCCGCTATTTTCAGACCGATATGATGAACTTAAACCATAAAAACATCCAACCAAATACAGCCACAGCGTTTCAATTACCCTTAAGGTTAGCACCCTCTTGCGTTGTGTTAATGGCTCTTATTGGATAAGGAATGACAATACCTTCTTCTTTGAACCGTTTATGCAAAGCCTGTATGAACGCAGATTTAATAAAAAACCGCTGGAAGTACTCATGTGATCTCAGCATCACCGTAAAGTTGATGCTGCTATCATCAAAGGTATGAAACAAAATGAAGGTGTTGTAACTTTCTACACCAAATTCGTGATTCTGCAGTATTTCTCTGGCTACTTCTAAGGTCACTCGTTCTACATGATCTAAATCTGAATCGTAATGCACACTCACTTCAACAGGAACAGACAGCTCCTTAGTCGGATAAAAGTAATTAATAATTTTAGACTCAGATAACACACTGTTCGGCATAATTATCGTGTTATTTGGCAACATACGAATCCAAGTCGAACGCCAGCCAATTTTTTCGACAAAACCCTGCTCGCCTGAATCCAGTTCGATGTAGTCCCCCACTCGAATAGGTTTATCCATGACCAGTTGAACACCGGAAAAGAAGTTCACCAAGGTAGGTTGTAACGCCAATGCAACAGCAAGAGAACCAATCCCTAAAGAAGCAACCACAGGCATAATAGAAATGCCCAATGTCCCCATTAAGACCAAACCACCAATAGCCACAACAAAGGATCGACTCACCCCCACCACTATCGATTGACTGCTTAATAAAACTGATGAGCTTTTACTGTAATAGCGAATAAAGCCCGTAACCATACGATCAATAAATATAACCGCTGCCAATATCAACAAAAGTGGCAATACGTATTTCGCTATGCTTCTTGTCGCAGTGGCCATTGGTGAAGAACCGGAAGCGAGAGAATTTTCAAGCAACAAAAATCCTATCCAAAAAATCATTAAAGACAAAGGTATGCGAATGGCTCTTATCAGCAGACTATCAAAGAAATAATGAGTTCGATCGGTAATTCGAATTATGCGGATTAAAATAAGGCGCTTTACAAGCAGTAATGCACAGATAACAACCACGACAACCACTAGAATTAGGACCCAATTCGGAGTGCCCAAGAGCCAGTTAGAAGCTTGTGTATGTAAGGATTGAAAGAAGTCCATCAACATGGCCTCAACATGATTCACTTAACTAGAAGGTTGCAAGATCCATTCCGAAAGACAGTCCCACCAATGTTAAATCAAGTTAAGAACACACCATGGCCTAAAAAAAGCCCCGCACATGGCGGGGCTAAAGACAGACATTACAATTTCAGATTTATTAAAGCTCTTGTACGACGTCACGAGCACAGTAGTCGTGCATTTACACGCGCTCGAATACCGTTGCTATACCCTGCCCCATACCAATACACATAGTAGCAAGGCCAACAGTCGCGTCTTTTTCACGCATCACATTTAGCAAGGTTGTTGAAATACGTGTACCTGAACAGCCAAGCGGATGACCAAGGGCAATCGCACCACCATTCAAGTTCACTTTATCGTCAACCTGATCAAGCAATCCAAGATCTTTTAGTACTGGAATAGATTGAGCAGCAAACGCTTCGTTTAACTCAACAATCTCGATATCAGCAATCGTCATACCTGCACGCTTAAGTGCTTTCTTAGTCGCTGGCACTGGTCCGTAACCCATAATCGCAGGATCACAACCCGCCACCGCCATGCTACGTACTTTGGCAATAGGCGTTAAACCAAGTTCCTCAGCTTTTTTCGCAGACATCATCAGCATAGCCGACGCACCGTCAGACAAAGCTGAAGATGTTCCCGCTGTCACCGTACCGACTTTTGGCATAAACACAGGCTTCAGCCCAGCCAAAGATTCCATAGAGGTTTCTGGACGAATTACTTCGTCCACTTCTACAAGGATTTTATTGCCATCAGCATCATGACCTTCGATAGATACGATTTCGTTATTGAAACGACCCTGCAAGGTCGCTTCATGAGCAAGACGATGCGAACGTACAGCAAAGGCATCTTGGTCTTCTCGGCTCACGCCATGCATTTTGCCTAGCATTTCCGCTGTAACCCCCATCATCATGGACGCTTTAGCCATATGTTTAGACAACGCAGGGTTAACATCTACGCCGTGCATCATATTGACGTGCCCCATGTGCTCGACACCACCAACAACAAACACATCACCTTGGCCTGTCATAATAGCTTGAGCGGCCGTATGGAGAGCAGACATAGATGAACCACAAAGGCGGTTCACAGTTTGCGCTGCACATGTAACTGGCAAACCAGCTAATAAAGACACTGCACGGGCCATATTAAAACCTTGCTCAAGGGTTTGGTTTACACAACCCCAGATCAAGTCTTCTACGTCTTTTTGATCCACATTTGGGTTACGCTTGAACAATTCTTTTACCAGCGCCGCCGATAAGTTTTCTGCACGTACATTACGGAACACGCCATTTTTCGTTTTACCCATTGGTGAGCGAACGGCGTCGATAATAACGACATCATTTGGATTCAGTTTCATGGAAATTCTCCTCTAGCCTATGGGAAATTATGCGCCGTAATAAGTGTCGTTGTTTTTCGCCATGTCACGCATTTTTGCGGTTGGCTCATACAACTTACCTAAGTGGCTGTATTTGTCTGCAAGGTCACAAAAAGCCTGCAGTCCCATTTGGTCTAGGTAGTGCAATGCACCGCCAAGGTATGGAGGGAAACCAATACCATAAATCAATCCCATGTCCGCTTCTGCTGGCGATGCCACTATATTCTCTTCAAGACAACGTACTGTCTCAATACAAAGTGGAATCATCATACGAGCGACAATATCGTCTTCGCTTAACTCAGATTTAGATACCACCACAGAGGAAAGCAAAACATCTATCTCTTCATTAAAGATCTTCTTAGGCTTGCCTTTACGGTCTGGCTCATAGGTATAAAAACCTTTGCCGTTTTTCTGACCAAATCGTTCCAGTTCAAACAAACGATCAACCGCATTAGTGCCTTCGTGCTTCATACGATCTGGGAAGCCTTCAGCCATAACCTGATCTGCATGATAAGCCGTGTCGACACCAACAACATCCAGCAAATACGCAGGCCCCATCGGCCAACCGAATTTTTCCATGGTTTTATCAACCACTTGGAAATCCGCGCCTTCTTGCATCATCAAAGAGAAACCAGCGAAGTAAGGGAACAATACGCGGTTCACCAAGAATCCTGGGCAATCATTTACCACAACCGGTGTTTTACCCATCGCTTGGGCATAAGCAACGGTTTTGGCGATAGCTGCATCGCTGGTTTTTTCACCGCGAATAACTTCCACCAAAGGCATACGATGGACTGGGTTAAAGAAATGCATACCACAGAAGTTTTCTGGGCGTTTTAAATCCTTTGCCAATTCAGTAATAGAGATAGTTGACGTGTTAGAGGTCAGAATAGCGTCGTCGGCAATTTTACTTTCGACTTCAGCCAATACTGACTTTTTAATTTTAACGTTTTCAACCACCGCTTCGACAACTAGATCAACGTGATCAAATTCACCATAGCTCAATGCAGGAACTATTGCGTTCATGGCTTTAAAGGCTTTTTCGGTCGTTAAGCGTCCGCGCTCGACTTGGCCATTGAACAGCTTATTGGCTTCACTCAAGCCCAATTCTAGGGCTTCAGGACGAATATCTTTCATGATAATCGGTGTGCCTTTTGACGCGGATTGATAGGCAACACCGCCACCCATAATACCCGCACCTAATACAGCGGCTTGTTTCACAGGCGTCGCATTTTTCGCATATTTACCTGCGGTTTTCTTAATCTGCTGATCACTTAAGAATAAGTTAACCAAAGATTTCGCTACTGGTCCTTTAGCTAGCTTTACAAAGCCTTTGATTTCAGTATCAAGGGCTTTTTCCATCTCTTGGCTAATGCCTTTTTCAATGGTTTTAATCGCTGCCATAGGTGCTGGGTAATGCTTACCCGCTTTTGCGCCAACCACACCGCGAACCGATTCGAAGACCATCATTTTTTCGATAGGTGTAAATTCCATCGGTGCACGCAATTCATTACGACGAGCATGATAATCGAGCTTGCCATCCAACACTTGTTGAACAAGGTGACGAGCAGATTCATTGACTTTCGCCGCAGGAACAACCGCATCTACCGCACCGTCTTTAAAAGCATCTTCGCTGCGTTTCTGAGCACCACCACAAATCCACTCACAAGCATTATCCGCACCAATCAGACGAGGTAAACGAACCGTTCCCCCCCAACCAGGGTAAATGCCCAATTGCGTTTCCGGTAAACCTATTTTTGCTGTCGTTGCCATAACTCGATAATCACACGCCAACGCTAACTCCATACCGCCGCCAAGTGCGATACCATTAATGGCTGCTACCGTTGGACAACATAGATTCGATATATCATTAAAAATACTGTGGGCATGACGCAATTTATCGGATAGATCATCGTCCTCTAGTTTGAACCAAGAAGTAAATTCTGTAATGTCTGCGCCCACGACGAAAACGTCTTTTGCACTGGCAAAAATAACGCCTTGTAGATCATCAATGTGTTTAAGGGCATTAACGGCTTCGGCCAATTCATTCAAGGTAAGGCTATTGAATTTATTGACCGACTCACCGACCAAATCCAGAGTGACGGTTGCCACACTGGCATCATCGACTGCAACCTTGATTGCTTGTCCTTCGAAAATCATGCTGGTCTCCAATTATTTTTATTATGATGACGGTGGTTATCTAGCTCACCGTCATCTGGTGTGTAAAAAGTCAGTTGTTTTAAAAGTTAGTTTCTAAAAAAACTACAAACTCTTTTCTAATTCAGGCACGGCATCAAACAAATCGGCGACTAAGCCATAATCCGCCACTTGGAAAATAGGCGCATCTTCATCTTTGTTGATGGCAACAATCACCTTAGAGTCTTTCATACCCGCTAAATGCTGAATCGCACCAGAAATACCCACTGCGATATACAGATCTGGGGCAACCGTTTTACCGGTTTGGCCGACTTGTAAATCGTTTGGCACAAAGCCCGCATCAACAGCGGCACGTGAAGCACCAATGGCTGCGCCCAGTTTGTCTGCAACCCCTTCCAGCAATTTGAAGTTATCGCCGTTGCCCATGCCTCGACCACCAGAAATGATCACATTAGCCGCGGTCAATTCAGGACGATCAGATTCAGCCAATTGTTCTTTCACAAAACGGCTGCGATCAGATGCAATCACTTGAGAAAGCACTTGGCGTTCTGCGCTACCACCCGTACTTGCCGCGGCATCAAAACCTGTGGCACGAACGGTCAATACTTTTACTGGATCCGTTGTTTTTACCGTCGCAATGGCATTGCCAGCATAGATTGGACGAACAAACGTATCTGCAGATTCAACTTTAATCACGTCAGATAACTGCGCTACGTTCAATAATGCCGCCACTCGTGGCAAGGTATTTTTACCTGTAGTGGTTGCTGGCGCCAAAATGTGTTCGTAGCCGTTAGCAACCTCAACGATTAATTTAGAGACATTTTCAGCCAACTGATGTTCATAAGCGGCATTATCAGCAACCAAAACCTTAGTCACTCCAGACACTTGTGATGCTTGCTCAACAACGGTTTGGCACTCAAAGCCGACAACCAATACATGAACATCAGCGTCAATTTGTGTCGCCGCGGTCACTGTATTCAAGGTCGCAGGCTTTAGAGATTTATTATCGTGTTCTGCAATGATTAAAACGCTCATGACACCACCTTCGCTTCATTTTTAAGTTTGTCTACTAACTCAGCAACAGAGCCAACTTTAATACCACCAGCACGCTGCGGCGGTGGTGTAACAGAAACGATGCTGACATTAGACCCAACTTCCACACCTAAATCGGCAGGTGTTTTTACATCCAATGGTTTTTTCTTCGCTTTCATAATATTTGGCAGAGAAGCAAAACGCGGTTCGTTTAGACGAAGGTCTGTCGTAACAACCGCTGGCAGGGTAATCGCCAAAGTTTGCAAACCACCATCAATTTCACGCGTAACTTGCGCTTCGCCGTTTTCAATAACAACTTCTGACGCAAATGTTGCTTGAGGGTAATCCAATAGCGCTGCCACCATTTGACCCGTCTGATTATTATCAGAATCGATCGCTTGCTTACCCATAATTACCAAATCAGCCGCTTCGTCTTGAGCAACCTTGGCGAGGAGTTTGGCAACTGACAAAGAATCTAAACCATCCTCTGCTTCCACCTGAATTGCTCGATCTGCACCTAACGCCATTGCTGTACGCAAGGTTTCTTGACAAGATTTTGAACCAACAGAGACCACAACGACTTCAGAAGCGACGCCTTTTTCTTTTAGGCGTATAGCTTCTTCCACTGCAATTTCACAGAAAGGGTTCATGGACATTTTGACATTGGTAAGATCGACCGCAGTATGGTCGGATTTGACGCGAACTTTGACGTTGTAGTCTATGACTCGCTTTACAGATACTAAGATTTTCATAAGCCCCTCGTATTTATTATTAAGTTCTGTTTCATACATACCGTCTAGATTTTCACTAGATTGATAGCATGCAAATATTCCCTATCAATAGAACTCTTCACTTACCCTCTATAGTAGTTTGGGAATGCTTTTCATCAATAACAAAAAAGCGCCAGTTAACTGACAAAAATATTCACGCTTCGTTCAAATAGCGCATTATGTGTGAAATGGGCTCTGCACCCTTTCCACATAATGAGTCTAGTCCTAATGACAAAAAAGCCCCACTGATAAGTGAGGCTTGATTGACTATATTAGAAGGTATTACTTATTACGCGATAAAAACGCAGTAAAAGCTTGATGTGCCTCTGTTGAACGTAGGCGGTCTTTAAAGATTCGACCTTCTCGCATTAACGCCATTTGAACATCATCCTGCGCTCGATACTTTAATAGATCTTTGCTTAATGCTACCGCTTCAACAGGCAGCGCCGCCGTTTTTTCGGCATAACGCAATGCTACTTTGTAGGCTTCACCTTCTTCGCATATGTGGTTAACCAGACCTAATTCATAAGCCTGCATACCATCTACAACCTCACCTAAAACAAGTATCTCAAAGGCTTTTTGATGGCCCACTAACTGGGGCAATAAATGACTAGACGCTGCTTCGGGCACCAGTCCTAATTGCACAAAAGGAAACTGCAATCGCGCTTCACGGGATGCAAGTACTAGATCACAATGCAGTAACATAGTTGCACCAACCCCAACAGCCCGACCTTCAACACCTGCTATAAGTGGTTTTTTATAACTACTCAGCACTTGTAAAAAAGCCATAATGGCTTCCATTTTCTCTGGCGTTTGAGCAATCTGCACAAATTCATTAATGTCATTACCCGAAGAAAAATCACTCCCCGCGCCATGAATTAAGGTCACCTTTATATCGGCGTCCAACTCTGCTCGACGTAATGCATTCGTTAATGCCTGATACATGTCCAATGTAATCGCGTTTTTCTTTTCAACTCTGTCTAAACACAGAATTTGTACACCAGACTCAATATTTTCAGTAACAAAATCACTCATTACTGGCTCCCTTATGATGGTAGTTTAAGTACCTGTTCATCAACCAATTTGCGTACCATTGGGCCGTCTTCAGACCAACCATGGCAGCTATTCACTAGCTTAGACACAGCGGCTGGAACTTGCTCAGGATATTTTTCTCCCAGCGGCCCCCACATGGTTTGAAATGCGGTTGTCGCAATCACTGGAAAAAGCTCTAACACATGAGTACAACCTACTTTTCCGCTAAAGGTTTCTTTTAGCCAACGACTCCAGCCGGGTTTAAGACGAGTCCCTTTTAAAACCGAAAAACTAGGCACTGCTCCTGCGCAATTAGGAAAGGGATAGGAGTCCATAGTGACCGACACCTCTTTTATTAAAAAGGTGTCATCTAGGGTCAAACAGGCGCGAATATCATGAAAGGGACTGCCTTCAGGCACCAAGCTATCATCAAACTCACGCGTAACATCGTAGGATTTGAGGTCCTGCATGCTTGCCTCAATATCCCACAGCCCATCTTCGCGTAAAAAACCATATGACTCGATACAACGCCGGTGCATTAGCTTACGTTTAACCTGTGCCATTGCTGCTCTCCCAATACTTCAAAAAGCGGTAAACACAAGACTTAAGCATGCTCTTGTTCGCGCAACGCACGACGCAATACTTTCCCAACATTGGTTTTCGGCAACTCTTTGCGAACCTCAACAAACTTAGGAACTTTATAAGCCGCAAGGTTTTCTTTGCAATATATGCGCAACGCCTTTTCATCCAATGTTTCAACATCGTCTCTTAGAACAACAAAGGCTTTTACCGATTCACCTGTTTTATCGTCAGGCACACCAATCGCCGCCGATTCCAAAATAGCAGGATGAGAGGAAAGGCAATCTTCTACTTCTGTTGGATACACATTAAAACCGGACACAATAATCATATCTTTAGCACGATCAACAATTTGCAAATAACCATCAGGATGCTGCATAGCAATATCCCCAGTTATTAAGAAACCGTCCTCTGTCATGACTTCTCGCGTAGCTTCTTCACGGTTCCAGTAGCCTTTCATTACCTGAGGTCCACGTACGCATAACATACCCGACTCCCCTTGTGGCAAGGCTTCACCATCACGCCCTTGGATCTTAATGTCGGTTTCTGCAACAGGCAAACCGATCGTACCAATACGTTCTTTGCCTATAGGATTAAAAGACACAACAGGTGATGTTTCGGTTAGACCATAGCCTTCTACAATTTTGCAGCCAGTGACCCTCTCCCATTCATCCGCAGCGGCATGGGTTAAAGGCATCCCACCTGAACAAGTAAGTTTGAGAGTAGAAAAATCGAGGGCCTTGAACTCAGCCTTGTTACACAAACCAACAAACAAGGTATTTAACCCAACAAAGCCAGTAAATGGCCATTTTTTAAGCTCTTTGATAAAGCCTGGCAAATCTCGAGGATTCGGAATCAATACCGTATGAGCGCCACGCTCCAACAACGTCAGACCATGAATTAGAAATGCATAAATATGATAAAGCGGCAGCGGGGCAATATAGACCTCATTCTGATCATCAATAATCGAGCGGAGTCTAGAGCTTAACTGATACATATTGGCGACTAAATTGGCATGCGTCAGCATCGCCCCTTTTGCAACCCCAGTGGTTCCACCAGTGTATTGCAATACAGCAATTTGCTCTGGCTGAAATTCTACTTTTTCAACCGCTTTACCTTTGCCTTTCGCTATCACATCGTTAAGTGTAGAAGCACTGGAAATATCATATTCCGGCACCATTTTCTTCACGTACTTAACTACGGAATTTACTAATAAGCGTTTTAAAGGCGGATGAAAATCTGCAATTTCGGTGATAATAACGTGTTTTATTGACGTTTTAGCCAATATTTTTTCGACGTTATGCGCCATATTAGCAAACACCACCAATGCTTTTACGCCCGCATCGTTAAATTGATGCTCAAGCTCTTTTGGTGTGTAAAGTGGATTGGTATTCACAACAATTAAGCCAGCCTTCATAGCGCCAAACAGCACCACAGGATATTGAATAATATTAGGCAATTGTACAGCAATCCGATCACCGGGCTTTAAGTCGGTTTCGTGCTGAAGATACGCAGCAAAGGCGTCAGATTTTTCACCTAACTCACGGTAAGTCAGAGTGCGGCCGACGCTGGTAAAAGCAGGACGGTCGGCAAACTTTTTCGTTGCTAACGCTAAGACATCATTTAGTGACTGATAGCCATGTGGGTTAAGCGACTCTGGTAAATAGCTGCCCGGTGGTTTTCCAATATTTGCATTGCTTGGAGAAGAAGTATCCATAGTCATAATAAGCTCCATTTGTTTTTTTTATTTAGGAGAAAGTGATCAAGCATAAAAGCTCAACTACATAAAGTGTAGTTGAGCTTTAGAGCTATAAAATGATTAAAAGATCCCTTATTGAGGGAAAATTTGCGTCAATTTTGTCGCCAACATAATGTCTCCATCAGCACGGATTTTTCCCTGCATAAAAGCAGCCATGCCATCTAGCTCACCACTCATGACTTCTTTTAAAGTATTTAAATCCATACTCAGAGTCACAGTTGGATCATCATGCTCGCCCTCTCCCATATCGCATTTCCCATCTGCAATACTTAAGTAATAACTGTCAGCATCATCTAAGTCAAATTGAAACACCGCTTCCATGTCATCCGCTTCATCAGCGTCAAAACGATTTAACATGGATTCAAAAACAGCTTTTGCTTCACTCATAATATCAACCTCTTCAATCTTTCAAAAACTTTATTACCCATGAACTAAAAAAAATACATGGGTGGTTATTTATTAACGCTAATTAGGCATTCAAAAATAAGAAATTATCTTCTTCCATCGCCAATAAGTTATCAGCGCCAGACAACATAGCCTCTACATGAGCGCGAGTACGTGGCAACAAACGATCGTAGTAGAAAGTCGCTGTTTGCAGTTTGGCAGTATAAAAACCCACCTCATCTGTGCCTTCGTCTAATTTAGTCTGTGCGGTGACAGCCATTCGAGCCCAGAAATAAGCCAGTACCACATAGCCCGAGAACATCAAATAATCGACAGACGCTGCACCTACTTCATCTTTATTGCGCATGGCTTTCATGCCGATCTTCATCGTCACATCGCCCCATTCGCCGTTTAATTTATCTAGCGCTGTGATGTAGGATTTAACGCGTTTATCGCCTTTATGCTCTTTACAGAACTTATGGATGATTTTGGTAAAACGACGCAGTGTTGCACCTTGAGTCATCAGTACTTTACGACCTAAAAGATCCAACGCCTGAATGCCAGTAGTGCCTTCGTACAACATCGAAATGCGGCAATCACGAACGTTTTGCTCCATGCCCCATTCAGCGATAAAGCCGTGACCACCAAACACCTGTAGACCATGATTTGCAGATTCAAAACCGGTTTCAGTTAGAAAGGCTTTAGCAATCGGAGTCAGTAAAGACATCAATTCATCCGCCTCTTCTTTCTCTTCTTTAGAGCCCTTTTTAGTGATATCCACCAACTTAGAACAATAATGAATTAAAGCGCGACCACCTTCAGCAAAGGCTTTTTGCGTTAACAACATACGACGTACATCGGGGTGAACAATGATTGGATCTGCGGCTTTTTCTGGCGCTTTCGGACCTGACAAAGAACGCATTTGCAAACGATCTTTAGCGTATGCCACAGAGTTTTGTAGTGCCCATTCTGCATGTGCCAAACCTTGTAAAGCCGTACCAAGACGCGCCGTATTCATGAACGTAAACATGCAGTTCAGACCACGGTTCGGCTCACCAATGAGAAAGCCCTTCGCGCCATCGAAATTCATTACACAAGTCGCGTTACCATGAATACCCATTTTGTGTTC
The DNA here is from genome assembly GCF_024397855.1 of Marinomonas rhizomae. NCBI lineage: Bacteria > Pseudomonadati > Pseudomonadota > Gammaproteobacteria > Oceanospirillales > Oceanospirillaceae > Marinomonas > Marinomonas rhizomae. The sequence goes on from NZ_CP073343.1 coordinate 2,834,630, forward strand.
GATAGAACCACAAGATACCTGGTTGCGATCTGCCATTTCACCAGCATCATCAACATTGTGTTTTGGTACGATGAACAGAGAAATACCTTTTGTACCCGCTGGGGCATCTGGTAAACGAGCCAATACAATATGGATAATGTTGTCCGCCATATCATGTTCGCCCGCAGAGATGAAGATTTTAGTACCTGTAATGGCATAGCTGCCATCGTCTTGCGGCTCGGCTTTGGTTTTCAACATACCAAGGTCAGTACCACAATGTGGTTCAGTCAGACACATGGTGCCTGTCCATTCACCAGAAACAAGTTTCGTTAAATAGGTTTGTTTTTGCTCGTCAGTGCCGTGTAGCTCGATGGTATTCATCGCGCCGTGACTCAAGCCTGGGTACATCCCCCATGACCAGTTGGATGTGGCGATCATTTCCGTCACCATCATGCCAAGAGAATCTGGTAAACCTTGTCCACCTACTGCTTCAGGGTGCGACAATGAAGGCCAGCCACCTTCAACATACTGCTGATAAGCTTCTTTGAATCCGTCAGGCGTTGTCACAACACCATCTTTAAACTGACAACCTTGTTGGTCACCAACACGGTTTAGAGGAGAAAGCACTCGCTCGGCAAACTTAGCACCCTCTTCCAAAATCGCCGCCACCATATCTGGCGTCGCTTCTTCAGCGCCCGGCAAATTAGCATAGTGTCCGTGAAAATCTAGAACTTCTTCAGTGACGAATTTGATATCGCGCAGTGGCGCTTTATATTCAGGCATGGCCTATGACCTCTTTTTGTTTTTATTCCATCCGTTCCAATAGGAACCTCTTATGGTAGAAAGGTTCCTCTATCGGAGGCTATCTCTCAATAACAAAAGGTGCCAAAGTTAATGACAAAATAGACCAAGCTTAGGATTTCACCAGTCAAACAAAGAGAATAATCACCATTCAAGCCAATTCAAAGCTAGCAAATATAATCAGTTGAGCCTTTATTACAGCAATTCTGCACCACGACTAAGAGCAAATTTCAGCCAATCACCTTCAATCCCACCGATAATTTCTAAGCGACTGCCATCATGCCAAGGAGAAGTTGTTATCAAGACTTCACCTCTCGCTACGTTCACCAAAAGCGCTTCGTTTGAACTAATTAAAAATACGCCTTTAATACGGTAAACCCCAGCAAACCCGGACAGTTCTTGAATAATTGACTTTACCTTTTCTTGAGTAAAACAATCCTGTCTAGGCCAATGCCAGCCGACAACCTGCATGTCACCTTGTTGTTTGTGATAACTCCAATGCTTGTCTTGATCTGTCGTTTCAACGGCAGCATGAACATGGTGATGAGAGGAATGGTGAGAGTGTTTTTCTGGTGTATGTGAGTGCTTTTCTACGGTAGAAGAAGCATTCGATAAATCTATCAGACCAATATCCAAAGAATCAGCACTCAAAGCCATAGGATCTGACATAAAAACAGTGGGAGTTGACCCCATTGAAGTAAGCACACCAAAGCGAGCTTTTACTCGATCAATATCTTCTTGCTGATAACGATCAACATGACTCAATACAATACCATCCGCAGACTCTATTTGGTCATTGAAAATATCATGCTTTGTATAACGTTCATCATTTAAATTCCGAGCATCCAATACGCAAAATGCCCCCGTCAATAACAGCACATCTTGATAAGCCGCACTGCGTAACTTCTGCAGAATTTGCTTTGGATGACCAAGGCCAGATGGCTCAATAAGAATACGGTCAGGGTTATATTGGCGAATTAATTGGTTTAGCCCTTGCTGAAAAGCAGCCGATGTCGTGCAACAAACACAACCACCCGGAACCTCACTGATGGCGACATCTAAATCCGCATAAAACGCACTATCAAGACCAATATCACCAAACTCATTAACCAACACAGCCCAACGTTCATTTGGAGGCGACTGCGCAAGTAGATGACGAATTAAAGTGGTCTTCCCCGCTCCTAAAAACCCCGTCACCAACGTGACTTTTATACCCTGATAACGCATGGCGAAAAATTCTCAAAATGTATAAGCGAATATGATACTTGTCGTACCATCTGTTTTCTTTTTGTTATCCAAAACCTGGCTATTATGGGTAAGGCCATAAGAAGCCTTCATGCTAAGGTTATTTCTGAGTTTTACGCTAACAGAAGTCTCCGACTTTGAACGCGTATTCTTATTATCTTGCAAAGCGGCCTCCGTACTTAAAGATTGTTGGAAAGTCGCATTAGAACTAATTTCATATTCATACTGCAATTCCAAATGCACTATCGAAGTTTCATCCTCTTCACCCTCGTCTGTCATACTAAAGGAATAACCGGGACCAATACTGTAATCTAAAAAAGAACTATCATGGTCGAACAAACGCGCGGAGTAACCAACAGACACTGTGTTTTGGTATTCATAGCCGCTAAATCGATCATCAGTATAAGACCCATAGACAAATACAGAAGTGTTATTACTGCTTAATTTGTAGTCACTTTGTGCGGATAAGAACATTTTCTGTGCCGTTGTTTTAGTGTCAACTTCACCCTCATTTCTACCTCTTTTATAGAGTGTGTCTAGCTCATACTTGGCTTTCCAAGCCGTAAAATCCTGCTTAACGGTCGCTTTTGCTTTTACGGCTGTACTTTCAGTATTACCAGTAATGGCAATAACGCCTAATTCTAATTCCGCACTCAAAGGCTCTAAAGGGGTAAAGGGAGTATCAGCAGCATAAACAGCAGGCGCGGAACAAGCTAATACAGCAAGCACGACTCGTTTTATAGGCTCCATTTGTATACGTTCCTTCTATCTCATCAAACTGATTCCATGATGGCTAAAAAAGGAAGTGACGGAGAATCAGATAACATTCAGATTCAGGAAAAACAGACCTCTGACCTCCTTCCTAATACAGCCATTAGGTTTAAGAGATATTTTTGCATTGATACCAACTTATCACAGTCAAAATTCTGCTAACTATATGCAAAGTAATAGATAAGAAAATCACACACCCTTACACTTAAAAATCCTACTTCTGAGTGTTAGAACGCACCCTCACATTATTATTGACGTCTTTACTCTGGCGAATCAGTTCGTCGCCAGCGAAGGTTTGAGAAGACTTAGCCAGACGATCGTAAAGCAGAACATTCACCGAGGCGGCAAGATTCATACAACCAACCGTTGGAACAAAGACAACAAAGTCGGCTCTATCAACAACCTTTTGACCTATCGTGCCGTCTTCCGGACCAAAAATATATAGGGCTTTTTCAGGGTGATTAAAAGAAGGTAATGGCGTCGCACCTTGGATCAAATCGACACATACAATCTTAGTATCTGCATCAACAGCATCAATTAAACTATCAACACCAAGGCTTTCTATGTTGATCAATGGAATGGATGAAATAGCTTTTTTAGTGTCTGTCGACATTTTTTCTGCGCGATCATAACGATGGCCAGAATACAAAACTTGATTCACTTGATAACACCCTGCCGCTCTCATTACAGAACCAACATTTGAGGTACTCTTAGGATTAGTTAACCCTATGGTGACAAACTCATTTCCCATCAAAAAACTCACACTAGAATAAAATAAGAACAAGAATAATATCACTTTTATGCGTTACGCTTGCCATTCTTTATAACGCTACCAACATGTTAAACAAGACTTATTCTGTCGCAAAAAATAAGAAAAAAGCCGTACAATTTTCACTCCCCCCTTCCGATCATCATTGAAATAGGTAAACTGAAAGACATAAGAAATTAACAAAACCATTCAGGTATCCAATGAATTTCATCAAAAAATTTGGCCTAACCTTACTTGCAGCCGCCACATTTCAAACCCAAGCAGCCTCTGTTTGGAAGGTAACGTCAGGTGTTAATACGCTCTATATTGGCGGTACGATTCATTTACTCACGCCACAAGACTACCCTTTGCCAAAAGCCTACGATAAAGCCTATCAAGCCTGTGACAGCGTTGTTTTTGAAACGGATATGGAAACCTTAGGAAACTCAGCTTTCATAAGACAAATGCAATCAGAGTTGTCTTTTTCCGATGGCACCACCATAGATGAAGTCATCTCACCTGAAACCTATCGATCACTAAAAATCTATTTAAACGCCAGACAAATCCCCATTACCGCGATTCAACACCTAAAACCCAGTGCACTTGCTATTTCCCTCAGCATGATTGAATTAAAACATCTTGGCTTTACCAGTGAAGGTGTCGATCAGTTCTATGCACAAAAGGCGCAACAAGACCACAAACCTAAGAGCTGGTTAGAAGAACCCCAAGCTCAAGTTGACATGCTCAGCAACCTCAATAACCAAGATAGTAACGAGGTCATTAATTACACCTTGTCAGATATCAAAGACATGCCAAAAACGATGGAAGACCTTAGAAAAAGCTGGCGCACAGGTGATATGGAAACCATGGCAGACATTGAATTAAAGGACTTTAAACAAGATTACCCAGAGGTGTATCAATCACTTTTAGTGGAGCGAAATGATCTGTGGATGCCTCAAATTGAAAACATGCTCACTAATGACGAAGTCGAATTCATCATGGTTGGGGCAATGCACCTTGCAGGTCCAGACAGTTTACTCGCAAAACTTGAAGCCAGCGGTTATCAAGTTTCGAGATTATAACCCCCCTTTCACTGTCTTTTAACGGTCAAAAAAGTCTCATCAAACAGTAAAAACACACAAAACTAGTGCGTTTTTACTGCTAAATCCTGCCTTAACGATTATTTATTACAATTTATCTCCCCAAATCACCTCGAATTTTTTATACTTGCCGCCGAAATTATTTACTGACCAAATGATCAGTTACTAAATTATCCCGGCGTTTCTTATTGTGATGCTACTGAATCCGTAAATTCGCAATAAAATAATCGCCGTCGTCTACTAGCAAAAGGTCCCCCTCATGCTCGAACGTTATTTTCAACTTAAAGCGCACAACACCACAGTACGTAATGAAGTTGTCGGAGGTATAACCACCTTCCTAACGATGGCTTATATTATTTTCGTTAACCCTTCTATTCTTGCTCAAGCAGGAATGGATCAAGGCGCCGTATTTGTCGCAACTTGTCTTGCTGCTGCAATTGGTTGCTTGATTATGGGCTTATACGCAAATTACCCTATTGCTCTTGCACCAGGCATGGGACTAAATGCTTTCTTTACCTACGGTGTAGTCTTAGGCATGGGCTACACATGGGAACAAGCACTTGGCGCGGTTTTCTTATCCGGTATTCTTTTCATTTTCATCAGTATTTTTAAAATTCGTGAATGGGTTATCAATGCCATTCCGTCTTCGTTGAAATTGGGGATTGCAGCTGGTATCGGTCTTTTCCTAGCAATGATTGCATTGCAAAATTCCGGCATCATTGTCAAAAACCCAGCTACTATGGTGTCTCTAGGCGACCTATCTTCACCATCAGCGATTTATGGCTTACTTGGCTTTTTTGTGATCTGTGCTTTGGCGTATTTAAATGTCACCGGCGCTGTGATGATTGGCATACTTTTCGTCACCATTTTGTCTATTCTCTTTGGTCAAAATGAATTTGGTGGCGTAGTTTCTATGCCACCATCTGTTGCACCTACTTTCCTCGCGATGGACATAGAAGGTGCTTTTCAAATCAGTATGCTAAGCGTGATTTTTGCCTTTTTCTTTGTGGATTTATTCGATACGTCAGGCACCCTAATCGGTGTTGGTCAACGTGGCGGTTTATTAGATAAAGAAGGTAAATTACCTCGCCTTAAAAAAGCCTTGTTGGCTGATTCTGGCGCAACGGTTGTGGGTGCTGCATTAGGTACCTCTTCTACAACAAGTTATATCGAAAGTGCTTCTGGCGTTGCCGCTGGCGGACGTACTGGTTTAACGGCTGTTGTTGTAGCGTTATTGTTTATTCTCAGCTTATTCTTTGCGCCGTTGGCTGGATCTATTCCTGCTTATGCGACAGCGGGCGCATTAATGTACGTTGCAGTATTGATGACAAGCAGCTTAGCGCACGTAGACTGGGATGATATTACAGAAGCCGCACCGGTTCTGATTGCCGCTTTTACGATGCCACTAACCTACTCTATCGCGGATGGTATTGCTTTGTCTTTCATCAGCTACGCTGTGATCAAACTATTGTCAGGTCAAGGTAAGCAAGTCGGCGCTGCTGTGTATCTATTAGCTGCGTTGTTTATCGCTAAATTCTTTATCTTCGTTTAAATCAGATAAAGCAGTAGCAATATAAAGAAACAGGAGCAAAGTCAGACTTTGTTCCTGTTTTTTTTTGCCTTAATTTTTCCAATTATTCCTATCTTCATTACTGTCTAAACGTTTTTGTAGTCGCGCGAAAGTATCTACTATATTATTCGCGCTCGAGTTTCACCTACCATATTAGCTACCCACCAAGTGAAGAAACATGTCTGACAACGCGCTCTATACGGATTTATCTGGCTATTACGACTTAATGTGTGCCGATATTAATTATCAAGCCCAGAGCAACAGTGCGCATCGGCTTCATCAAATTTTTGGAAATGGTGGGAAACAGCATTTAGATTTGGCTTGTGGAACAGGACCACATATTAGCTACCTTAGCCAAGAAGGTTATCAATCTAGCGGCTTGGATATTAATCAACCCATGCTAGATCTTGCCAAACTACGATGCCCTGGTGCGCAATTCGAGCTAGGTAATATGTGTGCATTTGATACGACTGAGTCTTATGACTTAATTACGTGTTTTTTATACTCGGTTCATTACAGCGGGAACATCAATAACCTAACCAGTTGCATTCAAAGCGTACACAAATCGCTCAGTACTGGTGGTGTTTTTTGTTTTAACTCGGTAGATAAGAACCACATAGACAATACGCTTTCTGCGAAGCACAGCGTCACTCACGACAATAGCGAGTTCTCATTTGGCTCTTCTTGGTATTACTGTGGTGAAGGTGAAAAACAAACACTAAAGCTGAGCATTGAAAAAACCACCGCGCTACAAACTCAACTTTGGGCAGATGAACATCTTATGGTGGCATTAAGCTTTAATGAGCTACAGGCTCTGTTAACGCCATACTTTGATGTCCATGTCTTTGAACACGAGCACGACAAAATCATACCGTGGGATCAGCAATCTGGTAATGCAATCTTTTTGTGTGTCAAAAAATAAAGAAGTCTTGCTGGTTTAAACTTACGACTCATTCATCGAACGGTATTTTAGAATCAAAGCAATAATTTCATGATCGCTAACGGAAGAAGATAAAGACTCGTTAATAGAACGTCTCTGTGGCAAACGAATATTGAATTTACTTTTCAATAATCCAACAACTTGCGAGTCGGAGTTAGGATCGAACGTCTGGCTTGCAAAATTGCAAATTCGCTGTAGTACAAATTCTTTGGCTGTATTTATCATGTATTACCTATGGTTTTAGAGAAAAACAACAAGGCTTCTCCCTTTTTTTGTTTTTAAAAACGGGTCTAAACAAATAGACCAAGCGCTTATTAGCAAACTTCTTATTTAAATAAAGTATAAAAAAGGCAAGGTGAGAGAGAAGTACTCTCTGCGTTACTCTGTACTTTTAGGGATAGCTTTTGGGGAAAGCGATTAACCGAATGCATAATAAGAACGATGAGTTTCTAATATGAGCCCAATTAACCGCTTTGTCTACTAATGCTTTCGTAAAAACAAAGATAATACTGTCCTAGTTACAGAAATTAGGACGCATTATGGTTCTTCTTGCAGAGGTAAAGTCACTTCCACCAGCAACCCACCCAATGCACTTCGAGTCGCTTTGATCGTACCATTATGCTGGCGAACCGCATTTTCTGCGATAGCCAATCCCAACCCTGCGCCGCCACTGTTTCGATCACGGGCGGTTGAGACCCGATAAAAAGGCCGGAAGATAGAATCAAACTCATCATCGGCTACACCGTCGCCATCATCTTCTACTCGAATAGATAACGTATTGGAATAAACACCCAATGAAACCTGAATCTGGTTTTTACCATAGTGAATCGCATTACGGACAATATTCTCCAAAGCGCTCATCAACAGCTGCGGATGGCAATTAATCATACGATTTGGAACCTCAGACAAAAGCAAGGCTTTTCCCACTTGCTCCGCCTCAAACTGACTGTCCGCTAGCAAGGCATCAAAGAGGCTTGATAGAGGTTGAATCTCTCGATTCAAATGACTGTCGACTTGCACACTAGACAGTTCAAGCAGCTTACCTATCATTTGCTCAAGACGCTGAGCTTCGGTATCAATACGAGTTAAATCCGTACTGTCACCTAACTTTCGTTTTGCTAACGCTTGCGCCATTCTTAAACGCGTCAAAGGCGAACGCAGTTCATGCGAAATATCCGACAATAAACGCTGCTGACGTGAAATCATCAAGTTAACCGCTTCTACCATTTGGTTAAAACTCGCACCCGCTTGGCGAAACTCTGACGTGCCTTTTTCAAGCTCAGGATCAATTTCAAACACACCTTTCGCCACGCGCTGTGCCGCCAACTCTAATCGACGAGCAGGTTGGCTCAAGGCCCACGCCAACCACAATAATAAAGGAGTACTAACCAACATAACGGCCAACAATAAGCGAAGAGGATGATCAAATAACTGTAATAAAAAATGCGGAGGTTCACTCCAGCGAGTGCCGATATATAAAAAATAGTCCTTTTGGGCTAGCCGAATAGGCAGCGGTCCAGAAATCATCGTTTTCCCATACAATTTCTGCTGAGGATCTTGAGGGTTATCAATAGAGGTCACAAAATTACGTAACGCCTTATAACTGAAATCAGGACGGCGCTCTGTGGTAATCACATTACCATCTAGGTCGGTGATAAAAAGGCGCAGCTTATGATCACCAGGGCGTCGACGAGCGCCCCCTTCTATTTCGGGTAAGACTTGCGCTATATCTGGGGCAGAAGCAAACGTGCGCTCAACCTGATCTCGTATTTGCAGCATGCGATCAAAGTGAGGCGGAGGAATATCCCGAGCTTTACGAGGATCGAAATGTGGTAACGCCAAAACGGCTAAAATCACCAGAAACATGGTAAACCAAAAAATGGCAAAAATACGCCCGTATAAACTGGTGATCTTTGGTAAACGCATCAGTCGCTCTCCACCAGCAAATAGCCACGCCCACGCAAGGTTTTAATACGTGGTTTGCCATTCGGCCAGTCAGGGAGTTTCTTACGTAAATTAGAGACATGCATATCAACCGCTCGGTCAAAAGCCGCCAATCGCTTACCCAATACATCAAGACTGAGTACTTCTTTCGTTAGCACTTGCCCTGGATGAAGTAAAAAATGATGCAGCAAGGCAAACTCAGTACTGGTCAAATCTAATAGCGCTCCATTGCAATACGCCTCAAGACGACCTGGATATAGCTTAATATCTCGATAAGTCACGAAATCATTTTGCGGCTGACCTTTGCTTGTCTGAGTCCTGCGTAAAATGGCACGAATTCTTGCCAGTAACTCTCGCTCACTAAAAGGTTTTGGCAAATAATCATCCGCCCCAAGCTCAAGACCGACAACACGATCAATCTCTTCCCCTTTTGCCGTCAACATTAAAACAGGCACATCCCATTTTTCTCGCAACTGCTTCAAGGTCTCAAAACCATTGAGCTTAGGCATCATCACATCAAGCAATATCAGATCCACACTGTCATCCATCGCAGTCAAACCCGCCTCGCCATCATAAGCAGCAGAAACAGCACAATTTTCAAAAGACAAAACCTCTTTGAGCAAATCACTCAATTCAACATCATCATCAATGATTAAAATATGTGGCATCAACAGTTCCTAAAACGATTTAATTAATCAGCAGCTAGCACTCTTTAACGCTATTTTACGTCGAAATGCTAAGCACAGTGCAGCCTTTACGATACTTTACCTAGCCGATACGCCACTTTACCTTACAGCCTCTATTCTACTTCCATGCGTTCAAAACGCAGTACGTATCAATCATCTGATCCTCTAATGTATATAAGGAAGAAAATATGAAAATGGCAAAAAAACTGATTATAGCCGCTGTTGTGTTTCCACTAGTATTGAGCACCAGCGCGTTTGCGTTTGGCGGAAAAGATCACAAAGGCCCACAGGAATGTCGCCCAGGCTTAAACCGCGGCATGATGAAAGATTTAAATCTAACAGACAGCCAAAAAGAGCAATTCAAAACGCTACGCAAAGAAAATAAACAAGCCATGAAAGAAGGCTTCAACGACAAAAGAGAGCAAGGCGAAAACGCTCGCATGGCACATTTTGATAAAATAAACGCTTTACTGACAGCGGAAAAATTTGATCCAGCCAAAGCCACCGAATTGGCACAAGAAAAGTCTGATAAACAAGTTAAACGTCAAGTAGAGATGCTCAGTAACCAACACAAAATGCTTAGCATCTTAACGCCAGAGCAAAAAACCAAGTTCATCGATCTACAAAAAGAGCGCATGGAAGACTGTGACGACATGCCTCGCCATCACGGAAAAGAACGTCACTAAGTCGCTATAACTAAAGAGAAAAGTCACCGAAAGCGACCATTAGGTCGCTTTTTTCGTTTTACCACGTAGGCGACCGCTAGCACCTCTGAACACATTAACTTAACTACGTTTCCAAATTCTTGCTACTGCACGATCACTACCTAAAAGACCTACAATCTCACAGACCAAGCCCATTAGAAAAAACACCATAATAGGAATAACACCAGCCGCTTCGCCCGTCATCAGCGACATGACTAAAGAAACAGACGCCAGCAAAAAACAAAGCAATCCCAACACGATCAATATAGTTCGATGGGATGGTTTATAATCAAATTCCCCTTCACCGGACTCGAACATTCCCAGTACTGGAGAGCAGAGCTTTCTCATTACCTTTTTCATAATACCTTCTTAATTCATTAGGGGGTCGATACACCCTTAGCAAAAAAAATCGCCTACCAGAATACCTTATATATCATTAAGCTGAATGAAAAATCAGAAAAATAAGGAAGAATGTTAGACGGTTTAGCTAAAGTTTATCTTAAATCAACCGATTGGATAGAGGTAAGGAACAATACAAAAGCCCGACGCCCATTCTCATTAATCGAATTATCGGAGAAAAACATGAAAAATATTATTGCAACAGGAATTGCAGCGACAGCAATATCCTTATCTATGAACGCCAGTGCATCTCCAATGACGTTTGTTGATTACACTATAGGAACCATTGACTATGATTCCGGTGCAGGTGACGGTGACTATTCTGCATTTACTGTATCTATAGATACCCTCATTATTCCACTCATTTCAGTAGAAGCCATCGACTTTAACGATTCTGATGTTTTAAAGGTCGGTTTAGGCGCTTATGCTGATATTGGTCAAGCTAGCCAAATATATGGACTCGTTCATTACAATGACTATGACTATGATGATTCCGATTTTAGTTTTAGAGTTGGCTTCCGTAGCTCGTTGACAGATCGTCTAGAAGCAAGATTATCTCACACAATGTACTCAGACCAAGACTATTTAGACAACACTAAATTTTCATTAGGCTATTATTTCACTCAAAACTTCTCTTTATCAGGCAACTACCAATCAGCAGACAATTACAACATTATGTCTGCAACAGCAAGATTGAGTTTTTAACGTATTAACAATGCGTTGTTGATCATCAAAAAGGGGAAGCATTATGCTTCCCCTTTTTTATCTTACTGTCCCATCCTAAAAAACTAGCAAACCTTGGTTAACCAATTATGCTTGTCTTCCGCTTTACCCCACTGAATATCATTCAATGTTTGACGCAGTTTCTGAGCAATAGGACCAGGCTCTCCAGAGCCTACTTTGTACTCTTTATCATTATGGATAAAAGTACCAACAGACGTTAATACCGCCGCTGTACCAGACAACACGGCTTCCACTTCAGGCTTAGCGGCACGCTCTAGTAACTCAGCAACCGTCAAATCACGCTCACTTACCGTCATACCTAGATCTTTCGCAAGCGTTAAGATAGAAGAACGAGTCACACCGTGAAGGAAAGATGAATCCAAACCTTTGGTGATGATCTCATTGCCATCGATCAACAAGAAGTTAGCCGCGCCGGTTTCTTGTACATCGCCATTTGGACAGAACAAAATTTGGTCTGCTTGCACTTCCGCTTTCGCCTTCATCATAGGACCCAAAGCACTGGCGTAGTTACCACCGCTTTTGATCATGCCCATATGAGGCGCACAACGCATGCCCGTTTCATCCAATAGAAGGCGAAGCGCTTTAGCACCACCAGTAAAATAATCACCTACAGGAGACAACAAAACATACAACATAGACGTTGCTGTTGGCGCCGCCGCTTTACCAACCGCCGCTTCCGTACCAATGTGAGTGGGGCGAATATACATAGATCCTGGAGGCTCTGGCACATCAGTCGCAAACTCAGCAACCGCATCAATAATCATTTTGGCAACTTGAGCTTCATCCAAAATTGGCAAAGACAATAGACGGCTACTTTGTGCTAAACGCTTAATATTTTGGTCCATACGAAACACATGTACACTGCCATCAGCATGACGAAACGCCTTCAAACCTTCAAAACAGGTACTTGAGTAATGCAACACGTGAGCACCAGGATGCAATTGAATGCTGTCCGATGCGACAATGCTTGCGTCACTCCATTGATTATTTTCGAATGTTGCCAATGCCATTTTAGGCATAAACACGCTACCAAAAGCCGCCATTATTGTTTCCTATAAAGTTAAATGATTACAAACAATACCAGTGATCGACACAGATATTATGTGGACTCTAGACTTTGCTTCTCGCCCAATGACACGATAGTAAAACGGAAACCAACACGAAGAAAGCAAATCGTAAACCACGGATCAAACAGAATGTGTATTTCCAGTATATTTGCTAATTTGAACCAGAAAATAGACTGACAAAAGAGTGATGAGACGTGAAAAGCATATTACCTTCTTGGTAACAAGGGCTCAATAAGGCAACACACGTCCTAAAGTAAAAAAGCCTAAGAAGCCTCGAAAAAAACCTTATCACCACCATTATTCTTTGCTTGGTACATAGCATGATCTGCAGACTGCACCAAATCCAATGGTTGTATACCATTTTCAGGGTACTTAGCAATGCCTATACTGGCAGAAACAGACAGAGTAGAACCTTCGACTACAAAAGCTTCAGATAAAGCCGCACGGATTTTTTCTGCAACCAAAGCGGCATTTTCCGCGTTATTTACTTTATTTAAAATAATTAAAAACTCATCGCCCCCCAGACGCCCAACGGTATCTGACTTACGGACACAACCACCCAGCCTCGCCGCAATTTGCTGTAACAACAAATCACCAACCGCATGACCATAACCATCATTAATATCTTTAAAGCCATCAATATCAATAAACAAAACAGATAAACCAACCTGCTCACGCTCTGCCAAGGTGAGCGAGGCCTGTAAACGATCTAAAAGCAAAGTACGATTCGGTAAATCCGTCAAATCATCATGACCCGCGGCATAAAGCAGCCGAACCTCCATTTCTTTACGTTCAGTAATATCATGGGCAACCGCGATTCTTACCTGATGCTCTTCCGACCACCTAGCTGACCAAAGCACATTCACCACCTTGCCATCTTTACGAACCCAACGATTCTCAAAGCGCGGCAAAATTTTTCCACAGATCACAGACTCAGCGACCCCTAGAGTCTTTTCTCTATCATCTGGATACACCATATTTACCATAGGCTCACCAATCACTTCATGGGGCTCATAACCAAACATAGTCTCAAAAGCCGCACTCACAAAAACGAAACGTCCATCACGATCCACAACACACACAGCATCCAGCATCAACTCCATTACATCGGCAACGCTAATCGCTAGCTCATTGTTTTTCATAAAACATTACACCTAAAGGTAAAAATCAATATCATTAATGGATTGTAGATGACAATGAATCAAAGTGCTCTCACATAAACACTTATTACCTGTACAGCTTGAATAAAAATCTATGGCAATTACATAGCGTAATGAGACTAACTAACATTAAAAAAATCAAAGACATGCATTGCATACCCAGTCACAGCGATATTCGCCATAACCGTCAACCAAAACACCACCAAGAAGCGTCGCTTCTTCGTCTTATGCCGAAATGCCTTCTGCCCCAACAGAGCACCGAACCAACCGCCAAGCAGAGACAATAAATGCAACGTCGACTCAGGCACTCTTTGCTTACCCCGCTTAGCAGCCGACTTATCCATACCATAGACACAAAAAGTGATTAGGCTTAAGCAGCCATAGAAAACAAACACATAAAACATTTCAACTCACTTTAGCTATCTAACAACAACGTATTCAAATTTAAGATGATGCATAAATTCACGAAAAATCAGCAGCTGAGCATAAAAAGTCACAGAGGTATCAGACTCGTCAGATTGAGCTGGGCTCCCCGCTGCAATCTCAGCATATCGACCAAACAAGCGTTCCAGATCATCACGATGAAAGCGCCCCTTACCTTCTACGCCAACCGCTCCGCTTAACTTCGCGAGATCTCGAATAAAAGGCTGATCCGTCACCAAAGAATACCCATCATAAGGTACTTTCTTAGCGACCCGCTCAATCTCGTCCTCGATATAATTAATCGCGTATTCGATATCATCGTAAGTCGGCGGTGAATGCTTAAAATATCGTAAGCTGACTAAATCAAAGCCAACAGGCAAAAAAACCACATCCTGCTCATCTTCCACGGCAAAGCTAGACTCATTCCCACCAATCGTCATCAACACATTTTTTGACATAAATTACTCAAACAGGCCATAGGTTTATTCCCTTTTAATAACGTAATTAAAAAGTAAAAGAAAGGGAACAAAACAGTCCGAGATGAACTCTCCCACACTTCTCCAGTCTGATGAATTAACAGATAAATAAATTGGAGATTATTAATCATGAATATTAACTCACTGCTAAGCAGCATCATGGGCTCTACAGGTTCAGGAATTGACAAAGCCGTCACCAAAGCCAAATCAAGCTCCATACCCGGCGGATTCATGGGTGGCGCGGCCGCTGGCGGCTTAGCCGCTATGCTATTAACCAACAAAAAAGCCCGGAAAATGGGCGGCAAAGCCATCAAATATGGCGGCATGGCCGCCGTAGGTGGAATGGCTTACAAAGCGTGGCGTACTCATAAAGAAAACCAAACCACGACACAAATTACCAACATTGAACCTAATCAGAGCTTCGGCACATCCACCACACCTGCGGTTCCAGCCGGCAGCATTTTTGACCTTGCAGAAGAAAAACCAACGCAGCAAGTTGAAAACATGCGCCTAATCTTAATTCGAGCCATGATCAGCGCCGCCAAAGCAGACGGCCACATAGACGCCAGCGAACGCACTCGAATCGAACAACAAATCAGCGACCTTGGCATCAATGCAGAAGAACAAAGATTCTTGATAGAACAACTACGAGCAGCCAGCGACCCAATCACCATCGCACGCTTATCAGAAAGTGAAGAACAAGCCACAGAGATTTACCTTGTCTCCATGCTCGCCATTGATATCGACACCACAGAAGAACGCCACTACCTAGACCGCCTAGGAGACGCACTGCTCTTACCAACCGACCTGCGCCAAAACATCGAGCACGAAGTAAAAAGCGCTCAAACACTGTGACCAGATAAATTAAGGCGCTCTATAGAATATATAGAGCGCCTTAAAATTAATTACCAACCAGACTACTTATTCAGTTTGCCTCGAATGGCTTCCATACGTTTTCGATTCACCCCAAAGTCAGAATGCCCAACTCGAGACGCCGAGCGAATATCGACAACCACTTCTCCATCACGCTCTTGCGAAAATAAGAACTCCACATCATCGACAAAGCGAAACACCGCCGACGTAAACTCAGCGTGAATGTAATCCGCTTTATTCACCACAACCTTAGTTCGCTTAGAAGACTCCAGCACGGCGAGCACTTTGCCATGGGCATCAAGAGTAGAGCCTTTAACCACTATAGCTTCAATAAAATGCTTATCATTCGCTTGAGCCTGACTACTCACACAATTTGGCGAGCTAGGACAAACCGCTAACTTCCCATTGGTAACACCTAGATTCGGCATAGTACTCGAGCACCCCTGCAATAATATAAACACCAATAAGTATAAAAGCTTTCTCGTAAACATACCCAACCCTAGTGCATGAAACCCAGAAAAACAGAAAACGCCTCAGTTTACAACCGCCAACAACTCATCCCTAATCAAGCATAACAAAAAGGTTTCACGCTCAATCGACATACCTTTTTTATCACTGTTTTTAATCGTATCGAGATTATGCTTAATAGCATCGTGAACATTAATCCACACTGGCTTCATACCGTTTTTGACTTCGTAATCTTCCAAACTCGTCTCGCCTAACTGCTCATCAATCTCACAGGTATAGCAATAAGACTTCATCTGCATGATCTCAAAACCATCCCTATTCCAAGGACGAAACTCCTCATACAGACCAAACGCCTCGACATTACGAATATTCCGCGCTCCCGTCTCCTCCGTTAACTCACGGATCAAACCTTCCACCTGATTCTCACCTTCATCAATCCCTCCACCCGGCAAGGTATAATCATCGTAACGCTGGGTATACAACATCAAAATATCCTCGCCGTTTAAAATAATCCCACGGGCAGCAAGACGTAAAAAAGAGGATTGATCGACAGGCTCGATACTGGGGTGGATAGAAGATTTTAGTAAACGCATAGATTGGGGTACTTCGTGTAATTAAGATAATTTTTTACTTAGTGAATTAAGCGCATCAGACTCCGTTACCCGAACAACGCCACTACGCAATTTCACATTCAATCTCGTTCTGTAACTTTTCCAGCTCATCAAGAATTCGAAGAAATTTTGTGCCAAAGCGAGTCACACGATATTCCACTCTAGGTGGTACTTCATTAAAGTCAACGCGTTCCAAAATACCAAATTTTGTATTTTTTCTCAGACATTCATTAAG
Organism: Marinomonas rhizomae; assembly: GCF_024397855.1. NCBI lineage: Bacteria > Pseudomonadati > Pseudomonadota > Gammaproteobacteria > Oceanospirillales > Oceanospirillaceae > Marinomonas > Marinomonas rhizomae. The sequence continues at coordinate 2,851,574 of NZ_CP073343.1, forward strand.
CACCTTAGTCGTTAATCCCTCAACACTTCGGACCATGGCCCCAGGTCGATTAATGTCATTTGCCAAAAGCTGGTAGATGGTTAATGACCATTTACAACCATAAATAGTCTCAACCATACGCGCACTTTTCTCAGGTGCAGACTTCTTTGGAAATATTTTTTCCTGTTCTTTCATAAAGATATACCAATAAGTACCTACCGCACCAAATTGTGCCTAATTTTCAATAGTCTACGGGGATTGTAATCTACTTCCACACTTTAATATTTACCTGTAGAGATAATCAAATGAAAAACATAAATAGTTCTTACGCTTTAATTCTAGGCGGCTCTAGCGGAATGGGATTTGCGACAGCAAAGCAACTACTCAAACGTGGCATTCCAACCATCATTGTAGGCAGCTCCACGACAAAACTTGCGGCTGCTAAACAGGAACTTGCTGAATTGGGGCATATTGAAACGCTGCAAGCAAACTTATACGAAACCGATGACATCCAACGCATACTGGATTTTGTCGCTAATCATGATAGCCATATAGAATATTTCGTAAATGCAGCGGGAAAATTCAAACCAACAGCATTTTTGGAACACGATCATAAGGATTACGATGCGTATCAGGAACTGAACCGTGCGGCATTCTTTATATCTCAAGCCGTCGCCAAAAACATGGCATTTAATGGCGGCGGTTCAATTGTACATATTGGCTCAATGTGGGCAAAACAAGCCATCAAAGCCACACCATCGTCGGTTTACTCAATGGCTAAAGCTGGTCTGCATGCACTCACACAACATATGGCAATGGAATTAGCTGACCAGAACATTCGCGTCAATGCGGTTTCTCCTGCAGTGGTAAAAACCCCTATTTACGAATCCTTCATTGACCCAAGTGCAATCGATGAAACACTCGCTACATTTGATGGCTTCCATCCAATTGGAAGAATTGGCACAGCCGAAGATGTCGCCAAGACAATTAACTTTCTACTAAGCAGTGATTCAAGCTGGGTAACTGGCGCTATTTGGGATGTGGATGGTGGCGTAATCGCAGGCCGAAACTAATCCCTTAATTAAGATCCCACTAAATATTTAAACTAAGGAGTCTACAATGACCCAACCAAACCGTGTTTTTCTGTACGCTGAACTTCAAGTATCAGCACTATTTACTGAAGAAGTATGGCAAGAAGCTAACCCAGCAATGCAAACTGTCACCGGGCTTCGAAATAAAACTTGGCTAAGCGGCATCAACAATCACTCCGTAGGCGGCTTCTACGAGTTCGACTCAGTACAAAACGCCCGCGCCTACGCAGAAGGCATGTTGTCCGATATAGCCAAATCAATAAACGCCAGCCTCAGCATTAAATTATTTGATGGTGACGTCGTGGCCGAGGCAAGTAAAGGCATGAAATCACCTTACTTCGACGCCTAACAGCCATAACGGTTTTCCCTTAATCCCCCTAACCTTCTCCTTTTTATTTCCAAGGGGAAGGCGGAGGATGGGGTTGTTCTTTGGTCAAACTATCGCCCAAACGTCTCATTCACATTGTTTGACGTCACGCTTAGCAGCACAACTTTTATCGTAAGGCATAGATTGGGCTTGCTGTTCGATAAAATCTTTCCGTTAATGACTCGGAAATTACATAGAGTCGCGCGATCGGGAGTGCGTCTAAGAGGATTTAACGCCGCGTTAAAGGGCTACGACAGACGTCCCAGCCGAAGGCGATTTAAACGCTTTGTTAAGGAAGGTGCGAATAAGTCTACTAAGCCTCAGTCTTTCAGAGAAATCGGCAAATAAGGCGCGACTCTGAAGGAATGTAGGTACCTTTCAAAGAGTCGCAACGACATGTGGCCTGTTATTTTTAATAGTAAGCTCTGAAATACCCGCATGCCTAAATGGATGTAGGCAATTAGGGCAATGCAGGAGCAATTGCCGAGGGCATGGCCTAAAAGCCTGTTTTCTTTGTTGAGCACCTCGAAAATAGAACCACTATTCACATTCGGCACTCGCCTCGAACAACAGGCTTTTATCCACATGCTGATTCCTACATGGATGTAGGTTATTAGGGTAATGCAGGAGCAATTACCGAGACAAGAGGACTTGTTCGCACCTTCCTTAACTCTTGACAACTTTAGTGCCTGCTATTTTGTCATGAAGGCATCGCTTCTCTTTGCCAAAAATAAAACAAAGATTAATAAGGTTGACGAAACTTCCAATATAAGGAATGTAAGGAAATCCAAAGTACGGAATATAACGCCTTACAAGTAACTCTTTAATGTCTGGTTTCGTTCCATCTAATTTAACTATTCGGATACCATTAAATTTTTTACCTATAGTTTGCCCGTTAGTATGTAATAATTTTCCATTAACCAAAAAATAAAGAGCAAAACCAACTATAGCAAGAACTATCGTTATATTCAGGGGAGGTGTAACTTCACCAAAATTTTCAAAATACCCCATAAAGTAAGCTAAAGGTATAATGACAACCGTAATAATAAGTGCATCTATTAAAGCCGCACCAAGTCTTTCTCCTCTAGTTGCATTTTCAAATTCAGTTGGTATTTCATTAATATTATCTTCCATGTGTACTCCATAATTTATTGTATTGAGAGTTAACGCTTTTGTTTAGCGGCACCCCGACAGGGGCGACCGGTGGAGGTCGTAAGCCGGAACAAACTACAACAACTTGTTACATGCTATCTCTTTGATAGGCCAAGAAGTGATTTGCTTCTTCTCGTATAGATATTGGGAACGCAGGGGTAGCACCAATTTCCTCGAGTATTTCCAGGACGAGCCTACCATCAATTTTTTGGATGCCACCGTTTAGCATTCGATTGAGCATAAGTACGCCCATCTCGTGAGGCCTACTTAATACAGAAGCAGCCAGATCAGATTCGTAACCTTCCAAAGACTCTAGCCCATGAACAATCGACCAAAATGCACCATAGCCATCATGATCCTGATTACGCTCTAACACCCCAAGCAAAGGTTTGACGACTCTTCGATCATTGAGCGTGCAGGCTTCATCTATCAACTCATCCAAAGACTCCCATTCACCGTTGACCGTTGACCGTTGACCGTTGACCGGCACATACTCGTCGATATCTTTAATGATCGCTTCGATGCTTCTCATGATTCCTTCATGTAACGCCTAATTAACAGGCAAACAATAGTTGGTTAAAATTATCGACGAAGGAGCAAAAAACAACTGTTTTTTGTTCTTGTTATATTTCACTGTACTCGGACTGAATTAACCCAAAGCATTTAAGGTCATGAAACTGTTTTTTCCAGTAACCACTTTGGCGTCTTACGCCTTCCTCTTTGAAACCAACCTTTAGAAGCAGTGATTCAGATGCTAAGTTCCCTGGAACGGTATCACCTTGAATACGATTAAGTTTACCGCAAGGTAATTCACCTAAAAAGGCTGCTTTAACTATTCGATGGACTGCTTCAGTGGTCAAACCCATGCCCCAATACTTTGGCAATAAATCATATCCAAGTACGGCATTTTTCATTTTGGAACTCCAAGTATTAAAGCCACAAGTTCCGATAAATTGATCTGTTTCTTTTAGGCGAATAGCCCAACGAATACCAGTGTTGTCGTTAAAGCGAGAGTTAAAGAACTCTATTAAGTTACTCGCTTGTGATAGTTCAGTGAAAGCTTCCAAATCATAATATTCGACAACTGAATTGTCCGAGAACAACTCAAATAAGCTAGTTGAGTCTTCTTTAGATAATTTATCTAACCTCAAGCGATTTGTCTCTAAAACTGGAAATGACAACCTGAATCCTCCGTGAAATATAACGCCTAAATAACAGGCTAAGTAATGGTTGGCTAAAATTGTGTAGCGAAGCGAAACGTAGCCAACTGTTACGTGTCCTTGTTGATTTTCTTGTTATGTGACTTATTCGCGAAACTTATACATTGTTGGCATTAATCTGACATATAAATTTTTATCACAACCATCACACTTCAAATCATGACACTCCTCTACTCTCATATTCCTAAATAAATTTTTAGGTAAAAGAGAAGTCGTACTACAAATATCACAAGGTATTTCATATACATTCCGGGAGTAGAAAATCTCCCCCTCGCTTATAGAAATTAAGTAACTTTCAATGCACGAATTGCAGTGAACTATTTTTCCCTCATGTAATACAGAAACTTTTCGGGTTATTAAAGAATTACATGTTAAACATTGAAACTTGTACTCTGGTCCGATCCCTCCCAATACGAGATTACCGCAGCTAACAGCTCTTAGTTGAACAAGGGCTTCCCCTAATTTTCGTTTAATAATTGTAGCGTCACCATATGTCTGAATTGTTTGGTTTTTTGGCACAGAGACATGAAGGGCTAAATTAGATAAAGCTTGATAATATCTAGCTAGTTTATTTATATTTAACTCTGACTGCATACCAAGCTTAACATATGACTTTGCCTTAAATTCCTCTAAGGTTGGCTTAGAATCAGTCTCTTTATTAGGCTCAGGTGAAATTGAAAGAGTTAACTCTTCAGTCGCGTTTGGATTTTCTTCCGCTAAGATTTGGCGAATTACCTTCTTAGGTTACCAATCCACATCATTTTTAGACATTTTTCCTATTGATACTTTTAATCTTTCGTAACAAATTAACTCGATTGCTAGTCTACACTCAAGAGCTGCGTAGACTAAACTTTGAGGTGTATCATCCAAAATTAATTTATCAATTATTTTGATTTTTTCTTTTAAATTCTGCATAACAACGCCACTAAAATGAGAGGGTTCTGTAGTCACATAACAATTAAGGGTTATACGGCAGCGTAGCTGCGGCTATAACCCACTGTTGAACGGCTGCGTTGTATATATAGGGGATTTGCTTTTTTCGTGGTAGGACTTCCCTGTTATATAACTCGCTAAATACCAACACATGTTTAGACTATGCCGTTTAAGATCGTCTTTGATCGCCACTATGTTGGTTCTTTGTTTGCTCTTTTGTAGCGCGATTTGACCCACGAGGCAAGCGATTCCCTCAGGCCTTATGATCTGATCTGTTTTTATACACCGATCTCACCGTGTGCTAACGCTAACTGCATTGTCCCATGACGGTATGATACGAAGCACTTTTTAAAGCGTCATAACTAATCCTCCATTGTTGAGTGGAAGATTAAATGTGACTCTAACTGAGGAAATTGGGGGAAACTGAGAAAAGACCCGCGAAGCGGCTTAGTTCAACATTTTGTTAATGCGCATGCGCGTTTAGACAATTTCACAACTCTCTATTCACGCCAGTAAGTCACTGATTTAAGTGCCCTAATAACTGATACCAACAGAAGCGAAAACTGGAAAAACAAGCATGCGTGTTATTTCATTTATCCACAGCCTGTTATTTCTGCTCTATAAATCCTTATTCATTGATATTAGGAGACTTTCTTCCTTACCGCCAGCACAAAACGCGCACAACTGGTTTATTTAAAATGGCTAAACGCGCAAAAATGCGTTCATCTCAAAAATAGACTGTATATCCACCCATGAATTGTGTTTTACTTTCACGCCAAAAGAAATCAGTTCGACGCGACGAAGTTTCGCGGTTTTATGGCGTTTCAGAATCATTGTTTGGAGACCTATCTCCCACCAAATAAACAATCCATAACCTGACGGTAAAAAACGTCTTGCTAAACGTATTTCCAAACAATGTGAATGATATGTTTGCTAATTCATGCCTAGGCAAAGGCATCGATCACCACTTTTAGACCAAGCAATATCAAAATACTCCCCATGCTTCTATCTACCCAAACAGTATGACGACGTAACCAAGAAAGCACAGGCCCACCAGCCAAAAGCAGAGCCACAATGACATACCATCCAGTATCAATGACTACCACGGTTGCCCATAATTGGAACTTGATTAAGGTATTTATTTCAGCAGGAATAAGCTGACTAAACAAAGCTAAGAAAAACAGAGCCGCCTTTGGGTTCATCAAAGAAATCATCATGCCATCACGAGCGGACTCCCAATAGGAAGACTTTTGACCTTCGACCTTAATGTCTTGACCTTTACCAGCGTAACGCCATGCTTTAAAGCCTAACCAAGCAAGGTAAATCCCACCTAAAACGGTTAATACAGAAAATATGGTTTGGTGTTTTGACATCAATATAGCAAGGCCTTGCAGTGTCAAAAATGCCCAGAAGCCGATTCCTAAACCATGTGTTATGGCAGCTAACACTCCATGCAAAGGAGATTGAGAAACTGATACACGTAAAATAACCGCAAGACTCGGCCCCGGAGAAATTGCCCCCATGACACAAACTGCAACCAAAGAAAGCCAAGTCGTAAGATCCATATAGTTTCTCTTATTAGAATGATTAAAAGCGCATTAAATTGCGCCAATATTTTATCCAATCTAACGCAAAAAAACGAACATCCTAGAGGCGAAAATAGATCGAACAAAAAACGCCTTCGCGTATTGACCTTTTTTAGAAAAAACGTCAGCATAGAAAAACTAAATATTTATAAAACTGAACAAAGATTTTCTATTACTCTATGAATAACAACATCTTAAATAAACGCAACGGTGATAAACGTAAGGCTAAGAAGCTTTGCGGCGCTGACGTGTGGAATTAAGATTTAAACAACTCCCCGGCAGCATTCTCGCTGACGGGTTTATCTCTCTTTATCAGCAGAATGTATACCGGCCTAAATGAGGCAAAAGTATGTTCTACGGCGCAATCACAGCACTTATCACCCCTTTTCGTAACGGCCAATTAGACGAAGAGGCATTACGTAACATCGTTCGCTGGCAAATTGATCAAGGCATCAATGGCTTAGTGCCTGTTGGGACAACGGGTGAATCCCCTACGTTAAGCGAACATGAACACAAACGTGTTATTGAAATTACCGTTCAAGAAACAAATAAAGCCGTCCCTGTTCTTGCTGGGGCTGGTTCTAACAACCCTGTTGAAGCGGTAAACTATTCTGAATTCGCTTATCAAGCTGGCGCTGATGCCACTTTACATGTAGCCGGTTATTACAATCGCCCCAATCAAACAGGTTTGTATGAGCACTTCAAATATGTACATGACAACAGCAAACTCCCCATAATTCTTTACAACATTCCACCACGCGCTGTTGTTGGCTTAGAGGTCGCAACCTTATCTCGCCTTGCTGAATTACCAAGAATCATTGGCGTAAAAGACGCAACAGGTGATCTAACTCGACCTATTCGCGAGCGAGCACTAATAAATAAACCATTTAGCTTTCTAAGCGGAGACGATGTAAGCACTGTCGCTTATAACGTCGGTGGTGGTATTGGCTGTATTTCGGTGACATCAAACGTAGCACCGAAAAAAATTGTCGAACTACAGCACTTATGCCGTGAAGGCAATTATGTTGAAGCAGCACAATTACAGGATAAATTATTTGCCCTACATAGCGCTTTGTTTATCGAACCTAACCCAGCTGGTCCAAAATACGCAATGTCATTATTAGGTCTTTGTACTGAAGAATGTCGTTTACCAATGGTGCCATTGCAAGACAGCACCAAAGCCACTATACGCCGAATCATGGAAGAACTAGAACTTATCTAAGCTTGACCATTAAACTATTGCTCATAAAAAAGCCCGCATTTAAAAACGGGCTGATTTATGAGAAACCGTCTTCAAACTAGGATTTAGCAAGCCGCACAACATAGAGAAGAATAATCGCCCCGACCGTTGCCGTAACAAGAGAACCTAAGAAACTACCAGAGTACAAACCGAGCAATTGAAATGTGAATCCGCCGACAAAAGAACCAACAACACCAATAACGATATTACCAATCAAGCCAAAGCCGCCACCTTTAACCAGCTGACCTGCTAACCAGCCCGCCAAGGCACCAATAAATAAAAAAGCTAAGATCTCCATAAAATGATCCTTATATTATGTAATTTACAATCATTCAGACTAGCACCTATTTGATTAAGTACCTAGAAAAGCAGCCTAATCCCCTTTACTACTAACCCATTTATTCTTTTTTCTGTTACTTTGTAATGAAAGTGCAAAACCTTTTCAGGCAATATTGTTAGCATGCATTTCCAACCAACCATGCTTTCAGTAAATCCTTTAACCATGATCAAGTTAAGATTCAATGAGGAAATTTAAATGGGTAAGGTACATTTTGTCGGTGGTGAAAAAGGCGGTGTAGGAAAATCTATGACCGCGCGCGTCTTAGCACAATTCTATATTGATAATGATCAACCGTTTTTAGGTTTTGACTGTGATGCATCTCACGGAACTTTTTCACGCTTTTACAATGAGTTTGCTTCACCTATCGTGATTGGCGAGGAAGACAGCTTAGATGGCATGCTAGCCGCCGTTGAAGAATATCCAGATCGTGACTTAATCATTGATCTTGCTGCTCAAGCGTCTCAGCCATTGGGAAAATGGATTGAAGAAACCGACGTATTTGGCCTGTTAGACGAAATGGGATATCAGGTCTGTCTTTGGCACGTTATGGATGATGGCGCTGACTCTGTGGCGCTACTGGATGATTTACTTGACCGTTATACTCAACCCTCAGTTGATTTTGTGGTCGTACAAAACTTAGGTCGTGGTACTGATTTTTCTCGTTTTCAAAAATCTGACACCTATAAAAAAGCCGTGAGCCGCGAAGCCTTGATCATTGAACTGCCAAAACTACAAAGTAAGTTGACTCAAAAGATTGATTTTAACAACAGCAGTTTTTGGGCTGTGGCGAATGATAAAGGCATAATGAATATTGCCGAGCGTCAACGCATGAAAGTCTGGCTACGCAATACTTATGAGCAACTCGCCCAGCTTGGTTAATCGCCATATTAACAGGTAAAAAATATGAAAAAGCCAACATGATGTTGGCCCTTTACGTTTTAATAATGCGATAGAAGAACAGGCACTTTACGATTTATACATTTAACTCAGAGGAAGAGTTGAACGAAAACATTCGCACTTCGTCTCTTGCAAACCACCCCATTGACTCATAAAAAGTTTGGGCTGCCTTATTGTCTGCATGAACAAACAAATGTGTTTTGGCGATACCTTGCTTCGCAAGTCCATCAATTACTGCGTTGACCAATTGTTTCCCTAGCCCTTCTCCACGAGAAGCTGCATTAACAGCCAAATGTTGCAAATAACCTCGACGTCCATCAGTGCCCGCCAATACCGCTCCGACCAGCAAACCTTGCTTTTCTACTACAAAGCTTAGTCCTGGATTTTTCTTTAAATAAAGAGTGATGTTTTCTTCAGAATCGGCACCACGCAAGCTCATGGACTCAGTATTTCCCCACAAAGCCGTCACTTGATCATAATCGGAAATTAGCATCTTACGCAGCACTAACAACTCCTTCGCCTTAGCATTCTGTACATTGAACAGATTTCTGAATTATTCCTGAACATCCATATACTTGTTTGCCCAAACGCGGTTTTCTTCCAAAGTGGAATAACGCGTAGACAACTCAGAAGCGTTCAAAGTGCCTTCAGCAATACCTCGTTGCTCACGCAAACAATCGTATGTCGCTTTGATCGCAGCAAAGTAGGCTGCGTGCCCATTAACAACAATACGCACACCATTCGCAGCAAGGCGTTCACGATCACGCAATTCTGGATTATCGTAAGCCACAAGCATGATTGGAATAGTAATATGCTGACTTATCTCTTCTAGATGAGCAAAGTCACGAATACCAACCATGCAAATACCATCAACCCCAACAGCTTGGTAAGCCTTAACTCGGGAAATGGTTTCTTCGGTCGATAATTGACCCGCATTAGTACGAGCAATAATGCTCATAATAGGATCAATACGCGCCTCTAAAGCCGCTTTCAATTTACCTACAGCCTCTTCAACTGGAATCAAATCAGTAGATTTATGACCGTACTTTGCTGGCAATAAAGTATCTTCTATCGTTAATGCTGCAACACCAGCACGTTCAAGCTCAACAATGGTACGCATGACATTCAATGCATTACCGTAACCGTGGTCGGCATCAGCAATAATAGGTAAACGCGCCACACGACCAATTCGAGTCGCTTGCTCAGTAAATTCACTTAAAGTAATCAAAGCAAAATCTGGTGCAGCCAATACCTGCAAAGATGCAACAGAGCCACCTAAAATCCCGACTTCAAAGCCAAGATCTGCAGCAATACGAGCCGACATAGGATCGAATGTAGAAGCAGTGTAATAACATTTACCGCTTGCTAATAATGCTCGAAAATCATTACGCAAATCGTGCTGGGAAGGTGTTGCCATGAATATACTCCTAAAAGACGTCACTAAATTTCATATTGGGACATTTTCACGATGTTACGAGCGAAGCCAAGACGAGGCAAAAATAAACGAGAAAGCGGATTTTATTGGGTATAAATGAGCATTTCGAGTTTGTTTTTAACAAAGTATTGACAAGCGTAGTAGTCGTGCAAAGATCTCATATAGTGTAAATGCCGCGGATTATACTCCCCTTGAGGGCTCGCTTCATCTAATTCAGACCAATTGGTTATGTTTTGTAAGTAAACAACGACCTATAAAAGCGGAAAACATTAAGAAATGAAGGAGATTTACAAACTATGAAAAAATCGGGGATATTATTCAAATCACTTTAAAACGGCACATTAGCTATTAAAAATTGAGGGCAACAAAAAGGCTTATCTATTTTCATAGGCAAGCCTTTTTGTAGCGGCCAAAACATTACATGCTTTGAGGAACCTCACAAGCAAAGCTTTTCGCACTTTCTACATCACCTTTGCCGTCATAGGTTGCGACACTAGGATAAGGGCAAAGTGGTCTAGTACGGTTGGCACTCCATGAGGCTGGTAGTTCATCATTGACGCCACCTGGGTTACCTTCCCCTCGTGCAGTCGCAATCACTTGTTCAGGCTTCTGACCTTTTTCAACCCAAGCGACCAAAGGCATCAACATATCAAACTGATCCGTTGCTTGCCCGCCGCGGCAATGTCCCATACCAGGCACTGGGTAAAACTGGGCGAAATCGTCAGCATGACCTCCATTGGCTGAATTTAATGCGTTATACCAAGATTCCGTATCCTGCACAGAAAAAATGCCATCAGACACTCCGTGGTACACCATAATCTTGCCGCCATTATCTCGCAAGGTAGACATGTTTTCTGGCGTAGGCGGTGCCATAAATGACATAGCGGATTCTTTATACCCCCCAGACACAGCATTCACTCCAGCAACCAAATCATCAATATTGGACGGCCAAACAAAGTCAGCGCCATTGAAATTGCGGATACTATAATCTTTAAGATCAACAGGCGGTGTATTAAAAATCATTGCTACGGCACCAGAATCTCGCTGTAAAGGAGCTGAGTATTCCCACATCATGTGGTCTTTATCATTAATCCCCGCATCATAGGGAAAAGAAGAGTAAAAACGTGTGCCATCGCTCGTTGTGACGCCTTTATATATGGTATCCACAGCGTCTTTTTGCGGTTGAGTAAGACAAGTACCATCGCGGTCTGCCTTACAAGTAGCCACATCGGTTTGAATACTAAAAGCTGTCTGACAAGACTTAAAATCTTGAATCATGCCATCTTTAATACCATCAAGCGCGTCACATTTTGCCAGTATAGCCTTCGAAACGGTTGTACGTTCTGCCAAGGTAAAAGCCGTTTTCAAATCCTTTTTATCCGTATTAGGGACTGACGCATACACTTGAGCACCGGCAATGCTTGCCACCGCCGCAAGCGGTAAACGATAACCAGGAGCACCGACTAAAATACCATCGTAATCATTGGCATATCGGGTCGCCGCCACCATGGCATGACGACCGCCATTAGAGCAGCCTGCAAAATAGCTACGATCAGGGCCTTTGCCATAAACTTGCTGTATCACTGTTTTTGCCATTGGCGTTAATTTAGCAACGGCCTGATAACCATAATCCAGTCTTGCTTGCGGATCATAACCAAAGGTTGGAAGCCCCTTGCCATGACCTGCATCAGAACTAATCACTGCAAAACCTTGTAATAGTGCACCAGTAAGAGGCCCACCGCCTAGTGCTCCCTCAGCCGTTTTGACGGCACCATCCAAACCACCATTGGCTTGATAGTAAAAACGACCATTCCATTTTTTAGGTAAACGCAACTCAAAGCCAATGGCATAAGGCTTTCCATCTACCTCGCCAATTCGCTCATGCATCTTGCCCCTGACCAAACAATGCTCTTCAACCTCATTATCACCTAATTTCAACACGCCCTTGGCGACGGTTTCAACCGAGTCAATCACAGTATTGTTTGCCGTTAATAGAGCTGAAAATCCCTCACAACTCTTAGCTAGAACAGAAGATTTGGCTTCACTCAATTGTGGAATTGCCGCAACAGTAGCGGCATTTGCTAAGCTACTAAAAGCAATACAACTACCAATGGCTAAGTTAAGCAAACTAGGTTTGTATAAGAATGGGCGCATTATCGATTCCCTTATTTTGTTTTTATTAATAATTGTTATCCATAACAACAGAATAAAAGAGATAAACAAAGAAGAAGAATAATTTTTTCGCTCAGACTATTCGAAAAATGCACAGCAATACGCCAAATAGTTGTAATTTTCCTACATAAAAGCCAAAATCGCGAAAAGGCACTCTTTTCTGAAAGAAACTTTCTTGTTTTTTTTAAAAATCTGCACTTTAGGGCTGTTTTTTGTACAGTGAAACAGTGACAGAGGCAAATTCTAGGGATAACATACTGTCCCAGCATCCCCCATGCACCCTTTTATGACTCTCACTCTTACTGATAAATGTTAAGGTTCTCGAATGAACGCTTGGTATCTCATCTGTTTTCTTTCGGCATTAGCGGTTTTTATCGCTTTTACCAATCAATACATACTAAAAATGCAAACTACGATCGCCATCACAACAGGTTCTGTCGTAATTTCATTACTTCTGATTCTTGCTGTGAAAATGCTTGGCGATGAAACCGCGCTTTTCATTACTCAAGTTGTTTCCGGTATAGACTTTAATCAGCTTTTGTTAAAAGGCATGCTAGGCTTTTTATTGTTTGCAGGCGCATTAGAAATCGACCTTGCGGCATTAAGAAGGCAGCGCTGGGAGATCACCATATTGGTGTTATTTTCCACACTCGTTTCCACCTTCATAGTCGGCTATTTAAGTTACTATGTATTGGCTCTCCTCAACTTCCCCGTTCCCTTTATCTACTGTCTACTATTTGGCGCTTTGATTAGCCCTACCGACCCGATTGCAGTATTGGCGATTATCAAACAAATGAATGCGCCTCAGGGCATCTCTATCCAGGTAGAAGGAGAGTCTTTGTTTAACGATGGTGTGGGTTTGGTTATTTTCACGACCATTTTCGCCGTCGCTTTTTATGGCACCGAAGCCAACTTCCAAGAAGTCGCTGAACTATTTTTAGTAGACGCTATTGGTGGCATCGTATTTGGTCTTGTTATCGCTCTAGTTGGTCACTTTGTTATCATCAATTGCAAAGACATCAATACTCGCTTATTAGTCACTTTAACCATTCCTTCCGCTGGCTTTGCGCTGGCGAATATCTGGGAAATTTCAGGGGCACTTGCGATGGTAACCAGCGGTATACTTCTTGGTAACATCACGCGAGCAACGGCGTCAAAAAGACGTGGCCCTGACGGGACTCGCTATGTAAAAGATTTTTGGCATGCGACTGACAGCTTCTTAAACGCCTTACTTTTCCTAATCATTGGTATGCTGATTGTCACCATGCCATTAACGTGGGAAATAATTGGTTTAGGCTTGGTTATGGTGCCTGTTGTTTTACTGGCTCGCTTTATCAGTGTCGGCACCCCTTACCTAATTTTCAAACGCTACCGCGAATATGATAAGCATTCCGTTAAAATACTCACTTGGGGCGGTTTACGAGGCGGGTTAGCACTTGCTATGGCTGCTGCTATTCCAACCAATAAAATGATGATTGAAGGCCTAGATTTACACGACATTATCGTCATTATTACTTATGTTGTGGTTATCTTCTCCATCATTGTGCAAGGCCTCACTATTTCGCCTCTGATTCAAAAGAGCATTGAAGCGGCAAAGAACAAAGCGAAATAATCACTCGCTTCATTCACTCTAAATCGCTTTAGAGCGATCCATTAGTAGAATGTAAAACGCCAACATCACGTTGGCGTTTTTTTTGCTACGGTCAACGCGGCAAACATTCCTACCATAAACTTGCTGTAGATCATAAAAACCTTCAAGTAAGTATTATAAAATAGCGTTATACCTATGCGAAATAGTAGACAGGACTGAACTCAAATAAAGGAAGGAACACTTTATAATGCTGAAAACACTGCAAACAGAACACCTGTCAGCAGACATTATGCTCCGCAATAACATCAAACTAGTTGGCAAAGGCGAAAAGACGATTATTTTGGCGCACGGTTTTGGCTGCAATCAAAACATGTGGCGTTTTATGCTGCCGTTTCTTGAAAAAACACACAAAATACTACTATTTGATTATGTCGGTAGCGGCAATTCTGACTTTTCTGCTTATGAAAAAAATCGCTATCAGCAGCTAGAAGGCTATGCTTTAGACATCATTGAAATATGCGACACTTTAGAATTGAAAGACGCTATTTTTGTCGGCCACTCTGTCAGCAGCACTATAGGCTGGATAGTTGCCAAACAACGCCCTGAGCTTTTTTCAAAGTTGGTAGCGGTTTGCCCTTCACCTTGTTTCTTAAACATAGACGAAGAGTACCAAGGCGGCTTTGAGAGACAAGATTTGGAAAACCTAATCCAGTTAATGGATAAAGATTATATTGGCTGGGGAAACTATCTAGCGCCAATAGTAATGGGTAACGACTTGTCCCCTATTGGCCCTGGCATGTCGGAAAATGATGCATTAGTACATGAGTTACTTAGCAGTTTTTGTTCTACTGATGTGACCTACTCAAAACCCTTTGCACAAGCGACTTTCTTCTCTGATTATCGGTCATTATTGCCGAGCATCTCTCATCCGTGCCTTATTTTACAAAGTTCAAACGATACCTTAGTCGCTAAAAGCGTAGGCGAATACACTCAAAAGAAATTGAAAAATGCCAAGCTGGAAGTCATAGAGGGAAATGGACATTGTTTACACATGACTCATCCTCAGCATGTTCTAAACGCTATGGATACTTTCTTACAAGAAAACGAATAGAAACCGCTACTCTCGATGTACTGAATAGATAGCGCCATTTTCATAAAATTTAAGCACCTCTCGAATGTTAAATGGCGTTACTTCATCCACATAATAAAATGCTTCTTTGGCCTTACCATTATGTAGGTCTTTTCTTACCCCACTTTTGCCGTCATAAGCATGAGTGCTACTTTGCACTTCTACAACATTAAGATTTACGGAGACAACCACCATGGTGCCGTATTTATAAACGGGATCTTCGTTTTTAAAAATTTTAGCAAAATCTACCCCATAGATATCATTAACCTTTGGCTTGGCAAGATATGCCAGCGTCTTATTTTCTTGCTCAGCATTAAAATAATCAACGCCTAAGAAAATGCAGGGAACAATGACAGCCCATACCTCAACAGGCAAAAATAACAGGGTGTGTGCCGGTGACCGAGTTTTTTTGCCTGTTTCAGAATCAATCTGAATAATGCGATCGCGACTATTTAACAGATAACCAATAACGCCCACTAAGCAAGCAACGGCCACTAAAGCCGACACTTTTACCCAACGATTATCGCTATAAAATCCCTCTCCCATAAAGTAATCAACGACTCGTTGAATATCCACAAAAAAGGCAATGAAAATAACAGGGGCAATCCAGCCTCGTCCTTTCCAAATTGATAACATATTCACTTCCTATATATTATGTCTATTATTCATTAAATTTTAATTTCCTTTAAAACACAAGCACCCCCCAAAAACAGTCAAAATATGACACCCAAAAATAAGGATATTGCTATGTACATAGAGTCTGAAGAGGAACTAAGAGAAATATTTGGCCTCCCTAAAGGGCGAGCAAAAGACAAGCTTCTGACTAAGCTAGAAAAGCATTCAACCGCCTTTATTCGTTTATCTCCATTCTTCACCCTAGCGAGTTACAACGCAGAAGGCAAAGCTGACAGCTCTCCTCGAGGGGGCAAACCAGGCTTTGTAAAAGTCATCAATGAGCAATGCATTGTCATACCAGAATCCAAAGGCAACAATCGTTTGGATAGCTTAGTGAATTTATTGGCAACCAACAGTATTGGTTGTCTATTTTTAATTCCCGGCGTCGATGAAACCTTACGCATCAACGGAACGGCGCGCATAAGCACAGCGCCAGACTATTTGGCATTATTTTCAGAAGAACAAAATCCACCCAAAGCCTGTATTGAAGTACAAATTACTGAAGTCTTTCTACACTGCGCAAAAGCGTTAATGCGTTCTAAGCTTTGGTCTAGTGAGGCAATAATCGAACGATCCTCCCTACCCGCAATGGGCGTCATGATTAATGACCAATTAGGTATTAACGCAGAGCCTGAAACGAACGCCGATATGCTCAAACGCTATACGAAAGACCTATAGTGTCACTTGGATAATTGGTGTGCCCATTGAATACTTTAAAAATCCGTCTAAAATCGCGCATACACTAAAATACTGTAGGATTTTATATGACCTCATTTACCATTCTTGATGGCGGCATGGGCCGAGAACTTGCACGCCGCGGCGCTCCATTTAAACAACCAGAATGGTCTGCATTGGCGATGATGGAAGCACCAAACATTGTAAAAGAAATACATCAGTCTTACATTGCTAGTGGCTCACGCGTCATCACAACCAATAGTTATTCCCTAGTTCCTTTTCACATTGGCGAAGACGTCTTTAAAGAGCAAGGGCGAACACTTGCCGTACTTTCAGGAAAAGTGGCTCGTGAAGCCGCTGACGAAAGCGGCACAGGTACAAAAGTCGCGGGGTCTCTTGCTCCGCTGTTCGGTTCATACCGTGCAGATCTATATCAAGCCGATCGTGTTGAAGAGCTGGCTGTTCCGCTTATTGAGTCACTCAACCCTTATGTGGATCTTTGGTTATCAGAAACCCAAAGCCTTATCGATGAAGTTACGCGTGTAAAAGCCCTTGTCGATAAAATTGATACCGATCAAAAACCGTTCTGGGTCTCTTTTACCCTTGAAGATTCAGAGCCAACCGCAGAGCCTTTATTGCGGTCTGGCGAAACGGTGGTTGAGGCGGTCAACGCCATGCAAGCCATCGGCGTCGATGCGATACTGTTTAATTGCAGCCAACCTGAAATTATCGGCGAAGCGATTCGACTCACCCAAGAAGTATTGTCATCATTGAAGGTTAGCAATATCCAAGTCGGCGCTTACGCCAACGCTTTCCCACCACAACCTAAAAATGCCACAGCAAACGATGGTCTTGATGAACTACGTGCAGATTTAACACCACCAGCTTACCTCGCATGGGTTAAACAATGGGTGGCAGATGGCGCCACGTTAATTGGCGGTTGTTGCGGTATTGGACCAGAACATATTGCTGCCATGAATGAGTTCAATCAATCTCACTAAGAATCAATTGGCTGGGATTAAAAAAGGGACCGCGAATAGATCCGCCGTCCCTTTTTATTTACGCCAAAAAACAAGGTTTATTCTTTGAACGACTGGGCTATTTCTTGTGCCATAGGATCAATCACTTGATCAAACCAGCTGGCAGACAGTGTTTGCACCATGGTTGAATAACCATCTGATTTTAAGGCGCTTTTGACATCAAACGTATTTGAAGCAGACAAGTCTCCCATGGCAGAAATCACCTGCCAACGACCGACAATATGTATCATGCCTTCTAAATCTGCGTAAAAAGCATCTACTTCAATATTCAATAAAGCAATCGCATAAGACGGCAGACGCTGACCACCAAACCAAGTGATATTTGGTAAGGTTTTTTCCAATCGCTGCTGGGTTAATCGCGTTAATTGTGGTGATAGCGGCTCAGCCCACAAATTACTCTGAGAACGATGAACATCACCCTGCTTTGTGACCAAGACAATCTCGCTACTTGCCAAGTAATTGGCTACTACGATTGGCATAAGTTGCACAGACATTGCTTTTGTCGGTTGAGATTGGACATTACTTAGCCCAGTATCCATCAACAAATATTCTTTACTGGGTGGGGTTTGCGTGGCACAACCAGTCATCATCCAACCGATTAAAGCCAGCAAAAAAACGCGCCCATAAATCATCATATTCATTTTATCCCTTTCAACTATTTCGCTGCTTTTGGCTGTACATCTACTCGCGGTTTGCTATCAAAAATGAGTGTATTTGGATTTTCTCTCAACTGACGAAGCAAAGGCTGCAACTCGTTTAATGCTCGCCCTAGGGACACCATATTCTCTTTCAAAGGACGACCAATTTGGCCATTTGCCTGATAGGTTTCCAAAGTAACATTTAACTCATTAATAGTGGCAGCAAGATCCGCAGGAATCGCTTGAGTCTCTGATTTATCAAGCAACTGTTTCACACCTTTACTCAGCTCTTGTAACTGGCGTAATGTTTCGTTGGCTTCACTCAGGGTTTGCCCAAGCTGCTCAAACGTTCTATTTAAAGGAACCTGAGACACATTATCTAAGATATTTCCCACTTTGGTTTCAATATTAGCAAGCGCATCCGGTGCTGTGGGGAAAATCTGATAACCGGCAAACTCTTTTATTTTTACTGGCGGTGGATTGGCTATAAAATCGATATTAATAACCTTTGCACCATTCAGATAGTTACCAATTTTAAGGGTCGCTCTAACACCTTTATTAATACGATCTTCGATTAATTCATTCCATTTTTGTAATGATGATTCCTCCGACGTATCTAGGGAGTTCAAGCGTTGAGGCTCGATGCGTGCTCGTACTGGGATCAAAGGCGTATCAAGAGAAGTTAAAGAGTCCATTGGAATACCATTAAATGGCACATCAAGAACCGTACCTATACGCACACCTCGAAACTCAACGGCGGCACCCGGTGTCAGGCCACTAATGTTGCTCTCAAACAAAAATACATAATTGATAAATTGATTGTACATATTGTTCGCAGCGCTTTCTTTTGACGAATAAAGGCGGAATGAAGCCATGTCGTTAACCGGTGGCCCTGCTGTTCGACCTGGAGGCAAGCCAAACGAAATTCCACCAGCAAAAAATGTTTCTAATGAATCAAGACGAACTTCAAAACCACTGGCAGAGCTTTTTAGTGACAACCCCGGAGTCATCCAAAACTGCACGTCACTATTAACCAAAGCATCATACGGAGAACGCACAACGATACGATATGTAATCGCTCCTTTTTCTGAATCAAAGCCAACTTTTTCAACATAACCGACTTCGTAACCACGAAAATGCACTAAAGCACCAACGTCTAACTTAGATCCCTCGGTACTAGATAAAACAAGACGCACGCCCTCATCTTCAGTAGACAATGGCGGCTGACTTAGAAGCGTAAACTCGGTTTCCAATCGCCCCTTTACGCCTGGCGTCATATCAATATAAGCGCCCGATAACAATGTCCCTAAGCCACTTACCCCCTCTTTACCCACACGAGGCTTAACCACCCAAAACTTAGCATCATCACGCAACATTTTGTCTGTACCATGATTCATCCGAATTTGAATAATGGCTTTTTCATAATCTGGACTCAGACGAATATCAATGACTCGCCCTATGTCGACGTTCCGGGATTTGAGTTTGGTTTTCCCCATCTCTAACCCATCTGCATTGGCAGCAATCAGCGTGATAACTGGGCCTTGGCTTGACCAGTTTTGATAAAGCATCCAACCTGCGACTAACAGCGCAATCAAGGGCACAAGCCAAATAGAGTTAAATCGGACTTGTCGCATACTTTCTACTTGTTTGTTTGGATCACTCACTCATTTCCCCTTTCTATAGAAGAGCTACTAGGAGCTTCGTCTTTATCCCATAAGAGTCTAGGGTCAAATGCCATCGCAGCCCACATAGTCAACACAATAACAGCGGTAAATGACAACACCGCGGGGCCAGGTAAAATAGACATAAAATTACCCATTTGAACCAAACTAGTCAAAATAGCCACCACAAAAACATCAATCATCGACCAACGCCCTATCAATTCGGTAATACGATACAGCTTAATTTTTTGTGCTGTCTGTTTGCGGCTCGGAAAATAGCTCTGCCAACACAACCAGCTTAATGCCAGCACTTTAGCAAGAGGAATAACGACACTCGCCAGCAATATAATCAAGGAAACAGGATAAGAGCCTAGCGACCAAAGCAACAACACCCCCCCCATAATAGTAGAAGGTTCAGTAGTACCTAAAAATGTCGTTTGCATGATTGGAAAAACATTAGCTGGAATGTACATCACCAAGGAAGCAATTAATAACGCAACAGTGGTGCCAATACTTTTTGGTCGTCGGCTATAAACGGCATGCCCACAGCGGTCACAATGTTGCGCATCACCAGACAAGGTAGCGCCACAAAAAAGACAGCCAATTAGCCCTTGTTGCTTGGCCGTTGCCTTAATCACGTCATGCTCAGCCGACTTCCCAGCTACTTGATTCCAAAACCAACGTTTATCGACCAAAGTGACTGTTTTTAGCAAGAGCAGGACATAACCACAAAACGCCCAGAAAGACAGTTCAAAAGAAATATCGGCCAAGCTATTCATCTTGACTAGCGCAACTAAAACCCCCACCAGAAACACATCAACCATCAACCAAGGCTGAATAACGGTTATCCAACGTAGACAATAACGTTGAGCAAGGTTCAAGGTATGCGGATGCCTAAAAGACCAAATTAGAAATAAAACAGACAGCAGATAAACCAGCGGAAAAATAAACAACGCCAGACAGATTAATGCCCCTAGAACAAGGTACCCCTGACTAAGCAGCACACTCAAGGTATCAAACAAGGTCACGCTTCGCTCAATACCATTGCTAGAAAAACCAAGGAAAGAAAAACTCATGGCCAATGCCAGCATTAACAGAGAAGAAAGACCTGCTCCTATAATCCTTGCAGCAACATGCTGATGAGCACTGACCAAAACATGATCACAATGCTGACAACGAAAACGCTCTCCGCTATGTAACGGAGGAATCTCGTTAATAAAGTCGCACTCTTCACAAGTCGTTATATTTTCATAAAATACGGCATGACTCATACTAAAAAACCACGACTAAAATGAACCCTAATAAAAGCACTAAGCGTCCTCTATCTAACACGAGGATGCAGGTAAGAATCAAGCTATCAAAGATATTCCCAGAAAATAATAACCCCTTACCTTTATCGTTGCTGCATATTATTGACTATAATCGGCTTAACTTCATAAACTAACATTCGCTATAAAGCAATATGCTAGTACGCAACATTTATTGCTAACAACAAAGCTAAAAAAACATATCAAGTCGTTTAGGAATCGAGAGAGTGCCGGAATAATCAACCGGCACATCAAAGTCACCCAGTACAGGCAAATTGATCGCCACAGCACCTTTCACAACATATTTCAGGCTGTCTTTATCAGGCAAGCCCCCAACACTTTCAAGAATTTGATCAAACATCAATGTCACAGGAAGGCGCATACTATTGCTGCCTTCGGCAGGCAAAGATAAATTAACATCAGGCTGATTTATCTTCACAACTTTGTGTTCATTTATCAATAAATCCAAATCGACACCCGCCGTTTTAAGGTCAAACGAGTTGGGGTTATTCACTTTAACTTCCATCAGCAATGTCATGGATTTTGTCGACACACTTTTGACCGAAACACCCGTTATCGATGCTGTTGGCTTACGAACATCCATCGTATCCTTTAAGGCGCTACAGCCAGACAAAAATACAATCAGTGCAATACCTATAAAACGAAAAAACATATCTATACCTTCTTAATCACTGGAAGATAGCCTTGTATACGTTCAGGCAGTCTTTGCACAAAAACAGATCGAACCGTGTGCCAATAAAAAGACAACAGCAGTAAAGACGCTCCGACGACAACACCCGTCACAGCAAAGCTATAACCCACACCACCATAATGCTCAAACAAGCTCACCAAAGCGTAAATCACATAGACCAGAGACGATACCATAAAAGCACGACGGTCAATCGAGATAGACACCACCGTCATCAACAAGTACAAAAGAACAATCAGCAGCATATTACTCAAACTTTCATTGCCCTCTAAGATGCCCAAATTGGAAAAAATAGGGTGAATAATTAAAGGGGCCGCTAGCAAATGTAACCAAAAAGCCACATCAGATTTGCGTGTTGTGCGGCTGGTATCACCAGCATCCCAATACATAGCTAAAGCAAACGCCACACACCCGCATAAAAACAAAGTGACCATCAGAAAGCCTGCGCTTTGAGGGAAAAAGCTCAGTACACTGGAACCCAATAACGCTAAGGCCGTTCCTGTACCAACAGCGACCGTAATAGGCACCTTAAAACGACGCCAATGAAGGTAAGCTGCCAAAGTAGACACTGCGGTCGAAAAAATCACCGCATAGCTAGACTGATCACCTAATAAAGACCCTGCGAAATTAAACGCCCCGCCCACAAAAGTCAGTAGCAACACAATGGCAGGTAACGCCATTTTTCGGCGTTTAACAAAGATTTCTGACAATCCCCAAGATAAGCCAGCAAACACCAAATACGCCAAGCTTTCATTCATTGACATCAACACCCAAAGCGATGAAAACAACAGCAAAGCACAAGCAATGACTATAAAAATATCGTTAAACCCACCCACCAGACGAAAGTTCTCTTCATCTACTGCCGATGAGCCGTTTGAGGACGATACAAGCTGACGGAACTCCTCTACTGAATGGGCTGAAAAAACGCCCTTCTTCACGGCCAAATTTAAATCTTCGTCTGTATACATAACCATCCTCAAAAGCTCTTAAGTAATAAACGAAAAACAACACAAAGAGATACCGTTTTCCTTATCGACTCACCCATTATAAACAAAATAAAAACGACTGCTTCAAACTTACAATAGCGTCTCAATGATAACTTTTTTGAGTACCAAGAAAGCAAAAAAACAACGACAAAAAAATTACTATTTTCACCTCAAATAGCCCTTTACTTGCTCTGCAATAAGCACATACTCAGCTGGCTGCGTAGCAAATTTTTACGGCGTCAATACCAACCGTGCGTAGCAACAGCCCTACCGTAGGCAAGAGCCCACGAAGGTTATACAGTTATGACTGATGGTGAATATCATGAGCAAGGGTCAAAACAGTAAGAAAGATACAAAGAAGAAACCGCTTTTAACGGCAAAAGAAAAGAAAGCAGCGAAGGTGTCTAAAAAGTCGACCACCAACACTATATTAGGAAAATAACCTCGCCTGCTAGCCACTAAATCTCATGGTGGTACCACATTCGAGTCATCTAAGCCCTAACTCATCATTAGGGCTTTTTATTGTTCTCTATGGGCGCGACGCTTTATTAGGGCCACGACCGTTTGCAGGACGCTTACCTTTAGGAGCAGGCTTACCGTTACCTTTTGGCGCCCCACTTGGCTTACCTGTCGGACGTTTGCCTCCACCAGCGCCATTACCCGCAGGCTTCTTACCATCACCAAAAGGACGACGATCTTTTCCTTTCGAACCCACCGGCTTTCTAGAATCATCTTTAGGGTGCTTAGTATTACCTTTCGTCGCAGCGCCTGGTTTTGTTGAAGCTTTCGGTTTTGACACACCATCAGAACGCGTATTTTTACGCGGTGCATTGCGAGACTTCTTCGCTGGCGCACTGGCTTCTGAAGAAGAATCTTCAATAGACTTAAGCAACACAGACAATTCTTTCTGTGTTAAATCTCGCCACTCACCAACGGGAACACCTTTCAGACTGACATTCATAATCCGCGTGCGTTCAAGCTTCATGACTTCATAGCCAAAATGCTCACACATACGACGAATCTGACGATTCAAGCCTTGCACCAAGGTAATGTTAAACACATTCGCCGTGACTTTTTTCACCGGACACTTCTTCGTCATCGTCCCTAATATCGGCACACCACCTGCCAAACCTGCAATAAAGTCATCTGTGATCGGCTTATTCACCGTCACTAAATATTCCTTCTCGTGGTTATTCCCGGCACGCAATACCTTGTTGACCAGATCGCCATTATTGGTCAAAAAGATCAAACCCTGAGAATCCTTGTCCAAACGACCAATTGGGAAAATACGCACCCCATGGCTAACAAAATCGACAATGTTATTTTTCTCGGAGCTTTCCGTAGTACTCACAATGCCAACTGGCTTATTCAACACAATAAAAACAAAATCATCTGCGTCTTGCGGTTCGATAATTTGCCCATTCACTCGCACCGTATCGCCAGCAACCACCTGATCGCCCACCGAAGCACGCTTGCCATTGATGAACACATTACCTTGTTCAATAAAGCGGTCAGCGTCCCTTCGAGAGCAGATACCGCTTTCGCTGATGTATTTATTTAAACGAGTAGATGAAGCGTTAAACATAAAGTGCCGTTTACCTAATAAAAAGCCTTTCTAACAATGAAAAGCTTAAACTGAATGAATCGTAACAACGAGATGGCGCACATTATATAGGAAACGCCGTGAGCATTTTAGGCGAGATAGGCAGAAATCTAGAAATATATGCTCAATGAAATAGCCGTTAAGAAAACCTTAATCTTGCCTCGCTAAAGTTCACTGGTAAAAGAAGAGTCACTTCGCCAACCGGTTAACGATAGAGATTAAAATGCAAAACCAAGAGCGATCCTACAATACAACCCAAATCCTATTGCACTGGGCCATTGCCGCCTTAATTATTTTCAACTACTTCGTCAGTGAAGGGATGGGGCGCGCTTTTCGTCAACACCTTGATGACAGCAATGCAGGCTATAACCTAGTGGCATCATTGCATGTATATGTTGGATTGGCCGTTATTGCCTTGGTCGTAATACGCATCATAGTGCGCTTCCTGTCTAAAAAAGCCAAAACAGCCTCAACTAACTTACTCGATCGATTGTCTCGTATTGTCCATGAAATCTTATATTTACTGATGTTTTTAGTGCCTGTGTTTGGCGCAACCGCTTGGTACTTAGGCATTCACTTTATGGGCGATGTACACGAAATCGCCATGAACATCATGATGTCTTTGGTCTTATTACACGCCTTCGCTGCCTTGTTTCATCAATACGTCTTAAAAGACGGAACACTACTAAAAATGTTGGGGCAAAAATAACATTAAGCTAATTGAGACCTTTGTACGATGTTAAGAGCGAAACCAAGACGAGGCAAAAACAGACGAAAAAGCGGAGTTTATGGGCTATAAATGAGTATTTTGAGTCTGTTTTTAACAAAGTATTAGTGAGCGCAGTAGTCGTAAAAAAGTCTCAAAAATTACTGGTGAACTTCTAGATAAGACCTCTCCTGCTCAAGAATACGATCAGAATTAAGAGACGCCAAACTCACGTCATGGGAGTGCGGCAACATTCCGATGGTCTGCAAATGCAGATAACGCATCGCACAGACTCGTAGAAAAGACGTGAAATTATCCAAATTATGGCCCGCATCCAAGGCTTCATGGTTCAGCTTGGCAATCATCTGCGACAAAGACAGCTTATCGCGCTGGGCAATCTCTTCCAGCGTAAACCAAAAGAAACTTTCCAAGCGAATACTGGTGACCATGCCATCAATACGCAAAGAACGAGTGACATTTTCCCATAGACTAGGATCTGAATTCACGAAGAGCTTACACATTGTATTTTTCCTATTGAATGACGTTTTTTATTATTGGAATGAAATAACTCAATGCAAACAGTCTAGCTGATGAAAAGGAAAAATAGTCGGACGAATTTAACTTTTACTGCCTCATGACAAAATCAAATCCGTCCCAATGTACTCATCAACTCTCAGCTTGTTATTTATCTAGCAAGACATAAAACTGAGCAAGCCAAGCAGGATGCGCAGGCCACGCAGGCGCAGTTACCAAATTACCATCGGTCACCGCTTGATCCACGGGAATATCCATAAACTCCCCTTTCGCAAGCTCCACCTCAGGCTGACACGCAGGATAAGCAGAACACTTCCTACCTTCCAACACACCCGCCGCGGCCAACAACTGCGCACCATGACACACCGCCGCCACCGGTTTATTGTTATCAAAGAAATGCTTAACCATAACAACCACGGCTTTATTCAAACGAAGATACTCAGGCGCTCGACCACCAGGAATCACCAAAGCATCGTAATCTTCTACCTTGATATCGGCAAAAGTCGCATTCAACGCAAAACGGTGCCCCGGTTTTTCCGTATAGGTTTGATCTCCTTCAAAATCATGAATCGCCGTCGCCACCGTATTGCCAGACTTCTTATCTGGACACACCGCATGCACCGTATGGCCGACACTCATCAACGCCTGAAACGGCACCATAGTTTCGTAATCTTCCGTGAAATCACCCGTGATCATTAAGATTTTTTTATTCGACATGACACCTTCTCCTGATTTGTTTAAAACGTCCTATGTTGTAACAGCTAGAGAAAGAGAAAAGGTATTAATGGGTTATTACATTAGGGTTTCGCCATTGGCGATTTGGGGCTTAGTCCCTCCCCCTTTTATCTTCCAAGGGGAAGGCGGAGGATGGGGTTGTTCCTTGGTTCTTCAGGTATATTTGTTTCTTCTCAATTACTTTGTATTCGTAAACTTCTTTCCGCTCTGCTGAGCGGGTAACTTTTGCCCAGATCCGCAAAAGTAACCAAAAGGTCTCTTTAAGATCTTTAATGCCTGCTTTTCTGTGTAGGACCATGATTGTTCCCCTACGCTCGTTACATCGTAAGGCATGGATTGTTTATTCGGAGGGAGATAGACCGTCAAACAATGACTCTGAAACTCCATAAGGTCGCGCAATCGGGATTGCGTCGAAGGGACAACTTTGGAAACCCGATGCTGGAAAACCAAAGAACTTAGGTCTGATGAGACGAGGAACGAGGCGTGATCTGACGTTGAAAGCGAAGCTTTCATCGTGTAAGTAGCTCCTTTATTCCGCTCTGTTGAACGGGGCTTAGTCCCTTCCCCTTTTGTTTTCCAAGGGGAAGGCGGAGGATGGGGTTGTTCTTTGGCTCCATTCGAACACCTTGTATTCCCGACCTTTTATTCCGCTCTACTGACATTGAAGAAAATGTCTATCACGACAACTTTGATGTCAAAACCAGTGACGACCGCAATGCTGCCATTCATAGAGACCAGTTCCCATTTTGCGAGTACAGCGGAGGTTAAGTTAGTGTTCCGCTAAGATCCGAAATATAGGTAGACAAGCTAAGTTCCTTTTGACAATATCGAACGATTTTTAATCGAAAAACCTTCTAAAGAGCACTTTGTGTCCGAAGCAGATAATAGAGCTTATTACCATTTTATATGAAAAAGTTTTCAAAGTTACATCGCCAAATTTTTGCTATCACAACAACCTTAGCTTTGATCACCATTGTTATTATCAGTATTTCTATTGCTTCTCTTTTGTATACGCAAGGTATAGATAACGCTGAATCAGTACTTCGTAATAAAAATAGGTCTGTCACAACGCTGATAGATGGCTATGTTGCCCCCTTACGCAAAGCCGTTGAATACACTGGCAGCTCTGCTTCAGGTGTTGATCATAGTCGCTTTCGTGAGCAAGAAACCAAAGAAAAAATTCTGAGTCTGTTTGAGATACTGCAAAACACCATACCTAACATACATTACATTTTTGCTGGCTATGAAGATGGTTCCTTGCTGATTAATAATTACACCGCACCTGCAGATTTCAATGCCACCGTTCGCCCTTGGTATCTGGCAGCAATCAAGTCGAACCCACTAATTTCCGAAGGTGTTCCTTATCAAGATATTAACTCTAAAAAGTGGTTGGTTTCGTTTGGTAAAACACTTTTAGACGCAGATAACAAGATTGTTGGTGTTATTTCCATTGATGCGGGAATGGATGCCATTGTTAAAGCACTGGCCATTCGGGATGAAAAGTATCCGACTATATACAACTTTGTCATGGATACTCAGGGTAAAATACTGATTCATCCCGATGAAACTCTCCCCGATACACTTCATCAACAAATTCTTTCTCATTTACCAAAGAAAATGAATGCTTCAGGCAGCCTTTCTTACAACAATGGCGATCAGAAAAAACTGGCTCATTTTGATCGTATTGATGAGTTGGGCTGGATTGTTGTTACTGAAGTTAATTTAGCTGATATTCGTCAACCGATTGTAAAAACCATTACATTAACTTTGTTGATGATAGTCATAGGGTCTCTTTTTACGACTTGGTTGATGAGTTATATATTAAGTAGACACCTGATTTTACCTCTGAAAAGATTGCAACAAAGGGTACAAGAAATTACCGAAGGGAAAGATGAATTGGGCAAATATGTGTTTCCCAAGAACGAAATAGGTAAGATATCGGAAGCCATTGAGAAGCTCACTGAAAAAGCATTAATTCAGAAGAACATTGAGTTAAAAGACAAAAACACCCTGCTTAGTACTATTTCTCATACCGATCAGTTAACCTCGATTGCAAACCGTCGCAAAATGATGGAAGTACTTCATACCGAAGTCAGTAGTTATGAGCAAAATCAACATCCCTTTAGCGTGCTTATGTTTGATGTAGACCACTTCAAGCATGTGAATGATACGTTTGGGCATGACGTGGGGGATCAGGTTCTAATAAGGCTTGCTCAAGTCGTCAAGGCAGCGATTCGTGATACAGACACATTAGGACGATGGGGTGGCGAAGAGTTTGTTATCGTATGCCCAAATACAGATAAAACAATGGCGCTAAACATTGCAGAGAATGTGTTTTCAGCTATCCAATTACATAATTTTCCTTTGCAAATTAACATTACCATTAGTCTCGGCCTATCCGAATTTAGTGACAATCATTCTTTAGAAAGCATTTTGGTAGAAATAGACCAAAAAATGTATCGCGCTAAACAAGCAGGGCGAAATCAGATACAGACATAATTCCGTTATATTGTAAGGCATAGATTGTTTCACTGTGCGGAGATAGACCGTCAAACAATGCGCCTGAAACGCCATAAAATCGCGCAATCGACCCTCTAATAGAAAACACGTCGAACTAACTTCATAGCGTATTCAATAATAGGAACCAAAGAACGTAGGTCTGATGAGACGAGGAACGAGGTGATCTGACGCTGAAAAAGCGAAGCTTTCATTTTGTAAATCGCGACTTTAGACTGACGCGGAACGAAACGAGCAGATCGTTTTTATTGCGGAAAGGTTGGCTAATCTTCTTACGCTGAACCATAGCTTGCTGCCAGAGCATGCATTGAAGTAAACGATAAATACATAATTGCATGAGTGACAACTAGACCGACAGCCAAAACTTTAGATTGTGTTGCGCCACGAATAAATAAAGCTAAAGAGACAACGCCCGAAACAAGTGATAATAGAATAAACACAGCTCCAAGCAAGAGCTCAATGATGTCTGATATACCGTAAGGATCGTCTGGCGCGATATACATGTCAGCATATATGAAAGCACGAAAATAAAGCATGTATAAAAACAACGCTATTGAAAGCACTGCTAATACAACGACCACTTTACTTCCTTTAGTGAGGTTCATAATTAAAGTGCCTAACGCTAAGTTGAGTAGCTAAAACTTAGGCACTAAAGCCATAGCGCCGACCGTTGAAGACCTACTTGAACACCTTGTTCTCTTCGTTTCACCGCGACCACAGAATAAGTAGGCCAATGCTTCACTCTACCTAATAAGGTTTTGGCTTTCTCATCACGCTCAAAAAACCTGACTATTTCAAAATCTGAGAACAGGGCCTTTACATCTGATTCAGACAAAGGCGATGTCGGACTACGGTAGTTTTTAGCCCAGCTATCTTTCAGGCCCATGAAGTCACCAGCAAATACTCCACCAACTTCAATTGAGGATTTAATGCTGCTCCAAGTCGTATCAAAGTAATTTGGGTCAGCAAAAAACAAACTTGAGTTTGCGATAACAACACCAGATTTAGGGTAATCAAAACACTCAAACGAAGACTCTGATATTTGCACTAACGACTTTGAAGCAAACCTATCTCGACAAATGGCTACAGATTCAGGATTACTATCAAAACCATAAACTTGAAAACCCTGCTGCTCTAGATACTGAATATCACTACCTGCCCCACAACCGCAATCTGTGGCCACTTTAAGGTTTGACTCATTAAGTCGAGCCGCAAGCTCAGTACGTTTTAAGTGAGGGCGAGATAATGCTTTTTCATAATACTGAAGCCAGACATCCTTGTTTTCATCCATCATTTTCTAATTTTCCATAGAAGGCATAACACTTAGATCAGCAGCCAAAACAAAGGCGCTAGAACTATAGCGCCGACCGTTGAAGACCTACTTGAACACCTTGCTCTCTTCGTTTCACCGCGACTACAGAATACGTATGCCAATGCTTCACTCTACCCAATGAGGTTTTGGCTTTCCCATCACGCTCAAAAAACCTGACTATTTCAAAATCTGAGAACAGGGCCTTTACATCTGATTCAGACAAAGGCTGCGAAGTCCAAACCGCCATGCGTTGAGAATCCACTTGAGTTGTTTGTTATGCTTGTGGTTCTGAAACCACGACATTTTCATTTGCCCTTATGTACATCAAGTGCTGGTCGTAAAAGTCGTTTCCCGCACAACCATGTTGTAACGCTTTTTTTATAGATTGAAGCTACAAATATATCGGCTACGCTAAAGATATTACCAACTGCAAATCCTGATTCACAGCAGATCGATGTACTTAACTTTTCTAGGCATCGCATAATCCAATTCCCCCGAAGTTCGCGCTTTGATGTTTCATCTAACTCCGGACGCATGAATCTTAATACTGTTCTATTTTGGGGAGAGTGAATACTGGAATTTACGTACTCACAAACCCTGCGGATGTGCGTTTTTTCATTAAGATTTTTGCCAAATAAACCCGGATTAGGAAAGCGTTCTTCCAAATATTCAATAATTGCCATTGATTCAGAAAATACCGAACCATCGACACTAAGAGATGGGACATAACCGAAAGGATTTATATCTAGGTATGTTGTCGATAGTTCATCAGAGCTGATCTCAATTCTATCGTAACCTATACCCTTAAAATTGAGGACCCACTCCACTCTTTCAGAGCTATTAGAACCTTTTGCGCTATAAAGCGATACTTCCATATACTCCCCCCAAAAGTATAACGCTTCAAGCTGCGGCACGAAGCGTCCGGTAGCCTTGACTTGTTAGGCAGACTGGACATTTTTATGCCTGTAACAATAAGCGCCCTCTGTAATAAACTCTTCATTCTTTATCGCTGCATTCAGCATTCTTAGTAATGAAAACTGCAACTGGTGTCTAAGTGTATTGTTGCAAGGGCATTCGTCTTGATGATCGACTCTCTCCCAGGCATTATTATTTCCTTTGTAAATCCAACCAACATTGGTGCCAGCACCGTCAACAATGTTAGTTGAATAAGAGACAACTAACCCAGACACCGAAATATATCCTTCTTCATTAACCGATACATGTATTCCCTTTTCATAAAATGTACTCCTCTTGCGCCTCCACTATTTTTACCAAGCCATCGATCTCAAAAACAAAGTAACCATGCCTTTTCAGTGCCTCACCAACAAAAACCATATCAAAAGGTTCATCGGTGTAAAATGCTTACCAAGACACCCACATTAAATATTGATCACGCACACTTAACTTTGATTCGAACAAAATAATTAGCTCTTCAAACATAAATTGAATGTTCAAAAATTCGTTATCAATGGCCACATAGCGTCCCACTGCCTTGGTTGATTAGGCGCTGGGACTCGAATGTGCTACGGAACATAGATAAGCCCCACTGTAAGTTGTGGTTTACCGTTCTGCTCACTCATACGGCCCGTCAGAACAAGATCACTATAGCCTTCATTCTCGGTATATAGGTCAATTAAAACTTCCCAATACGATCCCATCCAATGAGCGCAAGATGTGCCCCATGTTGTCTCCGGAAGCTCCACCAACACTTCGCCATATTCCCGGACATATTCCCGGTTCTGTGAGGCAATATCAGTGTCAACCGGCTCAACTCCAGGCACTCCCCGAGACAGCTCAAAATCTCCTTTGGCAAATGCCTTTACCACCTCTTGAAAGATAGATCGCCAGCTGCCCGCAATTGGGTGGGCAACACCTTCATCTTTGATAGCAAATGGTTCTGTGCTCATTCGCATTGATCGCCTAACGTTTTGCATAAAGGACAGCTACTTGTTGGCTAAACTCGCGCGAAGCGCCAGCCAACGAGTAGATGTCCGCACGAACACTGTGAGGTTTAATGCATTTGTTATGTTTAATTTGTGTCTTGATACGCACTGAATTTAATAAGTTCATCATCTGTATCAAATAGATAAGTTAAAACTACACCTTTAGGGCCATAGTAAAAATAGATGTAACGGCCATCAGGATTTTTGTCGATATTATCTGGTTCACCCAAGCACTCTAAAATGAATTTATTCGACTGTCCTTCTTTAAAGCTGCTAACCGATTTTGGACATTCAGCCTTTTGAGATGCACTGCTCATTGGTTCAATTTGAAAGTCTGCTGCTCCTAAGCCCGCCTCTTTAAATGTGATTAGATACTGAGTTTGAGAGTTCTGTTTTTTAACAATCCACATTTCCCTCCAAGAGCGGGATCCTGTTTCTCCAACTGGCTGCTGAATAACAAACTTTAGTAAATTAGGAGCTTCAATAGATTCTCCGACTAACTGCTCCAAGCCTTCAGTAGCATCCGAGATTAATTTTGCATTTGCAAGCGAACCTTCTTTCGCCACTCCCGGCTTGATTTGAGACACAGATGTAAGCTCGCCGGTTGATTGGCATCCTGCTAAAAGCGCTAAAATCATTGGTAACGCTATTAAGTACTTCATTTTAATTTCCTTATTTAACTACGTAGAGCTGATTAAACATAACGAGCCTGTAGAATTTCTAATTCAAGAAAAACAGCATCAACGCCGCCTACATGCCAGCATTTGCTGGCATGTAGGCGCGAGGCGCCGGAATGGCGGTCAAATGACTGGCTTTGTTATGAGCCATTAGCTGATTTAAGCGTCGATATTTTTTTATTGAGCAGGCTTTTAAGCTTTTCCAATTTCTCAGACTTACCATCCAGCTGCTTCAATAGTTGAGGATTTTTACCACCTTGAGTTTTCTCGACAAGAATAGAAACCTCGTGTTCGTCCCCTTCGACTCTTTCTTTTAATTCTTTTATCTCCACCTTCAGCCGTTGAGCGGCAATTTCATCTTTATTTGCCCATTGATTAAAGGCGGATGCGGCATAGATAGCAAACAGCACCCCAAGACCGATGACGCCTAGACCAACACCACCACCTGACTCATACATTACAGAGCCACAATATGGGCATAAATGCTGAATCCGCTTTCTAAGGAAAAAACCTCCCTTTAAATGCCATAGCCTAGGGGTACATTTTTTACCACATTTATTACAGTCAATTCTTTCGTCCATGCTCAATTTCTCTATAGCTCATAACAGTTTAATAGTGCGCATGCGCGTTTAGTCTTTATCCACAGCGGGGTATTTCTGCTACCGATATCCTTAGTCATTGATATTATTAGACTTTCTTGCTTAACGCCAGTACAAAACACGCAACTCTGTGATTATTTATTAGGCAAACCGTTCCAATAATGGATCATTTAAAAAATAAACTGTATATGCACACATAAATTGTGCTTTAACTTTCATCCAAAAATGAAGTCGGCTCAACTTCAAAGAGAATGCATCTTAGTCTATAAGACCTTGATTCCCGCCTTCGCGGGCACTTGTCCCCTTGTGGGGAATGACGTATCTATGCAGGAGACTTAGTGGGAATAATGAAGGCTTCGCTTTCAACGGCACTCTTATGTTACAGAAAGCGGTCTTACCTCCCTCATCCGCCCTACGACTGGCATTACGGTATCGGATATAAATTTGCAGACGATTGGCTACGAAGAAGTCAGTTCGACGCGACGGAGTTGCGCGACTTTATGGAGCTTCAGAGTTATTGTTTGACCATCTACCTCCCACCGAATGAACAATCCATGCCTTACAATAAAAGTCGTCTTGCTAAACGCTGCCTTAAACAAAGCAAATGAGACGTTTGGGCGATAGCCCGACAAAGAGACCTTTTGGTTACTTTTATGGATCTGGATAAAAGTTACCCGCTCAGCAGAGCGGAATAAAGGTCGGGAATACAAAGCGTTTGAATGGAAACCAAAGAGCAACCCCATCCTAACCTTCCCCTTGAAGAAAGGGGAAGGAACTAGCCCGCTCAGCAGAGCGGAATAAAGGTCGGGAATACAAAGCGTTTGAAAGGAAACCAAAGAAAACGCCTTCTCTTTTTTCAAAGAGAAGGCGCAAAAACACGTTTTGAAAGCTTTTTTAAAAGCGCTACTCCCCGATGTGCCAACCATTGGTAATCGGGTAACGACGATCTCGTCCAAAACCTCGAGCAGTAATACGAACACCGGTTGGTGCTTGGCGACGTTTGTATTCGTTGACGTCGACAAGTCGAAGTACG
This sequence comes from Marinomonas rhizomae, assembly GCF_024397855.1. Taxonomy (NCBI): domain Bacteria; kingdom Pseudomonadati; phylum Pseudomonadota; class Gammaproteobacteria; order Oceanospirillales; family Oceanospirillaceae; genus Marinomonas; species Marinomonas rhizomae. The sequence goes on from NZ_CP073343.1 coordinate 2,886,056, forward strand.
CGATACACAGTGTCGCGGTCGAATTTCTTAGTCGCTAGGATAGCGTCTGCGCTTTGATCTTCTTCGATGTACATACGTAAGATCTCATCGAGGATGTCGTAGCTTGGCAAGGAATCTTCGTCTTTTTGATCTGGAGCGAGTTCAGCGGAAGGTGGACGCGTGATAACGCGTTCAGGAATCACGTAGCCCAAGGTATTGCGGTAGCGGCAAAGTTTGAAGACGAGTGTTTTGAAGACGTCTTTTAAAACGGAATAACCACCAACCATGTCGCCATAAAGTGTGGCATAACCCACAGCCATTTCACTCTTGTTGCCTGTGGTTAGTACCATGTAGCCTTTCTTGTTAGAAATCGCCATTAGGGTCACGCCACGAGTACGCGCTTGTAGGTTTTCTTCGGTAGTGTCTTTGGCGTAGCCTTCGAATTCTGGGGCTAGTACGTCGGTAAAGGCCGATACCATGGATTCAATCGGCAAGACGCTGTATTTCACGCCTAACAAATTGGCTTCTTCTTCGGCGTCGTGCAAGCTGATAGAAGACGTATAAGTGTAAGGCATCATGATAGCTTGAACACGATCTGCGCCGATGGCATCTACTGCGACAGCCAAAGACAAGGCTGAGTCGATTCCGCCACTCAAACCCAGCACAATGCCTTTAAAACGGTTTTTAGTAATGTAGTCACGCAAGCCAAGCACCATGGCTTGGTAAACGCTGGCTTCTACATCCAATGTTTGCGCTATGACACCAGCCACAGGCTCAACTTTGTTTGGTTGGCTTTCGTCAACGATCATGTCGATACAGAACAGACCGGCTTCAAACCAAGGCGCTTGCATGATTTTTTCGCCTTTTGCGTTAACCACAAACGAGCCGCCTTCGTAGACTAATTCGTCCTGCGCGCCCATGTAGTTCACATAGACAATGGGTAATGTCGATTCGGTCGCACGCTGGTGAAGCAATTCTTCGCGCTCACCCATTTTTTCAATGTGGTAAGGCGAGGCGTTCAAGTTAAGAATCAGTTCTGCCCCAGCCGCTTTGGCTTGGGCAATCGGCTCTGGGTGCCAGATATCTTCACAAATACTTAAGCCAACGGTAACACCTTTGATATCCACAAGACCCGCTTCGCGGCCTTCGCTAAAGTAACGCTTGTCATCAAACACAAGGAAGTTAGGCAGTTTCTGCTTGGCGTATTCCACCAGCAAGTCACCTTGGTAAATCACGCCAGCGCAGTTAAACAGTTCGCCATCGATTCGACGAGGATAACCAACGACCACGTAAATATCGCGAATCTCGGCCAATAATTTTGCCAAGGCAGATTCGATACGCTGATCCAAACTGGAACGTAGCAGTAGGTCTTCTGGTGGATAGCCAGTTAAGGTTAATTCAGGAAAAACCACCACATCCGCGCGTTCTTCATCACGGGCTTTGTTCGCCGCATCAATAACGGATTGAGTGTTTTTTGTGATGTCTCCGACCAGCATATCCAGCTGGGCCATTGCAATTCGTAATGTCATACAGTTGCTATCTCGTGAACTCTGTTAGAATATGCCCGTTATTGTCTGGAATAACCCAAGCTAGGTAAAGTATATGATCGTACGTTTGATCGTTTTTGTTGCTATTTTCTTTATTGGTTGGTGGTTGTACCGCCAATTTGTCGCTTTTAAACGCAGTCAGTCGCCTGCGAAAGCTAAAAAACAGGATTCAACCAAAAAGGATGAGTCCCAAGAAAGTATGGTTCGCTGTGAAGAATGCAAAACCTTCATGCCGCGTTCTCATGCAATCCATGACCAAGAAGCGCGTGCATTTTGCAGTGCGGAACATTTAAAAGCCTTCAATCAGAAACACTAACCCAACCGTTTGACAGTAACCTGTCTTCTCGCCACCACCAGCATCGATACTCTTGCTGGTTTTGCGTGGCGCAGAGTCGGTAGAAGGTTTTTGTATTGTCAGCGTCGTCTGGCAAAGACTCGTAACTTTCCCAGCGATAATGCACAAGTTGCTTGGCTTTTTGCCATGTCTTTTCCTGAATAGGTTTGCCCAGATCGCAAAAGCCAATACATTCGCTCGCTATGGCCGATGCAAAACCTGGAGACGCAACTAAGTTTTGATGAAAATCCGTCCAAATTTTCTGATCTAATTCCACTTCATTCACTTGGCCACGCCATTTATAGGATGCCTTGAGTCTTTCTTGAAAATGCATCGACAAGCTAGACATCGCCAATAGCAAAGCAATAATGGGCAAAGACACCCAAGCCCGTTGCGCATGAAATAAAAAAGCAGCCATTTTATTTATCCCTTAACACTTTTATCTCATCCTTGAGACTGTAAAAGCAGCGATCTTATAAGGCGATTATTTGATTACCGACACTTTGGCAAGGTGAATAATAGTGCCATTTCTCACCGCGCATAGAGTGATATTCTTCCAGAAACTCGGCATCACGAGCGACTTGGCAATCACTTAATCGATATTGATATTCGACCCATAAACCACGCAGATTTTTTAAGGGAAAGCGCCCATATTGAGTGTCTAGTGTGTCCACCAAACCATCTTGGTTATTATCCAACATAGGGAAAATCGCCATACGCTCTATACCATTCCACAGCTCTAGCGAGTTACCGCTTTCTTCTGGTGTTCGCCATAATGCGTTTGAGCCATCTTTGCCTTGAGATACGTACCAATAAAACCCGTCTTCACTTTCTAAAATGCCAGACTGACCAACAGCAAGATCATCGGCTAATTTAATTTGGCTCTTTCTGCTAGAAACACTCAGCACCTGACCTTTATAGTGCGACTCACAAGATGAGAAATTGGCTTTATCACCGGCTTTCCAGTGACACGCCATGGAGGTTTCCATCGGGTTACTCCTGACAGTAACTGAGCTACGACACAAACCGTGATCGACACCCTGTAGCCAATCTGAATATTTATCAACGATACGAGTGACCAGCCGCATTGGCGGAGACATACCCGATTCAATGGTCAAATATAACGACTCATCAATCGCACAACTGGCAGGCAATAGCCGCGACCACTGGGCTTTAAAATGCGCATCAATAGCGGCCTTTATGGTGTGTTGATCTTGATAGATTTGCGCCAAAAGGTGACGCTCTTGCATGCGCGCAATAGCAATTACCAGAAACGGTAAAAACACCGCAATCAAACCACAAACCACCAGCAATTCAATCAACAAGCTGCCTTTTAGATAACGTCGCTGATTCATCGTGAGCCCTCTTCATTCAAGGTTAAGACCGTTGACTCAGACAAAGAATGTTGAGAGGCATGGAACCAATTTTTAAGTTCATTGCCGCTGCATGCCTGACAATCAGGGTACACGTCGTTAGGCGAATTCTGGGCATCAAGCCAAGCGACTGATCCGGTCAACTGCGCCATTGCTGCTTGCTTCTGTTGATTTTCATCAAGCTGTCGTTGCGCTTCCGCTTGCTGAAGCGATTGCCATTGTACAGTGCTCTGACGTTGCAAAACCAACAGCACTACAGCAAATAACGCCAAACACAGCACCACTTCGAGCATGATCCAGCCTTTTGATCTTGGCTGAGACAATTTTTTTATTAACCGCTGCCTATTCATCCGCATCGCTCTTCACCTGCTCCTTGTGAGTCATAGTCCTTTGAATCAATACCTTGTGGATTAGTAAGGTAAAAACGACCGCTTTGATTAAGAATCAAATCTGCTTGCCAAGCCCCCAAGCAAAATTCAAAGGTGCCATTTTGGTAACCAGACAAGCCATTAGGTCGAAATTCTATTTGCTGTTTTTTAACCGGAAAACCTCGCCAAGATACTGCTAGCTCATGATCAAACGCGATCTGGCGATAGTGTTTTTCAACATCGCTATCTGGCTCAATTTGATAAAGGGTAAAGCCTGAAGACCATCCGCCATCGCAACTCAAACCGCCACACAAAAAGCTGGTTTGACCACTAATTACCGCCAATTGCCGAGCTTGCGTAAGCGCATCTGCCAGACGCTTCATGTCATTTTTGAGGGTGTTTTTATCTTTGGTTTTTTGGCTGACGCTGAGAAATTGCGCCGAGCCTGCGTGGGCTAAAATGCTCAAGATGGCCAGAACACAAAGCAGTTCCAGCAGAGAGAAACCGTATTGACGGTTCATTGAAAACCTCCTTGTTTTATATTAAACAACACTGAACAGAACAGACATCCATGCCCGTTCCGCTTAATTTATCCTAACCGCTCTAGACTATACGGTCGTGAACCATTTGTTAATATGATTCGCAATTTGTCTCGGTTTTTGAAAGGGCAATGAATGATCACATGCACTCATGGTTTTATGTTGCCAAGCCGTGTTTTGCTCACTCAACAAATCGTAATGTTGGCGCAAGGCTTCGTGACTTAATTTTCCAGAGAACAAAAACACCTGCTCAGACGCTTCTATCATGGCCTGACGAATATGAGGTTCCTCCGCCATTAACGCCACATGGTCTGTCACCGCATCCAAAGCATAAGCAAAACCAAAAGGTCGGTGAGCGAGTCGAGATTGAGTGGTGGCTTCCGCAACCGGATGTTTGCGGCGGTTCGGTGATACGCCATCCATAAAACTCGCTACGCCTAGTTCCACATCGCCCGTATCTCGAATCAACTTCGACGCATGGCGATATTTTTGGCGTACATCCATCAAGTTGGATAAGTCTTCACGATCCAAAGATGCTGGCTCTAATAACGCCATTTTCACTTTCTTTTTGCCTTGCAAGCTACGCTGATAATTGAGATTCAACGCCACCAGACCGCCTAATGAGTAGGCAACCAAATCAAAGTCGTCCCATTTAACATGGGTTAGCAACGCCTCAACTTCCTCGGTCAATTCGGCAATCGACACTGCGCCCTCTTCACCGTGATGATGAAACTCGCCCTTTTCGCCATGACAATGAAAAGAGTCGCCCATGCCCTTTAGATCTGGCACCAGCATCCAACGCCATTGGGTAAAATACGGCAACATCGGGGAAAAAGTGATTTCACCAGCCACACCAGCACCATGCAATAACAGGCAGGCTCGGTCGCTTTGTGCTTCTGGGTTTTCGTAAAGGCGATAGGCAATACGAGCATTGGGTAAAGAAAGAAAAAATATGTCTGACACTTGTAATTAACCTGTGAGAACCTTTATTAAAAGAATACAATGTTTGCACTTACTCGCACTCTACACACAAACGTATATTAGAGACCTTTGCACGATGTTACGAGCGAAAACAAGACGAGGCAAAAAAAATAGACGAGAAAGCAGACACCTACATGGATGTAGGTATTAGAGCGACGCAGGATGCCAAAGCCGAGTTTATAGGTTATAAATGAGCATTTCGAGTCTATTTTTAACAAAGTATTGGCAAGCGCAGTAGTCGTGCAAAGGTCTCTATTACTAGGTATTGATAAAAAAATGTCAGAAATCAAACAAGTAAATCTCCCGTATCAGGCGTCGTTACTGTCTTTCTTTTCTGCTGTACGAGACTTACCCTATCCGGCTTTACTCGACAGTAACCACGAACACTTCCCCGATACCAACTTCGACATTTTAGTTGCCAACCCACTCGCTCGCATTCATCCTGCTCACAATAACCAGCCCATTACTTGGTACACAACACCGCTTTATGATCTAAGCATTACTGACAATCTAATGACCTTGCTGAATGAGTTAATGAGCCTTATCTGCCAAGAACCTTGGGCAAAATCGGCGCCAAAAGACTTGCCCTTCGTTGGCGGCTTACTCGGCTATTACGGTTACGAAAGCGGCCACTTTGTTGAGCAATTGCCGGACACAGTTGAACACGACATTCAGTTAGACACATTGAGCATTGGGCTTTATGGCTGGGCAGTGGTGACTTGTCACAAGGAAAAAACCACCCAATTGATTATTTCACCTTGGTGCCCTTCCGAAGACGTTGCTGATCTAATCAATCGCTTCACCAGCGCCTGTGATGATGTGCTGGTAAAACATGATTTAAACGAAGCGCAGCCTTTTAGCCTAGAAGCGCCCTTTACTTCAAACATGACAGAAGCGGAATACGCGCAGAAATTTTCATCGGTTCAAGATTACATTCAGTCTGGTGATTGTTATCAGGTCAACTTGGCACAGCGTTTTTCCACTCGTTATCAAGGCGATACCTTCACGGCGTATCACGCTTTACGGGACGCTTGCCCAACGCCGTTTTCTGCGTATATGGAATTCTCACCAGAACAAAGTTTATTGAGTCATTCGCCGGAGCGTTTCCTTTTATGCGATCAAGGGCGAGTAGAATCTAAACCAATCAAAGGCACGGTCGCGCGGGGCAAAACACCAGACGAGGACAAAGCCAATGCAGATTGGTTATTAGCGTCAGAAAAAGATCGCGCAGAAAACCTGATGATTGTCGATTTGCTACGCAACGATTTAGGGCGAACCTGTTTAACCGGCAGTATCAAAGTTCCTAAGCTGTTTGCCTTAGAAACTTATGCCAATGTCCATCACTTAGTTTCCACGGTAGAAGGTCGCATTGATCAGCCCGACCAAGCGATTCGAGTGTTCCATCAAAGCTTCCCCGGCGGTTCTATTACTGGCGCGCCTAAAATTCGCTCCATGGAAATTATCGATGAGCTCGAACCTCATGAACGTTCAGCCTATTGCGGTTCTATCGCTTACTTCAGTGCAAACGGTCAAATGGATTCCAGTATCACTATCCGCACACTGGTTGCCGACCATGGTAACTTGCATTGTTGGGCCGGCGGGGGATTGGTCGCGGATTCGAAATGTCAGGAAGAATACCAAGAAACCTTTACCAAAGTGGGCAAATTAACCCATACTCTAGAACAAGACTTTTTGAAATAGGCCGTATCATGTCTGACATTGAGCACTTTTTAAATGCTCCTCCCATTGACCTGAGCTTGGATGATATTCGCGCTGCATTAGACAGAGAACCTTACGCGCAACAAATCCATAACCCAGATGAGGAAATGTTCCCTAGTGGTTATGATTTAAAATACCGATCTGCGGCAGTGCTCATCCCTATTTGGCGAGAGCCGGAGGATGGTGAGTTATATGTACTTCTCACCCAACGTGCGCTTCATATGCGCAATCATCCAGGGCAAATTGCCTTCCCCGGCGGCAAACATGACCCAGATGATGCAAGTATTCAATACACTGCTCTGCGTGAAACCTTGGAAGAAGTTGGACTGTCACCAGACTGTTTCGATCTCTTAGGCGAACTGGGCGAATATTGCACAATTTCAGGCTATTGCATCAAACCCATTGTCGCTGAAATGACACGCAGAAGTGAACTAAGCCTGTGTGAAGAAGAAGTTAAATCTGTCCATTGGGTGCCTTTGCGACACTTACTGACACCACAAAATTACCGTTTTAGACAAAAAAAGCTCGATACCATAGAGCGTGGTTACTTTGAAATCGACTATGAAGAAATCCGTATTTGGGGCGTCACCGCCGGCATACTCTACGGACTTTATCAAACGCTGGCCAGACACATTCGTTAACGGTTTTTAGGTTTTTTATCCATTACCTTTATTAAGCATTATAAGGATAGTGTTCTTTCGTCTTTTATTTCGTTGGCACAAATTGATAAGGTACAGCTAACGTAACTTAGATCACGGTAAACTTTCCTATGCCAGCATTTGATTTAGCGTCTTTTATTGCTAACAACAAAGAAGACGAAGCTCAAAAAATCATCCATAACGCGATGAAAGAATTCGACAACATTGCCATCTCTTTTAGCGGTGCGGAAGATGTTGTTCTAATTGACATGGCAGTCAAAGCAAAAAAAGACATTCACGTATTTTCTCTGGACACGGGTCGTCTTCATGCCGAAACCTACCGTTTCATGGAGCAAGTGCGCAAACACTACAATATTAAGATCGATATCCTTTCTCCTGACCGTGAAGCACTCGAAAACTTCATTCGTGAAAAAGGCTTGTTTAGCTTTTTTGAAGATGGTCACAAAGAATGCTGCGGCATCCGCAAAGTACAGCCACTTAAACGTAAGCTGGCAACATTAGATGCGTGGATAACCGGACAACGCAAAGACCAAAGCCCTGGCACCCGTAACGTGCTCGCTTTTGCAGAAAAAGACGGTGCCTTTAGTACCGATGAAAAAGACTTATTTAAATTCAATCCATTGGCTAATTGGTCTTCTGAAGACGTGTGGAACTACATCAAAATGTTTGATGTTCCCTACAATGAACTGCATTTGAAAGGCTTTACCAGCATCGGCTGCGAACCTTGCACACGCCCTATTTTACCAAACCAACACGAACGTGAAGGCCGCTGGTGGTGGGAAGAGTCCGAACACAAGGAGTGTGGTCTGCACGTTGCCAACCTCATACCAACCTCACCTCAATAAACGCGACTTTCTTTAAATCCAAAATAAAAGTGTCTGATACCTATGATTAGGCACTTTTAATGGCTTGGAACACGTCATTCGATTTACTTTCCAAGTGACTTTGCCAGGAAACAATAAACCCCTCGTAACAGGCTTCCAGCTCTTTTATGTGCTGCAGTAGAACTTCACCCGCGGGTGTCATGTCCGTTACTCGACCATGTCGAACCAGTAAGGGCTCGCCCAAGTCACGCTCCAGTTTTTGAATATGTTGGCTAACCGCAGGTTGAGTCAAACCCAACTGCTTCGCAGTTTTAGTAAAACTTCCTGTTTCAACCAACGACCTAAAGGTAATGAGATGTTGTGTATTAAGCATAAAGATTCCTTATAGTTGGTTACATTATGCCCAATGCCAATTTTACGAACATTGACCTATATCGTGTTTTCATGAAAGACTCAAAGTTATTAACCTAAGTGGATTAAGTGCATGACAACCGAACAAGACACAATGCGACCTTGGCACGAAAGACAATCCGGCCATCAAGAATCCCGCGACAACGATTACCGCACTCCTTACCAACGCGACCGAGCTAGAATCATCCACAGCGCCGCCTTTCGTCGACTACAATCCAAAACTCAAATCCTCGCCATTAGACAAAACGACTATAGCCGTACACGCTTAACACACTCTCTAGAAGTCGCCCAAATTGGCAACGGCATTGTTCATCAGCTTAAATTTAGCTCCCCAGCTGACGCCGACTTTCAGCCTTGGCTCGCTGACGATGCTTTAATTGAAACCGTTTGCCTAAGCCACGACATCGGCCACCCGCCTTTTGGTCATGGCGGTGAAGTGGCTCTAAACTATATGATGCAAAATTATGGCGGCTTTGAAGGCAACGCACAGTCACTAAGAATACTCGGCAAACGCGGGTCTTACTCGCCCATCTATGGCATGGACGTCACCCGTCGTACTTTATTGGGGATTTTAAAATACCCCGTCTTGCACGCCAGCGTGGTTGGTAAATACCCAGAAAAACCAGCCAACTTCCGCCAATTCAAAGCGTCTAACTGGGCGCCACCAAAATGCGTCTACCAAGAAGAACAAGACTTACTAAACTGGATCATCGAGCCCTTTAGTCAAGCCGACAAAAGCTTATTACAAGAAGTAAACCAAACCGAACCAGACGGCCACGCCAAAGCTAAACACGCCAGCTTCGACACCAGCATCATGGACCTCGCTGACGACATCGCCTACGGCGTACACGACCTAGAAGACGCCATCGTCCTCGGCATGGTCACCAAAGACATGTGGCTCGAACACCTAGAACCAAAACTCGCCGCCTTGGCTTCACCCTTTTTAGCTGAAAACCTAAACGACATTCGAACCCAACTGTTCAGCCGCCAAAGCCACCTTCGTAAAGAAGCCATCGGCAGCTTAGTCAGCTGGTTCATCACCTCTTGTCGAGTAATCGAAAAGCAGCAATTTGAACATCCGCTATTACGCTTCCAAGTCGGTTTACCAGAAGGTCAACGCCAAGCCTTAAACCTACTAAAACAATTTGAAATGCAGCACATTATCCAACGCCCAGAAGTGCAAATGCTCGTCTACAAAGGCCAGCAAATGCTATTGGAAATGTTCGAAGCCTACTCCGCCGACCCAAGCCGATTACTGCCAAGAGAAATCGCCAACGAATGGCAGAAAAGCCAAGAGCGGGGAGAAAATGGACTGCGCATCATCTGCGACTACATGGCCTCCATGACCGACGACTACGCCAGCCGCATGTACAATAAATTGTTTGTTCCGAGCTTAGGCTCGGTGTTTGAGCCAATGTAACAAGGGCTTTGTCCCTTCCCCTTCCTTCAAGGGGAAGGCTAGGATGAGGTTGTTTTTGGTTCCATTCAAACACTTTGTATTCCCAACCTTTATTCCGCTCTGCTGAGCGGGTAACTTTAGCCCTCTGTTTAATTCAGAAAAGCACAAAAGTAACCAAAAGGTCTCTTTATCGGGCTATCGCCCAAACGTCTCATTTATTTTGGTTAAGGTTATGTCCAGCAACACGAGTTATTTCGAAAGGCATAGATTGTTTTTGGTGGTATTAGAAGGGCTTTCCGTTAATGACTCTGAAACGCCATAAGGTCGCGCAACTTCGTCGCGTCGAACAGACTTCCTCTGGATTGCAATGATGGAAAACAAAGACGTAGGGCGACATGAGGGAGGTACGACCGTGATGCGCCGATGAAAGCGAAACTTTCATGTGTTGATAGCTCGTCGAATATTGAAGGAAACGTCTACAAATCACCAAGTCCCTTCCCCTTTTGTCTTCAAAGGGAAGGCGGAGGATGGGGTTAATCCCTTCTTTGGGTCCTCACTAAACCTTTTAGAATCATATGGATCTAAAATTAACGCGTCTTGGCTTGTCTTTTCGACAAGCTGTTCAAGAACAACAGTTCTGCCGAAAATATCTGAGGTTACGATGGCTTTCATGAGGCTTTTGCGTGGTAATGCCGCATTAATGCGTTAGCGACGCTTGGCTATACTTTAGCAAAACGAAAACACCAAGCTTTGCGAACCACCTTGTTATGCATTAAAACTTCAACGACAAGATCAAACAATTAGCTACACCAAAATATTACTGCCCCAGTGCTTCTTTTCGCTCACGCTCATATTCATCATATGATTTATTAACGTTTTCCATACACTCATCATATTGAGAAAGTGGAAGTTTAGAGCACTCGAATCTGTTACTAGTTTGAATGCCTTCATAAGCCCCTCGATACGTGCAGCCAGCTATAATGAGGACAATTAGGATTAAGAATTTCACTTTCATTATTTCATCCCAGTTTTCATGTGCATAGCGTCCAATTTGGTAGTGAACAACCCACTGATCAAGCCGCTACATACCACCTTAACCATTAAAACCAACGCATAGTAAAGTGCCGAATCACTCTTGAACAATTTGTTATGGCGCTGGGTTTTCAGTCAGTTCCTGTATGTCGATTAAATCCACCACTCTGTTCAGTAAGCGCTTGTACTTTATTAACTCGCCTTTGGGGATTACTGGCACTTCGACATTTTGATAACACATTGAAACCGAGTTAGAAAAGTCAATTTCTAACTTGTGCCATAAACCATCAAGAGTCGATTGAATTCTAGTTCCTTTAGACAAACCAACTTCGATTTTTTGAGAATGGTAGATTAATTGGAAATACTCTAAATCCCAGCCGTATTCCACGTAATGAGTTAAAGGTTTGGAGACATATGAACCAACCTTTGCTAACAGTTTTTCAGCATCGCTATTGTGGATATACAAATCAATGTCTGCAACTGCTCGGCTACCACCGTAAATTGTTGCAGCCAAGCCACCAACAATTTGATAGTCAATTCGCTCTGATTCCAAGATCCCCTTAAACCAAATCAATGCTTCTTTTACTCTATCGCTCATCCTGAGTACCTAGTTAATTTGATCGTGCGCCATAACGCCCAAAGCATCGGCGCGTTTACGCGTCCGACTGCCTTTGCTTGTTATGAGTTTTTCGCACCATCTCAGCTTTTCGCTCCAAATCTATGCGAGCTTCATATAAATGAGTTAGCAGTGATTCCAACAAATCAATTGAGAGGCTTAACGTGTGTTTGTCGGTAGCATTCAAGCGATGCGCAGCATCATCACCGATAAACTTTAAGCCGTTAAGACCATCAATGATGCTATCTGGTATATTTTGAGAGTCTTTTAACTTTTCAATTTTTTTTGTTAACCCCCAAGCAGCTTTGTCATCTATTCCTTCAATGACGCATATACCTTCAAGTAATGCTCGAACTCCCATAGCAGTGACAATTTCAAGGCCCTGCTGAAAAGCAGTAATGATTTCTTTGTATGAATCATTCAGCTTTTTATCTACATGATGAAATTTCTTAACTTCACGCTCGCCTAGATTTTTTCGTTTAGGGTGGTAGTTGTATGAGTAGATTTCATCACCATTGTGATCATGCATTCCAGAGCAAGTCCACCTCTCCTGTAACGTTGCAGAGTCGCATCCGCGGCAAACCAGGAAGCTAAACTTTGTTTCCTCGCAATAGCCCAGAAATCGTTGACCATGGTCTTCAAACTCTTCGTGATATGACTGATCATGAGTAGACTTGATGTTATGGTTTGTTTCACCTTTACAAGTATTACAGTAAATTTTTACTCTATCTGTCACTTCACTCTCCGTAACTCATAACAATTAAGGGTTATACGGCAGCGTAGCTGCGGTTATAACCCACTGTTGAACGGCTGCGTTGTCTATATAGGGGATTTGCTTTTTTCATGGTAGGACTTCCCTGTTATATAACTCGCTAAATACCAACGTTTGTCTGGACTACGCCGCTTCAGATCGTCTTTGATCGCCGCTATGTTGGTTCTTTGTTTGCCCTTTTGTAGCGCGATTTGACCCACGAGGCAAGCGATTCCCTCAGGCCTTATGATCTGATCTGTTTTTATACACCGATCTCACCGTGTGCTAACGCTAACTGCCATTGTCCCATGACAGTATGATACGAAGCACTTTTTAAAGCGTCATAACTAATCCTCCACTGTTGAGTGGAAGATTAAGTGTGGTTCTAAATAAGGGAATTGGGGAAATTAAGATAAGGCCCACGAAGCGACTTAGTTCAACGCCTCGCTCAGAGGCAAAACACGAACAATTGGTTTGGCTCTCGTATATTACAGAAAGCAGTCGTGCCTCCATTATCTCGCCCTACAAAAACCGATCTCTCAGCGTTTCTCTGAATTACAAGGCGGAATAAAGGTCAGGAATACAGAGCGTTCAAATGGAACCTCAATTCCACATCTAGCTAAACCGCGATCCCCCAGCGGTTGTCAATTTCTTCCAGTAATATTTCCTTTGCGGCTTGTTGGGCTTCTGCATCAGACAAAAGGTCTAGAAAGTAGCTGACGGAGTTTGTTTTCTCTAGTTTTTCCATAAATAGAGATCGAAGCGCAGCGTCTGTCGTTCGGGGGATTTCTGACTGGCCTTTTTCGTAACGCGCTATCGTTTGTTCTGATACACCAAAGCGGTGTCCGAGCATTTTTTGCGATAGGTTTAACTCTATGCGTAAAAACTTAAATTCAGCAGGACGAAGTATCATGTGACTGTCTGCGATTGTTTGCGCGATGGCGACATGTAAGTTATTCATATCATCAATGCTGGTGTAGTCTTCGCCGTCTATATTTTCAATGGTAAAACCGTTTTTTAGATAGACGTTAGGCAAGCCACATTCTGTATAGTGATACATAGTTTTACTCCTAATGAACCCAAACTGTGATGAGAATTGAAGTCGGGTTATCAGCATGGTTCTTAATGGCGACACTGAGTTCTATAATAGATCCAGCCGCCATTCCTTTTAAATTAAACTTCCAATCACCATTTAGCTCAAGATAAGGCCCTTCACGAAATACAGATCGCTTACTTTTAAGTAGCGCCAAAACCTGTCCCGTTGTCACACCACGTTCCAGCATTCTCTCTTTAATTTGCTTACTCCAGCGGATTCTATTGGTATGGTTTTCTGCTAGATCATTAATGATTTTTCGAGCTGTAAATTCACTGAGAGGAAACGCCACGGTTCCTTGTGGATTATTCTTTTTCATATTACTCATCCATTGAGTCAATACCTATCATATTGATAGGTAAAATGGCTTTTGTCAAGAAGTTACCCGCTCAGCTTTTCCCAGAATTAAAAGGCGGAATAAAGGCTGGGAATACAAAGCGTTTGAATGGAAACGAAGAAGCCAAATTTGAAGAACACCTTGAACAAAGTGTTCTTCACTAATAGGTTCAGAGATTACTGATAAGCGACCGATCTTGCTTCAATATCACTTTGTTGGTTATGCATTTTCATCAGACCTTTCAGGTTGATCAATAGCATCGGCAGTACGATCAATGCGAAGGTGATGTTGGATAGAGGAACAGCTAACCAAACACCATCGATGCCGAGGTATTTCGGTAAGATGAACAGGAATGGAATCTGTATCAACATGTTGCCAACGGAGACAAACAGGGCTTGTCCGCTTTTGCCAACGGCGACGAAGTAGATGGACGCCATGAATAAGAAGCCATCTAAAAACAGGGCCATTAAGTGCAGACGAATGCCATTTTTACTGGCTTCAAGCAGTGCATCGTTGCCTGTGGTAAAGATGCTGATAAAGAGTTCTGGAAAAATGTTAAACAGTATAACCAAGGCAATACCCGATCCAACGGTGACGGAAAAAGCCAGTTTTACGGTTTCGGTTATGCGCTTGTATTGCTTGGCGCCTAAGTAGTAACTCACCGGTGGCTGCAAGCCGCTGACTAAGCCTTCGGCGAAGAAGTAGTAGCAACTCGCTAAGTAGCCAACTATAGCGAAGGCGGCGAGTTGTGTGGTGTCTCCGTAGGCCATAAATTGCAGGTTATGAAACGCCATGACAAAGCTGAAGTAGATAAACATCACTAAATTTGACGCACCCAGTTGCACGATACGAATCGCAATGGCTTTATCAAGCTGTTTAATCGCCAGCTTGGTTTTGGCTTTTGAGGACGTAAAGTAACGTAGACACAGAATACAGGTCGCCAGTTGGGCAATTAGGGTGGCAATGGCTGCGCCTTTTAATCCCATCTCAAGGTGAGCTAAGAAAACATAGTCCAAGACAATGTTGGCGACGGCGCCAACGACAATGAACACTGTCGCAAGGTTTGGGCTGTCGTCGTTTCGGACCAGCATAGGCATGGCACTGGCACCAATCGAAATAAGCGCACCAAACGACATGGTCTGCACATAACTCCAGCTCATTTCTAGGGTGACGCCTGTCGCGCCTTGAATATTGAGCAGACTCTGTCCAAAGGCAATAAATACAACAGTAGCCAATAAGCCGATCAAAATGATCAAGAAAAGCGCCGTGACGAGTGTTGCTTGGGTACCATTTAGGTTATTCTCGCCTCGATATTTAGACAGCACACTGCCACCGCCCATTCCCACCAGCATACCAAAGCCCATGATTAGACCAAGCAAGGGAATGGCCATGTTGATGCCTGCAAGTCCGTCCGCACCAACAAAGTGGCCCACGAAGAAGCCGTCAATGATCTGATACAAACCACTAACTAACATAGCGACGATGGAAGGAATGGCAAAGCGCCAAAACGCGCCTGCGACGGATTGTGATGGTTGAACCTGTGGAGCGGCTTGCATAACTTAAATATCCAGAAAGTAAGAATGCAGGCATAATATATATAATTAAGATATAAGAAAGTTAGTTACCATCCGCTTATAGGATGGATTGAGCCATTATCTATGCCGCGAGAGTAACCATTTTATGAGCAAAGAAATGAATTGGACACTGGATCAGTTACTGGCGTTTGTTACCACCGCTGAGCTTGGTTCTTTTTCGGCTGCAGCAAGGCAATTACAAAAGGCCCAGTCTCGCATCAGCAGCGCCATCGCTAATTTAGAATTGGATTTAGGATTTGAGTTATTTGATCGCAGCTCTAAATTCCCCGTATTAACGCCACTGGGAAACGAGATGCTTCCCGAAGCGCGAGCCGTGCTTAACCAATGTTTACGCTTAGACTCACGTGCGTTATCAGCGGCAAACAAAGAACCTATTTCGTTACGCATCGCCCTAGATGAAGCCTTGCCACTGGAAACCATTCATTCCATTTTTTCACAAGTTGGCGATTTATTTCCTAATACGCATTTGGTTATTACTAACGGATCACAAGACGACATCGCCATAGCCATTGCCAATCAAAAAGCCGACATGGGCTTTATGATTAGCAACAGTGCCTTGCCACCAAAATTAACCATGCAGTCTTTGGGATATTTTAAAAAAATTCTGATTGTCGGTAAAAAGCACCCACTTGCTAAAGAAAATGTATTGAGTCTATCGCAACTACAGCAATACCGTCAGTTCGTGTTATGCAACCGTTCAGGAGAGAACCGCGAAAACGCCCTAAGTCCAGATCATTGGGATTTAGACAGTTACTATTTGATTTGTGAATTGGTCACGCAGAATCAAGGCTGGGCCATCGTGCCTGAGCATATTGCCAAAGCGCATTGGTTTTTTGAGCAAATAAAAATCGCCAAAAGCGATTTCTTAACAGATCAATTAATTGAAATAGGCATAGTGAAACGACTCGACAGCCCAAGCAATAAACTGACAGATTGGATCACTGAGAAAATGCGTCACTTAATGGATAATCACTCTATTTAGACAATAAAAGCTTTTAACCATGGTGTTTTTTGTCGCCCTGAAGGACGACCTACTTTAGAAAATGAAAGCATCACTTTCATCGGCATTTTTTTAAATTTAGAGCCGTTCCATTCATGACGCCTCATGAAAATCAGCCTCTATGATGAAGTAAGTTCGACGCGACGAAGTTGCGCGACCCTATGGAGTTTCAGGGTCATTGTTTGACAATCCATCTCTCACGAAATAAACAATCTATGCCTTACGATAAAAGTCGTCTTGCTAAATGTAACGTTAAACAGAGTGAAAGAGACGTTTGGGCGATAGCCCGATAAAAGATTTTTTGGTTACTTTTGCATCGATTGGCAAAAGTTACCCGCTCAGCAGAGCGGAACCAAGCTTGCAAACTAGGAATCGCTGAGAAGTAACTATTTGACCTTATAAAAACAAAAAAAGAGGCCGAGGCCTCTTTCTAGTCGATCTTAAAAAGATCTAGGATTTGTCACCTGAAATCCGGCTGCCAACCGCTGAGGTCTGGTCTTTATACTTAGCGTTATCCCGCTTGTTATAAGGACGATCCGCCGGCCCCGACATGGTTTCGAAGTTGATGGCGCCGATGGTCATGCCTGGGCTTAGGGCGATGGGCAGTTTGCCGCCGTTGAGGAATTCCAACACGATGCCGCCGCTCCAACCTGGGTCGATGCGGTGTGCGGTGACGTGAACCATTAAGCCAAGGCGTGCCAAGGAAGAACGTCCGTCGAGCCAGCCGACTAGGTTGTCTGGCACGGTGACGGATTCTTTGGTGACGCCAAGTACGAGTTCGCCCGGATGGATGAAGAAAGGTTTGCCGTCTTCGACAAGGATTTCTTCGCTCATCACAGATTCGATGACTTTGCTTAAGTCTGCTTTCGAGCTGCTTAGGTCAAGATAAGGCGCTGGGTGACCTTGAAAGACGCGAAACGAGTTGCCCAATCGTAGGTCAACAGATACGCCGCTGATAACGCTGTTATCTGGGCGGGGTTCGATGACAATGGAACCTTCGTCTAGGGCTTTAATAATATCTCGGTCACACAAACGCATTACTTTTCCTCAATCGTCGCTCATGCCAATAATCGGCATCGCTGTTTGTTCATTTTGTTGGGATGCAAGGGTAGCACCAAGCTTGCGTGCAATCGACTGATAAATGCCTGCAGTATCACTTTCTGGGGCATTTACCACGATTGGTCGGCCAGCATCACTCTGTTCGCGGATCGCTAGGCTGAGTGGTAGTTTACCCAATACATTAACATCGTATTCTTTTGCTAGGCTCGCGCCACCTTCGTCACCAAAGATGGCTTCGTGATGACCGCAGTTAGAACAGATGTGCGTCGACATGTTCTCCACCACGCCCAATACTGGAATGTTTACCTTGTTGAACATTTCAATACCGCGGCGAGCATCCAATAAAGCGATGTCTTGTGGTGTGGTGACAACAACAGAACCGGCAACTGGGACTTTTTGCGCCAGCGTCAGTTGAATGTCGCCTGTACCCGGTGGCATGTCGATAAATAGGTAATCAAGGTTATCCCAATCGGTTTGCGTTAGGATCTGCATCAAGGCGCCTGTCACCATAGGACCACGCCATGCAACTGGCGTGTCTTTAGTGGTCAGAAACGCCATGGACATCACTTGCACGCCAAAGGCCGTTGGTGGGATGAAGAATTTCTCGTCACGGACTTGTGGGCGAGTACCCTCTTCAAACCCTAGCAACATGCCTTGGCTTGGGCCATAGATGTCTGCATCCAGAATACCAACGCGAGCGCCCTCTTTTGCCATAGCAAGAGCAAGGTTAACTGTGGTGGTGGACTTGCCCACGCCACCTTTGCCAGACGCTACGGCGATGATGTTTTTCACGCCTTTCATGCCTGGAATGCTGCCTTGTGTGGCTTGGCTTTTAACTTGAAAGTCGATGTCTAACACCAAGTTACGAGAATCGCCCAAGAGTTCTTTGATCTTGGCTTCTAGTTGAGCTTGTTGTTTTTGCGCAGGATAGGCGAGCGTTAAAGTGACATGAACTCGGCTGTCGTCTGCAACAACATTCCAAACAGCACCATAAGGTTGGCCGCTGTTGTCGTCGATTAGGGTTTCTAAAGTCGCCTGTAGTTGGGCATTAGTTAGCATGGGGGCTCCTAGTTAGGCGTATTTTAAAGAGTGTTTATTTTATAACGTTGAGCCAAGTGTGGGGGCAAATTGCAGAAAAGCAAGACTGGGATACAAGACTAGCGCTTGCACACGCGGAATTGGGACTTATAATGTCGCTTTTCTTAGAGAATCTATCTTTTAGGCGCTTTATTCATTCGTCATCTACGTCTAATTATTGATAGAATAACCGACCTTTTTTAATCCAGCAGGCTTATCAAAAATGGCACAAACGCAACGCAAAATTTTAGTCACCAGCGCCCTTCCTTATGCCAATGGTTCTATCCATTTGGGGCATATGCTGGAACACATCCAAACCGATATCTGGGTGCGTTTTCAAAAAATGCGCGGCCATCTTTGTACAGCAGTGTGTGCGGATGACGCTCACGGCACGGCGATTATGATCAAAGCCGCGCAAAATGGCATTACATCAGAAGAGTTGATCGAAGGGGTTCGCCAAGAACACATGGCAGACTTTAATGACTTCTTGATTGGTTACGATAATTACCACTCAACACATTCTGACGAAAACCGCGAATTCTCAAACAGCATTTACACAGCTCTTCGTGACAATGGCAAAATCGCGGTACGCTCTATCGTGCAAGCGTACGACCCAGAGAAAGAAATGTTCCTTGCGGATCGTTTCATTAAGGGGACTTGCCCTAAGTGTAAAGCAGAAGATCAATACGGCGACAACTGTGAAGTCTGTTCTGCCACCTACACACCAATGGAAATGATCAATCCGCGCTCTGTTTATTCTGGCGCGACGCCAATTGAAAAAGACTCAGAACATTATTTCTTTAAATTGCCAGACTTCCAAGATTTCCTAGCGAAATGGACACGTAGCGGCACTTTGCAAGACCAAGTGGCTAACAAGCTATCTGAGTGGTTAGATTCTGGTTTGAAAGAATGGGACATCAGCCGCGATGCACCTTACTTTGGTTTTGAAATCCCAGACGCACCGGGTAAATATTTCTACGTTTGGCTAGACGCACCAATTGGTTATATGGCGAGCTTCAAAAATCTGTGTGATCGCACCGAAGGTTTGGAGTTTGATGATTACTGGGCGAAAGATTCCGACGCCGAACTTTACCACTTCATCGGTAAAGACATTATCAATTTCCATGCTTTGTTCTGGCCTGCCATGTTGGACTGTGCTGGCTACCGCACACCGACAGCGGTTAACGCACACGGTTATGTAACCGTTGACGGCGAAAAAATGTCTAAGTCGCGCGGTACCTTTATTAAAGCCCGCACTTACTTGAAGCATTTGGATCCGCAATACTTGCGTTACTACTATGCAGCCAAGCTAAACTCTCGTGTTGACGATATCGATCTTAGCCTAAGCGATTTCTTGCAGCGCGTGAATTCAGACGTCGTGGGTAAAGTCGTTAACATAGCGAGCCGTACAGCGAGCTTCATCAACAAGAAGTTCGATGGTCAATTGGCAAATGATGTGAGCGAAGCGGAGATGATCCAATCTTTCGTTGACGCTGGCGATGTAATTGCCGAGCACTTTGAAAGCCGCGAATACGGTAAAGCCATTCGTGAAATCATGCGCCTTGCTGACGTAGCGAACGAATACATTGCCGTTCAAGCACCTTGGGTGTTGGCAAAAGACGAAGCAACTTTACCGAAGGTTCAGGACGTTTGTACCGTTGCCTTGAACTTGTTCAGCATATTGGCAACTTATTTGAAACCAGTCATGCCAAACTTGGTGGCCGACGCGGAAGCCTTCCTTGGCAAAGAGCTAACTTGGGATAACCGCAGCGAATTGTTGTTTGGCAACACAGTGAACAAATTCAAGCCGCTGATGGGTCGTATTGAGCAAGCACAAATCGATGCCATCATCGAAGAAGGCAAGGTAGAAGCGGCGGCAGAGGCAGCAGCAAAAGAAGCAGCGCAACCGACTCAAGCGGAAACCGAACTAAGCAAAGAACCAATCGAAGCAGAAATCAATTTCGATGACTTTGCAAAAGTGGACTTGCGCATCGCTTTGATCGTTAAAGCCGAGCACGTTGAAAAAGCCAATAAGCTGCTAAAATTGACCTTAGACATTGGTGGCGAAACACGCACTGTGTTCTCTGGTATTAAGTCAGCTTATAAGCCAGAAGACTTAGAAGGCAAACACACCGTGATGGTTGCCAACCTTGCACCTCGCAAAATGAAGTTTGGTATGTCAGAAGGCATGGTATTGGCAGCAGGCCCTGGTGGTGAAGAAATTTATCTTCTAGAACCTCACGCTGGTGCAAAACCTGGCCAACGCGTGATGTAAGCCACACGGCATAGTCCTATACAGCCAAGAAAAGCAATACATTCCAGTGCTCACCTTAGTAAATAAGAAAGATTCTTAATAAGGTGGGCATTGGCATTAATAAAAAAACATAAATCGAACTTATATAAGCATAACTTATTATCTATATACTAAATCGGACTAGAAATACAAAAGCTTTAGTCTTGTTAGTTATAAGCAGATTGGTATAGTTACGCTCAAAGATACTTTTCTCTTAAAGGTATCTAAAACCACATACTATTCACCGCATACTTTGGATTTGAGATGACTGAATATCTCCTGATACTGGTCAGTACCATTCTGGTTAATAACTTTGTATTGGTACAGTTTCTGGGCCTATGCCCTTTCATGGGCGTGTCTGGGAAACTAGAAACCTCTATTGGCATGGCAATGGCGACGACCTTTGTTTTAACCTTGTCCAGCCTGTGCAGTTATCTAACTTATACCTACATACTTCAGCCATTTGGCCTTGAATACCTACAAACCATTTCTTTTATCTTGGTGATCGCCGTTGTTGTGCAATTCACTGAAATGGTGGTCCATAAAACCAGTCCGCTACTGTATCGCGTATTAGGTATTTTCCTACCTCTTATCACCACAAACTGCGCCGTATTGGGTGTGGCTCTGCAAAACATCAGCAAGCAAAACGGTTTTGTTGAATCCATTCTTTATGGTTTTGGTGCGGCGGTGGGCTTTTCCTTCGTATTGATTTTGTTCTCTGCCATGCGCGAACGCATCAACGTGGCGGATGTACCGACTGTTTTCAAAGGTTCCGCTATCGGCATGATTACCGCTGGTCTTATGGCCCTTGCTTTCATGGGCTTTACCGCCCTTGTGCAGATTTAGGAGTCAGACGATGTTTACTGTTTTACTCGCCATCGGCATTTTAGTTCTTTTATCGCTTATTTTCGGCGCTATTTTGGGTTATGCCAACGTGCGTTTCCACGTTGAAGGCGACCCAATAGTCGACCAAATCGATGCCCTTCTGCCACAAACACAGTGTGGCCAATGTGGTCATCCAGGCTGCCGTCCATATGCCGAAGCCATTGCCAACGGTGAAGCCATTAACCATTGCCCTCCTGGCGGTCAAGCCACCATCCAAGCCCTAGCCGATTTGTTGGATGTAGAAGCGGTTCCTTTAGATGGCGATCACGGCGCAGAAAGCGCGAAGCGTGTCGCGGTTATCCGTGAAGACGAATGCATCGGTTGTACTAAGTGTATTCAAGCGTGCCCTGTAGACGCGATTTTAGGTGCGGCGAAACAAATGCACACCGTTATAGCAGATGAATGCACAGGCTGTGACCTTTGTGTCGAGCCTTGCCCTGTAGATTGTATTGATATGGTAGAAGTAGGCGTGACAGCGAAAACTTGGTCTTGGGATAAACCGCAAGGTATCGCGGCAACTTCATTAAACGTTATTGCCACCGACCGCCAAGCGGAGGTGACGCATTGATGCAAGCTGATAAACAACAAACAGCAAAGGTGTTTTCTTTTCACGGCGGCATTCACCCACCGGAAAACAAAGCGCAATCTCTGCAATTACCTTTGGGTCGACCAAGCCTACCTAACGAGCTTATTTTGCCTCTTGGACAACATATTGGTCAGAGCTCTCGCCCGTTAGTCAAAGTGGGCGACAAGGTATTAAAAGGCGAAACCATCGCCATCAATAATGGTTTTTTAAGCAGTTTTTTACATGCGCCGACTTCTGGCACGATCGCCGCTATTGAAGAGCGCCTAATTGCCCATCCATCTGGTTTAAGCGACCTTTGTATTATCCTCACACCTGATGGCGAGGATACATGGGCAAACCTTGAGCCACTAAGCAATTGGCAAGATATCAGTAAAACAGACGTTCTGGCGTATTTGTCTGAAATGGGCATCATAGGTATGGGTGGTGCTGGCTTTCCAACGCAAGTAAAACTTCAAGGTGCCCACAAGAATCCACTGACGCATTTCATTATTAATGCGGCAGAATGTGAACCTTACATCACCGCTGATGATATGTTGATTCGTGAGAAAACCTTAGAGTTAGTGTTAGGTATCGAGATACTTCAACACCTTGTTGAGGCAGATAACATTGTCATTGGTATTGAAGACAATAAACCGACCGCCATTGCGGCATTAAAAGCCGTATTGACTGAACGCAACAGCAAGATTCAAATTGCGGTTGTGCCAACTAAATACCCTTCTGGTGGCGAAAAACAATTAATCCAACTATTAACGGGCAAAGAAGTCCCAAGTGGGCAATACCCAGCAGACATTGGCGTTTTATGTCAAAACGTCGGCACCTGTGTGGCAGTTCACGATGCGATTACACTTGGTAAACCACTCATTTCACGTTTTACCACCTTAACGGGCGATGCATTAAAAAACCCGCAAAACGTCGAAGTACTGTTCGGAACGCCAGTAGCGCATTTATTGGAATACGCCGATTCTGAACCGAAAAAACTCAGCCGTTTGATCATGGGCGGCCCAATGATGGGCTACACCTTAGATTCAGCCACGGTACCGATTGTAAAAACCAGTAACTGCATTTTAGCCGCCAGCAAAAAAGAACTGCCTGCGCCGGCACCAGAGCAAGCCTGTATCCGTTGCGGCATGTGCGAGCAAGCCTGCCCTGCTAGCTTGTTGCCTCAGCAGTTGCTGTGGTTCAGTAAAAGCCAAGAGTTTGAAAAAGCCGAACACCATAACCTATTCGATTGCATCGAATGTGGCGCTTGCTCTTATGTTTGCCCAAGCAGCATTCCGCTGGTGCAATATTACCGTCATTCCAAGAGCAGCATCCGTGAAGCTCGCGAAGCCAACGTCAAATCAGACTTAGCCAAGCAACGTTTTGAAGCTCGTAAAGCTCGCCAAGACGCAGAAGCCGCGGAGAAAGAAGCCAAACGCCTTGCTCGTCAAAAAGCGACATCCGACAAAGCGACAGATAAGAAAAAAGCTGCGCCAGCGAAAGCTGCTCCAACGGCCGCTGCTGCGCCTGCAACCAACGACGAATCGAAAAAGCTCAAGGTCGATATTGCCATTGGCAAATCCAAATTGAAGAAGTTGCAAAAGCAGTTGCTTGAAGCGCAAGAAAACGAGCACGTAGAAGAGATCAACAGCTTGCAACTGCAAGTCACCGATCAAGAAAAAGCCATCGCAACACTGGAAGAACAGCTTGCGCAAATTCCAAGCGCAGCGCCTGCCACTCCAGTGGCAAATACCGCCAAAGCAAGTCCAGCGACTGTTAGCGACGAGCTGAAAAAAGCCAAAGTTGATGTAGCCTTGATTGGCGTGAAGCTGAAGAAACTGCAAAAGCAGCTTATAGAGACACCAGATGATCAAGAGTTGAAAGACAAGATCAGCGCTTTTGAAACCGATCTAAAAGCCGCGCAAGACACAGTCAGTAAGCTAAATGGAAGTACTCAGCCAAGCGCAAACGCGGCAGCAACCGAACCAAAAGCCGCGATTAGCGATGAATTGAAAAAGCTAAAAATCGATGCAGCCATTGCCAAAGCGGCAGTGAAAAAAGTCGAAAAAGCCTTGAAGAAGGCGGAAGAAATAAACGCGCCTGAAATCGAAGCGATTCGCCAGCAATTGCAAGAAGCCCAGCAGCGAGCTGATGAACTGGAACAAGCCTTAGCTAATCCAGAAGCTGCAGCACCCAAATCGGCTGCAGAAAAAACAGAGCCCGCTGCCAACCTTGATGCCGACGCAGTCAAAAAACGCAAGATCGACCTAGCCATTGCCAAGGCAGGTGTTAAAAAAGCCGAGAAAAATATTCAGCTTCTGAAAGAGCAAGGTAAAGACGAGGCTGAAATCAATGCGTCGGAATGGCCGAGCAAACTAAAAGAAGCACAAGATAAACTCGCTGCACTTGAGAAAGAACAAGCTGCAGAGACAACGGCACCTTCCGTCGCAAAAGAAGCCAGTGCACCAGCGTCACCAGTTGCCTCAGCAAACGTCGATGCGGATGCCGCTAAGAAGCGCAAAATAGACCTAGCTATCGCCAAGGCCGGTATCAAGAAAGCCGAGAAAAACATTCAGCTTCTAAAAGACCAAGGCAAGGACGAAAGCGAGATAGAAGCATCGGAATGGCCTAAAAAACTCATTGAAGCACAACAAAAGCTAGCCGCGCTTGAAGCAAATGAAAGCGCACCAGCAGCAACGACCGCTCCTGTTTCCTCTCCAGCAGAGAAAGCTGCGGATTCGACAGCTGACAGCGAAGCTAAAGTCGAACCAGAAATGGATTTAGCAACGCAAATCAAGAAAGAAAAAATCGCTGTCGCGCTCGCCAAAGCGCAAATTAACAAGCTCAACAAGCGCTTAGAAAACTCGCCTGAAGACGCCGACAGCATCAATCAAGAGATTGCCGCCACTGAGAAACGTCTGCAGAGCGCCGAAACCTTGTTAGAAAAACTTATTCATTCGCAAACCAACATGCAAGAGAATCGTTAAATGGCATTATTGAGGATCACCTCCCCCCACACACAACGTGCAGGACGTCGCACCTCTTGGGTGATGCAGATGGTCATTTTAGCGACCATTCCTGGCATAGTCGTACAGACTTGGCTATTTGGCTGGGGCACGCTAATCAACCTAATGATCGCCTGCATCACTGCATTATTAAGTGAAGCGGCTATTTTAGCCATTCGTCGTCGTGCTGTCGGTTTCTTCTTGAAAGATTACAGCGCTCTATTAACCGCGGTGCTGTTAGGCGTTGCCTTGCCTCCCGTTGTGCCTTGGTGGGTAACGGTGACAGCGGTGGCGTTTGCGATTATCTTTGCCAAGCAACTTTATGGTGGCTTGGGCAACAACCCGTTTAACCCTGCTATGGTCGGTTATGCCATTGTGCTGGTATCTTTCCCTGTGCCAATGAGCCAATGGCTTGGCGTACAAAGCATGATTCCAGCTGGTGAGACTTTGTCCTTCATGCAGAGCTTGCAGGCTATTTTCCATCACTTACCCGTGATTGATAGTTACACCATGGCGACGCCTTTAGATGGCTTCAAACATAAAGATCTATTAGATTCGCAAGCCGCCTTTAGCAGTATTGCCGCTCTTCAAGGGCCAAGTTTAAACAGCTGGCTTTGGGTAAACGCAGCGTATCTTGTCGGTGGTCTTGGATTGATCTGGCTACGTATTATCACCTGGCACACGCCAGCGGCAATGTTGGGTGCATTACTGGTCATGGCGGGTGTTTTTCACCTATTTGACCCAAGCAATACAGCAACGCCTTTCTTTCACCTAACCACTGGCGCAGCCATGTTTGGCGCCTTCTTTATTGCCACTGATCCTGTGTCGTCTTGTACCAGTAATCGCGGCAAGCTGATTTATGGCGCAGGCATTGGCATCTTGATCTACATTATTCGCTCTTGGGGTGGTTACCCTGACGGCGTAGCATTTGGCGTCTTGCTAATGAACTTCGCCGCACCGCTAATCGACTACTACACACAACCGAGAACTTATGGCCATAAAAAAGCTAAGACAGGCTTAAAAATTGGGGAAGATAACTAATGGAATTATTAGCCTCTATTCGTCGTAACAGTCTTGGTCTGGGCATCTTCGCGGTACTTACAGCGGGCCTCATTGCCATTACCCACCAGCTGACTGATAACACCATTAAGAACAATATTTTGGATGCGCAAATTTCAGCCTTCAACGAAATACTGCCAGCCAATCTGTATGATAACGACTTAACCAAAGACACAGCGACACTACCTGCTGATCCATTACTTGGCAGCGAAGAAGGCATAAAAATTCACATCGCTCGTAAAAATGGCGAAGTCTCTGGCATCATCTTCGAAACCATTGCACCACGCGGCTATAATGGCAATTTAGATATGCTCGTTGCCATTGATAAAAACGGCGTCGTCACAGGTAGCCGTGTAATTAGTCATAAAGAAACACCAGGACTTGGCGACAAAGTAGACCTCAAGAAATCCAAATGGATTTTAAGCTTTGCCAACAAGTCGTTAGACAATCCTAGCTTAAAAGGCTGGGGCGTGAAAAAAGACGGTGGCGACTTTGACCAATTTACCGGTGCGACCATCACCCCTCGCGCTGTGGTTCGCGCCGTAAAAAATACTCTTATTTATTTTGATCAACACAAAGATACGCTATTAGCGTATTAGGACAGACTAATGAAAATGAGCGCAGAAACAGCCGCAAGCGACGCTACTCAAGAAGAGAGCAAGCCAAGCGCCAATTACGCTGAAATCATTTATAACGGCATCTGGAAAAACAACCCTGCCCTAGTTCAATTACTTGGCTTATGCCCAATGTTGGCGGTAACCAGTACCGTCGTTAACGCCTTAGGTCTTGGCTTAGCGACTCTGGTTGTATTGGTCGGTTCCAACATTGCGGTTTCCATCATTCGTAATTACGTTGCGGATGCCGTGCGCCTACCGGCTTTTGTGATGATTATCGCGTCGTTTACCACCTGTATCGAATTAATCATGCAGGCTTACACTTATGAGCTTTATCAAATTCTAGGGATTTTCATTCCACTTATCGTGACTAACTGTGCGATTCTTGGACGTGCTGACGCCTTTGCCAGCCGCAACCCTGTGCTACCTTCAGCGCTAGATGGTTTTATGATGGGCTTGGGCTTCATGTTTATCCTTGTCACCTTGGGCGCAATGCGTGAGCTAATTGGGCAAGGGACACTGTTTTCCGATATGCAGCTTCTATTCGGTGACATGGCAATTCATTGGAAAATCGTCGTTTTTGAAAATTACCCAAATGTCTTGTTTGCTGTATTGCCACCAGGTGCCTTCATTGGCTTAGGTTTGTTGATTGCCGGTAAAAACTACCTAGACGAACGCGAGAAGAAACGCGTTGCAGCACAAAAAGCCAAAGACGGCCCAAGTGCATCAAAACGCGTTCGTGTGACTGGGCAAGTTA